>NZ_JBWKTP010000002.1:0-1011875 GCF_059420385.1 Phreatobacter sp. GW821-FHT04C01 | reverse complement strand
CGATATCGGTCTTCCGCAAGCCCTTATATAGCCCGGCCGAACCGGCTTGATGCAATGGCGGCGTTGCCTTCCGGGGCCATTCCAGCCTCGCTTCGGGGGTCCACGCCAACGCGACGCGCTGTCCAATTCAATGCCCTGTCAGCGTCATCCGTCCTCCCCTTAGGTCGAAGTCCCTCATCGTTCTGGACGACGCGAAGCGCTGGCTTCTCGGCCGCGATGCCAGCGACTTTGTCGGAGTATCAGCCCGGAGAGCGCTCCGATTTCGTTCGCATTCGAGGGACGCTTTGCGTCCAGTCGGCGCCTGGCTCGTTCGTGCTCGGCCGGGGTGTTTTGGACTTGCGGTCTCTGAGCACCGCCCCTAGCATATTCGAAACGATGATATTGCTACGCAATACAGCCAGATGAGGCCGCAATCGACAATGCACTGTGTCCAATCCGACGGTCCCCGCAAGATTGAGGTCAGCTGCCTGTCTGTATTGCTCCTCCCGTCTCGGGACTCTTGGTTCTCGATGGGCCCGCTACCCATAGTCATTTGCGATGAAGGAGCACCAACATGATCATTTCCCGCCGACAGACCCTCGCTGCGGCCGCCGCCGCGATGGCTGCGCCGCGCCTGGGCCGCGCACAGTCGCAGCAGCGTCCCTTCCGCTTTGTCGTGAATGTCGGCCTTCAAAACCTCGACCCCATTGCCGGACCGTCATTTGTGACGCGCAACTTCGGCTACCTCGTCTTTGACACGCTGGTTGCCCTGGACGGCCAGGGCCACTACCGGCCTCAGATGCTCGAAGGCTGGGAGGTCAGCGCCGATAAGCTCGCCTGGTCGTTCAAGCTGCGAGACGGGCTCGCATTCCATGACGGCAACCCAGTGACTTCAGAGGACGTGATCGCCTCGCTGAAACGTTGGGGCGCGCGCGATCCCATCGGTCGCCGCCTCATGGCCGCTACCGCGGAACTCGTCGCGGACGGCCCGAAGGGCTTCAAGCTGAAGTTGTCGCGCCCATTCGGCGGTGTGCTCGAAGCGCTCGGCAAGCCGTCGGTGCACGCGCCGATGATCATGCCGGCCCGCATCGCCGGTGCGACGCCGCCGACCCAACAGGTTTCGGAGATCGTTGGATCCGGCCCGTTCGTTTTCCTGCGCAACGAGTGGGTGCCCGGCGATCGTGCATCGTTCCGGCGAAACGAGAAATACGTACCACGCAATGAGCCGGCCGACGGCCTTGCCGGCGGCAAGATCCCGAAGCTCGACCGCGTTGAGATGCTGACCCTGCCCGAAGTCGCGGTGCGCTACGCGGCGCTGACGCGCGGCGAGGTCGACTATCTCGAATATGCTCCCGTCGATCTGATCCCGCGCATGCAGCGCGACCGCAATCTGACCTTCGCCAAGGCCGACGGCCGTGCCGAATTGATCTACGCGGTGTCGATCAATCACTTCCAGGCGCCGATGGACAACGTTCTCATTCGACGGGCGATCCAACAGTGTCTTGACCGGAACGACGTGTTGGGCGGCGCAGGCTTTGGCAATGAACTCGGCCGGCCCGACTGCACGTCCATGCTGATGTGCGGCGCGCCCTTCGAGAGCACGGCCGGCAGCAACATCATCGGCAGCCCGAGTATCGAGAAGGCCAAGGCTTTGCTGGCCGAGGCCGGCTATAAGAACGAGAGGATCGTACTGTTGCACCCGTTGGACAGTCCGCTGCTCAACCCGTTCGGCAGTGTCCTCATCGAGCGCATGAAACAGGCCGGCTTCAATGTTGACGTGCAGGGCCTGGAGTGGGCCGCGATCGCCCAGCGCTGGTTCCAGCGAAACCCGCTTGATCAAGGCGGATGGAGCGTCATTCCGGTGGTCTATACGGGCTTCGATATGTCCGACCCCTTGTCCAACATGGGCATCGGCTACAATTGCACCGGCAGCCAGCCCTGGGGTTATTGTGACCAGAGGATCACGCCGGTTCTCGACCGCTTCGAGTCCGAGAGCGATCCGGACAAGCGCAAGGCACTCGCGGCCGAGTTGCAGAAGCTCGCGACCGAAGACGCCACCTTCCCGATCGCGGGTCAGTTCCGCAGCCCGGCCGTCTGGCGCTCCGAGCTCAGAGGGGTCATCGACTTCGGCTTCCCCGTGATCTGGAACATCGAGCGCTGAGCAAAGCGGCCGGTCCGCCTGCATGGGCCATGCGGGCGGACCGGCCGGCAACCAATATCCCGAGGCGCAATCCAAAGTGCCTCGGCCGCCCGGGGGGCGTCATTCCCCCGGCCGCGATGACGGTGGCATCTATCTATTTCCCTGTTTTATTTGTCTCACCCTCCCCTCATAAATCCTCCCCAACCGATCGATCCGCCACAGCTGCGCCATCACCACCAGGCTCGCCCCGAACACCGTCGGCCAGATCTCCAGCACCACCAGCCCCCACACGAGCAGCCCGGCACCCACCACACCCGGCACCGCCAGCCAGCGGAAGGCAACGCGGTCGCCCGGCGGCACCAGGTCCGGGCGTTCCAGCCAGAGCCTCTCGCCATAGATGCCCTTGGCCGCCCATGAGCGCGGCGTGTCGATAGGGGCGAAGACGTGCGGGTTGAGGGCGAGCCAGGCGATCACCAGGGCGACGGGCAAGAGCGCCCACCAGCCGAGCCAGGCCCGGCTCCAGATGGCCAGGATCATCGCGGGGATGGCGGCGAAGCGGGTGTAGACGCTCCAGGGATTGGCGTGGCGGCGCCAGGCTTCGTCGGTCATGCCGAAGGCTTTGGCGATTGTGGCCAGGGGGCGCATGCGGGGTGCCTTTTTCGCTGGGATTCGGGCGGTCCGGACTGGAATGTTGCATCAAGTATAGCCGTCCTTCGAGGCTCGCTTCGCTCCCGCCTCCAGCGCAACTTTTGTCGCGGGGATGAGGATTGTAGCGAGTTGCAGCAGCACTGGCGCCCAATGCGCGTTACTCGTTCGCGCTCGCGATGCGGGGCCACGCTCTCCCACGAAGACGTGGGCGAGGGTCGGCGCGCTCGACGCTTCATGCCCTATTCGCTATTCGCCACTCACCATTCGCCTCCCGCTTGCATACATGCGTCAATCCAGCGCCCCTCTGCCGATCATTCTCCCCCCGAAAGCCCCGCGAACAGTCTTGCGGCATCCGTAAAACTGCACAAGGATTGATCACAATGCTCCACCGCCCGGCATGGGGCCGGGCGTCGGATCGGGCAAAGCTCAACAAGGCCGCGCAGACGGGCTGCTTCGCCGGGCTGGCATGTCGCTTGCCAGCATCGATCACCGGGCATCAGGGAGAAAAACGCATGTGGTCCCGCTTTCGACCGGCAGTCATGACCGGCGCCATCCTGGCCGGCACCGTTCTGGCCTTGGCCGGCACGCTCCTCACCAGCACTTCGGCTCTCGCGCAGGAAAAGGTGCTGCGCATCGGCATGACCGCGGCCGATATTCCGCGCACCCATGGCCAGCCGGACCAGGGTTTCGAGGGCAATCGCTTTACCGGCATCCCCATGTATGACGCGCTGGTCAACTGGGACCTGTCGAAGGCCGACGCCGCCTCGGTGATCATTCCGGGCCTCGCGCTGGAATGGGCGGTGGATGCCACCGACAAGACCAAGTGGATCTTCAAGCTCCGGCCGGGCGTGCGTTTCCATGACGGCTCGCCGTTCAATGCCGCGGCGGTGGTCTGGAACGTCCAGAAGGTGCTGGACCAGACGGCCGCCCATTTCGACCAGAGCCAGGTCGGCGTCACCGTCTCGCGCATGCCGAACCTGAAATCGGCCCGCGTCATCGACGACATGACGGTGGAGCTGACCACCTCGGCGCCGGATTCGTTCCTGCCGATCAACCTGACCAACCTGTTCATGGCGTCACCCGCCCATTGGCAGAAGCTGTTCTCCGAGGTGCCGGCCAGCGTCACCGATCCGCGCCAGCGCGCCCAGGCCGCCTGGACCGCCTTTGCCGGCAATCCCTCGGGCACCGGCGCCTTCCGCGGCGTGCGGCTGGTGCCGCGCGAGCGTTTCGAAATGGTCGCCAACCGGGACTATTGGGACGTCGCCCGCCGGCCGAAGATCGACCGGGTGGTGCTCCTGCCGCTGCCCGAGGCCAATGCCCGCACCGCGGCGCTGCTCGCCGGCCAGGTCGACTGGATCGAGGCGCCCTCGCCCGACGCCGTGCCGCAGATCACCTCGCGCGGCTTCAAGATGTATACCAATGCCCAGCCGCATGTCTGGCCCTGGCAATTCTCGTTCCGCGAGGGGTCACCCTGGGCCGACCGGCGAGTGCGCCAGGCGGCCAATCTCTGCATCAACCGCGACGAGCTGAAGCAATTGCTCAACGGCCTGATGGAAGTGCCGAAGGGCACGGTTCCGCCCGGCCATCCCTGGTGGGGCAACCCCACTTTCGACATCAAATATGATCTCGCCAGCGCGCAGCGGCTGATGCGCGAGGCCGGCTTCTCGGCCCAGCGCCCGGTCACCGTCAAGGTGCTGACCTCGGCCTCGGGCTCCGGCCAGATGCAGCCGATCGTCATGAACGAATGGCTGCAGCAGGCGCTGAAGGAGTGCTTCTTCAATGTCGAGCTGGAGGTCGCCGAGTGGAATTCGGTGTTCACCAACTGGCGCGAGGGCGCGGGCTCGGCCGGCGCGCGCGGCTCCAATGCCATCAACGTCTCCTTTGCCGCCATGGACCCGTTCTTCGCCATGGGCCGCTTCGTGACGCGCGCGGCCAATCCGCCGACCTCGAACAATTGGGGTTTCGTCAATTCCGACGAGTTCGACGGCCTGGTCAACACCGCCCGCACCACCTTCGACGCGGCCGGCCGCGACACGGCGCTCGCCGCCCTGCACAAGCGCATCGTCGAGGAAGCGCCCTTCCTGTGGGTCGCCCATGACGTCGGGCCGCGCGCCATCTCGCCGCGCGTCACCGGCGTCGTCCAGCCGCGCTCCTGGTTCATCGACATCGCGCCGATGGACATTCGCGCCGGCTCGTGAGCCCAGGCGACATCCTCCGGCGGCCCCTCGGGGTCGCCGGCCCCTTCCGGATGACGGCCCGCCGCCGCCCGCCCGCGCGGACGGCCCGGGCGCCACCTGCCTGAGGTCCTGCCGATGCTCGTCTATCTGGCCAAGCGGCTCGTCTACACGATCCCGATCGTGATCGGCGTCTCGCTCGTCTGTTTCGCGCTGGTCCATATCGCGCCCGGCGACCCGCTCGTTTCCGTGCTTCCGCCCGACGCCTCCGAGGCGCTGAAGCAGCAGATGATGGTCGCTTATGGCTTCGACCGGCCCTATTACGAGCAATTCTTCAAATGGTGCCTGCGCGCCGTCCAGGGCGATCTCGGCACCTCCATCGCCTCCGGCCGCGCGGTGACGGGCGAGGTGCTCGGCGCGGTGCGCAACACGCTGCTGCTCGCCTGCGTCGCCACCATGATCGGCTTCTTTTTCGGCCTGCTCTTCGGTTTCGTCGCCGGCTATTTCCGGAACAGCGCGATCGACAAGATCGCTTCCCTCCTGTCGGTCGTCGGCGTCTCCGTGCCGCATTACTGGCTCGGCATGGTGCTGGTGATCATCTTCTCGGCCCAGCTCAACTGGCTGCCGCCGACCGGCGCCGGGCCCGGCGGCTCGGCCGAATGGAAACTCAACTGGGAGCATGTCCGCCATCTCATTCTGCCGGCGGTGACCATGAGCGTCATTCCCATGGGCATCGTGGCGCGCACCATCCGGGCGCTGGTGGCGGACATCCTGAGCCAGGATTTCGTGCCGGCCTTGCGCGCCAAGGGCCTCTCCGAATTCGGCATTTTCGGCCATGTGGTGAAGAATGCCGCGCCCACCGCGCTCGCCGTCATGGGCCTGCAGCTCGGCTATCTCCTGGGCGGTTCGATCCTGATCGAGACGGTGTTTTCCTGGCCCGGCACCGGCTTCCTCCTGAACGCCGCCATCTTCCAGCGCGACCTGCCGCTTCTCCAGGGCACGATCCTGGTGCTCGCCCTGTTCTTCGTCGGCCTCAATCTGCTGGTCGACGTGGTGCAGACCGCCATCGACCCGCGCATCCAGCGGAGCTGACGCCATGACCTCAGTCGCTTCGCTGCTGCCGCAGGATCCGGCCAAGACGGCATCGGCCATCGAACGCTCGCCCGGCTATTGGTCCGGCGTGTTCAGCCGGGTGCGCAAGGACAAGGTGGCGATGTTCGCCGGTTGCCTGGTGCTCGCCCTCTTCCTCATCGCCATTTTCGCGCCCTGGATCGCCCCGGCCGATCCCTATCTCGGCCGCACCATCCGCAGGCTGCGCCCGGTCGGCACGGCGGGGTTCCCGCTCGGCACCGACGAGCTCGGCCGCGACATGCTCTCACGCCTCATCTATGGCGCGCGCTATTCGCTCATGATGGGCGTCACGCCCGTGCTGATGGCCTTCGTGACCGGCAGCCTGATCGGCGTGGTCGCCGGTTATGTCGGCGGCAAGACCAACACGATCATGATGCGCACCATCGACGTGTTTTACGCCTTCCCTTCGGTGCTGCTGGCGGTGGCGCTCTCGGGCGCGCTCGGCGCCGGCATCCAGAACGCGCTGGTCTCGCTCACCGTGGTGTTCATTCCGCCGATCGCCCGGGTCGCCGAGGCGGTGACCACCCAGGTGCGCAACCGCGATTATGTCGAGGCGGCGCGTGCCTCGGGCGCCAACGCCCTGACCATTATTCGCGTCCATGTGCTGGGCAATGTGCTGGGGCCGATCTTCGTCTACGCCACCGGCCTCATCTCGGTGTCGATGATCCTCGCCTCCGGCCTCTCGTTCCTCGGCCTCGGCGTGCGCCCGCCGGAACCCGAATGGGGCCTGATGCTCAACACGCTGAGGACGGCGATCTACACCCAGCCGCTGGTGGCGGCCCTGCCCGGCATGATGATCTTCTTCACCTCGATCTCGTTCAACCTTCTGGCCGATGGCCTGCGCTCGGCGATGGACGTGAAGCAATGAAACAGCCGCTCCTGACCATTCGTGGCCTGATCAAGCATTTCCCGGTCGCCGGCGGCCTGTTCGGACCGAAAAAGGTGGTGCGCGCCGTCGACGGCATCGATTTCGACGTGCTCAACGGCGAGACGCTCGGCATTGTCGGCGAATCGGGCTGCGGCAAGTCGACCACCGCCCGGCTCTTGATGCATCTGATCGCGCCGACGGCGGGCGAGATCCTGTTCGACGCCGCCAAGGTCGGCTCGCCGGATCTCAGCCTCTCGGCCTATCGCCGCCAGGTGCAGATGGTGTTCCAGGACAGCTACGCCTCCTTGAACCCGAGGCTCACCATCGAGGCCTCCATCGCCTTCGGCCCGCAGGTTCACGGCCTGCCCAAACAAGCCGCCATCGACCGCGCCCGTGATCTCCTGGCGCGCGTCGGCCTGGAACCCCAGCGCTTCGCCGGCCGCTATCCGCACGAGCTGTCCGGCGGCCAGCGCCAGCGCGTCAATATCGCCCGCGCGCTGGCCCTCCAGCCCAAGGTGGTGATCCTGGACGAGGCGGTTTCGGCGCTCGACAAATCGGTCGAGGCCCAGGTGCTGAACCTGCTGATCGACCTGAAGGACGAGTTCGCCCTCACCTATATCTTCATTTCCCATGACCTCAACGTGGTGCGCTACATGTCGGACCGGGTCATGGTCATGTATCTCGGCAAGGTCGCCGAGATCGGTCCCTCCGAAGCGATCTTCGGCCAGCCGCTGCATCCCTATTCCTCGGCGCTCACCCGCTCCATGCCAACAATGAATCCGGACAACCGCACCGAGGTGGCGCCGATCTCGGGCGATCCGCCGAACCCGATCGACCCGCCGCCCGGCTGCCGCTTCCACACCCGCTGCGCCTTCGCGGAGGCGCTCTGCAGCGGCCACCAGCCGGCTCTGATCGGCGCCGGCCTGCATCACGACGTCGCCTGCCTGATGGCCGAGCCGGGCTCCGGCCACTCCAAGGCGCCGCCCGTGCGCGTCGCGGCCTGAGGAGATCGGGATCATGCTGAGCGTTCCGCCCACCGTCGACATCCAGAACCTGCACGTCACCTTCACCGGCGGGCCGAAGCCGATCTCGGCCGTCAACGGCGTCGACCTGACGCTCGGCCGCGGCGAGACGCTCGCCATCCTCGGCGAATCCGGCTCGGGCAAGTCGGTGACGCTGCGCGCCATGCTCAGGCTCAATCCCGAGCGGCGGACGAAGACCACCGGCACGATCCGGGTCGGCAACGAGGACGTGCTGGCCTTGAAGCCGCGGGAATTGCAGGCCTTTCGCGGCCGCACGGTCTCGATGATCTTCCAGGAGCCGGCGCTCGCGCTCGACCCGGTCTATACGCTCGGCTGGCAGATCGCCGAGACCATCGTCAAGCACGAGGGCGGCTCGATGGCGCAGGCGCGCAAACGTGCGCTCGACCTGTTCGAGCGGGTGCGCATCCCCTCGCCCGAGCGCCGCCTGGACAATTTCCCCCATGAAATGTCCGGCGGCATGCGCCAGCGGGCGATGATCGCGCTGGCGCTCGCCTGCAATCCCAAGGTGCTGCTCGCCGACGAGCCGACCACCGCGCTCGACGCCACCGTGCAGATCCAGATCCTCCTGCTGATCCGCGACCTGCAGCGCGAGCTCGGCCTCGCGGTGATCTTCGTCACCCACGATATCGGCGTCGCCGTCGAGGTCGCCGATCGCGTCGCGGTCATGTATGGCGGCCGCATCGTCGAGACCGGCCCGATCCGCGACATCATCCGCACCCCGCGCCACCCCTATACGATCGGCCTGATGAAGAGCCGGGCGCATGATGCGCTCGCCAAGGGTACCCGGCTCGACGCCATCCCCGGCTCGCCGCCGGATCTCGCCAACCTGCCGCCCGGCTGCTCCTTTGCGCCGCGCTGCAAGCTGGCTTTGCCGACTTGCGGGGTGTCGACGCCGGATCCGGTGGCGGTCGGAGCCGGCCATGAGGCGCGGTGTTTCCGGACGGATCAGACGGCAGCGGTTTGATTATTGGAAAACGGAGCATTGCACCGAGGTCAGCCGTCCTTCGAGGCTCGCAAGAGCTCGCACCTCAGGATGAGGTTAGTTGGAGAGTTGCATTCTCGTTGCTCATGAAGCGCAGCCGCCAGCGCGCATCCGACACCGCCCCTAGTGCCATTCCCCACAAACCTCATCCCGAGGTGCGAGCTCTTGCGAGCCTCGAAGGACGGCTTTTCCTCAATGCAATACTTATAACCGATAAGATCAATACCTAAACTCTCTACCACACGATCTTCACCCCGCCTGTCGCTGTATGCGACTGCGACCGCTCACGGAAACGCCCGTCATAAGCCGCGAAGAGCCCCACCGAACGCGTCAATCGCGCCTCCACCGAGGCGCCGAGATCGACACCCAGCCGCCCGACATCGGGCCCCAGCGCCTGCAAGGGCAGCGTCGGCAGGGATGAGAAGGTGACGTCGGCCCGGCCGCTCGCCTCGCCCCAGTCATGGGTGAGCCTTGCATAGAGCCGCGGCGCGAACACCAGGCCCTCGTGCCGGAACGGCGCGGCGAGCGCCAGGCCGAGCCAGGCGCGGGTGTTGTCGTAACCATTGCCGAGCCCGGTGAGCGGCGAAGCTCCGCCGGTCTCGGCGAAGCCGCCGACCTGCACCGAGACGTGGCGGAGCCCCAGTTCGGGCGTCAGCAGCACCCCGCCGAGCGGCAGGTCGTAGCCGATCCGGCCGCCGGCCGAGAGCGTCTCGATGGTACGGCTCGCCGTGCCGCCGGCGATGGTGGTGCGGGCGCGGCCGGTGCCATAGGCGAGGCTGAAACCGACCGACAGCGGGCCCTGGCGCAGCCGGCTGAACAGGCCGATCTGGGTGAGATCGACATTCAGGCTCTCGGGCGCGACCGGGTCCTGGACACGCAGGCTCGATACGCCCCATTGCAGGGCGGCGCCGACCAGGAAGCCCGGCGAGACCTGGTAGCCGATGCCGCCGGCAAGACCGGCGAGGTCGCCGCTGGTGCGGGCAATGCCGCGCCCGGCATCGGCGCCGGTGCCGTTGCGCTGGCCGAAGGCTTCGCCGAACTGCAGCCAAGGCGTCTCGAAGCGCGCCGGCCGGCCGCCGCCGGACATCTCGGTCGCCGCCGGCGCGGCTTGCGGCGCGTCGCGCTCCTCCAGCATCCGGCGAATGAAGCGGTCCCCCTGCTCGATCGCGGCGAAACCGGCGAGCGCATGCGCCGTGCCGAGCTGGTTGCCGAGCCGGCCGCGCACCTCATAGGTCTCGTCGAGGCGCTGGTCGGTCGTCGTCGTGGTCGTCGTGGTGACGTCGATCAGCGTATTGGTATGGGTGTTGGTGCTGGTCCGGTTCGAGGCGATGATCAGCGCCGCGCCCGGCTTGCTGCATCCGCTCGGGCCGGCACCGGCGGTGCCGGCCGTCGTGCATTCGCCGAGATCGCCGGTCGCGATCACGGTCGGTCCGCTGGTCGTATAGCTGAACACGGTCTGCGACTGGCCGGTGACCACGTCCTGGGTCGTCGAATGGCTACCGAGCGTGACGGTCTGCGCGGCGACGCGCACGGGCGCATCGACGATGACCTGTCGCAGCCCGACGCTCGCCTGCATGGCCGCGCGGGCATCGGCCAGCGCCGTCACGCTGGCGCCGCCCGCAATCGCCTCGGCGGTGACGCGCGAAAACACCGGGCTGCCGTTGAGCACGCCGACCACCGTGGTGGCATAGGTCTGGCTGACCGCCGACTGGTTGACCAGCGTGCGGTTGGTGGTGGTCGAGAACGAGGTCGACAGGATCGGCTGGACGTCGAAATCCAGCACCAGCACGAACGGCACGGCCTGATTGGCGGCATTGCGCGCATTGCCGATGATCGTGGAGCCGTCGCTCGAGATATTGTTGGCCCGCGTCAGCGTCAGGCCGCCGAGATTGACGCCGGCCGCCGTCACCACCGCGTCCAGCGTGCGCATGCCGTCGGCGGTGGTCCAGAGGAACGGCACCTGGAAGGCGCCGGCGCCGTCCTTGCCGCTGTTTCCCACGACCCGCTCGGCATCGCCCGACATGCCCGTATAGAAGCTGAAGGTCGCGCCCGGCACATAGCCGAGCTGCTGGATGCCGCCGGCCGAGGTCCATTTGAACGCCTGCTGGGCGCCGCCCGTGCCGAGCAGGTCGCCGGCGATGACGGTCCCGTCGCGGCTGATGCCGAGGGCATTGGTGCGCTGGAAACCGGCCGTCGGCTCGATGATCTCGAAGCCGCCCGCCGAGGTCCAGCGCGCGGCCCGCTGGGTGGTCGTGCTGACCGTACCGGACAGCGTCACCGCGACGGCCGACCCGTCATAGCTCGCCGCCGCCGCGGTCGAGCCCGACCAGGGCAGACCGTTCGGCGCATTGCCGCCGGGCAGGCCGATATTTTCGTAACCGCCGGCCTGGGTCCAGCGGAAGGCGCGCTGGATATTGACGCTGGTGACGCCGACCAGCGTATTGCCGTCGCCGCTCAGGCCGCGCACCGTGATGCCGCCGACGGTCGCGCCGAAATCGGTGGTGCCCACCGGCAGCGCCAGCATCTGGTAGCCGCCGGCCTCGGTCCAGCGCCAGCCGACCGCCGCGGTGAACGGGCTGCTCGAGGTGCCGGCCAGCACCGTGCCGTCGAGGCTGATGCCGGCGGCGGCATTGAAGACGTGGCCGCCGGCGGCGCCCAGATCGGTCGAAGTCACCCCGCCGGTCCAGCGCCAGGGCCGGTTCGGCGTGTAGTTTCCCGGTGAGAACGGCGGCGGCGGCGTGTAGAGGATGCTGGGATAGCTGGCATTGCCGACCACCACCGTACCGTCGCCATTGATCAGCGAGGCCGAGCCGCTGGTCGCACCTGCGGGCACGGGCAAGGTCGAGACGGTGCCGGAGGTCTGGGCATGGGCGCCGCCGGCAAGCGCCAGGCAGAGGCCGGCCAGGCTGATGGTCGCCGCGCCTGGCCTTCGCGTCATGCCCGTTCCATGGGTCGCGCCACCGCGCCGTCCATTCCCGATACCGGCCAATGCCATGCCCCCGCGATCCCTGCGATTCCCTCGGGAATCCTAGGCGGCGGCCCCAAGGCCGTATCCCCGCCGAACAGAGGGGACAGCTCGAAAAGCGATCGAGCCCGGGCCATGTGCTCACGCCCCGAGCCGGCTCACGCCGCCGGCGTGCCCCTGCCACTTTTGCCGATGCGCATCGCCTTGAATTGTTCGGCGCCAGGAAAAACCGCGCCACCGGCGAAATAAGTCCGGGATGACCGGCATGAGCCGACAGCAAACTCCCGGCGTTGACTTTCCGGCCTTCCGAAGCCATCTTCATCAAGCCATGTACACAACGCAATCATCGATCGGTTTGTCATTCGCCGCGGGGCCGTTTACCGCACGCGGCTGACCCGGGGCCGTGCTTTTCTGGCACTTGACCCCGGGATGACACGATCAGGCTGATTGAACACGCGAAGCCGCGCCCTCGCGCCGCACGCGACCGAGGCATGGATATCCTGGACTGGAACCCACGCGCCCATGGCCGCGACACGCGCCGCCGGACGGCATCATGCCGTTCCGCGGCCTCGGCGCGGCCATGCGCCACAGCCCGATCATTCACCCCAGACGCGTCCGTGACCCGCCCGCCGCCGGTGATCGCAAGGGCGCCCCCCGTTTAACTCCCGATGGAATCGACGAGACTCCGATGTTCAAGCCCTGTCGCATGTTCACCGAATTCATCACCTGGCCAACGGCTGGCGAGGCCGTCGCCTGGTTTGACGGCGCGCCGCTCGGTCGGCCCCTTCTCGCCGGCGCGGCCGGCACCCGCCAGGCGGGATTGTTCGGCTGGCCCTTCACCTTGCCGGAACTGTCCGGCCTGGTGTTCTTCCTCAGCGTGGTCGCGCTCTACGGCCTGGTTTTCTCCTGCACCGGGCCACGGCGGGCCGCCTGGGCCACGGTGCTGGTCATCTCCGTGGCGCTCATCTGCCTGCTCGTCGCCGTCAGCGCCTGAGTGGCCGGGATGAGCGACCCTGAGCAAGGCCGGAGCGCGCGGGGCCTCCGGCGCCGCCGCCCCCAGCGGAGACGGACAGGTCGTCCGGCTCCGGGCTCCTGACCCCTGGCCGCACCGGTTTCGGCCAGGGGAGCGCGCGCCACCCTCACCGTCAGCCCTGATCGCCGGACGCGGACAACCGCCGCGCCAACGGGAGATTTGCCATGTCCATCACCAGAACCTGCCAGCTCACCACCAAGGACCTCGCCATTCTCGAGGTGATGCTCGAGCGCGGCGAAAACCACGACGATGCCTTCGAATGCCTGCTGCGGCACAAGATCAGAGGCGCATGGGTCGTGTTCCGGGACGACGTCGCACCGGGGGTGGTGACCCTCAACAGCCGGGTCGCCTATCGCATCGACGACGGCCCGGCGATGGCCGGCCTGATCGTCCAGGCGGTCGGCAAGGACTTCCCCGGTTCCGCCTTGTCCCTGCGCACGCTGCGCGGGCTGGCGCTGCTCGGCCTCGCCGAAGGTGAATCGATCGAGATCCAGCGCGCGGCCGGCGGCGGCCGGGAGAGGCTGTTCGTCGCCGAGGTCATCTTCCAGCCCGAAGCCGCGTCGCGCGCCAGCGCGCGGCGCGCGCAAGCGCCCGCGCCGGCCGTCCTCAGCTTCCGCCCGCGGCCGGCCGGCCCATTGGCGGCGGCGGCCCTGCGGCATGACGTGCCCGAGGACGACGACCCGGGACCGGCGGCTGCCTAGCGCCGGCGCCGGGCCTGTCCCCGCCAGAACGGATGGAGGGGTCGTTCAGGCCGGTTCGAGAGAGGCCGCGAATCCACCAGCGCGCTTCGGTCGACCGGCCTGACGTTTTTCCTCCGCTCCGCGTCCTCAAGCGCGCCGAGATGCGCTAAGGTCCTGGCGTCCGTCGCTGCCAGTCGCGGCATCTGCCACGATCGCCATGGACCAACGCGCCGCGCGAGCCTGCCCGACCGGCGCGGCTCGCTTCCCCAGCATCGCCCGGGCAAGGCACGGGCGACCCGAAAACCAGGAAAGCCGACGCCCATGGACATGCAGTTCAAGAAGAAGGTGCCGCGCAAGAAGGAGCCGGTGCGCAACGTCACCTTGTCGGCGGAAGCCAAGAAGGCCTACGAGGACCTGCTGAAGCAGAAGGACGAGCGCGAGAAGAATTATACCAGCCATCTCGGCACCCCCGAATACAAGGGGCGCTAGGCCGCGGGCGCGGCGCCACGCCGGCCCACCCCTGAGAACCGGCGGCACGGCCGCCTGCCCGCCCCGCTCACAGCCGCCGAGCCGTCATGCGCCTGACCATCGTCAACCCGAACACGACGGCCTCGATGACCCGCGCCATCGGCGAGGCCGCCCGCGCGGCCGCCGCTGCCGGCACCCTGGTCCAGGCGGTCAATCCCGAGCACGGCCCGGCCTCGATCGAAGGTTATTACGACGAGGCGCTGTCGGTGCCCGGGCTGCTCGACGAAATGCGCAAGGCACCGGGCGCCGATGCCTTCGTCATCGCCTGTTTCGACGATACCGGCCTCGACGCGGCGCGTGCCCTCGTGCCCGTGCCGGTGATCGGCATCGGCGAGGCGGCCATGCACATGGCCATGCTGGTCGCCGGCCGGTTCACCGTGGTCACCACGCTCGCGGTGTCGGTGCCGGCGCTCGAGCATAACGTGCTGAAATACGGCTTCGCCCATCGCTGCGCCCGGGTGCGCGCCTGCGAGGTGCCGGTGCTGGCGCTGGAAGACCCTGCCTCAGGCGCCCGCGCCAAGATCTCGGCCGAGATCGTCAGGGCCATGGCCGAGGATCGCGCCGAGGCCATCGTGCTCGGCTGCGCCGGCATGGCCGATCTCGCCCGGAGCCTTGCCGACGAACACGGGCTGCCGGTCATCGACGGCGTCGCGGCGGCGGTGAAACTGGCGGAAGGGCTGGTTTCGCTTGGCCTCAAAACCTCGAAGATCGGCGGTTACGCCGCGCCGCGCGCGAAAAAAACCGTGGCTGCCGAGGCCGGCGGCGGGTCGTTGTCAACGCCCCGTTAAGTGTCAGCGCATAGAACATGGAACCCAAACATGTCCGCCGGGCGAGCGCTCCCGTCGGTCACCTTCGTCTCGCACGTCTCGGCCTGGCCAACCATGAGTGAACGCCGTATCGCGCCGCGATCCCGCACATTCTGGAAGGGAACGATCCTGTTCCCTGGAGGCCTGCGCTCGGTCGAATGCACCGTCCGCAACTTCTCCGAGACCGGCGCGCGCCTGGACTGCGGCTCGACCCTGGATATCCCCGACCATTTCGACCTGAAGATCCCGCAGCGCAACGCCTCCTTCAAGTGCCAGGTCGCCTGGCGGCGCGGGAATGAGATCGGCGCTCACTTCATCGTCGATCAGGCCGACGGCGCGGTCACCGTGATCAACGAGAAGCTCAAGGCACTGGCCGCCCAGAACAAGAAGCTGCTGCGCCAGATGAACGAGCGCGACGCCGAGACGCTCTGACCACGGGCGGTTTTCCGGCGACATGCCGCAGGGCGAACTGGTATCTCTCGCCGCGGCCGCCGCAGGAACCTCGTCGCATGCCTCCCCAAGCTTCGCCGCACGCAATCGCCCGCAGCAATGCCGGCCGTCGCCATGGGCGGCAGCCTTGAAGGCCTATGCGGCGATCGTGCGGTTCGCGCTCGCGGCGACCCCGCTACGGCTGGCGCTGGCGCTCGCCGCGGCGCTCGCCGCCTTCATGGTCAGCGCCTATTTCAACGCCGGTATCGAGCAATTGCTGCGCCAGCACGATTGCAGCCTGCTCGAATGCCTGCGGCCGCTCAGGCCCGAGACGCGCCAGGCCGGCTATACGGCGGAGGATTTCCGCGCCTTCCTGGCCCAGATCGGCGCCCGGCGCGGCCAGGCACTCCTGGCGCTCCTCGCCGACCTGCCGCTGATCGCCGCGCTGGCGACGGCGCTGCTCACCGGCGCCGGCATGGCGATCCGCGGCCTGCCCTTGTCGGCGCGCACCTTCCGCCTGCTGTTCCTGCTGCCCTTCGCCTACGCGGCCACCGACCTCGTCGAGGACGCGCTGCTGGCGCTGGCCTATTCCGGCCTCGCCGACACCAGTGTCCTCGTGCCCTGGGCTTCCTCGTTGAAATTCGCGCTCATCGCCGCCAGCGCCGTGACCAGCGTGCTGCTCGGCCTGGCGCGCCCGGTGCTCGGCCCGCCGCCGGAGTGACGCTCGCGGCCAGGCGTCGATCGGTTGGAAAAGGGTTCGGTGTCACCCCCGGCGAGCGAAGCGAAGGAAGGGGTCCAGGGGTTGCGGAGCAAATCGTTTGACGCAGCGACATCAGTTCGACGCCATGCGCTCAGATCGCGGCCAAGCGACTCCCGGCCCCCTTCCCTTGTGTTCACGTGAACTCCGAAATTCTCGGCGCCCGATCCCGGCTCAACGGCCCCCGCCCAACTCGGCCGGCAGGCCGCGCAGCATGGCGCCGACGCCGATATCCAGCATGCGCTCGGCATCGACGAGATCGCGCGGGCGGGCGACCGAGCCGGGCGCCGACAGGCCGGCGAGGCCGTGGGTCAGGGCGAAGACCAGGACCGCCGCGGTGCGCACGGTTTCCGGATCGTCGGTGCCGAGCACCTGCCCGACCGCCTTGCGCAACATGGCGAAGCCCGGATCTTCACCCGTGGCCTTGGTCTCGTCCGCCGCCGTGCCGGTGTTGAACATCGCGGCATAATAGGCCGGCTCGTCGCGGGCGAAGGCGAGATAGGCCCGGCCCATGGCATTGAACCCGGACGCCCCGCCGCCGGCCGCGGCCGCCGCGCCCAGCCGCTCGCCGAGCACCGCGAAACCGAGGCGCGCGACCTCGCGCAGCAAGCTCTGCCGGTCCTTGAAATGCCGGTAGGGCGCCGCCGGCGAAACGCCGGCGAGCTTGGCCGCATCCGACAGGGTGAACCCCGCCGGGCCGCGCTCGGCGATCAGCCGCCGCGCCGCCTCGATCAGCGCTTCCTTGAGATTGCCGTGGTGATAGCCGCGCCGGGCGGCGAGGTTGGAAGCGGGAGGACGGGTGACCATGTAAATAGCCGTGACATCTGCGGCCGGGCCGGTCAAGGGGACCGGGCCAAGACCCCGGCCAAGATCCGGGCCAAGATCCCCCGCCAAGATCCTCGCCAAGATCCGGGCCAGGGACATCCGCCGCCGCCCGCGCCTGAAAATTTTGTGACTTGGCTTCGGGCCGCCGGCGGCCCCTGATGCCGGTCTCGCGATTCCCATAAACCTCCGGAAGGATATCATCATGCGCGCCGTTCTCGTCACTGGCGGCAACCGTGGCATCGGCCTGGCCCTGGTCCAGGCCTTTCTCGACCGGGGCGACCGGGTCGTGGCCACCGCCCGCGACCCGGCCAAGGCGGTAGAACTCAACACCAAGGCCGGCGAGACGCCGGGGCGGCTCTCGGTGGTCGCGCTCGACGTGGCGAGCGCGGCCTCGGTCGCAAGCCTCGCCGGGCGGCTGGCCGGCGCCGGGGTCACCGCGCTCGACGTGCTGGTCAACAATGCCGGCATCATCGGGCCCGCACGCCAGTCGACCCTGGACATGGACTTCGACGGGTTCGCCGAAACGCTCGCGGTCAATACGCTCGGGCCGCTGCGGGTGGTGCAGGCCGTGCTGCCGCTGCTGAAGGCCGGGCATGGGGCCAGGATCCTGACCATCACCAGCGCCATGGGTTCGATGAGCCACACGACCTCCGACCGGATCGCCTATCGCACCTCCAAGGCGGCGGTGAACAAGCTGATGCAGGGGCTCGGCACCGACCTGGCGCCGAAGGGCATCGCGGTTGCCGTCGCCCATCCCGGCTGGGTGCGCACCGACATGGGCGGCCAG
Source organism: Phreatobacter sp. GW821-FHT04C01 (assembly GCF_059420385.1). Classification (NCBI taxonomy): domain Bacteria; kingdom Pseudomonadati; phylum Pseudomonadota; class Alphaproteobacteria; order Hyphomicrobiales; family Phreatobacteraceae; genus Phreatobacter; species Phreatobacter sp. GW821-FHT04C01. The sequence continues at coordinate 994,100 of NZ_JBWKTP010000002.1, read as the reverse complement.
GCGGCGGCGGTTGCCCCGGCCGACAGCGCCCAGGGGCTGGTCGGGCTGATCGACCGGATGACCGCGGGCGAACCTTGCTCGTTTCACGACTGGTCCGGCCGCTCCGTACCATGGTAACTCATAGGACACCTGATAGGACAGGGCGCTTCACCTATCGTCCACAGCCGCCGCAGGTAAATTCACCTGACTTGTCAAAGCGGTCTGCGCGAAAGGCCGTCGCGGCAGTCGGAAGCGGCAAGAAATCCGCTTTCCAAGGCTTGCGCGGATTGTCTAGCCTCATCCCTCGCGGTTCCTGAAAGGGAGGTCAGCCGTGGAACTCGTCCGACACGTGAACGTTGTCGCCGTATGTGCCGCATTCGCGTTTTTCGGAGCCATTCTGTTCGGCGCCTTTTGATCCGGCTCACCAGCGGTGCGGTGAGGCGGATGCGTCATCCGCTACGGAACATGGCTTGCTCGATGCAACTTCTGCCGGGCCCATGCCCGGCTTTTTCTTGGCATCGCCTCATCCGGGAACCGCCGTTTTCGCACCACCGCGGCCGGGCGGCATTTGCCCGGTCCGCGCCACAACCCCGCGGCGAGTTCGGTCGAAATTTCACAATTGACGACATCGAACTGCAACAGTCCTATGCGACATGCCATCCTGGGAAGTGGCGGCAAGCCGCGCCGGCGAGCCGCCAAGACGATCCGCATGCCCAAGAGACGATCCGCATGCTCAAGACTTGTCCCCTGCAATCAATCGACGTCGAGTGACATAGCGCGTGCGGAGGTAGGCTTTGATGATTGCCCGGACGTTCTGTCTTGCCACCGCACTGACCGGTTGTCTGCTCCTTGGAGCCACGTCCGGCCCGGCGGCGGCCCAGGACAATGACCAGATCTACGCGGTGAACCGGCGCGACGCCGAAATGCGCGCGGCACGGCGCGGCGAAATCGGCCAGGGCGCGGCGCGCGGCTTCTCCCTGCCGGGTTTCTCGCTGTTCGGCGCCCGGCGCGACGTGCCCGAGATCACCGTCCGTCCGCATGACGGCTCCGGCCGGCCGGGCCAGGCATCGGCCGGGCAACGCCCCGGCCAGGGCGGCAATTTCCGCATGCCGGGCGGCGCCCGCGCCTATTGCGTCAGGCTCTGCGACGGCTTCTTCTTCCCGGCTCCGGCCGGCGCCGACGGCCATTCCGGCCAGCAAGCCACCTGCAACAGCCTCTGTCCCGGCGCCGAGGTCGCGCTCTATTCGGTCCGCGGCGGCGGCAGCATCGAAGAGGCCAGCGGCCCGCGCGGCCAGACCTATGCCAGGCTCGCCACCGCCTTCCGCTATCGCGAGAGGGCGGACGCCACCTGCACCTGCTCGGGCCTGGCCACCAACGGGCTCGCCCGCCTGCCGATCACCCATGATTTCACGCTGCGGGCCGGCGATGTCGTGGTCACCGACAACGGCGTGCGGGTCTTTGCCGGCTCCTCCCGCTTCCCCTATCGCCAGGCCGACTTCGTCGATGCCCGCTCCTATGGCCGCCTGCCCGCCGACATGCGCCGCCGCGTGGTCGAGATCCAGGCCGGCATCCAGGCCCGCGACACCGGCGCGGTGGCGCCGGTCGCACGCACCCACGGCCATCCCGTCGGCGTCTCGGCGCGCCGCGCCGGCATGGCCGACGCCGCCGCGTCGCTGCCGCTGTCGGCGGGCACCACCTCGACCGAAGGCGTGCGGATCCTCGACATCACCCGCCGCACCGACACCAGCATTCGCTAGCATCAGCCGGGCGCGCGCCATCGGATGAGCGGCCGGGTCCGGCGCCGCGGCGCGACGCCTCCACCCCACTTGCGGCGGGCGGAAACAATGCCCAATTCAAGTCCGGCCTGCGTCGATTTGCGGCTTTTCTACGATGGCCAGTTGATCATCAACCGTGCAATGCTGTATGACGCGCGCCGCAACGAGGCAGCGCGACGGCCGACCGATGGATCGGCGAAGGGTGAACCACGGGGGCCTCGATCCGCGCTTGAAGCCTGTGTCAAACGGGGCCGGATGAAACATCCGACCGTCTCAAGGTCTTATCCATGGCAAACGAAACGGCGGCAGCCGGCAGCATGGTTCCGGCGGATGCCGGCAACCCGGCAAAGGCGCCCGACGCGATCAACGGCAGCGTAGCCGAAACCTCCGGTCATGTGCCGCAGGCGAGCTTCGCCGCGCTGTTCGTCGGCTCGATCGGCGTCGTCTATGGCGACATCGGCACGAGCCCGCTTTATGCGTTTCGCGAAGCGCTCGGCGGCGCGCTCGGCCATCCGACCGGACCGCTCACCGCGATCCCGCGCGAGACGGTGCTTGGTGTCCTGTCGCTCATCCTGTGGGCGCTGATCATCCTGGTGACGATCAAATATGTGCTGATCCTGCTGCGCGCCGACAACGAGGGCGAAGGCGGCACGCTGACCCTGATGGCGCTGGCCCAGAAGGCGCTCGGCCGCGGCCGCACCTCCATCGTGGTCATGGGCGTGATCGGCGCCGCGCTGTTTTATGGCGACGCGGCCATCACCCCCGCCATTTCCGTGCTGTCGGCCCTGGAAGGCCTCAAGCTCGTCACCCCGGTCTTCGACCCCTATATCCTGCCGATCACCACCGTCGTCATCGTGCTGTTCTTCGCGGTGCAGAGCCACGGCACCGCCCATGTCGCACGCTTCTTCGGGCCGATCATGATGACCTGGTTCATCTGCATCGGGCTCGCCGGGCTCATTCACATCCGCGACGATTTCGGCGTGTTCTGGGCCTTCAATCCGGTCCACGGCGTCCATTTCCTGCTGACTCACGGCACGCTCGGCCTGGTCGCCCTCGGCGCGGTGTTCCTGGCGGTGTCGGGCTGCGAGGCGCTGTTCGCCGATCTCGGCCATTTCGGCCGCCGGCCGATCCAGAACGCCTGGCTCGGCGTGGTCTTTCCCTCGCTCACCCTGAACTATCTCGGCCAGGGCGCCATGGTGCTCGCCGACCCCTCGACCGTGCAGAACCCGTTCTTCCTGCTGGTGCCGAGCTGGGGCCTCCTGCCCATGGTCGTCCTGGCGACCATGGCCACCATCATCGCCAGCCAGGCGGTGCTGACCGGCGCGTTCTCGCTGTCGCGCCAGGCGATCCAGCTCGGCCTGCTGCCGCGCCTCAAGGTGATGTACACGTCCGAGGAACATGCCGGACAGATCTACCTGCCCTTCATCAACTGGATGCTGCTGGTCGCCGTGCTGCTGCTGGTCCTGTCGTTCAAGACCTCGTCGCATCTGGCCTCGGCCTATGGCATCGCGGTCAGCGGCACCATGGTGGTCACCTCGATCATGGCCTTCGTGGTCATCCGCCACGTCTGGAAGTGGAGCCTTCTGGCCACGGCCTGCCTGATCGTGCCGTTCCTGATCATCGAGTGGGTGTTCCTCGGCGCCAACCTGCTGAAGCTGCTCGAGGGCGGCTGGGTGCCGCTGCTGTTCGGCGGCTCGATCATGTTCCTGATGCTGACCTGGCGCATGGGCACCCGGATCCTGGCCGACAAGACCCGGCGCATCGAGGTGCCGCTCGCCGACCTGATGAAGAGCTTTGAGAAGCGCCCGCCGCACCGGGTGCCGGGCACCGCCGTGTTCCTGACCTCGGAACACGCCTATGCCCCCGCCTCGCTTTTGCACAACCTCAAGCACAACAAGGTGCTGCACGAACACAACGTGTTCCTGGCGGTGAAGAGCGTCGGCCTGCCACGCGTGCCGGATGCCCAGCGCGTCTCCTACGAGAAGCTCAATGACAGCTTCTCCAAGCTGGTCATCAAGTTCGGTTACATGGAAACGCCGCATGTGCCCAAGGCGCTGATCGCCTGCAAGAAGATCGGCGTGAAGTTCGACATGATGTCGACCTCGTTTTTCCTGTCCAGGCGGCACCTGAAGGCCTCCGGCAAGCTCGGCATGCCGCTCTGGCAGGACTATGTGTTTATCGGCATGGCGGTGAACGCCAATTCCGCGACCGACTATTTCCACCTGCCGACCGGCCGCGTGGTCGAGGTCGGCACCCAGGTGACGATCTGAAGCCGGACGAGGCCCCTGAGGACCGCGCAACGCGCACGGCCGGCGCCGGCCGTCTCCCTGAGGCCTAGCGCCAGGTGGACGGGTCCGGCGGCCAGGACGGCCTGATGGGCGCGATGCCGGCCAGCGACGGCGGCGCGGCGAGCGGTTTCATCGGCAGGGCCGCGCATGTGCCGCTGCGCTGGGCGATGCAGACCTTGCCGAAGCAGCCGAGCGTCGGCATCGGCACATGGCTCGCCAGGGCCTCGCGATAGATTACCGTGTTGAACGCCGGCGCCTGTGCCGCGAAGTCCTCCCCGGTCGCGGCCTGATAGAACGGCACGCGCTGGTGGAACGAGACATAGCCGCCCGTGTCGGACCAGCCCAGGCCATAGGTGCCGATACCGCAGACCGACGGCAGCCGCGACACCGCCAGCGAGGCCTGCGCTTCGTCGCGGTTGGCGAACCAGGCCAGCCCGTCCGGCGCCAGCGCGACATAGCCCGCGAACCGGCCGAGCAGGAACAGGACCAGCAGCCCGATCCCCGCCCCTGTCCTGGCGCGCGACAGGGGCCGTCCGTCACCGCCGCCGAAGGCGCCGTGCCGGATCAGCCAGTCGACGCAGCGCACCAGCCCGAAACCCGCCAGGATCTGCAGAAGGAACAGCGCCGGATAGAGGAAGCGCAGCTCCTTATGGGCGATCAGCTGGTGGGCCAGGACAATGGCCAGAGCCGCGCCCAGCAGCAAGGGGTTGAAGCGCCAGCCCATTACGACCAGGAACAGCAGCACCGCGCTGGCACCACCCCAGGCGATGATCAGGTTGACCGCATAGAAGGACGGCGGATTATCGCCGAAGAAAATGCCCACGCCGTGGGTCACGTTATAGGTGTAGTTGTTCCAGTAGGAAACGAAGGGCGTGCCCCAGGTCGCCCAATCGACCGCGCCGGCCGCGGCCATGGCGACGATGCCGCCGATGACGAAGGGCACGACGCGCCCGAGCGGCCAGCGGACCAGCGCCCAAATACCGACGAAAGCGACGGCCGGCGCCAGTTGCAGCCGAATGGCCATGGCCAGCACCAGCAGGAAGCCGGCCGCGGCCAGACGCGCGCGGCTGGTCACCTCGCGACCGGGAAAAGCCAGGAAAATGGCGATGATCAGGAGATGGCCGCCGACCACTTCGGTCAGCGCCTTGGCACCGAAATAGACCAGGTCCGGCCCGAACACCGTCAGGGCCGTCGCGACGCGCGCGCCGGTCAGCCCGAACAGCCGATAGGCCCAGAGGAAAGCGCAGACGACCGCCGCCGCGCCCAAGGCGCTGAGCACCCCCGCGATCGCCGGCAGGTAGATGGCCGGCCCGTCACCGACGAGGCGCGCCGCCTGCATGACGCCGGCGAGGAAGCCCGGCAGCAGCCATGAGCGCACGCCGTGCTCGAATTCCCAGGGCACGAAACCGTAGCCGTAGACGAGGCGATGGGCCTGCTCCAGCGTCTGGAAGATCTCGTCGGGCTGATGAATGTTGGGCAGGAAGACCGCCGGCACCACCCGCAGAAGCCAGGCGCCGAGAAACACCATGACCATGACGCCGAGCGGCGGCGCCTTGTCGTTTTCGGAGGTGATGAACAAGGCCCGGCCCCGCAGCGATGACCCGTCGACCCGCGAATCGGACGGCACGGCTTAACCTGCGGCATCGGCACCGCGCGAAGCAACCATCGCCTGCCGCGACCGTCTGGCGCGCCAGCCCTCGCCCGCTTGCGGCGCCGGGCAGGGGCTGAACGGAGGCCGGCCCGTCAATTCGCGCCGAAATGCACGGCACGCTCCGACGCAGCCCCCTCATCCGTGAAGACGCGGGCAAGGGTTCGCGCGGGCCCGCTTCACCGGGCCCCCGCCCCTATTCGGCCGCCTGGCTCATCGAACGCATCAGGCCGGGGTCGTAATTGAGCACCGGCGCCAGCCAGCGCTCGGCCTCTTCCACCGTCCAGCCCTTGCGCGCGGCATAGTCGACGACCTGGTCGCGCTCGACCTTGCCGACGCCGAAATATTCGCTGTCCGGGTGCGAGACATAGAGCCCCGAGACCGACGAGCCCGGCCACATGGCGCGGCTCTCGGTCAATTGCACGCCGATCGCCTTTTCGGCATCGAGCAGGCGGAACAGCGTGTCCTTCTCGGTGTGGTCGGGCTGGGCCGGATAGCCCGGTGCCGGCCGGATGCCCTGGTACTGCTCGAGGATCAGCTCCTCGTTCGACAGGCCCTCGTCGGGCACGTAGCCCCACAGCTCCTTGCGCACCAGTTGGTGCATGCGCTCGGCGAAGGCTTCCGCCAGCCGGTCGGCCAGCGCCTTGGCCAGGATCGAGGAGTAATCGTCCTTGGCCGCCTCGAAGCGCTTGGAAACCTCGTCCTCGCCGATGCCGGCGGTGACCACGAAGCCGCCGATCCAGTCGGGCTTGCTGCCCTTCGGCGCGAAATAATCGGCAAGCGCGATATGGGCGCGCTCGCGGCCTTCGCGCCGGGCGATCTGCTGGCGCAGCGTGTGGAAGGTCGCATGCGAGACGGTGCGCGTCTCGTCGGTGAACACCGCCACGTCGTCGCCCACCGCATTGGCCGGCCAGAAGCCGACCACGGCACGCGCCGTGAACCACTTCTCGCCGACGATGCGCTGGAGCATGACCTGCGCGTCCTTGAACAGGCCGCGCGCCGCCTCGCCCTGCTTCTCGTCGTCGAGAATGGCGGGGTAGCGGCCCTTCAGCTCCCAGGTCTGGAAGAACGGTGTCCAGTCGATGGCGGCGACCAGGTCGGCGAGATCGTAGTCGTCGAACACCCGGGTGCCGGTGAAGCTCGGCTTCGGCGGCTGGTAGTTCGCCCAGTCGAGCTTCAGGCTGTTGGCGCGCGCATCGCTCAGCGCCAGGCGCTGCTTGGTCTGTTCGCCGCGCAAATGGGCATCGGCGATCTTGGCGTATTCGGCCCGGATGTCGGCGACGAATTTCGGCTTGTTGTCACTCGACAGCAAGGTCGAGGCGACGCCCACCGCGCGCGAGGCATCCGCCACATAGACCGCCTGGCCACGGGCATAGTTCGGGTGGATCTTCACCGCGGTATGGACGCGCGAGGTCGTGGCGCCGCCGATCAGCAGCGGCACGTCGTAACCCTGGCGCTCCATCTCGGCGGCGACATGGCACATCTCGTCGAGCGAAGGCGTGATCAGCCCGGACAGGCCGATAATGTCGACCTCGTGCTTTTTCGCCTCGTCCAGGATGCGCTGCGCCGACACCATCACGCCGAGATCGATGACCTCGTAATTGTTGCACTGGAGCACGACGCCGACGATGTTCTTGCCGATGTCGTGGACATCGCCCTTCACCGTCGCCATCAGGATCTTGCCGGCGGCCGGCTTGTCGACCAGGCCGAGGTCGCGCTTCTCCTGCTCCAGGAACGGCTGGAGATAGGCCACCGACTGCTTCATCACGCGCGCCGACTTGACCACCTGCGGCAGGAACATCTTGCCGGCGCCGAAGAGGTCGCCGACATGGTTCATGCCGTCCATCAGCGGGCCTTCGATGACGTGCAGCGGCCGGGCCGCCAGTTGGCGCGCCTCCTCGGTGTCCTGCTCGATGAACTCGGTGATGCCGTTGACCAGCGCATGGGTCAGCCGCTCGCCGACCGGCTTCTCGCGCCAGGCCAGATCGACCACCTTGGCCTCGCCCTTGCCGTGGCCACGGAACTTCTCGGCCACCGCCAGCATGCGCTCGGTGGCTTCCTTGCTGCGGTTGAGGACGACGTCCTCGCAGGCGTCGCGCAGTTCGGCGTCGAGGTTCTCATAGACCTGCATCTGGCCGGCATTGACGATGCCCATGTCCATGCCGCGCTTGATCGCGTGGTAGAGGAACACCGAATGCATGGCCTCGCGCACCGGCTCGTTGCCGCGGAACGAGAAGGACAGGTTCGACACGCCGCCCGAGATATGGGCATGCGGCAGGTTCTTGCGGATCCACTCGGTGGCTTCGATGAAATCGTTGCCGTAATTGTCGTGCTCCTCGATGCCGGTGGCGATCGCGAACACGTTGGGATCGAAGATGATGTCCTCGGGCGGGAAGCCGACCTTGTCGACCAGGATGTCGTAGGCGCGCTTGCAGATCTCGGTCTTGCGCTTGAACGTGTCGGCCTGGCCCTGCTCGTCGAAGGCCATGACCACCACCGCCGCGCCGTAGCGCAGCACGGTCCTGGCATCGGCAATGAACTTCTCGCGGCCTTCCTTGAGCGAGATCGAATTGACGATGCCCTTGCCCTGCAGCCGCTTCAGGCCCTGCTCGATCACCCCGAACTTGGAGGAATCGACCATGACCGGCACCTTGGCGATGTCGGGCTCGGAGGCGATCAGGTTGAGGAAGTCGATCATCGCCTTCTCGGAATCGAGCAGGCCTTCATCCATGTTGACGTCGATGATCTGGGCGCCGCTCTGCACCTGGTCGAGGGCGACGGCGAGCGCGGCATTGTAGTCGCCATTGGTGATCAGCTTGCGGAAGCGGGCCGAGCCGGTGACGTTGGTGCGTTCGCCGATATTGACGAAGGGGATTTCCGGGGTCAGCACGAAGGGCTCGAGGCCGGACAGCCGAAGCCTGGGCTCGATCACCGGAATGGCGCGGGTCCTGAGCCCCTTCACCGCCCTGGCGATGGCCGCGATATGGTCGGGCGTCGAGCCGCAGCAGCCGCCGACGATATTGACGAAGCCGGAGGTGGCGAATTCGCCGACCAGCTCGGCCATCGCTTCCGGGCTCTCGTCATAGAGGCCGAATTCATTGGGCAGGCCGGCATTGGGATAGGCGCAGACCAGCGTATCCGCGACCTTCGACAGGGCGTGAATATGGGCACGCATTTCCTTCGCGCCGAGCGCGCAGTTGAGCCCGATCGAGAACGGCTTGGCGTGGCGCAGCGAATACCAGAAGGCATCGGTGGTCTGGCCCGACAGCGTGCGGCCGGAGAGATCGGTAATGGTGCCGGAGATCATCACCGGCAGCTTGACGCCCTTTTCCTCGAACACCTCGTCGACCGCCACCAGCGCCGCCTTGGCGTTCAGCGTGTCGAAAATGGTCTCGATCAGGATGATGTCGGCGCCGCCGTCGATCAGGCCGCGGGTCTGTTCGGCATAGGCGTCGCGCAATCCGTCGAAGGTCACCGCCCGGAAGCCGGGATTGTTGACGTCGGGCGAGATCGAGGCGGTGCGGTTGGTCGGCCCGAGCGCGCCGGCGACGAAGCGGCGCCGGCCGTCGCGGCTCTCGGCGGTTTTCGCCGCCGACTTGGCCAGACGCGCGCCCTCGTAATTGAGCTCATAGGCCAGATCCTCCATGCCGTAATCGGCCTGGGCGATCGAGGTCGACGAGAAGGTATTGGTCTCGACCATGTCGGAGCCGGCCTCGAAATATTCGAGGTGGATCGCCTCCACGACGTCGGGCTTGGTCAGGATCAGGAGGTCGTTATTGCCCTTCAGGTCGTGGGCCCAATGGGCGAAGCGCTCGCCGCGAAAATCCGCCTCGTCGAACTTGTAGCGCTGGATCATGGTGCCCATGGCGCCGTCGAGCACCAGGATGCGCTCGGCGGCCGCCTTGGTCAGGGCGGCCAGCACGTCGGGTCCGTTGGCATGGCGCGGCGGAAACTGGGTCATTTCGGACACTCAAAGCTTTGAGGCACTAAAGGCGCGGAAGGCGAAGGCAGTTCAGGCCGCGGCGGCGGTGCTTGCCGCCTCGCCCTCGGGCCGCAGCCCCAGGAGATGGCAGACCGCATAGACGAGATCGGCACGGTTCATCGTGTAGAAATGGAACTCGGTGACGCCGCGATCGACCAGGTCCAGCACCTGCTCGGCGGCCACCGAGGCGGCGATCAGCTTGCGGGTCGCCGGATCGTTCTCCAGCCCCTCGAAGCGGCGGGCGAGCCAGTCCGGCACGCTGGCGCCGGTGCGCGCGGCAAAGCCGGCGGTCTGCTTGAAATTCTGCACCGGCACGATGCCGGGCACGATCGGGATGGCGATGCCGGCGGCGCGCGCCCGGTCGAGATAGCGCAGATAGACCTCGTTATCGAAGAAGAACTGGGTGATCGCCCGGGTCGCGCCGGCATCGACCTTGCGCTTCAGCATCTCGATATCGGTGTCGATCGAACCGCTTTCCGGATGCTTCTCCGGATAGGCCGAGACCGAGATCTCGAAATCGCCGATGGCGCGAATGCCGGCGACCAGCTCCGGCGAGCCCTCATAGCCGCCGGGATGGGACGCGTAGGCCGTGCCGAGGCCGCCGGCGGGATCGCCGCGCAAGGCCACGATATGGCGCACGCCCGCCGCCCAATAGTCGCGAATGACCTCGTCGACCTGGGTCCTGGTGGCGGCGACGCAGGTCAGGTGCGCCGCCGGCTTCAGCGCGGTCTCCTTGATGATCCGCTGAACCGTCGAATGGGTGCGCTCGCGCGTCGAGCCGCCGGCGCCATAGGTCACCGAGACGAAGGAGGGCGCGAGCGGCGCCAGCCGCTCGATCGATTCCCACAGCGTCGCCTCCATCTCGTCGTTCTTCGGCGGGAAGAATTCGAAGGAGACCTTGAGCCTAGAGCGCGAAACGTAGCGGCTGGGCCTGTAGGAGGTGGACATCAGACGACCTCGACGGCTGGAACGCCCGGCAGCGCCGGGGCATCGGTCACAAGACGCGGGTCGCGGGCGACCCAGATGGAAACGGTGAGCTGGTCGTCGCCCTTGTGATCGGGCGCCAGGCTGCGGAAGGCGGTCGGCTCCAGGCCGGCCGCGCTCATCCAGCCCTCGACAACGTCGCGGCCGAAGCCGAGGCGGCGGTGCGCCTGGCTCTCGCGCAGGAATTCGACGTCATGCGGGGCGAAATCGACGATCACCAGCCGGCCGCCGGGGCGCAGCACGCGGGCCGCCTCGCGCACCGCGCGGGCGCCGTCGTCGAGGAAATGCAGCACCTGGTGAATGATGACCGCGTCATAGGCGTCGCGCGGCAGCGCCAGGGCATAGATGTCGCCGGCGCGGACCGAGCAATGGCGGATGCCGGCACGGTCGAGGGCGGCGCGCGCCAGCGTCAGCATTTCCGGATTGGCGTCGATGCCGAGGCCGCGGTCGATCTCGCCGGCGAACAATTCCAGCATGCGCCCGGTGCCGGTGCCGAGATCGAGCAGCGCGCGGACCGGCCGGCCCGACAGCGCGTCCTTGACGGCGCGCTCGACCCGTTCCTCGGCGACATGCAGCGCGCGCAGCTTGTCCCATTCGGCAGCATGGCGGCGGAAGAAGGCCTGGGCCTCCTCCGAGCGCTTGGCGCGCACCTCGGCCAGCCGTTCGCGGTCGCTGGTCAGGATCGGATCGGTCGGGTCGACCAGCGTCACCAGGGCTTCCACCGCCCGCGCCCCGGCACCCTCGCCGCTCGCCCGGAAAAAAGCCCAGGAACCTTCCTTGACACGCTCGACCAGACCGGCTTCGAGAAGCAGCTTCAGGTGCCGTGAAATGCGCGGTTGCGACTGACCGAGAATATCCACCATATCGGTGACCGTGAGCTCGGCTTCCGCCGCGAGCGCCAGGAGCCGCAGGCGTGTCGGCTCGCCCACCGCCCTGAGAACAGCAACGGCGTCGTCGAATGAATGGGCGCGGATAGCGGCGCTGGGAGACTTCGGCACGGGCGTCACTCACATATAAAGATATCTTTATGCCGTTATCGCGAAACTGACAAGAGGCTTTCGCGAAGGGTGTCTTTCCGGCAGGAGCAAATTCCCATTTGATCCCTCTTTGTTCTTGTTTTGGCCGTTAACGAATGGTACCTGTCGGGGCATGGGACGCACATCGGCAAGCAGCGCGGCACGCAACTCGGCACGCTTGGACCCCGGCCTCGCGGACAAGCTGAACGCCGGCGGCATGGAGGCGGCCGCGGCGGCCTTGTTCGGCACGCGCACGGCGCGCGCGCTCGACCTCGCCTCCGGCCCGGCGATCGGCGAGGACCGGCGGCGCGGCCGGGGCACGCTGACCAATGCCAGCGGCCGTTTCGAGAAGCAGGAGCGCGAGGCCTATGACGACGGCTGGGGCACGCTCGACGACCTGCCGGAGCTCGCTACCACCGTCCAGGAGGAGAAGGCGCGGCGGATCATCACGCGCAATGACAGCCCGGACCTGTCCTTCGACCGTTCGATCAATCCCTATCGCGGCTGCGAACACGGCTGCACCTATTGTTTCGCCCGGCCGACCCACGCCTATATGGGCCTGTCGCCCGGCCTCGACTTCGAGACCCGGCTGTTCGTCAAGCCGAACGCGCCCGAACTGCTGGAGAAGGAGCTGGCCGAAGCCGGCTACCAGCCGCGCACCATCGCGATGGGCACCAATACCGACCCCTATCAGCCGATCGAGAAGCGCTGGATGCTGACCCGCCGGATCCTGGAGGTGCTGGAGCGGACCAATCACCCGGTCGGCATCGTCACCAAGAGCCACCTGGTGACCCGCGACATCGACATCCTCTCCCGCATGGCCGCGAAGGGGCTGGCCAAGGTGGCGCTGTCGGTGACCACGCTGGACCGCAAGCTCGCCCGCTCGATGGAGCCGCGCGCCGCGACCCCGGCCAAGCGGCTGGAGGCGATCCGGCTGTTGTCGGAGGCCGGCATTCCCACCGCGGTGCTGGTGGCGCCGATCATTCCGGCGGTCAACGATGCCGAGATCGAGCGCATCCTGGATGCCTGCTACCATATGGGGGCGCGTGAGGCCGGCTATGTGATGCTGCGCCTGCCGCTGGAAATCCGCGACCTGTTCCGCGAATGGCTGGTGGCCAACCGGCCGGACGCGGCCCGCCATGCCCTCTCCCTGATCCGCGACGTCAGGGGTGGCAAGGACTATGACGCGACCTTCCACCTCAGGCAGAAGGGCGAAGGGCCGATCGCCTGGATGATCGGCCGCCGCTTCGAGGTAGCCTCGCGCCGCCTCGGTTTCGACAAGCGGCGCTTGCGGCTCGTAACCGAATTGTTCACACCTCCCGAGCGAAAAGGACCCGCGGCGGCCAAGCAGCTGAGCCTGTTCTGAGCCACGACGGCGGCAGCCGGCCATCCGCCCGGTGATGTGCGACGCCCCCAGCCGCGGATCTTGAATCAATCTGTGAAGCGGCTGAATCATAGTCTCGCCCACGAAACAGCCCGAATCATTCTCTGAATTCTTCGACTCAACGGCTTGATCGGACGCGGTTTCAGCCGCAAAGCTGAACCAGTCCCGCAAGCGGCGGAACGCTCCCGTCCCCGCCGCCGGCTGCTTCATCCAACCTGTCGACACGACCGAATTCCGAGTTCCGCATGGCCATCCAGATCCCGTCCTTCTCGATCGAGCGGCGCGCCATCGCCCAGGGATTCGTGCCGGTGGCCGGCGTCGACGAAGCCGGTCGCGGACCGCTGGCCGGGCCGGTGGTCGCCGCCGCCGTCATTCTCGATCCCGATGCCATTCCCGACGGCCTTGCCGATTCCAAGCAGCTCGACGAAGCCGCCCGCGAAACGCTCTATGTCGCCGTCATGGCGTCCGCCCGCGCGGTCGCCATCGCCTCCGCCTCGCCCGCCCGGATCGATCGCACCGACATTCGCAAGGCGACGCTTCACGCCATGGCGGAAGCCGTCTGCCGGCTCGGCGTGGCCGCCCGCCACGTGCTGGTCGACGGCCGCGACCTGCCCGCCCTGCCGCTCGGCATATCCGGGGAAGCGATCATCGACGGCGATGCCCTGGTGGTCTCGATCGCCGCCGCCTCGATCATCGCCAAGGTCCACCGCGACCGGCTGATGCGCCATGTTGGTGCAACCTACCCGGCCTATCGCTTCGAAGTGCACAAGGGTTACGGCACGCGCATCCACCGCGAAGCGATCGCGGCGCACGGGCCGACCGCCCATCACCGCATGACCTTCGGGAGCCTCAGGAATCGATGACCCAGCCGGGCGACCCGTCCACCCCGCAGATCGTCGGTTCGATGAACGTCAGTCTCGACGGTTTCGTCGCCGGCGATGGCGGTGACTGGCCCCGGCCCTTCGAAACACCGGATCCCGGCCACGGCCGGTTCCTCGCGGGCGTCGGCACCGTGGTCATTGGCCGGGCCACCTATGAGCGCAGCCTGGCGCTGGCCGGCGGCTTTCCCTTCGCCCGCCACGACGTGCTGGTCGTAACCTCGGCGCCGCTCGCCATGCCGCAGCCGCGCGTCGCCGCCTGGACCTCCGGCGTACCGGCGCTGATCCGGCATTTGCGGGCAAGCGCAGCTTCCACCCGTCCGGCCTGGATCGCCGGCGGCCCTTGCCTGCAGAACGCCTTGATCGCGGCCGGCGGCATCGACCAGCTCGACCTCTTCGTCATTCCCATGCTGCTCGGCGACGGCGTCCCGCTCAGCCGTGGCCTTGCCGCGCGGGCCCGCCTCGACCTGGTCAGCTCCAAGGTCCTCGGCGCCGGCATCGTGCGCCTGCGCTATCGGCCGCCGGAGGTCAGCGTCGCGGCGTGAGGCCACGGCGCCGAGGCCGAGCCAGCCGCCCCATCCATCATGGCCGTGCTTGTCACGGCCATCCACGTCTTTCCGTGGGCAAGGCAATTCGTGGATGGCCGGCCCGAGGCCGGCCAAGACGAACAAGCGCTGCGCCTGGCCCCGGCCCTCCGCCCCGTCAGAACCGGAGGCCGAAGGTCCCCTTGACCGTCTGGTCGGTGACACCGGAGCCGAACTGGCCACCATAGGAAAGCCCGAGCGTCGCCGCCGGCGTCAGCCTGACGTCGAGGCCGGCCTCGACGACCGCGGCATTCCCGGCGATCGGCGCCCCGGAGACCGAGAATGCGCCGCCGCCAGCGAAAGCGAGACTTGCCGCCGGCACCGTATCGCCGAACGCATGGCGCCAGCCGAGCGTGCCCCGCGCGGTCACGGCCACCGCGCCCAGCATGAAGTCCGACGCGGCGCGCAGGCCGAGTGTCGAGAAGGTGACGCCGCTCGCCTCGCCACGGCCGGTCAGGGCGGCAGCCCCGCCCTTCTCGCCGAACCCATCCGCCGACAGGTGGACATAGGCGAGATTGGCGAAGGGTTCGAAGGCCAGCCGGCCGACCAGCGTTGCTCCGAGTGCGATGCCGTAACCGAGCTCGCCGAAGACCTGGGTGGTGGCGGCCTTATAGCCGGCCTTCAGGCTGTCGCCGAAGCCTGAGAGGGCGACGGTGCGGCTCGTCGTGACGTCGTGCCACGTATAGGCGGCACCGGCGCGGAGCGCCAGCGCGCCCCATTGGCCGCCGCCATAGGCGCCGAGATGGATATTGTCGCTCGCCCCCGACGAGGCGCGCTCGCGCGCGTTGAAACTCGACCGGCTGTAGCCGGCCACGAGGCCGAGCCGCCAGGCGTCGAGAACCAGGCCGTCGGCGCCGATCAGGAAGCCGCCGGTCGAGCGGTTGAGACGGGCGGCATTGCCATCGCCATTGCTCCGCCCCCAGGAACCGAAGCCCTGGCCCCACAGCGCGAAGCGGTCGGTGGTGGCGGACGCGCTCGCCGGCCCATCGGCGGCATAGGCGGTGACCTGGCCACGCCCCGCGCCGGCGGCCCCGAAGGCCGCGCGCAGGCGGCCCATCGCCGCGTCGCGCACGAACCGGCTGTCTTCGATCAGCACGCCCCTGGCGCTGGCATGGATCTCGCCGGACAGGCCGTCGAAAGCCGCGCGGGCACCGGCGGCGCTCGCCTGCTGGACCACCGCGTCGTAGAGACCGTTGCCCGCGCCGCGCGCCTCGACCGCGCCGCCCGTCGCGATCTGGTTGCGCGTGACGCCGGCCGAGGCGAAGGCCAGCTGGTTGCGGCCGATGTCGAGATAGACGTTGTTGGCGTCGGTGCTCAGGCCGAGGCTGATGAAGACGAGGTCCTGTGTGACGCCCGAGAAGGTGCCTGTCACCCCGGCCGCGGCGGTCAGGATGGTGTAGCGTGTGCCCGGCAAATAGGTGCCCGGGGCCTTGACGACATCCACCGTGCCGCCGGCCAGCGTCGCGGTGCCGGTGGCGGCGATCCTGTCGCTCCGTCCGGCCGTATCGATCTCGACCTGGTAACGCGAGCCGGCGGCGAAGGCCACGTTGCCCGCGACATTGAGCGTGCCGATCGAATTGCCCGGCGCCAAGGTGGCGCCGGCGCCGACCGTCACCCCTGACACGGTGCCGCTGCCGCCCAGCGTGCCGCCGGCGCCGAGCGCCAGCGCTCCGCCGAGAGAGCCGTTGACGACCAGCTTGCCGCCGGACACCGAGGTTTGGCCGGTGAAGCCGGAATTGTCGGCGGTCAGGATGGTCGTACCCGACCGCTGTTCGATCGTGCCCGCGCCGATGATTTGCGGCGCGAAGACATAGGCGCTGTCGGTGTGGTTGAAATTGAGCGTGCCGGCGCCCCCGGCAAATCGCAGCCCCGCGGCTTCCAGCGTGCCGGCCGCGACGGCGGCCGAGCCGGCCGCCGCGCCGATATTCACCGTGCCGGTGCCCCCATGGGAACCAAGGGTGACGACACCCGAACCGGCAGTCCCGACCGACACCTTGCCGCCATCGGCAATGGTCAGGATGCCGGTCCCAAAGCCGCCTATACCGAGCGTCCTGGCCGTCAGGGTCGAACCCGCGCCGCTGACGACGACCCTGCCGGTAGCGCTACCGTCACCGACGCCGGTATCGCCGCTCGAAACGGCACCGCCATGGCTGATCGTCAGTGTGCCGTCGCCACTCGGAGCGATCATGAGGAAATTGGCGATGGTCCATGTCGAGCCGGGACCGGTTACCGTCACGACGCCGTTGGAACCGCTATAGAGACCGATGCTCGCCGCGTCGCTGACCACAGTCGCGCCCGCCGAAACGGTCATGCTGGCGCGTCCCCAGATGCCGACCATGATCTCGTTCGAGTCGGTCCAGGTCGAGCCCGCCCCCGTGACGGTCGCGGCGCTGGTCGTGTCCATATAATAAGCGAGGAAAGCGCCGTCCGAGAGGACACGGCCACCGCCGGCGATCGTCATCGAACCGTTGCCGAACGTGAGCGGGCCGGAAACGGTCCAGACGGGCGAGGTCGGCGCGCCCGGGTCGACTTCGCCCGATATGCTGACGCTTTGCGCCCCTGCCCGGTCGAGGCAGCCGAGCCCCAGGGCCAGGATCGAGCAGCCCGCAAGAGCCAGGGCGCGCAGACCGCTGCGGGAAGAAACGCGCCCCTCATCGTGCCCGGTTCCCAGCCTCCGGGGCAGCCATGCCGTGGTCCCCGCAGCCGCCCGGCTCCGCGCCCGTGTTCCGTTCGAAGTCATGCTGATCAATGCCCGGAAACCGCATTCGGCGGCGTCCGCCCTTTCGCGCAACCGCCACCGGGCCGCGGTTGCGGCTGCGACGGTCGCTTGGTTTCCTGATGTCGTGGAACTTGAGTCTCAATCCGTGCAAAGTGATGACAATCATTCCGGCAATGAGTCAAATTCACTGAGATCAAAATTCAATGAGAAAAACGCATAATCAGATCCCCCGGCCCCGTCGCGGCAGAGGAAGTCGTGGATGGCCGTGACGAGCACGGCCATGACGGATGGGGCATGACGGTTTCGACGCCGGCCTCGGCGGCGCGACGGGCGCCCGTTTCTTCGTCTTGGCCGGGCCTGTCCCAGCCGCCCATGCATTGTCTTGGTCGGGAGAGACGTGCCGGCTTGCGATCGTTTCGGAGTGAAACAGGTCGCGCAAAGCTCTTCCGTCTTTCGCGCCTCGCCGCGGTTCTGCGATCCGGGATGATCGGGCCCCGGCCGTGACACGCCCGGCCATGACCACTCGCGCCTACAGCCCCAGCACGGCCTTGATGGTCAAGAGGTCGCGCCAGGCCTGGCGCTTGGCGATCGGACTGCGCAGCAGATAGGCCGGGTGCAAGGTGGCGATCACCTGGATCTGGCGGTCGCCGACGGCAAAGGGCTGCAGCCGGCCGCGCGATTTCATGATGCCCTTCAGTCCCATCAGCGTCTCGGTCGAGGGGCCGCCGACGCAGACCAGCAGGTCGGGCGCCTTCAGCTCGATCTGGCGGCGGATGAAAGGCTCGCAAATAGCGATTTCCTGAGGCGTCGGCGTGCGATTGCCGGGGGGCCGCCACGGAATGATATTGGCGATATAGGCATTGGTCTTGCGGTCGAGCCCGATCGCCGCCAGCATCCGGTCGAGCAATTGCCCGGAACGGCCGACAAAGGGCTTGCCGGCGAGGTCCTCGTCCCGGCCCGGCGCCTCGCCGACGAACATCACCCGCGCGTCGCGCGCGCCGTCCTCGAACACGGTGCGCGAGGCGGTCGCCTTGAGCGCGCAACCGTCGAACGATTCGAGAATGCCCTTGAGTTCGTCGAGATCGGCGGCCGAACGCGCCGCCTCGCGCGCCGCATAGACCGCCGCGTCGGGGGCCGGCGGCGATCCCACCGCGCTGACCGGGACCGGCCGGATGGCCGGCGCCGACGCGCGCCCATTGCCCGGCTCGTCGCGCGCCGCCGAACGTTGCGCGCTGATCGCGGCCTGGCGCGCCGCCAGCTCCGCCTCGCCCTCGGCGAAGCGGTCGACGGCCTCTTCGCAGAGCGCCATGTCGACACCGGCATCCCGATAGAAGACGAGCAGCGCCTCGATGGCGTCTGGGGTGAGTTGCTGAACCATGACGCCATCATAAGCGAAAGGCCGGGACGCTGCGACTCGTCCCGGCCTCCGTCCTCAACCCCCTGCGACCGGGGGAGAAATCCTGTGATCCCCTGCCTGCGCTCAGCGGCGCGGCATGGCCACCTGCACCGGGCTCGAGCCGCCGCCGTTCAACGACACCCACTGGTTGGCATCGGTCTGCGCCTGGCGCTTGATGAAGCGATAGCCGGTCTCGTGCCAGAGCTTCACCTCATTGGAGAAGTTGTCGAGCACGTAGTCGCCGCGATCGGTCACCACGGTGAGGATGGCATGGCCGTCGCCGTTGAGATCGCGCACCACGGTGATCAGCAGCGCCTCGCGCGGCACGCCGAGCGCGATCAGCCGGCGCTTTTTCTCCAGCACCAGATCCTCGCAATCGCCTTTGCCGTCGGTCGGATAGGCCCAGTATTCCTCGACACCGTAATGTTCGAGGTCGCTGACCTGCTCGATCTCCCGGTTGACCTGGAGATTGACCCTGACCAATTGCGAAAAGGCGGCCGAGGTCAGCGTCAGGCTGCGCGCCTGCGGCGAGCGCTGGCGGCAATCGGCTGCATTATCGGTGCAGAACTGCACCCAGCCGATCGGTGCGGACGTCACGGCACCGCCGGCGAGCGACGCCGTCCGGCGCTGTGCCTGAGGCTGGGCTTGCGCTTCGGACAAGCCGAACGAACCCGCAGCCAAGGTGGAAAACGCAAGCAAAAACAAACAGGACGCAACGCGACGCATGGGTAAAAAACCCCCGAAACCCAACGATGACTGCCCTGCGACCCACGGCCATTAATCCATTGTTCACCATTTCGCTCAAGCACGATGTTAAGACATCGTTAACGGGTGTTACCAAATCGTTAACGCGAACGATTCAATCGTTAACGTTGAGCCGGCCTTCATCCGCCGGCCGGCCGCGTTGTCATCCGCGCGGGGCCGTGCTTTAGAACCTGACGAAAGTCGAACACGCGCCTGGACCGCGCGAGGATGTCGGAAGGGACCCGGATGGCCGCCGAAGCAACCGCCGCTGAGATCGAACTGCCCGCCCGGGAGGCCATGGACTACGACGTCGTCATCGTCGGCGGCGGCCCCGCCGGCCTTGCCGCGGCGATCCGGCTGAAACAGATCAATGCCGACCTCACCGTCGTGGTGGTCGAGAAGGGCTCCGAGGTCGGCGCCCACATCCTGTCAGGCGCGGTGATCGACCCCGTCGGCCTCGACAAGCTGCTGCCCGACTGGCGCAAGGATCCGGACCGGCCGCTGAAGCAGGAGGTGACCGACGACCGGTTCTATTTCCTCGGTCATTCCGGCGCGCTCAGGCTGCCCAATTTCGGCATGCCCAAGCTGATGAGCAATCACGGCAACTTCATCGGCTCCCTGGGCAATGTGGCGAAGTGGATGGCGGCCCAGGCCGAGGCGCTCGGCGTCGAGATCTATCCGGGCTTTGCCGCGGCCGAGGTGCTCTACGGCGCCCAGGGTGAGGTGCTCGGCATCGCCACCGGCGACATGGGCATCGACAGGCAAGGCGAGATCACCGACCGCTTCACCCGCGGCATGGAGCTGCGCGGTAAATACACCCTGTTCGCCGAGGGCGCGCGCGGCAGCCTGAGCAAGCAGCTGATCGCCCGCTTCAAGCTGGACGAGGGCAAGGAGCCGCCGAAATTCGGCATCGGCCTGAAGGAAATCTGGCAGGTCAAGCCGGAAAACCACAAGCCCGGCCTGGTCCAGCATTCCTTCGGCTGGCCGCTCGACATGAAGACCGGCGGCGGCTCGTTCCTCTATCACGCCGACGGCGGCCTGGTTTATGTCGGCTTCGTCGTCCACCTGAACTACACCAACCCGACGCTGTCGCCCTTCGACGAGTTCCAGCGCTTCAAGCAGCATCCCATGGTTCGCCCGGTGCTCGAGGGCGGCAAGCGGCTGAGCTACGGCGCGCGTGCCATTACCGAGGGCGGCTACCAGTCGGTGCCGAAACTGACCTTCCCGGGCGGCGCGCTGATCGGCTGCGCCGCCGGTCTCGTCAACGTGCCGCGCATCAAGGGATCGCATAACGCCATCCTGTCCGGCATGCTGGCCGCCGAACATGTCGCCGACGCCATCGCGGATGCCCGCGCCAATGACGAACCGCGCGCCTATGAACTGGCCTGGCGTTCGAGCGCCATCGGCCAGGACCTGCACAAGGTGCGCAACGTCAAGCCGCTCTGGTCGAAATTCGGCACGATCGGCGGGGTTGTGCTCGGCGGCATCGACATGTGGACCAACGAGCTGTTCAAGTTCTCGCTGTTCGGCACGCTGAAGCACGGCAAGCCCGACTATGCCACCTTGAAGCCGATCGCCGAGGTCACGCCGATCGTCTACCCCAAGCCCGACGGCGTCATCTCCTTCGACAAGCTGTCGAGCGTGTTCATCTCGAACACCAATCACGAAGAGGACCAGCCGGTCCACCTGACGCTGAAGGACCCGAGCGTTCCGATCGCCAAGAACCTGCCGGTCTATGGCGAGCCGGCCCGGCTCTATTGCCCGGCGGGCGTCTACGAGGTCGTTTATGCCGATGCGGTCGCCAAGACCGATCCGAAATTCGTCATCAACGCGCAGAACTGTGTCCACTGCAAAACCTGCGACATCAAGGACCCGGCCCAGAACATCAACTGGGTGACGCCCGAGGGCGGCGGCGGCCCGAACTATCCGGGCATGTGATGAAGCCAAGGGCGCCTCGGGAGGCGCCCTTTTTTATTGTTCGGCAGCCCCACGAGGACATCCGGCTATGAAGGTGCTGATTTTCGGCGCAACCGGCATGATCGGCCAGGGAACCCTGCGCGAATGTCTCGACGATCCTGGCATCGACAGCGTGATCGCCATCGGCCGCGGACCGAGCGGCGCCAGCCATCCGAAGCTCACCGACCTCGTGCATGGCGATCTCTGGAACTATGCGGCCATCGAAGACAGGCTCACCGGTATCGACGCCTGCTTCTTCTGCCTCGGCACCACCTCGGTCGGCATGGACGAGGCGAAATATGCCCGCATCACCCATGACATGACGCTCGCCGCCGCCGAAACGCTCGCCAGGCTCAACCCCGCCATGACCTTCGTTTATGTCTCAGCGGCCGGCAGCGACAGCACCGAGCAGGGCAGCCGGATGTGGGCCCGCGTCCGCGGCCGGACCGAGAACGACCTGGCCCGCCTGCCGATCAAGACCTTCGTGGTCCGCCCGCTGGCGGTGCAGCCGCTCGGCGGCATCCGCTCGCGCACGCCGGCCTACCAAGTGCTCTACACCGTGCTGGCGCCGCTGGCGCCGCTGCTCCGGCGGCTGTTTCCCGCCTATGTCACCACAACGCAGGAGATCGGCCGGGCGATGATCGCGCTCGCCCGGCACGGCTCGTCGAAGCGCATTCTCGAAAACCGGGATTTCGCGGCGGCGGCCGCCGGCTGGGCGCCGGCGCAAGCCTCGGTCGGTTAGCGCCCGACCCGGTGCATCACCGCCTGGTGGCCGTTCTGGCAGCGGGTGCGGGCGCGATCGCGGTTCTCCAGCGTCACGGTGCACTGGGTTGCGGGCGTCGTCCGCCCATTGGCGCAGCGGCCCTGGAACTGCATGCGCGCGGTTGCGCCCTGCGCCCGGCCGCGCCCCTGCGTGCCGCAGCGGTCCTGCCCGGGCGTGGTGAACAGCTCGCGCGCCTCGACCCGGTCGCCACGGACACGCATTTCGACCGTCGCCGCGCCGCCCGGCTGGGCGGCCCATTGGCCGGAGAAATCGGCCGCGCGCGGCGCGCCGCCCGGCTGGGCCAGGGCCGGAACGGCCGAAAGCATGAGGGCGACACAACCGGCGAGGCAAGCGAAGCGAATGATCATGAGGTCAACCTGGCGCGGCCTTGCGGCGAATCCGTGATGGGCGAGCCTAGCCTGTCGGCGCCCGAAGCGCGACCGCAACCAGCCCGGCCTTGCCGGAATGGGGCCCGACGGCTTAAGCCGGAACGCAAAACCAGGGTCGTGCCAAGGTCGCATCATGTCCGTCAGCCTGTCGATCGCCGAACTCGTCGAACGTTTCCCCGACTTCCGCGCAGCTCTCCTGGTTTGTGACGACCTGGCCATTCCGGCCGAGCGGCCGGCCGGCCTCGACGCCCTGATCGCCGAGCGCGAGCAGGCGGCGCGGGCGGCCTATGGCGGCACCGAGCTCGCCGAGATCGCCGGCATTGCCGCCTGGCGCACCGCCTATAAGGGCTTCGGCATCAAGAAGACCAGCTATCGCTGCTCGGTCGAGCGCCTGATGAAGAACGCGCTGGCCGAACGGCCGCTGCCGCGCATCAACGGCTTCGTCGACGCCTATAACGCCGTCTCGCTCGGCGCCGTCGCCTGTATCGGCGCCGACGACGGCGACCGCATCGCCCCGCCACTCGCCTTCCGCTTCGCCCGCGCCGCCGACACTTTCGTCGACATGGGCGCGGAGCCGGGAGAAGACCCGAACGACCCGCCGAAGGACGGCGAAGTCGTTTATGCCGACGCGCGCCATGTGCTGTGCCGGCGCTGGAACTGGCGCCAGGACGCCCGCTCGATCATCACCCCGTCGACCCGGCGCGCCGTCGTGACCATTCAGACCAACGGCTCAGGCGATCTCGAGGCGGCGGTCGCCGACGCGGTCGTCCTCATCGGCCGCTTCTGTGGCGGCCATGTCGCCACCGGCATCGCCGAGGCCGGCCGTCCGGATATCGTCGTCGGCGGCCGTTGAGGCGTTCGCCCGGCGGCCCGGAGGGTCAGGCCGCCGTCCTGAGCGACGGCCGGTCCACGCCGAGCTGCTGCTTGAGCCCGAGCCAGCCCTTCGGCGTGACCTCGACGGCCCGCGACAGCGTCGAGCGCCGCAGCCAGCCGAGCGAACAGAACTCCGCCATCAACCGGGTGCCGAGCGGCCCGGCGAGATGATGCTGCCGCTCGGTCCAGTCGAGGCATTGCCGCGCCAGACCGTGCCGGCCGGGCTTCAGCTGGCCGACATCCACGCCCATGCCGCCGAACCATGTGGCACCTGCCGCCGTCACCTCGAACCGCTTGTCCGGAGCCGAGATCAGCAAGCCGCGCTCCTGCAGGCCCTGGGTGACCGCGACACCGGCCCAGCCGGCCAGATGGTCATAACAGCAGCGGGCGAAATGCAGTCGCTGGGCCTCCCGGCCAAGCGGCCTGCGACGTGCCGGGCCGGCCGGCTCGATCGCGGCGAGACTTTCCAGCACCTGGGCGACATGCGGGCCGGCCAGCCGGCAATAGCGGTGCCGCCCTTCGGTTTCCACCGCCAGCAGGCCACCGGCCAACAGCTTGCCGAGATGCGAACTGGCAGTCTGGGCAGTGACGCCGGCCGCATAGGCGAGTTCCCCGGCCGGCCGCGCCCGCCCGTCGACCAGCGCGCCGAGCATGGCGGCCCGCGCGGGGTCGCCGATCAGGAAGGCGGCGGCGGCGACGCCCGGCTGCGAATTCATGGCCCGAACCTCCTGCGGCACCTCGAGAGGATAGACCAATGCGAGGCCGGATGCTTCGACCGCGATCGAAACATCGGGGCCCCGCGGCACGCTACGGTCCGGACGCGTTCACAGGGAAACCCGACCATGACCGACGAAACCGACGCCGCCATCCGCCACATCTACGAGCGCTGGCACGAGACCATTCGCACCGGCGATATCGACGGCCTGATCGCGCTCTATGCCGAAGACGCCGTCTTTGAAACGCCGCTCGTCGTGGTGGCCCTGCCCGACAAGGCCAACGGCATTCTCAAGGGCCATGCCGCGATCCGCGCGTTCTTCGCCGGCAATGCCGGCCTG
The DNA here is from genome assembly GCF_059420385.1 of Phreatobacter sp. GW821-FHT04C01. Classification (NCBI taxonomy): domain Bacteria; kingdom Pseudomonadati; phylum Pseudomonadota; class Alphaproteobacteria; order Hyphomicrobiales; family Phreatobacteraceae; genus Phreatobacter; species Phreatobacter sp. GW821-FHT04C01. The sequence goes on along the minus strand of NZ_JBWKTP010000002.1, from coordinate 969,687 downwards.
CGCAAGCTTCCGGGCGGGCTCGCCCGCTGGTACCGGACCGGCACCTTCTTCGCCAACGGCCGTCAGCTGGTCTGGGAATATCCGCGCGCGGCCCCCGACGGCGACCAGATCGACCTCGTCGAAGTCATGGACATCGCCGACGGCCTGATCATTCATCACCGGGTCTATTGGGGCTGGGTCGGCTTCAAGGCGCTGGTCGCCGCCATGAACGGGCCGGCGGCGTGAGCCCCGTGCATTTCGGGGGCCGCGTGATCAGCGGCCCCTTTCGGCCGATTCCGATCACGCCGGGGTGAAGCCTTGCCCCTCGCCTGATCGGCGGGCCTGGCCTATCGTCACGGCCCCGACACCAAGGAGGCACTCATGATCCGCACCGCGACAGCCGTCTGGACCGGCACCGGCCGCGACGGCAAAGGGTCGATCACCACCCAATCCGGCGTGCTCGACAACAGCCCCTATTCTTTCCACACCCGGTTCGAGAACGAGAAGGGCACCAATCCGGAAGAGCTGGTCGCGGCCGCCCATGCCGGCTGCTTCACCATGGCGCTGGCTTTCGCCCTGCAGGCCGCGGGCCTGACCCCGACCGAGCTCAAGACGGCCTGCGCCGTGTCCCTCGACAAGGACGGCGCCGGCTTCAAGGTGTCGAAATCGGCATTGACGCTCTCGGCCACCGTCCCCGGGGTGACCAAGGAGAAGTTCGGCGAGATCGCCGCCGCCGCCAAGGCCGGCTGCCCGATTTCCAAGCTGTTCACCGCCGAGATCACGCTGGACTGGACATTGGCCTGAGGAGACCGTCGGTCGCCGCGTCGCCGCAGCCTTCACCGCCCCATTCGTCATGGCCGTCCCTGTCACGGCCATGCGCGCGTGCCCGCGCCAAAGGCCATGGCGCGGATGGCCGGCCCAAGGCCGGCCAAGACAAGAAGCGTGATGCATGTGGCCCAAGCGCCCTGGCCGCGAGCGGAGAATGGCTCCAGCCGCCCGATATCGTGGTGAACCATCGGTAGCGTCTTTGTCTTGCAAGCAAGCAATTTCCATAAACCGCTTCTTACATCTCGACGGTCATGATGGCGGGCTGAGATATCCGACTGATGCGACAGACCTCGCCCGGAGCCCATGGCCGACGATTTCGCGATCAACTTTCGCAAGACCCGGGTGGCGCCGTCGTCACGGGCATCGGACCGGAGCGGCACGCCGCTCTGGCTGCTCGGCCTGGCTGCCGCTGCGGTCGGGTTCGGCCTGTTCGGCGCCCTGACCGGCGGGCGTGACCTGCTCGGCGCTTTCGGCAAGGGCGCCGGCACCACGCTGGTCCGGGCGATCGCGGCGCCGAACCTGCCGCCGGCTGCCGCCCCACCGGCGAAATTCGCCGGACCGCGCATCATCTCGGCCGTGCCCGGGGTGCAGGAAACCGCGCTGGAGGCCCCTGTCGGCATCCTGCCCGGCGACACGCGCCCGCTCGCCATGAGTTATGTCCCGGCCGGGCCGGTGATCATCCGCACGCCGACGAGCCTCGTCCAGATCGACGGCCCGCGCCTGATGCCGCCGCCGGTCGGGCCGTCGCGCCGCATGCTGGACCATGCCGCGAGCCTCGCCACCGCGCTCAGGATGCTCGCCAACACCCCTTGCGACCAGCATCTGCGTTATGTCGCCGCAGCCAATATCAATCTCTTCGTCGCTGCTTATTTCTCACCCAGGACACCGATCAAGACGGAGGCCCCCGCCAATGCAGCGTTCTGGAGCCGTACCGAGCCGAGCATGGTCCGCCGTGCCGCGGTCGATCTCGCCGAGCGCGGCGCGCTCGCGCCCGACGACTTCGGCCTCGACCGCTCGCCGGAGGTGAAAGGCCTGTTCCAGGGCGTGCGCCTGGCGCTGCCCTCCTGTGCGTGATCGCCTGCATGATGTTGCGCGAGCGCCCCGCTTTCGCCGGAATGTTAAGACTTGATGAACCACGTGCGATGGAGACAAACATGCCGCCGTTTCTGATCGGGGCCGCATTGGCGGCCATTGCGATTGCCGCCTACGCGCTGCTGCGCAAGAGCCTCGCGGCGCTGGAGCCGCAGCCGGTTCGTGCCCAGGCGCCGATCCGCCGCCTCAGGCGTGATCCGGTCACCGGCGAATATCGCCCCTATTGAGTTTGGCCAAGGGCCGGAACTTCCGGCCCGGCCCCGTCTATGGGCTGCCCTGCCGCCAAAAGCTCCGCTGAGCGCGCGCCCGGGCGGTTGACCCTCCAGGCATCGGTCCTTATTGCTCGCCTTGCCCTCAAGCAAAGCCGTTGACCGATGTCCCCTTCCGACCTGCCCGACCATATGCGGCCCGAACGTTCGTTCCAGGGCCTGATCCTGACGCTGCAGAGCTTCTGGGCCGACAAGGGCTGCGCCATCCTGCAGCCCTATGACATGGAAGTCGGCGCCGGCACCTTCCATCCCGCCACGACGCTGCGCGCGCTGGGCCCCAAGCCCTGGAAGGCCGCCTATGTCCAGCCGTCGCGCCGCCCGAAGGATGGCCGCTACGGCGAAAACCCCAACCGCATGCAGCACTATTATCAGTTTCAGGTGATCCTGAAGCCGAACCCGCCCGACCTCCAGGAGCTCTATCTCGCCTCGCTCGAAGCCATCGGGCTGGATCCGCGGGTCCATGACGTGCGCTTCGTCGAGGACGACTGGGAGAGCCCGACGCTCGGCGCCTGGGGTCTCGGCTGGGAATGCTGGTGCGACGGCATGGAAGTCTCGCAATTCACCTACTTCCAGCAGGTCGCCGGGTTCGAATGCGCGCCGGTCTCCGGCGAGCTCACCTATGGGCTGGAACGGCTTGCCATGTATGTGCAGGGCGTCGAGCGGGTCTATGACCTCAACTTCAACGGCCGCGAGGGCGCCGACAAGGTGACCTATGGCGACATCTTCCTGCAGGCCGAGCAGGAATATTCCAGGCACAATTTCGAACATGCCGACACCGCCATGCTGTTCGAGCAGTTCAGGATGGCCGAAAAGGCCTGCCAGAAATATCTCGCGGCGGGTGCCCCGGCTGCCGGCGGCAACGACCAGCGCCACAAGATGGTGCTGCCGGCCTATGACCAGTGCATCAAGGCGAGCCATACCTTCAACCTGCTCGACGCCCGCGGCGTGATTTCGGTCACCGAGCGGCAGAGCTATATCCTGCGTGTCCGCGACCTCTCGAAGGCCTGCGGCGAGGCCTGGCTGAAAACCGAAGGCGGCGGCCTCGCCGCCTGACGGCGCGAAACTGAAACCTGCATGCGCGATGACATGGTCCTGCGCCCACGCGGGGAAGACCTCCATGACGCCTGACCTCGCCCGCCGCCGGCTGCTGGCTCTCGGCCTTGCCATCGCCGCGGTGCCTTTGGGCGCGGCACGTGCCGAGACCATCCATTTCGGCCCGAGCGCCGCCGAACCGGTCGACACGGTGAAGGCGCTTTACGGCAGGCCCCAGAGCTTCGCCGACACCCCGTTCCTGTCCGCCCGCCTGAAACGGCTGTTCGCCGCCCAGCGGGCGCGCGGCCGCCGGACCGGCGATGCCATGGCCGGCCTGGATTTCGATTATGCCTGCAGCTGCCAGGACTATGACGATGCCTTCAAGCAGTCGCTGACCTATGCCGAGACGAACCGGACGGCGCGCAGCGCGACCGTGACGGCGAAGTTCACGCTGTTCGGTGCCGGCCGCGAGGTCGCCTACAGCCTGATCCGCGAGAACGGCACATGGCTGATCGACGACATCGCCGGCAGCGCGGGGCCCGGCCATGACTGGGTGATGTCACGCCTGCTCAGGATGCACTGAGGCCGCTGCACTGTGATCATGACTCTTTGATTGGGCAGACGCGGCAACGCCTTTCGCTGTGCTGAAGTCGTGGTTATCAGGGCCAAGCCCGGCCAAGACGAGGATTGTCCCTGGAGCGACGGGTGCTGGATCGACCCGGCAGGAACCCGCGCCGTGGCTCTGTACACAGTGAGGCCAACACATCGTCCTGGCCGGACTTGTCCCTGATATCCACGAATTGTTTGCACCAAAATCAACCGATCATGATCACTATGCCGCGGTACTCGGACTGGAAGCGGCTGCCCTCGGGGGCCATCGCCGCGGCCTCTGACGCCCGGCAGCCCGGCAGCGGCCGGATCGACAAATACGGCGCGCCGTGGCGGCGCGAAACTGAAACCTCGGCCCCTCAAGACCGCCTCCTGCATTGCCCAGCGAGGAAGACCGCATGACATCCCGCCTGCCGCGCCGGTCCGTCCTGGCGCTCACCCTCGCCGCCGGATCGATCATGCCCCCAGTGGCCGCCGCCCAAAGCGCCATCACCCCGCTCGACACGGTCAAGGCGCTCTATGCCAAGGCCAGGCAAGCGCCCGACGCTCCCTATATGTCGGCGCGCCTGCGCGAACTGTTCGCGGCCCAGCGCGAGCGCGCCGCGGCGCGCGGCACCCCGATGCCCGGCCTCGGCTTCAACTATCTCAGCCTTCTCAGGGACGATGAGGGCAATTGGCGCCGGACATTGCGCTACGACGAGGGCCGCCGCGTGAACCGGACGGCCCAGGTGGTCGCGCGCTTCACCAATGCGGCGCCGCGGCGGACCACCTTCACCCTGATCTTCGAGAACGGCCGCTGGCTGATCGACGATATCGCGCCCGACAACAGCCAGCCCATGTCGCAACTGCTCCAGGCGGATTGGTAATCTAAAGGAAACATCGAGATGACAGAGCCCCTTTCCCGCCGGCAAGTGCTGGCCCTTTCCGTTTCCAGCCTGGCCACGGCGCTCGCCGCGACGTCGCCACTGCTTGCCCAGAGCGCGACCGACCCGGTCGACACCGTCAAGGCACTGCTGGCCACCACCCAGGAGGCCCGCGAGGCGGCCTTCCTGTCCACCCGCCTGAAGCGCCTGTTCGCCACCCAGCGCCAGCGCGCGCGCCGCGCCGACGGCCCCCTGCCCGGCCTCGACTTCGACTTCCGCTGCAACTGCCAGGAGGAGGAGGACAACTGGAAACAGACGCTGCGCTATGCCGTCGCCGCGCGCGCCGAGCGGACCGCCCGCGTCACCGTCACGTTCAAGAATTTCGAGGAGCGCGAGGCGACCTACAGCCTGGTGCTGGAAAACGGCAAATGGCTGGTCGACGACATCCAGTACCAGGGCGGCGAACCAATCTCCCGCACCCTGCAGCGGCGCGAATAGCCGGGCGGAGCCGCCATTCCCGGGCCCGGCCGTTTCGGAAGCTCTCGACGGGGTGAGACAGACCCTCTATCACGCCTGCCGAGAGACGATGCGCGTCCGCGCGTCATGCCGACACCCGCGCCTCGCCCGCAAAGGCGAAGCTCAAAGACAGCCAGGCGTTTGCCAATGCCCGACCTCCTGCTCGAACTTTTCGGCGAAGAAATTCCGGCCCGCATGCAGGCCGACGCCGCCGCTCACCTCCAGAAGGCGGTGACCAATGCCCTGGTCGAGCGCGGTTGTCTCTATGATGGCGCCAAGGCGCTGGTGACGCCGCGCCGGCTGGCGCTGTCGGTCCACGGCCTGCCGGTCGCAACCCCCGACGTCAAGGAAGAGCGCAAGGGGCCGCGCGTCGGTTCGCCCGACGGCGCCATTCAGGGTTTCCTGAAGGCCGCGGGCCTGGCCTCGATCGACCAGGCCAAGATCGAGAGCGATCCGAAAAAGGGCGAGTTCTACGTCGCCGTCATCGACAAGCCGGGCCGGCCGACGGCCGAGGTGATCGCCGAGATCGTGCCGGCCATCGTCCGCTCCTTCCCCTGGCCGAAATCCATGCGCTGGGGCCAGGCCTCGGCCTCGACCGCGTCGCTGCGCTGGGTCCGGCCGCTGCATTCGATCATTTGCACCTTCGGCCCGGAAACCGAGGATCCCGACGTCATCGGCTTCGACATCGACGGCATCGTCTCCGGCGACGTCACCCGTGGCCATCGTTTCATGGCCGGCGGTCCGATCAAGGTGAAGCGGCTCGACGACTATGTCACCAGGCTGGAGGCGGCCAAGGTGGTCGCCGACCCGGAGAACCGCAAGCGGCGCATCCTCGCCGACGCCCAGAACCTGTGCTTTGCCCAAGGGTTCGAGCTGGTCGAGGACGAGGGCCTGCTGAACGAGGTCGCCGGCCTGGTCGAATGGCCCGTCGTGCTGATGGGCGCGTTCGAGGAGGCCTTCCTGGCGATCCCCGACGAGGTGATCCGCGCCACCATCCGGGCGAACCAGAAATGCTTCGTGGTGCGCGACCCGAAGACCGGCCGGCTCGCCAACCGCTTCATGCTGACCGCCAATCTGGAGGCGACCGACGGCGGCAAGGCGATCATTGCCGGCAATGAGCGGGTGATCCGCGCCCGCCTGTCCGACGCGCTCTATTTCTACCAGACCGACCAGCGGCCGCTGCCGGACTTCGAGGACAAGGGCAAGCCGCTCGACCAGCGCATGGCCAAGTTGCGCGCGCTCAACGTGGTGTTCCACGAAAAGCTCGGCACCCAGGGCGAGCGGGTCGACCGCATCAAGGTGCTGGCGCGCCACATCGCACCCCTGGTCGGCGCCGACCCGGCGCTCGCCGAACGGGCCGCCGAACTCGCCAAGGCCGACCTGATGACCGAAGTGGTCGGCGAGTTCCCCGAAGTGCAAGGCCTGATGGGCCGCAAATACGCATTGCTCCAGGGCGAGGCCGAAAGCGTCGGCGTGGCCATCGAGGATCACTATCGCCCGCAGGGACCGAACGACCGGGTGCCGACCGACCCGGTGGCGGTGACGGTGGCGCTGGCCGACAAGCTCGATACGCTCACCGGTTTCTGGCGCATCGACGAGAAGCCGACCGGCTCGAAGGATCCCTTCGCGCTCCGCCGCGCCGCGCTCGGCGTGATCAGGCTGATCGTCGAAAACAATCTGAAATTCCCGCTCGGCCAGATCGCCGGCTTCAACGCCGACCTGCTCGCCTTCTTCCACGATCGCCTGAAGGTCTCGCTGCGCGACCAGGGCCAGCGCCACGACCTGGTCGACGCCGTGCTGGCCTCCGGCGACAGCAATGACGACCTCTTGCTGATCGTTCGCCGCGTCGAGGCGCTGGCCGGCCTGCTGGCGACCGAGGACGGCCGGAACCTGCTCGCCGGCACCAAGCGCGCCGCCAATATCCTGCGCATCGAAGAAAAGAAGGACGGCATCAGCTATGTCGGCGCGCCCGACGCGGCGCTGATCCACGACCGGGGCCTGCCCGAGGAGCGCGCCCTGTTCGGCCTGCTGCAATCAGCTGCCGGCCATGCCCGCGACCACGTGGCGCGCGAGGATTTCGCCGGTGCGATGAAGGTGCTCGCCGAGCTGCGCCCGGCGGTCGACGCTTTCTTCGACAAGGTCACCGTCAATGCCGAGGATCCGGCGGTGCGCGTCAACCGGCTGAGGCTGCTCTCCGAACTGCGCACGGCGACCGCCGCGGTCGCCGATTTCTCGCGCATCGAGGGCTGAGGCGGCGAGTAGGCCGGCGCCACGGCGCTGACCGCGGCGAGCGAGCGCTTCGATGAGCGCCAAGACAAGCTGGTCGCCGCGGTGCCCCCGCCCGGCCGCCGAACGCGGCGGCCGCTGTCCGGTCGAGCACGAGACCGGGATCGCCACGGGAATCAGCCTTTACCCAGGCTCACGGCAAGCACGCGCCTTCGTGTCGCCGGAACGAAGGATTTCGACATCAACCGGAAACAAAGGCTGGCGATAAGCGCGGAACCGATCATTCTGCTGGATTGTTCTTGATCGACATCCGGTGGAAAATCTCGCTTCCCAGTGCCTGTACCGAGGAGACCACCATGAAGAAGCTCATCCTGGCCCTTGCCGCCGGCACCGCCCTGATGCTCGGCGCCGGCGCCGCCCAGGCCTGCGACCGCGGCGACGAGGTCTGTTCCTTCCAGCTGTTCAACAATACCAGCGTCGAGCTCGAATCGTTCTGGGCCTCGCCGCCGAGCGTCAATGATTGGGAGAACGACATTCTCGGCGACCGCACGCTGGGCGCCGGCCGCACCATGAGCATCAACATGTCCGACGGCCGGCCGGACTGCATCTACGACTTCAAGTTCAAGTTCGCCGATGGCGACGTGGTCGAGAAGCGCCGGATCAATGTCTGCCGGCTGGGCCGCTACACCCTGAACGAGTGAGCTGAATGGACCAGCCGATGCCGCCCGATGCGGGCGGTCGATCGACCTTGCCGCTATGGGCGCATCTTGCGCCCCTGGCGCTCGGCCTCATCCTCTTTCCCATCGGTTTCATCTGGTTCGATCCGCTCTGGCCGGCGCAGGACATGCCGCCGGCCATGGCGTTGCGCTATCGCCAGGCCGTCGAGCGCTCCGGCGAGATCTACGCGCTCGCACGCTGGATCACCGGCGGCGGATTGGCTTGGTTCGTCGGCGTCCTGCTGTGGCGCCGGCGGGGCGCCGGCAGGCCGGCACAGTAGAGCCTGCGCCGCCGAAGACATGGATGGCCGCCGCACGCGCGGCCATGACGGGACGAGCCGCAGTGCGCCGCCCACGACACCGGCCGCCGGATCGAACCTCCGGATCAGAACCGGAAATCGAGATTGACCTTCAGGCTCTGGTCGATGGCGCCGCCGGCGAATTGGCCGCCATAGGTCAGGCCGAGGGTCGCGGCCGGCGCGAGCTTCAGATCCAGGCCGGCTTCGACCACCGCGGCGTCCGGCGCGATCGGCACGCCGGTGATGCCGAAGGCCGCGCTACCGGCGAAAGCAAAGGTCGAAACCGGCGTCGTCGCGCCGAAGGCATGGCGCCAGCCGAGCGAGCCGCGCACCGTCGCCGTCACGTCGCCGAGCACGACGTCGCTGGCGCCGCGCAGACCGAGCGTGGTGAAGGTGACGCCGGTGGTCGTCGCCCGGCTGGCCAGCGCGGCCGTGCCGCCGGTCTCGCCGAAAGCCTCGGAGCGAAGGCTGACATAGGCGAGATTGGCGAAAGGCTCGAACGCCATGCCGCCGGCCCGGATGCGATAGCCGAGTTCGCCGAAGGCCTGCATCGTCGTCGCGTTGTAGCGGCCCTTCAGCGTCTCGCCGAAGCCGGCGAAGGTGACCTGGCGGCCGGTCGTGACATCGTGCCGCGTATAGCCAAGGCCGGTGCGCAGCGCGAGATCGCCCCACTGCGTGCCGCCATAGAGCCCGACATGATAATTGTCGCTGCCACCGGACGACGCCCGTGCCGGCACGCGCACGTTCGAGCGGCTGTAGCCGCCGACCAGGCCGACGCGCCAGGTCTCGGCGACCAGGCCATCGGCGCCGATGAAGAAGCCGCCGGCATCGTGCCGGGCGGTGGCGGCATTGCCATTGCCGTTGCGCTGGCCCCAGGCGCCGAAGGCGCGGCCCCAGACCGCGAAGCGGTCGGTCGTGGCCGGCGTCAGGAGAGGGCCGCCATCGGCATAGGCCATGACCGGTACCGTCACCGCGCCAACGCCTGCGAAGGCCGAGCGCAGGCGGTCCAGGGCGGCTTCGCGCAGGAACCGGCTGTCGTCGATCATCACGCCCTTGATCGTGGCGTGCAGCTCACCCGAGAGCAGGTCGAAGGCGGCACGGGCCTGCACGTCGGTCGCCAGACCGAGCACCGCATTGACCAGTGGACCCGCCGGCAGGGTGTCGAGGCCGCCGGCGGTGGCGGTCTGGTTGGGCGTCAGGGCCACATTGGCGAAGGTGCGATACTGGATGACGTCGAGATAGGCGTTGTTGGCGTCGTAATTGTCCTGAAGGGTCAGGAAGGCTGTGCTGGTGGGGCCGGAGATCGTGCTGAAGGTTCCGGTCAGGCCGCCATCGGCGGTCAGCACCGTGTAGCGGGTGCCGATCCGCAGGCCATCCTGGACGGCGACGGTCAGGTTCGTTCCGGCCAGCAGGGTCACCGCGCCCAGGGCGATCATGCGGTCGGACTGGCCGGCGGCATTGATATCGACAGCGAGCGCCGAACCGCTCTCGAAGCGCAGATTGCCACTGGTCGTGGCGCGGTCGCCGGCGCCGCCATCGGCCAGCACGATGTGACCACGGTTGGTGAAATTGGCCAATCCGTTGAAGCTGGTGGTTTCCGCCACGGCGCCATTGCTCGCCGCGTTGATCATGTTGCCAAAGGTGTTGACGAGCTGGGTCCCCGCCGCGCCGCCGAATTCGTTGACGCCGCCGGCGGTGTTCCAGAACAGCTCATTGGTGAAGCTGTTGGCCCCCGCACCGAGCTTGACCGTGCCGATCAGTCCGCCGCGATTGGTGAAGGTCACCGCGCCGCCCCTGTCGGCCTCGATCGCCAGATCCGTCGACAGCCGCGACTGGTTGTGGACCAGGCCTCTGGTGGTGATGCTGATCGGCTGAATGGCCGAGCGCGCCACGATGGCGGCGTAACCGCCGACGACAAGGCCGCTGGTTTCGATATCGGTCCCGCCGGCACCATGGGTTTCGGTAAAGACGCCGGCAAACCCGCCCGATACCGCCTGCGCGCGCACGGTGATGCTGTTGACCGCAAGGCCCAGCCCCGCCACCGTCGCATCGCTGGAGGCGTCGATGCCGTAGGAACCGACGCCGGTGCCCGTCACCGTGCCGTTGGCCGTCACGGTCGTCGCGCCCGAGCCGGCGTTGCGGGCGAGGATGCCGGTGTTCCGGCTGACGACATCGACCGTTGTCACGGTCAGGCTGGTGGCCGTTGTGTCGTTGAAGGCCGAGACGCCATATTCGGCGGTCGCGGTGCCTCTGAGGATGATGCTGGTCGCGCCGTGGCCGTTATTGGTGGCGCGAACGCCATTATAGCCCGCTGACACCGCGGCGGCGTCGACGCTCAGACCGATCGTCGCCGCACCCAGCCCGGCCAGCGTCGCGTTGCTGGTGACGTTGATCCCGATGGAATTGATGTTTGTGGCGGTCACCGCGCCGCTGGCGGTCACGCTGGTCGCGCCGGTCCCGGAATTGTCGGCAGTGATGCCGCCGAGCACACCGCTGGCGGTCGCCGCGCTCACCGTCAGGGCTTTCGCCGTGGCGGCATTGGTCGCGAAGATGCCGTAGGAACCGGCACCGGTCCCGGTCGCAGCGCCGGTCGAGGTCACGCTGGTCGCGCCGGTCCCCTGGTTTTCGGCACGGATGCCGAAAAGCCCGCCGGAGACGTTCACCGCCGTCACCGTCAGGGCCGTCGCGGTGGCGGTGTTCAAGGCTTCGATGCCGGAGGACGTGGCACCGGTGCCGGTCACCGTGCCGCGCGCGTCCACGCTGGTCGCGCCGACGCCCTGGTTTTCGGCATAGATACCGCCGGTCCCGCCGACGACATCAACGGCCGTTACCGTCAGGCTGGTCGCCGTCGCGCCATTGGCGGCGAAAATGCCGCGGCCGGCGGTACCGGTCACCGTGCCGCTCGCATCCACGAGGGTTGCGCCGCTGCCCCTGTTGAGCACATCGATGCCCGTCGTGCCGCCCTGGACGGCGCCCGCCTGGACCGTCAGGCCGGTCGCAGCGGTATTGTTGAAGACGGAGATGCCGTTGCCGGTGATGCCGATCACCGGTCCGTGGGTGATGATGCTGGTCGCGCCACTGCCGAGATTGGAGGCATCGATGCCATGGGCGCTTCCGGTCACCACCGCCGCATCGACCGAAAGGCCGACCGTCGCGACGCCGAGGCCGGCCAGTGTCGCATTGCTCCTGACATAGATGCCCACGGGGGCGGAGGCCGGCCCGAGCGCCGTCACCGGGCCGCTCGCCGTCACGCTGGTCGCGCCGGACCCGAGGTTCACGGCCTGAATACCGATGAAACCGCCGGCGACCCCGGCCGCGCTCACCGTCATGCCGGTGGCCGTGGCAGCGTTGAAGGCGTCGATGCCGACGCTGATGGGACCGGTGCCGGTCACCTGGCCGCCCGCCGACACGGTGGTCAGGCCGGTGCCATAGTTCATGGTGCGAATACCGCCGATGCCGCCGGTCACCGCCGCCGAGGCCGTCACGTAGACGTCTTGCCCGCCACTCCCCGTCACGCTCGCGACCGTGCCGTCGGTGTTCATGACGGCATCTCCGCCGACCGCGAGGATGCCATAGGCGGTGGTGCCGACCACCGGCCCGCTCGCCAGGACCCGGGTCTGGTTGACCCCGCCATTGAGGGCGACAATGCCGGATCGGGCGCCGTTGACCGCCGCCGCGCTCACCGTCAAGCCCGCCCCGTCGACATTGCCTGAGCTGATACCGTCGGTGACGGTGCCGGTCACCGTGCCGGTCACTGCCACGAGGGACCCACCGGAGGCGCCGGCGGTGAGATTGGCAATGATTCCAATCGAGCCGGTGATCGTGCCACCGGTCTGAATGACCACCGAGGACGGCTGCATCGGGCTGTAGTCGGCAGTCCCCACGACGGACAGGCCGCCGGTCAGCGACGAGGCATTGAGGTCGATATAGCTGATCGGACCGCCGCCGAAGATGTCGAGCGCGGTGGTGCCGCCAATACCGGTATTGACGCTGAAGCCCGGCGCGGTGGTGACGGCCGCCAGATCGGCCGCAATGACCTGCGGGCTGGTCACGGCGCCGGAACAGAGGAAATTCTCGGCGCCGACATTGGCGCATTGCGCCAATGCGCTGTCGCGCGACAGCAGCGCCGGTGAGATCGCCAAGGCCATGCCGAGCAGGGCCGCGCTCTCCGAGGGCATCAGCAAGCGCCATATGGCTCGGCTGAACGGCGGGAGTTCGTTGGCCCTGGTCAACGGTCGCTGGCCGGAACGGGCATGCGCCAAGGTGGTGTGCGCCTGGGCGTGCTCTGCGAATTTCCTGGTCATGCGATGTCCCGGCAATCGAAAACGATGCGACATCGCCATGTGAATCGCGCAAGGGGTGGCCAACAACTGGCATTTGCCAGGGGGCCGATGCCGCCACGCCACGCCTGTTGCGGCCGGGCAACAAATCCACGAGACGGCCGTGTCGGTCTTGCCACAGGCGCCCGGTCCGGCATGGCCGCCGGGAAGGCCGCCGCCTCAGCCTTGCCGCTGCGATGCCCTGGCCTGCTCGATCGACTTCAGCAGCGCCACCAATTCGGGCTGCCGGCGCGTATGGGTCTTCGAAAAGATGTCTTCGATATAGCGGCGCGCGGTTCCGTAGCTCAGGCCAAGGCTCTCCGCCGCGTCGCGCAGCGCGATGCCGCCGGCGAGCGTCGACGCCAGCCTGGCATGGGAGGGCGACAGCCCGAACAGCGAGGCGAGCAGCTCGGCGAAGTCGCTTTCGGCTCCCGCCAGCACATTGCGCACCAGGACGAGGGCGCCGCGCTCCAGAGGCAGACCCAGCAAGCGGGCCACCGGCATGGGCGCCACCGAGACCAGCAGCCGCGACGCCATCGTCGTCTCGCCGCCCGGGACGATCATCATCATGCCGCCGGCACCGGCGCCGTCGTCGGGCGCCGCCACGCAGCAATCATTGATCAACTGCCCGAGCCGGACCGAATCGGCCTGGCTGGAGGCGCGGATGTGGCCGGCGATCAGCCGAAGCCCCGCCCCCGGCTGCGATATGAGCGCTTCCGAGACGGCATTCATCTCGAGAACCTTGCCGCGTGCGTCGGCGACGAAATAGGCATGGGGAAAGCGCGCGAGGTAAGGCGGTTTGGCCGGATGAAGCGCTCGCTCGATCTCGCCGGCACGCAGCGCATGCCGCGCCAGCAGCCCGACTGTCGCGACCTCCGAGGGCGAAAACTCGCCTTGGCCGCTGCCCCGCGAGAGATTGAGCGACCATCGCTGGCGAGGGTTGGCGCGCAGGACGCAAATCAAGCCGTTATCCATGTCGCGCGGGGCCAGCAAGATGCGCCACAAATCCCGTTGCCGCAGCTCATCCAGGTCGACCAGATCGCGATACTGGCGCATTGCACCGGCTTCCAGCGTCGCCCAGGCGCTGACCAGGGGATCGCGCCAAAACGGCGCTTGGGAGCCATCCGACGTGAGGTTGGGATCATCGAGCGATTCGACCGCCCTCAGTCCGATGACCGGGTCGCTGATCACCATGCAGGCGCGCGAACCGTCGAAAAAATGGGCGAGCTCACCGAGCGTCGCCTGCCAGTGATCGGGTTGATAGGCCGAGAGATAGATGCCCTCGACGATCGAGGAGAATGCTTCGAGTTCCCTGCTCATGTCTCGGCCCCCCCAGAGCAGCCGGATGACATGAGGCGGCTGCTTCGACCGAATTTGAAGGTATCGGTGCCGGTCACCAGGCCTGCCCACGGAAACCACGCTTGCCGGAGAGCTGGCAGCGTTCCGTGTCGGCGCGGCAAAGCGTGGGGTCGACGGCATGAGCGACCGGCATGCCGTGCGAGCCTCGGCGGGATCGGCAAGATACAGCCTGTCACAGCGACGGCCTCCCTTTCAGCCATGCCATTGCATGGCTCTCGCCTGCTCGATCGACTTCAGCAGCGCCACCAGTTCGGGCTGGCGGCGCGTATTGGTCTTCGAGAAGATGTCTTCGAGATACCGGCGCGCCGTCCCGTAGCTCAGGCCCTGGCTTTCCGCGGCGTCGCGCAGCGAGATGCCGCCGGCGAGCGCCGAAGCCAGCCGCGCATTCGACGGCGGCAGCGCGAAAAGCGAGGTGAGCAGGTCGGTGAAATCGCTTTCGGCTCCCGCCAGCACGTTGCGCACCAGGACCAGGGCACCGCGTTCCAGCGGCATGCCCAGCAAGCGGCCGACAGGCATCGGCACCACCGAGACGAGCAGCCGCGACGCCATCACCGTGTTGTCGGCCGAGGCGATCATCATCATGCCGCCGGCGCTTGCGACATCGTTCGGCGCCGCCGCGCAGCAATCGTTGATCAACCGGGACAGCCGCGCGGTGTCGGCCTGTGCAGACGCCCTGATATGACCGGCGATCAGCCGCAACCCTGCCTCCGGCTCCGATACCACCGCCTCGGAGGCCGCATTCATGTCGAGAACCCGGGCCTGGGCGTCGACGACGAAATAGGCATGCGGGAAGCGGACGAGCGGCGATCTGGCCGAGCGGAGAGCCCGCTCGATTTCGCCGGCACGCCGCATATGCGCCGCCAGCAGCCGGGCCGTCGCGATATCCGCCGGCGAGAATTCGCCTTGCCCCTTGCCGCGCGTAATATCGAGCACCCAGCGCTGGCGCGTATTGGCATGCAGGATGCAAACCAGGCCGTTGTCCATGTCGCGCGGAGCCAGCAAGACGCGCGACAAATCCCGTTGCCGGAGCTCATCCAGGTCGACCACCTCGCTATATTGGCGCACCGTACCGGGTTCCGGTGTGACCCAGACGCTCACCAGCGGATCGCGCATGAACAGCTCCCGGGCGCTGTCCGAATTGAGATCGGGGTCGTAGACGGATGCGACGGAAAGCTGCTCCAGGAGCGGGTCGGTCATCACCAGGCAGGCGCGCGAACCATCGAAAAACCGGGTCAGCTCACCCAGCATCATGTGCCAATGTTCAGGCTGATAGGCGGAGAGATAGATGCTCTCGACGATCGACGAAAAGGCTTCGAATGCTCTGTTCATTCCTCAGCGGCTCCAATGGGAGGCGACTGGCATGAGACGGCGGCTTCGACGGGCTGGAGGGCCGATCACCGGGTCTTTAAGCAAAACCACGGATGCCCGAGCGTAAGCGGCATTGCGCGCCGAGGCAAGATTCGGCTGGAGCGGCCCGGTTTGTCGGAGTTGTCTTGTGGCGATGATGGACGCGGAAGAGGTCGGGTTGGAAGCTTGAGTGCGCGAACCGGGCTCGGTCCCGCGGAAAGAAGCGCCGACGAACCCACCCTCTCCCAGAGGGAGAGGGTTGATCGCGTTGAGCTTTTCGTCGCGATCGCGGGCGGGGCCACAGATCCTGCCCTCGCCCCCTCACCCCGCTCCCGCCAATCCCTCGCCGCCGCGCAGGACCGCCTCGGCTTCCGCCGTCGGCCGCCCTTCGCGATCGGCCAGCACCAGGCCCGGCAGGATGCCGACCGGCGCGCGCGAGCCCTTGATGCCGGTCACCAGCAGCCGACCGGCGGCCATATCCGGTTTGGAATGGACCGGCCTGAGCGTGACGCCGCCGAAGCGGCCGGCCATGGCGGCGAGCAGCGCTTCGGGCTGGTCGGCCCGGTGGATCATGGTGAGCGTACCGCCGGGACGCAGCACCGCCACCGCCGTGCGCAGGAAGGCGGCGAGCAGGCCCTCCTCGGCCTGATGCGCCAGCCGTTTCGGCACCGAGGGCGAGCCGCGATGGCGCGGCGCGTCGTGAAACGGCGGATTGGTCATCACGCAGTCGATCTGGCCGAGCAGCAGGCCGGCCCGCTCGCGCATGGCGCCCCGCGCCCGCGCATCGGCGACGATCACCCGGGTGCGGTTGGTCAGCCCATTGGCGGCGGCATTGCGTTCGGCCAGGGCGGCGAGGTCCGGATCGATCTCGACCAGCGTCAGGAAGCCGACCGCGACGCGCGCCGCCAGGCAGAAGGCCGCGGTACCGACGCCGCAGCCGAGATCCAGCACCCGGTCGCCGGCGAGCGCCGGGACGGCGGCGGCGAGCAGCACCGCGTCATGGCCGGCGCGATGGCCGCGCTGCGGCTGGATCAGCCGCACCTTGCCGTCGAGCACGGTGTCGTGGGTCACGTCCCCTGGCGTCGCGATTGTCGGTTCCATGGCGCATAGGTGCCATGGAACGGCCGCGGCGCCCATCCGGAAGCGCGTCCTATTTCGGTCGATCAGGCCTTGCCGGCCTCAGGGCGATGGAGCCGCCGGCCGCAATTCGTCGCCGAAGCCGGCCTCTTCGATCAGCCGGCGCGCCCGGCGGGCGACATCGCTCGGCACCAGAATACGCATCGGAAAGGCGCTGATACGCGCCTCGATCGCCGAAATATGCCGGTCCGCCACGAAAATCGCGATGCCGGCGCTGCCGAGCAGGACCTCGATGGCCGTGACCAGAACCGGGTCCGGCGTGCGTATGATCTCTTCCACGTTACCCCCAGCCCAAGCCCATGCGACTTTTCGTGTAGTCAGAACGACTTGAGATGGTAGCACCTTCTTTCTATGGTCCGGCGAAATGCAATCGAACCCGGAGCATGGCGTGGCAGTCGTCGTCCCCTTCGAGAAGGTCAATGCCTCCATTGACGCCATGGTCCGCGCGACCAAGGCCGACATGGAGCGGGTAAACGCGATGATTCTGTCGCGCACCGGATCCGACGTGACCATGATTCCGGAAGTGGCGAACCACCTGATCTCGTCCGGCGGCAAGCGGCTGAGGCCCATGCTGACGCTGGCGACAGCGGCGCTCTCGGGTTATCGCGGCGACGGCCACGTGCGGCTCGCCGCCGCCGTCGAGTTCATGCATACCGCGACCCTGCTGCATGACGACGTGGTCGACGAGAGCGACATGCGCCGCGGCAAGCCGGCGGCCCGCATGGTCTGGGGCAACGAGGCTTCCGTGCTGGTCGGCGACTTCCTGCTCGGCCAAGCCTTCAAGATGATGGTCGAGGTCGGCTCGCTGCGCGCCCTCGACATCCTGTCGACCGCCGCCGCGGTGATCGCCGAAGGCGAGGTGATGCAGCTCGCCGCCGCCAAGAACACCGCGACCACCGAGGACGAATATCTCGCCGTCATCAGCGGCAAGACCGCCGAGCTGTTCGCCGCCGCCTGCGAAGTCGGCCCGGTGATCGCCGAGCGGCCCAAGGCCGAGCAGGCCGCCGCCCGCGCCTATGGCATGAATCTCGGCATCGCCTTCCAGCTCATCGACGATGCGCTGGATTATGGCGGCAAGGCCCAGAAGCTCGGCAAGAATGTCGGCGACGACTTCCGCGAGGGCAAGATCACCTTGCCGGTGGTGCTGGCCTTCCGCCGCGGTCCGGAAGAGGACCGCGCCTTCTGGAAACGCACGCTGGTCGAGGGCCAGATCGCCGAGGGCGACCTGGAGACCGCCATCGGCCTGATGACCAAGCACGGCGCGCTCGCCGACACCGTCGAACGCGCGCGCCACTATGGCGACAAGGCCAATGACGCGCTCGCCCTGTTCCCCGACGGCGCGATGAAACATGCGCTGATGGAGGCCGTCGCCTTCTGCATTTCGCGAGCCTATTGAGCCATGGCCACGCTCGAGAGCGAACAGGCCGGCGCCGCCGCCAAGGCCGGCGCGCTGGTGCTCTTCTCCGGCGGCCAGGATTCCTCGACCTGCCTGGCCTGGGCACTCGACCGCTTCGGCACGGTGGAGACGCTCGGCTTCGACTACGGCCAGCGCCACCGGGTCGAACTGGACTGCCGCGACGCCCTGCGCCAGGGGCTGAGCGCGCTCGATGCCGGCTGGGCCGCGCGGCTCGGGCCGGACCACACGATCAACCTCGCAGCCCTCGGCGAGATCTCCAACACCTCGCTGACCCGCGACGTCGCCATCGAGATGACCGAAGGCGGCCTGCCCAACACCTTCGTGCCCGGCCGCAACCTGATCTTCCTGACCTTCGCCGCCACGCTCGCCTATCGGCGCGGCCTGAAGCACATTGTCGCCGGCATGTGCGAAACCGATTATTCCGGTTATCCCGACTGCCGCGACGACACCATCAAGGCGCTGCAGGTGGCGCTCAATCTCGGCATGGACAAGCGCTTCGTACTGCACACGCCGCTGATGTGGATCGACAAGGCCGAGACCTGGGCGCTGACCAGAAAGCTCGGCGGCGAGCCGCTGATCGACCTGATCCGCGAGCAGTCGCATTCCTGCTATCTCGGCGACCGCACCCATCACCATTCATGGGGCTTCGGCTGCGGCACCTGCCCGGCCTGCCAATTGCGCGCCGAGGGTTACCGCCGCTTCACCGCCTCGGCGGTTTGATGAATTCCGATTGCCCGGAATTGACGTGGGCGAGAGACCAGGCCGGATATAGAATGCCGGCGATCGCACAGCCCACTCCGACAGAGCCCGCGTCCTGCGGCCTAAATGGACGTCGCAGCCCCGCAGGAGCCGCATCTCAGCCGAGCATGGTCGGCTTGACCCACCAGCCCGGCTCCCTCGCCTTGATCGCCTTGCCGGCGGCGGCTGCCGCCCGGCAGGTGTCATAAATCCCGAAAACGGTCGCCCCCGAGCCGGACATGCGGGCAAGCCGGCAGCCCTCGGTCGCCGCGACATGGCCGAGCGCCGCGCCGATCCCGGGCGCCAGCGCCAGAGCCGGCGCCTCCAGGTCGTTGCGCGCGGCATGAAGCAAGGCGACAAGCGCCGGTCGGGTGCCCGCCGACCGGCTGCCCCCGCCCTGCTCAAGCGCCGCCGCCGGATCCGGCTCACGCTCGGTGCCCGGCGCAAGGCCGAGTTTGGCGAAGACCGCGGGGGTTGCCACCGCGATACCCGGATTGACCAGCAGAGCCGGCAGCCGCGGCAAGGTGAGCGCAGGCCCGAGCTCCGCGCCGGTGCCGCGCATGATACGGGACCTGCCGGCAAGGCAGACCGGCACGTCCGAGCCGGTCAGCCGCGCCGCCTCGACGAGCCGCGGATCATCCAGCGCAAGCCCGGCCAGCTCCGCCAGGAGACGCAACGCCGCCGCGGCATCCGACGAGCCGCCACCGAGGCCTGCCGCCACCGGCAGCCGCTTGATCAGCGTGAAGCGGCCGGCGGGCAGGCCGGGCACCCGCGCGGCCAGAAGCCCCGCCGCCTTCAGCACGAGATTGTCGCCGATCGTGCCGGCCTGGGCGGCCGTACGGCCTTTCACGTCGAGCGAATGGCCCACACCTCCGGGCGCGAAGCGCAACTCGTCGCCGACGGCGGCGAACACCACCAGGCTTTCCAGGTCGTGATAGCCGTCGGCGCGGCGCCGCCGCACCGCGAGCGTCAGGTTCACCTTGGCGGGCGCGCGATCGACGGAAGCCATGACGGAACGGGGATCACAAGGCTGGTATTGGCGCGCCGGAAAGCCCGGCGCGGATCACAGGCCGGGCTTGACGGGTTTCGACGCCGACGGCCGCCGCGCCGATCAGTTCGGCGCGGTCTGGGTCTGCGCCGCCTGGCCGGTGGTCCGGCCGGCCGGGCCTGCGTCGTCGCGCAGGCCATTGGCGATCTTGTTGAGGATGCGCGGCAGATCGTCCGGCTCGGGCTTCAGGTCGCGGGCGTGATTCCACTGGAAATGCGCCTCGATCTGCCGGCCGACCCGCCAATAGGCATCGCCCAGATGATCGTTGACCACCGGGTCTTCCGGTTTCAGCTCGATGGCGCGTTCGAGTTCGGTCACCGCGTCGTCGAAGCGACCCATGCGGTAATAGGCCCAGCCGAGGCTGTCGACGATATAGCCGTCTTCCGGCGTCAGCTCGACGGCCCGGCGCACCAGGCGCAGGCCCTCGTCGAGATTGATGCCCTGGTCGACCCAGGAATAGCCGAGATAGTTGAGCACCTGGGCGCGGCCGCGGGTATTGCCCTCGGGAACCAGTTCCATCGCCCGCTTCAGGTCGGCCTCGGCCTTGGCCCATTGCTGCGAGCGCTCGTAGGAAATGCCACGGAAGTAGAAATAGACCCAGTGCTGGCGGTCCGGATTGGGGATCAGCGCGATCGCCTTGGTATAGACCTCGGCCGCTTCGGCGAAGATCTTGCGCGTGCGCAGCACATTGCCCAGCGCCTGCAGCGCCTCCAGATCGTTCGGCTTCTTGGCGATCAGGTCCTGCAGCACCTTGCGGGCATCGTCGGTCTTGTCGAGCAGGTCGAGGTTGAGCGCGCGCTGGATCTGGGCGTTGCGGTAGAGCGGCGACGTCTGCGGGATGTCGTCATAGACGGCGATCGCCCGCTGCGGCAGCTTGAGGAACTCGTAGAGATCGGCCAGCGACAGGGTCGCCAGCTCGTGCTCCGGATCCAGCCAGCGGGCAAGCTGCAGATAGATCAGCGCCAGATCCTCGCCGCCCTGGCGCGACAGCGCCGAGCCGAGGCCATAGAGCACTTCGGCCGCGCCGCCCTGGGCATTGCGGACCAGCGGCGGCAGGGTCTGCGCCTCGCGCAGCCGGCGCTGGGCGTCCTCGACCATCGGATGGTTGGGCACGACCTTGTCGAAGGCCGCATAAACCTGGCGGGCCTCCTCGATATTGCGCGCCCGCGACGACCAGCGGCCATAGGCATCGACGATGCGCAGGATCGTCGGGTCCTGCTTATAAGCCTCTTCGAGCCGACGGCCGGCATCGGCGCGGCGACCGGCGGCATCGAGAATCAGCCCGGCATGGAATTGCTTGAACAACTGGAACCAGTCGGCGCCGGTCAGCCGGTCGACGGCGGCGACACCGGCCGGGGCATCACCCGAACCGAGAAAGGTCCAGCCGGTCAGCAGCGCCGAGGTCAGGTCGGCATTGGCCCGCGGCGCGGCATTCAGATGCGAGCGCGCGGTCTGGAACTGGCGGGCCTTCATGGCGCGTACGGCAAGCGCCAGGCGCGCCAGGCGATGCTGGCGGTCGACCTGGATCAGCCGCTCGGCCAGCGGCATCGCCTCCTCGACATTGCCGTCGGCGAGCGTGGTGACGAAGGCGCGCTCGAGAATCTCGTTGTTGCGCGGATCCTGGCGCAGCGCCGCCCGCCAATAGACCGAGGCGGCCGATGTGTCGCGAACGGTGGCGGCCAGGCGCGCGGCCAGGACGTTGCCATAGACCGTCACCCGCAAGGCTTCGCGGAATGTCGGTGTCGGGCCGAGCGGCTCGACGATATTGGCGGCGGCGCGTGCCTCGCTGCCCGGGAAGGAAGCCGCAGTCGCGCCCGCGGCGAGCACGAGCGCTCGAAACAGAGTTCTCAAGGTCACTATCGCTCTCTCGTCATCCCGGCCGGGAGGGCCGCACGGCATACGAAAACAGGTCGGCCGGCGCAGCCGTTGATCGGACCACAATGCCTAGGAAGACCGTGATCCGCAAGGCGACCATGGTGCCGGACTGCGGCGATGCCAAGGCAAGGTTGCCGGCGCGGCGCCCGAATATGAGGCAGCGCTTGAACCGCGCGTTGCGAGCCGCTAGCACCTGATATCGATGCCCTTTTAGCACATCCCCGGAATCTCCGCACCATGGCCTCCGCCTCGCCTTCGCCCGCCGAAGAGCTCCTGACCGTCCGCGATCTCGTCCGTTATGCGGTCAGCCGATTCGGCGCCGCCCGGCTGAGCTATGGCCACGGCACCACGACCGCGCTCGACGAGGCCGCCTTCCTGGTGCTGGAAAGCCTGGCGCTGCCGATCGACGACCTCAACCCCTGGCTCGACGCCCGCCTGACGCTGGCCGAGCGGCGGAAGCTGCTGGATCTGTTCGAGGCCCGCATCACCACCCGCAAACCCGCGCCCTACCTGGTCGGCAAGGCCTATATCCAGGGCATTGGCTTCCGCGTCGACGAGCGGGTGATCATCCCGCGGTCCTATCTCGGCGAGCTGATCGTCACCGGCGCCCTGTCTTCGGACGGTCTCGGCCTGATCGCCGATCCCTATGCGGTCGAGACCGTGCTGGACCTGTGCACAGGCTCCGGCTGCCTGGCCATCCTCGCCGCGATGACCTTCCCCGCCGCCGCGGTCGACGCGGTCGATCTGTCGGCCGATGCGCTCGAGGTCGCCAGGCTCAATGTCGCCGATCACGACGCCGGCGATCACGTGAAATTGCACCAGGGCGACCTCTTCGCTCCGCTCGCCGGCCGCCGCTACGACCTGATCGTCACCAACCCGCCTTATGTCGCCGAGGCGGAGGTGGCGGCCTTTCCGCCTGAATATGCCAGCGAACCGGTCATGGCCCATGTCGGCGGGCCCGACGGGCTCGATATCGTCAGGCGCATTCTAAGCCAGGCCGGCGGCCATCTGACCGCCGACGGTGGCCTGCTGTGCGAGATCGGCACCGGCCGCGACATCCTGGAGGCTGAGTTTCCGCATCTGCCCTTCCTCTGGATCGACACCGAGGAGAGCGAAGGCGAGGTGTTCTGGCTGAGCGCCGAGAGCCTCGCCCAGCGTGGTCAAGCCGGCAGCCGGCGCCGGACATAGCGGCCGGTACCGACCGCCGCATCGACAAGGGCATCGTCGCGAAGCACCGCCCGGCCGCGGACGAAGGCGTGGCGAATGCGTCCCCTGAAGGTCTCGCCCTCGTAGATCGAATAGCCGGCGCTCGACACGACGTCGGCGCGCTCCATGGTCCAGGCCGCGTCGAGATCGACCAGCGCGAGGTCGGCGTCGAGCCCTGGCGCGATCGCCCCCTTGGCATGGCCGAGGCCCATGATCCGCGCGGGATTGCCGGCGACGAGCGCGGCAATGCGCTCCAGCGGCAGGCCGCGCTTGTGATGGCCTTCGCTGAGCAGCACCGGCAGCAATGTCTCGAGCCCCGGGCAGCCGGGCGAGGCGGCCCAGATGCCGCCCTGCTTGGCGCTCAGGTCGCGATGGACATGGTCGGTGCCGACGGTGTCGATCTCGCCTTCGGCAAGGCCGCGCCACAGCCGCTCGCGGTCGCTGGCCTGGCGCAGCGGCGGATTGATCTTGGCCATGTCGCCCCCGGCCCAGCCGATATCGTGGGTCAGGTAATGCGGACAGGTCTCGATATGAACGGTCGCGCCGGCGCGGCGATGACGCAGCGCCGCCTCCAGCGCTTCCGCCGAGGAGGTGTGCACGACATAGAGCGGCGCGCCGGCGCTATGGGCGATATAGGCGGCGCGCTGTACCGCGTCGGCCTCGACGAAAGGCGGGCGCGTGGCGTTCCAGGTCGCCAGCCCCCCGGTGCCGTCGGGATCTTGAGCCTTGACCCGGTCGCGCAGCACCCAGGCGAGCTCGATCGTCTCGGGATGCGGGCAGACCATGCCGCCATGGGCGGACGCCGCCTCGCTGAGGCGGAACAGAAAACCGTCGTCGATATCGGGCAGGCCGAGGCGCGCGCCCTCGCCGCCCCGGTTGTTCATGAAGATCTTGAAGCTCGGCGCGCCGAAATCGCGCGCATAGGCCGGAACGCCGGCGAGCTGCGCCTCGGTCGAGATGATGAAGTGATAGCCGAAATCGATACGGGCGCCCTGTTCGGTGACGCCCACGACCTCGTCGAAGATCGTCTCGAACGGCTCGGTCGCCAGCAGATAGGGCACGAAGGTCGTCACCCCGCCCTTGGCCGCCGCCGCCGTCTCGCGATCGGCGTCCGCCGCGACGCGCGGCCGCGAAATGTCCTTGCCATGGCCGAGGTGGAGATGGACGTCGATGGCGCCGGGCATGACCACCAGCCCCTTGGCCGAGAGCGTGTCGCGCGCCCCGGCCGCTTCGCCCGGCGCCAGGATGGCCGCGACGCGGCCGGCTCGGACCGCGATGTCGCAGGCCGTTCGGCCCTGTCCGGGAAGGATGGCGTCACCACCGCGGATGACCAGATCGAAATCACCCATCGTCATCTCCTCGTCTCAGCCGGCGCCGCGCAGGGCCGCCGTCAATGCATCGAGATCGGGCGCGCGGTCGAGATCGTCGAGCGCGCGCTCGAGCGCCGCTATTTGCGCCGCCGGCAGCAGGCGGCCGGCATTGGCGCGGAACTTCGTTCGCACCGCCTCCGCGCTCGCCGGGCGGCTGTGATTGCCGTAGACATCGTCGACCCGCACCGTGTGCACCGTTCCGTCGCGCAGACGGCAGGCGATCTCCGCCTCGAAACGCTCGGGGAAGCGTGCGTCCGCCAGCGGCTCCCACGCGATCTTCGCGGTCAATGCGCGCACCTCGGCCGAGGCCGGCCGTTCGAACGTCTCGAGGCCCACCTGTCCCTCGACAAGCCGGGTCGCCACGACGATCGGCAGGCTCCAGCGCGCCGCGTGACCGGAGACCGGCGCGCATTTGCCGTCCCAGGGCTCGCAGATGATGCCGGCGGCACCGGCCGGCACCCGGCAGGTGATCTCAGCGACGGCCTCGGGCGCCACGCCGCGCTCGGCCAGCAAGGCCGCCGCCTCGACGAAGGGGTGCAGGTAGTGGCAGCAGGGATGGAACTTGAACGCCGCCTCCGGCAAATGCCAGCGCCGGCCGAGGTCGGAGATTTCGGCGGCGAAGCGATCGGCCCCGGCCGCGTCCCGGGCAAAGACGCGAAACAGGCCGAAACGCCCTTCGAAACTGGTCTCGGGACCGGTCAGGCCGGCACGCGCGAGCCCGGCGGCAACGATGCCGGCATGGGCCGCCCAGCCCGGATGCAGCGACTTGACGGTGGCGCCATTGCTGAGAAATTCGAACACGCCCGAGGCTTGGCTCAGCGCGATGCCGACGGCCGCGACACAGCCTTCGTCGTCCAGGCCGGCGAGATCGGCGGCGATCAGCGCGGCCACCAGCGCACCGCCGACCGAGGTGACCTGAAAGCCCACGGCCTGGAACGTCCCGGGCGATGCCCGGCCGATCCTGATCAGCAGCTCCCAGCCGCGCGTATAGGCGCCCAGCACGGCGGCGCCGCCGGAGCGCGACGCCGCACCCGCCGCCAGCGCGGCCGGCGCGAGCACGGCACTGCCATGGGCGATGGAGGCGGTATGGGTATCGTCATATTCGAGACTGTGGATCAGGCCGCCATTGACCATGGCCGCATCCGCAGCGCCGGCGCCGGCCGCGAGGCCGAAAATGCTCGCCGGTCCGCCGGCCGCGGCCTCGGCGGCGAAACGCCGATAGGGCGCGCCGACCGCGCTACCCGCCGCCGCCAGGCCCACTCCGACGGCATCGATCAGGTGCAGCCGCGCGATCTCGGCGACCGGCATCGGCAAGGCCGCATCGGTGGTCTCGCGCCAGCGACGGACCAGGGCGCGGGCGAGCGTCATCGCGCGGCCCCGATGTCGCGGGCCGCGGCGAGCGCGGCCAGCCGGCCGAGCGCGATCGCCGACAGCAGCCCGTTGCCCGAGGCATAACCGAGCGCGCCCGCACGGCCGCTGATCCCGGCGGCCGCACCACCACCGGCGAACAGATTGGCGATCGGCGTGCCGTCCTTGCGCAGCACCCGCCCGTCGCCGTCGATGCGCAGGCCGCCCTGGGTATGGAACAGTCCCGGCACCACCCGGCAAGCATAGAACGGCGCGGCCAGCGGCCCGAGACCGAAATTGCCGCGGCCGAAGCGGTCCGCCGCCTGGCCTTCGGCCGCCAGGTTATAGCGCCCGAGCTCGGCCGCCAGCACGTCGGGCGCCAGTCCGTGCGCCGCCGCCAGCGCTTCCGCGCTATCGGCCGTCTTCAATCCGCCGAAGCGCGCGAGTTCGGCGAACTCCTCCTCCTCGGCCGCGATGTCGAAGATCTTCTGGTCGAAGATCGCATAGGCGAATTCGCCCTGTTCGAGCACGACGCGGGCAAAGCCCGAATAGCCGAGGCTCTCGTCACCGAAACGCCGGGCGTCGCGACCGACCAGGAAGCCGCCCTTCTCGATCGTGGTCCAGGACAGGAGGCTGCCATGCGGATGGGCGACCACCGCATAGCCCTGATAGGCGGCCATGTTCTGAAGGTCGGCGCCGAGCTTTTCGCCCCACAGCACCGCCTCGCCGGTCGAGCCGAGCGCGCCGAAATATTGCGCCCCGGCAATTTCGGGGCAGAAGCGCTTCACCAGGCCGGCATTGCCGGCGAAACCGTTCAGCGCCAGGATCGTCTTGCGGGCGCGGATCGTGGTCTCGGCACCATCCGTGTCGATGACGGCTCCCCTCACGCCGCCGTCCTCGACGATCAGTTCGCGCACGGTGTTGCCGACCGCGATCGGCACGTCGCGCGCCTCGACGGCGGCGACCAGGTCGTCGACCAGGTCCTGGCCGCGCCGCGACACCGGCGCGTGCAGGCGCGGTACGGAATGGCCGATATGCTTGTAGGCGGTGACCAGCTTGATCCGGGCGCCGACCGCGTCGACCAGCCATTCGACCGTGTCGGCGGACACCTCCGCCAACCGTTTCACCAGCGCCAGGTCGTCGGTCTCCCTGGCGATGCCCATGAGATCGCGGACATAGGTCGCGGGATCGTCGACGATCCCCGCCTCGCGCTGAAAGCGGCTGCCGGCCGCCGGCACCGACCCGGTGGACAGCGAGGAATTGCCGCCGGGACGGTCGAGCTTCTCGACCACCGCCGCCGACATGCCCGCGTCCTGGGCGGCGATCGCGGCGGCGAGGCCGCAGGCACCCGCGCCAATGATCAGGATATCGATATCGTCGCTCATCATGCGTCTCCTCGGAGCATCGTCGCCACGAAGGCGCGCCAGGACGACGCCGTCCCACGCGCCGAGGCGCCGTCCCCCGTCACCAGGCGCGCCAGCGTCGCGGCCATGAGGGGGAAGTCGTCGCGGCAGTTCTCGGCAAGCTTCTCCAGCAGGACCGCCTCGCCGAACGGCTGGTCGGCGCCACCGCGCGCGCTGGCGCATTCGGCGACCCAGGTCTCGCCATCGGCGAAGCGCCAGGACACGCGGGCCGGCCGGTCGCGCGGCGCCTCGCCGATCGCCGGATGCGGCGCAAGGCGGACCCGGCGCCGGAGTTCGGCGATCGCGGGGTCGGCGAGCGTCGCGCTGGCGAAGGCGGACCGGCCGCCGGTGCCGAGCGCCGCGACCGCCGCGGCGGCATGCGGCATGGAGAATTTGGCCGCCAGCACGGTGGCCGGCTCGACGGTCGTCAGGTTCAGCCCGCGCGGATGGGTCTCGACCACGATCTCGGCGAGATCGGCCGCGTCGCGCCCGGCGCCGGCGAGCCGGCCTTGCAGGTCGAGCGTCGCCTCGATCGCCGAATGGGCATATTGGCAGCAGGCGAAGATCTTGTGATAGCCACCGGCCACCGCCCAGGCTTGGCCCAGCCCCTCGGTCAGGGCGGCCGGCAGACAGCCCGTGCCGAACACGGTGACGAAGACGTCATGGGGCGTCTCGGCCAGGCCGGCGATGCCGGTCTCGGCCCAGTCGGCGGCGCGCATGCCGATCCAGGCGCCCGCCGAGGTCCAGCCGTTGCGCACCAGCGCGCCTTCGGTGGCATGGCCGAACGGGCCGGCGAAGGTCATGCTGGCAGCGCCAGACACGGCATCCAGCAGCCGTTCCGCGTCGGCGCCGCGCATCAGGGCGGCGCCCGCGGCGGCCCCGATCGTGGCGAAGGCCGCGTGCGGATGCACCGTCATGGTCGCGAACGGGAAGGCCTGCGCGAGGCGGGCCGTCACCTCGTAGGCGACCGCCAGGACCGCCAGCACCGCGTCGACCGTCGCATCCCGGGCCTCGGCCTCGGCCAGCAGCGCCGGCAGGGCATAGGCGCCGGCGTGACAGGGCGCGGCGCGGAAGCCCTCGTCGAGTTCGCACCAGGTGGCGGCCATACCGTTGGCGGCGGCGGCCGCGTAGCGGTCGAGGGCGGGCGCCCCGGCGGCGAAAACCGTCGCCTCGGCCGGGCCCGACGACCGAAAAAAGGCCGCGCGGGCGGCGGCGACCTGCGGTTCGCCGGCGGCCGCGACCATGGCGCCGAGATCATCGGCGAGGATCAGCGCGGCACGGCGACGGACCGGCTCCGGCAAGGGCCCTCGCACCGCCGCGGCGGCCCAGGCGGCAAGCGCGCGGAAGGCCTCGGCGGAACGGCCGCGATCGGTTCCCGTCTCGGCCGCCATCAGAACCATTCCCACAGGTCGGGCTTGGCCGACAGTTCGCCCGCCTCGCCCTGGAACACCGCCCGCCCCGACTTCAGGATCAGCGCGCGATCGACCAGCTTGAGCGTCGCCGGCACGTTCTGCTCGACGATGATCAGCCCGGTTCCGAAGCTTTCGTTGACCCGGCGCATCTGCGCCATGACGTTGCGCACGATCACCGGCGCCAGGCCGGTCGACGGCTCATCCAGCAGCAGCCATTTCGGCTGCGTCATCAAGGCCATGCCGAGCGCCAGCATCTGCTGCTCGCCACCCGACATGGAGCCGGCGCGCTGGGCGCGGCGCTCCTCCAGCACGGGGAAGACCTTCACCACCTCCTTGACGAAACCCTGGTCGAACAGCAGGCCGGCGACGTGCAGGTTGCGTTCCACCGTGAGGTTCGGAAACACGTTGTGCCCCTGCGGCACGAAGGCCAGGCCGCGCCGGACCGTCTCCGGCACCTTGCCGGGCGGCACCGGCTCGCCATTGAAGCGCACCGTGCCGGCCGAGGCGGCGTGCGCCCCGACGATGCAGCGCAGCAAGGTGGTCTTGCCGGCGCCGTTATGGCCGAACACCCCCATGCGCGCGCCCGGCTCGAGCGCCAGCGACACGTCGCGGAGCGCGACCAGGGTGCCGTAGCCGGCGGTGACATGATCGATCTCGAGCATCGCGTCACGTTCCGAAATAGAGTTCGGTGAGGCGCGGGTCGGCGATCAATTGCTCGACCGGGCCACGCGCCAGGATCTTTCCGGCGAACATGAACACGCCCTCGTCGCAGAGGTCGCGGATGAAGGCCACGTTATGCTCGACGACGCAGACGGCGACGCCGCCCTGCGCGATGTCGCGCACCACTTTCTGGATGGTCTGGTAGGCTTGGCCCTCGACCCCCGCCATCGGCTCGTCGAGCAGCAGGCAGCGCGCATCGTTCATCAGGGCGCGCGCCACCCCGACGAGCTTCTGCTGGCCGTAGGTGAGGTCGGCGGCCGGGATCCGGGCCACGGACGACAGGCCGGTGCGCTCAAGCACCGCCAGCGCCTTGTCCCGATCCGCGGCCTCCGAGCGGCGGACGGCGCCCGGCGCGAAGATCAGCCGCATCAGGCTCTCGCCGGCATAGTCGCGCGGCGCCACCAGGAGATTGTCGAGCACGCTCAGCGACGGAAACAGCCGCAGGTTCTGCCAGGTCCGGCTCAGCCCGAGCCTTGCCCGCTGATAGGTCTTGCGCCGGTCGAGCGACTGCCCGTCGAGATGGATCGAGCCGGCATCCTGCTTGAAGACACCCGAAATCAGGTTGAACAGCGAGGTCTTGCCCGCGCCGTTCGGACCGATCAGGCCGACCACGCGGCCGGCCCGCAGCGTCAGGTCGATGTCGTCGGCCACCACGATGCCGTCGAAACTCTTGTTGAGCCCCTTGATCTCAAGAACCGGCGACATGCTTGGCCTCCTTGCGCGAGGCGTTCCAGACGGCGCCGGCCGAGATCAGCCCCTGGGGCCGGACGAACATGAAGACCAGGACCAGGCCGGTGAACAGCAGGCCCTGCGCCGGGCCGAGCAGGCTCGGCGGCAGGTCCATGAAGGTGATCGCCTGCGGCAGCGCCTGCAGCAGCACGGCGCCGACGATCGGTCCCCAGGTGGTGCGGATGCCGCCGACCACCACCATGGTGAGGATGGCGGAGGATTGGAGGATCTCGAACTGCTCGGGCGCCAGGAACCGGAAATAATGCGCGTAGAGCGCCCCGGCGAAGCCCGCCAGGCCGGAGCCCAGCGCGAAGGTGCCGACCTTGATCGCGACGGCGTTGCGGCCGAGCGCGGCGAAGGCGAGCTCGTCGTCGCGCATGGCGCTCATCGCCCGGCCATAGGCGCCATGGGCGATCGAGCGGACCAGCAGCACCGCCAGGATCGCCACCACGATGACCAGGCCGACATAGACGCTCCGGCCGCCGATCGAGGTGGCCGCCGCGGGGATGTTGGTCAGGCCGCCCGCCCCGCCGGTCCAGGACACGTTCTTGAAGATCTCGATCAGCCCGAGCTGAAAGCCGATGCTGGCGATCAGCAGGTAGTCGCCGGAAACGCGCAGCGACGGCAGGGCGACCAGGATCGAGGCGGCCACCGCGATCAGCGCTCCGCCGACCATGGCCGCATAGATCGGCAAGCCGCAATCGCGCGCCAGGATGGCCGAGGCATAGGCACCGATCGCGTAGAAGATCGGATGCGCGATGGAGATCAGGCCGCCATAGCCGATGATCAGGTTGAAGCTCGAGGCCAGGATCACATAGAGGCCGACGAGGATGACGATCGTGAACAGATATTCCACCCTCAGGCCTCCTTTGTGCCGGCCGTGGAGAGATCCGGCGCGGCCGCCTTACGTGCCAGGCGCCGGCGCCTCGGCAGCCTGATGCCGTTGGGCAGGAACACGATGGCGAAGAACAGGAACACGTAGAGCAGGAAGCCCTGCCATTCCGAGGGGATGAACAGGACGCTGGCGTTCTGGACGATGCCCAGCACCACCGCCGTGATCGCGGCGCCCCACAGATTGCCGATGCCGCCGATGATCGTCGCGGCGATGGCGAACAGCATCAGGTCGATCGCCGTGGTCGGCTGGACCTGGGCGCGGGTGCCATAGAGAAACATGCCGATCGCGACCAGCACCGCCGCCGTCAGCATGGCGGCCAGATAGACCCGTTCCTTGGCGATGCCGTAGAGCTCGGCGAGATCCGGATTGTCGGCGACCGCGACCATGAACTGGCCGATGCGCGCGAAGCGCAGGAAGCCGAACAGCACCGCGACGCAGGCCACCGTGGCGGCGACGGCCGGCACGTCCCAGGCGCTCACCGCGACATTGCCGACCAGCGTGACCGGCCAGAACAGCGAGGTGAAGATGGTGGAGGGCCAGGTGCCGAACACCAGCATGGCGAGATAGGCGACCAGTTCCGATACGATCAGCGTGAAGATGAAGACGAACATCTGGGCCGCGCGCCGGCGGCGCAGCATGCGGAAGCCGAACAGTTCGGTGACCAGCGCCATGGCGACGCTCGCGGCCAGGGCCGCGACCAGGCCGAGCCAGCCCGGGGTGCCGCCCAGCGCGACCGCCGAATAGGCGGCATAAAAGCTCGCGATCATCATCGCGGCCTGGGCGAAATTGAAGACGCGATTGACCTTCAGCACCAATGCGAACGCCAGCGCGAAGAGCACGAAATAGCTCGACGTGGCGAAGGAGGTCCAGACGATCTGCGCGATGATGTCGAAGGACAGCATGACAGGCTCCGCCATGGCCGGCGGCGCCCCGTGGCGCCGCCGGCCATATCCAAGATGATCAGTTGACGACCGCCAGCTGGCTCCACTTGCCGCCCTTGACCTCCATGAGGAAGACCGGCTTGCTGACCGTGTGGTCCTCGTTGATCACCAGGCGGCCGGTCAACGGCAGATCGAAGCTCTTGATCGCCATCATCTCGGCGCGGAAGCTCTCGCCGGTGATCGGGATCTTCTTGTCGTCGAGCGACTTCAGCACCCGAGCGACGATATAGGGGGCGTCGTAGAGATATTGCGTGTAGGGCAGGCCGTTCGGCTCGCGGCCGACCTCCTTGATCCAGCGGTCGACATAGTCCTTCACCGCCGGCTGCTCGACGCCGGGCGCCAGCGACGTGGCGATGACGCCCTCGGAGGCCCTGCCCAGCTGCTCGATGAGCTTGGGATTATAGACCGCCGAATAGGACGAGACCGGCTGGGCCAGGCCGAGCTGGCGCATCTGGGCAATGACCTGCGGGGTATCGGCCACCAGTCCCTGGATGTGGACGATGTCGGGATTGGCGACCCGCACCTTCAACAACGAGCCGGTCCAGTCCGATGCCTTGGGGTCGTAGGCTTCATAGGCCACGACCTGGCCGCCCGCCTTGGTGAACACGTCGCGATAGATCTGCGCCGCGACGACGCCGGTCTCGTTGTTGATATAGAGGACGGCGGCGCGCTTCTTGGCCAGGGTGGTGGCGGAGTATCGGGCGACCGCCGTGATGTCGATGTCGGCGAGCGGGAAGGTCGTATAGGTGTAGTCGCCGAGCCGGGCGATATCGGCCGAATTGGCGCCGACCGAAAGCTGGACGACCTTGCTGTCATTGGCGATCGGAGCGATCGCCTTGACCACCGCCGACCAGGCGCTGATGAACACCGGCACCTTCTCGACCGAGACCAGGCGGTTCGCCGACTGGATGCCGACCTGCGGGTCGGCGCGGGTGTCGAGCAGGATCATGTCGAGCTTGCGGCCGTTGATGCCGCCTGCCGCGTTGATCGCCGCGACCGCCCATTCGGCC
The DNA here is from genome assembly GCF_059420385.1 of Phreatobacter sp. GW821-FHT04C01. Lineage (NCBI taxonomy): Bacteria > Pseudomonadati > Pseudomonadota > Alphaproteobacteria > Hyphomicrobiales > Phreatobacteraceae > Phreatobacter > Phreatobacter sp. GW821-FHT04C01. The sequence continues at coordinate 936,985 of NZ_JBWKTP010000002.1, read as the reverse complement.
GCCTTCACCTGGTCCTGGCCATAGAGCGCCTGGCCTCCCGACAATGGCATGGCGAGGCCGAACCGCAGCGGCTCCTGGCCCTGCGCCCCGGCGCGGCCGAGCCCGAGCGCGGCCAGGCCGCCGGCGGCGGCGAGAACCCGGCGTCGCGACATTCCCTTCATGATAACCCCCATCTCGTTCTCCTCTGGCCCGTCAGGTTTTGCGCGTTGGCATGTCGTGATTGTCGGGATCGGTGCGCGGCTCACCGCTGCGCGGCGGCGCTGTCGATCGCGCCGAGGGCCGCGACCGCGTCGGTGGTCGGCATGACGTCGGCATATTTGGACGCCATGTCGAACAGATTGACCGCATGCGACGTCGCCGACCGGTCGTAGACCGCGTCATCCGGCACCAGCACGCGGAAGTTATAGGCGAAGGCGTCGACGACGCTGCCGCGCACGCAGCCGCTGGTGCTGCAGCCGGTCACGACGAGCGTATCGGCGCCGGCATTGATCAGATAGCTCGCCAGCGGCGTGCCGAAGAAGGCGCTCGGATGTTTCTTGGGCAGCAGGATATCGTCGGCCGCCGGCGCGATCTCGGCGACGAACTCATAACCCTTGGCTGCGACGCCCATGATCGCCGGCACCTTGTCGGACAGCCGGCCGAAATCGAACGACTGCTTCGGCGCGACATAGGGATAGAGCACCGGCCACCCGCGCTGGCGAAACAGCGCCAGCAGCCTGGCGATATTGCCGACGGCGGCCCAGGCGACGTCGCCGCAGGATGTCGGATACTCCTTGATCGCCTCCCAGAACGGCATGGGCCGCGTGCCGGTCGTGCGGTACTGCACGTCGATGATCAGCAGCGCCGGCCGCCGGCCGATCCCGGTGGCCCGGCCGAAGCCCGCCGCGTTATAGGCCCGCTGCTCGTCTTCCGAGATGATCCCGTCCCAGGGCTTGCCCATCTGCCGCTCCTTCAGGTGCCGACGCGATAACGCGCTTCGCGCGCGTCCCACTCATCCTTGGCCACCGCGCGCTGGCGCTCTTCGAACGAGGCCAGGCGATGCGCCACCGATTGCAGCGACCCGTCCTCCTTGAGGGCCCCGAGCACCTCGTAGGAGGCCTTCAGCGCCGCCTGCAGCGCCGCATTGGCGTAGAGAACGATCGAGAAGCCCATATCCGCAAGCTTGGCGCGGCCGGGATCCGGCGTGCGCCCGCCAAAGACGATATTGGCGACCTGCGGCACGGCGAGCTCGCCGGGAATGCGCGCGAGCTGGTCGATGCTGGTCGGCGCCTCGACGAAGGTCGCGTCGGCACCGGCCTCGACATAGGCGCGCGCCCGCTCGATCGCCCGGTCGAAACCTTCGATCGCGGCCGCGTCGGTGCGCGCGATGATCTGCAGGTTCTGATCGCGGCGGGCATCGACCGCGGCGCGGATCTTCTGCACCATTTCATCGCGCGGGATCACGTCCTTGCCGTTGAAATGACCGCATTTCTTGGGAAACACCTGGTCCTCGATCTGGATGCCGGCCGCCCCCGCCCGCTCAAACGCGCGCACCGTGCGCACCATGTTCACGGCATTGCCGAAACCGGTATCCGCATCGACGATGATCGGCAGCGACACCGCATCCGAAATCGCCGTCACGGCCTCGGCCACCTCCGACATGGTCGTCAGCCCGATATCGGGAGCTCCGAGATACATGTTGGCGACGCCGGCCCCGGTGACATAGGCCGCCTCGAACCCGAGATCCTCGATGACCCGCGCGAACATGGCGTTCGCGGCGCCGGGAACGGTCACCGCCGCCCGGCGGGCCAGCAGCGATTTCAATTTTTCGGTGGAACGCATGAATCGTCCTGACTTCGCGCCGAACCGCGGCTCGACGAGAGATGGGGTGTGTCAAGTCGCGAACTTAACCGCGCCATTCAAACTGTCAACAGTTTACCGAATGATCGAAAACAATCGAAACTGCCGAGGCAATCTCCGGGAAAAGCTCACAAATTCAACAAAAAATGCGACAATATCGGTCCTTCGACATTCAAGCGGAAGCACAGGACGATGTCGATAGGCGCTAAGGACAGTGCTGGAACGGATATTTCCCCTGATACTGTCAACAGTCATCAGGTGTCGCCGCGCGGCACGGATTGATGCATAATGCCGACTCACGGCGAATGGCGGGACCGTTGGAATGAGTGTTCTCAACCCGATCTCAGGGACGTCCCTGGCCAACGAGGCCTTCGGGAAACTGGTCGAGGCGATCACCTCTGGCGAGTTCGAGCCGGGCGAGCGCCTGTCGGAGGCCGAGCTCGCCCGCCAGCTGGGCATCAGCCGGGGCCCGCTGCGCGAGGCCCTCGGCCGCCTGGAGGGACGCCTTGTCATGCGCACCCCGCGCATCGGCGTGCATGTCATCGAGTTCGCCCGCGAGGATCTCGAGCAATTGTTCTTCGTGCGTGAGGCGCTGGAAGGCATGGCCGCGCGCCTGGCTACCGAACGCATGACCGTCGGCGAACTGGACGAGCTCGACGGCCTGCTCGCGCACCACGCGGCCCAACCGGCGCTGGCCGCAGGCGAAGCCTATCTCCAGCGGTCGAAGGACGACGACTTTCATTTCGCCATCGTGCGCGCGGCGCGCTGCGAGCGGATCGAGCGGGTCCTGCTGGACGAAGTCTATTACCAGTTGCGCATCCACCGCCTGCGCTCGAGCACGCGGCCCGGCCGCGCGCAGGCTGCGCTCAACGAGCACCGCGATATTCTGAACGCCCTGCAGGGGCGCAACCCCGATGCCGCCGAAAGCGCCATGCGCCGGCACATCCGCAATGCCCGCTTCAGTTCACTCGCGGCGGTCGACAGCCAGACGCCTGCGCGCCCCTTGCAGCGGCGACGGGCCTGATCCGGGGATCGGCCCGAGGGCACGAACCGCCCGGGATCCTCGGCGACGATGGCGCGCAGGACGGCAGCGGATCCCGCGCAACCGCGATCCATTGACGCGTTTTCCGCCGCCGCATGACGGAAGGCTTTGCAATCGCTCGATTGTTTGCCAAGGATGCGGTCCCCGCGCCTTGTTGCCGCAACCCCATGCAGTCCGGTCCGAACCCCATGAACACGCCGCTTCGGCAGCACGCATCCCAGTCTCCGGACAGCCTGCCGGATCCGGCCGGGGCCGTTCCCGCCATCGATGTCGCCATCCTGAAGTCACGGGCGCAAGACCTGCAGCGCGCCGGCCGGACCGAGGAGGCCAGCCAGGCCTGGCGCAGCTACTGCGCGCGCCAGCCGGGCGATGCGGCAGCGGCCGACACGCTCGGCAACCTGCTTTGCGATCTCGGGCAACACGAGGACGGCCTGAACTGGTTCCGGCGCGCCGTGCTCGCCGATCCGACCCTGACGGCGGCCAAGATCAATGCCGGCCGCACGCTCGGCACCCTGAAACGCTACGACGAAGCGCTGGCCTGTTTCGGCGAGATGGCCGCCGCCGCTCCCGATGACGGGCTCGTCTGCTTTCACCAGGGCATCGTGCTGCAGGCCATGGACCGGCATGACGAAGCCCTGAAATGGCTGCGGCGGGCCTGCGACCTGAGGCCGGCGGATCCGGCCGCCGCCGCCGAGCTCGGCGCCGTGCTGCGCAAGCTCAAGCAGGACGAACCGGCGATCGACGCCTATCGCCAATCGGTCGCTCTGCGCCCGGGCGACGGCGCGACTTGGGCGAAGCTCGGCGCCGCCCTCAACGACAGCAGGCAGTTCGAGGCGGCCGTCACCGCCTACCAAGCCGTGATCGATCGCGACCAGGACAACCTCGACGGCTGGATGGGGCTCGCCCTGGGCCTGCTCGGCACCCACCGGCATTCTCTCGCCCTCGACGCCTACCGGCGCGCATTGGCCCTGCAACCGGCGAGCGCGGCCGGCTATGCCAACATGGCGCTGGCGCTGCTCGGTCTCAGCCGCTTCGACGAGGCGATCGAGGCCTGCCGGAAAGCGCTCGTGCTGGAACCGGGCTCCGCCGTTCCGATGTTCAACCTGGCCTGCGCCCAGCTCGCCCGCGGCAACCTCAGCGAAGGCTGGCGGGCCTATGAGTCCAGGTTCCCGATGGGCGGCAAGAAATGGGCGCGCGACGACATCCGCGCCGCGCCCTGGACCGGCGAGCCCCTGGAGGGCAAGTCGATCCTGGTTCTCGCCGAGCAGGGCAATGGCGATCAGATCCAGTTCGCGCGCTATCTCCCGGCCCTGGGCAAGCTCGGCGCGTCGGCGTTCTATCTCGTCGGCAAGCGCTTGCATCGGCTGCTCGGCAGCCTGCCGGAAGAGCCGACGCTTTTCGACGTCGTCCCCGATGGCATGACCTTCGATTACCAGTGTTCGCTGATGAGCCTGCCCGGCGTGTTCGAGCGCCGGGGCCTGCAACTGCCGGCCGAGCCTTATCTCGCCGCCGAGCCGGAGCGGGTCCGGGCATGGGCCCCTCGGATCGGCGATCACGGCTTTCGCATCGGGGTGGTCTGGCAGGGCAATCGTTATCCGAACGGCGACGGCCTGCGTTCCTATCCGCTCTCCGCGTTGAAGCCGATCGCCGCGATCCCCGGTGTGCGCCTGATCAGCCTTCAGCTGAAGACGGCCGGCGAAGCCCTCGACACCCTTCCCGAGGGCATGCGGATCGAGGATCTCGGCCCCGATTTCGACAAGGGCGAGGATGGTTTCATCGATTCGGCCGCGGTGATGGCGACGCTGGACCTGGTGATCAGCTGCGACACGGCCATGGTGCATTTGGCGGGAGCCCTGGGGCGACCGGTCTGGATCGCGCTTCACACCGCCTCCGAATGGCGCTGGCTGAGGGATCGCGCCGATACCGCCTGGTATCCGACCGCGCGGCTGTTCCGCCAGAAACATGCCGGCGCGTGGGATGATGTCTTCGCGCGAATGGCGCAGGCGCTGACCGATCACTTGGCAGGCCGGACAGCCGCGAGCCTCGATGCGGGCCCTGCCCCGGTCCCCGGAGAGGCCGCGGCGCCGACGCCGCAGGTCGACGTTTCCTGGGGTGAGCTTCTCGACAAGATCACCATCCTGGAGATCAAGGCGGAGCGCCTGACATCGACGGCGGCGCTGGCAAACGTCCGGCGCGAGCTGGCGCATCTGGAAATGGCGGCAGGCGCCGACCGGCTGCCGCCGGAGGTCCGGACGGACTATGACGCGCTGCGTGTCACCAATCGGAAGCTCTGGGATATCGAGGACGCGATCCGGAACTGCGAGGCGGAGCAGCGCTTCGACGCCGAGTTCATTTCGCTCGCCCGTAGCGTCTACATCGTCAATGACGAGCGCGGGCGGCTGAAGCGGATGATCAACCAGCGGATGAACTCCGCCTTCGTCGAAGAGAAGCAGTACCACGACTATGGTCACCGGCCGTCATAGCCGCTCTGCCCGGCCGGCGAGCGCGCCCGGGTCTGCTCCAGACACCTGACGGGAAACGCGGATCGCGCCGCGAGGCGCGTTTCCCTGCCGTCAGCCGTGCTTCATCACGCCCATGGAATCGATCATGAAGGCGGTGTCCTGCGCGGAACCGTCGCCGTCCATCATCCGCATGACGTTGGTGGTCGTGGTCGTGACGGTGGTCGTGGTCGTGACGGTGGTCGGGGTCGTCGTGGTGGTCGGGGTCGTGGTGGTGGTCGTCGTCGTGGTCGAGCTGCCCGATGTCGCCAGCGCCGCCTTGGCCTTGTCGCTCGATGCCAGCATGAGGGTCACCACCGGCGGGGTCACCGCGGCGAACCGCCCGCACTTCTCCAGGAACGCGCGGCGCTCGGCCCGCAACCTCTCGCTGTCCTGCGTCTCATCCGTCATCATGCGCTCCGCCGGTCAATGTAAGAATAGCACCGCAAAAGAACCTTACGGCAAGTCGGCATCATACCCATGGCCGATCTTGCTCAACAGATCAATGGCAGAGCTGCAACAGTCGAAGGCCAAGTCGAAATAGTCGAGCGTGGCATGCCAGCGCAGCAAGGTGTCGACATCGTCATGCGCGAAGCCCGGCGGCACGAACACGCATTGCTCGAGCAGGCGCTCCAGCCCGGCAAAACCGTCCATGGGCTGAAGGAGGTTGCCGCCGCCTGGGCGAAACCGCGGAAACACGACGCTGATGCGATTCGGCTGGAAGCGGCGGGCCTCGATCGACAGGAACTTCACGCTCCTGCCGTAGCGATCATGGGCCGGCGCATCGCGCAGGTGCGGAAACCAGCTCTCGATCAGCGCGAAGCTGTCCGATTTGATGCAGGGCGGCAATGGCACCGGCCGCAACGACAAGCCATGCTCGACCAGCACGATCTCGTCGGAACCGAAGCCCCAGCCGGCATGCGCCAGCGCCACGCTCAACGTGGTCTTGCCCGAGCCCGACGGCCCGGCGAGCAGCAGCGTGCGGTCGGCCCGCTGCAGGGCGGCCGCATGCAGGGTCAGCAAATGCGGCACCGCCGGCACGAGGGCCTGGATGACCAGGCGTTCGACCTCGGCGACCACGCCCGACGGGGCGCAGGTCACCTCGGCCTGGCCTTGCACGACGATCTCCCAGGCGTCGCCGGCCGGAACGAGGTCGACCTGAACGGCGACCGGCGGGTCGCCGGCGTCTTGCGTATTGGCGAGACGCACGGCGCCCAGAAGGCTTGCGATCGCGGCCTGAAGGTCGGGCGGCGCATTCACCTGGATCGTCCGGTCAAGCAGCCGGTAGCGCCGGCCCGCCCATGGCACCGCCCGGCCGGGTCGCGGCGACCGCTCGCCCGGGGCGGGTGTTTCACGTCCCTCATTCCCGAACCTATCGGCCAGCAGCCCGAGCCGGTCGAAGGCCGCCATGCTGTCGCCGAGCCATTGCCTGGCGGTGGCCGGGTCGATCGCCAGGGACTCGGCCATGACGCGCAGGCTCTCCGCCTCGGAAAGGCCGTCCTTGACGCAAAGCCAGGCCAGCCCGGCGGTCGGGTTCAAGGCATAGAGCCGGCCATTGCCCGCGTGAAACAGCACACCCCCGCCCGCCACGGCGTGGAACGACACGGCGTCGGCGCGGCCGGCGATGCCCAGCGGCCTATCGGTCACGCGCCGGAGCCTCTGCGCACGGCCCCGCGCAGGACGAACAGCTTGTCGCCAAAGGCGGTGCTGGTGCAAAAGACCGGCAAGCCCACGCCGAGCGTATCGGCGGGGACGGCAAGCAAGCCGTTGTCGCCGAGCTCGATGTCGCGGAACGTCGCGGTGGCACGCTGCGCGCCCGGTTCGATCGCCTGGTCGAACAGCCGCATGCCGCCCCCGGTAAAGGCTTTTTCCGGCTTGTGGAAATGATAGATCAGCGTGGCGACATCATCGTCGCCGACCTCCGTCGGCAGCGCCTGTGCCTGGCCGAGCGCGAAGATGCGCCAGACGAAATGGACGTCGGAGGGACCGGGCAGCCCGAAGGCCGCATGGCATTTTTCCCATTGCAAGGTGAAGGCCCGGCGAACCGCCTCGTCGAGGGGGCCGAGCCCGAAGGACGGCGTCCCCTCGCCGGCAGAATCAGCCTCGCCCTGTGCACAGGCATGATCCAGCAAATTCTGGTGCAGCGAGCGCGACACGGCATCCGCAACGATGGCAAAAGGCGCCGGCGCCGACATTCCCCCGGTAAAGCCGGCCGTTGGGATGGCGAAGCGACGCGCCTGTCCGGCCGGAACATCCGATGTCAACGGCGCGATCTGCACCGCCACCAGCGACTGGCGCGGCAGGTAGATGCGTTCGCCGCCGCGCGCCGCCACCTGCACCAGGCCGTCGGGCGAGGCCGGACCACCGACATTGGCGCCCGGCAGCGCCGAGACCAGCCCGAAGACCATGGGATCGTCCTCGTCGCAGCAGAACTCCCAGCTATGGCCACCCTGCAGAATAATCTTGATCTGGACGTCCATGCCCCTGCCATTCACAAGCCCGTTCGGCGCGCACAGTTTCCGAAACGACCGAAGGGGTCAAGCATTCCCGTGGGACGAGCTCCTGGCCCGACAGGCCTTCCGCCGGCCGGCGCCTGCGCTAGAATGAAGCCGATAGCGGCGCGCGGCGCGGCTACCGCGGGCGAGCGCGGCAGGAGAAGATCCATCGTCATGGCGAAACCTCGGGTTGCCGGGTCATGACCTCCCGGACGGACTGGGCCGCCATTGACGGGTGCCTGACCGCAGCCGTTGGCGCGGCGGGCGGCGGTGAACGCCCTGCCGGCATCACCGATCCGCGGCTCGACTGGCTGGCGATCATGGCGCTGGCCAACCGCGAATTCGTCACGCCGGCGCTCTGGACCGGGCTCGCCCGTTGCGGCGGCCAGGACGACATTCCCGCGGATGCCAGGGACTATCTCGCCCTGCTCCATCAGCAGAACGTCGAGCGCAACGCGCGGATCGCCCGGCAATGCCGGACGATCGGCCAGGCGCTCGACGCGGCGGGATTGCAGGCCACGCTGTTGAAAGGGGCCACCTGGCTATTCGACGATCCCGTCCAGCCGGACCGGATGATGCGCGACATCGACCTCCTGATGCCCGCCGGAACCATCGAAACCGCGGTCGAGGTGCTCAGGCGTATCGGCTATCGCGACATGGGCGGAACCGAGGACGGCCATTTTCATGTGACGCCGCTCTTGCCGCCCGATGGCGAGGCCAGCGTCGAAATCCACCGCGATCTCGCGCATCGGGCAGGCCTCGTTCCGGCCGCCGATCTGCTCGCGGAGGCCACCCCTGTCGCAGCCGGCCTGCTGATGCCGGCGATCCATCATCGCATCGCCCATAACGTGGTGCATGCCCAGGTCGAGAACGGCGATTGGGTCGCCGGCCTGTTCAGCCTGCGCGACGGGCTCGACCTGGCGCGGCTGGTGGCGCGCGGCGAGACCGCATGCGACTGGCAAAGGCTCGCCGCCGAGGCGCGCGCCCGCGGCCTGTTTCCGGTGCTGTCGGGCGCGATCCACACGGCTCATCGCATCCTCGCGAGCCCTTTGCCGCCCCCTTTCGCCGGCGACCGAAAAGGCCGCCTGCATGGCTGGCGCTGCGAAACGCAGCGCCACTGGCCTGTGCTCGCCAGGATATCGCGCGGCGCCGGCTTGTTGTCGCGGGCGACAGCCTGGGAACGCGATGCCTATGCGCTGAACCTCGGACCGGAGCGAAGCTGGCGCGCCCATGCCCGGGTCAACGCCCGGCGCACCCACAGGATCAAGGCGTCGTTCAGCCGCTGGCTGGCCTCGCGATCGGCGGGTCCAGAGACGTAGGGCCTCAGCCCTCAGCCGCCGCCGGCCAGCTTTTCGAGCCCCTCGCCGTCGAGCCGATAGAAGATCGCCGGCCGGACCGTCATGCCCAGGCGCTCGTAGAAGCGGATCGCCCCGTCGTTTTGCGGCTCGGCGGTCAGGTCGATGCGGCCGATGCCGTTGTCAATGGCGAAGCGCGCCAGGAAACGCATCAGCGCCTCGCCGACGCCGAGCCCGCGGGCCTCCGGCGCGACGAACAGGTCCTTGAGGAAGATCAGGCCCTTGAGCCGCCGTCCCGGATGGATCACCGCGAAGGCGGCGAAACCGACCGGCCGGCCGCCGTGGCGGGCGAGCGCGAACTGGCTGCCGAAGCGCCGGTCGCGCTCGATCCGGGCGAGCAGGTCGGTGACGTCCTCGATCCTGTCCGGCTCCAGCTGCGGGTTGTAATGCCGGTCCATCGCCTGGTTCATCAAGGCGATGTCGGCATGGTCCCCGGGGCCGCAGAGCCGGATATCGAGGGCGTCATCCGCCATGGGCTGTCACTCAGCGCGAGAACTTCTTGTACTGAATGCGCTTCGGAATGGTCGAATCGATGCCGAGACGGCGCTTCTTGTCTTCTTCGTAATCCTGGAAATTGCCTTCGAACCACTCGACATGGCTGTCGCCTTCGAAGGCCAGGATATGGGTGGCGATGCGGTCGAGGAACATGCGGTCGTGGCTGATCACCACGGCGCAGCCGGCATAGTCCTCGAGCGCCTCCTCGAGCGCGCGCAGGGTATCGACGTCGAGATCGTTGGTCGGTTCGTCGAGCAGCAGGACGTTGGCGCCGCGCTGCAGGATCTTGGCGAGATGCACGCGGTTGCGCTCACCGCCCGAGATCTGGCCGACCTTCTTCTGCTGGTCGCCACCCTTGAAGTTGAAGGCGCCGCAATAGGCCCGCGCATTGATCTCGCGCTTGCCCAGATAGAGGATCTCGTTGCCGCCGGAGATTTCCTCATAGACCGTCTTGTCGGCGGCCAGCGCGTCGCGCGACTGGTCGACATAACCGAGCTTGACGGTCTCGCCGATCAGGATCTCGCCCCGGTCGGGCTTTTCCAGGCCCGCGATCATGCGGAACAGCGTGGTCTTGCCGGCGCCGTTCGGCCCGATAATGCCGACGATGCCGCCCGGCGGCAGCCGGAACGACAGGCCGTCGATCAGCAGCTTGTCGCCATAGGCCTTGGACAGGTCGTTGAACTCGATGACGTTCTGGCCGAGCCGCTCGGCGATCGGAATGATGATCTGAGCGGTGGTCGGGCCGGCCTCGGCGGCCTGCTTGACCAGTTCGTCGTAACGCTGGATGCGCGCCTTGCTCTTGGCCTGGCGGGCCTTGGGCGAAGCGCCCATCCATTCCTGCTCGCGGGCGAGCGCCTTCAGGCGCGTCTCTTCCTCGCGGCCTTCCTGGATCAGCCGCTTCTGCTTCTGGGCGAGCCAGGACGAATAATTGCCCTCATAGGGCAGGCCGCGGCCGCGATCGAGCTCGAGGATCCAGCCGGTGACGTTGTCGAGGAAGTAGCGGTCGTGGGTGACGATCAGGATGGCGCCGGGATAGCTGCGCAGATGGCCTTCGAGCCAGGCGGTCGTCTCGGCGTCGAGATGGTTGGTCGGTTCGTCGAGCAGCAGCACTTCCGGCTGGTCGAGCAACAGCTTGCACAGCGCCACGCGGCGCTTCTCACCACCCGACAGCTTGTCCACCGCCCAGTCGTCGGGCGGGCAGATCAAGGCGTCCATGGCCTGGTCGACCTGGCTGTCGAGATCCCACAGGCCCTTGGCCTCGATCTCGTCCTGCAGCTTGGCCATCTCGTCGGCCGACTCGTCCGAATAGTTCATGGCGAGTTCGTTGTAGCGGTCGAGGATCGCCTTCTTGGCGGCAACGCCGAGCATGACGTTCTCGCGCACCGTGAGGTTCGGATCGAGCTGCGGCTCCTGCGAGAGATAACCGACCCGCACGCCTTCGGCGGCCCAGGCCTCGCCGGTATATTCCTTGTCGATGCCGGCCATGATGCGCAGCAGCGTCGATTTACCGGCGCCGTTGACGCCGAGCACGCCGATCTTGGCATCCGGATAGAACGACAGGTGGACGTTCTCCAGAACCTTCTTGCCGTTCGGATAGGCCTTGGTCAGGCCGGACATGTGATAGGCGAATTGACGGGCCATGGGGTCTCGCGTCCTGTCGGACTTTAGCGGTGATAGGGATTTGGGGCGCAGATAACGTCACCCTCCCCCCTGGCGCAAGCTGCAACACCGGAAATTTCCTGAGGTGACGTTGCGACATGATCGGGCGACACTGGCCCTCGCGCTTGAGCCCCGACGTCTCGAGCCCCAGGGGAGGACCGGCATGAACGCCTTGCGCATGGTTGTTTCGAGCACCGTCATCGGCCTGGCCGCCCTCTCCGCCGCCAGCGCCCAGGAGGTCGGCGGCCGCTATCAGGTCCAGGGCCAGAACGCCAACGGCTCGACCTATTCCGGCACCGCCGAAATTTCCGGCACCGCCGGCGGCAATTGCGCCATCCGCTGGGCGCTGCGCAACACGCCACCGAGCCAGGGTTTCTGCATGCGCCAGGGCGATGTCCTGTCGGCGGCCTACAAGCTCGGCGATGCGATCGGCCTGGTCGTCTACCGGCTTGGCCCGAACGGGGTGCTGGAAGGCACCTGGAGCATTGCCGGTACCGAAGGGGTCGGCAAGGAACGACTGACCCCGATCCGCTGAGCGAAGCAGGCATCACCGCAGGACAGGCCCGATGACCGACATGGCCGGAAGCCCACCGCCCCCCGGCCCTGGCCGGACGCGCCAGACCGCGATCTATCTGCGCGGCCTCGGCGGCACATTGCCGGCGGTGCCGGTGGCGCCGGCGGCCCTCGAAGACGCCGCCGGCCGCGCCATGACCCGCAACGCCTTCGGTTATGTCGCCGGCGGCGCCGGCATGGAGCGGACCATGGCGGCCAACCGGGCGGCCCTGGACCGGGTCGCCATCATGCCGCGCATGCTGGCCGATGCCTCGCGCCGGGATCTCCAGGTGTCGCTGTTCGGCCGCACCCACAAGGCGCCGTTCATGCTGGCTCCGATCGGCGTCCTGGAAATGGCGCACAAACAGGCCGAACGCGCGGTTGCCCGCGCGGCCAGGGCCGAAGGCATCGGCATGGTCTTCTCCAACCAGGCTTCCGTCGCCATGGAGGACGTGGCCGCCACGCTCGGCGATACGCCGCGCTGGTTCCAGCTCTATTGGAGCACCGATGACGACCTGACCCGTTCGCTGGTGGCGCGCGCCGAGACATCCGGCTGCGAGGCGATCGTGCTGACCCTCGACACGACCATTCTCGGCTGGCGGCCGCGCGATCTGGACCTCGCGTCCCTGCCCTTCCTGCGCGGCCAGGGGCTGGCGCAATATCTGACCGACCCGGTGTTCCTGGCCAAGCTGCCGCCGGCGCCGCCGGCCGCGCCGATCAGGCCCTCGGGGCTCGATCTCGTCACGGCGCTGATCGATCTCCTCGCCGCGTCACGCCGCTTCGGCATCAGCCTTTCGGCCACGCGCTCGGCGGTCGCCCGCTTCACCCAGATCTATTCGCGCCCGGACCTGGTCTGGGACGACGTCTCCAGGCTCAAGGAAATGACCCGGCTGCCGGTGCTGCTGAAGGGCATCCAGAGTGCCGCGGACGCCAGGGAGGCGGTCAATCGCGGCGTCGACGGCATCGTCGTGTCGAACCATGGCGGCCGTCAGGTCGACGGCGCCGTCGGCTCGCTCGACGCGTTGCCCGGCGTGGTCGCCGCGGCCGGCACGACGCCGGTTCTGTTCGATAGCGGCATTCGCTCGGGCGCCGATATGTTCAAGGCCCTGGCGCTCGGCGCCCGTGCCGTGCTGCTCGGCCGGCCCTATGTCTATGGCCTGGCGGTGGCCGGCGAACAGGGGGTCGCCGAGGTGATCCAGAACATGATCGCCGAACTCGACATCACCATGGCGCTGACCGGCTGCCGGAGCATTGCGGAGATCGCTCGGGCGGAAATTGTGAAAGGCTGAGATCGGCGGAGAGGCGCGCGGGCGGTACCGCGCTCGTCGTCCCGGAGAAGGTGACCACACCGCCCTCTTCGTCATGGCCGGCCTCGTGCCGGCCATCCACGCATTCCCTTGACCGCCGAAGACGTGGATGGCCGTGACAAGCACGGCCATGACGCGGTGTGGGTCGATGCGCCAGGTGGTGCCTTGTCAGACGTTCCCGCCACCAATCCCTCAAAGGCCGCGCAGGAAATCCACCACCAGCGCGCTCACCTCGTCAGGCCGCTCCTGCTGGATCCAGTGGCCGGCCATGTCGAGCACATGCAGGCCGCGCAGGCCCGGCAAGGTCTGCGGATAGGCCTCGACCTGCGCCTTGGACGCGGGAAAGCGCATCACGCCGTCCTTGGCGCCGACGATGAACAGGGACGGCTGGCGGATCGGCTGGCCGCGCCAGGGCGCCGTCAGGTGGAAATTGCGCGTCAAGTTGCGATACCAGTTGAGCCCGCCACGAAAGCCGGCGCGGCGAAACTCGCCGGCCATATAGGCGAGATGCTCGGCGGGCAGCCAGTCCGGCAGCGCCTCGGGATCCACGGTATTGCCGAGCACGCCGCCGGCCCCGAGATGCGTCATGCCCTTGGTCCGGTCGCGCTGGTTGCCCGAGCCGGTGAAATAGAGCCGTCTCAGGCTGTCCTCGGGATCGCGGTCCAGCTCGGCTTCGGCGACGCCCGGTGCCTGGAAATACTGAATGTAGAAGTCGCGGATCCCGAGCTTTTCCAGCGCGGTCAGGAAATCGACATGGCCGGGCGGCGTCCAGGGCACGCTCATGCCGACAACCGCGGGGAACACGTCCGGCCGGATCAGGGCGCAATGCCAGGCGACCGGCGCGCCCCAATCGTGGCCGACGACGACGGCCTGCGTCTCGCCCAGCGCCTTGACCAGGCCGACCTGGTCGGCGACCAGGTCGAGAAGCGTGTAGCGCTCGATCTCGGCGGGTGCATCGGTGCCGCCATAACCGCGCATGTCCGGCGCCACGGCCCGGTAACCGGCAGCGGCCACCGCCTTCAACTGGTGGCGCCAGGACGCCCAGCCCTCCGGCCAGCCATGGCAGAACAGCACCAGCGGGCCCTGGCCGGCCTCGGCATAGCGAATGGTGATGCCATTGGCCTTGACGGCCGAAAGCCTGATAGCCGGATCAACGCCGTCGGTCATGCCTCAGCCTCGCGTGCCTGATGCCACGTCCAGACCAAACAGGCCGGCGCGGCAAAGTGCAAGACCTACCGGCCTGCCCCGTCCCGGCCGGGCACCAGCGCCCTGGCGATGGCGAGGACCGCGATCGCCGCCAGCGCCGGCACCAGCGCGATCGGCGAGCCGGCGGCCGCCAGTCCCGCCGCGGCCGCCCAGGCGATCGAGGCGAAGGCCTCGGCGAAGGTGGCGACCCGCGAGGCGGTCTGCCGGCGGCGGAAAGCCGAGCGCTTGGCCGTGATTCGGAACATCAGCTGAATGGCCGTCGCGCTCGCGGCGGCGAGCAGGATGCCGATAGCGGCGACCGCGGCCGCGGCCGGCGACAGCAGGGCAACGGCGAGCAGCAGCGACGCCATGGGCAGCGCCACGGCGATCAGCACCGCCTGGATCTTGGCGTTCAGCACGGTGCGCGGCGCGAGCGGCGCGGTGGCGACCAGGTCCGGCGCGTCCTCGCCGGAAATGGCGAGCCAGGCGAGGCCGCCGGCCAATTGCCCCGCCGCCATCACCAGCACCGGCACGATCAGCGGTGCCGGATTGCTGCCCTCGCCGAAGCTCTGCCACATGAGCAGGGCCGGCGGCAGCAGGTAAAGCATCTGCATCAGCGTCTGCGACATCAGCCAGGGGTCGCGGGCGAGCAGTTTCAGCTCCTTGGCGCGCAGCGCCCGCACCGGGCTGACCGCGACGAAGCGCACCGACCGGGCATGGGCGCCCGGCATCGCCCGGGACGTGCTCGCCGCGGCGATGACCAGGCCGGCGAAGCGGTGCGAGGCGGCGGCGATCACCAGCGCCAGCAGCGCCAGGGCCAGGGCAAGCATGCCGATCGTCAGCCAGGCCTCGCCCAGGGCGGCGCGCGCCGGCCACCACAAAGGGCTGTCCGCCGCAGGCAACCCGCCGGTCACCGCCTCGCTGCTCAGGACGGCGAAGCGCCCGAGCCCCTGATGACCCATGATGGCCGCGACCTGCAGGCCGATGACGATGGCGGCGCCGACGATGGCGGCCATGACCTGGGCGGCGAAGCGCGTGCGCTTCGGCCCGACGACGCGGAACAGGCCGAGCGTGGCGAGGATCGCCAGCGCCGCGGCCGATGTCCCCATCGCCGCCAGCAGGCCATAGGCCCAGAGCCAGTGGGCACCGCCCTTGACCGCCAGCATGTTGACGAAGGGACCGATCAGGAGAAGCGCCATGGCCGTGCTGCCGGCGGCGATGCCGCCGAGGCGCAAGGCGAAGACGGTGCGGGCCGGCGCGGGCGAGGACAGGATCAGGTCGACGTCGCCGCGGGCATAGAGCACCCGGGTGACCGATTCCATCGCCTGCGACAGCATCAGCATCCAGGCCATGGCGGCGGCGGCGGTCACCATCAGCAGGCCGGCCGGATCGGCGCCGGCGTCAAGGCGCGCCAGCGGCGCGACGCTGAAGCCGGCGACCATGTGCAGGCCGCCGAGCGCGATCGTCGCGATCACCCCGGCGCGCAACGCGCCGTGACGCTTGCCGCGCAGCCACCACAGCCATTCACGCCAGGCCAGACGCAGCTCGTGGCGGGCGAACCACGGCAGCGAGGCGCTGGTCACGCCGCGAGCCCCGGATCATCCGCGGCGACGAGGTCGAGGAAGACATCCTCCAGCGATCCGCCGGCCTGCCCGGAACGGCGTCCCGCATGGCGCGCCAGTTCCTCCAGCGTGCCCTCGGCGACCAGCCGCCCCCGGGCGATCACGCCGATGCGCTCGGCCATGCGCTCGGCGACTTCCAGGATATGGGTGGTCAGGATCACGGTGGCGCCGGCGGCGACGCGCGCGATCAGCACGTCCTTGACCAGCCGTGCCGAGCCGGCATCGAGCCCGGTCAGCGGTTCGTCCAGGATGATCAGGCGCGGCTCGTGCACCAGCGCGCCGGCCAGCGCCACCTTCTGGCGCATGCCCTTGGAAAAGCCCTCGCAGCGCTCATTGGCGTGCGGGCCGAGGCCGAGAAGCGCGATCAGGGCGCGGGCCTGCCGCTCGGCGCCGGCGGGGGGACTGCCCCACAGCCCGGCGACAAAGGCCAGATATTCGAGCGGCGTCAGCTTATCATAGATCATCGGTTCGTCGGCGACCCAGGCGATCTGCCGCTTGGCGGCCACCGGATCGGCGAGCGCATCGATGCCGAACACCGAGATGCCGCCGGCATCCGGCCGCAGCAGGCCCGCCACCATGCGCAGCGTGGTTGTCTTGCCGGCGCCGTTCGGTCCGAGCAGGGCGTAGAACTCGCCGGCGCGCACGGTGAGGTCGAGGCCATCGACCGCCGGGCGGTCGAAGGCCTTGACGAGACGGGTGAGAACCAGGGCGGGCGGCGACATCGGTGCGGCTCCTCGGCCCGGCCGTTCGGCCGGACGCTTGAGGGATGAGGCCGCCAGAGGACCCGAGCGGGATTGAAATGCGGTAAAGCCGCATGGTGAATATGGCGGCCGGACGCCGATTATCCCTTCGCCGCGGCAAGAGATGGGCAAATCGGCCGATGCGCCCCGTCCTTAGGGCACCGCGCGCGCCGCCGCGTCACGCCGGGCCACCGCGAACAGCGCCTTGCCGATCAGCGAGGTCTCCGCGTCGACACAGCGGGCATAGATGCCCTCGCGCAGCCGCTGGAGCTCGCGGCTGGCCGGATCCGCCGTCGCGGCCATTTCGATCAGATGGACCGCGAGCCGGAGCTGGCCGGCCGCGGCCAGCGCCTCCGCGCGCCGGCCGAGCATCGCGGCTCCGCCCGCGAGGGTCGCGATCTCCCGAGCCAGCTCGGCCGCCGGCGCGGGCTTGAGATGGGCCGGATCGCCGTCATGCCAGCCGGCATAGAGATGCCAGATGCCGCGAACCACGAATTCCGGGTCGTCATATTTCGGCAGGAGATAGGGTTTCGCCAGAAGCGCCCGCGGCGCCCGGACCTGGTGCAGGATGTCGTCGAGCGAGCGCCCCTGGTTCATCAGGTCGCGGGTCTGGCCAACCAGGCTCTCCAGCACGGCGGCACCGTCGTCGAGCATTTCGGCGACGCGCGCAGCGCCGGCGACGACCGGGCCGTGGCCGGGCACGAGAATATCCGCGCCCAGCGCCCGCATGCGGCGAAGCGCGGCGGCCCAGTCGGGCGCGTAGCGCTGGACCTTGCGCGGGTTGCCGGCGTTCGGAAACACCCAGATGACGAAGTCGCCGCTGACCAGAATGCGCTGCCGCGGCAGCCAGACGAAGGTGGCGTCGTCGGTCTCGCCGCGGCCATGGACCAGGGAGAGCTCGACGCCGCCGACGGCCAGGTCGAGCCTGTCGTCATAGACCTCGTCCGGGCGCCGATGATCGCCCGGGAAGGTATAGTCGGATGCATTGAACTGCCGCCCCATGACGATGGTGTTCAGGCCCCGGGTTGCATCGTAGCGCGTCAGGCGATCGAGGACGTTGCGATGCGCGATGATCCGTGGCCGTGGCCGGCCCTTTGCCTCGGCCTCCTGGTCGAGCAGCCGCGCGCCCCAGGTATGGTCGATATGGCCATGGCTATAGATGACGGTGTGGACCGGGCTATCGTCCCAGCGGCGGATCGCGGCAAGGGTCTCGGCCGCGGTTTCGCGGCTACCGGTATCGACCATCACCAGCCCGTCGGCCGTGCGGATGACCGTGACGTTGCCGAAGAGATAGCCGGTCGAGACGGCCATGACGTCGTCGGCGATCTCGCGGATCACGCCGCCCGCCACCGCCGCGCTCCATTCCTCCATCGCCGCCTCGCCTTGCCAGAGCCGGTCGACCAGTCCCGCCATATCCGTCGCCATTGCCGCCATTCTCGATTGTCGCCGCGACGACCTTAGCCGAGCCCCCTTGCCAGCGTTGTGTCAGGAGACTGTCAACAGCCGCGGCTATGGCCTAGGGTCTCACGCCATGCGCCGCGCCGACCGCCTGTTCGAGATCCTGCAGATCCTGCGTCGGAGAAAGACGGCGAGAGCCGCCGATATCGCCGGGATCCTGGAGGTTTCGCCCCGGACGATCTATCGGGACATCCGCGACATGGTCGCCAGGGGCGTTCCCATCGAAGGCGAAGCCGGCGTCGGTTACATCCTGCGGCCGGGCTTCGACCTGCCGCCGCTGATGTTCAACGAAGACCAGGTCGAGGCGCTGCTGCTGGGCGCCCGCATCGTGCAATCCTGGGCCGATCCGGAACTGGCCGAGGCCGCCGCCGACGTGATCGCCAAGGTGCGCCATGTGCTGCCGGAGGCCCTCGGGCGGCGAATGGATGCGCTGACCTTGTGGGCGCCCGCCGATCACCATCGCGAGCCGATCGCGATCGATCAGGCCGGCCTGCGCCGGGCCATGCGGGAGCACCGCAAGATCCGCTTCCGCTACCGGGACGCCGGTGATCTCGTTTCCGAACGGCTGGTGCGGCCGCTGGTCATGGCCTTCTACGGTCCGGTCTGGGTGCTCGCCGCCTGGTGCGAGGACCGCGGCGCCTTCCGGGTGTTCCGGCTCGATCGCATGACCGATCTCGTCATCCTCGACGAACGCTTCCGCGCCGAGCCCGGCAGGACCGCCTTCGACTTCCTCAAGCAGGATGGCGACCGCCAGGCGACGGGCACGAGCGGCGCCTGAGATGCACGGCCGTAGTGACACGCGGCGTCCGTTATGCGTCACTCATCCGGCAGCGGCGAGAGCCGGACCATCTCGACAACCCTGATCGCGGGAGGAATGCCATGGCGCGCCTGGTGGTGATGTACAAGACGCCGAAGGACACGGCCGCTTTCGACACATATTACTTCGAGAAGCACGTGCCGATCGCCAAGAAGATCCCCGGCCTCGGCAAGTACGAGGTCAGCCAGGGCCCCGTCGGGACACCCGCAGGCGCCTCCGGCTTCCACCTGATCGCGACCTTGCATTTCCAGGATGTCGCGGCGATCCAGAAGGCCTTTGCGAGCCCCGAGGGGCGGGCGGCGGCCGCCGACGTCCAGACCTTCGCGACCGGCGGCGTCGACATGTTGCTGTTCGACAATCGCGAGGTGTGAGGCGACAGGGCGGAGCACGAGCGTTTCCAGCCCTCCTCCGAACGGCCGAAGCCGATGACCTCGCCGGTCATTGAAATGACCGGCGAAGCATCCGACCCTGCCGGCGTCATGCGCCGCAGGAGTCCAGCCGTGCCGTCCGACATCACCGCTCTCCATCCGTTCGACCAGGCAACCCGCGTCCTGGCCGACGGGACCCGCCGGACTGGCGCCACCAGCGACCTCTATTGGGCCTTTGTCGGGCCGTTCGGCGGGGCGACCGCCGCGACCATGCTCAGGGCGGTGCTGGAACATGACGAGCGGCGCGGCGAACCGCTGGCGCTGACCGTCAACTATTGCGCGCCGATCGCGCGCGGCGGCTTCGACATCGCGGTCCGGCTGGTGCGTGCCAACCGGTCGTCGCAGCATTGGTCGATCGAACTGCTCCAGGGCGACGAAGGCGTGGTGGCGACGGCCACCGCCGTCTTCGCCGAACGCCGGCCGTCCTGGTCGCATCAGGCGAGCGCCATGCCGGAGGTGACACCGGCCGAACAACTGCCGTCCTTGCCGAGAGACAAATTTTCGGGCTGGCCCCGGCAATATGATTTCCGCTTTGCCTCGGGCGGCCCGCACTTCGCCGCGACCTTGAACGAGGCGCCGACCGGCGCCCGCTCCGCCGTCTGGCTCGCCGACAGCCCCCCGCGCCGGGTCGACGCCTTGTCGCTGTCGGCCATGGCGGATGCCTTTTTCGGCCGCATCTTCCATGTCCGGGGCGCCATCGTGCCCTTCGGCACCGTGTCGATGACCACCTATTTCCACGTCGATGCCGCGGATCTGGCGGCCGAAGCCATCACCGGACTGCTCGGCGTCGCCGACGCCCACGTCTTCCACAAATCCTATGCCGACCAGACCGCCGAGCTCTGGTCACCCTCCGGCCGCCTGCTCGCGACCAGCCAGCAGATCGCCTATTTCAAGGCGTGAGGGTGGGGGTGCCTTGCGCGTCGGTCGGCGACTCCGGTTGTGGCCGGCCCCAAGACGAAAAGCGCAGTCGAATCAACCCTCTCCCAGAGGGAGAGGGTGGCAGCGTCAGCTGCCGGGTGAGGGGTCGTCCATTTCCGGATAGGGCGGTATGCGGCGTGAGCGCCGGCACCAGTCCTCGGGGCCTACGCCCCTCACCCGGCGCCTGACGGCGCCACCCTCTCCCTCTGGGAGAGGGTTGATTCATCAGCGCTTTTCTCCGTTGGGCCGGTTGCGGCCGAAGGCGCAGCCGCCCTCGCCCCCTCCCCTCAATGAAAATCCCGCGACTTCGGCAGGATGCGGACATTGCGCGGGTGGCCGGAGATGCGCGGATATTGCGGGTGCAGCGCCTCGTCGGCGCGGCCGACCACCGGCTCGGTCTTGTGGGTGTCGGAGAGGTGCTTGAGCTCCTCGGAGCGGTCGATGATGCGCTCGGCCATCAGGTGGACGACGCCTTCCGGGCTCTTCTGGACCAGGCCTTCGATCAGCAGCAGGCGGGCTCCCATCACCTGGCGGCGGAACTGCTCGAACTTGCGCGCCCAGAGCACGATATTGGTGATGCCGGTCTCGTCCTCCAGCGTGATGAAAATGGCATTGCCATTGCCAGGCCGCTGGCGCACCAGCACGACGCCGGCGACCTTGGCGAAGGCGCCGTCCGGCTTGGCATTGGTGTCGACGCAGCTGGTCACCCCCTCGCCCTGGAAGCGCGCACGCAGAATGTCCATGGGGTGGGCCTTCAGCGACAGCCGGATGGTCTGGTAATCGGCCGCGACATGTTCGGCGAGCGGCATGACCGGCAGGCCGACATCCGCCTCCTCGCCGAGCTCGCGGGCATCGGCCGCGGCGAACAGCGGCAGCGGCTGGTCGTCCGGCAGCCGGCGCACCGCCCAGAGGGCTTCGCGCCGGTCGAGCCCGATCGAACGGAAGGCGTCGGCATCGGCCAGCACATGCATGGCCCGGTTCGGCAGGCGGGCGCGCACCGCGAGTTCCTCGACACTGGCATAGCCCGCGCCGCGCGCATCCGTCAGAGCCGTTGCCCAGTCTTTATGGAAACCGTCGACCTGGCGGAAACCGAGCCTGAGCGCCAGCGCCTTGTCCGGCCGGCGCTGCAGATGATTATCCCACCGGCTCTCGTTGATATCGACCGACCGGGCCTCGACGCCGTGGTCGCGGGCATCGCGGACGATCTGCGCCGGCGCGTAGAACCCCATGGGCTGTGAGTTCAGCAGCGCGCAGGCAAAGGCCGCCGGGTGATGGCATTTGATCCAGGAGGAGATGTAGACGAGCTTGGCGAAGGAGGCGGCATGGCTTTCGGGAAAGCCATAGCTGCCGAAGCCCTTGATCTGCTCGAAACAGCGCTGGGCGAAATCGCGCTGATAGCCGCGCGCCACCATGCGCCCGACCATCATCTCCTCGAAATTCTGGATCGTGCCGGCATTGCGGAAGGTCGCCATGGCCTTGCGCAGGCCATTGGCTTCGTCGTCGGTGAATTTCGCCGCCACCATGGCAAGCTTCATGGCCTGTTCCTGGAACAACGGCACCCCAAGCGTCTTTTCCAGCACTCCCCTCAATTCATTGGCCAGCCCGTGGAGGGGTGACGGCGAAGGGTAGTCCACTTTCTCGACGCCGCTCCGCCGGCGCAAATAGGGATGCACCATGTCGCCCTGGATCGGCCCGGGCCGGACGATCGCCACCTGAATGACCAGGTCATAGAGATTTTTGGGTCTGAGCCGCGGCAGCATGTTGATCTGCGCCCGGCTTTCCACCTGGAACACACCGATGGAATCACCCTTCTGCAGCATGGCGTAGACCTCACCGTCATCCTGCTCGACATCGGCGAGGCCGAGATCCTTCTTCTCGTGTTCCCGCAGGAGGTCGAAGGCCTTGCGGATGCAAGTGAGCATGCCGAGCGCCAGCACATCGACCTTCATCAGTCGCAATTCGTCGATATCGTCCTTGTCCCATTCGATGAAAGTGCGATCGGCCATGGCGGCATTGCCGATCGGTACCATTTCGTCGAGCCGCCCACACGCCAGCACGAAGCCGCCGACATGCTGGGAGAGATGGCGCGGAAAACCGAGCAGGCGCACCGCCAGGTCGACCGCCCGGCGCACGGTGGCGTTCGCGGGATCGAGGCCCGCCTGGCGGATCTGCTCGTCGCTGATGCCCTCGCCCCAACTGCCCCAGATCATGCCGGCAAGGCGCGCCGTGATGTCCTCGGTCAACCCCATGGCCTTGCCGACATCCCGGATGGCGCTGCGCGGCCGATAGCTGATGACGGTCGCGGCAATGCCGGCGCGGTCGCGGCCATAACGCTCGTAAATATGCTGGATCACCTCCTCGCGGCGCTCATGCTCGAAGTCGACATCGATATCAGGTGGTTCACCGCGATTGCTCGAAAGGAACCGGGCGAACAGGAGGTCGTGTTCATTGGGGTCGACGGCGGTGATACCGAGCACGTAGCAGACCGCTGAATTGGCCGCCGAGCCCCGGCCCTGACAGAGGATGCCCTTGTCCTCGGCAACCCGGACGATGTCGTGAATCGTCAGGAAATAGCGGGCGTAATCAAGCTCCTGGATAAGCTGCAGCTCCTGCTTCACCAGGCCTATGACCTTATCCGGAACCCCCTCGGGATAACGGATCTTGGACCGCCGCCAGGTCAGCTCCTCCAGCCAACCCTGCGCGGTCCAGCCCGGAGGCACCGGTTCATCGGGATATTCATATTTGAGCTGCTTGAGCGAAAATGCGACGCGGCCGAGCAGGTGCTGGGTCTCGTCGATCGCCTCCGGGCAATCGCGGAACAGCCGCGCCATTTCGCGCGGCTCCTTCAGGTGCCGGTCGGCATTGACCTCGAGCATGCGGCCGGCGGCCTCGATGGTCGTGCCTTCGCGGATGCAGGACATGACGTCCTGCAGGTCGCGCTGCTCGGGCGCGTGGTAAAGCACGTCATTGACCGCGATGAGGGCGACGCCGGCGGCGTCTCCGATCCGGAACAGGCGGGCAAGCCGGCGCCGGTCGTCGCCGCGCCGGTGCATGGCGGCGCCAAGCCAGACCGCTCCGGCGGCCGCCTCGGCGACCCGCGCCAGCACCGCCGGCAGGCCGTCGAGGCTGCGTTCCGGCATGACGATCAGCAACAGCCCGCGGGGATCGGCCAGGAGGTCGTCGAGGACAAGGATGCATTCGCCCTTCTTGGCCTTGCGATTGCCGAGGGTGAGCAGCCGGCAGAGCCGGCCCCAGCCATCCCGGTCGGCGGGATAGGCAATGATGTCGGGCGAGCCGTCGGCGAAGACCAGCCTGGCCCCGACCGCCAGCTTGAAACCGGCCAGAGCCGCCTCGCCCATGGCCTCTTTCACCTTATTGAGCGCCGCATAGGCCCGGACCACGCCGGCGACCGTGTTGCGATCGGCAATACCGATGCCGTTATGGCCGAGCGCGATCGCCTTCAGGACCAGGTCCTGGGCCTGCGAGGCGCCGCGCAGGAAGGAGAAATTGGTCGCGGTCGCGAGCTCGGCGTAAGCGGTCATGCGAACAGCCCGTGCAGGAACCAGCGCGGCCCGGCCGCGCCGCCATAAAAGCCGCTGCGGAACAGCCAGAAACGCCGGCCGTCGCTATCCTCGACCCGGTAATAATCGCGCGCCGGCCGGTCGGCCTGCCGCCACCATTCCGCGGCGATCCGCTCCGGCCCCTCGGCGCGGGTGACGTCATGCCGGCAGCGCCGCCACAGAAAGCTCATGGGCGGTCCGTCCGGCACCTCGGCGATGGCCTCGATCGGCTGCGGCGGGTCGAACACGTGCAAGGGCCGCGCCGGCGGCTCGTCCGCTTCGGCCTGGCGCCAGGCCGCCTCTTCGGCCGCCGCGCCGAGCGCCGGGACGAGATGGGCCGCGCGGTCGGGATCATGGCTGTCGCGCGCCGCGAAGCGCAGCACCCGGTCGGCGCCGAAACGGGCGACCAGCCGGTCGATGAGCTCGGCCATCTCGTCGTCCTCGACCGCATGGCCGTCGAGGCTGGTCTGGGCCACCGCGAAGGGCTCGGTCGCCGGCACCGACAGGCGGATCAGGTCGAAACCGAAACCCGGATCGATCGGATCGGCCAGCGCCTCCAGCCGCTCGGCGAACAGCCGCATCACCGATCTGGGGTCGCGGGTCGGCCGACCGGTCTCCACCGCGATGCGCCGGACCGCGCCGTCGGCCCGGAAGAAGCTCGCCTCGAAGGCGCGCCCGCCCTCGCCGCGCTGTTCCAGCAGCGCGCCGGCCTTGGCCATCAGCAAGGCGAGCGTGCCCTGGATATCCTCGGCGCGTGCGATCGGTTCGGCGAAGCGCCGCTCGACGATGCAGGCCGGCACCGGCCGGCGCGGCGTGATGCGGATATCCTCCAGCCCCAGCACCCGGTTGAGCTCAGCCGCCAGGACCGCGCCGAAACGGGCGGCGAGCGGGGCCGAGGGCCGTGCCGCAAGATCGCCAATGGTCTTGAGCCCGGCCCGCGACAGGGCCGAGATCGTCTCGGCGGGCAGGCCGAGAGCCGCGACCGGCAGCGCTTCGACCGCCGCCGCCTCGCCGCCGGGCGCGACGATGGCCAGCCGGCCGAAGCGGGCGAGCGCCCGCGCCGCCTCGGGCGTGCCGGCGATCGAGGCCCGCGCCTGGACCGCGATGCCGGCGAGCCGGCGACCGAGATCGGTCCTGAGCGCCGCCTCGCCGCCGAACAGATGCGCACAGCCGGTGACGTCGAGCGTCAGCCCGTCGGGCGGATCGAAGGCGACCAGTGGCGTGTAGCGGTCACAGGCCTCGCCGAGCCGCGCCATGAAGGCCGCATCGGCGGCCGGATCGCTCTCGATCGCCAGGATGTCGGGCACGCGGGCCCGTGCATCGGCGAGCGTCAGGCCGGGTGTCAGCCCGAGTGCCTGCGCCCGCCGGTCGACCGCGGCCAGCCGCAGCGCGCCCCTGACCTTCTCGGTGAACACCAGCGGCCGGTCAACCGGCGCGCCGGAGGGGTTGAACCTCCGCCACCGGTCGGCTGGCAGGAACGGCAGCCAGACGGCCAGGTAGCGGCGCTGCGATGGACCAGTCTCCACTCCTGAAATGACCGACATCACGATCCCACTCCACACGCCATTGCCGGGGGGACACGCCGGCACGGTGACGCAACAAACGGATGGCGAAGGCCGGCAGGCCCGGCGCATTGGCTTCAAGCGGCCTGGAAGGCGCGGCGCGCACCGACCAGCGGGTCGAGGCCGCGCTCGGCACGGGCGATGCGGCGACCCGCACCATCAAGGTGGTCACCCGCGAGGCCGCCGCGGTCAGCGACAGGCGGCGCGTGGTGCTGAGGTCGAACACTTTCGCGTCGCCCCAGGGCTCGATCAGCACCGCGCCGAGCGCCGCGCAGCGCGTCGCCTCCCCGCCCGCCTTGAGCACATCGGCGGCATCCCTGGCCTTGACCAGGATGAGCTGGCCCGGATCGAGGCCGAGCTCGGCGAGACCGCTGGCATCGAGCCGGCCCGCTTCCAGATCGGCGAAGTCCTGGCGCACCCAGACGATCCTGCCGCCATCGGCGGCCCTGAGCGCCAGCGCCAGCGCGAAGCCTGACGCCGCCGTCGCATCCACCGCGGCTTGCGCGAACACCTCGTGCACCGCCGCCCGCTCGAGCCCGCCGCCCAGCGGCTCATCCACCGCCGGTAGGCCCAAGGCAAAAAGATCGGACGCGCCGAGACAGGCCGGCCGCTCCAGAGCCGCCAGCTTCAACCTCAGCGCGCGGACGGTTTCCGGAGCCGCGCTCATATGCATGTTCCTATTTCGTTCTCATCAAACAACGCCGGCGCGACAGAGTCAAGGCCGGCGGAAACCATCCGATTGAAAGCAGAAAGCCCGCCCTGACGCGCAGGCCCGGCCTTGGCCGAGCGGCGCAGCGGTAGAGGCAGCGCAAGGGTGAGCAAAAACGCTTACTATGGTTACCTAAGGTAAAAAAGATACTTGACAGCTCTCAGATAAAGCGTCCGCGAGCATGATGGAATATTTACACTTTTGGCGGTTACTGGGCACCATCGCTCAATTCAGCGCAGTGCCGCGACGCGGCGGCGGTGCGAAAATTCTCCAGGTCTTGCAATGCGCGGCAGCCAGATAGCAGAAAGTTCCGGCGCTATTCTCATCCCTGTCCTGGAACAGGCGATCGACGCCGTCGTCATCATCGACGAGCTCAACAACGTCATCTTCTTCAACACGGCGGCGGAAAAGCTCTGGGGCTACAGCCGCGCGGAAGTCCTCGGCAAGAATGTCCGGCTGCTGGTGCCCCAGGCCATGCGCCCCGCCCATGACAGCCAGATCAACCGCAACCGCGCCGGCGGCGCCGACACGCTGGTCGGCAAATCCGTCGAGGTGCCGATCGCCAGGAAGGACGGCACGGCGGCCTGGGGATCGCTGTCATTGTCCAGGATCCGGGCCGACGGCAAGATGCTCTTCTCGGCCTTCATCAAGGATGTCACCGAAGAGGTGAAACGGCGCGAGGAACTCTACCTCCTGTCGCTGGTCGCCGACGAGACCGACCGCGCGGTGATCATCACCGACAGCCGGCGCCGGATCGTCTATTGCAACCGCGCCTTCACCGACATGTTCGGCTATGAGCGTTCGGAAGTGATGGGCCAGTCGCCGACCGCGCTGCTGCGCGGCCAGCACACCGACCCGCGCTCGCTGGCGCGCCTGAACGAACTCGCCAGCCGCGAACGCGGGCTGCATGAGGAAGTGCTCGGCTACACCAAGTCGGGCAAGGAAATCTGGCTCTCGGCCACCATCAACCCGATCTTCGATCCGGCCGGCCGGTTCCAGCACGCGGTTTCGGTGATCGCCAACATCACCGAGACCAAGCAGACCCAGGTGCTGCAACAGCATGTCCTGGAGGCCCTGGCCAATGATCGCCCGCTGATCGAGGTCGCCGACCTGATCTGCCGGCAGGTCGAGGCGATCACCCCCGGCGTCGCCTGTTCGATCCTCACCATCGACCCGAACGGGCTGATGCATCCGCTGGCGGCGCCGAGCCTGCCGGACCATTACTCCCAGGCGCTCGATGGCCTGAAGATCGGCCCGGACGTCGGCTCCTGCGGCACCGCCGCCTATCTCGGCGCGCCCGTCCTGGTCGACGATATCGAGACCAGCCCCTTGTGGCAGCCCTACAAGTCGCTGCCGCTGCCGCTTGGCCTGCTCGCCTGCTGGTCGAGCCCGATCAAGCTGAAGGACGGCCGCGTCGCCGGCACATTCGCCTTCTATTTCCGCGAGAAGCGTGGCCCGAGCGCCTGGCACGAACGCCTGGTCGAGGCCTGCGTGCATCTCTGCGCGCTGGCGATCGAGCGCCACGACGCCAAGGCCCATATCGACCAGCTGGCCTATTACGACACGCTGACCGGCCTGCCGAACCGCCTGCTGCTCGGCGACAAGATCGACCAGTCGATCGCCGCCGCCGCCGCGGGCCAAAAGGAAGTGGCCCTGCTGTTTCTCGACATCGACAATTTCAAGGACGTCAACGACACGCTCGGCCACTCCGCCGGCGACACGCTGCTGATCGAGATCGGCCGGCGCCTGCAGGGCCAGCTGCGGGCCGGCGATATCGTCAGCCGGCTGGGCGGCGACGAATTCGTCGTCATGCTGTTCGACTGCGGCGTCGAGCACGCGGCAAGCGTCGCCGGCCGGATCCTCGAGGCGCTCGCCGCGCCGATCCTGGTCGACGCCATGGCGCTGCCGGTCTCGGCCAGCATCGGCATCAGCCTCTATCCGGGTGACGGGCCCAACAAGGAGGCCCTGCTCAAACATGCCGACACCGCCATGTATGAAGCCAAGGCCGCGGGCCGCGGCACCCATCGCTTCTTCAGCCAGGACATGAACCTGATCGCCCAGGAGCGCCTGATCCTCGGCGCCGCGCTGAGCGACGCCCTGTGCCATGGCATGCTGCAGCTGCATTATCAGCCGCAGATCCGCT
Organism: Phreatobacter sp. GW821-FHT04C01; assembly: GCF_059420385.1. Lineage (NCBI taxonomy): Bacteria > Pseudomonadati > Pseudomonadota > Alphaproteobacteria > Hyphomicrobiales > Phreatobacteraceae > Phreatobacter > Phreatobacter sp. GW821-FHT04C01. The sequence continues at coordinate 908,601 of NZ_JBWKTP010000002.1, read as the reverse complement.
CCGAGGACGATGGCCTGCACGGCGTCGAGGCGCTCGCCCGCTGGCACCATCCGGTCCACGGCCAGGTGCCGCCGGCCAAGTTCATCGCGATCGCCGAGGAATGCGGGCTGGTCGAGGCGATCGGCGAATGGGCGCTGGGCGAGGCTTGCCGCCAGATGGCCGAATGGCGCCGCCGTGGCATCGCCATCCCCATCGTCTCGGTCAACCTGTCGCCGCTGCATTTCCGCAACAACCGCCTGCCCCAGCTCATTGCCGGCGCCCTCGAGCGCCACGGCCTCGCGCCCGGCGCACTGACGCTGGAGATCACCGAAAGTGTCATGATGGACGACTGTCCGGAAACCGCGGCGACGGTCCAGGCCGTGCACGCGCTCGGCGTTCGCCTGTCGCTCGACGATTTCGGCATCGGCTATTCCAGCCTGTCCTCCATCACCCGCCTGCCGATCGAGGAATTGAAGATCGACCGCAGTTTCATGCGTGACCTGGAGACCGACCAGAATGCCCGCGCCGTGGCGTCCGCGGTCATCCGCATCGGCCACAGCCTGGCGCTCAACGTGGTTGCCGAAGGCGTCGAGACCGATGCCCAGCGGCGCTTCCTGCAAGCTTTGCGCTGCCATGTCCTGCAGGGCTTCCTGTTCGCGCCGGCCCTGCCCGCGAGCGAACTGGAGAGCTGGCTCGGCCGCCGCGAACGGCTGCGGTCACACGCGCGGGTGGCCTGAACCGCAGCGCGCCCACCGCGCTTCCACCTGGATCAAGTCGGCCGCGTGGCCGCCAGCAAGAGGAAGGGTGGGCGGCGGCACTCCAGTTGCAGCGCCGGCCGGGAGGCCAGGGCAGCGGCCGTCGGCGCGGGCTCACCCAGATGGGCGATCCGGAAGCCGCTCGCGATCAGCCCGTTGACGTAGCTCTCGACCGTGCGGTGATACTTGATCACCCCATCGACGAACCAGCGCGTATCCCGCCTCCCCTCGTCCCGATAGCGGTCCACCGGCCAGTGCAGGGCATGGCCGCCGTCGTCGCGCACCCAGCCCACCGGGTTCGCCGTGCACAGCGGATGTTCCACCGAGAAGATGAAGTGGCCCGCCGGCTTCATCGCATCGAAGACCCGGCCGAGCACGGCTGGATAATCGGCGACGTAGTGCAGCGCCAGCGACGATATCACGAGATCGAATGCCGGCCCGTCGGCCGCATAGTCCTCGATCGCGGCGCGCCGATAGGTGATGGCGGCGTCGTCGGTGAGGCTGGCGGCCTCGTCGAGCATGTGCTGCGAGATATCGACGGCGGTGACGTGGGCGGCGCCTTGCGCCCGGGCGAAACGGGCAAAGTCGCCGAAACCACAGCCGAGGTCGAGAATATGAAGCCCCTTCAGGGCCGGCAGGAGCCGGCGCAGCGCCGGTGTTTCAAGTGCGCCGTTGAGGCCCGAATCCGCGCGCCTGAGAGCCCGGTAGCCTTCGAAAAAAGTCGCGTCGTCATAGATGTTCTGCGGCGCGGGCGGCATACCGGACGTCACTTCACGGCTCATTGCAAGAGGATCCCCGTCAAGGCCCAACGGCGCCATCGAGGAATGACAGGCCGCCGGCTCACGGCGAGCGAGCCTCGGGTCACTTCTTGTCCAGACTGTGACCGGACGGCAGGCGGTCGATCGCTCCGGCCGGGTGCAGGGCGCGCCAGGCAAGCCGCGGCGCGCCCCGAATTCAGCCGGACCGCAGCGTCATGGGCAAACGTCCCAGAAGCCGCGGGTCCTGCTCGGATCGGTATAATACCAGCAATAGCCCGGCGCCGGCGGCCGGCTGGCGGCATAGGCGCCCGCGGCCGCCGCCGAGACGAAGCCGATCGCCGCGCCCGCCGCGATGGCCCCGCCCGGACGCCACCAGTAGCCGCCCGGACGGACCCAGCCGCCCGGACGATAGCCGGGCCTGACCGGCACCGGCCGGTAGCCGGGACCGAAGCCCGGACGATAACCCGGGCGATAGCCGGGACGGCCGACGGCGACGCCGCTCCTGACCGCCACCCCGCCGCGCGGCCCGCGCACCACTGTGCGGCCGGCGACGGCCCGGCGGCGCTGCATTTCCCCGGGCGCGCTAATATCGCTGCGCGCGACGGCGACCGGGTCGGCGACCGGCGCCGCCCGCACCGGTTCCAGCCCACCAAAGATCAGGGCGCCGAGCCCGAAAATTCCTAAGGTAACGCCGTTCAACCGCATGGCCCTGTCTCCTTGAGGCTGCGAACCGGCGTCCAAGGCGCCGGCCGCGGACGATGAGGCCGGGCAAGACCATCGTCTTGCTTGAGGCCCGACCGTCCGTCGTGGCGCTGGTCTGGAGCGCCGAACCGCGCAATCTTGACGGAAGAAACGAGCCCTCCTATCCGGAAAGACGACCGGCGAGGCTCGGCAATAGCTGCAGAAGGTCCCGGCAATTGAACCGCCCGCGCGTCAGGGAAATCCCCTCCGGCGTCCGAGCTAGCTGCCCCGCGGCGGGTCGAGACGGCACATTTCGTCGCCGGAGAAGGCGCGCGAGCGCGTGAGAAAGCGCTGCTCGGTACCGTTGTCGAGCGAGAACATGCCGCCCCGCCCGGGCACGACATCGATGATCAGCTGGGTATGGCGCCAGACGGCGAATTGCGAGGCGCTGATATAGACCGGCGCGCCGCCGATCTCGCCGAGCAGGACGTCGCGGTCGCCGACGATGAAATCGGCCTGCGGATAGCACATCGGCGACGAGCCGTCGCAGCAGCCCCCCGACTGGTGGAACAGGATCGGGCCGTGCTCGCCCCTGAGCCGTCGGATCAGGTCGAGCGCGGCCGGCGTCGCGGTGACGCGATCGAGGGAAGCCTCGGTCATGATGGACCTCTCGTCCGCCGGAGAACGGCAAATAAAGGCCCGGCACGGCCGCCGGCACGGAGCGGTGCGGGGCCATGCCGGGAAGGGTCGCCCGGCGGGGAAGCGCCGGGCGGCGGGGGTCAGAAAAAGCCGAGCTTCTTCGGCGAATAGCTGACCAGCAGGTTCTTGGTCTGCTGGTAGTGGTCGAGCATCATGCGATGGTTCTCGCGCCCGATGCCCGATTGCTTGTAGCCGCCGAAGGCGGCATGGGCCGGATAGGCGTGGTAGCAATTGGTCCAGACGCGCCCGGCCTGGATCGCCCGGCCGAAGCGGTAGGCGCGATTGCCGTCGCGGCTCCACACGCCCGCACCCAGGCCGTAAAGCGTGTCATTGGCGATCGACAGGGCTTCCTCGTCATCCTTGAAAGTGGTGACCGAGACGACCGGGCCGAAGATCTCCTCCTGGAAGATCCGCATCTTGTTGTGACCCCTGAACACGGTCGGCTGGACGTAGAAGCCACCGGCGAGCTCGCCCGGCAAGGTGTTGCGGGCACCACCCGCCAGGACCTCGGCGCCTTCCTGGCGGCCGATGTCGAAATAGCTCAGGATCTTCTCCAGCTGTTCGGAGGAGGCCTGCGCGCCGATCATGGTCGCGGGATCGCGCGGGTCGCCCTGGGTGATCGCGCTCACCCGCGCCAGCGCCTTTTCCATGAAGCGGTCATAGATGCTCTCATGGATCAGCGCGCGGCTCGGGCAGGTGCAGACCTCGCCCTGGTTGAGCGCGAACATGACGAAGCCCTCGATCGCCTTGTCGAGAAAATCGTCATCTTCCGCGGCGACATCCTTGAAGAAGATGTTCGGCGACTTGCCGCCGAGCTCCAGCGTCACCGGGATCAGGTTCTGGCTGGCATATTGCATGATCAGCCGGCCGGTCGTGGTCTCGCCGGTGAAGGCGATCTTGGCGATCCGGTTGCTCGAGGCCAGCGGTTTGCCCGCCTCCAGGCCGAAGCCGTTGACGATATTGAGGACGCCGGGCGGCAGGATGTCGGCGATGAGCTCGGCAAGGACGAGGATCGAGGCCGGCGTCTGCTCGGCCGGCTTGATCACCACGCAATTGCCGGCGGCGAGCGCCGGCGCCAGCTTCCACACCGCCATGAGCAGCGGGAAGTTCCAGGGAATGATCTGGCCGATGACGCCGAGCGGCTCATGGAAATGATAGGCGACCGTGTCGTGGTCGATTTCCGAAATGCCGCCTTCCTGGGCGCGGATCGCACCGGCGAAATAGCGGAAATGGTCGACGGCGAGCGGCAGGTCGGCCGCCGTGCTCTCGCGGATCGGCTTGCCGTTGTCGAGCGTCTCGGCGAGCGCCAGGACCCCGATATTGTCCTCGATCACCTGGGCGATCCGGTTGAGCAGCACCGCCCGCTCGGCCGGGCTGGTGCGGCCCCAGCTGTCCTTGACGGCATGGGCGGCGTCCAGCGCCGCATCGATGTCGGCCGCGTCGGACCGGGCGACCTCGCAGAGCAGCCGGCCGGTGACCGGCGAGGTGTTCTCGAAATAGCGGCCACCCACCGGTTCGGCCCAGCGGCCATTGATGAAATTGCCGTAGCGCGCCTTGAACGGCGTCGCCGTCGTGCGGATGAGTTCCGGCTTGTTCATTGTTTCCTCCAGACTTGCGCCATCGCGGCGGAGCGAAGAGGAGGATCGGCGGGAGTGCCCGGCCTGTCAGGATGGCCCGAACGGTTTGCGCACCCGATGTGTCGCAGGATTGCGACACATCGGAAAGCCATCCGCGGCCGGCCTCAGCGCGGACGCTCCAGCCCGAGACGGGCGAGCTTGCGGTGCAGCGTCGCCCGGCTGACGCCGAGGAGCCGGGCGGCGGCGGAGACATTGCCATGGGCTCTCGACAGCGCCCGCTGCACCGCGCCGCGCTCGGCCCCGGCGAGGTCCTCGGCCGGGCTCGCCGGCTCGCCGGCCAGCAGATCCTCGGCCGGGAACGGCCGGGCGAGATGGGCGTCGGTCAGTCCATAGGCGAGGCGCGCCGCGCGGCTCGCGCCGATCACCAGGTCCTCCCGGTCGACCGCCAGCAGGCCGCCCGTGCCGCGGCCGCTATCCTGACCGACCAGGATGCGCGCGTGGCGGAAGCTCTCGCGGAAATGGCTCGCCTCGATCCGGTGTGCCGCCTCGTTGGTGGCGGCCGCGATCAGTTTCAGCATGGCCGGCGTCAGGTCGGACCGGCAGGTGGAGACGTCGAGGGCGGCGCAGAGCTTGCCCTCGGCATCGAAGATCGGCGCCACCGTGCAGCTCAGCCCGATATTGCGCGTCAGGAAGTGCTGATCCCGGTGGATGGTCAGGGCGCGCGCCTCGGCAAGACAGGTGCCGACACCGTTGGTGCCTTCGCTCGCCTCGCTCCAGACCATGCCGGTCCACAGGCCGAGCCTGAGAAAATCGGCATCGTCGCCGGCGACGCCCCGGCGGTCGAGCGGCACGCCGTCCCGGTCGGTCAGCATGACGCAGCAACCGGCCTCGCCGACCGCCTGGAACAGCCGGTCGATGGTCGCCTGCGACAGCCGCACCAGCAGCTCCATCCGCTCCAGCGCCGCACTGAACGCGGCATGGTCGAGACGCCGCGGCGGGCGGCCGTGATCGGGGTCGAGACCATGGGTCTTCAGCGACCGTGACCAGGAGGCGGCAACAGCCGATTGCGCGGTCGCGGCGCCGTCACTCAGCGTCGAATAGATCAGATCGGCGTGATGCGGCCTGCCCGTTGCAACCATGCCCGCCATCCGTTTCCGCCCGATTCCGCGTTGTTTTGAGCGATGAACGTCAAACGTCTCATCGCCAACATGCGGTTTTGCCTAGTTTCCGACCACATTTCGGGGAAAGTCAATCGCGACAATAGACGCACCCGCTTCGCCCCAGGGGTCGTGCGGGCCGCCTTGCGGCCCCGCCCGGGCTCGCTATTCTCTGGTTCCAAGCGCAGGCGGTGCTCCTCTTCACGGAGCCACCGACAGAGCTGCATGACGAGACAGGGAGGAGATCGCGGATGATGGCGAGCTCGGGAACGTCGTCTGCAAGAAGCCTGGAGAGCGACCATATCAGGGAGATCGAGCGTGTTCTCTCGGGCGCGGCCTCGGCCCGCGACGGCACGGTCGTCCGCTCCTGGCTGCGCTGTGTCGACGAACACAAGCTCGATCCGGCCCGGCCGACGGAAGCCTATATCGTGCCGGACACCCAGCTGCGCGAACATCGCGAGCAATCCGAGCGGCTGATCGGCATCGCGCGCACCGGGCTGGAGAACCTGTTCCGCCAGGTCGCCGGCCAGAACTACGTGCTGCTGCTCGCCGACGCCAAGGGCGTGACGGTCGATTTCCTGGGCGACCAGGTCTTCATGGACCACCTGCGCCAGGCCGGGCTCTATCTCGGGTCGGAATGGTCGGAAGCCCGCACCGGCACCTGCGGCGTCGGCTCCTGCATCGTCACCGGCGAGGCCATGACGATCCATCAGAGCGACCATTTCGACACCACCCATACGCCGCTGAGCTGCACCGCGGCGCCGATCTTCGACACCGGCGGCAAGCTGACCGCCGTGCTCGACATCTCGCTGCTGCGCTCGCCCCAGCCCAAGGTCAGCCAGAACCTGGCGCTGCATCTGGTCACCGCCTCGGCCCGCCGTATCGAGCTCGCCAACCTGATGGCGCAGATGCGCTCCGACTGGGTGCTGCGCTTTTCCCGCTCGCCGGATTTCCTCGATGTCGATCCGGAGGCCGCGGTCGCCCTCGACGGATCCGGCCGCATCCTCGGCATGACCCATGGCGGCGCCATGCTGCTAGCCGGCGTCACCGGCATGGACTGGCGCCACACCGACGGGCTCATCGGCCAGCCGCTGTCGCGCTTCTTCGACATGAGCGTCGACGACCTGCCGAGCTTCACCCGCGCCCGGCCGACCGAGGAGCGCGTCGTCTTCGCCCGCAATGCCAGCGCGGTCTTCGCCCATGCCATCGAGCCGGAGCGGCGGCCGGCGGGCCGGCGTACCGCCATTCCGGCCTGGCCGAAATCGCTCGCCGGCCTCAGCGGTGGCGATCGCGCCATGGAGGCCTTGCAGGCCCGCGCCGCGAAACTCGCGGTCACCGACATTCCCATCCTGATCCAGGGCGAGACCGGCACCGGCAAGGAATATCTGGCCCGCGCGGTCCATGACTGCCGCCCGGGCGACGGGCGGTTCATCGCGGTGAATTGCGCGGCCATTCCCGAACATCTCATCGAGAGTGAACTGTTCGGCTATGCGCCCGGCGCCTTCACCGGCGCGCTGGCGCGCGGCAAGAGGGGCCTGATCGAGGAGGCCGACGGCGGCACGCTGTTTCTCGACGAGATCGGCGACATGCCGCTCGGCCTCCAGTCGCGCCTGCTGCGCGTGCTCGCCGAACGCGAGATCGTCCCGGTCGGCGGTTCGAGGCCCCGGCCGGTGCGGGTCAAGATCATCTCGGCGTCGCACCGCGATCTTGCCGATCTCGTTGCGCAGGGCCGGTTTCGCGAGGATCTCTATTATCGCCTGAACGCGGCGGTGCTGGACCTGCCAGCCTTGCGCGAGCGCGACGATTTCGACTGGCTGCTCGACCGCCTCGTGCAGCAGCGGGCACGGGCGCAGGACCGCCACGTGACGCTCGCGCCGGCGGCACGCCTCAGGCTCGCCGGCCATGACTGGCCCGGCAACATTCGCGAATTGGCCAATGTGCTCGACGTCGCCCTGGCGCTCGGCGACAGCGGCGTCATCACGCCGGACGACCTGCCGCCGTTCCGCCGCGCGAAACCGGCAGGGACCGACAAGGTCGCGGCGCCGGCGCTGCCACGGCCTCGGCCCGCGAGAGGCCCCGAGGCGCTGGAAACCGCCTTGGCCGCGTGCCGCGGCAACCTGTCGGAAGTCGCCCGCCGCCTGGGCGTCGACCGCACCACCGTCTACCGCCGGATGAAGCGCCAGGGCCTCGCCGTCACGCGCTAGATGTCAAGTCCCTGCCCCACTATGAAGCGGCCTGCGCCCGCGGCTTCAGGATCGCGTAATTGCCATTGGCCTGCGCGATCAGCTTGTCGTCGACATGGAGCCGGGAATCGAGATTGGCGATGGTCCGCCCGCGGTTGAGCATGACCGTGGTGCAGCGGATGAGGCCTGAGGGCACCGGGCGAAAATAGCTGATCTTGATTTCGATGGTGGCGCAGGTCTCGCCCTTTTCCAGGGTCGGGTAGAGCGCCACGCCCATGCCGGTATCGGCAAGGGCATAGATCACCGCACCATGGGTGACCCGGTGCGGATTGTGATGAAGATCCGGGGCGATCGTGATGGAGCAGATGCTGTGACCCGGGCCCTGCTCGTCGATGCGCAGCTGGATCGTCTCGGCGAAGGGATGGAACATCAATGCGTGTGGCAATGGCGTCAAGACTGGCTCCTCGGCACGGCTCCCGGCATGCGGTGATAACACCTGGCGCGGCCGCTGCCGCGCCCGCAGACCATCGGCCTTAGGTCGCATGCCACGCGCCCGGCGGCGCGGCAGGCCACATGTGGCATCCGCCACAGCCTGCCACGTGGCGACCGCGGGCGCACGCGCCTTGCCTCCCCGGAAAGTCTCACTATTCCAGCGAGTTCTCCTGCGCGCCGCTGCTGGCACGGCGCTTGCGCAACTCGCCGCAGCCGCCCTCGGCAAACGAAGGGCTCGGTCCGCAGGAGGAAACAATGCTCGACACATCACCCAATGGCCAGGTCACCCAGCTTCTCGACAGGTTCTCGGCGGCGCTGGCAAAGGGCGACATCGAAGCCGCCGTCGACCTGTTCCAGGACGATTGCTACTGGCGCGACCTCGTCGCCTTCACCTGGAACATCAAGACCGTCGAAGGCCGCGACCAGGTCCGCGACATGCTCACCGCCCAGCTCGGCCATACCCAGCCGGCGAATTTCGCCATTGCCGCCGGCGAGGATGCGACCCACGCCGATGGCGTGACCGAGAGCTGGATCGAATTCGAAACCGGGGTGGCGCGCGGCTTCGGCCATATCCGACTGAAGGACGGTCGGATCTGGACGCTGCTCACCACCATGGCCGAACTCAAGGGCCACGAGGAACCGCTCGGCCATGCCCGCCCGCTCGGCGCCAAGCATGGCGCGGCCAGGAACCGCAAGACCTGGATGGAGGAGCGCCAGGAGGAGGCGGCCGAGCTCGGCTTCTCGCGCCAGCCCTATTGCCTGATCGTCGGCGGCGGCCAGGGCGGCATCGCGCTCGGCGCGCGGCTGCGCCAGCTCGGCGTGCCCACCATCATCATCGAGCGCAATGCCCGGGCCGGCGACAGCTGGCGCAAGCGCTACAAGTCGCTCTGCCTGCACGACCCCGTCTGGTACGACCACCTGCCCTATATCGACTTTCCCAGGAACTGGCCGGTCTTCGCCCCCAAGGACAAGATCGGCGACTGGCTGGAAATGTATGCCAAGGTGATGGAGCTGAACTACTGGAGCTCGACCACCGCCAAGCGCGCCTCCTATGACGAAGCGGCCGGGGAATGGACGGTCGTGGTCGAATGCGACGGCCGGGAGATCGTGCTGAGGCCGAAGCAGCTGGTGCTCGCCACCGGCATGTCGGGCAAGGCCAATAGGCCCGATTTCAAGGGCATGGACATCTTCGAGGGCGAGCAGCAGCACTCCTCGCAGCATCCCGGCCCCGAGGCCTATGCCGGCAAGAACGTGGTGGTCATCGGCGCCAACAATTCGGCCCACGACATCTGCGCCGCACTTTGGGAAGGCGGCGCCGACGTCACCATGGTCCAGCGCTCGTCGACCCATATCGTCAAATCGGACTCGCTGATGGAGCTCGGCCTCGGTTCGCTCTATTCCGAGAAGGCGGTCGAAGCCGGCATCACCACCCGCAAGGCGGACCTGATCTTCGCGTCCCTGCCCTACCGGATCATGCATCAATTCCAGACGCCGGTTTACGACGCCATCCGCGCCCGCGACGCGGCATTCTACGACCGGCTCGAAAAGGCCGGCTTCATGCTCGATTTCGGCGATGACGGCTCGGGCCTGTTCATGAAATATCTCCGGCGCGGCTCCGGTTACTACATCGATGTCGGCGCCTGCGAGCTCGTCGCCGACGGCCGGATCAAGCTGAAAAGCGGTGTCGGCGTCAGGGAATTGACCCGCAAGGCCGTCATTCTCTCCGACGGCACCGAACTGCCGGCCGATCTCGTCGTCTATGCCACCGGCTATGGCTCGATGAACGGCTGGGCCGCCGACCTCATCTCCCGCGAGGTCGCCGACAAGGTCGGCAAGTGCTGGGGCCTCGGTTCGGCCACCACCAAGGACCCCGGTCCCTGGGAAGGCGAGCAGCGCAACATGTGGAAGCCGACGCAGCAGGAGGCGCTGTGGTTCCACGGCGGCAACCTGCACCAGTCGCGCCATTATTCCCAATATCTGGCGCTGCAGATCAAGGCCCGGCAGGAAGGCATAGCCACGCCCGTCTACGGCCTTCAGACGGTGCACCATCTGTCGTGAGCCGATCAAGCCGCCCGGGTCGCGCGCTGCGATCCGGGCGCCGGCCGGCAAGGTCGCCGGGCCGCGCTCATCCCCCCTTGACCGCGCCCGCGGTGAGGCCGGCGATGATCTGGCGCTGGGCGAAGACGGTGAGCAGCAGCACCGGCAGCGTGACGATCAGGGCGGCCGCGGCGAGCGGCCCCCAGCTCAGCTGGTCGAACGAGATCATGTTGTAGACCGCCACCGGCAAGGTGCGGGTCTCGCGGCCCGCGAGCACGATGCCGAAGACGAAATTGTTCCAGGAAAAGATCACCGCCAGGATGAAGGCGACCGCGATGCCCGGTCGCGCGATCGGCAGCGCCACGTGGCGGAAGATCTGCCAGCGGCTGGCGCCGTCGATGAAGGCCGCCTCTTCGAGTTCCATCGGCGTCGTCTCGAAATAGCCGATCATGATCCAGATGACGATCGGCACGGTCACCACCAGGTGGATGATGATCTGCGGCCAGAGCGTGCCGAGCAGGCCGAGCCACTGGAACACCAGGAACAGCGGGATCAGATAGGACAGGCCCGGCGTGATGCGGGCGATCAGGATGACGATCGCCGCCTTGTGCGCCCGCATGCGGGCAATGCCGTAGCCGGCCGGCACGCCGATCACCAGGGCGAACAGGGTGGCCGTGCCGGTGACGATCAGGCTGTTGAAGAAATAGGTGGTGAAGCGGTTGGACGAGAGGACGGTGGCGTAATTCTCCCAGGCGAAACGGCTGGGAATGAGGATCGGCGGATAGGTCGCGTTGTCGATTTCGAACTTGACCGACAGCGACGCCATCCAGACGAAGAACAGGATCGCCGGCGAGACGATGACGAACAGCGCGAAGGCGAGCCCGATACGGCCGAGGATGGATCTGGCATTCATGATTCACCGCCGGTTTCGTTCCAGTGCATCCGGCCGCGCAGATAGAGCATGACCGCCGACAGGCCGACGATGATGGCGAAGAAGACCACGGCGATCGCCGAGGCATAACCAACGTCGTAATAAACGAAGGCGACGCTGTAGAGGTAGAGGTTGATCGTCTCCGACGCCGTGCCGGGCCCGCCCTGGGTGATGGCGAAGATGATGTCGAAGCTCTTCACCGCGTCGATCATGCGGATCATCGCGGCAATGAACAGGAACGGCGTCACCAGCGGCAAGGTGATGTAGCGGAACGCCTGCCACTGGGTGGCGCCGTCGATGAAGGCGCTTTCATAGGGGTCGGTCGGCAGAGCCGCCAGACCGCCGAGCACGATCAGCATGACCAGTGGCGTCCATTGCCAGGTCTCGACCAGGACCAGGGACGGAATGACCGTGGAGGGATGGAACACCCAGAGCTGCGCCGGCAGCCCGACCAGCGACAAGAGATAGTTGAGCACGCCGAGCTGGGGATGGAACATCATGGTCCAGACCAGGGCGATGGCGACCGGCGTCGCCATCATCGGCAGGATGAACAGCCCGCGCAGGAAACCGCGCATCGGAAACCGGATATTGAACAGCACCGCCGCGAAGGTGCCGAGGATCAGCGGCAGGATCACCGACAGCGCGGTATAGACCAGGGTCGTCACGACGGATTCGACGAAACGCGGATCGGTCGGCAGCCGCAGATAATTGGCCAGGCCGACATAGGTCGTCGGCGAGCCGATCTTCCACTCGTTGACGCTCATCCAGACGGTGAACACCCAGGGGAAGACGATGATCGCCAGCACGACGACCATCGCCGGCAGCACGAAGGGCCAGTAGGACGGGCGCCGCAAACCGCGCCCGGCGGCGGCGCCCGGCGCGGTCTCGGCCGCCCCGGTCAAGGATGTCTCGCTCACGTCCGCTCGCTGCGCTCCAGGATCGGCCGGAACTGATCGGTGGCCTTTTTCAGCTCGGTGGCGGGGTCGGCGCCCGACAATGTGGCGGTGACCGCCGCGCCGACGATGTCGCGGAATTCCGCCACCGGAATCACCACCGGCAGGCCGAGCTTGCTGATCTTGGAGGAGTCGATCACCGAGCCCAGCCATTCCGGCGGCATCTTGACGCCCTTGCGAACGTCCTCGTCATTGAGGATCGAATTGCGGAACGGCACGCCGCCGCCGGCCTGCAGCAGGCGCGCGCCCTGCACCTTGCTGACCGCCCATTGGCAATAGAGGAAGGCCGCTTCCTTGTTCTTGCTGGTCTGGGCGATGCCGATGCCGTCGCCATAGGTCGCCGAATAGCCGCCCTTGGGCCCTTTCGGCACCACGGCATAACCGACCTTGCCGACGACGCGCGAGGCGTTGGGATCTTCCAGCGGCGGCGCCCAACCGACGCCGTCGAGCCACATGGCGGCGCGCCCTTGCGTGAAGGCGGCCATGGATTCCATCCAGTTGAAGCCGACCACGCCGGCCGGCGCGGTCTTGGTCATCAGCCGCTGGAAATATTTGGTCGCCTCGATCGCCTCCGGGCCGTCGGTGAGGATATTGCCCCTGGCATCGAGGAACTCGCCGCCATAGTTCAGGAAGAAATTGCCCCACAGCGCCATATTGGCATTGCGCAGACCGCGCCCGACAAAGCCGGAAATGCCGGCCGCGGGATCATGCAGGGTCTCGGCGGCCCGCATCATCTCGTCGAAAGTGGTCGGCAGCGCGACATTCTTCTTCTGGAAGATCTCCTTGTTCCAGTAGAGGATGAAATAGTCGACCGACCAGGGCAGCGAATGCAGCGCGCCCTGGTCGTTCCTCGCATATTGCAGGCCGGCCGCCGAAAAATCGCCTTCGGTCAGATCGGCCGTCGTCAGCGCCGGATCCTTGAGGAAGGGCGACATGTCGGCGAGCCAGCCGGCCTTCTCGAACTGGCGCTTCTGCACGTGGTAGCTCAGATGCACCACGTCGAAGCTCGGCCGGCCGGAGGTCAGCTCGATCACGGCCTTCTGGCGCTGCTGCTGCTCGGGGATGACCTCCGAGCCGACCTTGATCCCGGTGAGCTCGGTGAATTCGCCGGCGGTGCGCTGCAAGAGATCGCCGCGCGGCCCCTTGACCAGGTTCACCTCGAGGGTCGTGCCTGCATATTTCCGCCATTGCGGTTCGGCGCGCGCGGGCAACCCGGACAGGCCGAGGACACCGGCGGCCGCGCCGCCGGCCAGCATGTCGCGCCGTGATATCAAAGAATAGGTCATTATTGTTGTTCCTCCCTGGGGCATGACCCCCGTTTTAGGGAAGACTACGGCTTGCCCTCGCCCTTGCAAGCGCCAAGTCGCTGCGCCGGACGACTACGTAGCCATGCGAGCGAAGGACGAAGACGACGATTGGGACGCAGTCTCCGGTCGCGCCGGACAGGTCTCCCCGCCGCCCTTTGCTGATGCCGGACGGTTCTCCCGAACCCGGCCAACGGCCCGCACGGTCCAGCCGCCCCCTGATGCCCATCGCGGGCGGTCGGGCTTGCGCGGGATGGCGGGCGCCGCGGCGTTCCAGTCGCTTGGTCATGCCTTGGCGCCTGGTTGGCGAGAAAGCCCGCCCGGGCGCGACCGTGCCGGGAGCTTGATCGCCCCGGCGTGATCCCGGCGCCGGGCGCGATCGGGATGCCGCTTTCACCATCCCGCTGGCCAGGGTGAGCGACGCCGGCCGGGATCCGCCGCGGAGCCTTCCGGCAAGGGTTGATCGCGGCGGCCTCCCAGCATTGGACAAGTCGCCCGGCGTGTCGCAATGAGCGTGCAAGCCGAACCGGCGAGCGCGAATCGGCGCGCGTCCCAGGGCATGCCATGTCGTTTCGTTTTCTGCATGCAGCCGACATTCACCTCGACAGCCCGTTGCGCGGCCTGCTGCGCCGTGGCGAGGCGGCCAGTCCCTTCGTCGAGGCATCGCGCCGGGCGCTGGAAAACCTCGTCGCGGCGGCGATCGAGGAGAAGGTCGCCTTCCTGATCATCGCCGGCGACGTCTTCGACGGCGACTGGCGCGACTATGCCACCGGCCAGTTCTTCATGCGCCAGATGGGACAGCTGGCCCGTGCCGGCATTCGGGTCTTCACCATCCGTGGCAATCACGACGCTGAAACCGTCATCACCCGCGCCCTGCCCTCGCCCGAAAATCTGCATGCCTTCTCGGTGCGCGTGGTCGAGACCCTGCGCATCGAGGACTTGCGCGTCGCCCTGCACGGCCGCGGTTTCGCCCATCGCCATGTCGCGGAAAATGTCGCGCTGACCTATCCACCGGCGGAGCCTGGATATTTCAACATCGGCATCCTGCACACCTCGCTGACGGGCCAGGAAGGCCATGATGTCTACGCGCCCTGCTCGGTCGACGATCTCCGCCGCGCCGGCTACGATTACTGGGCGCTCGGCCACATTCACGAGCGCCAGGTCGTCGCCGAGACGCCGGCGATCGTCTTTCCCGGCAATCTGCAGGGACGCCATGCCCGCGAGACCGGCCCGAAGGGCGCGACGCTGGTCAGCGTCGCCGACGGACGGATCACCGCGATGGAGGCCCTGACGCTCGATGCCGCGCGTTTCGACCAGGTCGTGCTCGACCTCGCCGAGGTCGCCGGCCGCGCCGGCTTTGTCGAGAAGGCCCGCCGCGCCATTGGCGAGGCGCGCGACAAGGCCGACGGCCGCCCGCTGGCATTGCGGCTGGTCCTGGCCGGCGAAACCGGGCTGCATGACGGCCTCGCCGCCCATCCCGAGCAGACCCGCGAGGAATTGCAGGCGCTCGCCTGGGAGGCGGCCGACGACCTGCTGATCGAAAAGGTGGTCGACACGACGACCGCGCCGCGCGGCGGCACCGGCGTCCTGGCCGTCACCGGCTTTGAGGCGGCGCTGGCGAGCGCGGCGGCGAACCCCGCCTTCCGGGCCGAGATCACCGCGACGCTCTCCGGCCTGCACGCCAAGATTCCCGCCGAGGCACTCGGGCTCATGGACGTCGGCGACGGCATATCGGCGGCCATTGCCGACGCCGCCATTCGCGCGGCGGAAGAGCTCGTCCAGGCAGCCCTCGGCGGCGGCACGGCCGAGGCGGACAGCCCATGAAGATCCTGTCGCTGGCGCTGGAACGCTACGGCCATTTCACCGACCGCGTGCTGGACTTCGACGCGGACGTGCCGGTGACGATCATCCATGGCGGCAACGAAGCCGGCAAGACGACGGCGCTCGCCGCCGTCACCGATGTTCTCTTCGGCATCGAGGAGCGCTCCCGCTTCAATTTCCTGCACGACTACAAGGCCATGCATCTCGGCGCCCGGGTCGCCGGCCGCGACGGGCAGACGCTGGCCTTCCGGCGCCTGAAGCGGCGCGGCGCGACCCTGGTCGATCCCGACAGCGGCGACGTGCTGCATGACGACAGCCTGACGCCTTTCGTCGGCGCCCATGACCGGCAGGCCTTTCTCGAGATCTTCGGCCTGGACCAGGCGCGGCTGCGCGACGGCGGCCGGAAGCTGCTGTCGGGCGGCGGCGATCTGGCGCAGACCCTGCTCGCCGCGGCTCCGGGCCTGAGCGAGGTCGCGGCCCTGCGCGACCAGCTGAAGGCCAGCGCCGCGCAGATCTTCAATCCCGAACGCAAGGTCGCTTCCCACGCGCTCTACCAAGCGCTCGAAAGGCGTGACCGGGCGCGGGCGGCGATCCGTGCGCAGGAACTGCGCGTCGAGGTCGTCAGGGCAGCACGGGCCGCCGCCGACGAAGCCGAAGCCACGCGCCGGCAGGCCGTCGCGGCGGAAGCGGAGGCGCGCTCGCATCTCACCCGCTGCCAGGGGCTGGCGGCGGCGGCCGGCGAAATCCGGACCATCGACCAGCTGCGCGCGGACAGGGCTGGCCTCGGCATCCTGCCGCATCTCGCCGACGGCTTTGCCAGCCGCACGCATGACGCCCTCGAAGCCTGGGGCGCGGCATCCGTGGCCGCGGCGCTCGCCGCGACCGAGGAAGAACGCGCGACGGCCGAGGCCGCGGCGATCAGCGTCGACGACGCCGTTCTCGGCCTCGCCGAGGCGATCGAGCTGGCCGACGAGGCCCGGCCGGCCGTCGCCAAGGAGGTCGAGGCACTGCCCCGGCGCCATGAGGAAGCCAGCCTTGCCCGTGGCGGCCTCGCGCGGATCGCCGCCGGCCTCGGCATGGCCGACGCCGGCGCGCTCTCGCAGGCCCTGCCCGGCCCACCGCTGCTGGCGCGGGCGGGACGCCTGATCGACCAGCTTCGCGACCTCGTGGCCCGGTCCCGGGCGCTCGGCGACGAGCAGCAGAAGCTCGCCACGCGCCGGCGCCTCACCGAGGAAGCCCAGGCCCGTCTCGGCGAGGCCGCCGATCCGGCCGACGCCCGGCGCCGGCTCAACGCGCTCGACGGCGCCGAGGAACGCGACCGGGCCGCCCGGGCGCAGGCGGCCGCATTGTCGGCCGCCGCCCAGGACCTGTCGGAGCGCTTGCGGCGGCTGCCCTTCGCCGTCGGCGACGGCGACGCCCTGGCGGTCTTGCCGCTGCCCGGACTCGATGCGGCAATGGCGGCGCTGCGGCGGCTGAACGAGGCGTCAAGCCTCCAGGCGAAAGAGGCCGATGCGCTGGCAAGGATCGACGAACAGGTCGCCCGGACCGAGGCGCGCCTGGTGACCCTTCACGCCGGCGGCATCGCGCCGACGCCCGCGGCGATCGCCGGCGCCCGCGATCTTCGCGACGGGTTGTGGGCGAAACTGAAGCCTTTGGCGGGCGGCGAGCGTGCCGCCGACAGCGCCGACGCCGAGGCCGCCCGCGGCCTCGACGCCGCGATCGTCTCGGCTGACCGCCTCGCCGATGAACGGCTGACCGAGACGGCGCGTCTCGTCGGCCTGTCGGATGCCGAACTCGCGCTGGCCGACCTCCAGGTGAGCCGGCGGCTCGGCGCGCAGCGCCTGGCGACGGCGCAGACCGCGTTCCTGGCCGCGGAACGCGACTGGCAGGCACTCTGGGCGCCGAGCCGGATCGCCCCGGCCGAAGGCGAGCCCATGCTCGGCTTCCTCCGCGAGGTCGGCACCATCCTCGAACGGCGTGCCCAGACATTGCGCGCCGAGGCGGAGGCCCGCGAAACCCGTGCGGCATTGGCCGTCGAGCGGCGCGAGATCGAGACGCTGCGGGTCGCGCTCGACCTTGCCCCGGTCGGCGACGGCCCGCTGCAGGTGGCCGACCTCCGGCAGGCGGTCGACGCCATGGAACGCCGCTACCGCGCGGTCGAGACCCACCAACGCGACCTCGGCCAGATCGCCGCGGAGGCCCATGGGCTCGACGAACGTGCCGGCAGGCTCGAAAAGCTCGCCGGCGATCTCGCCCGCGAAGCCGCCGCGGTGTTTCCGCCTCTCTCGATCCGGGCCGAGGCCACGGCGGACGAGGCCCGCGCCGCCCTCGATCTCTGGACCGAAGTGCCCGGTCTCGCCGAGAGCCTCAAGACCGCCGAGCGGCGCATCGGCGGCATCGAGAAGGACCGGGATCGCTTCGTCGCGCAGGTCGCCGACCTCTGCCGGCACCCCGGCGTCGCGGTGACCGACGCCGACCCCTTCACCGCCGCCAGGAAGCTCCGCGCCCGGCTGAACGCCGCCCAGCAGGCCCGTTCGCGCGCCGACCAGGCCCACCAGGCGCTGGATCGCCGGCGGCAGGTCCTGGTGGAAGCGCGCCAGGGGCTCGCCGGCAGCGAGGCGGCGCTCGCGCCCCTGCTCGCCGCGGCCGGCCTCGGCGACATCGCCGACCTCGCTCCGTTGCTGCGGCAGCTCGACGCCGCGGCACGGCTCGACCAGGCACTCGCCCAGGCGAGCCGTCGCCTGACGACGGTCGGTGGTGGCCGCGGCGAGGAACAGTTGCGGACGGACCTCGCCAGCCTGGACGACGAGGCGCTGGTCCGCCAGGTCGCCGAGGCCGAGGCCGCGGCGGAAGCGGCGCGCGCTGCCCGCGACACCGCGATCGAGGCGGACGCGGCGGCGAAAGGCGCCTTGCGCGAGGTCGAGCAGGCGACCGGCGCCGCCGGGGCTGCCCAGGACGAACAGGACGCGCTTGCCGAGATCGCCGAGGCGGTCCACCGCTTCACCCGCGACCATGTCGCCCAGCGGCTTCTGTCGAGCGCCATCGAGATCTATCGCGAGCGCCACCAGAACCCGATCATCGAACGCGCCTCGCGTGCCTTCGCCACGCTGACCGGCGGCCGCTGGACCGGCATCGGCGTCGACTACGACCAGGAGCCGCCGCGCCTGGCGGCGCAGCGCGACGGCCGCCTGCTCGGCGTCGAGGCGCTGTCCGAAGGCACGGCGGATCAGCTGTTCCTGGCGCTGCGCGTTGCGGCCATCGAGGAACACGCGCGCCGGGCGACGCCGCTGCCTTTCGTCTGCGACGACATTTTCATCTCCTTCGACGAAGGCAGGACCGAGCGGGGCCTCGCCCTGCTGGGCGAGATGGGCGCGGTGACCCAGGTGCTGGTGTTCACCCACCACGAATATGTCGTCACCTGCGCCGAGCGCGTGCTGGGCGAAGCCGTTCGTATTCTGCGGCTTTGAGGGCCGGCGGCGGGGTGCGATTGCCGGCCGCAGGAGGCCGGTGAAGAAAAACAGGGGATTAGGTAGGCCCCACCGGAACGGCGTCCTGCGTCAAGCCGGCTTGGCGGTCGACATACGCTTGAACTCGGCGACGAAATCGAGCGCGATGCGCGACAGCGGCCGGTTGGTCGGCCGGAACATGGCGAATTTGTAGAACAGCGTCGGTTCGAACGGCCGGATCGCCAGGCCGACCTTGTCGAAATGCGCGCCGGTCGACGCGTCGACAATGGTGACGCCGAGATTTTCCATGACGAGCGCGCAGGCCGAACCGAAGAACTCGACATGGGCGGCCATTTTCAGCTGGGCCGAATTCTCCGCGAAGGCCCGCTCGATCGCCTCGTGCAGGAAGTGGTCGGCATAGAGCGAGATGAACGGGACGCCGTCGAGCAGCGCCGGGGTGATCACCGCGTGGCGGCCGAGCGGATGGCCGGCCGGCAGCACCGCCACGCATTCGATCTCGAACACCTCGATGATCGCCGCCGGGCTGTCGATCGGCAATTCGGCAAAACCGATGTCGAAGGCATCGATCCGGCCGAGGTCGCGCACGGTCGGCGACGAGCGGGTGATGAAGCGCACCGTGCCATCGGGCCAGCGCTTCAGGAGTTCGGCAATGATCGGCGGCAGCACATAGGTGGCGAGCCCAGGTTGGCTGGCGAGCGCCAGCGTGCCGGATTTCACCCGCTTGAGGTCGCGCGCCACCTGGACGGTGCGCTCGAGCACGCCGAGCGCGCGGCGCGCCTCCTCGTAGAACAGCGCCGCCTCCGGCGTCGCCTCGAGCTTGCCCTTGCGCCGCTTGAACAGCGCCAGGCCGAGCTCGTCCTCGAGCCGGGTGATCAGGTTGCTCACCGCCGGCTGCGACTTGCCGGTCAGCGCCGCGGCGGCGGTCATCGAGCCGGTCTCGATGACGGCGCGAAAGGCTTCGAGGTGGCGGGTGTCCATGGAGCTTCACGCGGTGAGAGGGAGTGAGGTGGTGCTTGGCGCGTCCGTTCTTTCGGACACGCGCGGGAACCACCGCTCAACCCCCTCCCAAAGGGAGAGGGTGGCGCCGTCAGGCGCCGGGTGAGGGGTCGTCCATCTCCGGAGAGGGCGGCATGCTCGCGTTGCATCAGTGCTGTGAGCTCACGCCCCTCACCCGGCAGCTGACGCTGCCACCCTCTCCCTTTGGGAGAGGGTTGATTCAGCTCAGCTTTTTGTCTTGAAGCCGGTCGTTGTCCAATGTGACCGAAAATCTCCTGCTCCTCGCGACAGCGCCTCTGTTATAATCCAACCTTATATCTTTCGCACATATTTCGTTTTGACCTCTTGCCCCACCTGACCAACAGTTTCGGCAAGCGCCCGGCATGGGCCATGGGGAACGGGACGGCGTCGTGAAACACAATCTGGTCTTGTCGGGTCTGGAAAAGCGCTATGGCGATTTCGTCGCGCTGCACGAGACCCATCTCGACATCAAGGCCGGCGAATTCGTCACGCTGCTCGGCCCCTCCGGCTCGGGCAAGACCACCATCCTGATGAGCATTGCCGGCTTCGTCGCGCCGACCTCGGGAGGGATCCTGCTCGACGGCCAGGACGTCACCGGCCTGCCGCCGGAGCAGCGCAATTTCGGCGTGGTGTTCCAGGGTTATGCGCTGTTCCCGCATCTCAGCGTCTACGACAATGTCGGCTTCCCGTTGCGCGCCCGCGGCATTCGCGGCGATCAGGCGCGGCCGAAGATCGAGGCGGCGCTGGAGATGGCGCAGCTCGGCGCCTTCGCCAAACGCTTTCCCCGGCAATTGTCCGGCGGCCAGCAGCAGCGCGTCGCCCTCGCCCGTTCCCTTGTTTTCGGTCCGGAACTGCTGCTGCTCGACGAGCCGTTGAGCGCGCTCGACCGGTCGCTGCGCAAGGATTTCCAGTCCGAGTTCAAGGCGATCCACCGCAAGGTCGGCACCACCTTCATCTATGTCACCCATGACCAGGAGGAGGCGCTGACCATGTCGGACCGCATCGTCATCCTGGATAAGGGCCGGATCCTGCAGAGCGCGCCGCCGAGCGAGCTCTATGAGCGCCCGGCGACCGAATTCGTCGCGGGCTTCCTCGGAAAGAGCAACTTCCTGCGCGGCCGGATCACCAGGTGCGCCGACGGCCTGGCCGAGCTCGGCACGGCCGATCTGGCGAGCTGGGCCTCGGTCGGCGGCCAGACCGGGACCGGCATGGGCGACCATGCCGTTGCCGCGCTCCGGCCGGAAAAGATCCGGCTGCACCGCACCGAGCCCTCGGGCGATGCCTGTTCGGCACGCGGCCGGGTGACCGAACTCACCTATCTCGGCGCCAGCGTCGAGGTCGAACTCGCCGTCGGCGAGACGAGGCTGACCGCGACCATGCCGGCGGGTGCCATAGCGCTCGCCGAGGGCGACGAGATCGTCGCCTCCTGGGCCCCCGATGCCGCGATCCTGGTCCAGCCGAAACAGGCGGCGGCGTGATGGCGGCGGTCGCGACACAGGAGCCGAAGGCTGCGGGGCCGGCGGCCAGCGGCGAACGGCTCTACTGGCTGCTGCTCATCCTGCCCTGCCTTTTCCTCGGCCTGTTCTACGTGGTGCCTGTCATCAACGTGCTGGTGATGAGCGTCACCGTGCCGAAGACGGGCTTCGCCAATTACGCCGAGCTCGCCAACAATGGCGCGGTCCAGCGCGTGCTGATCACGACGGCGAGGATCGGCGCGATCACCACGGCGATCACCCTGGCGCTGGGTTATGCGGTGGCCTATGCCCTGGTCCAATGCGGCCAGCGCGAAAGGCAGATCCTGCTCGCCATCGTGCTCGCGAGCTTCTGGATCAGTGCGCTCATCCGCGCCTTCGCCTGGGTGGCGATCCTGCAGTCCCAGGGCGTGATCAACAATGCCCTGATGGGGCTCGGCCTGATCGACAGCCCGCTGCAGCTGGTGCGCAACGAGCTCGGCGTGATGATCGGCATGGTCCATTACATGCTGCCCTACGCCATCCTGCCGCTCTACGCCAATATGAGCGGCATCGACAAAAGCCTGGTGCCGGCGGCCCGCGCGCTCGGCGCCACCCCGTTCCAGGCGTTCCGCTGGGTATTCGTGCCGATGAGCCTGCCCGGCCTGATCGGCGCCGGCGTCATCGTGCTGATCTTCTCGCTCGGCTTCTACATCACGCCGGCCATTCTCGGCGGCGGCAAGACCATCATGGTCGCCGAATATGTCAGCGTGCAGATCTCCGAGACCCTGCGCTGGGGCCTCGCCGCCATGCTCGCCTCCACCTTGCTCGCCAGCGTCCTGCTGCTGGTCTTCTGGCTCAGCCGCTTCATGGACGTCGAAGCGGCGTTGAAGAAGTGACGGGAGGGCATGATGGCACTGCAAGCTGAACGCCCGCGCGGCCCGTCCTTCGCCAAGATCCTGGCCTGGGCGACCGCCTGTTTCCTGATCCTGCCGATCCTGGTGGTGATCCCGATATCGTTCACGCCCGAGCGCTATCTGTCGCTGCCCTCGGACAGCCTGTCGCTGCGCCACTATGCGAGCCTGGTCAACGATCCACGCTGGTCGAAAAGCATTACCGACAGCTTCCTGGTCGCCCTTGGCGCGACGGTTCTCGCGGTATCGCTCGGCACCGCCTTCGCGGTCGGCGCCTGGCGGCTCGGCGTGCCGCTCGCCCGGCGGCTGCGGCTTTTGATGCTGGCGCCGATCATCGTGCCGCCGATCGTCCATGCCATCGCTTTTTACAAGGCCTGGGCGGTCATCGGCCTGCTCGACAGCTATCTCGGCCTCGTGCTGATCCACACCATGAAGGGCCTGCCCTTCGTCGTGCTCACCGTCGCCGGGTCCCTGGCCAATCTCGATCACAAGCTCGAACAGGCCGCCCGCAGCCTCGGCGCCACGCCGTCCCAGGCGATGCGCTGGGTGATCCTGCCGCAGGTCATGACCGGCGTGGTCTCGGGCGCCGCCTTTGCCTTCATCACCTCCTGGGACGAGACGGTGGTCGCGCTCTTCGTCACCAGCCGGCGCGTCACCACGCTGCCGCGCCGGATCTGGGAGGGGCTCGCCGACAATATCGACCCGGCGATCGCCGCCGTGGGGACGCTGATGATCCTGGTGACCATCGCCATCGTCACCGTCAAGACCATCCGGACCCCAGCCAAGGCCTGAAATCGGGCCATTCACGACACAGAGGAGAGCAGCATGTCGAAGACCGACCATCAGGAATTCCGTGACGATTGCCTGGCCATCCTGCGCGAGCAGACCGAGGGCAAGCGTGTCCATCGCCGCCGTTTCCTGCAGGCGATCGCGGCGCTCGGCGTCATCCCCACCACGCTCAAATTCACGCCGGTCGCCCATGCCGCGCCGAGCGAGCTGGTGGTGGTCAACTGGGGCGGCGACGCGGTGCCGGCCTATGACGAGATCTGGGCCAAACCCTTCAACGCGGCCAATGCCGAGATCAAGGCGGTCATCAACGGCGCCGGCCCGACCTCGGGCAAGATCAAGGCGATGGTTGAAAGCCGCGCGGTGACCTGGGACGTCTGCGACCGCACCATGCCGGCCTCCGTCGAACTCGGCCGCCAGGGCCTGCTCGAGGAGGTCGACTGGACCATCGTCGCGCATAACAAGTTGCGCCGGGCCCACCGCTCCGACTGGGGCGTCGGTGCCTATCTCTATTCCTTCGCGCTGACCTATGACCGGCAGGCCCTGAAGGGCGCGCAGCCGAAAACCTGGGCCGACTTCTGGAACGTCAAGGATTTCCCCGGCAAGCGGACGCTGCGCAACAATATCGAGGGCATGCTGGAAGCCGCCCTGATGGCCGATGGCGTGGCGCCGGACAAGATCTATCCCGTTAATGTCGACCGCGCCTTGGACAAGATCAAGCAGATCAAGCAGCACACCATCTTCTGGGCCACCGGCGCGGAGAGCCAGCAGCTGTTCCGCAACAAGGAGGTGGTGATGGGCAATCTCTGGCACACCCGCTCCATGCTGCTGGCCAAGGAGGTCGGCGACCGCATCCAGTTCACCTTCGACCAGGGCGTGCTGTTCGCCGGCGCCTGGATCGTGCCGAAGGGCAACCCGGCCGGCAAGCTCGCCTGGAAGTTCGTCGCCTCGGCCCAGGATCCGCAGAGCCAGGTGGAACTGTTCAAGCGCGTCGGCAACGGCCCGATCAATCCGGCGGCCGCGGCCCTGGTTCCGGCCGACATGAAGGCGCTCGACTGCGGCTCGCCGGAGAATTTCGCCAAGCAGGTGGCGGTCGACAGCGACTGGTACGCCGAGCACTACGCCGCGGCGCTGAACCGCTACATGGACGTGATCGCCTCCTGATCATCGGGCCCGACAGGCGGGCCGGCGTGATCGCCGGCCCGCGCATCCCTCATTCCAGGCAGCAGGACCTTCCATGACCGCGTCTCCCTTCGCGTTCGCCCCCACCTTCATGGGCGTGCCCCATCGCACCGAGATCGGCGACGCCAAGGCGGTGATCCTGGGGCTGCCCTTCGACTGCGGCACCCATCCGCACCGCATCGGCTCGCGCCTGGGACCGGCCTCGATCCGCGAACAGTCGCAACTGCTGCGCGCCTATGACTGGACGACCGGCATCAATCCCCTGGAAGCACTCGGCGTCATCGATGTCGGCGATGCCCGGGTGACCTCGGGCGAGATCGAACCGTCCTACGCGGCGATCGAAAGCGCGGTCGAGGCGATCGCCTCGAAACGCGCCGTGGTGGTCTCGCTCGGCGGCGACGGCGCCATCGCGCTCCCCGAGATGCGGGCGCTGCACCGGGTCTATCCCGACCTCGTCACCGTCCATATCGATGCCCATACCGACGCCTATCCGATCCCCGGCTACAACACCGCGACCGCCTTCTCGCGCGCCGTCGAGGAAGGCCTGGTCGACGTCAAGCGCTCCTACCAGGTCGGCATGCGCGGCTCGACCATGGTGCCCGGCGTGCATGGCCACGGCCTGTCGCTCGGCTACAATGTCGTGCCGATGGCCGAGCTCCTGGCACGCGGCATCGAGGCGGTGTTCGCCGAGATCCGCCAGGCGATCGGCGACCGGCCGGTCTATCTCTCCTACGACATGGACTTCTTCGATCCCTCGGTCGCGCCCGGCGTCTGCACCCCGACCTGGGGCGGCGCCTCGGCCCGCGAAGGCCTCGCCGTGCTGGAAGCCTGCGGCGGCCTCAACCTCGTCGGCGTCAACATCAACACGGTCAGCCCGCCGCACGATGTCGGCGGCATGTCCGCCTTCCTGGCGGCGACCATCACGCTGAACAGCCTGCAACTGATCGCGCGCCAGCATCAGACCCCGGTTGGGGGGTGAGTGAGCTGGGGCGCCTGAAAAGCTCAACGCAATCAACCCTCTCCCAAAGGGAGAGGGTGCCGGCGTAGCCGGCGGGTGAGGGGCGTAAGCGTCGAGAACTGATGCCGATGCTTGCGCTGCATGCAGCTCTATCCGGAGATGGACGACCCCTCACCCGGCAGCTGACGCTGCCACCCTCTCCCTTTGGGAAAGGGTTGATTGCGCTGCGCTTTTCACGTTGCCCCCTGCTCAGCCGCTGCTCGTTTCAGCCTCCTGACGCATGACCACGGGCATGGCGACCATCCGGCGCCAGGCCGCGATTTGTCCCCAGCCGGAGGCCCGGCCGTGACGATGGGCTGTTGCGCCAGGGCGCGAATCCCCGCTCCTTTCGCAATGCAGGTTCAAGACGCTGGACCATGCGCCTGCCCAGCACGCGATCCGGACGGCCGTGACAGATGAAACAGTGCATGCTCGACACCGCGACCGCGCGGCGCCACGCAAACCTCCGCCGCGCCACCATGCGCTCCGGGACCGCGCTTGCCGCCTGCCTGATCGGCGCGAGCCTGGCCCAGGCCCAGACGCCGTTGCGCTCCTGGCAAGCCAGCAGCGAAAGCCTGACCGTCGACGCCTCGATCGGCGTCATGAACGGCACGGGCCGGGAATATGTCCTGAACCCCAATGGCAGCATGCTCAGCAAGCTGACCTGGGACATCAAGAACGTCGCCATGGTCCAGGCCGGCCTCGCCTATCGCCCGCTCGACTGGCTGACGCTCGGCCTGAAAGGCGCGACCAACCTCTCCGGCGCCTCGTTCATGCATGACTACGACTACAATCTGGCGTGGTGCCCGCCGGCGCCGGGTGGCGGCACCGAGTGCCATTCGAGCCATCCCGATACGACGCTGCGCAACGCCGTCCTGATCGATGCTTTCGCCGCCGCCCGCTTTCTGAAGCTCGGCCCGGTCGAACTCAGCGCGATCGCCGGCTACAAGGCCGACTATTACTATTGGCAGGCGATCGGCGGGACCTTGAACTATGCCGCCCCCACGCCAGGCAACGGCATCAGCTACGCGCAGATGTGGCGGGCGCCCTATCTCGGTCTCGGCGTGCAGGCGGAATTCGGCCGCTGGAGCCTGCGTGGCCGGTTCATCGCCTCGGTCTGGGCCAGCGTCACCGGCGTCGACAATCACCACAACCGCGCGCTGCTGTTCACCGACCGGCTCGGCCCGAGCCAGATGATGGCCGCCGAACTCGGCCTCGGCTACCGCCTGAACGATACGATCACCCTCACGGCCGACTACCGCTACCAGGCCTGGCGCATTGCCCAGGGACCGTCGACCGAGGATCGGATGAACGGCAACCCGCCGATCGTTTCCGGCGGCAAGGCGGGCGGCGCGAGCAACCATTCCCATACCGTCTCGGTCGGCCTGCGCTTCGCTCCCCTCGCCGCGCGCGGGGGCGCCTCGGCCGAGGCCGGCATCGTCGTGCCGGCCTCGTGGAGCGGCGCCTATGGCGGCGCGGCGCTTGGCGGCCTCTGGCAGGATGCCGGCTGGACGACGACGGGCCACGGCACCCCGCCGGGCCCGGTCGACACCAGCTCCGCCTCCCGTCCCTACAATGCCGGCGCGCCGCGGGCCGGCCTGTTCGCCGGCTATCTCTGGCAGGCCGGCAACTGGCTCTACGGTATCGAAGCCGATATCGGGCTTGCCAATGCCAATCGTGGCCGCAGAGGCATCCCGGGATCCGGCACGCCGGCCATGCTCAACGCCAGCGGCGACGAGACCACCGTGCTGCACGGCTGGGACGCCAGCCTGCGCGGCCGCCTGGGCGCCGTCGTCGCGCCCAATCTCATGGTCTACGGCACCGCCGGCATGGCCTTCCAGCGCGCGACCGTCCGGGCGAGCTGCACGAACGGTTATGCCTGCAGCCTCCCGCTCTATGAAAGCTTCGCTGAGACCCAGGCTGGCTGGACCGTGGGTGCGGGTGTCGAAACGGCGCTGGCCGACAACTGGTTCGCCCGCGCCGAATATCGCTATTCGGCCTTCCCGACGCTGAGCCACACCTTCTTCACCGCGAGCCCGGCCGACAGCTTTTCGGTCAGGGTCAGCCAGGCCGACCATCGCGCCAGCCTGGCGATCGGCTATCGCTACTGAGCGTCGTCGGCGCCGGCCTCGTCACGCGCCGAGATAGGCGCGCGTCAGGCTCTCGTCCTTGGCCGCGCCCCGCCAGTGCTCCGGGCCGATCTCGCTGACCACCCGGCCGAGCTTCATCACATAGGCGCGGTCCGCGGCTTCCGTCGCGAGCTGCACATTCTGCTCGATCAGGAGCACGCTGACGCCTTCGCCACGGATCCTGGCGATGATGCCGACCAGGTTCTTGACGATCTTCGGCGCGAGGCCCGTCGAGGGCTCGTCAAGGATCAGCAGATCCGGCTGCAGCAGCAGCGCCCGGCCGATCGCCACCATTTGCTGCTCGCCGCCGCTCAGGAGCTCGACATGGGCGTCCAGCCGCAGCGCCATGAACGGGAACAGCGCCAGGATGCTGTCGAGGGTGAAACGCCGCTGGCCGGCGCCTCGCCTGTCGCCCTCGCGCGCGGCCAGATCGAGATTGGTGCGCACGGTGAGTTCGCCGAACAGGCGCCGGTTCTCCAGCACCACGCCGATGCCCGCCGCCGCCCGCCGGTGCGGCGGAGTGGCGTGGATCTCGCGGCCGTCCTTGACGATGCGCCCGGCGCGGACCGGATTGATCCCGCAAAGCGCGCGCACCAGCGTGCTCTTGCCGGCGCCATTGGGTCCGATCACCGCCACGCCCTCATTGGCGCCGATGGTCAGGCTGACGTCGCGCAGCACGGTGATCGCACCATAGCCCGCCGTGATGGTCTCGACCGACAGCATGGCGCTCAGGCTCCCAGATAGGCTTCCCGCACGCGCGGGTCGGCCTGGATGGCGGCGAAATCGCCGCGCGCGATGATCTCGCCGAAACACAGCACGTTGACGTCGGAGGAGACGCTCATCAGGTCCATGTCGTGAGACACCAGGAAAATGGTCATGCCCTCGCGGTTCAGCTTGACCAGCATCTGGCGCAATTGCTCGGTCTCCTCGGCATTGAGGCCCGAGGAGGGTTCGTCGAGGCACAGGATGTCGGGTTCGCCGACGGCCGCGCGGGCGAGTTCGACGAGGCGCTGCTGGCCGACCGGCAGGTCGCCGGCCCGGATGTCGGCGATGCCGGCCAGGCCGAAGCGGACAAGCGTCGCATCCGCCATGGCCTCCATCCGGCGGAGTTCCGCGCGGGATGACGGCAGGCCGAGGAGATTGGCGAGGAAGCCGGAGCTGCCACGCTTGTGGCAGCCGGCGATGAGATTGTCGCACACGCTCAGATGGGCGAAGACCTGCGGCGTCTGGAATGTCCTGACCAGGCCCTGGCGGCTGCGCTGGGCGACCGAGGCGCGGGCGATGCTGGCGCCGTGATAAACCACGTCGCCCTGGTCCGGCGTCAGGAACCCGGAGACGATGTTGAACAAGGTGCTCTTGCCGGCGCCGTTCGGCCCGATCAATCCGGTAATCCGGCCCCTGGCGATGTCGAGACTGACGTCGCGCAGCACCGACAGGCCGAAAAAGCCCTTGGAGATATGGCTGAGCCGCAGCATGGCGCTGTGATCGATGCCGGCGGCGGTCATGGCTGGCGCTCCCGGACCGGCGGCAGCAGGCGCTTCAGGACATCCCGGGCCAGCCCGCCTATGCCCTGCGGCAGGAAGATCACCGCCAGCACCAGGGCCCCGGCGAACAAGAGCGGATGAACGTCGCCGAGCTTGCTCAAGAGGTTCGGCGCGATGGTGATGAAGGCCGCGCCGAACACCGCGCCGGCCACCGTCTGGACGCCGCCGATGACCGCCAGCAACAGGAAGCTGACGGCCTTGTCGATGCCGAAACTGTCGACGCTGACGAAGGAGACGTAATTGGCGAACAGGCTTCCGGCGAGCGATCCGACCATGGCGCTGAGCACGAAGACCTTGACCTTCAGCATATGCACGTCGACACCCAGCACCATGGCGGCCTGGGGCGCATCGCGCATGGCCCGCATCGCGTAGCCGGCGCGCGACTTCAACACATTGTAGTGCAGCCAGAACACCAGGGCCGCCACCGGCCAGACGAAGTAATAGAAGCGCTGCGGCGTGTTCAGCGAAAAGCCGAACAGGGTGATGCGCGGTACGCCGCCGATGCCGAGCGTGCCGCCGGTGAGCCAGTCCCATTCCAGGAACAGCACGTGACCGATGGTCGCCAGCGCCAGGGTGGCCAGCGCCAGGAAATGGCCCGAGAGGCGCAGGATCGGCCAGCCGATGAGGAAGGCGGTGGCGCCGCTGACCAGCATGCCGGCGCCGAGCCCGGTGAGCCAGTGCCAGCCGAGCGCCGTTGCGCCATAGGCCGTGGCATAGGCGCCGATGCCGTAGAACACGCTCTGCGCCAGCGAGATGATGCCGCATTGGCCGAGCAGAAAGGCGACGCCGAGCCCGGCAATGGCATAAAGCGCGGTGAACACCAGGAGGTCGACCGTGCCGCGCGAGGCGACGAGCGGCACCGCCGCCCAGGCGGCGAGGCCGATGATCGCCAGGACGGTGATGACGACGGCGCGCGCGCGAGCCGGGGCAACCGCGGCCGGCGCCAAAGGGATGTGTTCGATGCTCATCCGCCGGCCCGCCCCTTGCGGCCGAGAATGCCGTTGGGAATGGCGATCATGATCAGGATCAGGAAGGCCATGGCGATGACGTCCTTGTAGCCGGACGAGACGAAGACGATGGCGAGCGCCTCGACCAGGCCGAGCATGAGGCCGCCGATGACCGCCCCGAAGGGATTGCCGAGCGTGCCGATGATCGCGGCGGTGAAGCCCTTCAGCGTCAGCAGCAGGCCCATCTCGTAGTGAATGGTGATGAGCGGCGAGACCAGCACGCCGGCGATGCCGCCGACCGCGCCGCCGAGCACGAAGGTCAGCGTGCGCATCATCGGCACGTTGATGCCGATGGTCGCCGCGCCGTCGGCATCGATCGAGGCCGCCATGATCGACTTGCCGATGAAGGTCTTGGTGTAGAACAGCCTGAGCGCCGCGACGACCAGCACGCTGAACACGATCAGCCAGACCGCGTGGACGCGGATCGCCGCGTCGAAGACATCCAGCGAGCCATTGCCGCCGAGGCCTCGCACGGGGTGGGAATCGCGGCCGAAGAACAAGAGCGTCGAGGCCGAAACGGCAAAGGCGCCGCCGAGCGTCACCAGCAGGAAGGAATCCTCGGTGCCGCCGCGTCGCTTGGTCGGACGGACGAACAGGAGCTCGACCGCCCAGCCGACCATGCCGCCAGCCATGGTGCCGCCGATGAAGGCGACGAGAACCGGCGCGCCGAGCCGCTCGATGGCGAGATAGGAGACGATGCCGGCGACCAGGGCGAAGTCGCCTTGCATGGCGTTGACCACGCGGGTGCCGCGATAGATCACGGATATGCCGAGCCCGATCAGGCCGTAGACGAAGCCGTTGGTCACACCTGACAACAGCGATTGGATCAGAAGGGTTGTCGTCATTGGCCCGTTCGCGACAGGAAATGGCGGAATGCGGACGCCTGCCGGCGCCCGCTGGAGATCGACAGGCCGAGCGTCAGCGCGCCACCTTGAACGGCAGCCGGGTGAACTGCTGCTTGACCAGCTTGGAATAGACATAGCTGGAGAGATCGATGCCGGTCAGGTCGTCCTTGGAGAAATCATAGCTCGCCATGACGCCCTTGAACGGCTGGCGCATGGCCTGGGCGATCGCCGCCTTGTCGGTCGGACCGGCCTTCTTCAGGGCGTCGGCGACGATATGCACCGCATCCCAGCCGGCCGCCTCGTAGTTCTTGGGCAGCGAGCCATAAGCCTTCTGGTAGAGCTCGACGAAGGCTTTCTGATGCGGCTCCGGGTCCTCGCCCACCAGGAATTCCGGGAAGACGATATCGTCGGCGAATTCGCCCATGCCGCGGACATAGTCATAGGGCGAGGAGCCGATCGCCGAGATGATCGGCTGGGTGATCTTGACCTGGCGGGCGCCGCGGAACGGCACCGGCGAGGTCGCCACCACATAGACCGCTTCGGGGTTGGCCGCGCGCACCTTGGCGGCCTGGGTCGAGACGTCGGTCGCCCCGACCTCGAATTTCTCCACCGAGACGAATTCGACGCCATAGTCGCGCGCCATGGTGCGCAGGCTGTTGAACACCAGCTGGCCGTAGCCGGAATCGTGCAGCACGCCGATCTTCTTGAAGTTCTGCGCCTTGGTATATTCGAGCATGGCCTTGGCGTTCAGCGGCTGCGGCGGCAGCACGTGATAAAGCGACTTGTAGGTCAGCTCGATCGCCGGGCCGAGGCCGGTCAGCGCCACCTGGGCCATCTTCTCGCCGTCGGCGAGCGCGGCGATGGCGCCGGTGCTGGCGGTCAGCGAACCGCCGATCATGGCGGCGACCTTGTCGTTGAAGATCAGCGCCTCGGCCTTGCTCTTGGCGATGTCCGGTTTCGAGCCGTCATCCTCGATCAGCACCTTGATCGGCCGGCCGCCGATGCCGCCGGCTTCGTTCAGCACCTTTTCGGCGAGCTGCATGGCCGAGCGCTCGGCCTGGCCGAGGCCGGCGCCCGGGCCGGTGAGACACAGCACGGCGCCGATCTTGATCGGCTCGGCCTGTTGGGCATGGGCAACGAAGGGTGCTTTGGCGAATGCCAGCGCACCGGCCGCGCCGAGCATCACGCCGCGTCGCGTCTGAATAAGTTTCGTCATGGTTTCCTCCCGGAAAACGCCGCGGCGTCTCTGGCCGCGTTGAACATGTGTTGCTGGTCTCGGACTATGGGCCAAAGCGACCCATTCCCCTCTTCGGCTCAGGTATGGATGCCATGCGAGGCCGGGCCCGCGCGGGGTCCGGCCGCATCGCCTCGAAAGCGGCTCACTCGGCGGCGGCGCGATATTCCGGCGTCTCGAGCTGCGGCAGCACCTCGCGCATGAACAGGTCGAGCTCCTCGAGCATCACCTCCTTCGGGCACTGCGCCCAATGCCAGATCAGGGTGATATATTCGCAGGGCGCCTGGTCGTAGATCCGGCCCCAGACATCGCGGTTGTCCTGCACCGTGCCGCCGATGAACAATTCGCTCTTCTTCATGCCCTCGACCAGGGTGGCGTCGTCGCCCTGCGGCAATTGCGGGAAGAACGGTCCGTAGAAGTTCCGGTAGATGTCGAGGTCGTAAGCCCTCAGACGCTCGTCGAACTGCGCGCGCGAGCTGGTCACATGCGGAAAGCGCACGATGTTCTGGCGCTCGCCGAGCTGAAAGTCGAAGCCCGAGCGGCGGGCGACGTCGTGATAGAGCCGGACCCCCTCGGCGACCTGGGCGAGCGGCGAGAAATAGGTCGGGTGGAAACCGCGCCGCGCGCAGAATTCGACGCTCTCGCGGCTCTTGGTGGTGGCGACGAACAAGGGCGGATGCGGCCGCTGATAGGGCTTCGGCACGACGGCGATCTTGGCGACCCGGCCCTGGTCGTCGACCTCGCCCTCGACGCCGGCGGCGCGCGCGGTATGGGCGGCCGGATAGCCCTCGATACCGGTGATCGGATAGGGCGCCTTGTAGGTCGGGCCGTCCAGCACCACGGCGTCCTGGGTCCAGCAGGCGATGAGCTGGTCGACCCGTTCCTCGAACACGTCGCGGTTCTTCTGGTCGGAGGCGCTGCCGTCCGAGACGGTGGCGACCGAACCGGCCCATTGGCCCAGCACGTTGGCCCAGCGCGACTGATAGCCACGGGCAAGCCCGACCCAGTAGCGGCCCTTGCTCAGGTGGTCGATGATGGCGGTTTCCTCGGCCACCCGGATCGGGTCCTGGGTCGCCATGACGTAGCCGATGGCGCCGACATTGATGGTCGAGGTCTTGGCCGCCCAATAGGCGTTCAGGATGCCCGGATTGGGCCCGACCTCATACCCTTCCGAATGGAAATGATGCTCGATGGTGGACGCGCCCCAGACGCCCATGGCTTCCGCCGCCAGCACCACCTCGGTCCATTCATGGACGATCTGCTGGTACATGTCGCGATCGACGCCCATTGGCCGCTGCTTGACGCGATCGTCGAAACCGTCGCTCGGAAACATCGGATAAAGCTGGAGAATGACCTTCGGCCGCGCCATGCGAGCCTCCCTTTCCATCTGTTTTTCAAAGAAGCTTAGCCCGCCCCTCCCAGCATGAGATCAAGGGTGGGGCTATGGCTGTTATCGGCTGGAGCTATAGGCGTTCGCCGGCCTCCAGCCGCCGCATGGCGCCGGCATGAAACACCAGCGGCGCGCGCTCGGGGGCCTGCGCGAAGCCGTCGACCCGGCCGACGAAAATCACGTGGTCGCCGCCCCAATAGCGGTAGAGCGTGCGGCATTCGAAGCGCGCCGCCACATCGGCCAGCATGGGAATGCCCTGCGGTCCCTCCACGGTCTCGATGCCGGCGAAGCGATCGATGCCCGAGCGGGCGAACTGACGGGCGAGCGCCTCCTGGCCTTCGGCCAGGACATGGACGACGAAATGGCTCGCCGCGTCGAAGGCGGCATGGCTCGATGAACTCGCCGCCAGGCTCCAGAGCACCAGCGGCGGGTCGAGCGACAGCGAGCTGAACGAGTTGACCGTGACCCCGCAGGGCTTGCCCGCGCCGGTCCGGCTGGTCACCACGGTCACCCCGGTGACGAAACGGCCGAGCGCATCGCGGAAGGCGCGCTGGTCCAAGGGCTGGGCGAGCGTCTCGTCCTTCAAAACGGCATATCCCATGGCGACCTCCGGCCGACGGCCCGGTCCCGGACAAAGCCCGGGGCCGCGGCGACGATCGAAGGCTAGAGGTTCCACTCCTGTTGAGAATGCGATAAGGGACGATGCCAGTTATAGGCTGGAGATATAACCCTTTGGACCTCCGTCACATCACGGCTTTCGTCGCGGCCTATGAGGAGGGCAGCATCAACCGGGCGGCCCAGCGGCTGAACCTGGCCCAGCCGAGCGTCAGCGGCATCCTGCGCGACCTCGAGGTCGAGATCGGTGGTCCCTTGTTCGAGCGCCTGGCGCGCGGCGCCCGCCCGACCAGTGCCGGCGACACCTTCTACAAACATTGCCTGCGTGTGCTGGCCGAGGTCGATGCCGCGCGCAAATCGGTGATGAGCGGCGTCGACCGGATCGCCGGGCCGGTCCATATCGGGCTCGCGCCGACGGTGGCCAAGGGCTTGCTGCCGCGCTTCATCGCCGGCTATCTCGCCGACTATCCCGATGTCCAGCTGCGCGTCGCCGAAGCCTTTTCCGGCCCGCTCGCCGAATGGACGCTGTCGGGCGACGTCGATTTCGCCGTGGTCGCCGTGCCGCCGGCCGACCGCCGTCTGGTGATCCGCCGGCTTGCTCCCGATCCGATCTTCCTGATCTCGGCGGCCGACGGCCTGGCCGCCACCTCATCGGGGCCGCTCTCCGCCATGCCGCCCCTGAAGCTGGTGCTGCCCTCGCCGCGCAACGGCTTGCGCACCATGCTCGATCGCTACATTCACGCCGCGAACCTGCCGATCGAGCGATTGATCGAGATCGACAGCCTGCATGGCATTCTGGAGGTGGTGAAGCGCAGCGACTGGGTGACGTTGCTGTCGATCACCTCGATCCTCAGGGAGCTCGAACGCGGCGAGCTGGCGGCCCGCCGCACCGACCCGCCGGTCGACCTGGAATTCTATCTGATCCACCCGGCCCGCCGCGCCTTGTCGGCGGCGGCGGCCCTGTTCGTCCAGCGTCTGGAACAGGCCTTCGCCGAATGCCAGGACGAGTGGGCCCCTCTGGTCGCCGGGGAAACGGCGGCTCCGGTCATCCGGTGAATTCGGCCGCCCGCTTGGCAAACACTCCGGCCAGCCGGCCGACCGCCTCGGCATTGTCGGCGGCCGCGGTGCCGGCCTTTGCGCGCACCGCGATGCCCTCGAAGATCGCTGCCCAGCGGAACATGGCATAGGCCATGTGGAAGGGCTGAAGCCGCGCGGCATGCCCGGCCAGGGCGTAGTAGTCGGCCTCGAAGCCCGCCTGGGTCGGGATGCCCAGGGCGGCGAGATCGAGACCCGCCAGCCCGCCATACTCGTCCGGCGCGGTTTGCCAGGTCATGCAGCAATGGCTGAGATCGCCGAGCGGATGACCAAGGGTCGAAAGCTCCCAGTCGAGCACCGCGATGATCCGCGGTTCGCTCGGATGGAACATCAGATTGCCCAGCCGATAATCGCCATGGGCGATCGCCGAGGTGTCGTCCGGCGGGATATGGGCCGGGAGCCAGGCCATCAGCCGGGCGAAATGCGGATCCTTGTCGCTGCCAGCCGCCAGCAGCTGCTTCGACCAGCGGCCGATCTGGCGGGCGAAATAGTCGCCGGGCCGGCCGAAATCGCCAAGCCCACGCGCCGCCGGATCGACATTGTGCAGGGCCGCCAGCGTCTCGGCCATGGAACGGTACATGGCCCGGCGCTCGTCCGGCGCGACGCCGTCGAGCGCGCAATCGTGGAACACCCGGCCCTCGAGCCGCTCCATCACGTAGAAGGGCGTGCCGACGATGCTGCGGTCGTCGCAATAGAGAAGCGCCGGCGGCACCGGCACATCGGTGCCGGCCAGCGCCGAAATGACCCGGTATTCCCGGTCGATCGCATGGGCCGAGGGCAGGAGATCGCCCGGCGGCTGCTTGCGCAGCACCAGGCGCCGCGTGTCATAGCTCACGAAAAAGGTCGGGTTCGACTGGCCGCCGGAGATCCTCGCGATCTCCGGCCGGCCGCCCGATACGCCGAGCGCCTGCCTCAGATAGCCATCCAGCCGGTTGGCATCGAACTCGACCGTCTTGTCGTCCGTCATGGCCTGCCCTGTCCGTTCACGCCTGCGCCACCGGCCAGCGCCAGAAGTCGGAACCCTCGCCGCTCAGCGCCCGGCTCAGCACCATGCGATGCACCTCGTCGGCACCGTCGACGAGTCTGGCCTGGCGCGCGTAGCGATAGATCCATTCCAGCACGGTATCCTTGGAATAGCCACGCGCACCGTTGATCTGGATCGCCACGTCGGCCGCCTGGTGCAAGGTATTGGCGGCCTGAATCTTGGCCATCGAGACCTCCTTGCGGGCAAAATTGCCGCGATCGAGCTCCCAGGCGGCCTTCATCACCAACAACCGGCCGATCTCGATATTCATGGCCAGCCCGCCGAGCATCAGCTGCACGCTTTCCCGGTCGGCGAGCCTGACGCCGAAGCCGTGGCGCACCGCGGCATAGTCGTTGGCGATCTCGACGCAGCGCTTGGCGAGACCGAGCCAGCGCATGCAATGGGTCAGGCGGGCCGGGCCGAGCCGGATCTGGGTGATCTTCATGCCCTGCCCCTCGCCCATCAGCACGTCCTCGGGCTGGACGGTCAGGCCGTCGAATTCGAGCTCGCAATGGCCGCCATGTTCCTCCGGCCCCATGATGCCGATGCGCCGGACGATGCTCCAGCCCGGCTGGTCGCGGTGGAACAGGAAGGCGGTGAGGCCGCTGCGCGGATTGTCGGAGGTGCGTGCCACCAGGATGAAATGGGCCGCCGTCTCGGCGCCGGTGATGAACCATTTGCGGCCGCGGATGCGGTAGGAGCCGTCGGGCTGCCTTTCCGCCGTGGTCTGGATCATCGAGGGATCGGAGCCGCCGCCCGGATTAGGCTCGGTCATGGCGAAGGCCGAGCGGACCTGGCCGTCGACGATCGGGTCGAGCCAGCGCTTCTTCTGGTCGGGCGTGGCGATCGCCTCCAGCACCATCATGTTGCCGTCGTCGGGGGCGGCGGAATTGAACACCGCCGGCCCGAAGATCGAACGGTTCATCGCCTCGTAGCAGACCGCCATGCCCATGCGCCCGACACCGAGCCCGCCGGTCTCCGGCTTCAGCTGGAGGCACCACAGCCCCTGCGCGCGCGCCTTGGCCCTGACCCGGTCGAGCAGTCCGAGCTCGATATTCTCATGGGCGTCATAGGAGGTGGGATCGGCCTCCAGCGGCAGGATCTCCTTGTCGACGAAAGCGGCGATGCGCGAGCGCAGCGCCTCGAGTTCAGGCGAAATCGTGAAATCCATCAGCCAACCTCTTTCCGTCAAATTCCGAGCGAGCGCTCGCTTTATAAATTGCGGTTTGTTGTCGGGCAATGGTACGAATGGCGGGTCCTGCGGCACGGCCAACCGCAGTGCAAGACTCTGGAACATGCTGATAATCTTGCGGCGGAAGGATTGGCATTGGACCGGCTCTCGACCTTTCAGGCACGCCACGACCTGACCACCGAGGCGCTCTGCACCCGCATCCTGGCGCGCCACCGCGACGCCATCCGGGTCAAGAAGCCGCATGTCGCCACCGCCAATCTCGCCCGCATCATCGACGCGACGCTGAAGCTTGCCAACCGCACCTCGTTCCACTCGATGACGGTACGCGACCTGGTCGGCGAGACCGGGCTCAGCATGGGCGCGCTCTATGCCTATTTCGACACCAAGGACACGCTGCTGGCGATGATCCTCGACACCGTCTCGGATGTCGTCACCGAGGTCCTGGAGCAGCCGCCATCGGCCGTCGCGGCGGACCCCGCAGCGCGCCTCGCCTGGTTCATCCGCAGCCATGTCTTCCTGTCGGAGACCATGCTGCCCTGGTTCGTGTTCTCCTATATGGAGGCCAAGGCCTTTCCGCCCAGGGAGCGCAGGAAGGCGACCGCCAGCGAACAGCGCACCGAGGCGATGATCGCGACAGCGCTCGAGGCTGGCCGTGCCGAGGGGCGTTTCAGCGTCGGCGACGTCGAAATGACGGCGGCCCTGATCAAGCCGATGATCCAGGACTGGTATGTCAAGCGCGCCAAATACCGGAAGCGCAATGTCGGTCCGGAAGCCTTCGCGGCCTCGCTTATCGGTTTCGTCGAAACCACGATCCTGAAGCGTCCAGGCGCCTGAACCCGGCAACCTCGCCCCTTACCGGATTTTTATTTGACTTGGACGCCGGGCGGGAGCATTGGGCGCGCAACGGCGCGCCTGTCCTGTTCGGCGCCGGACCTCAGAGACTTCAACGACGATGCCCAGCGACAGTAGCAGTCGATTGTCCAAGCCGTCGGCGGCGCAGGTGCCGGCCTGATCTCCTGAGATCGGCTCACCCGTGACCGTCGCGGCCGACGATCACGCCGACAAGGTGAGCCATGACTTCCCGCCCGATCTTCGAGGCCATGCGGCAGGCGCCGCTCGGTCTGCGTCTCGGGGCCTATGCCCCCAATCTGTTCGATCTCGTCGCCTTCATCCTGGTGATCGGCGTCCTGAGCCTGATCGCCCATTCGGTGCAGGACATGCGGGCGCCGCTGGCTGCCCTCGACATCACGCCGGTCCGCCTCGATCCATGGCTGCTGCCGGAATATGCCGCGCGCACGACCCTGCGCCTGTTCGCCGCCATGGCCGCCTCGCTGGTCTTCACCTTCATCGTCGCGACGCTGGCCGCCAAGAGCCGCCGAGCGGCCATGGTGATCATCCCGACGCTGGACATTCTCCAGTCGGTGCCGGTGCTCGGCTTCCTGACCTTCACCGTGGTGTTCTTCCTGCGCCTGTTCCCGGGCAGCCAGCTCGGCGCCGAATGCGCGGCGATCTTCGCCATCTTCACCGCCCAGGCCTGGAACATGGCCTTTTCCTTCTACCAGTCGCTGCGCACCGTGCCCGGCGATCTCAAGGAGGTCAGCCGGCAGTTCCAGTTCTCGCCCTGGCTGCGCTTCTGGCGCCTGGAAGCCCCCTTCGCGGTACCGGGCCTGGTCTGGAACGCCATGATGTCCATGTCGGGCGCCTGGTTCTTCGTGGTCGCCTCCGAAGCGATCTCGGTCGGCGACGTCACGGTCGCGCTGCCCGGCATCGGCTCCTGGCTGGCGCTGGCCATCGACAAGCGCGACATGACCGCGGTGGCGCTCGCCGTCGTGGCGATCGCCGTCACCATCCTGATCTATGATCAGCTGGTATTCCGGCCGATCGTCGCCTGGGCCGACAAGTTCCGCTTCGAGACGACCGCCGCCCAGCAGCGGCCCCAATCCTGGGTCTTCGACCTCGTGCGCAAGACCCGGCTGATGAAGCGGATGTTCCAGCCGGCCGCCTGGCTGATCGGCCAGGTCACCCGGTTGGCGGCGAGGACCGGCGGCCGCGCCCCCGTCGCCATGCCCCGGCTCGCCGGACCAATCGCCGGCGGCGCCTGGTTCGCGCTCGTCGGCGCCGCGGTCGTCTATGGCCTCTGGCACATGGTCGGCTATCTCTCGGCGACGCTCGCCGTCACCGATCTCGTCACCGCGGTCGGCTATGGCCTGATCACGCTGGCCCGGGTGCTGGTGCTGATCGCGCTGGCCTCCCTCGTCTGGGTGCCGGTCGGCGTCTGGATCGGGCTCAGGCCGGCGGTGGCCCAGAAGATCCAGCCGATCGCCCAGTTTCTCGCCGCCTTCCCGGCCAATGTGCTGTTCCCCTTCGCGGTCGTGCTGATCGTCTCGTTCGGGCTCGACGCCAATATCTGGCTGTCGCCGCTGATGGTGCTCGGCACCCAGTGGTACATCCTGTTCAACGTCATCGCCGGCGCCAGCGCCTTTCCGACCGACCTGCGCGAGGTTTCCACCTTGTTCCGGCTCAGGACCTGGCAATGGTGGCGCCGGGTCATCCTGCCCGGCATCTTCCCCTATTACGTCACCGGCGCGCTGACCGCCTCGGGCGGCTCCTGGAACGCCAGCATCGTCGCCGAGGTCGCGACCTGGGGCGACACCAGGCTCAAGGCCGCCGGGCTCGGCTCCTATATCGCCGACGCCACCACGGCGGGCGACTATCCGCGCGTCGTGCTCGGCGTCGCGGTCATGTCGCTGTTCGTCGTGATCTTCAACCAGGTGCTCTGGCGGCCGCTCTATCGCTTTGCCGAGCGTCGTCTCACCCTGAACTGACGGAGGCACCGATGCTGAACCACACCGTGATGGCCCCGCCCGCGCCGGCCGCCGACCGCAACGCCCTGGTCTCGGTCGAGAACCTGCGCCACCTCTACCGGAAGGGCTCGGCCAGCGACCTCCTGGTGCTCGACGACGTGCAGGTCGCGCTGCACGACAACGAGATCGTCTCGCTGCTCGGCCGCTCCGGCTCGGGCAAATCGACGCTTCTGCGCATCATCGCCGGCCTGATGCCGGCGAGCGCCGGCACGGTCACCATCGACGGCCAGCCGGTCAAGGGGCCGGCGAGCCAGGTTGCCATGGTGTTCCAGTCCTTTGCCCTGTTTCCCTGGCTGACCGTCCTGGAGAACGTCGAGATCGGCCTGGAGGCCCAGGGCATCGCACGGGCCGAGCGGCGCAAGCGCGCGCTCGCCGCCATCGACCTGATCGGCCTCGACGGCTTCGAGAGCGCCTACCCGAAGGAATTGTCCGGCGGCATGCGCCA
The DNA here is from genome assembly GCF_059420385.1 of Phreatobacter sp. GW821-FHT04C01. NCBI lineage: Bacteria > Pseudomonadati > Pseudomonadota > Alphaproteobacteria > Hyphomicrobiales > Phreatobacteraceae > Phreatobacter > Phreatobacter sp. GW821-FHT04C01. The sequence goes on along the minus strand of NZ_JBWKTP010000002.1, from coordinate 868,076 downwards.
GCGGGTCGGGCTGGCCCGCGCCCTGGTCGTCCACCCCAAGGTGCTCTTGATGGACGAGCCCTTCTCGGCGCTCGACGTCCTGACCGCCGAGACCCTGCGCACCGACCTGCTCGATCTCTGGGCCGAAGGCCGCATGCCGATCCGCGCCATCCTGCTGGTCACCCACAATATCGAGGAGGCGGTGCTGATGTCCGACCGCATCCTGGTGTTCTCGTCCAATCCCGGCCGGGTCATCGCCGAGATCAAGGTCGATCTGCCGCAACCGCGCAACCGCCTCGACCCGGCGTTCCGCCAGATCGTCGACGACATCTATGCCCGCATGACAGCCAGGACGACGTCGCCGGCCCAGCGTGGCGGCACCTTCCTCGGCAGCGGCCTCGGCATGGTGCTGCCGCATGTCTCGACCAACGTGCTGTCCGGCCTGATGGAGGCGGTCTCTGGGCCGCCGCACCATGGCCGCGCGACGCTGCAGGTGCTCGCCTCCGAATTGCAGCTGGAGGTCGACGAGCTGTTCCCGATCGCCGAAACGCTGCAGCTGCTGCGCTTCGCCGAACTCGATTCCGGCGTCGTGCGGTTGACCGACGAGGGCCAGCGCTTCGCCGCCGGCGAGGTCGACGCGCGCAAGAACCTGTTCGCCCAGCACCTCATCGCCTATGTGCCGCTCGCCGCCCATATCCGCCGCGTGCTCGACGAACGCCCGAGCCATCGGGCTCCCGCCGCCCGTTTCCAGGACGAGCTGGAGGACCACATGTCGGAGAGCTTCGCCGAACAGACGCTCGGCGGCGTCACCTCCTGGGCCCGCTACGCCGAGGCCTTCGCCTTCGACCAGGCCACTGGCATGTTCAGCCTGGAGAACCCGGATTGAGGCCTAAGAAATAGAGTTGCAAGGGACGGAGCTGAACCTTCACGCAGGCCGCCCTCAAGGCCAAAACCTCAACGCGATCAACCCTCTCCCAAAGGGAGAGGGTGGCAGCGTCAGCTGCCGGGTGAGGGGCGTAGGCGTTCAGGACTGACACCCGCGCGCGTCGAGCATGCAGCCCCATCCGGAGATGGACGCCCCCTCACCCGGCGCCTGACGGCGCCACCCTCTCCCTTTGGGAGAGGGTTCTCGTCGCGTTGCGCGCCGCGCTCAAACTGCCGCGTAAAAATACGCCCCCTCGCCCATCCCGCTGCGCACCACCCGCTTCTGCCGGACCAGCAGGTTCAGATGGGCCAGGGTCTCGCCGACAGCGAATTTCATCTGGCGATGTTCCAGCGCGCGGCGGAACAGCCGGCCCGCGATATCGGCCGCCGTGCGCGGTTCCTCGCAAAACCCGACGACCTGCTCCAGCCGCCGCTTGTGGCCCGCGAGCAGCGCCTCGATGCGCTCATGCAGCCCATGGAACGGCGCGCCATGGGAGGGCAGCACCAGCGTCTCCACCGGCAGCGCCTTGAACCGCTCGAGCGCCATCAGATAGTCGCCGAGCGGGTCGCCCTCCGGTTCGGATGCGACGACCCCGATATAGGGCGAAATCGTCTCCAGCACGTGATCGGCCGCGATCAGCAGGTTTCGTTCGGCATCGAACAGGCAGATCTGTTCGGGCGCATGGCCGGCGCCGACCAGCACCCGCCACCGGGTCTCGCCGATCATCACGTCGTCGCCGTCGCGCAGACGGATGAACGAAGCCGGCAGAGGCCCGACGCCGCGCCTGTAGAAGCCGTTGTTCTCGGCGAGATAACCCAGAAACGCCTGGGAACAGCCGGCCATGCGGTGCAGCTTCTGCTGCTGCGCCAACGCCTGCCCGGCGTCCTCGCCGAGCGCGCCGCGCACCTGCAGCCATTCGGTCCTGGCCATCCAGAGCGGCGCGCCGAAACGCGCGCAGAGCCAGCCGGCAAGCCCGACATGGTCGAGATGGAAATGGGTGACGATGACCCGGGTCACCGGCCGGCCGGCCAGGTGATGGGCGAAGACCTGTTCCCACACGGCCTTGGTGGCGGTGTCACCCGTGCCGGTATCGACCACGGTCCAGCCGTCGCCATCCTCCATCAGCCAGGCATTGACGTGCCAGGGCGCGAAGGGCACCGGCAGCTTGACCGAAAACAGGCCGGCGGCGATCGGCTGCGGCACGATGCCTGGTGCCGCCGCCGTTGAAGGAGCCTGAGCCGCCTGCGCCAACAAGACCGAATCTCCCGATTGAACAACCGATGCACCGCGCATGGGGACGCACCATCGGAATATGAAATATATTTCCGCACAGCGGAAATAACATCATCCTTTCGACCGATCCGCTACGCCGGCCATGCACCCCTGCCCCGCTTTTCGGGTCCCTTCGGCCAGGATGGACTTTGATGCGGTTCCAGGCGATTTCCTGGCTCACCCCGCGCCGGCAGGTGGCGACCCGCTGAAAGGCCTTCTTCGATGAGCGATGCCAACGACCACCTGAAGGCCTGGATCGGCCGTGAAGAGACGAGCCATGACCACCTCGGGCTGACCCCGGCACGATTGCTGGCGGCGACGCTCGACGACCGGCAAGCCCGCTTCGCCGCCGGCGATGCGCTGCCGGCCTGCTGGCAATGGCTCTATTTTCTGCCCGGCGCGCCGCAAGGCGAGATCGGGCCGGACGGCCATCCGAAGCGTGGCGGCTTCCTGCCGCCGGTCGACCTGCCGCAGCGCATGTTCGCCGGCTCGGAGATGACCGTGCATGCGCCCCTGCGCTTCGGTCTCGACGCCACGCGCCGCGGCATCATCCGCGACGTCACGCCGAAGACCGGCAAGAGCGGAGCCCTGGTCTTCGTCACCGTCGATTATGAATTCCACCAGGACGGCCGGCATTGCCTGACCGAGCGCCAGTCGATCGTCTACAAGGACGCCGGCCGGCCGCAAGCCGCGGCAGGCGAGGTCAAGGCGCCGCCGCTCGACATCACATGGTCGCGCCGGATCACACCCGACCCGGTCCTCCTGTTCCGCTTTTCGGCGCTGACCTTCAACAGCCATCGGATCCATTACGACCGGCCCTATGCGACCGAGGTCGAGCATTATCCCGACCTTGTCGTGCATGGCCCACTGATCGCGGTCTGCCTCGCCGACATCCTGCGGGTCGAAGCCGGCAAGAACCTGAAGGCCTTCAAGTTCCGCGCCGAGGCACCGCTGTTCGTTTCGGCGCCTTTCGAGGTCATGGGGCGGGCGGATGGCCAGGCCGGGGCGCAGTTGAAGGCGATCGGGCCTGGCGGGGCAACGGCAATGAGTGCGTCTGCGATTTTCGCCTGAGGCGGAGCGACGTCGCAGTGCTGCTCCGACGTGAGCACGCGCGAGAAGCACCGACGTCACCCCCGGCGAGCGCATCGTTCAGCCTGAAGCCATCGGCCTGACGCTGGCCAAGCTTAATTCGAAGGGCACTCAAACTCGGACCCACAAAAAAGCCTGCCCCCTCGGAAGGGAGCAGGCCTGTCGATCAATCCCCAAATCCCCTTGCTCACGCGCCGTCGAGACCGACGACGACCACCGAACAGACGTTCTGGTGCGGGAAGCCACCGAGATTATGGGTGACGCCGAAGACCGGCTGGGTCTTGCGCTGGCGCTCGCCGGCCCGGCCCTGCATCTGCAGGTACATCTCGTAGATCATCCTGAGGCCCGAGGCGCCGATCGGATGACCGAAACACTTCAGGCCGCCGTCGATCTGGCACGGCACCTTGCCGTCGGCGTCGAAGAAGCCGTCCATGACGTCGCGCAGCGCGCCACCCTCGGGCGAGATGTGCAGGTCTTCCATGGTGACGAATTCGGTCACCGAGAAGCAGTCATGCACCTCGACCAGGGAGATCTGCTCGCGTGGATTGGTGATGCCGGCTTCGGCATAGGCCCGCTTCGAGGCGATCCGGGTGGTGGCGAAATAGGTGCTGTCCCAGGAATTATGCTGGGCCTCGGTGCCGTTCGACACCGAAAGCTGCAGCGCCTTGATGGTGACGAGGTCGTGCTTGCCGAGGCTGCGGGCGATTTCAGGCGTGGTGACGATGGCGCAGGCCGCCCCATCCGACACGCCGCAGCAGTCGAACAGGCCGAGTGGCTCGGCCACCATTGGCGCGTTCATCACCGTGTCCTCGGTGATCTTGTTGCGCAGATGCGCCTTCGGATTGCGCGAGCCGTTGTCATGGCTCTTCACCGAGATATGGGCGAGCGCCCGCTTGAAGTCGCCGGCATCGACGCCGTGCTTGGCGCGATAGGCGGCGCCGAGCTGGGCGAACACGCCGGGCGCCGACAGGTTCGGCCAATACATCGAATTGACCACGCCCCGGCCGCGCTGCGGCAGGCCGCCATAACCGGTGTCCTTCAGCTTCTCGCAGCCGAGCGCCAGCGCGATGTCGCAGGCCCCGGAGGCGACCGCATAGGCCGCGCCGCGGAAGGCTTCAGAACCGGAGGCGCAATAGTTCTCGACCCGCGTCACCGGGATGTAGCCGAGGCGCAGCGCCACCGCGAGCGGCACGCCGGACTTGCCGACATGCTGCTCCTCGATGCCGGTGGCGAACCACGCCGCCTCGATCTGCTTCGTCTCGATGCCGGCGTCGCCGAGCGCTTCCTCATAGGCCTCGACCATCAGGTCTTCGGCGTTGCAATCCCAGCGCTCTCCGAACTTGGAGCAGCCCATGCCGAGGATTGCGACCTTGTCACGAATGCCAGTAGCCATGGTGCCTCTCCTCTAGCCCTGAGCCGCGCCGACCGGCGCCGCCTTCCAGAAATAGCGCGTGAAACCGCGCTGCTGGTCCTGATCCTTGATGCGGAACACCATGCGCATGGGCATGCCGACCGCGACCTTGCCGACATCGACATCGGTGAAGTCCATCATCATGCGGCCGCCGTCGCGAAACTGCACCATGCCGAAATGCTGCGGCGGTTCCGGGCTGTAGGTCAGCATGTCGGCGGTATAGGACATCACCTCGCCGGTCATTTCGGCGAAGGGGTGGTCGACCTGCGTGTGGAACGCATGGCAATTCGGCCCGACGCAGATCTTGCTCTTGGGGAATTGCAGCGTGCCGCATTCGGTGCAGCGGCCGCCGACCAGGCCGTGGACCATCTCGTTGTTGCGATAGAGCGCGGTCATGGCGGTGGCTTTGTCGAGCTCCGCGCGCATGCCGCGATCGAGCGGGATCAGGTCGTTGAAGGCGAGGAACTTGGCATAACTCGTCTCCTCGCGCCGGCGCGCCAGGCTGCCGGTCACGCCGCGCCGGGGCGCCAATGACGTAATCGCCTCGGTCACCTCGAGCACCAGCACGTCGCAGCCCTGGCCGAAACCGGCAACCACGATGCGGTCGCCCGCCTTGGCGCTTTCCAAGGCGTGCACCAGCATGACGATGGCGTGCGCCGCACCGGTATCGCCGCAGACGCCTGCGAGATTGTCGCGCACGGCGGTTTCGCCGAGCCCGCATTTCTGCGCCACCAGGGCGGCGATGCGCGGCAAGGTGCCGGGCATGCAGAAATGGCTGATGCCGTCCGCCCCGATACCGGCCTTGGCGAGCGCCGCCTTGACCGCCGGCGGCACGATCTTCAGATAGCCTTCCTCGCGGATCCAGCGCTCTTCCCAGCCGTAATCGAAGTCACGGTCATAGGCGCGGAACTGGTCGACGAAATCGACGGTCTCGGTATGCGAGGCGATCAGTTTGGCGATCGGCCGGCCCGCGCCGACGATCAGGGCCGCGGCCCCGTCGCCATAATGCATTTCCTGCGGGCTGCCGGCCTTGGCCTTGCGCTTGTCGGCCGCCAGCAGCAGCGTCTCGCCGGCGCCGCCGGCCACCGCCTGCAGCGCCGCGATCAATCCCGAGGTCGCCGCCCGGCGCGAACCGGAAAGGTCGAGCGTGCGGACCGCCTGCGGCAGGTTGAGCGCGGCAGCCACCACCGCGCTGTTCGAGCGGTCGGCGAAAGGCAAGGTGGTGGAGGCCAGATGCACCGCCTGGATCGTCTCGCGCGGCAGGTCGGCGAGGCAGTCGCGCGCCGCCTCCACCGCCATGGTGATCGGGTCCTCGTCCCAACCGGCCATGGCGCGTTCGCCCTTGCCCTGGGCCTTCAGGCCGGGATTGAACCAGGCATTGGCTTCCGCCGCCGCCTTTCGTTGCAGGCGCAGGCGCGGCACATGCGCGCCATAAGCCAGAATTCCGATCGACATCGCGCGCTCCTCAGACCGGGTCCCAGGAAAACACCTCGCCCGACCGCTCCAGCGGATAGAACGACGATTTCAGCGCCGGAATGCCGTGTTCGGCAAGCGACTGGCAGGTCCAGCCCTCGGAGCGGTGGATCGAGCGAATGGGGCGCGACTGGCCCATCAGGAAGATCTCGTTCATGCGCACGGCGAAGATCTGGCCGGTGACGTCCTTGGCGGCATCGCCGAGCAGGAAGACCGACAAAGGCGCGATCTTCTCCGGCCCCATGGCCTGGATCTTGGCGACGCGCGCCTTCTGCGCCTCGGTCTCGGTCGGAATCGTGCCGATCAGCCGGCTCCAGGCAAAAGGCGAGACGCAGTTCGAACGGACGTTGAAGCGCGCCATGTCGAGCGCGATCGACTTGGACATGCCGACAATGCCGAGCTTGGCGGCGGCGTAATTGGCCTGGCCGAAATTGCCGATGAGGCCGGAGGTCGAGGTGAAATGCACCATCGATCCGCTGTTCTGGTCGCGGAACAGCCGGGCGGCCGCATGCGAGACATAGAAGCTGCCAAGCAGGTGGACTTTGATCACCAGTTCGAAATCGGCGACGCTCATCTTGTGGAAAATGGCATCGCGCAGGATGCCGGCATTGTTCACGATGCCGTCGAGCCGGCCATAGGTGTCGAGTGCGGTCTTGATGATGGCGTTGGCTTCGGCCGGCTCGGCGACGCTGTCGAAATTGGCGACCGCGGTGCCGCCGCGCTTGCGGATCTCTTCCACCACCTCTTCGGCCGGCGCGGCGCTTGCGCCCTCGCCTTCCGGACTGCCGCCGAGATCGTTGACCACCACGCGGGCGCCTTCGGCCGCTGCCAGCAGCGCGATCTCGCGACCGATGCCGCGGCCGGCGCCCGTGACGATGACCACCTTGCCGTCGAGACTGGTTGTCTGGCTCATTTGATTTCCTCTCCTGGGGCACACGGATGATGGCCGCGCTTGGTCGCGGCGAACCTGTACACGGGTCTATCAAAAGTCAAACTTGTGCGAAAATCAATTCCGCCTTACGGAATAGGTCATCACGCAAGAAACCGGACTTCAGGAGGACATGGCCATGGTGCCGAGGACGATCTACACGTCGGATCACGAGATGTTCCGCGACAGCGTCTGCCGCTTCATCGAGCGCGAAGTGGCTCCCTATCACAGCCAGTGGGAAAAGGACGGCCAGGTCAGCCGCGAACTGTGGCAGAAGGCCGGCGAGCTCGGGCTTCTCTGCACCTCCATACCCAGCGAATATGGCGGCGGCGACGGCGATTTCCGCCACAGCGCGATCATGACCGAGGAATTCGCCCGCCGCATGTATAGCGGCCCGGGCTTCCGCCTGCATTCCGACATCGCCGCCTTCTACATCCTGCGCCAGGGCACCGAGGAGCAGAAGCGGAAATGGCTTCCGAAAATGGCCAAGGCCGAGGTCATCTTCGCGCTGGCCATGACCGAACCCGGCGCCGGCAGCGACCTGCAGGGCATCCGCACCACCGCCATCCGCGACGGCGATCATTATGTCGTCAACGGCTCGAAGACCTTCATCACCAATGGCCAGCTCGCCGACGTGGTGATCCTGGCCTGCAAGACCGATCCGCGCGAGGGCGCCAAGGGCGTCAGCCTGCTGCTGGTCGAGGCCAACCGCCCCGGTTTCCGCCGCGGCCGCAATCTCGACAAGCTCGGCATGAAGGCGCAGGACACCTCGGAACTGTTCTTCGACGACGTGCGCGTGCCGGTCTCCAACATTCTCGGCGAGGAAGGCCGTGGCTTCCGCTATCTGATGTCGGAACTGCCGCAGGAGCGCCTGCTGGTCGCCATGTCCTCCATGGCCGGCGCCGAAGGCGCGCTCGAGGTCACGCTCGAATATACCCGCAACCGCAAGGCCTTCGGCCAGGCCATCGCCGATTTCCAGCACAACCGCTTCAAACTGGCAGAGATGAAGACCGAGGTCACCATCGGCCGGACTTTCGTCGACCGCTGCCTGGAATTGCACCTGGAGGGCAAGCTCGATGTCGAGACCGCCGCCATGTGCAAATACTGGATCACCGAGCTCGAGGGCCGGGTCGTCGACCAGTGCCTGCAGATGCATGGCGGTTATGGCTACATGACCGAATACCCGATCGCACGGGCCTATGCCGATGCGCGCGTGCGCCGCATCTTCGGCGGCGCCAATGAGATCATGCGCGAGCTGATCGCCCGCAATCTCTAAGACCCCGGTGGCGGAAGGCGGCGCCCCTGCCCGCCTTCCGCCGCTCCCGGGACCTTATCCCGTCATCAGCTCCGGATCCCGCGCGGCGGCAATCGCGAGCGCGTTCGATCCGGCTTGCCCGAAAGGCAGCCCCTCGCGATGGATTTCACGCTCAACGAAGAACAGCTCGCCCTCCAGCACAGCGCCCGCCAGTTCGCCACCCGCGAACTGGTTCAGCCGGCACGCGAGATCGAGGACAACGACCAGCCGCCGTCGCACGCCCTGGTCAAGCGTTTCGCCGAACTCGGCTATCTCGGCATCAATCTCGATCCGGCGCTGGGCGGCGGCGGCGCCAGCCATGTCGAGGCCGTGCTGGTGCTCGAGGAAATCGCCAAGATCTCGCCTTCGGTCGCCTTCCCGATCTTCGAATCCTGCTTCGGCCCGGTCCTGACCATTCAGCATTTCGCCTCCGATGCCCTGAAGCAGCGGCTGGTCCCGAAGGTCTGTTCGGGCGACATGATCATCGCCGCCAGCATGTCGGAGCCGGATGCCGGCACGGCGCTGACCGATCTCAGGACCCGCGCCGTGCGCCAGGGCGACATGCTCGTGCTGAACGGCCAGAAGCGCTGGTGCTCGGGCGCCGGCCATGCCGACGGCTATGTCGTTTATTGCCGGCTGTCGGACGAGCCGGGCGCGCGCGGCATCGGCGCCGTCTATGTCGACAAGGACGCGGCGGGCCTGAGCTTCGGCAAGCGTGAGCGGCTGATGGGCTTTCGCGGCGTCACCAGCGCCGACATCTTCCTCGACAATGTCACGGTGCCCACAGACAATATCGTCGCGCCCGCCGGCGGCTTCTCGAAGCTGATGACCGCCTTCGACCTGGAGCGCTGCGGCAATGCCACCATGAGCCTGGCGCTCGCCCAGAGCGCGCTCGACCAGGCGCTGGCCTATGTCCAGGACCGGCGCCAGTTCGGCAAGGCGATCGTCGATTTCCAGGCCGTGCAGATCAAGCTCGCCGACATGGCGATCCGGGTCGATGCCGCGCGCCTGCTGATCCACCGCGCGGTTGCCAATGCCTCCAGCGGCCTGCCCTCCTCGCGCGAGGCCTCGATGGCCAAATGTTTCGCCAACGAGATGGTGCGCGGCGTCTGCGGCGACGCCATGCAACTGATGGGCGGCTACGGTTATGCCTGCGAATACGGCATGGAGCGGCGCATGCGCGACGCCTGGGGCTGGGGCATCGCGGGCGGCGCCATCGACATCCAGAAGATCAACATCGCCTCCGCGCTGGTCGGCCGGCGGTTCAATCAAAGGGGGTGAGGAGGTACGAGGCGGCTGCGCCTCGATAGAAGAAGCGCCGATGAATCAACCCTCTCCCAAAGGGAGAGGGTGGCAGCGTCAGCTGCCGGGTGAGGGGCGTAGGCGTCGAGAACGACAGCCACCGACGACGCGCATTCCAAGACCTGGCGTCGGGCTCACCGCCGCATCCGGAGATGGACGACCCCTCACCCGGCGCCTGACGGCGCCACCCTCTCCCTTTGGGAGAGGGTTGATTTTGCTGCGCTTTCGGTGGCGACGCCAAGCTTGGAGGGACTTTCGTCCCTACCTTCCCCCACCCTTCAGCGCGAACTCGACCAGCGGCAATTGGTCATTGCCGAAATACATGTCGGTACCGTCGACGAAGATCGTCGGTGAGCCGAAGCCGCCGCGGGCGATCAGCTCGTCGGTATTGGTCCTGAGCCGCGCCTTGATCTCGTCGGTCACCGACCGCGCGCGGATCGCCGCCCCGTCCAGCCCCGCGCCATTGGCCGCCGCGATCAGCACCTCGGGATCGTCGAGATTTTCCGCCCGGCCGAAATAGGCCTCGAAGGCGGCCTTGGCGAAAGTCTGCAGCGCCGGCTGGTCGGCCTCCAGCGCGCAGGCCATGCGCATGGCATGGATGCTCTTGGCGGGGTGATGGGCGGAAGGGAAATTCATCGTCACGCCGGTGAAGGCCGCCCAGTCCTTCAGCACCTTGGTGCCGTGGCGCATGCGCGGCGTGTCCATGTTCTCGCGCGTCTTGTACAGCTCCTGATTGACCGCGTTGAACACGCCACCGACCAGGATCGGCCGCCAGACGATGGGAACCCCCAATCGCTCGACGATCGGCTGGACATTGGTAAAGCCGAGATAGGTCCAGGGACTGGACAGATCGAAGAAGAACTCAACCTTGCTCATGACGGCCTCCCGAACAGGATCGCGCGCGCTTTTTCATCGTCCACGGCGGCATTGGAAACGAGATCGCGCCGGACCGCCATGCCGGCCTTGACGCCCGGCCGCTCGCGCAGTTCGGCGAACCAGCGCTGGACATGCGGAAAGCTCTCCAAGGCGATCTCCTGGCGCTTATGCGTCACCACCCAGGGAAAGATCGCCATGTCGGCGATCGAATAAGCGCCGGCGACGCAAGCCCCGGTTCGGGCCAGCTGGGCATCGAGCACGCCGTAGAGGCGATTCGCCTCGCGGCCGTAGCGGTCGATGGCGTAGGCGATCTTGTCCGGCGCATAGAGCTTGAAATGGCCGTTCTGGCCGAGCATGGGCCCGAGCCCGCCCATTTGCCACATCAGCCACTCCGTCACCTTGAGGCGGCCGCGCAGATCGCCGGGGCAGAACCGGCCGGTCTTCTCGGCGAGATAGATGAGGATCGCGCCGCTTTCGAACACGCTGACGGGATCACCGCCGCCGGGCGGATCATGATCGACAATGGCCGGCATGCGGTTGTTCGGGCTGATATCAAGGAAATCCGGCTTGAACTGGTCGCCGGCGCCAATGTTCACCGGCAGCACCCGGTAGGGCAGCCCGCATTCCTCCAGCATGATGGAGATCTTCCAGCCATTGGGTGTCGGCCAGTAATGGAGATCGATCATGCGTGACTCCTCCGCCATGCGCGATGCCGTATCGCGCATGGCATTGTCTCAGGGCCGCGGCCCGACGGAAAGCCTCAGCTCCCCTGCCCTTCGGCCAGGGTCTTGGCGCGCGGAGCGGCGGCAGGCTTTGCCCCCCTGAACCGCCGCGCCATCCTGGCGATCGCCGGGCCGATGCCCTGCGGCAGCGCCAGGATGACCACCACGACGATGGTGCCGTAGATGAAATAATGCAGGCCCGGCAGCACGCCGCCGAGATGGCCGCGCAGGATCTCGCCGAGCGGCACCAGCAGGATGGCGCCGATGATCGGCCCGAAGGCGGTGCCGAGCCCGCCAATGGTGGCGAACAGCACGATCTCGATGGTCAGCACGGGGGAGGCGAACATGTGCGGATCGATGAAGGTGGAATAGCGCGCATAGGCCGTGCCGATCATCGAGGTCAGCACCGCGCTGATCGCCATGGCCATCATCTTGTTGCGCAACAAGCCGACGCCGAGCGCCTGGGCGGCATTCTCGTTGTCGCGGATGGCGCGCAGGAAATAGCCGAGCGGCGCGTTGATGATGGCGAGATTGACCACCAGCGCCAGCGTCGCCAGCGCCATGACCAGCCAGAAATAGCCATGCGAGCCGCCAAACTGGAACAGGAGGAAATGCCCCTCGTCGCGCGGCAGCGATTGGCCGGATGCCCCGCCCACGAAATCCCAGCCGAGCACGACCAGTTCGGCCATTTCGGCGAAGGCCAGCGTGATCAGCGCAAACGAGAGATGGCCGAGGCGGAAGCGATGGTCGATCCAGGCGATCGCCGCCCCCATGGCCGCCGACAGCGCCGCGGCGATGCCGGCCGCGACCCACAGGTTGATGCCGAGCTGCAGCAGCAGCGCGCTGGCGAACACCGCGCCCATGCCGACGAAGATCGAATGGGCGAGCGAGATCTGCCCGGTCAGCCCGCCGACGATGTTCCAGGCGGCCGCCAGCCCGGCATAGATCAGCGCCAGGGTCGCGATATGCAGGTAGTAGCTCGGCAGCCAGAGCGGCAGGGTCGCCAGCGCGGCAATCGCCAGCCACCAGAGGGGCGAGAAGACGACATGGAAGAAATTCGGTCTCATGTCAGGCTTTCCCGAGCAGGCCGGCAGGGCGGAACAGAAGGATGAGCACCAGGATCAGGTAGGGCAGGATCATGCCGAGAATGCCCGAGACATAGATCGTGCCGATCGCCTCGGAGAGGCCGATGACCAGGCCGCCGAGCAGGATGCCGACGAAATTGGTCATGCCGCCGAGCACCAGCGTCAGGAGCGTGATGACCGTGTAGCGCAGCCCCATGCTCGGATGCAGAGGCGTGCCCGGCAACAGCAGCGCGCCGGCGATGGCGAGCAAGCCGATGCCCAGCGCGAAGACCAGGATCCGCACGCGCGCCACGTTGACGCCCATCAGCGCCGCCGCCTTGGGATTCTGGTGCACGGCGCGGATGCTGCGGCCGAAATCGGTGCGGCTGAGCATCAGGAACAACAGGCCGGCCAGCACGATGGAGGCGCAGAAGGCAATCACCAGCGGCCAGCGCATGATCACGTCGCCCATGATCAGGAGCTTGGTTTCCATGATCGAGGGCACGCGCAGGGGCTGGCCGCCGAACACCATCAGCATGCCGTTCTGCAGCATCAGGTTGAGGCCGAGGGTGAGCTGGATGATCATCAGGAGATGGCCCGAGATCACCGGCCGGATCAGCGTCCAGTAGACGAGGCCGCCCGAGATCGCCAGCACCGGGAAGGTGATGAGGACCGAGACATAGGGGTCGAGCGCGAAGGCGGCGTAAAGCGCGTAGCTGATGAACATGGCGAGCGAGAGAAAGTCGCCATGGGAGAAGTTGACCACGCCCGACACGCTGTAGATCAGGCCGAGACCCAGGGCGACGGTGCCATAGGTGCTGCCGATCAACAGGCCCTGAACGATGGCTTGCAGGAGAATGTCCGTATCCATGGTGCGGTTTCCGTTCAGAGACCGAGATAGGCCTTGCGAGTGGCGGGGTCGTCCTTGACCACGCTGCTCGGGCCGTGAATGGCGACCCGGCCGCGCTCCAGGACGTAGCAGCGCGAGGCGTGGCGGAATGTCAGGTTGGAGTTCTGCTCGACCAGCAGGATGGTCAGCCCGCCGTCATGCAGCGCGCGGATCGTCTCGAAGATATATTGGACGAACAAAGGCGACAGGCCGAGCGAGGGCTCGTCGAGCATCAGCACCCGGGCGCCGGCCATCATGCCGCGGCCGATCGCCAGCATCTGCTGCTCGCCGCCCGACAAGGTGCCGGCATCCTGGGCAAGCCGCTCCTGCAGGCGCGGAAAGGTGGCCAGCACCTTGTCCATGCGTTCGCCACGCAGGGCGCGCGCCTGGCGGCCGACGCCGCCCATCAGCAGGTTCTCGCGCACGCTCATCTGCGGAAACACCAGCCGCCCCTCGGGCACCTGGATGATGCCGCGCTCGACCACCTCGTGCGGGGCGAGGCCGGAAATGTCCTCGCCCTCGAAATGGATCGAGCCGGAGCGCGGCTTGACGATGCCGGACAGGCAATTGATCAGCGTGCTCTTGCCGGCATTGTTGGCGCCGAGCAGGCCGACCAGCTCGCCGTCCCTGATCTCGATCGAGACATCGTCGAGCGCGGTGCTGCCGTCATAGCCGGCGGTGATGGAACGGACCTCAAGCATGGGAATCGTCACCGAAATAGGCCTCGCGGACACGCTCGTTGGCGACGATCTCGTCGGGGGTGCCGGCGGCCACCTGCTCGCCGAAATTCAGCACCACCAGCCGGTCGGCCGTGTTCATGATCACAGGCATGACATGCTCGACCATGACGAAGGTGATGCCCGACGAGCGCAGGTCACGGATGATGGCGAGCGGTACCTGCGCCTCGCCGAGCGTCAGCCCGGCCATCACCTCGTCAAGCAGGATCATCTGCGGTTCGGTGGCCAGGCACTTGGCGAGCTCGAGCAGCTTCTTGTCCTGCAGCGACAGCGAGCCCGGCGTCTCCTCGGCCTTTTCCTTCAGGCCGACCCGTTCGAGCACGGCGGTGGCGCGCTTGATCGCCTCGCGCATGGGATGACGCAGCAGCGCCGCCGTGGTCACCACGTCGAGCACGCTCATCGCGGCGAAGACCTGGACGATCTGGAAGCTGCGCGACAGGCCGAGCCTGGCCACGCGATGCGGCGGCAGGCCGACGATGGACTCGCCCTTGAAGCGCACGTCGCCGGCGCTCGGCGGCAGGAAACCCGAGATCAGGCCGAACAGGGTGGTCTTGCCGGCGCCGTTCGGGCCGATAATGCCGAGGATTTCCGCCGGCTCGACGGAGAAGCTGACATCCGAAACGGCCTTCAGGCCGCCGAACCGCTTGCTGACATTGTCAACGTCTAGGATAGCCACGAGGAAGCCTGTTGCTGGAGAGAGGAGGCGGGCAAGCGGCCCGCGACCGGGCCGCCGGCGCGTCCGGTCAGGCGCGGGCGCGCGGCGTGACGTCGCCGAACTGCGCCGGGAACACCACTTGCTGCTGCTGGTTGGCGAGCCACTGGATCATCAGCGCGGTGCTGTCGGCCGGCATGCGGTCTTCGCCGAATTTCAGGCCCTGGGGCCGCGCCAGATAGAGGTGCGGGTGGCCGAAGGGGATATCGACCGCCTTCAGGCCCTTGATCAGCGCCGCGCGGTCGAGGCTGCCGGCCGCCTCCAACGCATGCTGCAGCACGCGGGCCGCCTGTGCCGCCTGGATCGCCGACTGGCCGATCTCGACCTTCAGCTCCGCCGCGCGCAATTCGCGGACGATCTGCTGCATGGACTCGAGCTTGGCGCCCGGGCTGAAGCCGGTCATGCCGAAGGTGTTGCGGGTGAGCACGGAGGCGCCGATGTCCTGGCCGAGCTCCTTCCACAACGAGAAGTCGGAATAGCCGCCGGTGCCGCCGATGAACAGGCTGTCGTGATAGTTCAGGTTGAACCGGGCCTGGTGCAGCAGGATGCCGTCGCGCGGCGTGACCAGGCCGGTGACCACGTCCGGCTTGAACGAGCGGATGCGCACCATCGCCGCGGTCTGGTCCTGCGCCTTGGTATCCAGCGGCACGTCGCCGATGATCTGCAGGCCGGCGGCCAGGAGCTTGGGTTTCAGGAAATTGTTGACCTGCTGGCCGGCCTCGTAATTCGAATAGGCCATGACCGCGGTCTTGACCCGGAAAGCCGGCTCCTTGGCCAATTGCCGGATGAAGGCCGCGAGCGTCTCGGCATAACCCTTGTCATAGGGAAAACCGAGCGAGAACATGTGGTTCGAGCGGGCCGCCCCCGCCCAGATCGACAAGGTCGGGATCTGCAATTCGTCGACGACCGGCGTCAGCGCCAGCATTTGCGCCGACAGGATGCTGCCGACCAGCATGGACACCTGCCGCTCGGTGACCAGGCGCCGCGCTTCCGCCGCGGTGCGGGCCGGCTGGCTGGCGTCGTCGGCCAGCACGATCTCGATTTTCGCGCCGCCCAGGCTCTTGATGCCGCCCTCCTCGTTGATCTTGCGGATCACGTAGTCGAACACCGGCTGTCCTTCGGTGGCATAGGCCGAGAGGTTGCCGCTCATCGGCTGGATCATGCCGACCTTGATGGTCGGCGTGCCCTGGGCCCGGACGATCGCCGGCAGCGACAGGGCGGCGGCGGTCGCCGCGGCACCACCGAGGAAGGTCCGGCGTTGCACGCCCGGCATTTTCGAACCGCTCATGTCGATCACTCCACCCTCGCCGCGCGTCACGACCGCGCCTCAACCTCGGCCGCCATGGCCCTGTCGATCTTCAGATCATGCGCGCCGAGAGCCGGCGACCGGCGTTCGTCCGGCGGCAAGGCCTGCATGGGCACCGGAAACCGTGCGATCAGGTCCTTGCCGGCGCGCCCGATCACCCGTCCCGCGGGGTCGTCGAGCGCCTCTTCGGGCATGGTCAGGCCATTGGCCGGAATATCGTGTGCCTGCAGCTGCCGCAGCCAGCCGGCGAGCGGCTGCGCCAGGAACTCCTGGTCGAGCCTGGCCTTGATCGTCTCGAAGCGCGCCTGCCTTTGCCGGTAGGTGGCGAAGTCCGGACCGGCGAATTCGGCGAGGTCGAGCAGGTCGACCAGGCGCTTCCAGAAGTGATCCTCCATGGCGGCGAGCACCAGGATGCGGCCGTCGGCGCAGGCGAACAGGCCATAGCCCGGCCGCTGGTGCATCTGGCCGGCGCCGTCATGCAGGATCATGCCGAGCCTCGGCGTCATCCAGTGGCTGAGCGCATCGGTGATCGACACGTCGAGATATTGGCCCCGCCCGCTGCGCTGGCGCTGCATCAGGGCGGCCAGCACCGAGACGACGGCGAACATGCTGCCGGCGAGATCGCCGACCGGCAGGCCGATGCCGTGCGGGCGCCCGGGCTCCGGCGGCGGCATCAGGCCGAGCACGCCGCTGGCGGCGAGATAGTTGAGGTCGTGGCCCGGCTGGTCGGCCATGGCGCCGACCTGGCCATAACCGGTCAGGGACGCGTAGATCAGCCGCGGGTTGAGCTCGGCAAGGCTTGCATAATCGACGCCGAGGCGCTGCGCGACGCCCGGCCGGAAGCCCTCCACCATCACGTCGGCGCCGGCGACCAGCTCGCGGAACTGCCGACGTCCGGCTTCCGACTTCAGGTCGATGACGACGCTCTGCTTGCCGCGATTGACCGCCGCGAACAGGCCGGGAAGCATGGCCCGCGCATTGTCGCCCGCCGGCCGCTCGACCTTGATCACGGTCGCGCCCAGGTCGCCGAGCAACTGCGTTGCATAGGGACCCGGCAAAAGCTCGGAGAGATCGACGACGCGCACGTCGGCGAGCGGTGAATGCATCATGTCCTCCCGGTCGCGACCCCCGCCGCGCCTCACGCCGCGAAACGGCTTTTCGCCATCGCTATTTTTACCGATGCTACAGAGCGCCCGGAGCCTCCGCAATAGGCCGTTGGGAATATGCGAAACGCGATTTCGCAAACTTGACGCCCCCATGGCAGCGACGCAATGTCGCGCCGTCAACCGGTTGTTGTCCCTGGTCGGGGAAGATCCGCCGAAACCATGCAAGACGGCGGGAGCCCTGACCTCGGAATGGCGATTGACGGCAGCTTGACGGCCCTTCCCGCACCGAGCCCGGTCCCGGCCACGGCGCTCGCCCTGGTGCTGGTCGCGGTGGTGGCGCAGGGGCTGACCGGCCAGACCCTTTGGCTCATCCCGGCGGGCCTCGCCCTTGCGCTCTATGCGGCCTGGGAATGGCCCGGCATCCGCGCCATGCCCCGCCTGCTCATCGGCATCGGCGTGTTGACCGTCGTGGCGGCCGTGATCAGCCGCGGCAACGCCCAGCCGGCGGTCGAGGCCGTCGGCCGCGCCGCGTTCTTCTCGGCCTTTCCGGTCGCCATGGCGCTGCTGCGCGAGGCCGCCGTGACCTCGCCGCTGATGCTGCGGGCGAGCCGCTACCTGGTCAACCAGCCGCCCGGCCGGCGCTACTGGGCGCTGACCTGGGGCGGCCATCTCATCGGATTGCTGCTGAGCTTCGGCGCGCTGACCCTGCTGACCACCATGATCAAGCAGTCGAACACCACGACCGACGCGCGCGTCCACGACATTCGCGAGCGGCGCATGGTGACCGCCGTCATGCGCGGCTTCATCACCATGCCCCTGTGGTCGCCGACCTCGATCGCGCTGATCGCCATCCTGCAATCGAACCCGGCCTTGCACTGGATCGACGTCGCCCCGGTCGGCCTGGCGCTCGCCTCCGCCTTCATCGTGCTCGGCTGGGTGGTCGACCGCGTGCAGTTCCGGCCGCGCACGACCTTGGCGGCGGAGACCGATCCCGGCCCCTGGACGGCGGTTCTCGGCCTCGGCCTGCTCATCCTCGGCCTGACCGTGCTCTGTGTCGGCACCGCCTGGCTGATCGGCTCGAGCCTGCAGCTCGCCACCATGCTGGTGATCCCGCTCTATACTTTCGCCTGGGCTTCGGTGCAGTGGCGAGGCCGCGGCGTACGCGGGCTCAAGGCCGTCGTCGGCGCGGTCGACCGGATCGCCGGAGCCGCCCGTCGCAGCTTCCCTGCGGCGCGCAACGAGACCGTGCTGTTCGCCGCCTCCGGCCTCATCAGCGCCGCCGCGCTCGACCTGATCCCGGCCGGCGCCGCACCCTGGCTGGTCGGCCAGTTCGCCGGCCATTCCGGGCTGTTCCTCGTCGTTCTGCTCTGGCTGGTCGTCGGCCTCGCCCTTGTCGGCCTCACTCCGATGGTGACGGTCGCGCTGTTCGCCTCCGCGCTCGGCCAGGCGAGCCTGCCAGGCCTCGAACCGATCCGCGTCGCCGTGGCGCTCGCCGGCGGCTGGGCCCTGTCGGTCGGCGTCGCGCCCCTGAGCAATTCCGTGCTGATGGTCGCGCCGCTGATCGAGCGGTCGCCGATGGAGGTCGGCCCGCGCTGGAACGGCGTGTTCAGCGTCATCGCGCTCGGCCTGCTCAGCCTGGGGCTGGTGCTGTCATAGCGGCTCAACCGGCGCCGGCCGCAAGCGTCTTGCGCATGGTGACCGAGGTCGGGCGGTCGTAACCGGGATGCGCGGTCTCGCCCGTCCTGACGAAACCCATGCGGCTGAAAGCAGCGTGATTGCCCGTCAGTTCAATGCGCGTCTGCAGCTGGATCGCCGGCTTTCCGGCCGCTATCGCCAGCCCCTCGGCATGGCGCACCAGCGCCCGGCCGATCCCGCGGCCTTGCTGGTCGGGCGCGACGGCTAGCTTGCCGAGATAGAGATGGTCATGCCTCTCGGCGAGGAAGGCGCAGCCGACGATGCGGTCGCCGTCATAGACGATCAATCCGGTCTCGGCCCGGGCCTTGGCGCGCAATTCCTCAACGGTAAGCCGCAGCCCGGATGCCGGAGGATCGACGACGCCCTCCATAGAGGCGAAGGCCTCGTGGATGAGCGCCTTCAGCTCATCGAAGCGGTCGAAATCCGGATCGATCGGGTGAACCGGCGCGGCAGGCGGCATGGTCGTTCTCTCCTGTTGCGCCGGCGAAGCGTGGCCTCCCGGCGCGTGCCGGCGTCAACGCGCGCCGCCGCAAAATCGACCGCGTCGCTCTCTAAGCCGGTGCCCAAGGATGACTGTTTCGATGCGCGGAGCACAAGTCGCGCCGTGCCGTAGCTTGAGAGTTCCACCGTGCCCTCACCTGCCGACCAGATCATAGAACTCTACGAGCATCACGCGCTGGACTGGGATCGAGGCCGCGGACGCGGCTTGCTCGAAGCCGCCTGGCTCGACCGCTTTCTCGCGGCCCTGCCCGCGACACCCGCCGCCATCCTCGACATCGGCTGCGGTGCCGCCGAACCCATGGCGCGCTACTGCATCGAGAAGGGCCACCGCGTCACGGGCATCGACGCTTCGCCGTCCTTGATCGAGATGTGCCGGAGCCGCTTCCCGGACCATGACTGGCTGACGTCGGATATGCGCGCCATGGCACTCGGCCGGCGCTTCCACGGTTTGCTCGCCTGGGACAGCTTCTTTCACCTCGCTTATGACGACCAGCGCCGCATGTTCCCAGTGTTCCGGGCTCACGCCGCCGAAAACGCGGCGCTGATGTTCACCAGCGGCCCGGCCCATGGCGAGGCTATCGGTTCGTTCCAAGGCAAGCCGCTCTATCACGGCAGCCTGGACCCTGCCGAATACCGGCAATTGCTCGACGACAACGGCTTCGATGTCGTCACGCATGTCGCCGAGGATCCGACCTGCGGCGGCCATACGATCTGGCTCGCCCGGCTTCGATAGGGGCCCAGGCAGCGCTCAACCGTTCTGGAGCTGGCGCAGGAAATTCCGGGCGTCGCGAGCAAGCTCCGGATCATCGCCAATGGCGAGCCGCACGATCATCGGCATCATCGCCTCGGACGGCTCGACGCTGGCCGTCATGAATGCGAGTCGCCCCTGGCCCATGGCGATCAACTGCCTGACCGCATCCGGATCGGCGCGGAAGAATTCTCGAACGTGCGTCGACCATGGGAACGCATTGGGCGCACTACGCCGCGCCTCCGGATCCGTTCTGCAGATCTCCAGGGCCCAGGCGCGAAAATCGAACCCGAGCTTCTCCATTCGCCCCTTCACGTCCGGGCCCGGTCCGAATGGCCTGCGATTTTCTTCGAAGCTACCCAATCCATCAATGAAACCGCAGGCAACGTTTCCAAGGCTCGCCTCCTGGCGTGCAATCAGCTCGAAAGCATCGGCCAATGAGGGAACGCCCTTGTTTTCCTCTGCATCCGGCGCCTCGATGGCGTCGGCGATCTTGATCCCGAAGAATCTGGCCGCGTTCGCGCGCACCATTTCATGACGGTGTTCCAGCAGCCTGGTCAGTTCCGGCCCCCGCTCGGCCCAGCCCCAAAGCCACTGCGGGTCGAAGCGGTAATGAAGCCCGAATGCCTCGTCGATTCCGTCGGTCCAGCCCTCGTCGCGCCTGCCGACGACTTCCAGGTGCTTGCCGACGGTCTTCAGCACCGAACCGACCACATTGCCGGTTATGGCCGCCCCATGAAGGATCTCATCGACGTGGTAATCCTCGGCTTCCGATCCGAGCCACGTGAGATAAGGGCCGAGCAGCCGTTCCAGATCATCCCGTGCCAGCGGGAAGTCGAAATCCTCCGGCAAGTAATGAAAAGTGGACTCGATGCGTGCGGCGATGCTCGTTCGAACCCACTGCTCCGCGTCATGGACCGAAGGTCGTGCAAGACCACGCGGCGGCGTGTAGGTCATGTACCGCCCCAGGATCTGGTACACAGCGGACAATCGCTGGGCATCGCCGATCTGACCTGGATAGGGCATTTTGCGAATGAGGGTGACAAGCCCTCCAAAATCGCCCGCCAGATCAGGCGATACCCAGCGCGCCGCGAGCGCCCCCAGGGCTGCCATGAAATCTGGCGCGGCATCGCTCACTGGCCCACCCCTTCCCATGCTTGCAGGTCGAAAGACAGGCCATGGCGAAGTGGAGCATAACGGCGCACCACCCTCGAGAAGCGGGCCGCCGACGACGGCGGGACCCGAGACTTCACCGTCTCAAGCCTTGCCGCATCTCGAAGAGGAATAAAATCCGGTAAAGACCCGAATGGGTCCGTCGCCACGAGCCGGCACCGCCGATGCGGACGCCGCCCCGCGGCAAGCCGTTCGCCCGGCCTTCGCGCCGCGCTGCGGGCCGCGCGAAGGCATCGGTTGAGCCGGCCCGCGGCCGGCTCAGACCGCGAGGTCCGCGCGGCCGTTGCTCAGCACCACGAGATTGCGCTCTTCCACCAGGCAGCGGAACGACACGACTGGGCCGTCGCGCCAGATCTCGGTGCGGATCGTCTCGCCCGGATAGACCGGCGCGGTGAAACGGACCCGGAGCTTGCGCAGGAGATCCGGTTGATAGTTGCAGACCGCCTTGAGCAGCGCGTGGCCGGCGACCCCGAAGGTGCAGAGCCCGTGCAGGATCGGCCGGTCGAAGCCGCCGGCGCGCGCCACTTTCGGATCGGCATGCAGCGGGTTGTAGTCGCCCGACAGGCGGTAGATCAGGGCGGCCTGCGGCAGGGTCGCAAGGCTGACCGTCTGGTCCGGTGCCCGCTCGGGCAGGACATGGGGGGCCGTGACCGGCCCCGAGGGCCCGCCGAAGCCGCCGTCGCCGCGCAGGAACGAGGTCGACGACAGGCGGGTCAGGAGCTTGCCGCTCGCCTTGTCGACGATGTCGCGCTCGCTGATGACGAGCGCGCCCTTGTCCTTGCCCTTGTCAATGACATCGACCACCCGGGTGCGGCCGATCACCGTGCCCGCGGCGGGCAGCGGCTTGAACACCTCCAGCTCCTGCTCGCCATGCAGCAGGCGCTTCCAGTCGACGCCGGTCGCCGGGTCGCTCAGCCAGAAGCCGGGATAGCCGAGCACCACCGACATGGTCGGCAGGGCCTTCAGCCCGCCCTCGTAGACGAAGGGCAGCTGCGCCTCGTCCAGCGGATCGGCGCCGAGGCCGACACCCAGCGCGTAGAGCATGGTGTCGCGCTCGCTATAGGTCTGTTCGACATCCTTGAACGGCCAGTTCAACAGCTGTTCGCGATCGATCGGCATGCTTGCTCCCTTGTCTTGTGATTGGCGTCGGCGCCTGCCCGGGCCGGCCGGTCGCGCCCTTCACCAAGCTAAGACATGCGGAATTGATTTCTGCAATACGAAATGCGAATGTGGCCAATGAGACAATGGGCGGACTTGTGGCATGGCGTCGAAGTCAATAGATCTCGCGGCGAGATCTGTCTGAAACGACGGTCTCGCCATCGATCCACGGCAATTTCGCTCATGGCGACATGAGGCTTCGCATGACCATCCGGACGCCCAGGCACCGCGCCAACATGAGGAAGAACTGAGATGCCGCGCCCAAGCTCCAAGCCGCGCTCCCCGTCTCCGGCCAAAGCGCTGGCCCAGGCGCCGGCCAAAGATCGGGCCCAGGATCGGGCGAAAGCCAAGGATCGGGTGAAGGCCAAGGCTCCCGCCAAGGAAAAGCCGGCCGCGCGCGCCGCGCAGGCCGCCAAGGCCGGCCCCAAGGCCAAGGTCGTCCAGGCCGTGCCGGCGCTTGCCGAGGTCGCCGCCGCGCCGGCGCGCGCCGCCTCGCGCCACGCCATCCGGCGGCCGCGCGCCCGTGCCGAGGACGACCTCGACGGACCGGAAACCGGCGACCGCCAGTTCGTCACCGCGCTCGCCCGCGGCCTCGACGTGCTCGCCGCGTTCCGGCGCGGCGAAGGCCGCCTCGGCAACCAGGAACTGGCGGAGCGCACCGGCCTGCCCAAGCCGACCATTTCGCGCATCACCCACACCCTGACCCAGCTCGGCTATCTCAACTACAACCAGCGGCTCAGCCAGTACGAACTCGGCGGCGCCACCCTGTCGCTCGGTTATGCCGCACTCTCCAATCTCGACGTCCGGCGCGTCGCCCGCCCCTTCATGCAGGAGCTCGCCAACGCGACCAACCTGACCGCGGCCCTGGCGCTGCGCGACAAGCTGATGATGCTGAATATCGAGACCTGCGAAGGTCAGGCGCTGGTCGGCCTCAGGCTATCGCCCGGCGCGCGCATGCCGATCGCCAATACCGCCATGGGCCGGGCCTATCTCGCCGTGGTGAGCGAGGGCGAACGCGCCGCCATCTTCGAGGACCTGCGCGGCCAGTTCGGCGATGAATGGCCGAGCATGCGCCGCTCGATCGAGCGCAGCATCAAGGAGATCGAGGACCGGGGCTTCTGCATCTCGATCGGCGGGCAGAAGGACATCAATGGCGCCGCGGCCGCGATCCCGATCCCCGACGGCCGTGGCTTCTACGCGCTCAGCATCGGCGGGCCGGCCTATCTCGCCTCGCCCGAATATATCACCGCGGAAGTCGGCCCGATGGTCGCCGATGCCGCGCGCAAGATCATCGCCCTGCTCGGCGGCGACATGACGGCCCGCAGCCCGCGCAAATAGGACACGAGCCGGCCCGGAACCAGGGGCCGGTCCCCGGCCGGCCTTGATGGCCAGCCGGGCTCCATGCACCGCTACAGCTGCAGGAAGCTCTCGAAACCGCCGAAGATCGCGCGTTTGCCGTCGAACGGCGCGTTCGTCATGCTCTCCTTCAGGCGCGGATCGGCCATCACCTTGGCCATGATCTCGTCGCGCCTGGCGCGCGTTTCGTAGACGACCCAGGAAAACACCACCACTTCGTCGTCCTTGGCCTGCACCGCGCGCGGGAACGACGTCAGTTGGCCATAGGGAACGTCGTCGCCGATGCATTCGACATAGGCGAGTGCGCCATGTTCCTTCCAGACCTTGCCGGCCAGGCGCGCCAGCTCCTTATAGCTCTCGATATTCTGCTTCGGCACGGGAACCACGAAACCATCGACATAGGGCATGCACGTCTCCTCTGGTTGGCACTGGCCAGAGGACGAACGGGCGGGAGGTGAACCGACAGGGTGGACGAGATTTTTTTGGGGCGGCTGGTTTCAGGCAACCACGCGACTTCGAAAAGCGCTGCGAAATCAACCCTCTCCCAAAGGGAGAGGGTCAATTCCGCCCTGTCCTGCCCCCTACACCGCCCGCTTGGCGTCGCGCCAATAGGGTTCGCGCAGCACCCGCTTGAAGATCTTGCCGGAATCCTCGCGCGGCAGCTCGTCGCGGAACTCGATCAGCCGCGGCACCTTGTAGTCGGCGATCCGTTCCTTGAGATAGGCCCGCACCGCATCGACGGCGACCGTGCCCGCCTCCAAGGGCTGCACCAGCGCCATCAGCGCCTCGCCATATTCGGCATCGGGCACCCCGAACACCGCGCAGTCGCGCACCCCGGGCATGGCGGCGAGCGCCGCCTCGATCTCCGCCGGATAGACATTGACCCCGCCGACAATGACCATGTCGCGCTTGCGGTCGCAAATGTAGAGAAAGCCGTCCTCGTCGAAATAGCCGACGTCGCCGCAGGTGATCAGCCCGTCCCGATCGATCTCGCGGCGCTTCTCATCCTGGTTGTGATAGGTGAACTCGGGATAATAGTGGATGCGCATGAAGATTTCGCCGGTCTCGCCGGTCTTCGCCACCCGCCCGTCATCGGTGATCACCTCGACCGTGGTCTCGTCGATCGCCTTGCCGACCGTACCGCGATGGGCGAGCCATTCGTCTGCCGTGCAATAGACCGCCGGCCCGGATTCGGTGCCGCCGTAGAACTCGTGAACGATCGGACCGAACCAGTCGATCATGGCATCCTTGACATCGGGCGGGCATGGCGAGCCGGCATGGATGATGAAGCGCATCGACGAGATGTCGTAGCGGGCCCTGACCGCCGCCGGCAGCTTGGTGAGCCGCACGAACATGGTCGGCACCATGAACATGTGGGTCAGCCGCTCGCGCTCGATGGTCTCGAGCAATTGCTCGGGATCGAAGCGCGGCAAGAGGATCACCAGCCCACCCTGGCGCACGGCGTTCATCGAATAGCTGTTGGGCGCGGAATGGTACATCGGCGCGCTCATCGCGGTACGCATGCCCGGCTCCAGGCCGTAGACCAGCGTGCGCATGGCGATGACCTTGGCGGCCTGTTCGGGAGTCGGCAACTGGCGCCGGACGGCCTTGGGCCGCCCCGTCGTGCCCGAGGTATAGATCATGCTCTCGCTCGAGCGTGTTGGCTGCGCCAGCGCCGGATCCTGCGCCGTCAGCCATTGCTCCCAGCGCTCGACGCCATCGGGCATGGCGGCCCTGGCCGGCGCGATGCGATAGGCCTCGATGATCTCGGGCGGCGTCTCGACCACCAGTACCTTCACGCCGGCGGACACGCCGCTCGCGATCTCGGCCAGCAGGTCGGCATGGACGACCAGCACGCGCGCGGCGCTGTCGTCCAGGATGTGGCGCACCTCCTCGGCCTTGAAATGCCAGTTGATCGGCACCGCGTAGGCGCCGAGCCGCTGGGCCGCGCTGGTCGCTTCGATGAAGGCGAAATCGTTGCGCAGCATCAGCGCGACTGTATCGCCCGCGCCGATCCCGAGGCCTGCGAAACCGACGGCCGCGCGGCGCACCCGCTCGTCGAGTTCGGCAACCGGCACGTGACGGTCGCCGCTGACCAGGCCTGTCCTCAGTTTCATGACGCTCCCCCTGCCCGTCAGTTCACTTGCCGGTCGCGGCCGGCCCAGAACGGCGCCCGCAACACGGCCTTGTTGATCTTGTTGACGCTCGACAGCGGCAGAGGATCGCGCTGCACGTCGACACTGCGCGGGCATTTATAGGCCGCGATCAGCTCGCGGCAGTGGCGCATCACCGACGCCGCGTCGACCTCCTTGCCGGCGCGCGGCACGACGATGGCATGCACCGCCTCGCCCCATTTGGCGTCGGGAATGCCGATGACGGCGCATTGCGCCACCGCCGGATGCCGGCAAATGGCATTCTCGACCTCGGTCGAATAGACGTTCTCGCCACCCGAGACGATCATGTCCTTGGTCCGGTCGACGACATAGAGAAAACCATCCTCGTCGAAATAGCCGGCATCGCCGGTATGCATCCAGCCGCCGCGCAGCGCGATGGCGGTCAGTTCGGGCTGGCGCCAATATCCCTTCATGACGGTCGGCCCGCGCGCCACGATCTCGCCGACCTTGCCGACCGGCAAGGAATTGTCGGCCTCGTCGACCACTCTCACCTCGACGCCGGGCACGGCACGGCCGGCCGAGCGCAGCCGCTTGGTATCGCCGTCGAGCCGATGCTCCTCCGGCGGCAGGAAGGTCGCCATCGGCGACAGCTCGGTCATGCCGTAGGACTGGGCGAAGGCGACGCCGGGAAAGCGCGCCAGACCCTCGCGCAGCAGCGCTTCCGGCATGGGCGAGGCGCCATAGGTGATGCGGTTGAGGCTCGACAGGTCGTAGCTGTCGAAATCGGGCATTTGCAGGATCATGCCGAGCATGGTCGGCACGAAGGTGGCGGTGGTGATGCGCTCGCGCTGGATGATCTGCAGTGCGTCCTCCGGCGTGAAGCGCGGCGCCACCACGTGGCGTCCACCGGCAATGGTGGTGGCGAACACCCGGCCGCCGGCGGCGAGGTGGAACAAGGGCCCGGCATGCAGGTGCACCAGGGTTTCGTCGAAACCGGTCAGCGTCAGGGTGTTCCGGGCATTGGCGATCAGGTTGGCATGGCTGAGCATCACGCCCTTGGCCCGGCCGGTGGTGCCGCCGGTATAAAACAGGCAGGCGACGTCGTCGCCGCCGCGCCCGGCATCGGCCATGGGGATCGCCGCGGCCAGCGCCGCCTCATAGCCGATCATGCCCGCCGGCGCCGGATCGTCGCCAGCGTAGATGACATGGCGGAACGACGGCGCGGCGGCCGTCAGCGGGCCGGCCTGGGCCGTGAAACTCTCGTCGACGATCAGCACGACCGGTTCGGAATCGCGCGCCTGCTCGATGATTTCGGGTAGCGCCAGCCGGGTGTTCAAGGGCACCATGATGCCGCCGGCCCAGAGCGCGGCGTAGTAATATTCGATATAGCGATGGCTGCTGTTGGCGAGCATCGCCACCCGGTCGCCGGCGCCGACCCCGCTGTCGCGCAGCACCGCGGCCAGCCGGCTCACCCGGTCCTCGAACTGCCGCCAGCTATAGCGCTTGTCGCCGAAGACCAGGGCAGTCTCGTCGGCGCGCTGCCGGCCGCCATGCGTTAGCCACTGCGTCAGACCCATGATTGGCGCATCTCCCGAACCTATTGTTTTGATTGAGGCCATGATTTCACAGGCCCCTTCGTACCGCAATGCGAAATCGAATTTTGCAATTATGGCCTTTCGACCGATGGACAGTGTGGCGGACATCGGTGACGATGCAAAATCGATTTCTGCATATGGAGATTGCCGTGGACGCGGTGGTGGTCGAAAAGCGCGGCGCGGTGGCGCTCGTCCGGCTCAATCAGCCTGAAACGATGAATGCGATCAGTCCCGACATCAAAGCCGGCCTGAGCGCCCATATCCCGGCGCTGACCGCCGATCCCGCGGTGCGCTGCCTGGTCATTACCGGC
Source organism: Phreatobacter sp. GW821-FHT04C01 (assembly GCF_059420385.1). Lineage (NCBI taxonomy): Bacteria > Pseudomonadati > Pseudomonadota > Alphaproteobacteria > Hyphomicrobiales > Phreatobacteraceae > Phreatobacter > Phreatobacter sp. GW821-FHT04C01. Next base: position 840,340 of record NZ_JBWKTP010000002.1, on the reverse strand, counting down.
ACCGGCAACGCCTTTTGCGCCGGCGGCGACCTGCGCAACATGACCGACCGGCGCGCCCCCTCGGTGTTCGCCCGCATGCAGCAGAGCTATGCCTGGGTCGAGCAGCTCGTCACCGGCAAGACGCCTGTCATCGCCGCGGTCAACGGGGCCGCGGCCGGCGCCGGCTTTTCGCTCGCCATGCTGTGCGATCTGGTGCTGGTTTCGGAAGAAGCCTCGTTTCGCGCCGGCTTCCCCAATATCGGCGCCGCGCCCGATCTCGGCCTTGCCTTCACCTTGCCGCGGGTGATCGGCATGCAGCGGGCGCGCGAACTGCTGCTGACCAATCGCCGCGTCACGGCGGCAGAGGCCGTGACGCTCGGGCTCGCCCTGCGCAGCGTTCCCCCGGCCGGCCTGCGCGACGAGGCCATGGCGATGGCCGAACAGATCGCCGCCGGCCCCGCCCTCTCGCTCGGCCTGACCAAGATGCTGCTCAACGAGGCCATGGGCCCGACCTTCCCGGCTTTCCTGGAAAAGGAAGCCATGGCCCAGGCCATTGCCTTCGGCGGCACCGAATTCGCCGAGGGTGTCCAGGCGTTCCTGGAGAAACGAAAACCGAATTTCGCAGCGATCTGACAGAGGGCCCGCAGAGGCCCCTGCCGTCCATGGGAGGACTGATCCGTGATTCTGACGACCCGTCGAACCGCTCTCAAGATGAGCGCCGCCGCGGCCCTGGTGCCGTTGGCCGCGCCCGCCGTCCGGGCCCAGGGGCCGGCCGTGCGCATCGGTCTGATCCAGCCGATGAGCGGACCGCTCTCGGCCTATGGCCAGGAAACCCAGCCGGTGGTCGAGATGATCGCCGGCAATATCAACGCGGCCGGCGGCATCAAGAGCCTCGGCGGCGCGAAACTTGAGGTCGTGCTGGCCGACAATAGCGGCTCGCCGGCGCGCGCCGCCAACGAAGCCCGCCGGCTGGTCACCCAGGAGAAGGTGGCGATCCTGGCCGGCGCCATCATCACCCATGAGGCGCTTGCCGTCAGCCCGGCGCTCGACGAGCTGAAAGTGCCGATGATCTCGTTCGTCTCGGGCACCAGCCGCTCGCCCTATTTGTTCTCTTTCGGCCTGCCTTATGACCGCGGTTATGCTGAGACCATGGTGCAGTTCCTGGAAGCCTTGCGCAAAGACCACGGCGCCAAGACGCAGCGCGTGGTCACCGCCTCGTCGAACTACGAGGCCGGCCAGCAGATTACCGGCTTCCTCACCGCCAAGCTGAAAGCCCGTGGCTTCGAAGTGGTCGGCGACGTGCCGCTCGACACGAAGGCGCAGGATCTCGGCGCCGCCATGCTGAAGATCCGCTCACTCCGGCCCGACGTGGTGGTCGGCCTGCAGACCCAGCGCGAATTGCTGCTGTTGCAGCGCGCCCGCTTCGACCTGCAATATTTCGACGGCATCTTCGTCAGCAATCTCGGCGTGTCGGATCCCTCGGTCTGGACCGATCTCGGGCCGGACATCGCCGCCAGGGTGCTGCCCCGCAACACGTTCGGCCTGGCGCTTTATGCGCCCAGCCTGAAGATCGAGGCGCTGACCGCGATCGCCGACCAGGCGAAGCAGTTGCCGCGCCTGAAACACGGTCTCGGCCAGTTCTCGATCTTCGCCGCCCAGGCCATGCTGGTGATCAAGGAGACGCTGGAAAAGGCGGCTTCCGTCGATCCGCAGAAGCTGACGGATACGCTCGGACAACTCGAACTGCCCTATGGCCATCCCGCCATGATCCTGCCGCGCGCCGGCGGCGTCGCCTTCGCCGAGGACCGGCTCGCCCGCGACGCCTCGACCCTGGTGGTGCAATGGGATGCCGACAAGGTCCTGCAGGTGGTTCACCCCGCGCAATTCGCCACGCGCGCGCCCGTCGTCACCGCGCGCTGATCACAGAGCGACGCTCGAGGAGATGAAGAGATGACACGTCGCTTCACGCGCCGGACCCTGCTGCATGCAGCCACCGGGGCCTCGCTGGCGTTTGTCGCCGCGCCGGCCATCCGCGCCCAGCCGCGGCCGATCAAGATCGGCATGCTCCAGCCGATGAGCGGCGGCATGTCCACGGCCGGCAAGCAGGGCCAACCGGCCTTCGAACATGTGGTCAGGCTGATCAATGCCTCCGGCGGCATCAGGAAGTTCGGCGGCGCCCCCGTCGAACTGGTGCTGGCCGATGACGCCACCCAGCCGGGGCGCACCGCGACCGAGGCCCGCCGCCTGATCACCCAGGAGCGCGTGGCCGTGCTGTCGGGGCTGCTGCACACCCCGGCGAGCCTGGCGCTCGCGCCGGTCGTCGACGAACTGAAGGTTCCGGCGCTCTCGATCGGAGCCGGTGTGATCAAAGCGAACTACCAGTATTCGCTCGGCCTGCCGTTCGAGCGTGGCTACGCCCAGCCGACGGCCGATTTCATCGCCTATCTGAACCGCGACCGCGGCTTCGCCATGAAGACTGCGGTCATGGCCTTCTCCAATTACGAAGCCGGCCAACAGATCAATACGATGCTCAAACCGCGGCTGAAGGAGATCGGCGTCGAAATCCTCGATGAGGTCGCCCTCGACACCCGCGGCCAGGACCATACGGCCGCCATGCTGCGCATCCGCGCCAAGCGCCCGGACCTGGTGATCGGCTTCATCCTGCCGCGTGACGGCGTGCTGCTGCAGCAGGCCCGTCACAGCCTCGCCTATCACGACCCGGTCTTCTTCTCGCCCGGCTATGGCGATATCAGCTTCTGGCACGACCTCAGTCCCGAGGTCGGTCAGGCCGTGCTGACCCGCAACCTGTTCGCCCTCGTCAGCATCAGCCCCGACACCAAGATCCCGGCGCTCCAGGCTCTGATCGCCGATCTCGGCCGCCAGCCGCAGGTTCAGATGACCTCCTTGGCCCTGCTCGCCGCCCAGGCCGCGCGGGTGATGCAGGTCGCGCTCGAGGCGGCGGAGGCACCGGAGCCCGAGGCGATCCACCAGGCCTTGGCGCGTGTTCATCTGCAGCCCGGCGACCCGCACCTCTACCTGGCAAGCCCTGACGGCATCCGCTTCGGCGCCGACCGTATGATGACCACGCCCTATAGCGTGATGGTCCAATGGCGTCCCGACCAGGGCCAGGACGTCGTCTACCCCGCGGCCTTCGCCGGCGCCACGCCCAGGCCACGCGCGGCACGCTGAACCGACAGCCCCTTTCGCGGAGATCCGCCATGACCATCCTGACCCGCCGCCTGCTCCTGAAGACCGCGACCGGTGCCACCGCCGCGGCCTTGGCCGCGCCCGCCATCCGCGCCCAGCCGCGGCCGATCCGCATCGGCATGATCCAGCCGATGAGCGGCGCCCTGTCCAATTACGGCCTGCAGGGCCAGCCGGCGCTCGACTATGTCGTCGGCCAGATCAATACGGCGGGCGGCATCAAGAAGTTCGGCGGCGCGCCGATCGAGCTTGTGCTGGCCGATGACGCCAGCCAGCCCGGGCGCAGCGCGACCGAGGCGCGCCGGCTGATCACCCAGGAGCGCGTCGCCCTGCTGATGGGCACGATCACCACGCCGCAGAGCCTGGCGCTCGCCCCTGTTATCGACGAGCTGAAAATGCCGACCATCGCTATCTGGGCCGGCACGGCGCGCGCCAATTACCTCTATTCGCTCGGGCTGGCCTTCGACCGCGGTTATGCCCAGCCGATCGCCGATTTCGCCGCCTATCTGAACCGCGAGCGCGACTACAAGATCAAGACCGCGGTCATGGCCTTTTCCAATTACGAGGCCGGCCAGCAGGTCAATAATTTCCTCAAGCCCCGCCTGAAGGCCCATGGCATCGAGGTGATCGACGAGGTACCGCTCGACACCCGCGCGCAGGACCTGACGCCGGCCATGGTGCGCATCCGCTCGCGCAAGCCCGATCTGGTCGCCGGCCTGATCCTGCCGCGCGACGGCGTGCTGCTGCAGCAGGCCCGCCACAGCCTGGCGGTCCACGAACCGATATTCCTGTCGCCCGGTTATGGCGACATCAGCTTCTGGCACGACCTCGGCAGCGCCATTGGCGACACCGTGCTGACCCGCAACCTGTTCGCCCTGGTCGGCGTCTCCACCGGGGCCCGCCTGCCGGCGCTCAGGCGCCTGGTCGCCGACATCCAGCGCCAGCCGAACCTGCACCTGAGCACGGCGGCGCTGCAGACCGCCCAGGCCGGCCGCGTGCTGGAAGCCGTGCTGGAAACCGCCGATGCGCCCGAACCCGCCGCCATCTACCAGGCGCTCGCCAGATTCCACCTGCCGCGCGGCGACGCCAATCTCTATCTCGCCTGCCCTGACGGCATGCGTTTCGGCGAGGACCGCATGCTGACCCAGAGCTATGGCGTCATCGCCCAGTGGCGCGCCGACAAGGGCCAGGACGTCGTCTACCCCACCGATTTCGCCGGCGCCGAGGCGCGCGCCCGGACGGCTTGAGCCCGGGCGGGTTCGGCCCGACCACATGCATCCGAGCGATCCCGCGGACCGCCGCCGGCTTCACCACAAGATCACATGAGAAAGACCCGTGCCATGAACCCGACCCGCAGACAGGCCGCCGCCCTCATTTCCGGAGCCATTGGCGGCCTCGCCTCGCTCCGCGGAGCGCGCGCGCAGACACCCGGGGTGGTCAGGATCGGGGTGATCCAGCCGTTGTCGGGCGCGACCTCGGCCTATGGCCAGGAAACCCAGCCGGTCATCGAATATCTCGTTCAGAAGATCAACGCGGCCGGTGGCATCAAGAGCCTCGGCGGCGCCAGGATCGAAATCGTGCTGGCCGATTCCACCGGCCAGCCGGCGCGCGCGGCGGCCGAGGCCTTGCGCCTGATCACCCAGGAAAACGTCTCGCTCCTGACCGGCTTCGTGCTGACCTCGGAGGCGCTGGCCATCGGCCCGGTGCTGGATGCGCATCAATGCCCGATGCTCACCTTCATGGCCTCGGAAAGCGCCTCGCCCTACCTGTTCTCGCTCGGCCTGCACAATGACCGCGGCTATGTCCAATCGATGAAGGGCTTCATCGACTTCATCGGCGGCAAGCGCGGCCGCAAGATCAATTCCATCGTCACCGCCTCGTCGAACTACGAAGCTGGTCAGAAATTCACCCGGCTGGCCACCGAGCGGCTGAAGGAGGCCGGTTATACGATCGCCGGCGACGTGCCGCTCGACCTCAGGGCGCAGGACCATACCGCGGCCATGCTGAAGATCCGCTCGCTCCGGCCCGATGCGGTCATCGGCTTCAACACCCAGGGCGACATCGTCAAGCTGCACCGGGCGCGCTACGACACCCAGTATCGCGGCGCCATCTTCATCGGCAGCACCGGCGCCGCCGATCCCTCGCTCTGGCACGAGCTCGGCCGCGACATCGCCGCCGACGTGCTGACCCGCGACTATTACAGCCTGGCTCTGTTCGCCCCGGGCCTGCCCGGCCCGACCAACGCGTTCATCGACGACGTCGTGCGCAATGCCCAATTGAAGCGCTCCTTCGGCCAGTTCTCGATGTTCGCCGCGCAATCCGCGCTGGTCATCAAGGAAGCCCTGGAGGCGGCCGGCTCCACCGACCGCGCGCGCATCGCGAGCGCGATCCAGGCCATCAACCTGCCCTTCGGCCATCCGGCGATGATCATGCCGCGGCAGAACGGCCTCGCCTTCGCCGAGGACCGGCTGACCCGGGATTCCTCCGCCCTCATGGTCCAGTGGACCCGCGATGCGACACTCCAGGTGGTCTATCCCGAGGCCTTCGTGAAGGCCCCGTGATCGCGTCCCGTGATCGCGTCCCATGGCCAAAGCCTTATGACCAAAGCCCTATGACCGGGGGCAGCGCCGCCGGCATAGGATGAGGCGTGGCGAGGGGAGGTCGCGATGACCCGTGAGACGACGACCGGCGGCGGGCCGCATCCGACGCCCGACGTGATGCTCGAGCAGTTGCTCAAGGCACGTTTCAGCTGCCGCGCCTTCCGGCCGGAGCCGGTGCCGCGCGCCACCATCCGGCGCATTCTCGACATTGCCCAGCGCACGGCCACCTGGTGCAACACCCAGCCCTGGCAGGTGACCGTCACCATGCCGCCGGCGACCGAGCGGCTGCGCGCCGCGCTCTATCGCCGGGCAACCGAGGATGCGCCCAGCGGGTCGGACCTGCCCTGGCCACGCGAATATCGCGGCGTCTATCTCGAGCGCCGCCGCGAGACCGGCTTCGCGCTCTATGAGGCGCTCGGCATCGGCCGAACCGACATGGAAGCGCGGCAGCGCCAGGTTCTGGAGAATTTCCGCCTGTTCGGCGCGCCGCATCTGGCGCTGATCACCTCGGACGAAGCGCTCGGCACCTATGGCGCGCTCGACTGCGGCGCCTATGTCGCCAATTTCCTCGCCGCCGCCCAGGCCTGCGACATCGGCGCCATCGCCCAGGCCGCGCTCGCCCACCATTCCGAGTTCCTGCGCGGCCATTTCGGCATAACCGACGATCGCCTGGTGGTCTGCGGCATCTCCTTCGGCTTCGCCGACGAGACCCACCCGGTCAACGGCTTCCGCACCAGCCGGGCGGCGGTGGAAGAGGCGGTGAGGTTCGTGGAGGAATAGGGCTGGCGGCCCTGAGAGAGGCCCGCTCAACCGCCAAACGCACCGAGAACCCTGTCCGTCGCGACCGCTCGACGCCTTCGCTCCGACCACCATTTTTCTTGCGCGCAAAAAATAAACCGCGGCGGCGGCCTAATATTTTCGTGAGCGAGCGCCATATGAGAAGTGAATCCACACGGTTCACCCAAGGTGTCATTCCGTGACGATCCGAACGACAAGCGAGACTTACACGTTTACGAAGCCGTTCAAACTGAGCAACGTCGACGAAATTCAGCCCTCAGGCCAGTATATCGTCGACACGGATGAAGAATTGATCGAGGGGATATCGCGGCTCGCTTATCGGCGCGTCGCCACCCGGCTGCGCCTTCCGGCGATCGCGGCATCGCAGGCGACAGCCCAACATGTCGCCATCGACCGCGCCGACTTCGACCGGGCCTTTCTGAGGGATACCGACGAAACCATCTGACTGCCGCCCGTCACGGCGACCTGTCCATGAAGGGACCACCGATGGCCATTTCCTTCCCCAATACCAGTCGCAGTTTCGATGCGGCGCGACGCAGCATCTCGTTCTGGGGTTATGATTCCACCTTCGAATTCACGTTTCATATTGGCGAGGATGCGCTGCGCAGCCTCAATCCGGACATTCGCGGCGACGAATCCTCGATGCTCGGCGTGTTCGACGCCAATCGCGGCCGCATCCAGGCGGCGGCGGGCGTGGCCTATGGCCGCGGCCGCCAGAGCTCCTATCGGCTCGCCGCCTCAGACATCTGACATCTGACTTCACGCAAACCGGAGAACGGCCATGGCCAGAGGCGACAAAAAGGGCAATCGCGAAGCCAAGAAACCGAAGAAGCCGAAGGCCGCCGAGCCGGTGGCCGTGAGCAGCTTCGCGGCGGTGCAGAAGAAGGCGATGGAGACCGCCAACGCCCGCAAGAAGTAATCCCCGACGAGCGCGCGGGCCGCGGCCTTCGCTGCGGCCCCGCCGGCCGGTCGATCATGCCTCGTTGAACGGCGGCGGCAAGGTGCCGGCCTTGAAGATGATGCTCGGCTCGTCGTCGTAATCCCCCATTTCGGCGTCGCCCGACGTGGTGAAGGCGACGACCCCCAGCCGAAGCGGCGCCAGCCGTTCGGCAGCTCTCAGCGCCGCCTCCGCCGACCGGCAGGGGATCGGGGTTTCGGCTTTCAGCGCCCCCCTCTTGCTGGCATGATATGCTTGGACGACGTGGATCGTCTCGCGGGCCATTGGCTTCCTGACTGAATGATCGACGGGATGAACGGCGGTGCGAAATGCTTCGCCGTCTTTCAAAGCTCGCCTGCGTGCAAAGGCCCGAACGGCCCGCTCACTCCGGCGCGCGGTCGTCGTTGTCATGGCCCTGGGCGGCCAGGAGCCGATCGAAATCGGCATAGAGCGACTTGATCAGAAGCTGGCGTCGGGGATCTTCGGCCGCCAGCGTCTCGGCGAACAGCCCGATCAGATAACGCGCCTTCTCGGCCGCCTCCGGCCAGCCGCCGGCAGGGGCCGCGGCGAGCGACTTCTCGAGCGCCGCCTGGCGCCCGCGCAAGGCGGCCTGGTCATTCTCCACCTCGATCCGCAATCGGCGCAATTCGGTCGCCTTTTGCGCCGCCATGCCACGACGCCCGTCGAGATCCGTCGTCTTTTCAACCATCGCGAAACCGCCATCTGTCCGGAGCCGATCGGGGACGGCCTACCCTGGCGCCGCCGATCCGGCAGCGGCCGGCTACCGCGCCGAGCGCGTCGCAACCGCCATCAGATTATCGCCAAACCTGCCTCTATGGAATGTAATTCTCGACAATATTGTGCCGCCACTGTCGATCGTCCACCAAATTTCTCGATCGGATTTCCGCGAAAAAATCTTGAGGCCCGCTAAAAAAGGCGCCGAAAAACCAAATCGGTCGCACCGAATATATTTTGTCACTCCTATCATTGGAGTGCCAAAGGCTCTATATTGACGAAACAGGTTCTCGTGCCCAACCAGAAAGAACCGGCGCGACATTCCGCCCACATGCCCCAGGGTCGTGCCCATGCCGCGACGGCCAGGTCTGGATCCAGGGGTGGGATCAGCTCCCGGATGTGGCGAAGGAGATGCATGGGCGCCTTGGAGATGCTTGGGCACCTTGAAGATGCTTGGGCACCTTGAAGATGTTTGGGCGCCTTGGATCATCGGCGTCCTGAACGACGCCCGGTCCCTGCATCCCGAGCGGCCGCGGCGCGCATCTCGCGCGCCGGCGAGACCGTTCCCACGGAGACATGTCCGACCCGTCAATTCCGATCGGTCGCCAACGGCTTTTCGACCATGGCCGGGTCCGACACCCTGATCATGGCCCGCACGATCCAGGCCAGCCGATCGCTGGCACCTGCCTTTCCCGACCCTTTGCTTTCATCACCCATTTGAACCGATACCCTGGAGTACCGAACCGTGGCCGCCAAGGACGTTAGATTCTCCCATGACGCGACCGACCGCATGCTGCGCGGCGTCGAAATCCTCAACAACGCGGTCAAGGTGACCCTGGGGCCCAAGGGCCGCAATGTCATCATCGAGCGCTCCTACGGCGCCCCGCGCATCACCAAGGACGGCGTGACCGTCGCCAAGGAAATCGAACTCGCCGACCGGTTCGAGAACATGGGCGCGCAAATGGTCCGCGAGGTCGCCTCCAAGACCAACGATCTCGCCGGCGACGGCACCACCACCGCGACGGTTCTCGCCGCCGCGATCATCCGCGAGGGCACCAAGCTGGTCGCCGCCGGCATGAACCCGATGGATCTGAAGCGCGGCGTCGACGCCGCCGTCCTGACCGTGGTCAAGGATATCGAGGGCCGCGCCAAGAAGGTCCAGTCGTCCCAGGAAATCGCCCAGGTCGGCACCATCGCCGCCAATGGCGACAAGACCATCGGCGACATGATCGCAAAGGCGATGAAGAAGGTCGGCAACGAGGGCGTCATCACGGTCGAGGAGGCCAAGAGCGCCGACACCGAGCTCGACGTCGTCGAGGGCATGCAGTTCGACCGCGGTTATCTCTCGCCCTATTTCATCACCAATGCCGAAAAGATGTCGGTGGACCTCGACGACCCCTACCTGCTGATCCACGAGAAGAAGCTGACCGGCCTGCAGCCGCTGCTGCCGGTGCTCGAAGCGGTGGTCCAGGCCGGCAAGGCGCTGCTGATCATTTCCGAGGACGTCGAAGGCGAGGCCATCGCCACCCTGGTGGTCAACAAGCTGCGCGGCGGCCTGAAGGTGGCGGCCGTCAAGGCGCCGGGCTTCGGCGATCGCCGCAAGGCCATGCTCGAGGACATCGCCGCGCTGACCGGCGGCCAGGTGATCTCGGAAGATCTCGGCATCAAGCTCGAGAACGTCACGCTCGACATGCTCGGCCGGGCCAAGCGCGTGATGATCGACAAGGAAACCACCACGATCGTCGACGGCGCCGGCAAGAAGAAGGACATCGACGCCCGCATCGGCCAGATCAAGGCGCAGATCGAGGAGACCACCTCCGACTACGACAAGGAGAAACTGCAGGAGCGCCTGGCCAAGCTGTCCGGCGGCGTCGCGGTGATCCGGGTCGGCGGTGCGACCGAGATCGAGGTCAAGGAAAAGAAGGACCGGATCGACGATGCGCTGAATGCCACGCGCGCGGCGGTTCAGGAGGGTATCGTGCCCGGCGGCGGCGTCGCGCTGCTGCGCGCCAAGGCCGCGCTCCTGAAGCTCAAGGGCCTGAACGCCGACGAACAGGCCGGCATTTCCATCGTGCTGCGCGCGCTCGAAGCGCCGATCCGCCAGATCGTCGAGAATGCCGGCGTCGAAGGTTCGATCGTCGTCGGCAAGCTCCTGGAAGCCAATGATCCCAATGCCGGTTTCGACGCCCAGACCGAGCGCTACGTCAACATGATCGAGGCCGGCATCATCGACCCCGCCAAGGTCGTGCGCACGGCGCTGCAGGATGCCGGCTCGGTCGCCGGCCTGCTGATCACCACCGGCGCGATGATCGCCGAACTGCCGGGCAAGGATTCGCCCGCCGGCCCGCCGGCCGGCATGGGCGGCTACTGAGCCCCGGCACCGACCAGACGCGGGGCGCCGCATCCACGGCGCCTCGCCCCCTACCCCCAGCAGGCGGGAACCCGCCGCATCACAACAGCCAGGAGCCGTTCCCATGGTATTTCGAGGCCTCTCCGTCGACGAGATCAAGCAGAAGGCGCAGTCGAGCTTCGACACCGTCGAGCAGCGCAAGCGCGAGTCCGCCAAGACCGTTGCCGCGCAGCAGGCGACACGCGATGCCGTCGGCGCCAAGATGCAACGGCTGAAGGCGCTGCGCGAGGCCAAGGAAGCCGTCGACGCCCAACTGGCGGCCGAACAGGCCGCCGCCAAGAAGCTCGCGGGTGCCGCCAACGCCAAGGCCGCGCGCAAGGCCAAGACCAAGGTCGCGTCCTGAGCCGATGACGCGTCCTCGGGCGATCAGGCCTGGCCGCGATCGGACCCTTGCGACCGCCTTGGCAACGAGAGCTGCACCATCATGCTGATCCGCTACGGCTACGACATCACGGTCACCTGCACCGAGCCGACCCCCATGGTCGGCCTCCTGACCGTGCATGACGACCACGCCGCCGATCTGCGCAAGGCCGAGACCCTGGTCACCACGCCACCGATACCGAGCAGCACCTATCGGGATCTGTTCGGCAATCACTGCCGGCGCTTCGTCGCGCCGGCCGGCGACCTCCAGCTCTGGGGCGACGGCACGATCGAAGTCTCGGGCGAACGTGATCCGATCCACGCCATGGCGATGGAAGTGCCGATCGCCGCGCTGCCGGACGACTGCCTCGTCTATCTGCTCGGCAGCCGCTATTGCGAGACCGACAGGCTCAGCCAGATCGCCTGGGACATGTTCGGCCGGTCGCGGCCGGGCTGGGCCCGCGTTCAGGCGATCTGCGACTTCGTCCATGGCCACATCACATTCGGCTATCTCGACGCCCGCTCGACGCGCACGGCCTATGAGGCCTATGGCGAGCGCATCGGCGTCTGCCGCGACTACGCCCATCTCGCCATCGCGCTGTGCCGCTGCATGAACATTCCGGCGCGCTATGTGAACGGCTATCTCGGCGATATCGGCGTGCCGATCGTCGACCCCATGGATTTCAGCGCCTGGATCGAGGTCTATCTCGACGGCGGATGGGTCACCTTCGACCCGCGCAACAATGTTCCCCGCATCGGCCGGATCCTGGTCGCCCGCGGCCGGGACGCCGCCGACATTCCGCTGATCAACTCCTTCGGCCCGCATGTGCTCAAATCGTTCCGGGTCTGGGCCTATGATGTGACCGGCCTGCCGCTCGATGACGCGACCGAGACCGGTTCGCCGCCCCCCGTGGCCGGCTGAAGCCACCGCGACACGGCCTTCCGCGGCGCGACGGCGCGCCCATGGCGAGCCGCGCCCCATTCCCTGACGCCGCCCAGATTTCGCCCGCTTCGCCGGTCACATGCTCGCCAGGACGACATGAACAGGACCGGACGATGAAATCTCTCGGCGCAGTGCTTGGCCTGCTGACCCTGTCCCTGGCCGCCCCCGCGCTCGGACAGGCCCTGCCGCTTCCCGAACAGCCCGAGATCGCCGAGGACTACGCCACCTATCTCTGCCCGACCGAAGCCGCCGCCGCGACCATGCTGGTCGATTATCTCCAGCACAACCAGATGCAGGCAGGCTATCGCGCGACCGGTTGCCGGGCCCGGGTCGAAAATACCGGACCGATCCGCATCGTCGAGGTGCTCAGGCGGCAGGACATGATCGAATTCGGCACGCCGGCGACCTATATGCTTTACCGCGGCACCATGCAGGACGGCCAGAAGGTCATCGGGCTGGTCAACGAGCGCGGCAACAACCAGCATCCGCGCACGCCCTTCACCCGCTGGCTGGCGTCCAATGCGCCGGGCGGCACGCTGACCATTGCCGCCCGCGCCCGGCGCGGCCATGTCTGCCCCAGCCCGGAGGCCGCCATGAAGGTGGTCGCGGCCATCACCGAGGCCAAGCGCCGCTCCGCCCCCGTCGCGCGCCAGAAAGCCGCCTTCACCGCCGCTCTGCGCACCAATGGCTGCACCGCCGCCGCCAGCGGCGCCTATCGCGTCACCGCCCTGCACCAGAGCGAGATGATCGATCTGGGTTTCGAGGCCGACGAGGACTGGACCGCGCTTTCGGTCACCGATCCGCGCGGCCGCGCGGCGGGGTTCGTCTACGACGCCAGCGTCTTTCACTGACGTCGCGAGCCGCGCCGGATCGGAACGCGCCGCTCACTCGCCGGCGAGCGAGGGCGCCTGTTCGACCGGTAGCTCGCCCAGCCGGATTTCGTCGGCCAGCGCCACGTCGATCATCCGGAGCTGGTCGTCGACCAGCCTGAGATTGTCCTGCAGCGAGGAGCGGCGGGAGCGGTCGTCGAAAGCCGCGAGCATGTCCCGGATCGTCGCCCGCCGGTTCTCGACATAGCGCTCGCGCAGGCCGTGCAGGTTCTTGATGTGCTTGGTGTCACCCGGCATGGCGTATTGTCCTCGCCAATGAGCTTGCAGGAGAGCGCCTGCCTCGCCGCGGCCTCGGGAGCGGGACCACGGCCGGCAGCCTGCGCCGCTCGGCCGTGCGCCGTGTCGCCGCAGTCGGGGCACGCCCCTGTCGCGGTTCAGGTGCCGACGATATCGGCGCAGGCATTCGCCACCATGCGATCCGCCTCGGTCTTGCCCGGCATGGTCGCCCAGCCGTTCTGCACGACCATGTCGCCACGCGTCCAGGACGATGCCGCCTTGAGCGCCGCCACCCGTTCGGCGTTCTTCGGATCACGCTTGGCCTGGTCGACACAGATCGAGGCCAGCGCCGCGACCACATCCGTCTGCGAGCGTTCGAAAGCATTCTGCCGGGCGCCGCCCTTGGTCATCCAGCCGGCCCACGAGAAGCCGACAATGGCGAGAGCCGCCGCGCCGCAGACCGCGCCGTAAAGTCCTGGCTTCAGCCAATCAGGGGTTTTCATCGCGAAATCCTCGGATATCAAAATCGAAATCGATCTCGATAATTCACGACCGTAGCACAAGCTGGTCCAGGCCCGCGTTTTATTCTTGTAAAAGCCGCCATCCGCAAAATAAAAATTGGGCCGGAGCCGGCATTTTGATCGCGTTATGATTGAGCAATTACTGGACCTTGATTTCCGATGACGCCCGGCGCCCGTTCTCGCCGGTCAGGCGGAGGCCTTCAGGCCGCCGTCGGTCATGCGGTACCAGGTGATGATCGCCGAGACATAGAGCTTGTGCAGCGCGTGCAGCGGCAGCGGCGTGACCGGCACCACCGGAAACGGCAGAGCCGCCTTGTCGCCGGTTGCGACATAGTCGGCCAGCGCCTCGCCCATGGCGGTCTGCAGCCCGACACCGCGCCCCATGCAGCCGATATCGACCACCAGACCCGGCTCGGGCTCGTGAATATGCGGCAGGAAATCGCGGGTCAGCGACACCCGTCCGCACCAGCGATGGTCGAACTTCACCCCGGTGAGCTGCGGATAGATCCGCGCCGCCGCGCGCTCCAGATGCGCCCAGTCATCGGCCGATTTCGGCTCGCGGAACGGCCCGCGTCCACCCATCAGGAAGCGGTTGGTGTGATCGCGCCGATAATAGAACAGCAGCTGGCGCGTGTCGGAAATCACCTGGCCGCCGGGCAGGATCGTCTTGGCGATAGTGTCGCTGAGCGGCTCGGTGGCGGCGATGAAGGAGTTCGGTGCGATGATGGTCCGGTTCAGCCGCGGGATCAGGCCGTCCGGATAGCCGCCGGTGGCGACGACGACGCGGCGCGCGGTCACCGTCGGCCCCTGGGTGGTCCGGATCTCGAACACCTCGCCACGCTTGACGATGCCGGTGACGCGCGTGTCCCCATGGATCTGCGCCCCGGCCTTCAGCGCGGCCCGGACCAGGCCGCGGGCATAAGCGAGCGGCTGGATAGAGCCGGCGCGGCCGTCCTCCCAGCCCGCGAGATATTGCGCGGCGCCGACCGCCTCGCGCATGGCGTCGCGGTCGAGAAACCTCGTCGAAACGCCGCGCGCGGCCCATTCGCCGGCCCGCCGCTTGACCGTCTCGACCATCGCCTGGGTATGGGCGCCCTGGATCCAGCCGGCGCGCACGAAGGGCACGTCCATCTGATGGCGCGCGATCAGGTCGAAAACCCGGTCGGCGGTCGATCCGACGAAACGTGTCAACGCCTCGCCGCCGGCGGTGCCATATTTGGCGCTCAGCTCGCTCGGATCATATTTGACGCCCGGAATGACCTGGCCGCCATTGCGGCCGGAGGCGCCCCAGCCGGGCTCGCGCGCTTCCAATACGGCTGCCGCGATGCCGCGTTCGGCCAGTCTCAGCGCCGTCGACAGGCCGGCATAACCACCGCCGATGATGCAGGCTTCGACCGCGATCGACTGGTCGAGCGGCGGGGTCGGCGCGGCCGCCGGCGCGGTGGTGGCCCAAAGCGAGGGAGCGAGCGGAAACGGTACGGCCAAGGATGCTATTCCTTCAGATCGGGCGCAGCACGCGGCGCAGGAAATCCTGCGTGCGCGGCTCTCTGGGGCTGCCGAGAACCGCCGCGGCCGGCCCTTGTTCGACGATCACCCCGCCGTCGATGAAGATGACGCGGTCGGCGACCTCGCGGGCAAAACCCATCTCATGGGTGACCACCACCATGGTCAATCCCTCGTCGGCGAGGCTGCGCATCACGCCGAGCACGTCGCCGACCAGTTCCGGGTCGAGCGCCGAGGTCGGCTCGTCGAACAGGATCGCCTTCGGCTGCATGGCGAGCGCGCGGGCGATCGCCACACGCTGCTGTTGGCCGCCCGAGAGCTGGGCGGGATAGGCCGCCTCCTTGTCGGCGAGCCCGACGCGCGCGAGCAGTGCCCTGCCCCGCTCGGCCGCGGCCGCCGGCGGCTCGCCCTTGACGAAGATCGGTCCCTCGATGACGTTTTCCAGGGCCGTGCGGTGCGGAAACAGGTTGAAGCGCTGGAACACCATCGACACCTGCTGGCGGATCGCCTGGATCGAGCGCTGGCCGCGCTCGACCTTCACGCCCTCGATGGTGATCGAGCCGGCATCATAGCTTTCCAGCCCGTTCATGCAGCGCAGGATGGTCGATTTGCCCGAGCCCGAGGGGCCGATGATGCAGACCACCTCACCCTTGTCGACCCGCGCGGTGAAGCCGCGCACCACGTGGTTCTGGCCGAAGCTCTTCTCGACGTCGACGAGTTCGATCATGGCCATGACGCTACTTCCGCCCGAACTTCTTTTCGAGCCATGACACCAGCCCGATCAGCGGCAGGCACATGGCGAGATAGAGCATGGCGACCAGCGTGAAGACCGTACTGTTCTGAAAGGTCGAGGCGGCGATCAGCCGGCCCTGCTGGGCAAGCTCCGCCACCGTGATGGTGGAGGCCTGCGAGGAATCCTTCAGCATCATCACCATGATGTTGCCGTAGGGCGGCAGAATGATCTTGAACGCCTGCGGCAGCACCACCCGGCGCATGGTCATCCACCAGCCCATGCCGATGGTCTGCGCCGCCTCGATCTGGCCGGGATCGATCGCCTCGATACCGGCGCGGAAATTCTCCGCGTGATAGGCGGAATAGGCGACGCCGAGCCCGATGATCGCCGCCTGCAGTGCGGTCAGCGTGATGCCGAGATCGGGCAGCACGAAATAGATCCAGAACAGCTGCACGATGATCGGGATGCCGCGAATGACGTTGACGATGGTCGCGGCGGTCATCGCCAGCGGCCTGATGCCCGACACCCGCATCATCGCCCACACCAGGCCGAGCACGGTCGACAGGACGAGCGAACCGACCGTCACCAAAACGGTCAGCCAGAGGCCCTGGGCCAGGATCGGCAGGAATTCCGTGGCTTGCCGGAGAAAGGTCTGCATGAACGATCCTGGTCGTGACGGGAGACGAAGCGGGGCTTATCCGGCCCGCCGGAGCGGTCAGGCAGGCTAGACCCGGGCCTTCGCGCTTTCGCCTATTCCTGCCCCCATTTGGCCAGCACCCGCTTGACGGTGCCGTTGGCCTGCAATTTGGCGAGCGACGTGTTGAGCCGCCTGACCAGCTCGCCGTCGCTCTTGCGCACGCCGAAGGCGACCGAGCCTGGAATGGTCGGCTTGTAGCTGCGCACCAGCCGGACCTCGGGGAAACGGCCGAGCTGCAGATTGTAGGCGACGATCGGGAAGTCGGCGAAACCGGCGCCGAGGCGGCCATTGTTCACGTCGCGCATGATGTCCGGGATGGTCTCGTAGATGCGGACGTCGGAGAACACGCCGGCGTTCTTCAGCGGCTCGACAAAGGCGGTGCCGGCCTGGACCCCGGCGACCTTGCCCTTGAGCTCGGCGATCGCGGTGTAATTGGTGCCGTCGGCCTTCGGCACGAACAGGCCCTCGCCATAGGTATAGACCGTGTCGGAGAAATCGATGACCTCCTTGCGCGCGGCGGTCGCGAACATGGCGGCCGAGATGATGTCGATGCGGTTGGAGGTGAGCGCGCCGATCAGCGCCGAGAACTGCATCGCCTCGACCGCGACGTTGAACCCGGCATCCTTGCCGACCTCGGTGATGAGATCGACCATGATGCCTTGGATCGAATTGGTCGCGGTGTCGAGGAAGGTGAAGGGAATGCCCGTTGCGGTGGAGCCGACGCGCAGCGTCGGGGTCTGGGCATAAGACGGCCGGATGGCGGCGACCGCGAGGCCGGCACCGGCTGATGTCAGGAATGTACGGCGCTTCATGGCTGGTTTCCCCTCACTGCGGCTTCTGCCGCATTTTCATGATCGTGAAAATCTGTGCACGATCCAGACTTGCTGGCAAGCTGATTTCACCAATATGAAATAGCCGACGCCACATGCCCGGAAGCGCCGATGACCTCGCCTTCGATCCTGCCTTTGCCCGCAACGGTCGACCGCGAGGTGGGCGCCCGCATTCGCGCGCTGCGCCAGGCCAAGGGCCTGTCGCTCGATACGGTGGCCGGCACGGCCGGCCTGTCGATCGGTTTCCTCAGCCAGATCGAGCGTGGCCTTTCGTCGCCTTCGCTGAAGGCGCTGGCCTCGCTCGCCGACGCGCTGGGCCTGCCGATCGCCGGCCTGTTCGAGGCGCGCACGCCGTCCGACGAGGCCGGCACCATCGTCGTCCATGCCGATGAGCGCAGCGTCCTGCAGCTCTGGCGCTCGGGCATCGTCAAGCAGTTGCTCACCCCTGATGGCCCCGATGCAGTGCTGAACGTGTTTCTCATCATCCTGGCGCCCGGCGCCTCGACCGGCGACGAGCCCTACAGCCACCGCGGCGAAGAAGCCGGTCTCGTGCTGGAGGGCGCGATCACGCTGACCGTCGACGCGCGCAGCTGGACGCTCAAGGCCGGCGACAGCTTCCGCTTCGAGAGCGCGCGGCCGCACCGTTTCGCCAATGCCGGCGACGGCGAGGCCCGGGTCGTCTGGGTCAATGCCCGGACCTGAGAGCTGATCGGCGCAGCCCGCGCGCCGGCCTTGCCGCAAAGGTGCTTCGAGATTGCGCCGCCGGCCCGACGCCGGCGCATCGGCGGCCGGATTGATCGCGGCGCAACCTATGCTAGATTTTTCGCGGCCGCCGCGATGAGGCGAGGCTTGGACGGGTCGACATGAGCTCCTTGGGACGTGTTCTCATCTGCATCGCGGCCTGCCTTTGGGCCACGGCGAGCCAGGGCGCGACCATCGAGCTCGAAGCGATCAGCCCGGATCTGACGCTGGTTCACGTCACCGGCGATTTCGAGTTCGGCGACCAGAAGAAATTCATCGACACCGTGCTGCCGCTCCGACGTGCGGTCGTCGTGCTCGAGAGCCGCGGCGGCAGCCTCGACGCCGGCCTGGAAATCGGCAAGGCCATTAGGCTGAAAGGGTTCGGAACTTTCGTCGGCGATGGCGCGCTCTGCGCGTCCGCCTGTGGCCTGGCCTGGCTTGCCGGCAATCCGCGCATCATGACGACCTCCGCCAGGGTCGGATTTCACGCCGCGTCCGATGAGCGACGCAACATCACCTCGGTCGGCAATGCCTTGATCGGTTCCTACCTGAATCATCTCGGCTTGCCGACGGCCGCTGTGGTCTACATCACGCGGCCGGACCCGGGTGACATGGCCTGGCTGACCTTCGAAGACGCCCGGCGTCATCAGATCGACGTCCGGCATTTCGACGAGACCCAGCAGCCGCAGACCGCCGCCGCGCCACCCGCACCGACCCCCGCGCCACCGCCCCGCGGCGCCGGTCCGGCCCCCGCCGAGCGGCCGGCCTTGCCACCCGAGGCCTATAGGAGCGACCTGCGGACACGGACGCGCTATTTCATCCAGAATCACTTCAGCGCCATGTCCAGCAACAACAACAATGAAGCGGCGATCGACTATGTCCGCTCGGTCTATGGCGGCAGCGTCGACTATTTCGGCGAAATCAAGAGCCGGGCCCAGGTCGTCATCACCAATGTGATTTTCATCGAGCGCTGGCCGAGCCGCCGTTACGCGGTCCGTGGCGAGCCCGAAAGCATCGCCTGCAGTGGCGATATCTGCGACTTCACCGCCGTCGTCGACTGGATAACCGCGAATGGCCAGCGCGGCGCGTCGTCGCAGGGAGCCTCGCGTATCAACATGCGCGTCGACTTCACCACGCCGAACGGCCTGATCGTCTCGGAGAACAGCGTCACGATCGAGCAACGGGCCACCAGCCGCTGATCGCATGCGCCGGCGATAGGCCGGAAGGTCGGGCCGACCTCCGTCCTTGCATTCGCCCGCCCGGCGCCCTCTCATCCCGGCGCACCAGCACAATCGAGGGAACGCCGTCCATGGTCATCGATCCCGTCGCCGTAACCCGCTCCGACAACGGCCGCCTGGCCCATGTCGTCTTCGACACCGGAACCGCGGCCAACGCCTTGTCGATCGAGGCGATGCAGGCTCTGCACGACTGCGCTCTCGGCCTGCAGCGCGACCGCGACGTGACGGCCGTGGTGCTCACCGGGCGGCCCGATCGTTTCTCGCTCGGCTTCGACCTCAAGGCGGCCGGCGACCGGCTCGATGCCGGGCTGGCCGAACGGCGCGAGCTGGTTTCGATCGGCCCGCGCATGTGCCGGGCCTGGGCCGAGATCGAGGCTTTCACCGTCGCGGCGATCGAAGGCTGGTGCGTCGGTGGCGGCGTGGCGCTCGCGGTCTCGCTCGACCTGCGCGTGGTCGGCCGCGGCGCGACCCTCTACGTGCCCGAGATCGAGCGCGGCATGAACATGAGCTGGGGCTCGCTGCCGCGCATGGTCAATGTGGTCGGCCCGGCCAAGGCCAAGCGCATCGTCGTCCTGGCCGAGCGGATCGACGCGGCCCGCGCGGTCTCCTGGGGCCTCGCCGACGAGGTCGCCGATGACGGCCAGGCCGTTGCCGTCGCCACCACATTCGCGCGCCGCGCGGCGAGCCTGCCGCCGGTCTCGGTGCGCATGTGCAAGCAGGGCATCGACCTCTATGCCAATGCCCTGGCGCAGGCGACCAGCGGGCTCGACCGCGACCAGTATCTGCTGGCGATGACCGGCCAGGACTATGCCGAAGGCGTCGCGTCCTTCCTGGAGAAGCGCGACGCCAAATGGACCGGCCGGTGATCTCGTCCGGCGCCTCCGCCGGGTTGCCCGCGCCTCACGGCCACCGGCAGGCCTGGCCGACGGCGCGACGGACCTGATCGAGGCCGCGCAACGCGAATGTTCCCTCGAAGCGAAAGCCGCGCGAGCCTTCGAGCCGGATCATCAGTTCGCCTTCGCTCGGCAGCCCGCGCAGGAAGGCCGCAGCGTCCCCGGGCATGGATGCCGATCGAAGGTCGGCCGAGGTCGTCCACAGGTCGCTGTCCAGCAGCCGGTCGTTGACATGGACGGTCACGAGCGTCGAGGCGCTGCGGGCGACGACCGGTTGCCGGCGAACCGACACGCTGGTCACCCCGCCGGTGCAGCCGACGACGAGGCTGATATCGTCCTCGCTCGGCGGCCCGGCCGGACGCTGGCTGGCGACCACCGAGCCCGGCCGCGTCTGAATGTCCCAGGTCCCCCTGGCCTCGCCGGCCGACGGTGCCGCCGGCGCGACCGAGCGCGCCACCGCGTCGAAACAGGCCAGCCGGGTCAGGTCTTCAGTGATCGATGAGCAGCGGCGCAAGGCGGCGGGCATGTCGTCCTGCGCCAGCCCGGTCGACGCGAGCCCAAGGGAGAAAACACCAGCGATAACGAACCGTCGGAACATTGCCATGACCGAGAGGTAAAGTGTTCCTGACAAAGGGCAAGCCGGTTCCCCGCGACACGAAGCCCCGGCGACCGGGGCTTGATTTCGACCCGCGGGCGAAAGTGGGAGGCGACCCTCGCGCCCGAAACGCGAGGAGGTGCCGCCGGCCCATCGTCAACGATCCCTGGCCACCGGCGGATAATATTGCGGCGCCTCGCGCCGGTCGTACATGCCGTAGTCGCGCGAGACCAGGAACAGGCGAACCGAGGTCATCTGTCCGGCCGCCGACAGCGCCTCGGCCAGCACGAGCCCTTCCGCGAGGCTCGCCGCCGCCTTCAGCAGGATGAATTCATTGTCGCGATAGACGCTGGAAAGCACCTCGCCGTCACGCCCGCAGGCGGCTTCCGACGTCGCCGTGGCGGCGATCAGGAACCGTTCCGGCTGCAGCTGCGGATCGTTGTAGCTGTTGTCCGTGCTGCCGCGGCCGATGCCCGCATCGGGACGCCATTCCCAGATCCGCTGGGCGATCCTGAGGCGATAGTCCTCGAAATGCTGCTGCCGCCCCGCGACCTGGGCGACGTGATGTTTGGCCTGGGTGCGCCAGCCGGCGAGGCTCGCCTCGTCGCGCCAATGCGAGTGCGACAGGATGATGCGCGGCGTGGTCAGGCTCTTGAACCGGTCGATGAACAGGAGCCCCGGGTTCTTGTCGAGTTCGGGCCGCAGGCCGGCCGCGATGTCGAAATAGGCCTGTTCATGGCCCGGCCTGGGCGTGACCTCGAAAAACAGTCCGATCATCCGTGGCTCCCCAGGCAAAGCCATTGCCGCCGGGATCAATGGCTGGACAAGGCAATGCCATGGTTTGCGACGGCCGTCACCGGCCGGATCCGCCGGGCGCCCATGATCCGCCCTTCACGGACAAGGCCGTCGGGCGCGTTCGATTGGTCGATCCGGCCGACACGCGTCGGCGGCACCGGCCGCCAACGCTCTCCTCCCCGTGGACGGGCCGGCAGGCCGCCGGTCAGATCCTGGCCGGCGGCTTCTGCCCGCTCAGCTCCGGCCGCCCCAATTGCCTTCGCGGAAATCCATCGCGAAAGCCGGCGAGGCCTTCCACTGGATCGACTTCGGCTTGGCGGTGAAGGTCGCGTTCTGATGCAGCACGGTATAGGCGGGGTCTTCGCGCTCGCAGATTTCCAGCATGCGCCGGAACATCACCTTGCGCTGAGCCTGGTCCATGCTCGATTCGAGGCCGACCGACAGCGTGTTCATTTCGGCATTGGTCCACTCGCCGACCTGCTGCTGCTGGCCGTTGGGGCCGTGCTGGGCCACCAGCGACGACACCGGATCGTTGAACGGCGCCGAGTTCGACCAGTCGCGGACCGCGCGCGAGGGGGTCTTCTCGAGGATCTGCGCCCAGTTTTCCTTCATCTGGATCTCGATGTTGAGACCGGCCGCGCGCCACATCTCGACCAGCACCTGCGAGGTCGCCGCCTGGTTGGTGTAATAATTGTTGAGCAGGCGATAGGGGATCGGATCGCCCTTGTAGCCGGCCTGCTTGACCAGATCGCGCGCCAGCTTGACGTCGAAGTCCGGCACTTTCCAGTCGGCGATGAACATGTCGGCGTAATAGTCCCACTGCAGGCCGCGCGGCACCACGGTGCGGCCCGACCACAAGGCCGCGACGATTGCCTCGCGGTCGATGGCATGGGTCATGGCGCGGCGAATCAGCGGATTGGCCAGCTGCGGATGGTTCTTGTCGAACACGGTCAGGCGGTGATTGAGGATGGTGCCGCCCTGAACCTCGAAGGCGCGGTTCTTTTCGATCTGCTCGATCTGGTCCGGCGGAATGTCGCAGGCGAACTGGAATTCGCCCGAGAGCAGACCGTTGATGCGCGAGGCGACCTCCGGAATTTCGAGGAAGCGGATGCGCTTCAGCGGCGGGCGGCCGCCCCAATATTCGTCATGGGCCTCGAGGACCAGCATGTTGTCGGCCTTGAACTCCACCACCTTATAGGGGCCTGTGGTGACCGGCTTGCGCGCCCAGTCCAGATAGGACTGCGCCTCGGCCCAGGCGCGGCGGCTGGTGATCTGGCTGCCGTAGCGGGAAATGCGGCCTTCGAGCGTGATGTCGGGCGTGCCGTTGATGAAGCGGACGGTATATTTGTCGACCACCTGGACGCCGAGCAAGGCCGGCCAGCCGCGCCGCGCGACCGCCGGAATCTCCGGCGGCAGTTCCTTGCCCGAGCGGCTGTTCGGCGCCTGCTCGGTGATCGAGATCGTGGTGCCCGCCGACGGCTGGCTGTCGCCGAACATGCGCTCCTTGCCGAAGCTGAAGGCCACGTCCTCGGCGGTCATCTCGTCGCCGTTGTGGAACTTGACGCCGCGGCGCAGGTTCAGCTCGATGGTCTTGTCGTCGAGGCGTTTCCAGTCGGTCGCCAGCGACGGGACGGCCTCGAGCTTAGCCGTCCAGGCGCGGTCGATGAGGCCCTCCCACAGGGACGAGAAGAAGATCCGCTCGCCGACATTGGACTGCTCGCGCAGCACGTCCAGCGTATTGGAATTGGACACCTTCTGCACCGCGATGGTGATCGAGGGCCGGTTGTCAGGCTGGCCGATGGCAAAGCGCGGCAGGACAAGGGCTCCGGCGCCACCGGCGGCGTAACCGAGAGCGCTTCGACGGGTCATGATGGGCATCATTGTCTCCTGGGTCGAATGAGGGATGTCGCCGGCCTGGGCCGGTTTCGGAAGGCTCGAACGTGTCAGGCGATCGTGCGCAGCCGGACCGGGACGCCGGTCTCGGGATCGCGCCGCTCCAGGCCGTGCGGCGTCGCGCGATAGTGGGTCAGCGTCTTGTCGGCATGGATCATCCGCCAGGACAGCATCTTCTGGGCGAAGCCGAGCATCAGGCCGGCATAGGCCGGGTCGCCGGCGAGATTGTTGAACTCGTGCGGATCGGCCTTGAGGTCGAAGAACAGCGGCGGCAAGGCCGCGAAGTGGACGTATTTGTAGTTGGCGTCCTGCACGACGCAGAGGCTCGCCTCGTCCATGTGCAGTTCGGTGCTGGTCTGCGCCGCCGAATAATGGACGTCGCGAAAGTCATATTCGTAATGCAGTTCGGTGCGCCAGTCGGCCGGCCTTTCGCCATGGACCAGCGGCAGCACCGAGCGGCCGTCGCAGGCGCGCGGCGGTTCGCCGCCGAGCCAGTCGATGATCGTCGGCATGACGTCGACGCTTTCGGTGAAGGCGTTTTCGATCCGCCCGCCCTTGGCGGCCATGTCCGGCGCCTTGACGACGAAAGGAATGCGGAAGCTCTCGTCATAGAAGCCGAGCTTGCCGAGCAGGTGATGGTCGCCGAGCTGCTCGCCATGGTCGCTGGTGAAGACGACCAGCGTGTCGTCCCATTGCTTGGTCTCGTCGAGATAGGCGAAGACCCGGCCGAGGCAGTCGTCGATCTCGGTCATCAGGCCGCAATAGGTGGCGCGCATCTGGCGCAGCTCGGCTTCGCTGAGCGTATGGCCCTGGCCCTCCGCGCCCTCGAAAAACGAGCCTTTGCCGATATTTTCGACGTAGAATTTCAAAAGGGGATGCTGGGCCGCGTCCTCCGCCCAGGTCTTACCGCGCACCGGCGCCGGCATGTTTTCCGGCCGGTACATGGCGTGATAGGGCGCCGGCGCGACGAAAGGCGGGTGCGGCCGGTAATAGCCCAGATGCAGGAAGAACGGCTTGCCGTTGCGCCCTTTGAGATAGGTCAGCGCGCGCTCGGTGAAGAACGAGGAATCCGAATATTCCTTCGGCAGCCGCGAGGGCCGTTCGGTGGCGCCGGGAACCGAGTCCTCGCCTTCCGGCAACCAGATCTCTTCGCGCCGCGCCGGCAGCTCGAAGCCCTGCTGCTCGACCCAGCCGAAATAGCCGTCCATGTTCGGCTCGAAGGCGCCGACCGAACGGAAGCCATCCATCAGGTCGCCGAGCACCAGGAAGCGCGGATCGTTCGGCGACGTCGTGCGCGGATCCGGCGCTGTCGTCGTGTAGCCGATCAAGGCCGGGTCATAACCGAGCTCGCGCAGCGCCTTGCCGAGGTTGAAATGCCTGGCGTCCAAGGGAACGGTGTTCTGCACCGCCCGGTGGTTCATCAGATAGAGGCCGGTCAACAGGCTCGCCCGCGCCGGACCGCAGGGCACCGCGGTGGTGACGTGGTTCTCGAAGGTCACGCCTTCCCGGCACAAACGATCGAGATGAGGCGTGCGCAGAAACGGCTCCCTGCCCTTGCTGCGCATCAGCTCGGGCACGAAATCCGCCCGCCATTGATCGACCACGATGAGTAATACGTTCCGTCGGCCCAAGATGCCCTCCACGTCGAGGCCGACCAGCTAGGGCGACTTCACAACGGGCGGATGACAGGTGGGATGGCCCCGGCGACGAATGCGGCGGAAGCGGCATGGCCGGGCCCGACGCCCATCGGCCGCGCCGTCACCTGGACACCCGGCGCCTTGACGGCCTTGTCGATCATGGGCGGCCAAGCGCACGGGCGAGACCGAAACGCCAGGGCCGGAGGCCCGGCAACCCCGATGCCAAGAGCCCCGATGCCAAGAGCCCCGATGCCAAGAGCCCCGATACCAAAAGCCCCGATACCAAGAGCCCCAATGCCAAGAACCCCGGCCGGAGCCAGGGTTCGAGGCATATCAGGAGAGGTTGGAGGCGGCTTTGGATCAATCGCAGACGCGGACCGTGCGACGCACCGGGCCGTAGGGCGTATCGACCCACTGGCGGGTCATGTAGCAGTCGCCATAGGCCGGCGCGGCGTAAGCGTTGGAATTGGCGATGGCGAGGGCGGCGCCACCGACCACCACGCCGGCGGCGAGCGCGCCGAGGCCGAAGCCGACGCCGCGGCCGCGGGCTTCGGCTTGCGGGGCGGAGGCGAAAGTCAGCGCCGAGACGGCGAGGGCGGCAAGGGCGAGGGTCTTGAAGCGGGTCATGGTCGGCTCCTGTCGGTGTCCAGAGGGGCTCCAGCGCCCCGGTCCTCCATGGGTGGTGGCGGGCCGCCAAAAGGTTCAGGCGCCGAGGCCGATTTTTTTTGCGGCAGATCGACCAGCCTTTCGCCGGCCAGGACGCGCTCATGCGCGGGGAATGCACGCCCATGCGCGCGGAATGAAGGCCGCGCCTTTCAATCCGGGAATGCGTCATGCGCGACCCGGCGGTATTCGCGCGGGGTGAAGCCGATCTTGCTTTTGAAGAAGCGGGAAAAATGCCCCGGCGCGGAGAAGCCCAGGTCCAACGCGATATCGCTCGCCGGCCGATCGCTGCCGATCAATTGCTCGATCGCATATTCGACACGAAGGGTATCGTTGTAGACGCTTGGCGTCATGCCCGTGCTGGCGCTGAACTGCTCGAAGAAACGCGAACGCGACAGGCCGACCGATTGGGCGAGGCTGTCCAGGCTCTGCGGCTTGCTCGGCTCGGCGCGCATCAGGTTGATCGCCTTTCTGATGCGATGATCGACCGGGCGCGCGGCGATCGGCGCAAGCTCGGCCGAGGAGTTCGCGGTGAGAACCTGCTGCAGCAGGCCGAGGATATCGGCTTCCAGCTCCACGTCCGCGGTCGGCGTGGTGGCGTCGGTGATCGTGGCCGCGATCTTGCCGACGATGGCCCGCATCCGCGGGTCGACGCTCGCCGACTGCCGATTGAAAGGCCGCCGCGCGATCGTGCCGCGGCCGCCGCGGACGAGCCAGCCGGCTTCGACATAGAGCGCGAGGATGGTGATCGGCGGATCGTTCACATCCCGCCAATTGGCATGCGGAACCCACGGATTGATCAGCACCATCCGGTCGTCGGTGATCGGGCAGAGTGCCCCGTCGACCTCATAGGCACCGTCCTGCCCCTCCACCTTGATGAGCGCATGGACATGCGGGTGGGCATGGACATGAACGGGCTGATTGGTCCGGAACAGGGCGACACGACCGAAAAGCCCCTGATGGACGCCGAGAACGCCGGTCATCTTTCCTCCCGTGCTCGCGCTCATGGGGCAAGCTTCGGCCCTATCCTCCACTAAATCGGACGAAAAGGTAAGTCGCCGGACATGGCGGTAAGCCGCCGCGGCGATGGGCCTGTACGATCCCTGCCGAAAAGCGATGCCAGTCCTCCAGCAAGGAGCATCGCCGTGATGTCTACAAGGCGGAGACACCGTGCCAGCATGATCGTCGAGGAAAGAATCTATACGTTGATGGCGGGGAAAGTCCCCGCCTATCTCAAAATGTACGAAACGGAAGGACTGGCCATCCAGCGGGAAATACTCGGAACGATGGTCGGCTATTTCTCGACGGAGTTCGGGCAACTGAATCAGATCGTGCATCTGTGGGCCTATCGCGATCTCGCCGACCGCGAGGCACGGCGACACAGACTCGCGGCCGATGCCGGCTGGCAGGCCTATGTGGCCAAGGTCCGCCCCTGGGTGGTGAACCAGGAGAACAAGCTCCTGATCCCCGCGCCCTTCTCTCCGAATCCGATCGACGAGGCCACCGCATGACCACTCCCGCCATGGAACTGAGACTTGTCGAGGATGTCATCGCGGCGGGCGGCCGACTCGCGCTGCCGAACGACGGCGTGCACCGGATCTGCTACGTCGTTCATGGTGAGATTGCTTCCGGCGATGCCAGGATCCGCGACGATCATGCCATCGGCGTCTCGCGCGCCGCGGAGCTGACGGCGGCGGCGTGCGGGGCGACGGTCTGGCGCTTTGAACTGGCGCCGGAAGCGGCCCCTGCCCTGGTCCTGGCGCCGCGCGACGGCGTCACGCGCGAGAAGCTGCGCCAGAAGATCGCCTGGCCCGTCGCCGACCGTGTCCTGATCCGCGCCGACAGCGTGTCCTTTCCGCCCGGCGGCTGCGCCTATCTCCACACGCATCAGGGGCCCGGCATCCGCTGCCTGATCGACGGCGGGATCAGGATCGACGCACTGGGTCATTCGGCGAGCTATGGGCCCGGCGCCGCCTGGTTCGAGAGCGGTCCCGATCCGGTCTTCGCCCAGGCGGCAGACCGCGCCAGCCGGTTCATCAGGGTGATGGTGCTGCCGGCGGCACTGCTCGGGCGCAGCTCGATCGCCTATGTCAATGCCGAGGATCGCGAGAAGCCGAAATCGCAGGTCTACAAGGGTTTCGTCGACCAGTTGATCGACATCTGACACCTGCCCACGCTGCACCGAAACCGCGCATGCCGGGCATGCGGCAGGGCGAACGCGACCGCGCCATCGTCCTGGCCGGCCGGCTCGCCAAACAACAAGACGACACAGGAGGAAATGTCATGCTCATCCAACCGAGGATCGCTCTCGCCGGCATGGCGATGATCGCCGCCTGCCTCGCCGGCACGGCCGCGAAGGCGCAGGCCGCCTATCCGGAACGCCCGATCCGCGTGATCGTGCCCTTCGCGGCAGGCAGCGCGTCGGACATCGTCGGCCGCATTGTCCTCGAAACCATGGCCGACGACCTCGGCCACCGTTTCGTGGTCGAGAACCAGGCCGGCGCGAGCGGAAACCTGGGGACGGCGGCCGTCGCCCGCGCCGAGCCGGACGGCTACACCATCCTCGTCTCGGCCTCCGGCCCCCTGGCGGTCAACCAGTCGCTCTTCCCCAATATCGGCTACGACCCGCTGACCGACTTCGAGCCGATCTCGCTGATCGCAACCCTTCCCAATGTCATCGTGGTCAATTCCAACCAGCCGGTGCGGTCGGTCTCTGACCTGATCGCGGCGGCGAAGCGGGCGCCGGGCACGCTGAACTATGGCAGCATCGGCAATGGCAGTTCGCAGCACCTGGCCGCG
Organism: Phreatobacter sp. GW821-FHT04C01; assembly: GCF_059420385.1. NCBI lineage: Bacteria > Pseudomonadati > Pseudomonadota > Alphaproteobacteria > Hyphomicrobiales > Phreatobacteraceae > Phreatobacter > Phreatobacter sp. GW821-FHT04C01. The sequence goes on along the minus strand of NZ_JBWKTP010000002.1, from coordinate 811,730 downwards.
GCCTATTTCGAGCAGGTCACGGGCACGCGGATGACCCACGTGCCCTATCGCGTGACGGGACAACTCGTGAGCGATCTGGTCGGCGGCCAGCTGCAGGTGAGCTTCCAGCTCATCCCGAATGTGCTCGGCCAGATCCAGGGCGGACAGCTCAGGCCGCTGGCGATCACCGCCAACAAGCGCTCCGAGGTTCTCCCCAGCGTCCCGACGGTCGCCGAGGTCGGCATGAGCGGCTACGAGGCCTATGGCTGGTTCGCCATGCTGGCGCCGAAGAACACGCCGGCACCGATGATCGCGCGCCTGCATGCCGCCTACATGAAGGCCATGTCCGATCCGGCGACACGCCGGCGCATCGTCGAGGTCGGCGCGGAGCCGGCAACCTCGACGCCTGCGGAACTGCGCGTATTCATGAACGCCGAGGCGAAGAAGTGGGGCGACATCATCCGCGCCAACAACATCAAGCCCGAGTGAGTGGCGACGGGAATTGCGGCATGGACCGATGAAGCCGCCTCGCGCTCCGACCAAGCCCGTCCCCGCGCAGGGGGCGGTGGCCGCCGCCGGATGAAAGGTGGCGACGCTGGAGGCGCTTTCTCTCCGGCATGCCGCAAGGCCGCCAGCGTCAATCCAGAGCCATAGCGTCCCGCGGGGGCGCCGGCACATTGTTCAGTTCGCTGTCGGCCGCAGCCATTTCACGCGCAACGGACAGCAGGCGCCGCCGAAATCCTCCCCGTGTCATGCTGGTAACGATTGCCGCAACCTCCCATCCTTCAGCCGACAAGGTGGCCTTTTTGGTCGCGCCGACAACATCATAGGATCGCAATCCGTTGAAGAAATCGCTCACGGGAACAGCGAGGGCCTCCGCGATGAGCACAAGCGTCGACGCCGAGACCCGGTTGCTGCCGCGCTCGTATTTCTGCACTTGCTGAAATGTCAGATCGATATGCGCCGCCAGTTGGCTCTGCGTCATTCTGCGCATCTGGCGGACAAGGCGAATATGATGGCCGATGTGGACGTCGACCCGATGCGTCCGGTCGAGAACTGCCTTGCTCATGGAACAACATCTAGTTGTTGCGGCGGTCAAGCGGAGACCGTCGCTGCACAATGGAGAAACGCCCACGCGCGATACGATGTGCCGGTTTCGGGCAGCCTCGGTTGCGCGCAAGGCAGCGATGACACTCTTCCCGCCGATCGGACCCTTCGATCGGGCGTACGCAACGTGGCACAGGCGCGGTTTCGAAAATTCAAGCGATCGAACCGCACGGATCGCTCAATTCAGCGCCCCATTGGCCGACGGTCTCACGCACTGACCGGATCGTATTGAATAATCGTTCGAACAACCGAACTATCGTCCGGAAATTGCGCGCTGCCGGGCATCTCTTCTGAAGCCCCCCGAGGCTGGTTCCTCATACCGTCCGACGCGGCGGGACAATCCGGCTCATCGGGGAGGCCGCGAGCCAGGACCCGCCCCTTGCGCGACCTGCCGATGAGATCCCGGCGGTCTGCGCGTCCCATCGCACCTTTTTCTCGCCATTGGCCAAATCGCGGTTTCAGCAGCCGTTTCGTCGCGGCCCCTTCGTCGCACGAGCGTCCGGCGCGGCGGGCATCCGATAATATTTAACGCACACACTCCTCACGAGAATAAGTATTGAAATATGTATTCAGGCGAGAAATCGAACAAGTCTATTTAATCCAATTCGCAGATTAACTGAAAATTAACAACCATTATCCAAATAAATCAACTCATTCGCCGGAACTGCAAGGCACGTGCGGCACGTATTCACTTGCATTTCGCAGCGGCAAGTCGCGCTCGGATCGCGCGCCTTTGCGCATCGAAAGGATGGATGGGATGTGGAAGGACGGGGAAAAAACCGCCACCCTGCGCAGCCTGGTTCCTTTTGGCCGCCGATTCCACGAGTTCGGCGTACGAGACGACGGGACCATTGCGGTGATCTTCGGCTTTTCCGCACTCGCAATCATGCTGTGCGTCGGTGCTGCCGTCGATTATTCCCGCTGGGCGGCCGCAAAAGCCCATTTGGACGGCATCGCCGACACCGCGGTGCTCGCGGCCGTGCGGACAGAGCAATTCAACGCGCCGACGGCGGCGGCAGAGGCCGCCGCAATTCGGACTTTTCAAGCCCAGCAAAAGACGAGCCTCGATGCCAGGGTGACGGCTATCAAGGTCGCCATTACTGACAAGGATGGCCAGCGCGAGGCAACACTGACCTACGAGGCTGTCATCGAGACAGTCTTCATGCAGCTCGCAAGCGTCTCGACCATGCGAATTGCCGGACGATCGACGGCTGCCAGCCGCCGGCCGGTTTTCATCGATTTCTATCTCCTGCTGGACAACACGCCGTCCATGGGCCTGGCCGCCACGCAGGCCGGCATCGACAGAATGCGGCTCCTCACCGCGAAGAGCAGAACCTTCCCCAACTGCGCCTTCGCGTGCCATCAGCCGCAGGAGGACCGCCTGGCTCTCGCTCGCAATAACGGCATCGCGACCCGCGTCGACGTCGCGCGACGCGCCACCCAGCGCCTGTTGGACACGGCTGCCGCGACGGCGCTCATCCCCGATCAGTTCCGGGCCGCCATCTACGACTATGGCCAGCGCTGTTCACCCGCCCAGCTCAACGAAGTCTCGCCGCTGACGGTCAATCTCGGTGCTGCGCGATCCGCTGCCGAGGCGGTGCAACTGATGACGACGCCGACGACGACAACTGCGAACACGCGCTGCACCGACCACCGCAAGGTCCTGCAACTGATGTCGAGCAGAATTCCGGTTGCCGGCGACGGGCAGACGAGCGCGACCGCCCAAAAGGTCCTGTTTTTTGTGTCCGACGGCATGACCAATGTCGATCGCGGCTATCAGGCCATTTGCCTTGAAGTCATGCGCGAAGCCAACCGCTGCGTCGAGCCAATTGATCCGAAGGAATGCAATGCATTGAAGCAACGGGGTGTCACCGTGGCCGTTCTCTATACCACCTACATGCCCCTGATCGGGGATGAGACCTACGACAGGCTCAAGATGGAAACGTTTCGCCCCGGCATGTCGGCAAAGATGCGGGCATGCGCTTCGCCGGGCTTCTTCTTCGAGGTTACCCCGACGCAGGGCATCGAGGAGGCGATGATCGCGCTGTTCCAGAAGGTGATCGCCCTGGTGCGCCTGACCTCATGAACCCGAGGGCCGAAGCATTCGCCGGGTCGGGTGTTTCGGACGGCACTTGCAACGTTCAACGAAACGAGGAGAGACACACGTGGGCATGTTTGGAAAATTACGTTCGTTCGTGCGGCCCAATGGGCAGGCGGCCGGCACGCTCGCGGCGTTTGGCCAGAGCCAGGCGATGATTTCATTCGCCCCGGATGGAACGGTGATCGGAGCAAATCATAATTTTCTGGCTCTGACCGGCTACGAGGCCGCCGAAATCCTGGGCAAGCACCATCGCATTTTTGTGCATGAATCCGACCGGAACGCGCCCGACTACCTTCGGTTCTGGGAGGAGCTGAGACGCGGGCAATATCAGGCGGGCGAATTTCGCAGGGTAACGCGCGAGGGAGAGGATGTCTGGATCCAGGCCTCGTACAACCCTGTCCGCTACGTGGGAAATCGCGTCGAGCGGATCGTCAAGATCGCCACCGACATCACCGCGCAAAAGCTGAGGAATGCGGACACGCACGGGCAGCTCGCGGCCATCCACAAGGCTCAGGCCGTGATCTCGTTCGACCTCGAGGGAAGCGTCCTGGACGCCAACGGAAACTTCCTCTCGGCGCTTGGCTATCGCCTGGATGAGATCACCGGCCGGCATCATCGGATTTTTGTCGCGGCGGAAGACCGCGATACCGTCGCCTATCGTGATTTCTGGGCGGCGCTCGGGCGTGGCGAGTTCCAGGCCGGCCAGTACCGGCGCATCGGCAAGGATGGCCGCGAGGTTTGGATTCAGGCCACCTATAATCCGATTTTCGACATGGCCGGACGGCCGTTCAAGGTGGTGAAGTTCGCGACCGACGTCACCGCGGCAATCGTCGAACAGGGCCGCCGTCAAACCATTCAAAAAGCCATCGACCTCGATCTGACGAATATTGCCGAGGCGGTTTCGAGCGCCACCCACGAGGCGACCGAAGCGGCGGCCGCCTCACAACAGACCTCGGTCAATGTGCAGGCCGTCGCGGCGGGCGCGGAGGAGCTGTCGTCTTCCGTGGCCGAGATCGGCCGCCAGGTGATCTATTCCCGGGAGGTCACCAGCAAGGCGGTGCAGGAGGCGACCTGGACAAACGATATCGTGGCCGGATTGTCGGCCTCGGCCCAGCGCATCGGCGATGTCGTCCAATTGATCAACAGCATTGCCGCGCAGACCAATCTGCTCGCCCTGAACGCGACCATCGAGGCTGCGCGCGCCGGAGAGGCGGGCAAGGGTTTCGCCGTCGTCGCGTCGGAAGTGAAGAGCCTGGCGACGCAGACGTCAAAGGCGACCGAAGAGATCGGCGCGCAGATCGCGTCCGTCCAGGCATCGACCGGCAATGCCGTCACCGCGATCGGCTCGATCTCCACCACCATCTCGACCATCAGCAACATTGCGAGCGCCATCGCCGCCGCCGTCGAGGAGCAGAGCTCGGTGACCGCGGAAATGTCGACGAATATGCGCGTCGCCGCCGACGGCGTGGCGGCGATTTCCGCCAATATGGGGGCCATAGCCCAGTCATCCGCCGACATCGACGTGGCGGCGCGCAAGGTGCGTGAAGCCTCGCGGTCCATCGCATGACCGACGCGACCTCGAGGGGAAGAACCCGATCGGCCACGGCGAGCATCGTCGCGTTGCACCCGACGCGAACGCCCCATCCGGAGGGCGTCCATAGCGACGAACTGTTGAGCGCATTCAGCCGGCTCATCGATCAGTTCCAGTCGGTGAACACGCTCGTGCTGAGATCGAACCTGGATGAAAAAACAAAAGCGGCCATCGGCATCGATATCATGCGGTCGTCGGTTGCCGCATTTTCCGCGAACAATATCCTGGTGGCATTCTTGCTGGATCGGGTCGCGCGGAAATAACGAAGGGTCGCCCCGATCGGCAGGCGTCTGGCGGCATCGGATCCGCCAGGCGGCTCGGTTCATGAGGCCCCGGTCGGACAAGACCGGCGCGCCGGCGCGGCATCAAGGATGGCGATGTCGACAGATTCCGTCGCACCGCATGCGCGGATCGTCCCGGTTGCCGGCGGGCGGACGCCTCATCGCCGAGGAAGGCTTTGCGCAAGCGCGGCAATCGGACCAGCCGATCAGTCGCGGATCGCGGCCGGCGTCGCGATGGTGAGAAGCAGCGACGGCGAGTTGGTGGGCCCGGCAGGACTCGAACCTGCAACCAGACCGTTATGAGCGGTCGGCTCTAACCATTGAGCTACAGGCCCTTCCGGATTTCAGCCAAAGTCTCGCGCCTTCCCCGGATGCCGTTGGATCCCGGATCGCCACGGCAAGTGGCGGGGATCGGCAGGCGCCACAGCAATAGCCGAGCCGCCAGGGCCCGACAACTGGCAGGGGCCGCTGGGCGGCCCCGGAAGACCGGCTGTTCACAAGCCGCTGGTCTGCTTCGTTCGGCCGCCGTCACGCCGGCACCTGTCTTCCGGGCGCCGGACGCGAAACAGGCCACCCTGGGGCGGCCTGTCATTGCCATGTCGATGAGGCCAGCGGCCGATGTCGCGGTCAGTAGCGCGCCGAAATCGCGCCGCCGCCGGTCGAGAAGCGGTAGTTCACGCGCGCCAGCGCCGACCACATGGTGGTCTTGACGTTGTGGTCGCTGAACACACCGGCCGGGCCGCCGCCAAGCGAGGTCGATTCCTGGCTGACCCGGAACGATCCGAAATCGTAATAATTGGCCTCGAGACCAACGCTCCAATTCTGATTGATGGCGTATTCGGCGCCGAGACCCACCGTCCAGCCGAGACGGGTGGAAGAGGCTGCCGTGAAGTCGAAATTATCCTGGATGCGGGTGCGGACCTGGCCGAAAGCGAGGCCACCCTTGGCATAGAACAGCCAGCTATTGGCGGCGAAGCCGATGCGCGGGGTGACCGTGCCGAGCCAGCCGACGCTGCCGGTGAAACGATCGGAGGTGGGGAAGAACGGGCTGACGACATTGGTCCGACGGACGTCGGACCAGGTCAGCGAGCCCTCCAGACCCAGGACCAGATTGCCCGATTGCCAGTTATAGCCGAGCTGGCCGCCGCCGAGGAACCCGCTAGTCGAATGGCTGAACCTGTCGCCGATCGCGTTGTTGTAGTGCCCGCTGGTATTGAAGCCGTAATTGGCCGTTCCCCAGCCATATCCGGCGTGGGCGCCGATGTAGAAGCCCGTCCAATCATAGGACTGGACGATGATCGCCGCGGGAACGGCGACCCGCTGCATGCCGAGATCGGCCGAATGCGCTGCCGATGCCATCAGGACCGAAGCGACGCCTGCGAGAACAATGCGTTTCATGTCGAACCCTCCCGAAACTCTGATCTGCCGCACTGGATGACGTTACAGGAGGTCCGTCATGTTTCTGAATTGTGGCGCGCGCGCAACGCCGCACGTGCGTTCCTGCAACTGTTGCGCTGATACAACACAGCCTGGATCCATCCCCACACGGATGCCGCGAAATCGCTGCAAATCGGCCGTGCCGCCGGCATGGTCGGATGGTGCTATCCTCACTCCCGGCGATTGTGGGCCTCGGGCCCGCGATCACCGCCCGATGACGTCAAGAACAAGGAACAGGTCTCCATGTCGCTTCCCTCCCGCGCCAGCCGCGCGCTCGCCATCTCGCTGAGCGGCCTGGTGACGCTCGCCCAGCCGGCGCTTGCCCAGCAGGCCGCAACCGCGCCGGCACCGACGCGCTCGATCACCCTGCAGGGCGAAGGTCAGGCGGGAGCAAGCCCCGATCTCGCCGTGGTCACCGGCGGCACGCAGATCCAGTCGCGCACCGCGCGCGAGGCCATGGAAGGCAATTCGCGCGTCATGCGCGCCGTCCAGCAGGCGCTGCGCGAGGTCGGCATCGAGGAGCGCGACGTCACGACCTCGGCGCTGTCGCTCCGGCCGACCATCGAATACCAGCAGAACACCAACCGGCCGCGCGTCGTCGGCTATACCGCGGGCCACCAGCTGACCATTCGCGTCCGCGATCTCGCCAAGCTCGGCGACGTGCTCGACCGCATGGTCACCGCCGGCGCCAACCAGGTCGACGGCCTGGAACTGACCGTCTCGGACTGGTCGAAGAAGGTCGACGAGGCGCGCGCCGCGGCCATTGCCGACGCCAAGCGCAAGGCCGGCATCCTGGCGGCCGCCGCCGGCGCCCGCATCGGCCGTGTCATGCATATCGAGGAACAGGGGGCCGCCCCGCCCCGCCCCATGCCGCGCATGGCGGCCGCCGCCGCGCGCTCCGATGCGGTGCCGGTGGCGACCGGTGACCAGAACTTCCAGATGTCGGTGACGGTGACCTGGGAACTGGTCGACTAGGACGGCCGGATTTCGGCTTCGAGGTGAAAGGACAGGTCATGGCGAAGAACACGATTTGCATCTGGTACGACAAGGATGCCGAGGCTGCGGCCCGTTTCTACGCCGCGACCTTTCCCGACAGCGCGGTGGGTGCCATCCACCGCGCCCCCAGCGACTACCCGTCCGGCAAGCAGGGCGACGTGCTGACGGTCGAATTCACCGTTGCCGGCATCCCTTGTCTCGGCCTCAACGGCGGCCCCGCGTTCAAGCAGAGCGAAGCCTTCTCGTTCCAGATCGCCACCGACGATCAGAACGAGACCGACCGTTACTGGAACGCCATCGTCGGCAATGGCGGCCAGGAGAGTGCCTGCGGCTGGTGCAAAGACAAATGGGGTGTCTCCTGGCAGATCACGCCGCGCGTGCTGTCCGAGGCAATGGCGATCGGCGGCGATGAGGCAAAGCGCGCATTTGAAGCGATGATGGGCATGACCAAGATCGACGTCGCCGCGATCACCGCGGCGCGGCGCGGCTGACGCTCATCCGTCGAGGCGATCACGGAGCGTGCCGACGCTTGGCACCGGTCCTTGCGGCGCTCGGGCGAATGACGAAACGCGCCGTGGCCTATTCGGCCGCGGCGCTGCGGTCGCCGAACTGGATCGAGACATAGTGGGCGTAGAGCCCGTTGCGCGCGATCAGCTCGGCATGGGTGCCGGTCTCGACCACCCGGCCGCCATCGACCACCAGGATCTTGTCGGCGCGCATGACGGTGGACAGCCGGTGCGCGATGACCAGAGAGGTGCGCCCGGTCATCAATTCGTCGAGCGCCCGCTGCACCTCGTATTCGCTCTCCGAATCGAGCGCCGAGGTCGCCTCGTCGAGCAGCATGATCGGCGCGTTCTTCAGGATGGCGCGGGCAATGGCGACGCGCTGGCGCTGGCCGCCGGACAGGCCCTGGCCATGCTCTCCGACCAGCGTCTGGTAGCCTTCCGGCAGATCCAGGATGAAGTCGTGGGCATGCGCTGCCCGGGCCGCGGCGACGATGTCCTCTTCGCTGGCGCCGGGCCGGCCGACCGCGATATTCTCACGCACCGTGCCCTGGAACAGGAAGACGTCCTGGCTGACAAAGGCCATGTGGCCACGCAGCGACGAGAAGGTCACGTCGCGCACGTCCTGGCCGTCGACCAGGACGCGGCCGAGGCGCACGTCGAAGAAGCGCTGCACCAGGGCGATGACCGTCGACTTGCCACCGCCCGAAGGGCCGACCAGCGCGGTCATCTTGCCGCCGGCCGCCACGAAGGACAGGTCCTTCAGCACCGGCTCGTTGTCGCGATAGCCGAAGGTCACGCCTTCGAAGGCGACGGTTCCCGCCTTGATGGCGAGCGCGCCGGCATCGGGCTTTTCGGTCAGTGTCGGCTCGGTGTCGAGCAGCTCGTACATCAGGCGGACGCCGACCAGCCCCTTCTCGACCTCGACGCCGAGGCGGGCGAGCCGCTTGGCCGGATCATAGGCGAGCAGCAGCGCGGTAATGAAAGCGAAGAAGGAGCCGGCATCGACGCCCTGGTGAATGACCCGCCAGGCGCCGTAGACGATGGCCGCGGCGATCGCCAGGCCGCCGAGCGTCTCCATCAGCGGCGCGGTGCGCGCGCCGAGGGTGGCGATCTTGTCGGCGCGCTGGCGCACCGCATCGATGGTCGCGTCCATGCGGCTCTGCATCCTGTCCTCCATGCCGAAGGACTTGACGATGCGCACGCCCTGGACGGTTTCCTGGACCACACCGACCATGGAGGAGAGCGAGGCGAACTCGCTGTTGGCGAGCCGCCGGACCCGCCGGCGCAGCCGGTTCACGCCGAGCACGGCAAACGGCATGACCAGGCCCGAGACGACGAACATGAGCGGATCGGACCAGAGCATGACGCCGATCAGGCCGACCACCGTCAGGAGGTCGCGTCCGACCGTCGTGACGATGTTCTGCAAGACGTCGCGGGCCGCCTGGGCATTGTGGGTGACGCGGGTGACCAGGTCGGCTGAGGCATGCTGCTGGTAGAAGTCGACGCCCTGGCCGAGCAGGTGGCGGAAGATCCGGGTCTGCTGGGCCGCGACGATGGCATTGCCGATGCGCGACAGGATGACGTTCGACGCATAGGCGGCCACCCCCTTGATCAGGAACACCGAGAAGACGGTGATGCCGAACCAGACAGCCAGGCCGAAATCGCGGTTCTGGAACACGCCGTTGATCAGGTCGCGCATGATCCAGGCGGACAGCGCCGTACAGGCCGCCACGACCGCCATGGCGATGAAGGCCAGGACATAGCGCCAGGCATAGGCATGCAGGCTTTCCGCTACGAGACGCTTCAAGGTCTCGCCGCGCTGGGCATCGGATTTCAGGAACAGGCTTGAAAGCCTCATCGGGGGGCGGCGCTCATGTGACTGGTTATAATGGCGATGTTTGTGCGCGAATAACAGGTTTGTCCCGCAAGACCAAGGTCGGCCGCTTTTCCAGATGTATCTGGACGAATGCGAGATCCGCACCAAGGCCGGCCAAGTCATTTCCGCGTGATCACGATGGCGGCATCGAGCCGGCTTGCGGCGAGCCACGGGCAATGTCACAACCCGCCCATGCCGACACTCGAAACACTTTTCGTCACCAAGCTCTATCGCGCCGAGATCGACGCTCAGGACGGCTTCGCCGATGAGCTGGAACAGGCCTGCCGGTCGCTCGCCTTGGACGACACGGCCGGAATCCGCTGGTGCGCCAAGCACGACTATCCCGGTTATACCAGCTACGCCTCGCTGAACGACCTGCCCTGGCGCTTTCCGGTATTCAAGGCGCTCGCCAAGCAGCTCGACCGCCATGTCGCGGCCTTCGCCAAGGACCTGGCCTTCGATCTCTCCGGCAAGAAGCTGACGCTGGACAGCCTGTGGGTGAACGTCCTGCCCGAGGGCGGCTTCCACTCCGCCCATATCCATCCGCACAGCGTCATTTCCGGCACCTATTACGTCACCATGCCCAAGGGCGCGGCCGCGCTGAAGCTGGAAGACCCGCGCCATGCCATGATGATGGCGGCGCCCCCGCGCAAGAAATCGGCGCCACGCGAGCTGCAGGCCTTCGTCTCGGTCGAGCCGCAGCCGGGCACGGTGCTGCTGTGGGAGAGCTTCCTGCGTCACGAGGTTCCGGTGAACCGCGCCGAGGACGAGCGGATCAGCATCAGCTTCAACTACAACTGGGGCTGACCGCGGCGAGCCTCGGCGGAACCGCGGCTCACGGCACGAGTTCGATCCCGAGCTCGCCGCGCACCGCGTCGGCCATGAGTTTGCGGAAGGCCTCCGGCGTGAGCAGGCCGGCCGGCGTCGCGGCAATGCAGGCAAGCCCGAGGCCGATCGCCTGCAGGCGCCAGGCCACGGCAGCGGCATCGACCCCGGCGCCCGCCTCACCGGCCGGTGCGCAGGCCCCGATCAGCGTCGCCAGGCGCCGATGGCTGTCGCGCAGGGCGGCGGCATAGACGACAGCGAATTCCGCGTCGTGTTGCGCCTCGTTCCAGGCTCCGACCCACAGACGCATCCGCCTTTCGGTATCGGTGAGCGGGTCGGCCAGAAACAGCCGCAGCACCTCGGCGGCCGGCAGATCCCGGCAACGCGCGTCGAAGCCGGCGCATTCGGTCTCATAGAAGCGCGCGAAGGCCTCGCGGCGCAGGGCCTGGGCCGACGCGAAGTGGTGATGGATGATGCCGTTGGCTGCTCCGAGCTCGGCGGCGACCGCGCGCGTGGTCAGCGGCGCGAAACCGTCGCGCAGCATCACGGCGATGGCGGCTTCCAGGATCGTGGCGCGGCGATCGACACGGTTCAGATAGGCCATCGCCCCTCCTCCAACCCGGCTTGACCAATCACAATTCTGAGCATATGTCCAATTTGAACAGATGCTCAATTTAATCGCGACCACTGGCCACCCCGGCCTTTGGTTGCCGCTGGCGTCGCCGCCTCGACGCGGCACAAAGCCGTGACGGCCGCAACGCCTCGAGGAGACTTGCCGTGCAGATCCGCCCCTATCAGCCCGCCGACCGGGACCGCCTCCTCGACATCTGGCTCGATGCCTCGCGGGTCGGCCATGGCTTCCTCGGCGAGGCGACGCTCAGCGAGCAGCAGGCCAAGGTCCGCGACATCTATTTGCCGATGGCGGACAATTGGGTCGCCGAGATCGACGGACGGGCGCAAGCCTTTATCGGCCTGATCGACAGCTTCATCGGCGGCCTGTTCGTCGATCCGCGGGCCCATGGGTCCGGGTTCGGCCGGGCGCTGATCGCGCACGCCGGCGCGCGCCTGGGACCGCTGACCGTCAGCGTCTATGCCGACAACGCCAAGGCCCTGGCTTTCTATCGCCGCTGCGGTTTTGTCGAAACGGCACGCAAGCCGGCGGACGACGAGGGCCGGCCCCTGGAGGTCGTCGACATGCGGCGCGTACCAGACGCCGATGCCGGCCCTGCAAGGCCCTGCAAGGCCCTGACGGGCTCTCACTTGCCCTTGTTGTCGTCGATATGGAAGGCGTGCAGCCAGCGGTGGAACAGCGGCGCCAGCACCAGGCCGGTCGCCGCCACGATGACCAGGCCCGACGCCAGCGCGTAAAAGCCGGCGAAGATCTTGCCGGCGGAGGTCTTGAGCTCGCCCATCGGCCCCATCCCGGACAGGATCATCGCCGCGTTGACGAAGGCGTCGACCGCGTTCATGCCCTCGAGCAAGGCATAGCCGGCCATGCCGACCAGCATCATCGCCACGATCAGCGCCAGCGCGATGAGGCAGGCACGCACCACCCGCGACAGAAAGACGCGGCGCGGCGCCAGCGGCTCGTGGCGGCGCTCGTAATACATGGTCATTCCGGCAGCGGCGGCACCGGCCGCGGCCGGCCATCCTCGTCGATGGCGACGAAGGCGAAAGTCGCCTCCGTCACCTTCTCGCGGATATTGGTGCGGAAGCGCTGCGCCCAGGCCTCGATATGGATCTTCATCGAGGTGCGGCCGACATGGAACACCTCGGTATAGACTTCCAGGATGTCGCCGACCCGCATCGGCCGAATGAAGGTCATGGCTTCGACGGCAATGGTCACGACCCGGCCCTGGGCACGGTCGACACCGGCCATGCCGCCGGCCTGGTCCATGCGCGCCATCACCCAGCCGCCGAAAATATCGCCATTGGCATTGGTATCGGCCGGCATGGTGCTGATGCGCACGGTGAGTTCGCCACGCGGCTGGCCGTCTGTGGTCAGGATCGGATGAGGCATCGGTTTCAGGACTTCCGCACGGGACAACGGCGCCGCAGTGAGGCAGGGATTCGCAGGCTTGGCAATTCGGCCGGCCGGCCCCGGTCGCCGGGCCGCCGCGTCTCGCCGCGGGTCGCCATCGTCACATCGGCGGCGCGACTCCGTCCTTCTCGACCGTCACCCGCGCGGCGGACAGCTTGCCCTCGCTATCGCGGGTCGCCGACAGGAACACCGCGGCGCCCGGCACCAGATCGGCGCGCGAGGCCGGGATCGGCGTGACCACCGGCACGGTCGGCGGCACGTGGACGACGACCGTGCGGCCCTGGAACACCAGGTTCAGGTCGCGCCCGGCGGTCTTGGTCACCACCGCCTCGACGGTGGCATTGGTCATGCTGCTGTTGGGAGCGAGATCCCAGGGATAGTGGCCCTCGCCGGTGCCGCGCAGGGCCTCGGGGAAGACCAGCACTTCGAGCGCCTGCAACTGGCCGTCGGGCCCGGGCTCCGCCGCCGTGCCGATGAAACTGCCGGGCGCGATGGCGGAGAGCTCCATGCGGCGCAGCGCGCCGACCGTCGCCGCATCGGCGAGCCTGATCTCCAGCCGCGCGCCGTCACGGCCGGTCACCGTCAGCATTGAACCTTCGAACGCGACGATCCGGCCGCGAATGCGCATCGGCGGCGCGGCCTGGGCCCAGGCCGCGGGCGCGGCGCCGAGCGCCGCGAGGATCGAGAGAACGGCACGCCTGTCGAGCATCATGGCCAAAGCCTCGCCGGGAACGGGAGCGCAAGGCTATCCCGCCATCGCAGGCAGCGCCGGACACGAGCGCGTGAGCGAATGGCGAATGGGGAATGGGGAATGGGGATGAAGCGAGATGCGCAGCGCGTGTAAACCCTCGCCCGCTAGGGACGGTGGCGCCGCATAGCGAGTGCGAACGCATCTCGCGTTCGCTCGATGCTATGAGGCGCCCGATGAGGGTTTGAAGGGGGCTGCCGATCAATTCGAGGCGGAATGCACGTCTTGCGCCGACGCAACCACCCTCACCCGGCGGCTCCGTCGCCCCCCTCTCCCACGAAGGCGCGGGCGAGGGTTGATACGCGGCGCTCGGCGCCCCCACTCGCCATTCGCCATTCGCCCCCTAGCGAAACACCTTCTCGCCCTGCTCGTCGATGATCTGGCAACCCTTGCGCAGCGTGAAGGCGACCGCGTCCTCGAAGCTGGCATGGCGGTCGGCGCGCAGGAACTTGTGCTCCTGCCTGACGCCGTCGATCTCCTTCTCGATCGTGCCGGCGGTCTGGAACTGGCCCTCGTTCTTGAACGGCGCCGCCCGGATGACGAAGCCCTTATGCTCCATCGCATGGGCCGGATCGGGCGCCTTGGCCTCTTCGCTCGCGGCGCGGCGGCCGAACAGGGATTTGAGGAAGGACATGGCAGCACCCGGACTGATGGTATCGTCGACATTGACGGTTCCCGGCAAAATAGCGCGGACCGCGGCCAAGTGAAATCGGCCGCCGGCGAAATCCCCGCGGCAGATCCGCACCCTGGCAATGGCCGGGGATCGTGCGGGCCGCCGAGATCAGCGGACCGAGAACGGCGGCTGATAGGGCCGGCCGAAGGGCACGCCGTTGATCACCGTCTGTAGCGGCTTGAGAAAGGCCTGGCCGGTGCGGCTGTTGTTGCGGGTGTCGACGAAGGAAACCGGCCCCTCGACCAGCTCCATGATCGCGACGTCACCCGGCGCGCCGACCGCCAGCGTGCCGACCTTGCTGCTCACGTCGATGACCCGTGCCGGCGCGGCGGTCGCCATGGCGACGACCTGCTCGAGCGTATAGCCGAGGGTGAGGAACTTGCTCATCACCCAGGGCAGGAACGGCATGCCCGGCGTGTTGCCGGACCAGACGTGAATGTCGGACGAGATGGTGTCGGGCGGGCAGCCCTGGCGGATCGCCGCCTCGCAGACGGTGAAATCGAACGAACCGCCGCCATGGCCGACATCGAAGACCACGCCGCGCCTTTTGGCCTCGAGCGCCGCCGGCAGGATCCGGCCGTCCTGGACGATATTGGTGAAGGCCCCGGCAATGTTGGGGGCACCCGAAAAGGCATGGGTCAGGACGTCGCCCGGACGCAGCAGGTCGAGGATCCCGGTCATCAGCGCGGGCGTCTCGACCCCGCCGATATGGACCATCATCTTGGCCGGGCGGCCCGAGCGCTCGCAGGCCAGGATCGCCCGCTTCAGCGGCTCCAGGCCGTTCCTGGCGATGACGTTCTCGGACATCCTGACCTTGGTGCCCAGCACGAAATCCGGATTCTCGGCGATCGCCATGGCGCAGGCATCGACCTGGGCGAAATCGATATTGTAGAGCTCCGGCACCGGGAAGGCCGAAAGCCCCATATTGGCGATGTGAATGAAGGCGTGGATGCGGGTGCGCGTCTGCGCCACGATGAAGCGCCTGAGCGCCGCGATATTGTTGGCGCCGGCATCGCCCGCCGAAACCACCGTGGTGGTGCATTGGTGCGGCACCAATTCGTCGGCGGGAATGCCGATCGCCGAGCCATAAGGGAAGACATGGGCGTGCAGGTCGACGAGGCCCGGCGTCACCAGCTTGCCCGAGGCATCGATCACCCGGCTCGTCCGCGCCGCCGGGATCTCGGCCTCCACCGCCTCGACCACGCCGAAGCGAATGCCGATGTCGCGCTTGCCACGCAGCGACTGGCTCGGGTCGATCACTTCGCCGCCCTTGATCACCAGGTCGAACTTGTCGTTCGGCCCCATGGCCGCCCGTGCCGGTCCGGCGGCGAAGGCGCCAGCAGCAACGGCTGTCTGCACGAAAGCACGACGCGATATCCGGCCCATGGCCTGCCCCCGATCCCGAACGACGTTTCCCTCTGGCGATCGCATCGCTCGGGTGCCGGCTCGTCGTCCGGCTTGTTCCAAGGGACGGCTCAATGATCGCGCCGGGCGAGCATGCGCCGGGCTCGGCCGCCAGGCAATGATGCGGACGGCATGGCCGGGATGAGCACCGGGCCGGGCCAATGCCCGCCGCCCGCGCGGCATTCCCCTTGGCGGCGCGCTCGGTGCGAAGACACCTCCGTGCCGGCCAGGGCGGACCGGATCGCCTGAGGGGCCCCGGCTTTCCCGTCGATGGGCAAGGCCCGCGTCAGCGCCATGCCGCGTCCGGCTAGCCGATCCGGCCGAGCGCCCCCATATGTCCCGGCAAGCGGCGGGACACGCGAGCAGCGCCCGCCATTCGGTGCTGTAACTCTCGACCGGGAGAGCGGCATGCGTGATGTGCCAGGCAGAGGCCGGACGATCCGGGCGATGTGGGCGGCCTTGGGCCTTGCGGCCGCGGCGCTCCAGGCCGGCTGCGTAACCGCCGCGCCACGCGCCGTGATGCCCGAAGGATTGCTGTCGTCCGCCCGTCTCGACGGCCTGCGCAACGCCCGGGCCTGGGGCGACGAGGTAACCCCCGAGATCCGGGCGGCGATTACCGCGCAATACCAGCAGGTCAGGGCGGCGGCACGGGCGGGCATCCGCGTCGGATCCACCGGCAAGGCCGACTTCCTCGCCATCTCGGGAGGCGGCGCGGACGGCGCCTTCGCCGCCGGGGTGCTCACCGGATGGAGCAGGCGGGGAGATCGCCCGGCCTTCGAAGTCGTCACCGGTGTCAGCACCGGGGCACTGGCCGCGCCATTCGCCTTCCTGGGGCCGGCCTATGATCCGCAGCTCACCCAGATCTATACCGCCTATGGCGACCGGGATATTTTCACCGACCGTGGGGTGCTCGGGCTCGCCGGCAATGGGCTCTATGATCCGGCGCCGCTGCGCGGCCTCATCCGGCACTACATGACCGAGCCTGTGCTCGATGCGATCGCCGCCGAATATCGCCTGGGCCGGCGCCTGCTGGTCCAGACGACCAATATCGACGCCCAGCGGCCGGTGATCTGGGATCTTTCCGCGATCTCGGCCAGCGCCCGGCCGGATCGCCGCGATCTGGTCGTCGATATCCTGCTCGCCTCGACGGCCATTCCCGCGATCTTTCCGCCGGTCCACATCAATGTCCTGGCCGATGACGGGCGCCATTACGACGAGCTTCACGTCGACGGCGGCGTCGTGGCCCAGGTCTTTTTCGCGCCGCCGCAGGTCCGGCTGGCCGACTACGAACAGGCCACGTTCGGACGGGTCAGGACGAGGATCCTCTACGTGATCCGCAACGGCCGGCTGCAACCGGCCTATGACGTGACCCAGGAAAACACCCTGGCGGTGGCCCGGCGTTCGATCGACACCTTGGCGAAATATCAGGGGGTCGCCGATCTCAACCGGTTGGAGCGCCTGGCGCAGATCGGGCACGCCCGGCTGGTCTACACGGCCATTCCGCCGGACTTCCATTTCAGGCCCGCGTCGGAATTCGACAGGGCCTATATGCGCCGGCTGTTCGAGACCGGTTATCAAGCCGGACTTTCCGGCGCCTGGATGACGGGCGCGCCGGCGACCCCCGTCCTGGCGACCGCCCCGCCGCCCCCCTCGGGTGGGCTCGCGACCGTGCGCGACGCCCTGCGGAGGCAGGCGGCCAGGCCGCGGTGACGGCGTCGCGCGGCATGGCCGGCGATCCGGCCCGCTGATCCACGATGACCGAAAAGCCACACTGCGACATCGCGTTCGCTTTGCCCGGTTGTCCGCGGCGGCTTTGCCTGTTATTCAGGCAATCTCACGTCGGCACCTCGAACCAGGGAGATCTGCATGTTGCCAATGCCTCTGCTCTTCATCCCTGACCTTGTGGCCCGATCTCGTTAGGTCGGTGACCCGCCGGTCCGCGCAGGACCGGCCTGCCCTCAAAAGGTCTTCGTGAGCCGAGCCGCCGATCGCGGCTCTTCTTCCCTGATCGAATGGCGCGCCCGGCCTGAGCCGCGCGCCTTCCGTCCATGGAGCCGACGCCCCGGGCGTCGGAACACAGCATGTCCGCCAATTCGAACCGTCGGCCGGATGCCCTCCGGACCGTCCTGCCTTTCGTCTTCCGCCACTGGCGCCAGGAGAAACTGCTGGTCGCCAGCATCGCCGGCATGATCACGCTGGCGACGCTTGCCGACGTCTTCCTGCCGCTGTTCGCCGGCCGGCTGGTCGACGCCCTATCGAATGCCGCCCTGAGCCGCGAGCAGGCGCGCGACGCCGCGATCTCGGCCTTCCTGACCATGGCAGCGCTCGGCGCCGCCATGGTGACGCTGCGCCATATCGCCTGGAGCTGGGTCATTCCGCTGACCCTGCGCATCATGTCGCGGCTGGTGCAGAACGGCTTTCACCGGGTCCAGCGCCTGTCGACCGACTGGCACGCCAACAGCTTCGCCGGCTCGGTGGTGCGCCAGATCACTCGCGGCATGTGGGCGCTCGACATGATCGACGACACCCTGCTGCTGGCGCTGCTACCCTCGGTGGTGGTGCTGGTCGGCACCATGCTGCTGCTCGGCCTGCACTGGCCGGTGCTGGGCCTGGTCATCGCGGTGGGCACCATCGCCTATGTCACCATGACCATCATCTTCTCGACCCGCTACATCGCACCGGTGGCCAAGCGCTCGAACGCCATGGACACCAAGCTCGGCGGCGTGCTGGCCGATGCGCTCGCCTGCAACGCGGTGGTCAAGGCCTTCGGCGCCGAGGCGCGCGAGGACCGTCGGCTGGCGCGCGCCGTCACCCGCTGGCGCGGCCGCACCGCGCGCACCTGGACCCGCTACACGGTGAGCGGCACGGTGCAATTGGTGGCGCTGCTGGTCATCCGCACCGCGGTCACGGCCATCGCGCTGTGGCTGTGGTGGAACGGCAAGGCGACGCCCGGCGAGGTGACCTATGTGCTGACCACTTATTTCGTCGTGCACGGCTACCTGCGCGACATCGGCATGCACATCAACCACCTGCAGCGCTCGGTCAACGAGATGGAGGAGCTGGTGGCGATCCACGACCAGCCGCTCGGCGTCGCCGATCGCGCCGACGCGGTGCCGATCCGGATCGCCGCCGGCGAAGTCAGGTTCGACGACGTGACCTTCCACTATGGCCATCACGCCACGCCGCTCTACGATCACCTGTCGCTGACCATCGCGGCCGGTGAACGGGTCGGCCTGGTCGGCCATTCCGGCTCGGGCAAGACCACCTTCGTCAAGCTGATCCAGCGGCTCTACGACGTGCAGGGCGGCCGGGTGATCATCGACGGCCAGGACCTGGCCGGCGTGACCCAGGCGTCGCTGCGCTCGCAGATCGCCATCGTGCAGCAGGAGCCGGTGCTGTTCCACCGCTCGCTCGCCGAGAACATCGCCTATGCCAGGCCCGGCGCGTCGATGCAGGAGATCGAGCGGGCGGCCATGCTCGCCAATGCCCATGGCTTCATCGAGCGCCTGCCCGACGGCTACGGCACGCTGGTCGGCGAGCGCGGCGTGAAGCTCTCCGGCGGCGAAAGGCAGCGCGTGGCGCTCGCCCGCGCCTTCCTGGCGGATGCGCCGATCCTGATCCTGGACGAGGCGACATCGAGCCTCGATTCGGAATCGGAGGCGCTGATCCAGGAGGCCATGGAGCGGCTGATGCGCGGGCGGACCGCCATCGTCATCGCCCACAGGCTGTCGACGGTGCGGACGCTCGACCGCATCCTGGTGTTCGATCATGGCCGCATCGTCGAGCAGGGCACCCATGACAGCCTGCTCGCCGGCACGGACGGCATCTATCGCCGCCTGTTCGAGCGCCAGTCCGGCACGGATATGTTCGGCGTCGAGCCGGACGACACCGTGCCGGTCGGCGAGGACGAAGCGGCCGAATGAGGCGAGGCCGCGCGGCAAATCGAAGCGGTCCGGCGCAAGCCGCCGGGCCGCCTCACAGCCTGATCAGCCGATGCGGCAGGGTTTCGATGTCCTGGGTCTCGGCGAATTCGATGGCGAAACCCTCGGCGAAATGACGCCGGACCCGGCCGACCACCATGCCGACCGCGATCGGCGTGCCGATCGGCGGCAGCAGGTCGGCCGACACGGCGACCCCCGAAATCGACATGTCGATGACCAGGCAGGTCGATGTCGTGCCGTCGACCAGCGTCAGGGTCGAATAGGGCCGGCGCGGCACGATCCGCTGATATTGCCGGGAATCCGGAATATCGTGGTTCTTGTGATCCTCGAGCCAGGCGAGCTTTGCCGCCAGCCGCGCCCGTTCGGTCGGCGTGCCGGAAATCGTCATGACGAAGCCACGCTCCATCAGCCGCGC
Source organism: Phreatobacter sp. GW821-FHT04C01 (assembly GCF_059420385.1). Classification (NCBI taxonomy): domain Bacteria; kingdom Pseudomonadati; phylum Pseudomonadota; class Alphaproteobacteria; order Hyphomicrobiales; family Phreatobacteraceae; genus Phreatobacter; species Phreatobacter sp. GW821-FHT04C01. The sequence goes on along the minus strand of NZ_JBWKTP010000002.1, from coordinate 791,809 downwards.
GATCGCGCCTTCGAGCTTTCCGAACTGGGCGAAATAGGCGATCACCCGCTCGCCGACCGCCCCGCTCACCGGCGCCGCCAGCAGCATGCCCTGCGACGAGATGTTGAGGGCCCGGCAGGCGAACTCGCGGCGATTGCCGAAATCGTCGCGTTTCGATCCCAGCATGTAGCGTCCGACGATATTGGTGATGACCCGGACATCCCGTCGGCGCTCGAAATCGACCACCTCGGCGAATCGACGATGCTGCATGGCGGCGGAGGACATCGGGCGGGCTCGGACTGGCGTCGGCAGATGTGATCGGGCGCATTCTCGTCTAATTGGAATCACTTTTGCCGCGGCTAACGAAGAACACCGCTTTTTAATCAATTGCGGAATTACCCCGCAAAAACCCGTCCGGGGTGAACAACCCTGTCGGCGATCCAAGGCATTGCCGCACGAATCGGCCTGCGGTATCTCGTCACCGCACAGAACAACCGATAAAACAATCCGGTGACATCATCCTTGCACTGGCCATGTCTTGCCACCATCGATAGATGACGCTGAGGAACCGCAAGACGAATGGCCACAACCAGGCATTGAAGTTCTGATTTATTCGCCCCCGCCCCACCGGCGGCTGTTTCGCCCGGGCGCGGCAATGCGTGGACCGAAGCGAGACCTCGCATCCCCTGCGGCATGCCCGACAGTGGTTCGCGACGCCGGTTCCGGCTAAGATGCCGTAGCGGCGCCCCGCCCGGCGCCGGGCAGTGAAAGGAAGCATGCCCATGCGATTGCGACAGACAAGACGTCGACAGCTCGGAATAGCTGTCGCCGGCGCATTGTTCGCCGCACTGTTGTTCCCAGCCGCTGCCCAGGCGGCCGAGGCCGTCACGACGGCGGATGTCAATATGCGAGCCGGCCCCGGAACCAATTTCGGGCGGGTCGCCACACTTCCCGAGGGTGCCGGCGTCGACGTCCAGGGCTGCAACGGCAGTTGGTGCCGGGTGGTCTATCGCGGCATCGTCGGCTGGGTCTCCGGCAGCTATCTGGCGGGCCTGGACGGGGCTCCCGAGATCGCGCCGCCGGTCTATGAACCACCACCGGTCTATATCGCCCCGCCGGTCTATATCCCCGGGCCGGTCTATCAGCGGCCGCCGCATTGGCATCGGCCGCCGCCGCGTCCGCCGGGTTGGGAACGGCCGCCGGGCCGGCCACCGGGTTGGGAGCGTCCGCCAGGGGGCGGCAGGCCGCCGGGCTGGGAGCGTCCGCCAGGGGGCGGCAGGCCGCCGGGCTGGGAACGTCCGCCGGGTGGCGGCAGGCCGCCGGGCTGGGAACGTCCGCCGGGTGGCGGCAGACCGCCGGGCTGGGAGCGTCCGCCGGGTGGCGGTGGACGTCCGCCGATCGTTCAGCCGCCCGGTGGCGGCGGACGCCCGCCGGTCGTCCAGCCTCCGGTGGTGAGGCCGCCGCAGGGTGGCGGGCAGCGCCTGCCCATGCCGGGCAGCTTCACCGGCCAGCGGCCGCAGCAGAATTGACGATAGGCGCGGCCGGAACCTTGGTTCCGGCCGCGCGCTTTTTTACGCCCGTCGCACAACAAGGCGATCCAGCACGGCCGCCGGCGCGATGCCGATGAGATAGGCGGCAATGTCGGCCCAGGCGAAGTAGCGCCCGAGCAGCAGCACGCCGATCCGCGTGCTGCGAAACTGGTCGAGCCAGCCGATATGGATCAACTGGCTGAATTCCCCGCCGATCGCCACCAGGGCGGCCAACCCGGCCGCAACCGCCGGATGCGCTTTCGGCGTGAGCATGGCGACGAGCCAATAGACCATGCCACCCCACAGGATCGAGCCGGCATATTTGGCGTAGAACGGCGACAGGCCGAGCATCGGCGAGCGGCAGGCGAGCCCGGCCGCGATCGTCACGATGGCCAGGGCGGCGTAGAGAAGGCGCGGCGAGCGAAGCAATGACATCTCCGGGTCACGAAAGCGCGCCGGGTCCTGCGTGAGACCACGGCCGCGTCGTGGTGTCTTGGATTGAAACCATGGTCACCGGACGGCGAAGTCCGGCTCAGCCCGCCACATATCGAGATCGGCGACCTGGCCTGCGACCGGCGCCGCGACCGCCTCGCCGCGATCCCTTGGCCTGAAGTCGCGCAGGAAACGAGCCGGCGCGATAGCCTCACCCCAGGCGCGCACCGGCCTCGGGCCGCGCGGATCCGGCATAAGACAATGCCCGGCACGAGGGCCGGGCATTGGGAAATGGACAGGCGCCGGGAAAACCCCGGTGAAGCGCAGCGCCGGTCAGTTGTCGAGGAACGACCTGAGCTTGCGCGAGCGCGAGGGGTGCTTCAGCTTCCTGAGCGCCTTGGCCTCGATCTGGCGGATACGCTCGCGGGTCACCGAGAACTGCTGGCCGACCTCTTCGAGGGTGTGGTCGGTGTTCATGCCGATGCCGAAGCGCATGCGCAGCACGCGCTCCTCGCGCGGGGTGAGCGAGGCCAGAACCCGCGTGGTGGTTTCACGCAGGTTCGACTGAATGGCCGCGTCGATCGGCAGTATGGCGTTCTTGTCCTCGATGAAATCGCCGAGATGCGAATCCTCCTCGTCGCCGATCGGCGTCTCCAGGCTGATCGGTTCCTTGGCGATCTTCAGGACCTTGCGCACCTTTTCCAGGGGCATGCCGAGCTTTTCGGCCAGCTCCTCCGGGGTCGGCTCGCGGCCGATCTCGTGCAGCATCTGGCGCGAGGTGCGGACGATCTTGTTGATCGTCTCGATCATGTGCACGGGAATGCGGATGGTGCGGGCCTGATCGGCGATCGATCGGGTGATCGCCTGCCGGATCCACCAGGTGGCATAGGTCGAGAACTTGTAGCCGCGGCGATATTCGAACTTATCGACCGCCTTCATCAGGCCGATATTGCCCTCCTGGATCAGATCCAGGAACTGCAGGCCGCGATTGGTGTATTTCTTGGCGATCGAGATGACCAGGCGCAGGTTGGCCTCGACCATTTCCTTCTTGGCCTGGCGCGCCTCGCGCTCGCCCTTCTGCACCATCTGGACGATCTTGCGGAACTCGCCGATCTCCAGGGCGGTTTCGGTCGCCAGCGCCTGAATCTCGGCGCGGATCTCCTTCACCGTGTCCTTCTCGGAGGCGACGAAGTCCTTCCAGCCGCGGGCGCCGAGCGAAGCGACGCGGCGGATCCAGTTCGGATCGAGTTCCGAGCCCTGATATTCCTTCAAGAACGACAGGCGGTCGACGCCATAGCTCTCGGCCAGGCGCAGGAGCCTGCCCTCATAACCGACCAACCGCTTGTTGATGTCGTAGAGCTGCTCGACCAGCGCGTCGATGCGCGCCTGGTTGAGGGACAGCGACTTGACGTGCAGCACCAGGTCTTCCGAGAGCTTCTTGGCCCGGCGTTCCTGGCTCGGCGACAGCTTGGTGTCGTTCAGCCGGTTCTCGACGTTCTGGTCCTGCAGCCGGCGCAGCTTCTTGTACTCGTCGGCGATCATGTCGAAGATCTCGAGGACCTTCGGCTTCAGTTCCGCTTCCATGGCGGCGAGCGACACGGCATTTTCCATGTCGTCTTCGTCGAGATCGCTCTCGGTGACGCCCGGCGGCAGGCCGTCGACCTCGCCTTCCGGCGCGATCGGAGCTTCGCCCTCGGTCACGACCGGCGCGTTCTTGGCATCCGGTCCGGCATAGGTCGCTTCGAGATCGATGATGTCGCGAAGGTAGATCTTGCCTTCGTTCAGCTCGTCGCGCCAGATGATGATGGCCTGGAAGGTCAGCGGGCTCTCGCACAGGCCAGCGATCATGGCCTCGCGGCCGGCCTCGATGCGCTTGGCGATGGCGATTTCGCCTTCGCGCGACAACAGCTCCACCGAGCCCATTTCGCGCAGGTACATGCGCACCGGATCGTCGGTGCGGTCGAGCGGCTCGGAGGCGCGTTCGGACTTGACGACCGCCCGCGACGAGGCTTCCGTCATCTCGGTATCGGCTTCGTCGGCCTCGTCGGCCGCCGGCGCCTCGCCCTCGCCTTCCTCGGCATTGTCCTCATTGTCGACGACATTGATGCCCATCTCACTGAGCATCGCATTCATGTCCTCGATCTGGTCCGAGGTGAACGAGGCAGCAGGCATCACCGCGTTGATTTCGTCGATGGTCACATAGCCGCGCTTCTTGGCGCGCTTGATCATCGCACGGACACCGGCATCGGAGAGATCGAGGAGCGGGCTGTCGGGAGCCTCGGTCTCCTGATCCGCGCCTTCCGTTTTCTCGGTTGCCTTCGTTGCCATTTCGTCGTCCATCGCTCGCCGGGGGTGCTGACCCCGCATGGCGCGTCGGGGTGGGTTCAAGGCCCGCCGCAACGCCAAAAAAGGGGCGGCGCTCGCCTGGAGCGCGCCCCGACCGCTAGTGATTCGCTACCCTTAAGGCCTCTGTCCTTAAGCCCTCATGAACCATGACCCGCCGCCTCGTCTCCGCTGCGCGGTCCTGCCCGTCCTCTTGCATGCACGCTTGCTCATCCCGACCGATTTCCCCGTCCGGACGAATGGCCGAACCCCTCGATCAGGGCTTCGGTGCCGGAGAGCTCCGCTTCACGACGTTTGACGTCGATCAGCCAGCGCTCATTCGCTTCGGTGGGGTCCTCGCCGAAGGCACGCTCGGCATCCCTGATTTCCTTAATTAGCGCTTGCATCTTGCGATGCAAGGTCAGGAGTTGGCCGAAGGTGACTTCGACGTCGATTCTTGCCGCGCCCGGCATGGCGCCCCAGACGGCCCCGGTGGTCACAATGGCGCGGATTTGCTGGATTAGCGTGGCATGCCCGCGTGCCATCAGCGCAGATGCATAGGCTACCTGCTCTCCCTCGACGCCGTGCGCATGCACTTCCAACAAGGCAACTTTGAGGCTTTCCGCCTGCGGATGACGGAAATCGAGCGCGGCAATATCCTCTTCCGCGCCGTCGATCAACCAGGGATGGTTGATGAGCGCGGTCAGGATCAGCGACTCGCGCAGCGGCATCGACGCCCTGGGACCGCGCACCAGCGCCGAATTGGCGAGCGAGGGCGACGGCCGATGGTCGGGCACCGCGAAACCGCCCTGGCCGAAGCCGCCCTTCCCGCCGAACCCGCCCTGCCCGCGAAAACCGTTCTGCGATCCGCCCTTGGCCGGTCCGCGCCGGTCGCGCTGCTGCGGCCGGAACAGGTCGGACAGCCGGCCGAACACGTCGTCGCGATAGTGCCGCCGGACGTTCTCGTCGCCAATGGTGGCGACCACCTCGGTAAAGCGCGCCTCCAGAGCGGCGCGCTTCTCCGGCGTGCCGAACACGCCCGCCTCGGTCTCGCGCTGCCACAGCACCGAGGCGAGAGGCAAGGCCCGCTCCAGCACGGCATCGATCGCCTCGCGGCCGGACGAGCGGATCAGGTCGTCGGGATCCTGGCCCTCGGGCAGGCTGGCGAACATCAGGCTGCGGCCGGGTTTGAGATGCGGCAGCGCGATATCGACGGCGCGATAGGCGGCGCGCCGGCCGGCCTTGTCGCCGTCGAACAGCAGGATCGGCTCCGGCGCCATGCGCCACAGGAGCTCGAGCTGGCCTTCGGTCAGTGCCGTGCCGAGCGGCGCCACCGTCTCGCCGAGGCCCGCCATGACCATGGCGATGACGTCGACATAACCCTCGACCGCGATGACCCGGTTGGTCTTGTGGCTCGGCTCGCGGGCACCGTAGGCGTTGTAGAGCAGCGAACCCTTGTGGAAGAGGTCGGTTTCCGGCGAGTTCAGATATTTCGCCGGGACATCCTTTTCCATGGCGCGGCCGCCAAAAGCCACCACCCGGCCGCGCAGGTCGGTGATCGGGAACATCACGCGGTCGCGGAACCGGTCCCATGGAACCGGAATGTCGTCGCCGTGCACCAGCAGGCCCGCCGCGATCATGTCGTTGACCGGCACGCCCTTGGCGCCAAGATGTTCCTTCAGCGCGAAGCGCTCCGCCGGTGCATAGCCGATGCGGAACTTCACCTGGGTCTGCGGCCCCAGGGCCCGGCCGGCGAGATAGCCGCGCGCCTTGGCCCCCAGGCGATCCTGCAGCTGCGCCTCGAAGAATTTCGCGGCGAGCTCCAGCACCTCGTAGAGGCTCTTGGCCTTCTCGGCGCGCTGGACCTCCTCGACCGTCACCTTCGGCATGGGCACGCCGGCAAGCGACGCCAGTTGCTCGACCGCCTCGGGAAAGGACAGCCCCTCGGTCTCGATCACGAAGCTGAACTGGTCGCCATGCTTGCCGGACGAGAAGCAGTGATAGAAGCCCTTCTGATCATTGACATAAAAGGACGGCGTCTTCTCGGCGTTGAACGGCGAGAGCCCACGCCATTCGCGTCCCTGCTTCTTCAATTTGACGCGTTTTCCCACCACCTCCGACACGGGGAGGCGTTGCCGGATCTCGTCCAGGAATGACGGCGGAAAACGCATGGGCGTGTCTTAGCACCTCTCGCGCCGAAACGAAGCGGCCTTTGAAAAAGGCCGCCTCGGAACCGCCGACAGGCGGCCTCAGCGCGCGATCACCTTGCGGTAGAGGTGCCAGGTGGCATGGCCGAGCACCGGCATGACGATGGCCAGGCCGACCAGTGCCGGGATCGAGCCGAGCACCAGGAGGCCGGCGACGATCAGCCCCCAGAGCGCCATCGTGCCCGGATTGGCCTTCACCGCCTGCAACGAGGTGCGTATGGCGGTGGTGGCGTCGACATTGCGATCGAGCAGCAAGGGGAAGGAGATCACCCCGATCATCAAGGTGACCACGGCAAAGACGAAACCGATGGCGTTGCCGATCACGATGAGCGTCCAGCCGGTCCGGCTGGTGAAGATCTCGCGGAAGAAATCGATCGGATCGCGCGGCACCTCGTCGCCGAACATGCTGCGATAGAGAATCAGCGCCACGCCGAGCCAGACCAGGAACAGCACCATCAGCACCCCGCCGAGCTCGGCGATCGCCGCCCGCGACGGCGAATGCAGCACGTCGAAGGCGTGCCGCCAGGAGGTGTCGAGCCCCTGCTCGCGCCGCCGGCTGATCTCATAGAGGCCGATCGCCGCGAAGGGACCGATCAGCGCGAAGCCGGCCGCCAGCGGAAACAGCATCGGCAAGACGTCGAAGCCGACCGCCAGCCGGCCGAGATAAAGGCCGGCAATGGGATAGATCAGGCACAGGAACAGAAGATGGCTGGGCATGGCCCAGAAATCGTCCAGCCCCTTCCTGAGGGCGTCTTTCAGATCCGCCGGGCCGATATGGAGAATGGTCGGCGGCGCTGCCAAGGCAATAACCGGCGCGGGGCCGCCATCGGCCCGCGGACGCAGGGATTTCGGAGTAAGTGCACGTGCTCTAGCCATGTTGCATCACCCGATCTGGAGGCCGTTCAGGCCGTTCCTGCACTCTGGCGATGCGGTCATTCATATCCGCTGCCGCCAGCGTCGAGCCTGAACTCGGTATCACGGGTTGTACACCGACACGCGGCGCTTGTCGCCTCCGGAGAGCACACGATGCCTGAGCTCGGCCCGGCTCAGCCCGTCGCCTGCAGGACTTCCGTGCACTCCCTCATCAGGCGCGGATATTCCTTGACGATGTGGTCGATCAGCGCCCGCACCGCCGGCAACAGGCCCTGGCGGGTCGTGAACACCAGGTGGATCGTGCCCATCGGCGCGGTCCAATCGGGCAGGATGCGGGTCAGCGTACCGGCGCTGATGGCGTCGTCGGCCACCTGTTCCGGCAGCAGGGCGACACCGATGCCGTCGATCGCGGCATGTTTCAGCACCATGAAGCTGGAACTGCTGATGCGCGGCTCATGGTCGACCTGGACCGTGCGCCCGTCCGGCCCGGTCAGATGCCAGCTGTCCTGGACGACCTGCTCGGTCGACGACAGCGTCGGCACCTGACCCAGCCTGTCGATGCCGATGCCGCCGCCATGGCGCGCGATGAAATCCGGGCTCGCCACCAGCACCAGCCGGCTCTGGCCGAGCACCCGCATGGTCAGGTTCGGGTCGGTGTCGAGCCGGGTCCGGACCCGCAAGGCGATATCGACGCGCTCTTCGATCAGGTCGACCCGTCGATTGGACACGAGCATCTGCACCCTTACGTCCGGATAGCGCTTCAGGAAGGCCGGCAGCATCCGCGCCATCAGGCCCTGGGCGACATCCGGCGGGCAGGCCAGTCTGACGGTGCCGCGCGGCTCGGCGCGCGCCTTGGCGACCAGCGCTTCGGCAACCTCGACGCCGGCCAGCACCTGCTGGCATTGCTCGTAGAATTCCTGGCCGAGATCGGTGACCTGAAACCGCCGGGTCGAACGCTCGATCAGCCGGACGCCGAGCCGCGCCTCGAGCCGCGCGACATGTTTGCTCAGCTTGGACTTGGGAATGCCGAGGATCCGGCCGGCCGGCGAAAAGCCCTTGTGCTGGACCACCGCGGCAAACAGGTAGAGATCGTTCAAGTCCTGCATGGGCCTGGGCTCCGCGTTTCAATGGCTGCTCAGCGTTTCCAAATCGAAACGATCAGTTCGAATTTCGCCGACTTCAGCATTTTTGTTCTCAATATATATCGGGTGTCCAACGTCTTACCGCCACAAGGACACCTGCCATGAAGCTCCTGCACATCGATTCCGGCATTCTCGGCGACTATTCCGTCTCGCGCCGCCTGACCGCCGCGTTGGTCCAGCGCCTCAAGACCGAGCATCCGGGCCTCGAGGTCACCTATCGCGATCTCGCCGCCGATCCGATCGCGCACCTGTCGGGGGCCTATCTGTCGGCCCAGTCGGTCGACCCGAGCCAGCACGGCGCCGACCTGCAGAAGGACTTGGCCGCCGGTGGCCGCGCGCTCGAGGAGTTCCTCGCCGCCGACATCGTCGTGGTCGGCGCGCCCATGTACAATTTCGCCATTCCCTCGCAGTTGAAGGCCTGGCTCGACCGCGTCGCCGTATCCGGCAAGACCTTCCGCTACACCGAGAAGGGCCCCGAGGGCCTCGCCGGTGCCAAGAAGGTCATCGTCGCCTCTTCGCGCGGCGGCATCTACAGCGCCGGCTCGCCCGCGGCGGCCCTCGATCACCAGGAGAACTACCTGCGCACGATCTTCGGCTTCTTCGGCGTCACCGACCTCGAGTTCGTCCGCGCCGAGGGCGTCAATATCAGCCCGGAGAAGAAGCAGGAAGCGATCGCCGCCGCCGAGCGCGACATCGCCCAGCGCCCGATCGCCCTGCCGCAGGCGGCGTGATCAAGAGCGGAAGTCCCTTTCGCTGAACCGATGTAAAAGAGCGCCACCTCCCCCTCCCGGGGGCGTCGGATGCGCGCATCTGAAAAATGACCGTGCATTCAATTGCTTGCGCGGCCGCCCCGCGGTCTTCGACACCTCGCGGGAGAACCACCGCCCCACCTCGCCCCGGCGGGGAGAGGTCGACCTTGAGCGCAGCGAAAGGTCGGGAGAGGGGGTGCCGCGCTCGCTGAGAAGTCGCCATGCGAAGCGCACAAAAGCTTGTTCTGGACACTCAAATCCCCCTCTCCCGCCGCTGACGCGGCGACCTCCCCGCTGGGGGAGGTAAGAGTGGCGCTTCAAGCGGCTCTCCGAACCGGGGCGAAGCCGAGAGTTGGCGCCTGCCCAGGCGTGACAGCCCGGCACTCCAAAACCGTCACGCCCCCTCGCCTCAACCCCGCTTGACGTTCCAGAATACCGGATTGCCGTTCAGCACGCCGGTCAGGTTGCTGCGGAACGACGTCGGGAAGAACCGCTGGCCGAGCGGCACATAGGGCACCTCCTGGAAGGCCAGCGTCTGGATACGCCGCGCGATGTCCTGCTGCGCGGCGAGATCCGGCGCCCTGAACCAGTCGTCGCGCAAGGTCTCGAGCCCGGGGACGGTCGGCCAGCCCGGTCCGGCGGAGCGGCCATTGGCGCGCAGGAAGGCATGGCCCGCCGGCGTGAACATGTCGGTGCCGCTCCAGAACGTGTGATAGACGTTCCAGCCACCCTGCTCGACCGGTTCGGTCTTGGCGCGCCGCTGCACCAGCGTGCCCCAGTCGCTCAGTTGGTAATCGACATTGAAGCCCATCTTCTGCAACAGGTCGACGCCGATATCGGAGAGGGCCCTGGAGGCCGCGATGTCGGAAGCACCGAGGACCACGACCTTCTCACCCTTGTAGCCGGCCGCGGCGATCGCCTGCTTGGCCTGGCCGATGTCGCGCGGCCGGGTCAGCACCTCCATGCCGGCGTCATTGGCCAGCGGCGTGCCCGGGCAGAAGATGCCGACACCGTCCTTCCAGAGATCGCGTTCGCTGGTCTGGCCCTGCATGAACTCGGCCTGCGAGGTGAAGCTCAGCACCGCCCGGCGCAGTGCGGGATTGTCGAACGGCGGCACCAGGTGGTTGAGCCGCATGGTCGAGATCCAGCCGGTCGGATCGATCACCTTGGTGGTGACGTCGCGCAAGCGCCTGACGGCCGGGAGCAGATCGGCGTCGGGTGTGTACCACCAGTCGATCTCGCCGTTGCGGATGGCCCCCAGCACCGTGTTGGGATCCGGCATGATGCGCCATTCGACGCGCTCGAAATGGGCGACCTTCGGGCCGGCCGACCAGTCCGGCGTCCCCGTCGCGCGCGGCACGTATTCGGCGAAACGCTGATAGGCCATCAGCGCCCCGGGCACCCGTTCGGCGGTGAGGAATTTATAGGGCCCGGAACCGACCATTTCGGTGATCCGCTCGGTCGGCGAGGTCACCGCCAGCCGCTCGGGCATGATCGCGCACATGCTGGGCGAGGACTTGCCGAGCGCGTCGGGCAGCAAGGGGAACGGATATTTCAGCCGGAACCGGATGGTCTTGTCGTCGGGCGCCGACAGCTCGTCGGTCGCCGCCATCAACGCCTGGCCGAAGGCGTCGCGCGCACCCCAGCGCCTGATGCTCGCGACGCAGTCGCGCGCCAGCACCGCCGAGCCGTCATGGAATTTCAGGCCGGCGCGCAGCGTCAGGGTCCACAGCTTGCCGTCATCGCCGGTCAGGGCGCCTTCCAGCATCTGCAGCGACATGCGATACTGGCCGTCCATGCCGAACAGCGTGTCGAACACCAGGAAGCCGTGGTCGCGCGTCGGATAGGTCGTGGTCCAGACCGGGTCGAGCACCGCGACATCGGTCTGCGGTACGAATTTCAGCACATTGGCGCCTTGCGCGAGGCCGACGGCCGGTGCCGCCAGCAGCGCCGCGGCGCTGCCCAGCAAATGACGGCGGTTCAAAGTCGTGACGGCCATGCGGCGCTCCCCTCGGCGATCCGTTTCAATCCGGTACGGTCAACAGTGGTGGTGCGGCGGCGGACTTGTAAAGCCGACAAGCCGCCGCGCCCCCTTCAGGCGAGCACGACCGAGCCACGGCCGCGCCCGCCCGGGTCTTCAGGCCGCGCGCACAGTGGCCAGGAATTTGTCGACCTCGCCGCGCAGGATCCCGCTCTGCCTGGACAATTCGCCTGCCGATCCCAGAACCTCGCTCGAGGCCACGCTCGATTCTCCGGCGGCGCGGGTCACACCGGCAATGTTCGAAGAGACCTCCTGGGTCCCATAGGCCGCCTGCTGGACGTTGCGGGCGATCTCGCGGGTGGCGGCGCCCTGCTCCTCGACCGCGGAGGCGATGCCGGCGGCAATCGTGTTCATCCGCTGGATGATGCCGGCGATCTCGGCGATCGCCGTGGCGGAATCGCTGGTCGAGGTCTGGATATCCGCGATCTGCGCCCCGATCTCGCTGGTCGCCTTGGCGGTCTGCTCGGCGAGGTTCTTGACCTCGGCGGCGACCACCGCGAAGCCGCGGCCGGCCTCGCCCGCGCGGGCCGCCTCGATCGTGGCGTTGAGCGCCAGGAGATTGGTCTGGCCGGCGATGCTGCTGATCAGTTCGACAATGGCGCCGATCTTGGTCGCCGCCTGCGCCAGCCGCTCGACCTTGGCGGTGGTCGCCTTGGCGCTGGTTTCGGCCTCCGCCGCGATCCGCGCCGAATCCGACACCTGCCGGCTGATCTCCTCGACCGAACCGGACAACTGATCGGTGGCGGCCGACACCGACCGGACATTGGCCGAGGCCTCTTCCGACGCATTGGCCACGACCACCGACTGGTTGGAGGTTTCCTCAGCCGCGGCCGACATGGTCTGGGCCGCCGACTGCAGCTGGGTCGCCGCCGACGAAACCGCGGTGACGATACCGCCGACGGCAGCCTCGAACGTGTCGGCCATGGCGGACATCATCACCGACTTGTCGGCCTCCGCCCGCGCCTTGGCGGCTGCCTGCTCCCGTTCCAGGGCCTGCTTGGCCAGCGCGTTGTCCTTGAACACCTGGACCGCCGAAGCCATGCGGCCGATCTCGTCGACCCGCCCGGTGCCGGGCACCACGACCGAGGTGTCGCCATGGGCGAGCGTCTCCATGGCGCCGGTCATGCCGTTGATCGGCCTGATCACACCGAGGGAGGAATAGACTGTCGTCCCGACCAGCACGAGGACAACGAACAGCCCCAGCCCGAGACCGATCGCGGCGGCCTGCGCCGCTTGGGCCTCGGCATCCTGCTTGGCCGCGGCCGCCGACTGCTGGAGCACGCCGACCGTCGTGGCGACCAGTTCGGCTGCGGCGATGCCTTGCGGCGTGGTGCGCTCGGCGATGATCTTGTTCTTGGTATCCTCGGCGGTGGTCGCGGCCTTGGTATGGGCGATGAAACGATTTGCCGCGGCGATCAGCACGTCGACCGCGTCGGCGACGGATTTCTCGGTGGCCCGGTTGCGCGCCTCGCGCGCGGAGGCGACGATGCGCAGCGACGCACGGGTCATCGCCATCTGCTGCGCGACCTCGCCGGTCGCGATGAAACGCCAGGAGGCCGCGCGCGCCGCGTCGAATGCCGAATTGGCGGCGCGCAGATCGATCTCCGCCTCGGTGCTGTCGGTCATGGCGGTGAAGGCAGGCGAGGCCAGAAGCCTGTCATAGGTCCGCTGCCAGGTCGTCGTTCCCTCGTTGCGCAAGGCGATCTCGGCCAGATTGCCCCTTTGCACGGTCACCATCTCGCGCACCGAGCCGGCATAGGTCGCATAGGCGGCCTTCAGCTTGGCGAATGCGTCCTGGCTTTCCGGCGCCGTTGCCGTCCTCAACGTTGCGTCGATATCCGCCAGGCTCTCGGTCAGGACGGTTTCCAGTCGCTTGACCGATGTCTCGAACTCGTCGGCGGTCCGGCTCAGCCGTACATCACGCACCGCGACCTGCGTCCGCCGGATGTCGGAATCGACGCCGAGCGCCGCGACGGTCAGCGACTGCTGCTTGTCGGCGACAGCCTGCAATTCGGCGATCGCGCCATTGCTGATCCGCTGGTTCAGGATCAGGCCGCCGACCAACAGGACGCCCAGCCCGGACAAAGCCATGAGCTTGGTACCGATACGGAATTTCATCATGTCCGGGAATCTCGCCAGCGGGCTTGCGGCAAGGCCGGCAGAAGCCGACCGCCTCGGCCGCAGACTTGGATGTCAGCGTGAATATTTCGCTAACGCCGCAGCGCCGAAACGCGACGCATGCGGGCCTCCGGCAACGACGGCGCATTCAGCGGCATCACCGAACGGACTTTGCTCAGGCGCTGGGCAGTTTCGGCATCCGCGGGTTCTTTTCGGGGCATCCGCATTGCGCCTCATGCACGGCAGCGATGTGCCGATATCGTAGCGGCGCGCCAGCCTAACCTGCGGTCCAGCGCCCCGCGGCACCGTCGTCATCCGCCTTGGCCGCGACCCAGCCGGCACCCGACGCCTTTTCCTCGAATTTCCAGAACGGCGCCCGGGTCTTCAGGTAGTCCATCAGGAACTCGGCCGCCCGGAAGGCCGCCTCGCGATGCACCGACAAGGTCACCACCAGGACGATATTGTCGCCCGGCTCCATCCGGCCGTGGCGATGGATGATCAGCACGTCCTGCAGCGGCCAGCGGTCGCGCGCCTCCGCCTCGATGCGCGACAGTTCCGCCAGCGCCATGGCCTCGTAGGTCTCGATGGTCATGGCGCCGATCGTCTCCGCGCCAGTCGTGCCGCGGCAAAGCCCGGCGAAGGTGACCACCGCGCCGACATCCGGGCGGCCCGCAGTGAGCCGCCTGACCTCCGCTCCCTGATCGAAATCCTCGCGCTGGACCCTGACGGCCATCGGCATCTCCTTGGGCTTCCTTCACGTAGCAAGCCGGAGCCGGTTCCGCGAGAGCAGAGTGGAATTCGGCAAGGCGGCGGAACGTGCTCTGGTCATGATGCCGTCGTTCAGGCATCAGACAGTTAGTCTCGCTTATGATGAACCGGGACATCGAACCAGGCCGGACTCAGGGGAGCCGCTAATGGCGATACCGCGTCTTGATCCTGCCCGCCTGGCTTTGGCGCGCTTCGGCCTCGGCATTTCCGCCGGCCAGAGCCAGGCAGACCTGAACGCCATTGCGCGCGACCCGCGCGGGGCGCTGATCGCCGACCTGGCGGCTCCCGAGCGGCCGCTCGCCGGAGACCTCAAGACCTCCGACGAGGCGGGAGCGATCCTGCGCGCCATACAGGCCGAGCGCCAACAGGCGCGCGCCGCGCAGGCTCCCGCGGCCAATCCGGCCCCGCCGATGGCCGCGACACCCGCGCCGCCCGCAACCGGCGGCGCGGCGCCGATGCCCGCGGGCCCGCCCGCCGCCACGCCTCCGGTCGCGCCGACACCGCTGGAGTTGCTGATCCGCGCCGAATTCACCGCCCGCTATCTGCGCGCCTGCGAGCCTGTCCTTGGCCTGCGCGAGCGGCTCGTCTGGTTCTGGTCGAACCATTTCTGCATTTCCATGGACAAGGGCGGCATGGTCCGCGCCATGGCCGGCGCCTATGAACGAGAGACCATCCGGCGGCACCTGGACGGCAATTTCGCCTCCATGCTGATGGGCTCGGTGCGCCATCCCGCCATGCTCGTCTATCTCGACAACGGACGCTCGATCGGTCCGAACTCGCCGGCCGGCAAGCGACAACAGCGGGGCCTGAACGAGAATCTCGCCCGCGAAATCCTGGAGCTGCATACGCTCGGCGTGCGCACCGGCTACAGCCAGGACGACGTCACCGCCTTCGCCAATGTCCTGACCGGCTGGACCATGGGCAATCCAGGCGACCCGGATGCCTTGCCGTTCCGGTTCCGCTTCAATCCGCGCACCCATGAGCCCGGCGCCAAGACCGTGCTCGGCAAGAGCTACCCGGAAGGCGAGGAAGGCGGCCTGCGCCTGCTCGACGATCTCGCGCGCCATCCGGCGACCGCGCGCCACATCGCGGCCAAGCTCACCCGCCACTTCCTCGCCGACGAGCCGCCGGCGGAGGTCGTCGCCAAGGTCGAGCAGGCCTTCCTTGCCAGTGGCGGCGACCTGCCGGCGACCATGCGCGCGCTGATCGAAACGCCCGAAGCCCTGGAGATGCCCGCCACCAAGCTGCGCCAGCCGTTCGAATGGGTCGTCGCCTTGCATCGCGGCCTCGGGCTCGCGCCCGACCTGCAGCGTTTCCAGCGCGCGCTGACCGTCCTCGGCCAGCCGACCTGGCGTGTGCCCTCGCCGCAAGGTTTCGCGACGGAAAGCGCGCCCTGGATGGATGGCCTCGTGCAGCGCGTCGATATCGCGCATCTGTTCGTCCGCGCGGCGCAGGTCGGCGGCTCGCCGGTCCCGATCGCCGAGCTGCTGCTCGGTCCCGCCATGAGCCCGGAGACCCGCGAGGCGATCCAGCGCGCCGAGACGCCCCAGCAGGGGCTGACCATCGCGCTCATGTCGCCGGAATTCCTGCGGAGGTGACGATGCCCAAGGCGTTTTCGATCCGGTCCGGCGGCAGCACGGGCGACGACCGTGCGGCCTCGCCGCTTGACGCCCATCACCATTGCGAGAGCCGCCTGGACCTGTCCCGGCGCGCCTTTCTCGGCACCACCGGCATGCTGTTCGCCTGGGCCGCCGCGCCGAAGCTGGCGCGCGCAGAAGGCCGCGATCCACGCCTGCTCGTCGTCGTGCTGCGCGGCGCGCTCGACGGATTGTCCTTCGCGGCTCCCCTCGCCGACCCCGCCTATGCGGGTCTGCGCGGCGCCATCGCGCTTCAGGCCGCGGGCGACAATGCGGCGCGCCCGCTCGACGGCTTCTTCGCCCTGCATCCGGCCATGCCGCAACTGCATGCGCTCTATCAGGCGAAACAGGCGCTCATCGTTCATGCGGTGGCGAGCCCCTATCGCGAAAGGTCGCATTTCGACGGCCAGGATCTGCTGGAAAGCGGCACCGAAAAGCTCGGCTTCCATGAATCCGGCTGGCTGAACCGCGCGCTGGAGACGCTGGCGCCGGGCGATCGCATCATCAGGCGGCCGGCTGTCGGCATCGGCCCCCTGGTGCCGCTGGTCGCACGCGGCCGGGCCCCGGTCATGGCCTGGCAGCCCCAGACGCTGCCGCCGGCCGGCGACGATCTGAGCAACCGGCTGATCGCGCTCTATCGCCACACCGACCCGGCGCTTGCCGAAATCCTGGAGCGGCGCGCCGATCGCGATATCGGCAAGGTCACCACCGACGGCGCGCGCCGGCAGGCCGCCTATGTCGTCCAGGCGATCGGCGGCGCCGCGTCCTTTCTCGCCCGGCCCGACGGGCCGCGGGTCGGCGCGCTGGCGCTCGACGGCTTCGACACCCATGCCAATGAAGGCGGCGCCACCGGCCAGCTCGCCAACCGGCTCGCCGCCATCGACCAGGCATTGGGCGAGGCCAGGACCACGCTGGGCCCGGCCTGGAACGAAACCGCCATCGCCTTCATCACCGAATTCGGCCGCACCGCGCGGGTCAACGGCACCGAGGGGACCGACCACGGCACGGCCACCGTCGCGCTGCTCGCCGGCGGCGCGGTCAAGGGCGGACGAGTGATCGCCGACTGGCCGGGCCTGGCCCCCGCCGATCTGCATGAAGGCCGCGACCTCAAGGCCACCACCGATCTGCGCGCCGTGCTCAAGGGCGTGCTCAGGGACCATCTCGCCGCCGATCCCAGGCAGCTTGCCGAAATCGTGTTTCCCGGCAGCCTGGCGGTCAGGCCGATGGACGGCCTGATCGGCTGATCCGGGACGCCGGCTTCACGGCAGCCTGCCTCAGGGGCGCCAGTCCATGTCGACATGGCCGGGCATGGCCGCGATCCTGCCGATCCAGGCGGCGACCGCCGGAAAGGCCTGCAGGTTGAGGTCGGCCTCCTCGGCCAGATGCGTGTTGGCGTAGAGCGCGATGTCGGCGAGCGTGAAACTGTCGCCGGCGATGAAGGGATGGCGCCGGAGCTGGTCCTCCATGCGCGCCAGCGCGCCTTCCGCCTGTTCCATCCAGTCGTCGATCAGGTCGCGCTTCAGTTCGCGTCCACCCGGGATCAGCGTCATCCAGAAACGGGCTTCCCCGATCGAGGGATGATGCGAGTTCTGCTCGAAAAACATCCACTGCATCATGCGGGCGCGGGCGATCTTGTCTTCCGGAACGAACCGCGTGCCCTCACCCAGGAACAGCAGGATGGCATTCGATTCGATCAGCACGGTGCCGTCGTCCAGTTGCAGCACCGGCACCCGCCCCCGCGGGTTCAAGGTCAGGAATTCCGGCGTGCGGGTATCGCCGCGGCGGATATCGACGTCCTTCAGGACGAAAGCCTGGCCAAGATGGGCGAGCGCGAGGCGCACTTTGTAGCAATTGGCCGAGCGCTGCATGGCATGGAGGGTCAAGGTCATGACGTTCGATATACCGAACGTTGTGGCGGAAGTCCGGCGCGAAATCGCCGGATGGGTCAAGCGGCCGGCAGCGGCGCCACATCGAAGGAGCGCGGCGGCTCGCCGCTGCGGTGGATGTCGACCATGGTCCTGAAGGCCTGTTCCATGTGCCGGGCGAAACGGCTGGAATCATAAAGCTTCGATGTCGGCACCGCCGCCTTGATCCGGCGCTTCAGATCGGCCGAGCCGGCGCGGTCGGCGGCATAGGCCTTCGCCTTGGCGACGTAGTCCTCGGCATCGGCCGCCACCAGTTCCGGAAAACCGTGCAGCGTCACCAGGCTCGCCGCCACCCGCGAGCCCATGCCCCGGCCGGGCAAGGTGAGGACCGGAAGTCCCATGGCGAGCGCATCCGAACAGGTCGTGTGGCCGGAATAGGGGAAGGTGTCGAGGAACAGGTCGGCCAGGCCCAATCTCTGAAAGTGATCGGCGAGCGGCAGGACCGGCGCGATGATGATGCGTTCCGCGGCAATGCCTTCTTCCGCTGCGGCCCGCCGGATGTTCTTTTCCGCCAGCCTGTTGTTGGCATGCACCCAGAAGACGCCATCCGGGACGTCCTTCAGGATACGGCACCACAGCGCGACCATCGGCCGGGTGATCTTGCGCGGGTCGTTGAAGGAGCAGAACACGAAAGCGTTTTCGGGCAGCCCACAGTCGGCCCGCGTCATGACGCGTCCGGAAGGCCGACGCGGCACATTGCACTGATAGGTGTCGGGCAGCCGCACGATCTTCTCGGAAAACTGCGGCAGGTCCAGCTCCGGAACCGTGTAGGGATCGGCAATGGTGTAATCGAAAATCGGGCCGCCGAACGTGCCGGGATAGCCGAGCCAGGTGACTTGCACCCCTGCCGCATAGGCTCCGGAAATTCCACGCGCGCGGCCAACCGTGTGGCCGTTCAGATCGACGAGAATGTCGAGTTCCAGCGCCTTGACCAGGGCAACGGCCTGCTCCAGCGTCTTGCCGACCAGATCGACGAAGCTGTCGAACGTCCGCTCATAGTGACGGCGAACCGGACTCTTGTCGTCGACGCCGATCGACAGCCCGATGACCTCGAAGGCCGAACGGTCGTGCAGGGAGATCAGGTCGGTCAGCAGAAAGCCGACCGGATGCTGGTTGAAATCACTGGAGAGATAACCGACGCGGATCCTGGCGTCCGACCGGACCTTCGCCGTCCTGGGGCGCTGTCGCGGCCGCAACGGCGCGCCCTCCAGCATGCAGTTGGCGGCGGTCAGAACGGCGGCGGGATCATCGACCAGATGAGTGATGGTGAAGGGCGATCGCTCCAGCGTCAGCTGGCTTCCGGGCTTGCCGGTGGCGGCCAGGCGCCCGTTGATCGCCTGCCACTCGCATCCCACGAGTTCGGCACCGACACACAGGTCATCCACCAGCAGGCGCATCGGCTCGCCCACCGGCAGCGCGTCCCGGCAGGCGAGCAGTTCCTCATAGTTCTTCAGCTTCTCGTTCGCCTGGGCGGCGGCCACCAGGGCCGGAACGAAGCCCGGTTCGCGCGCCAGGATCGGCTTCACCCGGGCAAGCGCGACCTCGGCGAGGCCGCTCAGCACGTCGAGAAAGGCGAGTTCGACCTCGAAATCCGGCGCTTGCGGAAATGCCGCCCGGCAGCGCAGCGCAAGCAGTTCGGCTTCTTTCAGCAAGCCCTGTTCACGCAGCAGCCGGATATTGAGCAGCAGCAATGCACCATGGTCGGGAAACAGCCGGAGCGCCCTGGCGATCACCCGGTCGGCGCCGTTGAAATCCTTCGACGCCAGTTGCGCCTGAGCAAGATTGACGATCAGGCCAAGGTCACGCGGGGCCCGGCCAAGCGCTTCCTTGAGGACCTGGACGGCCTCACCGTGACGCCCGAGCCTGCGATAGGCGACGCCCAGGTTGAGCGTGATGGTCGGATCCGCGGGGCGCGCCTTCGATGCGGCCCTCACAAGGCCCAGGCCCTTGTCGGTCGCACCTTGCTCGAGCCAGATGATGCCCGAGAGCAGCAGCGCATCGACGTCGACACGTCCGGCCGCCGTCAGCGGCGCACAGGCATCGAGCGCCGCATGCCAGTCGCCGGCCTGATGGAGCTCATGTGCACGTTCCAGCATGGCGAGATGATCATTCGGACGAGACAAGGCACATCCCCGCAGGCCGCGGCAGCCGCCGCTCCGTCTCGGCAGCCCACCATGGTCGGCGGTGTTTAGATGAAAATGCGAGCGCGCGACATACGCACTGACGCGACCTGTCGATACGCTCGACTTTGCCCGCCTCAGGGCCGGCCGTCGCCGGCGGCGCTCAGGTCGAGATAGCGCATGCGCTTGATCTCGCGGCGCGCGTCCGAGATCGAATCGACCACCAGCCCGCAGACCAGCATGAGGAAAGCGAGCTGCATGATCGCCGCCGACAGGATGGCAGTCGGAAAGCGCGGGACCAGGCCGGTCGCCAGCCAGGTCTGCACGATCGGCGCGGCGAGCCCGATGCTGGTGAGCGTCAGCCCGCCGGCGATCAGGCCGTAGAAGCGGAACGGATGCACCGTGCGGAACATGTTCACCAGGGTCCACAGGATGCGTGCGCCGTCGCGATAGGTCCTGAGCTTGGAGTGCGAATTGTCCGGACGCTTGCCATAAGGCAAGGGCACCTCGTCGGTGCGCAGTTTCAGGTCGAGCGCGTGGACGGTCAGCTCCGCCTCGATCTCGAAGCCGGAGGACGAAGCCGGAAACGACTTGGCGAAACGCCGTGAAAACACCCGATAGCCGGAAAAGATGTCCTTGAACGGCGAGTGAAACATCGCCCAGGTCATCCGGTTGAACAGGCGGTTGCCGAGCCGGTGACCGCGCCGATAGGCGGCATCGGCGGTCTCGACGCGAGCGCCGACCACCATGTCGAGCTGACCGGCGATCAGCCGTTCGACAAGCTCCGGCGCGGCCGTCGGGTCATAGGTCATGTCGCCATCGGCCATCACATAGACGTCGGCATCGATGTCGGCGAACATCCGCCGCACGACATTGCCTTTGCCTTGATAGGGCTCGTGGCGAACGACCGCACCGGCCGACAGCGCCACCTCGGCGGTGCCGTCGGTCGAATTGTTGTCATAGACATAGACGGTCGCCGACGGCAGCGCCGCCTGGAAGGCCCGCACCGTTTCCGCGACCGTAGCCGCTTCGTTGTAGCAGGGCAGCAGCACCGCGAGGACGGGTGCATGACCCGGCTCGGCCGCGAGCCGGCGGGCCAGGTCGTCCAGCAGCGCGCGCGCCGGGCTGGACGCTGGACGCGCCTCGGGCGCATGCGTGGCCGACGGCGCGGGCAAGACTTTGCCGGCGGGCTTGGCCCCGGGCTTGGCCGGCACCTTGGACGCAGGCTTGGCAACCGCGCGTTCAGCCACGGGCAAAACTCCAATGTCGAGGCAGGATTTCCGGCTTGGCGGCAACCGCCCGCGCAGCGAGGAAGACGAAGAAGGCCGCCATGACCAGCACGCCGAGCGGCAGGCCTGTCGTCATCATCACCGGCCGCGCCAGCAGCGGCACCAGCCAGACCAGCGCCAGCAGGCTCTTCTCGTAGGGCGCGAAGCCCCGGTCGACGCCATGCGCCACGGTGAAGGCGATGGCCGGTGCCAAAAGCGCCATGTCGTAGTCCAGGCAATAGGGCGTCGCCAGCAGGGCGCCGACCGCGGTCATCGCCGCCGTCAGCCGCTTGTCCGCACCGCGCAGGGCCATGAGCGCCAGCGTCGACAGCACCGCGCCGGTGACCACGAACTGGCCAGCATAAGCCAATGGCAGCGGCGCGCCGAACGACCTGAGCGCCGAGAAGCTCGACTGGATCTTGTACCAGCCGGTATTGCCCTGTTCGAGGATCACCTCGCGCGTGAATGCCGCCCCCTTCAGGAAGGCGGTCCAGACCTCGAAGCCGAGGCAGCCGGTGGCTGCCGCCACCAGGGCGAGCACGGTCGCCGCGGCCGACAGCGCCGCCCGCCAATGGCCGCCCAGCACCAGCACCACCGGCAGCACCAGGCCGAATTGCGGCTTGAACGTGAGAAGCCCGATCAGGACACCGGCGACGACCGGCCGCCGATCGAGCAGGACGAGGCCGAAACCGATGAGGCCGGCGCTCAGGAAGGAATTGTGACCGTGGCCGAGCGTCACCAGCACCGCCGGAAAGCCGATGGCCACCATCGTCACGCCCGGCACGGGTGGCGCGATGGCGCGGACCGCCGCCAGATAGAGGCCGAAGGTGGAGGCCTGCCAGACGATCAGGGCCGGTACATAGGGCATCAGCGCCAGAACCGCGGCTACCCCGAGGAAGAACGGCGGATAGTGCCAGCCGAACACGTCGATCGCCGGATTGGCGAAGACCTGCCGCTGGAACGCGAAATGGGTCGCCGGATCGAACAATCCGGCGGCATCTCCCGCCAGCAGCATGCGGCCGGCCGTCCAGACCCCGGAGAAGTCAGTCCCGATCGGCCGTCCGAGGCGATCGGTCATCGCGCCGCCGGTGCTCCAGACGAAGATCAGCGCCACGAAGCCGAAACACGCGACCATCGTGGGATAGACACGCGCACGCTCCCGCGTGAGCCAGGATCCGGTTCGGATCGCTTCGAGCATCACTGCCTCGCCATCAAAGACCAGGCAGCATGTCACCGAGGCGCGAAGAAAAGGTTATCCCGCGTGGCCCGATCCGGCGACGGTCTCAGCCCTCCGGCTTGATGTTCGCCGCCTTGATCACCTCGGCCCAGGTGCGCATTTCCTGCTCGTGATAGGGCCGGAAGGCCTCGGGATCGCGCGCGGTGATGGTAAAGCCGAGCTTGGTGATGGCCTCGACCACGCTGGGCTTGGCGAGCGAGGCCAGGATCTCCTTGGACAACCGATCGAGCGCCGGGCGCGGTGTCGCCACCGGTGCGAAGAAGCCGGTCCAGCTCTCGGCATCGGCATTGGTCACGCCCTGCTCGCGCAGCGTCGGCACGTCCGGCAGCTGGGCATTGCGCTTCGGGCTGCCGATGGCGATGCCCCTGAGACTGCCGCCCTGGATCTGGGTGAACACGCTCGCCATGGTCGAATTGGCGACGTCGATGCGGCCGCCGACCACGTCCTGCACCAGCGGCGCCGCGCCGCGATAGGGCACGTGGGTCATCTGGATGCCGGTGCGCACCATGAACAATTCGGTGGAGAGATGCGAGCCGGAGCCGATGCCGGTCGAGCCGTAGTTCAGTTCCCCCGGCTTCGACTTGGCGAGCGCGATCAGTTCGGGAATGGTCTTCACCGGCAGGTCGTTCTTGACCACGAAGACGTGCTCGAAGGCGCCGGCGCCGGCCAGCGGCGCGAAATCCTTGAGCGCGTCATAACCCGGCTCGCGCATCAGGAACATGTTGTTGCCGTGCGTCTGGTTGTTGCCGAAGGTGATCAGGTGGCCGTCGGGATCGCCTTTGGCGACCTGGCGCGTGCCGATCGCGCCGGAGGCGCCGCCGACATTTTCCACCACCACGGCCTGGCCGAGCGGGCCGCCGATGTCCTGGGCGACGATGCGGGCGATGCCGTCGGTCGGGCCGCCGGCGGGATAGGCGACGATCATCCGGATCGGCCGCGACGGCGCCCAGCCCTGCTGCGCCGAAGCCTGGCGCAGAAAGGCCGGGGCGGCGAGCGCCGAGCCCACGAAAGAAAGAACGGTGCGGCGGGTCGTCATCGAGGTGCCTCCCAAAATGATGTCTCCCATCAGGGATTTTCGCTTGTTCGCTCCTGATAGCACGACTAAAGCTCGCGCCCGGATTGCCAAGCAGTTCGGGTGTGGTCTTAGCGGCTTGGCGGAGAAAATAAAACCAGACGGAGCCCCAGATGGCCTTCCTTGCCGACGCCCTGAAGCGCGTGAAGCCTTCCGCCACCATCGCCATGGCGCAGAAGGCGCGCGATTTGAACGCGCAGGGCAAGAAAGTCATTTCGCTGTCCGCCGGTGAGCCGGACTTCGATACGCCCGACAATATCAAGATGGCGGCGGTCCGCGCCATCGCCGAGGGCAAGACCAAATATACCCCGGTCGCCGGCATCACCGAGCTGCGCCAGGCCATCGTCGCGAAGTTCAAGCGCGAGAACGGCCTGGACTACAAATGGCAGCAGGCGATCGTCTGCACCGGCGGCAAGCAGGTGCTGTTCAACGCCTTCCTGGCCACCCTGAACCCCGGCGACGAAGTGGTCATCCCGGCGCCCTATTGGGTCAGCTATCCGGAAATGGTGGCTTTGTGCGGCGGCACGCCGGTGCCGGTCAGCGCCGGGCCGGAGACCAATTACAAGCTGACCGCCGAGGCGCTCGAGCGGGTCATCACGCCGAAGACCAAGTGGTTCATCTTCAATTCGCCGTCGAACCCGACGGGCGCCGCCTATACCCATGCCGAGCTGAAGGCGCTGACCGACGTGCTGGTGCGCCATCCGCAGGTCTGGATCCTGACCGACGACATGTACGAGCATCTCGTCTATGGCGACTTCACCTTCACCACTCCGGCCCAGGTCGAGCCGGCGCTCTATGAGCGCACGCTGACCATGAACGGCGTATCCAAGGCCTATGCCATGACCGGCTGGCGCATCGGTTATGCCGCCGGCCCCGAGACCCTGATCAAGGCGATGGACCTGGTCCAGGGCCAGCAGACCTCGGCCGCCTCGTCGGTCGCCCAGTGGGCGGCGGTGGAAGCGCTCAACGGTCCGCAGGACTTCATTCCGGTCCGCCGCAAGGCCTTCGAGCAGCGCCGCGACCTGGTCGTCTCCATGCTGAACCAGGCCAAGGGCCTGAGCTGCCCGACGCCGGAAGGCGCCTTCTACGTCTATCCCTCGATCAAGGAAGCGATCGGCAAGAAGACCGCCTCGGGCAAGGTGATCGAGACCGACGAGGATTTCGCGCTCGAGCTGGTCGAGAGCGAGGGCGTCGCCGTGGTCCACGGCTCGGCCTTTGGCCTCGGCCCGGCGTTCCGCCTGTCCTATGCGGAATCGACGGAAACGCTGACCGCTGCCTGCGAGAAGATCCAGAAGTTCTGCGCCGAACTGCGCTGAGCTGATCGAACCGGCGGCGGAACGGATTGAACCGTTCCCGCCCGGCATGCCACCCATGGTTCAAGTCGCGGCCGATTCGGCCGCTGGTGAGCCGGCTGGTGGAGCCCGATCTTGGCGACAGCGATCGCAATGCCGTTCAGCAGGCTCCTGCCCGCCGTGACCCTGGTCGCGGCGGGCTTCTTCTTGCCCGCCGACGCCGGGGCCCGACCGACCGAGCCCGCCCGACCGACGGCGCCCGCCGAGGTCACCTATTGCTCGGGCTGCCTGTGCGACGATACCCCGCCGCAAATGAGCGTACCGGGCGCATGGCTGCCGAGTGGCGGCATGCTGGCCGGCCGGGTCGTGCTCAAATTCGTGCCGCGCGACCAGGGCGCGCGCGTCACCCGGGCCTGCGGACGGACGCCGCGGGCCTAGGGCTGCGACGGGCCGCAAATCCTCGCCGCGAACAGCCGGCGCTCACCCCTTGCCCTTCATCGTCTCCAGCATCGCCCCCATCAGCTGGTGCAGCAGGTTGATCGCCTTCAGCGGCCGCACCATCACCTTGAATTCGGTGATCCGGCCGGCCTCGTTCCAGGCGATCATGTCGACGCCGTTGATCACGATGCCGTCGACCACGGTCTCGAATTCCAGCACCGCCGAAGTCTCGCCGTACCACTCGCCGAGATAGCGGAACCGGCCGTTATTGAGCACATGCAGCGCCGCCGTCAGGTAGCCCGTCGTGACCCTCTTGCCGGCCTGCGGCGTGTGCACCACCGGCGAGAGGAACACCACGTCCTCGGCCAGCAGCGCGCCCAGCCCTCCAGGGTCGCGGGCCTCGACGATCCGGTGCCAGGCCGCGATGGTCTCCGGCACGGTACGGCTGGCTTTGGCGGTCATGGCTTTTCCCGGGTTGGCGGCGCTTGGGTCGTGCCAGCCTAACGGCAAGTCGCGGTCATGGGAAAGCAGGTCTGCGACCGGATGGCGCGCCGTCCCTTGCCGCAGGGCAGTGTCGGGCTGGCGCGTCGCGTTAACCCTTTCTTTACCATTTCGTTGCGGGCGGCAGGCGCAAGCTCCTAGGGTCTCGTGGGACCAGGATGGGAGTGGCGGCGTGAAACGCCTGATCGTCACCTTTTGCGGCATCTATCTCGCCGCAGTCGCGCTCGCCGCGGCGACAACCGGCCACGGCCTGATCGAGGCGGTGCCCGGCTATCGCCTGTCGATCCTGTGGATGGCCCGGGAAACCCTCGAAGCCCGGCTCGATGCCCTCGCCCACGCCGGCCGCCCGTTCGAGGCCATGGTCTATGCCGGCGCCCATGTCGCGTCATGGGCGGTGCTCTGCACGCTGGTGGTGATCGGCCTCATCCGGCCGCTGGTCGGCCCGAGCCGGCCGCTCGCCAATATCCGCTCGAGCGCGGTGGTGCTCGGCGGACTTGCCGGCCTGCTGCTGCTCGCCCACGTCGCCCGGCCGATCCTGGACATGGCGAGCCAGATGCCGTCGACCTCGACCACGCTGTCGTCGATGCCGGCCTATTGGCTGCTCGGCATGGCGCTCTCGGTGGTCGTCACCGGCAGCCACCTGTCGCTCATCGCCCATGACATCGTGCTGTGGGGCGTCGCCCGCTGGCGAGGATCGCAGGCGGCCACCGCCTGAGAACAGCCCGCCGGCCCGCCTCTCAGACCGGCACGCGGACGGTGGCGCGCAGGCCGCCGAGCGCACTGTCCGACAGATTGATCTCGCCGCCGTGCGAACGGGCGATGTCGCGGGCGATCGCCAGGCCGAGGCCGGTGCCGCCCTCGTCGACATTGCGCGCGTCGTCGAGCCGGAGGAACGGCTTGAACACGTCGTCGCGCCGTTCCTGGGGAATGCCCGGCCCGTCATCGTCGACCGTCACGGTCAGCCAGCGATGATCGCGATGGCCCGAAATGGCGATGGTATCGGCATAGCGCGCGGCATTGCTGACGAGATTGGCCAGGCAGCGGCGGAATGCATCCGGCCGGACCTTGACGATCGGTTCGCCGTGGAAGCTGACGGTCGCCTTGTGGCCGGAGCGCTCGGCGTCGGCGCGCAGCTCCTCCAGGAAGGCCTGCATGTCGGTCGGCTCCGGCAATTCGCCCATGTCGCCGCGCGCGAAGGCCAGATAGGCCTCCAGCATGCGGCCCATTTCATCGACGTCGCGGCGCATCGCCTCGATCTCCGGATCGTCGGGCAGCAGTGCCAGCTCCAGCTTGAAGCGGGTCAGCACGGTGCGCAGGTCGTGGCTGACGCCGGCCAGCATGGTGGTGCGCTGGTCGATCTGCCGTTCGATGCGCCGCTTCATCTCGATGAAGGCGAGCGCCGCCGCCCGCACCTCGCTCGCCCCGCGCGGCCTGAACCCGATCACCTCGCGGCCCTTGCCGAACTCCTCGGCCGCCGCCGCCAGCGCCTGGATCGGCCGGATCTGGTTCCTCAGGAACAGGATGGCGATGGCCAGCAGCACCAGTGAGGCGATCACCATCCAGACCAGGAAAATATGGCTGTTGGACGCATAGGCCATGCCGCGGCGGGCGAAGACCTTGAGGATCTGGCCGGTCTCGAGCTGGACACGGATCTCGATCAGCGCCGAATTTCCCACCGTGTCGATCCAGAACGGGCGGCCGATCTGCAGCGCGATCTCGCGCGACAGGGCGGCGTCCAGCACGTCGAAGAACGGCCGTGGGCCGGCCGCCGGCAGCGGCTCGGGCGGCAGGATCTCGATCATCAGGTTCAGCCGGTCGCGCGCGATGCGGCGCAGCGTCTCGAAATCGCGGTCCTGCGGATAGGTCTTGTGGATGTCGATGAGCGCGGCGATGTCCTGGGTCACCGCCGCCGACAGCCGATAGGTCACCAGCTGCCAGTGCCGCTCCATGAAGATATAGGCGACCACCGACTGCAAAATGACGATCGGCGCGATGACGATGATCAGCGAACGGGCGTAGAGCCCCTTCGGCATCATCTCGTTGAAGCGCTTGGCGCCGACCTCGCCGAAGCCGCGCAGCCATGTCGCCGCATTGGCGATCAATCCGCGCATGCCGCCATAGGTCGATCGTGTCTGATCGTAACTGGCCATGGCGCGAGCTTACCACGGCTCGCCGCCGCCGCGACATCGGGCGGGTTGGCGCACGGGTCGTCTGGGGGCCAAGTGTTGCCGATCGGCCGCACTTGCCGGACTTGTCGAAATCCGGGCGGCCAAAGGTCTTCTCAACAATACAATCGGCTTGAATTCCGTCGATGGAACAGTTTCATTTTGTTTCCCACCAAGGCTTCGCAGAAAGCCGTTCCAGGGGAAGCCGTTTGGCCGGAGGGCTGGTTGTCCGCGCCTGGAATACTTGCGTGCGTCAGCCTACACCTGTCCTAGAGCTTGTCTGGTCGAGCATCTCCCCTGCCTTGTCGACGAAGCGCGGCGGTTTATTGGCCGCCCTTCTGACCGTGTGCGCCATCTGGGCGGTGGCCGCGGTGCAGTGGCCACTGAACGATGTCGTCGTCCCCTGGGATTCCAAGAACCAGTTCTATGCCTTCTTCCGCTTCATGGCCCAGGCGATCCATGACGGGGCGACGCCGTTCTGGAACCCCTACCATTACGCCGGCCACCCGAGCATCGCCGACCCGCAGTCGCTGATCTTCTCGCCGCTCTTCGTAGCCTGGGCCTTGGTCGATCCCGCGCCCTCGCTCGTCGCTTTCGATCTCCTGGTCTTCGCCCATCTCCTGATCGGCGGCCTCGCCTTCGTCGGCTACGGCCATCGCCACGGCTGGCCGGCCGCGGCCTCGATCCTGGCCGCTTCGGTCTTCATGCTCGGCGGCGTGGTCTCCGGCCGGCTCAACCATGTCGGCATCATCATTTCCATCGGACTGTTCCCCCTGGCGCTGCTGCTGATGGAAATCGCCTTCGACCGGCGTTCCTGGCTCGCCGCAACGGGTTTCGGGGCGACGGCTGCCCTGGTCGTGCTCGGCCGCACCCAGACGCCGCTGCTGCTGTCGGTCGTCCTCGTCGCCCTGGCGCTGCGCCACATCACCGTGCAACCGGCGCCGCTGCGCTATCTCGCCAGCCGGCTGCCGGTGCTCCTGGTCATGGCCTTGACCGGCGCGGCGCTGGTTACCGTGCCCATGCTGCTGACCTTGCAATTCGCGGGCTTTTCCAACCGCCCGCATGTCGGGCTCGACCTGGCGCTGCTGTCGTCGCTCTATCCGGTCAATTTCGCCAATTTCCTGGTGCCCAACATCTTCGGTTCGCTCGAGCCGTCGAGCCTCGGCGACTGGGGCCCCAGCCATGGCACGCGGCCCGGGCTCGATGCCACCGACCGTTCGTTCAACTACCTGTTCGCCGGCAGCCTGACCGCGCTCCTGGTGCTCTGGCACGGCATTGCCGGCGGCCGGCTGATCGTCCCCGGCCGGCGCCTGTTCGCCACCATCGCGATCCTCTCGGTGCTCTACGCGATCGGCCGCTATTCGCCGTTCTTCCCCATGATGTTCGAGTATTTTCCGGGCATCGCGCTGTTCCGCCGTCCGGTCGGCGGCGCCTTCATCCTGGTCCTGGCGCTGGCCTATCTCAGTGGCCACCTCCTGTCGGACTATGTTCGCAAGGGCCTGCCGGCACCGCCGGCCTGGCTGCTTATCGCGGTTGCCGGTCTCGCCGCCGCCTTGCTCGGCTGGGCCATCGTCTTCTCCATGCAGTCGTCCAAGGGCCTGGCCGCGGCCTTCGAGATCGCCAAGACCTTGCCGATCTATGGCGGATTGATCGCCCTGCTGATGCTCGCCCGCTCGGCCCGCGGCCGCCTGGTCGCGGCGAGCGTCGCGGTCGCCTTCACATCGGGCGAACTGGTGCTGCGCAATGCCGCCTCCTCGCTCAACGCCGAGCCCAAGGCCTATTACGCTTTCCTCGAGCAGCCGACCGGCGAGACCGCCCGCATCATCGCGACCATCCAGCGCGAGATCGCCAGCCGCTCGACCGGCGCGGCCCGCCCCAGGGTCGAGATCGTCGGTCTCGGCGGCCCGTGGCAGAACGCCGCGATGGTGTTCGGCCTGGAGGCGACCAATGGCTACAATCCGCTGCGCATCGGTCCCTATGACCGCCTGGTCTCGCCGGGCGAGAGCCCCTATACCGCGCTGCATCGCCGTTTCCCGTCCTCTTTCCCGGGCTATGACTGCGCGCTCGGCAAGCTGCTCGGCCTCGAATATGTCGTGCTCGACCGGCCGATCGAGGCGATGCCGCATCTGCGCGGGCGTACCGTCGCCGAGGTCGTCATGGCCGGGCCGAGCGCCTGGATCTACCGGCTGCCCGACGTGGCGCCGCGGGTCGAACTCGCCAATGTCGTGCGGGTCGCAAGCGCCGACGAATTCATCGATGCCGGCCGTTTCCCGACCATCGTGACGCCCTCGGAAGTGCTGGTCGACGACAATGACGACCTGTCGCAAACCTATGCGCAGGCGCGCAACCAGACGCCAGGCAAGGCCGAGATCGTCGCTTCCGCGCCCGACCGGGTCGAGATCGCGGTGGAGACCCGCGCCACCGCGATCCTGACCCTACACGCGCCCTGGTATCCGGGCTGGGAGGTCGAGGTCGACGGCCAACGGCGCCCGCTGCTGCGGACCGACGTGCTGTTTCGCGGCGTCGAAGTGCCGGCCGGCGCCCGCAAGGTGGTGTTCACCTATCGGCCGCTGTCGCTGGAAAACCTCACGGCCGCCTTCGAGACCATTTTCGGCGAGCAGGGCTGAGCCCGGCGGACAGGCGCGGCGGCATGCCGCGCGGCGCGATCACGAGCCGAAATCGTCGATGCGCGGCTCCGCGCGCCGAGACCTTTGCGGCCTGAAGCGAGCCGCCGCCGACGAGCCTGCGCCCGGGCAAGATCGCGCGACTCTTCATTTGCCTTTTCGCCGGCGGCAATCAAAGATTGCGGTGCAGCGACGCGAGCGAACCTTGGCGACGAACGGGGCGGCGAACATTTTGAGCCAGAATATCCCGCAGTCCAACTTCGACCTGACTGAGCTTCCTGTCAAAGCCGGCATCGAAGCCTGGCAGGAAGGTTTGGGCAGCATGTACAATATCAAGTTGCACAACCAGCCGGAACGACCCATCCATATTCGTTCGCGCGCGTCGCACTTCGACAGCTTCATCTTCGGCTCGCTGGAAGTCCGGGTGAAGCAGCAGGTGGGCCGTTCGCGCGCGCAAGCCGCGCGCGACGGCCTGGACAGCTACACGCTGCATTTCCACGCCCGGGCGTGTGGCATTTCGCGGGACAACGGCCCTTATCGAGAGATCGAGCCGGGGGACCTGCTGATCCTCGACCAGACGCAGACAAGCTCGTCCTGGCTCAATGGCCAGGACGATCTCTTTCTCGTGGTTCCCCGGCCGGTTCTGGCGCCGCTGCTCAGCGCGCCGGACGAGCACAATGCACAGGTCATTTCCGGCAGGAACCCGCTGGTATCGCTGTTCCGCAGCCACCTCTATGCGCTGTACCAGGCCACGCCGGACCTGAGCCCGGAGGCCGCGCGCGCCGTCATTCGCCCGACGCTCGATCTTGCCGCGGCGGCGATCAATGGAAGCGCGCATGACGGCCAGTCCGCCACCTTGCAATCGGCGCTGACGGCGCGGATCTGCCGTTACATCGAGGATCATGCCCTGGAACCCGACTTGGCCGCGGCCAGGATCGCGGCCGCCTTCGGCATGTCCCAGCGCAAGCTCTATTATCTGATGGGCGCCCATGGCGGCGTCGCGGCCTATATTCAGGAGGTGAGACTACGCCGCGCCAAGGCCGCGATCGTCGCGCCGATCTTGCGGCACTTGTCGATCGCCGAGATCGCCGGCGATTTCGGCTTTTCGGACCCGACCAATTTCAGCCGCGTCTTTCGCCGTGCCTTCGGGATGAGCCCGCGCGAGATGCGGGCCTTCGCCGCCGAAGGCAGGCAGGGTGACGTCACCGGACGCCGCAACGCGCGCAGCATGTGGGATTGGATGCGGCACCTGCGCTGACGCCGGTGTCGGTGATTCGAAGAACCGCCAGGACGGAACCTCGTCCGGCCGCGTTTGCAGTGGCAGACGAAAATTTTGCGCCCATTGCCAAATTTGCGGGGGCCACCACCGTTTCTCTGGCAAACGCCCCGTTTTGAACCTCAAAGTGAAATGCGAGAGGCATTCGCGTCCGGGCGGATGCGCAATTTCGTGCGCGCGACGATGCCTGTGACCCGCAGGAGTTCGAACCTGCGCTCGTTCTCTCCGCTTGGACCGAATAAGGCGGCCAGGACGCCATTTTCGACTGTGTTCCGGTTCTACCGAACTCCTGGGCCGCGAAGTGGGGCGAACGATTGGGGGGCGATTGATCGCACTGGGGAAAGCCGGAGCTTCGAGGCGTGTGCGGGACGCCGGCGCGTCCGCGCCGCATGGGAGCATGGGCCGGGCCAATCTGCTTGGCTCCTGCTCGCTGATCGCGTTGCTGCTGGGTGCAACCTCTCCGGCGGTTGCGCAGTCGATCCCTCCAGGCGTCGCCATCGATGCGACCGACACCGACGTCTCGCCGTCGTCACCCCATCCGACGAGGTGGAGCTTCAACGGATTGGATCTCCATATCGGCCAAAGCGGCCGAGGCGCGCTGACCATCGGCGCGGGCGGAACCGTCACCAATTTGAGCGGCCATATCGGCCTCATTGACGGCTCCGCCGGCACCGTCACGGTGGCCGGAGCGGGCGCGCTCTGGCTCAATCTCGGCAACCTCGCCGTCGGCGATGGCGGCCGAGGCGCTCTGATCATCGGCGCGGACGGGTTCGTCACCAACGGGGAAGGCGCTATCGGCTATGGCGCTCATGCGGTCGGCACGGTCAGTGTGGCCGGAGCGGGCGCGCGCTGGGAAAATTACTACGGCCTCGCCGTCGGCCTTGACGGTCAAGGCACATTGTCAATCGGCGCAGCCGGGACGGTCACCAACAGATATGGCGGCACTATCGGCGCCAACGCCGGCTCGATCGGCACGGCGACGGTGGCCGGAACCGGCGCGCGCTGGGAAAACTCCGGCGACCTCACCATCGGCAATTCCGGCCGAGGCATGCTGACCATCGGTGCCGGTGGAACCGTCACCAACGGGGGCGGCACGATCGGCTCCGTCGCCAGCGCGGTCGGCACGGTCACGGTGGAGGGGCTGGGCGCGACCTGGGCCAATTCCGGCGACCTCACTGTCGGCAATTCCGGCCGGGGCTCGCTGACCATCGGCGCGGGCGGAACCGTCACCAATGGGGCCGGCATGATCGGTGCTGTCGCCAACGCGGTCGGCGCGGTCACGGTGGAGGGGCTGGGCGCGACCTGGACCAATTCCGGCAACCTCACCATCGGCCGGTCCGGCCAAGGCACACTGACCATCGGCACGGATGGAACCGTCACCAATGGGGGCGGCGCTATCGGCTATGACATTGGCTCGGTCGGCAAGGTCGCGGTGGCCGGAACGAACGCACGTTGGGCCAATTCCAGCGACATCATAGTCGGCCGAGGCGGCGAAGGCACGCTGGGCATCGGCGCGGGGGGAACCGTCACCAATGGGGGTGGCGCTATCGGCTATGACAATGGCTCGGTCGGCACGGTGACGGTGGAGGGCGCGGCCTGGACCAATGCCGGCAATCTCATTGTCGGCTTTGGCGGCCAGGGCACGCTGAGCATCGGCGCGGGCGGTGCCGTCGCCAACGCGTTCGCTCATGTCGGCTTTGACGCGACGGCGGTCGGCACGGTGACGGTGGCCGGAGCGGGCGCGCGCTGGACCAATGCCAACGAACTCACGGTCGGCTATTCGGGCCACGGCACGCTGGGCATCGGCGCAGGCGGTGCCGTCACCAATGGGTTCGGTACTATCGGCGCTGCCGCGGGTGGCGTCGGCGTAGTCACTGTGGAGGGGCTGGGCGCGACCTGGACCAATTCCGGCGGCCTCACCATCGGCCGGTTTGGCCAAGGCACACTGACCATTGGCGCAGGCGGGACCGTCACCAATGGGGCCGTCACCATCGGCAGGATGGCGGCCGGCGTCGGCACGGTCACGGTGGCGGGCGCGGACGGGCGCTGGGACAATTCCGGCGACCTCTTTGTCGGTCAGGAGGGTCAAGGCAGCCTGACCATCGCCGATGGCGGGACGGTTTCGAGCGCGGCCGGTTCCGGCCTCGTCCATCTGAGCTATGCGCGCGATTCAGTGGGAACGCTGACCATCGGCACGGCATCGGGCGGCGCGGCGGCCGGCTCGCTGGAAGCCGCCGAGATACGGTTCGGCGCCGGGACGGCCAAGCTCGTCTTCAACCATACCGATACCGGTTATCGTTTCGCGCCCAACTTGGTGAGTGCGGGAACCGGCCTCCATACAGTGTCGCATCTGGCCGGCACGACGCTGCTCACCGGCGATAGCGCGGGCTTTGCCGGCACGACGACGGTCACGGGCGGCACGCTGCTGGTCGGCGATGCGACGGGCGGCACGCTCGGCGGCATCGTCAATGTCGCCAGCGGCGGCACGCTCGGCGGCGCGGGCACACTCACCGGCACCGTCACGGTCGATGGCACGCTTTCGGCCGGCAACAGCCCCGGCACATTGACCTTTGCCGGCAGCCTGACGCTCAACAGCGGCGCGCGGACCGTGTTCGAGCTGAATACGCCGGGCATCGCCGGCGGCTCGGGCCTGACCACCGGCAACGACCTCGTCAAGGTCGGCGGTAATCTCAGCCTCGGCGGCACGCTCGAAGCCCATGTCGCCTCGGCCGGCTATTATCGGCTGTTCGACTACGGCACGCGGACGGCGGGCAGCACCTTCGCCGCGGAAACCGTCACCTCGAGCCGGGCCGGCTTCACCGTCGCCAGCCATCAGGTCCAGTACGGCATTCCCAATCAGGTCAATCTGTCGGTGCTGGGTACTGGCCAGACCATGCAGTTCTGGGACGGCGCGGACACCGTGGGCAACGGAGCCGTCGATGGCGGCAGCGGCACCTGGGGATCGGCTTCCAACTGGACGGGCCAGCCCGGACAGGCAAACATCAACGGCACCTGGGGCGGCTCGGTCGGCGTGTTCATGGGCGCGGCCGGAACCGTCACCGTTTCGGGCACGCAGAATTTCGACACGCTGCAGTTCTCGACCGATGGCTATCGCCTCAGTGGCGGCACGCTCGCCTTTAATCCTGCTTCCGGTTCAACCGCGACGATCCGGGTCGACAGCGGTGTCGGCGCCACGATCGGCTCGGTCCTGACCGATGGCGCCGGCAACAGCCTGGCCAAGACCGGCGCCGGCACGCTGACGCTGACCGGCGCCAACAGCTATTCCGGCGTCACCACGGTGAACGCCGGCGTGCTGAACATCCAGAACGGCAGCGCGCTGGGAACGAGCGCCGGCGGAACGATGGTGGCGAGCGGCGCCGCGCTCGAACTGGTGGCCCCCTCGGGCGCCCTTGGTTTTCTGACGATCGCCGGCGAGGCTCTGAGCCTCGCCGGAAGCGGCATCAACAATGGCGGCGCGCTGCGCAGTATTGAAGGTGACAACACCTATGCCGGCGCGATCACCTTGGCGGCGGCGACCCGGATCAATTCCGACAGCGGCACGTTGCGGTTGACCGGCGGCATCAGCGGCGCGCACGACCTGACGCTGGGCGGCGCAAGCGCTGGTTTTGTCACCGGCGTGACCAATGTGACCGCCCTGACCAAGGACGGAGGCGGATACTGGACGCTGTATGGCGCGAACAGTTACAGCGGCGCCACCACCATCATCGCCGGCGCGCTCATTGGCTATGGCGCCAATGCGTTCAGCGCCGCGAGCGCGCATATCCTGGCCAACGGCGCCACGCTCAAACTCGACGGTTACGATCAGGAGATCGGCTCGCTCGCCGGCGACGCTGGCGCCGTCGTCACGAACGGCAATCGCAACGCCACCTTGACGACGGGCCGGGACAACAGCTCGACCGTTTACGCCGGAACCATCCAGGGCGGTGGCGGCAATCCATTTCCACCTGGCCCCATTCCATCGGGCGGCGCGCTGTCGCTGACCAAGACCGGTACGGGAAGACTGACGCTGACCGGCGCCAGCGGCTATACCGGCGTCACCACGGTGAATGCCGGTGTCCTCAACATCCAGAACAGCGGCGCGCTGGGTTCGATCGTAGCCGGAACGGTGGTGACGAGCGGTGCCGCGCTCGAATTGGAGAACACCACCTTCATGGCGATCGCGGGCGAGACTCTGAGCCTCGCCGGCAGCGGCATCAACAACGGTGGTGCACTGCGCAATGTCTCGGGGCACAACACCTATGCCGGCGCGATTACCCTGACCGCGGCAACCCGGATCAATTCCGACAGCGACACGTTGCGGTTGACCGGCGGGATAAGCGGCGCCCACGACCTGACGCTGGGTGGCCATGGCTTGGGCTATGTCGACGGCGTGAACGGTGCCATCTCACTGACCAAGGACGGCACCGGGGACTGGGTTCTGACGGGCACCAATACTTACTTCGGCGCCACCATGGTCAATGCCGGGACATTGATCGGCGGCAACGCAAACGCACTCAGCCCGGCGAGCGCGCTTGTCCTAGCGGGCGGCACAATGCTCAGTCTCGGCGGCTCCGATCAGGAAATAGGCTCGCTCGCCGGCGCCGCCGGTGCCCTTGTCCGCACCTTCGCCACCATATCCTCGACCCTGACCACTGGCGGCGACAACCGGTCGACCGACTATGCCGGAGCGATGCAGGATGGCGTCGGCGTATTTGGTGCCCGGTTGGCGCTGACCAAGACGGGCACGGGGGTGATGACGCTCTCCGGCACCAGCAGCTATACCGGCAATACCAACGTCAATGGCGGTGAGTTGCGCGTCAACGGCTCGCTCGGCGCCACCGCCGTCGCGGTCAATGCCGGGGCCACGCTGTCGGGCACCGGAACCATTGGCGGCGCCGTGACCGTCAATAATGGCGGCACGCTGGCTTCAGGCAACAGCCCGGGCACGCTGACCTTGACCGGTAACCTGACGCTCGCCGGCGGCTCGCGGAGCCTGTTCGAGCTGAACACGGCAGGTATCGTCGGCGGCTCGGGCCCGGCCAGCGGCAACGACCTGATCAAGGTCGGCGGCACCCTGACGCTCGGCGGGACGCTCGAAGCCCATGTTGCCTCGGCCGGCTATTACCGGCTGTTCGACTACGGCACCCTGGCGTCCGGCAGCGGCTTCGACGCGGAAACCGTGACCTCGAGCCGGGCCGGCTTCACCGTCGCCGGCCATCAGGTGCAATATGGCATTGCCGGCCAGGTCAACCTGTGGGTGCTCGGCGCCGGCCAGACCATGCAGTTCTGGGATGGGACGGAGACGGTGGGCAACGGAGCCGTCGATGGCGGCACCGGCACCTGGGGCTCGGCCGCCAACTGGACCGGCCAGCCCGGCGCGGCCGGTATCAACGGCCCCTGGAGCGGCTCGGTCGGCATCTTCGCGGGCGCGGCCGGAACCGTCACCGTCTCGGGCATCCAGGGTTTCGACACGCTGCAGTTCTCGACCGACGGCTATCGCCTGAGCGGCGGCACGCTCGCCCTCAATCCCGCATCCGGCACGACCGCGACGATCCTGGTCGACAACGGCGTCGGCGTCACGATCGGCTCGGTGCTGGCGGACGGCACGGGCAACGGCCTGACCAAGACCGGTGCCGGCACGCTGACGCTGACCGGCGCCAACACCTATTCCGGCGGCACCACGATCAATGCCGGTGTTTTGTCGGTTGCCGCCGATGCCAATCTCGGTGCGGCCGCGGGCGGGCTCGCCGTCAACGGCGGCGCGCTCGCCACGACGGCAAGCTTCGACACGGCGCGCGCGGTCACGCTCGGCGCGGGTGGCGGCGGCTTCGATGTCGGGGCGGCAACCACGCTGAGGCTCTCCGGCACGGTCTCCGGCCCCGGCGATCTGGTCAAGCAGGGCGCCGGCACGCTGGAGCTGACCGGGGCCAACGGTTACCGCAATACCCTGGTTCAGGCCGGCACGCTGATCGGCAATGCCGCCTCGATCGGCGGCAATATCGGCACGGCCGGCACGGTGGTGTTCGACCAGGCCCCCAATGCCGGCTTCGCCGGCGACATCACCGGCCTATCCGGCCATGCCGGCGCGATGGTCAAGCGCGGCGCGGGAACGCTGACGCTGACGGGAAATTCCGTCCTCGACTGGTCGGTGGAAAGCGGCGGGCTGACCTCGGCCACGAGCCGCTTTGGCGGCAATGTCGCCATTGCCGCTCCCGGGGCGTTCGGCTTCGAGCAAGCCAGCAACGGCACCTATGCCGGCATCGTCTCGGGCTCCGGTCGTCTTGCCAAGACCGGGACCGGCCATGTGCTGCTGACCGGCGACAGTTCGGGTTTTGCCGGCCTGACCACCATCAGCGGTGGTGCGCTCAGCGTCGGAGATGCCTCGGGTGGGGCGCTCGGCGGATCGATCATCGCCGCCGCCGGTGGCTTGCTCGGCGGCATCGGTACGCTCGGCGGCGCCGGCTCCACCGTCACCATCGCCGCCGGCGGCATCCATTCGCCGGGCAATTCCATCGGTACCCAGACCATTGCCGGCAACTATGCCAATCACGGCACACTGCGCGTCGAAGGCACGCCCACCCAGACCGACAAGATCGTCGTCGCCGGCAGCGTCGACGTCGCGGGCGCCACCCTCGACCTCGTGCTGTCCCCCATGACCGCCACGAGCTGGAGCATCGTCAACGGTCCCTTCACCATCATCGACAAGCAGAGCGCCGGCGCGGTCACCGGCACCTTCGCAACGATCACCAGCAACCTGATCTTCCTCGATCCGCGCCTGAATTATGCCGGCGGCGACGGCAATGACGTGACGCTGCAGCTGACGCGCAACGACCTGACCTTCGCCGGCGCCGGCGCGACCCGCAACCAAATCGCCACCGGTACCGCGGTCGAGACGCTGCCCAACACCTCGCCCGTCTGGCGCGCAATCGCGCTGTCGACCCGCCAGGAGATCGTGCGCCGGAGTTTCGACCAGCTCTCGGGCGAGATCCACGCCTCGGCCAAGACGGCGCTGGTCGAGGACAGCCGCTTCGTCCGCGAGGCGGCGACCGACCGGCTGCGCGCGGCCTTCGGCGCGGTGGCCGCCGTCACCTTCCCTGTCATGGCCTATGCCGGAGGCGACCCGATACCAGTGGCGGCCACGACCGATCGCCTGGCCGTCTGGGGCCAGGGCTTCGGCGCCTGGGGCCACATCAAGAGCGACGGCAATGCCGCCCGCCTCGATCGCTCCACCGGCGGCTTTTTCCTCGGCGCCGACGCGCCGGTTTTCGACATCTGGCGGGTCGGCCTGCTCGCCGGCTATAGCCGTGCCACCTTCGCCGCGCGCGACCGCGCGTCGTCGGGCGGCAGCGACAACTACCATCTCGGTCTCTATGCCGGCACCCAATGGGGCCAGCTCGGCTTCCGCTCGGGTCTCGCCTATACGTGGCACGCCGTCTCGACCGGTCGCAGCGTCCTCATTCCCGGCTTCAACGACAGCCTGAAGGCCAGTTACAACGCCGGCACCTTCCAGGCCTTCGGCGAACTCGGCTACCGGGTCGAGCTGCTCGCGGCCGCGGCCCTGGAGCCCTTCGCCAACATTGCCCATGTCAGCCTGGCGAGCTCCGGCTT
The DNA here is from genome assembly GCF_059420385.1 of Phreatobacter sp. GW821-FHT04C01. Taxonomy (NCBI): domain Bacteria; kingdom Pseudomonadati; phylum Pseudomonadota; class Alphaproteobacteria; order Hyphomicrobiales; family Phreatobacteraceae; genus Phreatobacter; species Phreatobacter sp. GW821-FHT04C01. Next base: position 752,486 of record NZ_JBWKTP010000002.1, on the reverse strand, counting down.
CACCGAGCGGGGCGGCGCGGCGGCGCTCAGCGGTTCCGGCCAGACGACACAGGCGACCTTCACCACGCTCGGCCTGCGCGCCGCCTCCAGCTTCGACCTCGCCGGCGTTCGCGCCACCGCGCGGGCAACGCTCGGCTGGCGCCATGCCTTCGGCGACATCAACCCGCTGGCCACCCTGGCCTTTGCCGGCAGCAGCGCCTTCACGGTCGCCGGCGTGCCGATCGCCAAAAACGCCGCCGTCGTGGAGGCGGGCCTCGATCTCGCCCTGTCGCCAGCGGCGACCTTCGGCCTGTCCTATTCCGGCCAGATCGCCAGCGAGGCCCAGCAGCACGGGTTCAAGGCCAACCTGGCGGTCCGCTTCTGAACCGGGTGCGAAGCGTCGCGGCGCCCGCTTCGGCAGCAGCCTAGGCCGCCGAGCAGGACGGCCGCGACCACGCCCCGGTGCATGGCCTCGCCCGCCCTCAGGCCGCCGCGCGCTTTCCCGCGGCATAGGCTTCCGCCGCCTGCTCCACCTGGGCCCGCCGTACCTTGTTGTTCGCTCCACTGATCGACGCCACCATCGCGTAGATCTCGGTCGGCGCGGTATCCGGATGACCGGCGTTGAACGGCGGCGCCGGTGCATATTCGAGGCCGAGCTGAATGGCCTGCGCGACGCCGGCATCGGCCAGCTCGGCCGCGAGCGTGATGGCGAAATCGATACCGGCGGTGACGCCGCCACCGGTGATCAGATCGCCGTCACGGACCACCCTGCCCCGATCCGGAATGGCGCCGAACAGGGGCAGGAACTCGCGCCAGGCCCAGTGGCAGGCCGCGCGCCGGCCTTCCAGCAGACCGGCGGCGCCCAGGATCAATGAGCCCGTGCAGACCGACGTGACATAACGTGCGCCGGTCGCCAGGCGCCGGATCGCCGCCATGAAAACCGGATCCTGCATGGCATGGGTGCAACCGCTGCCGCCCGGCACACACAGGACGTCGCAGCGCTCGATCTCCTCCAGGCATGCGAGATCGGCGAAGGTCAGGCCGTCCGCCTTGACCGGCAAGCCGCCGACCGAGGCGACCGTCAGCGTGGCGCCGGGCAGACGCGACAGAAACTGGTGGGGGCCGGTAAAATCGAGATGGGTCATGCCGGCGTAAAGCGGGAAGACCATGGAGATGGGCGTGGTCATCGGAAGCCTCCAGGGAGTGTTGACCGATAAAGTCTCGCAGGTCACCAGCTTGACTTGAATGACTTTGTTCCCTCAATTTACGACATGACCAAAGCGATCGGCTTTCTCGTCTTCCCGTCCTTCCAGATCCTCGACCTGACCGGTCCCTTGGCGGTGTTCGACGCGCCGGCCCGCGCGCTCGCGATGGCCCCCTATCGCCTGACCGTTCTGTCCGAGCATGGCGGGCTGGTCACCAGTTCCTCCGGCCTGGAGGTGATGACCCAGGCGTTTGACGACCAGCCGCTCGACACGCTGATCGTCGCCGGCGGCGCCGGCACGCGCGAGGCGGCCAGGAGCGGCGGCCTCCTTGGTTTCCTGCGCGCCGCGCCGCCACGCTGCCGGCGCGTCGCCAGTGTCTGTACCGGCGCCTTCATCATGGCGGCGGCCGGCCTGCTGGACGGGCGCCGCGCCACCACCCACTGGCACTATGCGGCCTCGCTGCAGCGGCACAATCCACGCATCCGCGTCGACGCCGACCGGATCTTCACCAAGGACGGGCCGATCTGGACTTCGGCCGGCGTCAGTTCGGGCATCGACCTGGCTTTGGCGCTTGTCGAGGAGGATCTCGGCCTCGATATCGCACGTGCCATCGCCCGCCACCTCGTGGTCTATCACCGCCGGCCGGGGGGCCAGTCGCAGTTTTCGACGCTTTTGGAACTCGATCCGCCGTCGAGCCGGATCCGCGAGGCGCTGACCTATGCCCGCGATCACCTGCACGAGACCTTGAATGTCGAGCGCCTCGCCGACGTCGCCTGCCTCAGCCCGCGCCAGTTCGGCCGTGCCTTCCTGGCGGAGACCGGCCAGACGCCGGCCAAGGCGGTGGAGCGGCTGCGGGCCGAGGCCGCGCGCGCCCGCATCGAAGCCGGCCGGCAGCCGATCGAGGACATCGCGCGCGATGTCGGCTTCACCGATCCCGAACGCATGCGCCGGGCCTTCGTCCGCGCCTTCGGCCAACCACCCCAGGCGATCCGCCGCGTCGCGCGGGCGGCAAGCGGTGCGGCGGGCGCCGGAGAATAGCCCCGGAAGGGGCCTTGGGAGAACTCACCGGCACGGCCGAGGCCGCGCCTGCATTCGGCGCGCCGCGCGCGATCGCCCTCCCCTCATTCAGCCGGCGTCACCACCGCTGGGGCGGCCATGCGCCGGGCATTGGCAAGAGCCGCGATCATGCCGATGACGGTCGCGCCCGCGACGTAATGCGCCGGGCCGAGCTTGTCCGAGGTCAGCAGCACCTGCACGGCAATGGGCGTGAGGCCGCCGAACACCGCATAGGCGATGTTGTAGGAGAACGACACGCCGGAGAAGCGCACCGGCCCCGGAAAGGCGCGCACCATGATGACGGGCACGATGGTGATCATTCCCGCGGCAAGGCCGGCCAGGGCATAGAGCGGCACCAGATTGGCGGGATTGGCGGCAGTGCCGACGAACAGGCCATAGGTCGCCGCGATCATCAGCGGGCCGGTGACGAGACTGACCGCCAGCACGCCGAAGCGGTCGATCAGCACGCCGACGACGACGGCGGAGACCGTGATGGCGAGCGTCGCGGCGACGCTGCCGAGCAGCGTGGTCAGGGGCGCGATGCCATGCAGCCGCTGCATCAGGGTCGGCGTGGTCAGGATGACCACCACCACGATGGCGGTGAGCATCCAGGTCGCCAGCATGGAAACGACGACCGCCGGGCCATGGCCGGACAGCACCTGCTTCATCGGCATGTCCTGAACCGTCGCCTTGCGGGCGCGCATGGCCTCGAACACCGGCGTTTCCGACAGCCACCGGCGCAGATACATCGCGATGAAGCCGAAGACGCCGCCGACCAGGAACGGCACGCGCCAGGCCCAGTCGTGAATGGCCGCCGGCGAATAGACATAGTTGATGGCGGTCGCCATCAGCGATCCCAGCAGGATGCCGCCGGTCAGCCCTCCGGTCAAAAGCCCGCAGGCGAGACCGACGCGGTTCTCCGCGACATGCTCGGAGACGAAGACCCAGGCGCCCGGGGCTTCGCCGCCGATGGCCGCACCCTGGAAGATGCGCATGACCAGCAGCAGGACCGGCGCGGCATAACCGATGTTGGCATAGGTCGGCATCAGGCCGATCAGCAAGGTCGGCACGGCCATCATGAAGATGGACAGGGTGAACATGCGCTTTCGGCCGGTCTTGTCGCCGAAATGCGCCATGATGATGCCGCCGAGCGGACGCGCCAGATAACCAGCCGCGAAAATTCCGAAGGTCTGGATCTGCTCCAACCATTCCGGCATGTCCGGCGGAAAGAAAAGCTTGCCGATGACGGCCGCGAAAAACACATAGATGATGAAGTCGTAGAATTCGAGCGCACCGCCCAGCGAGGCAAGTGCAAGCGTTTTCGCGTCGCCCTTGGTCAAGGGACGGTTGGCGGCAATAGCGGTCATGAAGTAACAATCCTGAAATTTAGCACGACATCTGCGAATTTTGCTGTCGTTTACCGCATGGTGCAGCGCAACACCATGACCCAAAGCCATGACAGCCATTGGCTCACCGCATGGGTTCGAGCCCCCCTGCTGCGACAGCTCCTCGCCTTGGCCGGAACACGAGCCTGGAGAGCCATGACGTGGCGACATATGTGCAGATCGAATAGATTGCCGGCGAACAGACATCCGCGATACCGCGGCCGGCACTCCGACGGCGAAGCGGCGCCATCCGCGCTTCACCGTTGCCCCGCGCCGCCGTTTCGGCTATAGCCCGCCCGTCCCGTGGCATATCTCCGCACCCCTGGAGGCATTGGCCGCGGGTCTTTTCATTTGGAGACTAAGACCATGGCTGCCATCAAACAGATGTCGGCGACGGTCCGCGCGAACGGCGGCAAGGGGGCCGCACGCGCCGAACGTCGTGAGGGCCGCGTGCCCGGCGTCATCTACGGGGACAAGAAGTCCCCCGTGCTGATCTCGCTCGACTACAAGACCCTGCACCAGCGCATCTATGCCGGTCACTTCCTCTCGACCGTGTTCGAACTCGAAGTCGAAGGCCAGAAGCATCGCGTCATCCCGCGCGACTATCAGCTGGACCCCGTCAAGGATTTCCCGATCCATGTCGACTTCCTGCGGCTTGGCGAAGGCGCCGAGATTTCGGTCGACATTCCGATCCACGTGAAGGGCGCCGACGTTTCGCCCGGCATCAAGCGCGGCGGCACGATCAACCTGGTCGAGCACTCGATCACCCTGCTCTGCAAGGCCGACTCGATCCCCGAGGCCGTCGATATCGACGTCTCCGAACTCAATCTCGGTTCTTCGGTCCACCTGAACGACGTGGTTCTCCCGGCTGGCGCCCGCGCCACCACCAAGGACAACCCGACGCTTCTGTCGATCGTCGCGCCGTCGGGCTTTGCCGAGCCTGAGGCAGCCGCTGCCGAGGCAGCGCCCGCGGCAGCCGCTCCGGCCGCCAAGAAGTGAGCCTTGCGGGGCTTCCTGCCCCGCTTGCTCGATCGATCGGGGCCCTCTCTCGCGAGAGGGCCTTTTTCGTTTCGATACACTGAGACACACTGGCATCGGCCGACCATCCGGCAACCGAGGGCCACGCGAAGAGGCATGTGATGATCCTCATGGCCGGCCTCGGCAACCCCGGGGCCAAATATGCCGGCAACCGGCACAATATCGGCTTCATGGCGGCGGAGGCGATCCACCGGCGGCATCGTTTTTCCCCCTGGCGCCAGCGTTTCCAGGGCTTGGCCGCCGAAGGCACCATTGGCACCGAGAAGGTGCTGCTGGTCATGCCCGGCACCTATATGAACGAGAGCGGCCGCTCGGTCGGCGAAGCCATGCGCTTCTTCAAGATCGAACTCTCCGGCGTCGTCGTGTTCCATGACGAGCTCGACCTGCCGCCGGCCAAGCTCCGGGTGAAGACCGGCGGCGGCAATGCCGGCCATAACGGCCTTCGCTCGATCACGGCGCAATGCGGCAACGACTATCGCCGCGTCCGCATGGGCATCGGCCATCCCGGCGACAAGGCGCTGGTTCATGCCTATGTCCTGAACGACTTCGCCAAGAGCGAACAGCCATGGGTCGAGGACCTCTGCACGGCGGTCGCCGACGCGGCCGATCTCATTGCCGCCGGCGACGACACCACCTTCCAGAACCGCGTCCATCTCGCCATGGACGGCCGCGGCTGGGGCGAGGTGAAACGCATCGGCGAAGCCAAGGCATGACGCGAGGGTTGACACCCTGCCCCCGGCGCTCGACAAGGCGCCCAACCAACCAACGGATCTGATCGCCATGGGCTTCAAATGCGGCATCGTCGGCCTGCCGAACGTCGGCAAGTCGACCCTCTTCAACGCCCTGACGCAGACCGCTGCGGCGCAGGCCGCCAATTATCCCTTCTGCACGATCGAGCCGAATGTCGGCGATGTCGCGGTGCCCGACCCGCGCCTCGACCAGCTCGCCAGCATCGGCAAGTCGCAGCAGATCATTCCGACCCGCATCACCTTCGTCGATATCGCCGGCATCGTCCGCGGCGCCTCCAAGGGCGAGGGCCTGGGCAACCAGTTCCTGGCCAATATCCGCGAGGTCGACGCCATCGCCCATGTGGTGCGTTGCTTCGAGGATGGCGACATCACCCATGTCGAAGGCAAGATCGACCCGATCGCCGATATCGAGACGATCGAGACCGAACTGATGCTCGCCGATCTCGACAGCCTGGAAAAGCGCGTCGTCGGCCTGGAGAAGAAGGCCAAGGCCGGCGACAAGGAGGCCAAGGAAGCCGTCGACCTGATCAACCGCGCGCTGGTGCACCTGCGCGACGGCCGCCCGGCCCGCGTCACCGAGGTGAAGCCGGAGGAGCAGAAGGCCTTCGACATGCTGAACCTGCTGACCAGCAAGCCCGTTCTTTACGTCTGCAATGTCGAGGAGGCCTCGGCCGACCAGGGCAATGCCTTCTCGGCCAAGGTGTTCGAGCGGGCCAAGGCGGAAGGCGCCAAGGCGGTCGTCGTCTCCGCGCAGATCGAAAGCGAGATCGCCGTCATGGCGGCCGACGAGCAGAAGGACTTCCTCGATGCGGTCGGCCTGGCCGAGCCCGGCCTCAACCGGGTGATCCGCGCCGGTTACGAGCTCCTGGCGCTGGTCACCTATTTCACCGTCGGGCCGAAGGAGGCGCGCGCCTGGACCATCACCAAGGGCACCAAGGCGCCCCAGGCGGCCGGCGTCATCCACACCGACTTCGAGAAGGGTTTCATCCGCGCCGAGACCATCGCCTTTGCCGACTATACCGCGCTGAACGGCGAAGCCGGCGCGCGTGATGCCGGCAGGCTGCGTCTCGAAGGCAAGGACTATGTCGTCGCCGATGGCGACGTGCTGCATTTCCGCTTCGCCAACTGAGGCCCGCCATGGCGCCGCGCATCGCCTTCGAGGATTTCGTCGCCGGCCAGGTCGACAGCTACGGCGCCTATCCGGTCACCCGCCAGGAGGTGATCGACTATGCCAGCGAATTCGACCCGCAGCCGTTCCATCTCGACGACGAGGCCGGCCGGACATCCCTGCTCGGCGGGCTTGCCGCGTCCGGCTGGCATTCCTGCGCCATCCTGATGCGGCTGAACTGCGATCACTTCATCACCGATTCCACCTCCATGGGCGGCCCCGGCATCGACGAAATGAAGTGGCTGAAGCCGGTCTTCCCCGGCGACGTGCTGTCGGTCCGCCGCGCGATCCTGGAGGCGCGGCCCTCGGCCTCCAAGCCGGACCGCGGCATCGTCCGGTTCCGTTTCGAACTGCTGAACCAGAGAGGCGAGGTGGTGCTGGTTCAGATCAACCCGATCATGTTCGGCCGGCGCGAAGCGGGTGCTGCCCAGGGAGCCAGCCATGTATGACGACATCGTCATCGGCGAGCGCGAAGAGCTCGGCTCGCACACCTTCACGGCTGAAGCCATCATCGCCTTCGCCCGCAAATACGACCCGCAGCCCTTCCACATCGACGAAGCGGCGGCCAGGCGCAGTCATTTCGGCGGGCTGATCGCCTCGGGCTGGCATACCGGCGGCGTCTGGATGCGGCTGCGCGTCGAGCGCTGGAAGGCGATCGCCGCCGAACGGGCGGCCCAGGGCCTGGCGCCGCAGCAGAACGGTCCCTCCGGCGGTTTCAGCAATCTCGCCTGGTCCAAGCCGGTCTATGCCGGCGACACCGTGACCTATGCCTCCGAATTCACCACCAAGCGCCTGCTGACCTCGCGGCCCGGCTGGGGCGTGGTGCTGAGCCGCAATACCGGCGTCAACCAGCACGGCGACCTGGTGTTTTCCTTCGAGGGTTCAGTGTTCCTGCCGCGCTGAAATCCGTCGGCCCCGACGGACCGGCATGTCCCCTAAGCCAGCCGGCAACGCGCGTCTTGATCATTCCGCCGATCAGCCGGATGACCTCAGCCCGTTCATGAGCCGCGAGCCTGCGTGCCTCGGCATAGGAATAGTGGCGGCGGCGGTCGATCCACTGGGTCATGTCGAGCCTCTCGACGGATCGGGCCCTCCGATCCGCCGCGGCAATCTATCTTTTTCTGTTCGTTCAAAAATCATGCTAGAATTCAGCATTGCAGTGAACCGCAGGCACAAATGGATCGCGCGGCGGAAATGGAAATCCTGGTCGCGTCGGTCGATCACGGCGGGCTCACCGCGGCTGCCGAAAGACTCGATCTGACGCCCTCCGCCGTCTCCAAGGCCATAACCCGGCTGGAGGAACGGCTGGGCGTCAAGCTGCTCGAGCGCACCACCCGACGAATCGCGCTGACCGCCGAAGGCCGCGCCTTCTACGATGCCGCCCGCAAGATCATCGGCGCGATCGACGACGCCGAGGCCGGCGTCATGGAGAGCCGCGGCAAGCCGCGCGGCACGCTGCGGATCACGTCCGGCGTGGCTTTCGCAACGAACCTGCTCGCCCCTGTTCTCGCCGATTTCACCGAAGCCTGCCCGGAGGTGACCGTTGAGCTCGGCGTCACCGACCGCACCGTCGATATCCTGGCCGAGAATCTCGACATCGGCATTCGCACCGGGCCGGTCGGCGACGAAAGGCTGGTCGGCCGGCGCTTCGCCGAAGTCCGGCGCGTCATCGTCGCCTCCCCCGCCTATCTCGAACGTCGCGGCCTGCCGCTCTCCCCGGCCGATCTGCCACGACATACCTGCATCACGCCGTCGAACGCGCCGAACCTGGCGTTCTGGCCATTTCGACAAGGAACCGACACCCATCTGATCGAGGTCCGCGGCACGATAACCGTCGACGACGCCGCGAGCCTGCATGCCCTGGCGCTCGGCGGTCTCGGCATTGCCCGCGTCGCTGACGTCATCGTGGCGGGATCACTCCGCGAAGGCCGTCTCGTGGCGCTGTTCGAGGCCGAGCACGTCGCCGAGCCGGTGCCGATGCATCTGGTCTTCCCGCCCGGCCGGCAACGATTGCCCAAGGTGCGTGTCTTCCTGGATTTCATCACGGCACGCTTTGGCAAGAGCCTCGGGCAAGTGTAACAGCGGGCTCCGGCCCGGCAGCAGTCGGGCCCGGCCGCCGCCACAGGACTGAAACACCGCCGCACCACAGTCCGCCCCAACGACCTCGGGGAGACGACGGCATGAGCCTCGCACTTTCGCTGCTGCTGGCCGGCAACCTGACGACAACAGGCATGGCGCCGCCGCCGGCCGGGCATCGCCTGGAGCAGGCCCAATATGTCCAGGACCGGCGCGGTAATCTCACCGGCGAGGGCAATCGTTTCGGCCATGGCTACGACGTCAGCCGCTCGCGTCGCAGCCGGACCACCACCTATACCGGCACAGGCCGCAATTTCGGCGGCGGCTACGAGCAGCGCGGCAACCGCATTACCGGCACCGGCACCCGCTTCGGCGGCGGCTATGACGTCGAGCGCAACCGCGTCGTCGGCACCGGCTCGAATTTCGGCTCCGGCTGGGAGCGGCATCGCGACGGCTCGTGGTACGGCACCGGCCGCAATTTCGGCCGCAGCTGCGCGGCCGGCAGCAATCCGGCGGTGGCCTGCCGGTAGAGTTCGAACCCGTCCGATCGACGCGCAGGCGTCACCGGCGGGCTTCACAGAAGTGGCGCGCTGACCCCCACGCCCCCCCGACGGCGCGCCAACCGGGACTTGGAGCTTCGGCTCCAATGCCCGTCGGAGGCCATGAGCCGGCGCGAGCCGGTTCATGGCCTTCTGCTTTTCGGCGAGGGGCAGCCCCCTTGGTTCTCCCGCGGCACCGACGGCCCCTGTCATACTTGCGACCTGGTTTGAAGCGGCACTATCTGACCCCGGCGACTGCCGTTTGCGATCCGGCATGGAGGTCAGTGTCCCAATGGCTGTTCACAGCGCGCGTTTCGGCCCCGCCAGGGCTATGCTTCCCACCGCCTGGGTCATGTTGTTCTGGGCTCTGGCCGGAACCATGTCGACGGCTCTCGCCCAATTGGCGCCCGGCCCGCAGACACCGTCATCGACCGCGGGCTCAACAGTCTGGGTAACGACGACCCAGCGCCTCAAGACGCGGGTCTACGAAAGCGCCGCCCTGTCGGAACACCCGGTCCTGATCGTCATTGCCCATGGCGATTCGCCGTCCGGGCCGCCGACCTATCAGTATCGGTTTGCCGAGACCGTCGCGGCGGCGGTCCCGGACAGCGTGGCCGCGGCGATCCTCCGGCCCGGCTACAGCGACGGCGTCGATCGCTCCGACGGCGTCCGCGGCGAAACAACAGGCGACAATTATACCCCCGAGGTGGTCGATGCGGTTGCCACTGCGATAACCGAATTGCGAGCCCGCTACCGCCCGCGCCAGGTGATCCTGGTCGGGCACTCCGGCGGTGCCGCGATCATGGCCAACCTGCTGGGCCGCCACAAGGCGGCCGCCGACGCCGCGCTGCTGGTGTCCTGCCCTTGCGATCTCGGCGCCTGGCGCAGGCATATGCAGCAGGTCCAGGGCAGCGCGATCTGGGAACGTCCGGTCCGCTCGCTGTCGCCACTGGCACTGATCGACGGCATTGCCGCCGCGACCCGGATCTCGCTGCTGGTCGGCAGCAATGACCGGGTCACGCCACCGGCCCTGACGCTCGGCTATGCCGAGGCGTTGCGGCGAAACGGCTTGCCCGTCGCGGTTACGGTCGCTCCCGGTCTCGAGCACAATATTCTGCTTGAGCCGGTGGCCCTTGAACAACTCGGGATGATCGTCGGCGCGCCCCCGTCGGCCCCCTAGTGCCCCTCGAAGGCAACCAGCGTCCGCACCGCGACGTTCATGGCCCGGAGCTTGTCGGCCCCGCCGAGGTCCGGCAGGTCGATGATGAAACAGGCGGCCTCGACCACCGCGCCCGCCTCGCGCAGCAGCTTCACCGCGCCTTCGGCCGTACCGCCCGTGGCGATGAGGTCGTCGACCAGAATGACCCGCTCGCCCGGCCTCACCGCGTCGACATGGATCTCCATCTCGTCGGTGCCATATTCCAGTTCGTAGGCCATGCGCATGGTCTTGTAGGGCAGCTTGCCCTTCTTGCGGATCGGCACGAAGCCGGCGGAGAGCTGGTGGGCGACCGCGCCGCCGAGAATGAAGCCACGGGCTTCCATGCCGGCGACCTTGTCGATCTTGCCGCCCGCCCAGGGTTGGACCAGCGCATCGACGGCGCGGCGGAAGGCGCGGGCGTCGCCGAGCAAGGTCGTGATGTCCCGGAACAGGATACCGGGCTTGGGATAGTCGGGAATGGTGCGGACCGCGCGTCTGAGTTCGTCTTCCAATCCGCTCGCCATGCTGGTCTCCGGGCCGCTCCATCCGATCCTCGCGCGAGGATGCGATGTCTCCCTTCATAGGCCGCCGGCGCGCCTCAAGGAAAGCCGGCGACGGATAAGCGCTCGAACCCCGGCATGGTCACAGCCGGATCGTCTCGACGAGATAGTCGAGGAAGGCGCGCACCCGCGCCGGCAGGTGTCCACCCTGGCCGACGAAGATGGCGCTGATGTCTTCGGTGTCGCCGGGATTGTAGCGCTCCAGCACCGGCACCAGCCGGCCGGCCGCGATATCGTCGCGGGTCTGCATGATCGACAGCCGGGCCAGGCCGACACCGGCGAGCACCAGCCCGAGCATGGTCTCGCCGTCGCTCGCCAGCGTATTGCCTTCCGGCGACACCGTGACGATGCCGCCGGCCTCGTCGCGAAACCGCCATCCCTCGACGAGCCGCGTGAAGCCGAAGCCGAGCAGGTTGTGCTGCGCCAGATCCGCCGGCGTCTCCGGCAGGCCATGGCGCGCCAGATAGGCGGGCGAAGCCACCACCGCGACCCGGCTGACGCCGAGCTTGCGGGCCACCAGGCGCGATTCGCGCAAAGGGCCGACGCGGATCGCCACGTCGGCGCGCTGCTCCAGCAGATCCACCACCGTGTCGGTCAGCACCAGGTCGAGCGAGACCTGCGGGTAGCGGGCAAGGAAGTCCGGAACCAGCGGCACCAGGTAGCGCCGGCCGAAAGCGACATTGGCATTGACCCTCAGCCGCCCGCGCGGGCTGGCGCCGGCGGCCGCCTCCCGTTCCGCGGTGTCGAGGTCGCCGAGGATCTGCACCGCCCGCTCGTAGAAGACCGCGCCTTCTGCGGTCAGTTGCAGGCTGCGGGTGGAGCGGTTGATCAGCCGGACCCCGATCCGGGCCTCCAGCCTGGCGATCAATTTGCTCACCGCCGACGGCGTCATCCGGCAGGCGCGTGCGGCCGCCGAGAAGCCACCGAGTTCGGTCACCCGGACGAAAACCTCCATTTCGCCGGAACGGTTGATGTCCTGTCGGCCCATGGTGAATTGAACTCACAAGTTCTAGTCCGAAGGGCATGCTAGTTCACCAATGCCGGCGCGTCCACATGCAGGACAACGCCGGCGAGCCGCCGGCAGCCCTCGCACCTGGCCGGATCCCCCATGCCCCTTGCCCTCTATGCCCTCACCGCCGGCGCCTTCGGTATCGGCGTCACCGAATTTGTCATCATGGGCCTGCTGATCCAGGTCGGCGCCGATCTCGGCGTGTCGATCTCGGCCGCCGGCCTGCTGATCTCGGGTTATGCGCTCGGCGTCGTGGTCGGCGCGCCCCTGATGACCGGGCTGACCGCCCGCTGGCGCCGCAAGACCGTGCTGGTCAGCCTGATGATCGTCTTCACGCTCGGCAATCTCGCCTGCGCTCTGGCGCCCGACTACTGGTCGCTGATGGCGGCCCGGGTGGTGACCGCCTTTGCCCATGGCACCTTCTTCGGCGTCGGCTCGGTGGTCGCGACCGGCCTGGTGGCACCGAACAAGAAGGCCTCGGCCATCGCCATCATGTTCACCGGCTTGACCGTCGCCAATATCCTGGGCGTGCCGTTCGGCACCTGGCTCGGGCAGGCGCTCGGCTGGCGCTCGACCTTCTGGGCGGTGACCCTGGTCGGCCTCGTTGCGGTCGCGGTGATTGCCTTGGCCGTGCCGCGCGACGACAAGCCCGAGGCTTCCGGCAGCCTCCGCGACGACCTCGCGGTGTTCGCCCGTCCGCAGGTGCTGCTCGGCCTCGCCATGACCGTGTTCGGCTGGATCGGCGTCTTCGCCGTGTTCACCTATATCGCGCCGATCCTCACCGGCATCACCGGTTTCGCCGATGCCGCGGTATCCCCGATCCTGCTGGTCTTCGGCGCCGGCCTGGTCGTCGGCAATCTCGGCGGCGGCAAGCTCGCCGATCGCTGGCTGATGCCCTCCGTGCTCGGCACGCTGGCGCTGCTTGCCGTCGTGCTCGTGCTGATGACCTTCGCCATGCATGACAAGGTCGCCGGCGTGATCTTTGTCGGCCTGCTCGGGATCGCCGCCTTCGCCACCGTCCCGCCCTTGCAGATGTGGCTGCTGCAAAAGGCCGAGGGCGCAGGCCAGAGCCTCGCCTCCAGCCTGAACATCGCCGCCTTCAACCTCGGCAATGCCATTGGCGCCTGGCTCGGCGGCGCGGTGATCGATCACGGGCCGGGGCTCGCGGCCCTGCCCTGGGTCGCGGCGCTGGCGCCGCTGATCGCGCTGGCCATCGCGCTCGCCAGCCGGCGGCTGGAAGAGCCCCGGCTCGCGATCGCACCCGAATGTCGCTGACCCCCGGTCGTCCGATCACATCCCCGCCTCAGCAACGCTTGGATCAGTCATGCCGCTCCATCCCCAGGTACAAGCCGTCATCGATGCCGCCGGTGCCGCCGCGCCGATCGACTACGCCACGATCACCGGCGCGCAGCTGCGAGCCCGTTTCGTCCCGCCCTCGCCCTCGGCTCCGCCGGTCGTCCTGCCCAAGGTGGAGGACCGGATGATCCCGGGCAGCCGCGGTCCCATGGCGGTGCGGCTCTACACGCCGGAGGGCGCCGGGCCCTTCCCCATCACCCTCTATTTCCATGGCAGCGCCTTCGTCCTCGGCAGCCCCGACCTGACCGATGGGTTATGCCGGACGCTGGCCCGTGACGGCGAAACGCTGATCGTCTCGGTCGATTATAGCCTGGCTCCGGAGGCGCCGTTCCCGGCGGCGATCGAGGATGCCCACGCGGCTCTGCGCTGGGTCCATGATCACGCCGGCGCGATGGGTGGCGACGCCACCCGCATCGCGGTCGCCGGCGACAGCGCCGGCGGCAATATCGCAGCGGTACTGGCGCAGGAGACGCGCCGCGGCGGCCCGCCGGTGCGCCACCAATTGTTGTTCTATCCCGTGCTCGACTGCGCCTTCGACACGCCCTCCTACGAGGCCAATGCCGGCGACCCTTTCCTCAGCCGGGACATGATGCGCTGGGCCTGGCGCCAATATCTGCCCGACCCGGCCGTGGCGCGCGACCCACGCGCCTCGCCGCTGCGCCAGACCGATCTCGGCAACATCCCGTCGGCCACCATCTTCACCGCCGAATATGACGTTCTGCGCGACGAGGCCGAAGCCTATGCGGCGGCGCTGGCCAAGGCGGGCGTCGCCGTCACGCTGAAGCGCTGGCCGGGCCAGGTGCATGCCTTCCTGCTCATGCAGGGCGACATCGACGACGCCGATATCGCGCTGAAGGAAGCCGCCAAGGCGCTTCGCGCGGCTCTCGCCTGAGACGGCGCGCGGCGGGATCGGCCTCCCGCCGCCCGCGGCCCCCGTTCAATACGGCACGCGGTCCGCCTTGTTCTTGTACTTCTTCCACACCTCGACCGCTTCCTCCTGCATGATCTGGGTGCACTTGATCGAGCGCTGCGATACCGGCTTCTTCAGTTCGCCATAGATCATGCTGTCGTCGAAATCGCCATATTCCAGCGCATCCGCATTGGTCGCGCCGTAATAGACCCGCTCGATGCCGGCCCAATAGACCGCCGCCATGCACATCGGGCAAGGCTCGGCGCTGGTGTAGAGCGTGGCGCCGCGCAGCTTGAAGCTGCCGGTCTTCTTGCAGGCCTTGCGGATCGCCTCCATCTCGCCGTGCCAGGTCGGATCGTTCTCGGCGACCACCCGATTGGCGCCCTCGCCGAGGATTTCGCCGTCGCGGACGATGACGCTGCCGAAGACGCCTCCGGCGCTGTCGATGAGCGACGTCTTCTCCGACAGTTCGATCGCCCGCTTCATGAACCTGATATCGTCGTCAGTCATCGTCTGTCTCCTCTTCGTCCTGCGTCGCTCGGGATGGGTCCTTGGTCGCGACGGTTGAATGTGGCCCCGCTCACGACACCAGCGTGAAGGCGAGGATCTCGAGCGCGTAGAGCCCGAGCACAGTGGCGGCTCCAAGCAGTTCGACGCGCCAGCGGCGCGCGGGCGGGGGCCGCAGCCACCAGTTCAGGCAGCGGATGGCGATCGCCATCAAAGGCCAGGACACCAGGCTGACGCTGATGGCATTGCCGATGAAGGTGGCGACCGGTCCGTTCAGCCCGACGAGATGCGGGCTGAGGAACCTGATCTCCAGCATCACCACCGGGAACAGCACGAGCAGCACGAGAGCCGTCTGCTTCCAAGCCGGCGGCGAGGCGCGATCGCTGGTCTCGGGAAACCAGCCGGCAAAGGCATTGTCCATACGCCGGCTCTTCCAGGTCGACATTGACGGGTCGGCGCTCGCCAGCAGCGCCTGCCGCTCGGCCGAGGCCAGCCAGGCGTCGAGCTGTCCGGCCGTCGAGAACCTGACCAGCGCCGTCCAGTAGGGCAGCTTCTCCGAAACCGGGGCCTGCACCAGCGTGCCCATATAGCCGGGGAAACGCGCCTGCTGTGCCTGCATCGTCTCGGCCCAGGCCCAGAATGCCGCCTCCTTGCCCGGCTCCACGACGGTCGTGATGATCTCGGTCACGAATGACGCCGCATGAAGATCGGGCGTGGCCTCGTCGGCAGGCGGCGGGGCGCCGGGCGCGCACAGGTCGCGAAGCGTGACGAACAACGCGGCGCGCATCGGCGATTTTCGCCACGCATCGAGCGCGGAGGACGAGCCGAACCGCTGAATGATCTGCCATTCGGCCGAGCCGGCGAAGGTCGCCATCAGCTCCAGGCTTGCGAAGCCCGGCATCGCCGACGCGGCGCGCACCAGGGCCGATTGCCAGTCGGCGAAACCCGGCCCGGCACCGGCATCGAGCGTGACCTTGGTCACCATTGCGCTCGCGCCGCCGAAGGCGCGCTCGCTCATGTCGCATTGTCCCTGTTCGGGCGGCGCTGTACCGTGCGAGCGCGACGTCGAGCCGGTCTGCGAAGTGCACTGCATGCGTGGTCCAGGTTCGATCGTTCGGCGACGGGACGAGCCGCCGCGGCCGTCTTGGTAAAACAGCCGGCCGGAGAGGTGGTAGGTTTGGTGTCTCAGCCGCGACACGAGATTGTTGATCGAGCGTCTCCGCTCGACATCGGCCGCCGCAGCCTCGCCCCCCTGGGCCGCCTGGAGCTCCGCACGACCGATGCGGTGGAGGCCGGCCGGGGCCTCGCCTATTGGCGCGAGGCGGTCTTGCGGCGGATCGAGGCCCTGGGTCCGGCGGTGGAGCAGCGGCGGTTTCAGGCCCGACTGGTGCATGTCGCCGGACCCGATGCCGATTTCGTCGAGCATGTCTCCGACGCCGTCACTGCCCGGCGCGATGTCCAGCGCCTGCGCCGCGACGGCTGCGACGACATCAGCATCAGCCTGCTCGCCTCGCAGCGGCCGGCCGGCCTGATCCACCGCGGCGAGCATCGGCTGCGGGGCGGCGACGTCTATGTCATGGACTATGCCCAGCCGATGGAGATCCTGCGTCCCCGGCACCATGACGTCAGCCTGATCTGCTCGCGCCAGCGGCTTTCGGCACTGCTCGGCGCGGATCTTCCCGCGCTTGCCGGACGGCGGCTTCCGCGCCGCGGGATAACCGCGCTGCTGCGCTCTCACATGCGACTCATGTCGCAGGAGATGCAGCGGCTTTCACCCGCGCAGCGCACGCTGGCCCTGTCCTCGGCCGTCGAGATGGCGCTCGCGGCCCTGCAGGCGGAACTCGGTTCTCGTCGGGACGAGGAGCGTTTCCCGGCCGGCTTCTACCAGGCGGCCCTGCTCGCCATCCGCCGCGATTGCCATGACCCCGAATTGAGCCCCCTGGCCGTGGCGACCGCCATCGGCTGCTCGCGGGCGACACTCTACCGGCTCTTCGCCGCGCGCGACGACAGCGTCGCCGCCGCCATCTGGGCCGCCCGGATCGAGCGCGCCCATGCCATGCTCACCTCGCCCGAGCATCGCAACCTGCGCGCCGGCGAGATCGCGCGCCGCAGCGGCTTCGTCGATCAGCCGACCTTCAATCGCATGTTCAAGCGCCGCTACGGCACGACGCCGCTGGATGCGGCCCGCATGGCGGTGGCCGATCCGGCCGGCGACCACCGGTCATGACCGCGGCCAGCGCGGCGCGCTAAAGCACCCGCCCGGCGACCGCGTCCAGCTTGGCGAGCAAAGCCGGATCCCGATGCTCCCGCGCCGTGATGACGGCGAACTCCAGCGCCCGGTCGGACCCGATGGGACAGGCCTCGTGTTCCCGCGGGAAGTCGCGCGCCAGCCGCGCGACCAGACGCCGGCCCTTGTCCGCATTGGCGTGGAGGTGGTGGACCACCTGCGCCACGTCGACCGGCCCGACCTCTTCGTGCCAGGCATCGAAATCGGTGACCATGCCGACGAAGCAATAGGAAATCTCGGCCTCGCGCGCGAGCTTGGCCTCGGGCATCGAGGTCATGCCGATCAGGTCCCAGCCCTGCGCCTTGTGGAACAGGCTTTCGGCGAGCGTCGAGAAGGCCGGCCCTTCCATGCAGACCGCGGTGCCGCCGACCGCATGGTCGATCGCCTCGGCTTCGGCCGCCGCCGCCACGCGCTTCTGCAGCAGCGGCGCGACCGGGTGGGAAAAGGCCACATGCGCGACGCAGCCCGCGCCGAAGAAGCTCGGCTCCCGCTTGAAGGTGCGGTCGACGAACTGGTCGGCCAGCACGAAGGTGCCCGGCGGCATGTCGCCCTTGAACGAGCCGACCGCCGACAGCGAGACCAGGTCGGTCACCCCCATTCGCTTCAGCACGTCGATATTGGCGCGGTAGTTGATGTCGGAGGGGCTCAAGGCATGCCCCCGGCCGTGGCGTGGCAGGAAGACGATATCGGTCGTGCCGATGCGCCCGCGGCGGACGAGGTCTGACGGCTCGCCCCAGGGCGAGGCGACCTTGATCTCCTCGATCGCCTCCAGCCCCGGCAGGTCGTAGATCCCGGAGCCGCCGATGATGCCGAGCACCGCCTTGGTCATGTCGCCTCCCGTGCCGGATGTGAAAAAGGGCCGCGTGGGCGGCCCTTCGTCAAGCTTTGGTTTCGATTGCGCCCGACCGGCGGGCGATCAGGCGTGGCCTTCGACCCGCGACCAGACCCGCTTCTTGGTGAAGTAGAGCAGGATCGAGAAGATCACCAGGAACAGCAGGACCTGAACGCCGATGCGCTTGCGCTGCTCGAGATGCGGCTCAGCCGTCCACATCAGGAAGGCCGTGACGTCGGCGGCATATTGCTGGGCGGTTGCCGGCGAGCCGTCCGAATAGGTCACCATGCCATCCTGCAGGATGTTCGGCATGGCCACCGCGTTGCCCGGGAAATATTTGTTGTAGTTCGACCCGGCGGGCACGTCGTGGCCGGTCTCGTAGCCGGTCAGGAAGGCCTTCACGTAGTCGACGCCGTGCTCCTGGTACAGCGTGAAGATGTCGACCAGGAACCAGGGGAAACCACGCTCGTAGGAGCGCGCCTTGGCCATCAGCGACAGGTCCGGCGGAGCCTTGCCGTTATGGGCGGCTTCCGCCGCCTTGACGTTGGCGAAGGGGCCGGGAATCCGGTCGGCGAGCCGCGGCGTGCGCTCGGCCGGCTGGCCGTCGTCACCGATCTCACGGACCTTCTGCTGCCAGTCGATGGCAATCTGGGTCGCCTGGTCGACCGGGAATTCCGGTCCGCCCGGCTGCGCCAGGTTGCGGAACGAGATCTGGTTGATCGCGTGGCAGGCCGAGCAGACTTCCTTGTAGACCTGGAAGCCGCGCTGCAGCTGGGCACGGTCGAACATGCCGAACGGCCCGGAGAACGACCAGGTGGCGCGCGGCGGGTTGAGCTGCTCGGCGGCCGAGGCCGGTGCGGCCAGGCCGAGGCTGAGCCCGATCAGGCCGGCTGCCGCGGCAAGACGCAGAGAGGTGAATTTCATCGTCATCGATCCTTGTTCTCTCTCAGCGTCCGCTCAGCCCTTGACCTGGGGCGCGGCATTGGCGCCGACCGTCACCGGGGCGCCGGCCTTGGCCTTGCCGAGCACCGAGTCGGCGATCGAGGCCGGCAGCGGCTTCGGCGTCTCGAACAGGCCGAGAAGCGGCAGTGCCACCAGGAAATAGGCGAAATAGAGCCCGGTGAACATCAGCGACAGCATCGGGAAAATGCCCTCCGGCGGCTTCGAGCCGAGCCAGCCGAGCATGATGCAGACGATGACGAAGGCCCAGAAGAACTGCTTGTGCAGCGGGCGATAGGCCGTCGACTTGACCTTCGAGGTGTCGAGCCAGGGCAGGAAGGCCAGGACCGCGATCGCCGCGAACATGGTCAGCACGCCGGCGAGCTTGGACGGGATGGTGACGATCACCAGGTTGACGTCGAAGGTGATGGCGCGAAGGATCGCGTAGAACGGCAGGAAATACCATTCCGGAACGATATGGGCCGGCGTCACCAGCGGATCGGCCGGCACGTAGTTCACCGCGTGGCCGAGATAGTTCGGCTGGAAGAAGGTGAAGAACATGAACATGATGAAGAACACGGCCATGCCGAAGGCGTCCTTGATGGTCGCATAGGGCGTGAAGGCCACGGTGTCCTTCTTGACGTCCTTCACCTCGACGCCGGTCGGGTTGTTCTGGCCCGTCACATGCAGCGCCCAGACGTGCAGCACGACGACGCCGGCGATCATGAAGGGCAGCAGGTAGTGCAGCGAGAAGAAGCGGTTCAGGGTCGGATTGTCGACCGCGTAGCCGCCCCACAGGAACTCGACCACCGTCGGGCCGACCAGCGGAATGGCGGAGAACAGGTTGGTGATGACCACCGCGCCCCACATCGACATCTGGCCCCAGGGCAGGACGTAGCCCATGAAGGCGGTCGCCATCATCAGCAGGTAGATGATGACGCCGAGAATCCACAGGACCTCGCGCGGCGCCTTGTAGGAGCCGTAATAAAGCCCCCGATACATGTGGATATAGACCGCGATGAAGAACATCGAGGCGCCGGTCGCATGCAGGTAGCGCAGCATCCAGCCGTAGTTCACGTCGCGCATGATGTGCTCAACCGAGTTGAACGCCATGTCGACATGAGCGGTGTAATGCATCGCCAGCACGACGCCGGTGAGGATCTGGGCCACCAGCATGATCGAGAGGATGCCGCCGAAGGTCCAGAAATAGTTCAGATTCTTCGGCACCGGATAGGCGATGAACGAGTCATAGACGAGCCGCGGCAGCGGAAGGCGCGCGTCGATCCATTTCCCGAAGCCCGATGTGGGAACGTATTGCGAATGACCCTGCATGGTCTTCAACCTCTATTGGATCGTCAGGCGGTCGCGGCGGCGCCGGTGATGCGGATGCGGGTATCCGACACAAAGGTATATTGCGGCACGGGCAGGTTGGTCGGCGCGGGGCCCTTGCGGATGCGGCCCGACGTGTCGAAATCCGAGCCGTGGCACGGGCAGAGCCAGCCGCCGAACTCGCCCTGATTGCCGAGCGGAACGCAGCCGAGATGGGTGCAATTGGCCGAGACGATCAGCCACTTCTCGTGGCCGCTCTTGACGCGATGCTGATCGGTCTCGGGATCGCGCAGCGTCTTGATGTCGACATCGCGGGCGGCCTTGATTTCGGCCTCGGTCCGGTTGCGCACGAAATAGGGCCGGCCGCGCCACAGAACCTTGATCTGCGCGCCGGCGGCGATCGATGCCAGGTCGAGTTCGACCGGCGCGCCGGCCGCGATCGTTCCGGCATCGGGAGCAAGCTGGCTGATGAACGGCCACACAGTCGCGGCGGCTCCCACCGCGGCCGCGGCACCGGTCGCAAGAAACAGGAAGTCGCGGCGGTTGCCCTCTGCGGCGTGATCAACACTTGCCACTGTCATCGTCCTTTCGTCCTGGGTCCGTCGCGGACCTCGATCGCGCCGGAGAGCCCAAAAGCCCCTTGGAAAGCACCCGCTGCGATGGCAGTGCGCCTGGCGCGGGGTCGCCCAGGGCGGTCCACTCGCGCCGGCAAGGCCTCGAAACCCGAGCCCTCGAAACCAAGAGCCAGGAATCCGCGCGGGAACCTTTGTCGGCGTTGGCTTATTCGCATCGTTGCCACGGGATGTCCAGTGCACCGTTTAGAACGTGTCCATGGAACGCATGGCACCTTCGTCGGATGGGAATATCGCCGTGGTTTCCGGGTTTCGGCCGGCTTGACGGGCTGCCGCCGCGACGGCCATCTGCATCGCCATGATCCGCATCGCGCTCTATCAGCCCGACATCGCCCAGAACGCCGGCACCATCATGCGGCTTGCCGCCTGTCTCGGCCTCGGCATCGACATTGTCGAACCCTCGGGCTTTCCGGTTTCCGACCGGGCGTTCCGCCGGGCCGGCATGGATTATCTCGACCATGTCGACTGGCGCCGGCACGATGATTTCGCAGCCTTCGAAGCGACCAGACGGCGCGAAAACCGCCGGCTGATCCTGATGACCACCAAGGCCGCCCTCCCCTATGCCGGCTTTGCCTATCAGGCCGATGACATCCTGCTCGCCGGCCGCGAATCATCCGGCGTTCCCGACGCGGTGCACATGGCGGCCGACGGCCGCATCGTCATCCCGATGCGGGCCGGCCTGCGTTCGCTCAATGTCGCGGTGTCGGTGGCGATGGTCGCCGGTGAGGCGCTTCGCCAGATCGGCGGCTTCGCCGCATCCCCGTGAAACGCAAACAGGCCGCCCGAAGGCGGCCTGTGCATATCTCCAGTGTGAAACGACCGGGATCAGTAGCGCGCGACGATGGCGCCCGGGCCGGTCGAGAACAGATAGTTCACGCCGAGGCGGAACTTGTGGGTCTCCAGGCGAACGCTCGAACCCGGGCCAAAAATGTCTTTGTTGCCGTAGTTCGAATAGAGATATTCGCCGCGCACCGTCCAATTCGGCGTGAAGGCATATTCGGCACCGCCACCGATGGTCCAGCCGACGCGGGTCTGGCTGGTGGAATTGACGAGCAGGGCCACACCGCCAAAGCTGGTGCCGGCCCCGAAGTCGGCGAAGGCAACGCCACCCGTGACATAGAGCAGCAGGCGGTCGATGGCGACACCGGCACGCGCCCGGACCGAGGCGTCCCAGCTGGTTTTCCAATAGGCCGAGAAGAGACCGACGCCGAGGCCCGTATTGAAGCTGCGGCGAACCCCGAAATAGCCGAAATCGCCTTCGACGCCGAGGACGAAATTGTTGATCTGGTAGTTATAGCCGACCTGGGCGCCGCCGACGAAACCGGTGCCGCTGCCGGGCAAGGCACCACCCGAAACGGTGCCCAGATTGGTGTTGGCGATGCCGACACCGGCATTGAGACCGACATAGAAGCCGGTCCAGTTGAACACCGGCGCCAGGATCGCGGCCGGAACCGCGACGCGCTGGACGCCCAGATCGGCGGCCTGGGCGCCGGAGGCAAGACCTGCAAGGGCCGCGGCTGCGATGATGAGCTTCTTCATGACGCCTTCCCGTTATCAATGCCTGACGACGCTTGATGGTCGGCCGTCACCTGGACCCGGGGCCGCGCCCCTGCTTGACAATGACGCTTCGAATGCCCGTGGCAGGAAGAGCCTCAAGACAAATGAAGGCGTTGACGTGGACGGTGGCATGGCACCACCGACCGATCAATCGGCGACAGGCGCAGAAGCCACAAGAACAGGCGAATCGATGTGGTTTTGAGCCCGGTTGTGACGCCACAGCCACAGTTGGAAAGCGGCAGGCTCGCCGCTGCGCCGCCTCGGCATGGCTTCAGCGCCCTTCATCGAAGGCAGATCGGCCGGCACCGCCGCGAAACGGCCGCCCTCGATACCCCCGGAATCACAACGGGCCGCCCATGGGCGGCCCGTCGGATGGATGGCGGGTGAGATCCGCTCAGTAGCGGGCGACCACGGCCGAGGGACCGGAGGTGAACAGGTAGTTCACACCGAGCGAGACGGTGTGGACATCCTGCTTGGCGCGCAGCCCGAACGCGATCGGGCCAAACGATGCCGTCCAGTAGCCGGACGAGAAGTTGTGGTAGTTATATTCGACCTTGGCGGACCAGTTCGGCGCGAAGGCATATTCCGCACCGGCGCCCAGGAACCAGCCGACCCGCGCGCTACGCGCCGACGAGCCGATGCCGAGGCCGCCGCCACCGCCGATGGCATCCGCGCTGGTGTTCAACCCGGCGAAGGCAATACCGCCCTTGCCGTAGATCAGGGCGCGGTCAAAGGTGAAGCCGACCCTCGGCCCCATGGTCGCCAACCAGTTCACCTGGCTTCGGAACGCGCCGATCGCCGGTCCGCCCGGTGCGCCCGGCACCGCTGCCGAGCCCGACAGGCCCGCCCACGATGCGGTCGTTTCAAGACCCAGCACGAAGCGATTGATCTGGTAGTTCCAACCGAACTGGCCACCGAGCAGGACGCCGCTCTCCGTGTGGTTGATGGAAAAGCCGCCGAGACCGCCACCGAGACCGGCGAGCGCCGGATCGAAATTCGTCGAGCCCCGGCCATAACCGGCATGAACGCCGAGATAGAAACCGGTCCAGTCGAAGCCGCCCTCGGCGGCCGACGCCGACCGGATGGCAGCCTGGCGGCTTACCGGGAACAGATAGTTGAAGCCGGCGGTAACGGTATGGATGGTGCGGCTCGATCCAATGCCGATGGCGGCGGGCACGCCCGGAATGGCCAGCATCCCGAAGCCGCCGCCGAGGTCGATGTAGTTATACTCGAGCTTGACGCTCCAGTTCGGGCTCAGCGCATATTCGACGCCGGCACCGACGAACCAGCCGCCGCGCACATGCGAACCGGAGATGTCGCCGCCGCCCGGGCCGCCGCCGCCGAGGGATACCCGCGTCTCGAGACCGGCGGTGGCCAAGCCGGCCTTGGCATAGATCAGGGCGCGGTCGAAGGCGAAGCCCAGCCTCGGCCCCATGGTCGCGATCCAGTTGGTCCGGGACCTGATCGCCAGCGTACCGGTTCCGTCGGTGATCGAGCCGGACAGCGACGCCCAGGCGAGCGTTGCTTCCAGGCCGAGCACGAACTGGCCGATCTGATAGTTCCAGCCGAACTGGCCGCCGATCAGCGCGCCCTGCGACCGGATGTCGGGAATGCCCACGCCCGGAAAGCCGCCCAGAAGCGACTGGTCGACCTTGGTCGTACCCCAGCCGTAGCCGGCGTGCAGACCGGCATAGAAGCCGGTCCAGTCATGGCCGGTCGAGACAATGGCCGAGGGAACGGCGATCCTCTGGACACCGAGATCGGCAGCCTGAGCGCCGGTAGCAACAGCCGCAAGCGCCGCCGCCAAAGCATATTTTTTCATGATGCCCCCCTTTTTGACCGTTTTCGCCTTGCATCCACCGGTCCGATCGGACCGCTGCCTTTGCAAGGTTGTATGAATTCATCTCGGCAATCGTTGCCACGCGCCGGTGACCCCCGCAAGCGCCGGGCTGCCGCTGGGTCAGCGCAAACGGTCGAATCATACCGCTTTCTGTGGACCTGTGGCCGATGCATCACAGACAGTAGCCGACACAGCACAGGCCATGGACCAGCACGGCCGGAACGCCCGGCCAGACCGGCACGCAATCGTGGACGGAGCGCGAACGGCGCTTGGGAAGACGCCGCTGCGTGATTAAATATGGAGGGGGTGCGGCGATCCGGTCCGCGGATCGGTGCCGCCCGAGGACAGGTCATGGACGAGAAGCAGGCAGGCGCCGCCGCCGGCGCGCTCTACGAGAGATCGCTGAAGGACGCGATGCGCCGGCTGCGCATCCAGGAGGCCGAGCGGACCGGCGTGATCGTCGCCTTGCGCGACGCCGAGCTCGCGCGCCTGGAAATCCTCGGCGACAAGCTCAAGCCGGTCTTCGCCCAGGTGCCCGATCATATCGACCTGTTCGACACCGGCCTGATCCCGGGCGATCCGCCGCGCCTGTGGATCGACATGATCTCCTTTGTCGAAATGGCGCGCGACAAGCGCACCTTTCGTTTCCTCCAGGACAGCCGGCTCGGCCGCTCCATCATCCTCGAAAGCGATAATGCCGATACCGTCGCCGACAGCATCACCGCTTATGTGGCGCAGCGCCTGATCGAGCGCGAGCGCATGCTCGGCGCGCCGCGGGCGGCGAGCGGCATGACGGGCGGGGAAGCAGGCGCGGCGGCAGCCATGCCACGCGCCGAGATGCCGCCAGCGCTGACGACCGCCGTGCCGGCGGAACCGATCGCCGGACAGCTGGCGACGAAGCAGCCGGACCAGACACCGGTCCAGGCCCTTGCGTCCGCCGCGCCGCCGCCCGCGCCCCAGCCTGAGCCGACACCGCAGGCGCCGCCGGCGAGCGAAGCACGCCAGGGCGTGCGCTTCAGCGGCCTCGGGGCTTTCGTGGTGTTTCTCATCGGCATCGGCATCGGCGTCGGCGCGATCCTCGTCTTCGCCCAGATCGCGGCCCGAGGCTGACGCCGGTCCCCATCGCGCCGAAAGCCGGCGCCCGGGCTACTGCGGGGTGTGGCTCCCATGCGCAGGCCCCCTTTCTGCGGCATCGCCGCGCCGCTAGGTTCGGTCCAACCCAGCCGTGACGCGGCCGCCCTTCCTGAGGAGATCACCATGAGCATCGCCGCCGCCGAACCCGCCACCACCATCCGCAAGGTGTTCAACGTCATCGACGGCGGGTCCAGCGAGGCCGCCGACGGCCGCACCATCGAGGCGATCGGCCCGTCCGACGGCAAGGTCATCGCCCTCATGCCGCGTTCCGGCGCGGCGGACGTCGACCGCGCGGTCGCCGCCGCCCGCCGCGCCTTCGAGGACGGTCCCTGGGGCCGCATGACGGCGACCGAGCGCGGGCGCCTGCTGGTCAAGCTCGGCGAAGCCATCCTGGCCCATCACGAGGAACTGTCGATCCTCGAGAGCATGGACACCGGCAAGCCGTTCAAGCAGGGCAAGGCCGACATCACGGCGACCGCCCGCTATTTCGAATTTTACGGCACCGCCGCCGACAAGGTTCACGGCGAGACCATTCCTTTCCTCAACGGCTATACCGTCGCCGTGGTGCGCGACCCGCACGGCGTCACCGGCCATATCGTGCCCTGGAACTATCCCGCGCAGATCTTCGGCCGCTCGGTGGCGGCCTCGCTCGCCTGCGGCAATACCTGCGTGGTCAAGCCGGCCGAGGACGCCTGTCTGTCGCTGATCCGCATCTGCGAGCTGGCGCTGGAGGTCGGCTTCCCGCCCGGCGTCATCAATCTCCTCGCCGGGCTCGGCGAAGAGGCCGGCGCGGCCTTGTCCAGCCATCGCGGCATCGACTTCATTTCATTCACCGGCTCGCCCGAGGTCGGCACGCTGATCCAGACGGCGGCGGCCAGGAACCATATCGGCTGCACCCTCGAACTCGGCGGCAAGAGCCCGCAGGTTCTGTTCGCCGATGCCGATTTCGACGCGGCCGTGCCGGTGCTGGTCAATGCCATCGTCCAGAACGGCGGCCAGACCTGTTCTGCGGGTTCGCGCATGCTGATCGAACGCAAGGCCTATGACGAACTGGTCGGCCGGGTCGCCGAACGCTTCAAGACCGTGCGCGTCGGCAGCTGGGACATGGATCTCGACTGCGGCCCGATGATCAATGCCGGCCAGAAGAAGCGGGTCGAAGGTTTTGTCGAGCGCGCCCGCGCTGACGGCATCCCGGTGCTGGCCGAAGGCGCCATCGCCGACGGCGTACCGGCCGGCGGCTTCTATGTCGCGCCGGCTTTGTTCGGCCCGGTGCCGCGTTCCAACCGGCTGGCCTGCGACGAGGTCTTCGGCCCCGTGCTTTCGGCGATCCCCTTCGACGACGAGGCCGACGCCGTCCGGCTCGCCAACGGCACCGATTTCGGCCTGGTGGCCGGCGTCTGGAGCCGCGAGGCCAAGCGCTCGATGCGGGTCGCCCGGGCGATGCGCTGCGGCCAGGTCTTCGTCAACGGCTACGGCGCCGGCGGCGGCATCGAGCTGCCGTTCGGCGGGGTCAAGAAGTCGGGCCACGGCCGCGAGAAGGGCTTCGAGGCGCTCTACGAATTCTCGGCGTCGAAAACCGTCGTCATCAACCACGGCTGACAACAAGCATCGCTGCTTTCAAGGGAGGGGAGACCATGCGTCTCAAGGATAAGGTCGCCATCGTCACCGGCGGCGCTCAGGGCTTCGGCAAGGGCATCGCGGAGACCTTCGCCGCCGAAGGCTGCAAGGTGGCGGTGTTCGACCTCAACGAGGACGGCGCCAAGGACGTCGCCAAGGCCATCGGCCGCAAGGCGATGGGCGTCAAATGCGACGTGTCCAAGGCCAAGGACGTGCAGCGCGCGGTGGCCAAGGTGGTCGACCGCTTCGGCAAGGTCGATATCCTCATCAACAATGCCGGCACCTCGCATCGCAACCAGCCGATGCTCGATGTCGACGAGGCGACCTTCGATCGCGTCTTCGACGTCAACGTGAAGTCGATCTTCCACTTCGCCCACGCCGTCGTGCCCTTGATGCGCGGCAATGGCGGCGGCTGCATCATCAATGTCGGCTCGACCGCGGGCCTCAGGCCGCGTCCGGGCCTGGCCTGGTACAACGCTTCGAAGGGTGCGGTGAACCTCCTGTCGAAATCGATGGCGGTCGAACTCGCCCCCGACAAGATCCGCGTCTGCGCCCTGGCGCCGGTCGCCGGCGACACGCCGCTGCTCGGCACCTTCATGGGCGAGGACACGCCGGAGATGCGCAAGAAGTTCATCGCCTCCATCCCCATGGGCCGGCTTTCGACGCCCAAGGACATTGCCGATGCCGCGCTGTTCCTGGCCGCCGACCCGGGGAATTTCCTCACCGGCGTGGTGCTGGAAGTCGACGGCGGCCGGTGCATCTGATGGCACGGCTGGCGCTCGATCCCGCTTCGGTCCTGCCGCGTGACGGCACGGCCGGCACGCTTGTCGGCCGCGTTCACCGCCCCGGCCTCGGGGCCTCCGTCGTCGCCATCCGCGACGGCGGCGTGTTCGATGTCACCGCGAGCTTTGCGACCACCGCCGACCTGTTCGACCGACCGGACCCGGCGGCGGCGCTCAAGGCGGTCGCCGGCGAGCGCATCGGCGATCTCGCCGACATCCTCGCCAACGCGGCCTCGGCGACGCAGGATCCGGGCAAACCCGCCCTGCTCTCGCCGATCGACGTCCAGGCGGTGAAGGCCGCCGGCGTCACCTTCGCCCTCTCCATGGTCGAGCGGGTGATCGAGGAACAGGCCAAAGGCGTACCGGAACGGGCCAGCGCCATCCGCGCCGAGATCGGCGAGATCATCGGCGGCGAGTTGAGGGGCCTGAAGCCCGGCTCGCCGGCGGCCCAGGCGCTGAAAGCCCACCTGATCGAGCGCGGGCTCTGGTCGCAATATCTCGAGGTCGGCATTGGCCCGGACGCCGAGATCTTCACCAAGGCCCCGGTGCTGTCGTCGGTCGGCACCGGTGCCGATGTCGGCCTGCATCCGATCTCGACCTGGAACAATCCGGAGCCGGAGGTCGTGCTGGTCATTTCCGCGGCCGGCCGGATCGTCGGCGCCACGCTCGGCAACGACGTCAACCTCAGGGATGTCGAGGGCCGCTCGGCCCTGCTGCTCGGCAAGGCCAAGGACAACAATGCCTCGGCTTCGCTCGGCCCCTTCGTACGCCTGTTCGACGCGAGCTTCGGCGTCGACCAGGTGCGCGCCATGAAGGTGTCGCTCACCGTGACGGGCGAGGACGGCTTCGTCATGGACGGCAGGAGCGACATGGCGGCGATCTCCAGGGATGTCGAAGACCTCGCCGCCCAGGCCATCGGCCCGCATCACCAATATCCCGATGGCCTCGTGCTCTATTGCGGCACGCTGTTCGCGCCGATCCAGGATCGCGAGGCGCCGGGCAAGGGCTTCACCCACAAACTCGGCGACGTGGTGACGATCGCCAGCGCCGAACTCGGCAGCCTGACCAACCGGGTGCGGCTGTCGACGGAGTGCAAGCCCTGGACCTATGGCTTGCGCCAACTGATGGCGGATCTGGCCGCCCGGCGCGGCCGCTGACATGGGCAGCCTGCCCCGGTCACCGCGAACGGACCGCCTGGCGGCGCGTTCGCGGCGATGGTCGCCGGCCCGGGTTGGACATTCCGCCGATGTCCCTTCAGGACAGAGCCATGACGAAGCGCGCGACCATCATCGTAGATATCCGGGACGAGGATCGTGTCGCGGCGGCCGAAGCATGGCTGGCGTTGCACAAACCTTCGCTCACCGCCTTCATCGACAAGGGCTGCTATTGCTGCGTCATCAGCTGGGATGTCGAGGGTCCGGCCGCGGTGATCGACAGCCTGCCCGGGGATATCCGCTCCTATAGCGCGTGGGACGACAATGATTTCGCCATCGGCAAGCTTGTCGCACCCAACCCGATCCGGCGCTGGCTGCAAGGGCTGCGCGCAGCCAGGCGGTGAGGCGCGGCAGGAGGCCGCCGCGGCGCCGGCAGACCTTGTGGCTGCCGCATTTTCACCGCTGGACAACCGGCCAGTTCCGCGCGGCGTTCCAGGTTTGCTTCGCTTGCAGCGATGCCTGCGTTCCGACGGCGACCGGGGGAGGCCGCGCGCCGCAATATGACGACATGCGCCGGCCAGGGATCGAAGGAGTTGCGAGTGAAGACCAGGCACTATCTGGGCGGCTGCCTTTGTGGCGACATACGGTTCAGGGCGACCGGCGAGCCGTCCAATCCTCATGCATGCTCCTGCACGCTTTGCCAGAAACATTCGGGCGCGCCGACACTGTGCTGGGTGGAGTTCCCAAAGGAGGCCGTCGCATGGATCGGTGCGGGTGGAAGACCCACGCTCTATCGATCGTCGGATGTCTCCAGCCGCTCCTTCTGTCCGCGTTGCGGCAGCACATTGGGCGCCGTCGACGATAATCCTACCATTGCGCTGGTGACCGGAAGCTTCGATGCCCAGGACATGCCGGAGCTCCGTCCGGTCTTTCACGCGTTTGAAGACAGATGCCCCGCTTGGTGGAAAACCGACATCGCACGATGATTGAAGCTTGCCGGCCCGATCGTATCGTCTGGCGCCGCAATTGGAATTTTGGTATCTCAAAATGCACTCCTCAGGCAAGACAGGAACCATGACCAAGGCGGCCCCCACCGTCAGCCCGCTGCAACGAGACCTGGCGCGCGGCATTCTCGACCTGCTGCGCGGCCGCGGCGCCGTCAGCGGCGACCGGCTGAGCCGGGTCGCGCTGGCCGAGGCGCTCGGCGTCTCCCGCACGCCGGTCAATGGCGCGGTTGTGCTGCTCGAGGAGATGGGCATCGTTGCGATCGAGGGCCGCTCGGTCCGTGTCGTCGATCTCGATCGCGACGCCTCCAGCCTTGCCGCGACCGGCGACGATACCGGCATCGCCCGCCTGCTGGTCGGCATCTCCCGGGAACGCCGCGACGGCAGCCTGCCCGACGAGGTGTCCGAGCGGCATCTGGCCCAGCATTTCAGCGCCGGCCGCACCACGGTCGCCCATGCGCTCCGGCAATTGGCCGAGGCCGGCGTGGTCACCCGCAACCGCGGCCATGGCTGGAGCTTCACCCAGGGCTTCGCTTCCGCCGAGGATCGTGCCGCCTCCTATCGTTTCCGCATGCTGCTGGAACCGGCCGCGCTGCTCGAGCCCAACTTCGCCCTGCCGCCGGGTTTCGAGGCGCGGATGCGGGCCGAGCACGCCCGCTTTCTCGATCGCCCCTGGACGGCGGACGACGCGGTCGCCTTTTTCGAGACCAATGCGGCCTTCCATGCCGGACTGGCCGAGGCCTCCGGCAACCGTTTCTTCGCCCCCGTGATCGCCCAGCAGAACCGCCTGCGCCTCCTGTCGAACTATGCCTGGCAGCGCGGACCGGAACGGGTCGTGGTGTCGGTGCGCGAGCATCTCGCCATTCTCGACGCGCTTGCCGCGGGCGACCGCCAGGGGGCGGCGGAGCTGATGCGCCAGCACCTGGCCGGCGCCGCCGCGCTGACATTCCAGGGGCCAAAGGATTGCACTTCGGTGCCACATAGTGCATTCATGGGTGACGCAACGGATGGACCCGACGTTGATCACTCCCCCGCCCGACAGAGCCCCCGCAAGCGCCGGACCCGGTAACAAAGGCGCGTCGCGCTGGCCGCACGGCGCCGGTTTCGTCGTCTGCGTCACCGTTCACATGGACGGGCCGGCGGTCGAGGCCGGGCGCGGCCAGAACCATCTCGGCCTTCATTCGCGCGGCCGTTATGCCGCCAGGCGCGGTGTGCCGCGCAGCCTCGACATCCTGGCGCGTCACGGCATTGCCGCCACCTTCTTCATGTGCGGCTACGATGCCGAACTTTATCCGGAGCTCATGCGCGAGGTGCATGGCGCCGGCCACGAGATCGCCGCCCACGGCTATCAGCACGAGGGCTGGGACCTCGGCGACGACGAACCGGCGCTGCTGGAGAAGACCCACGCGATCCTGAGCGACTGCGTCGGCGAAACGCCGGTCGGATGGTGCTCGCCCTCGGGCCGCAAGAGCCGGCTGACCCTGCCGACCCTGAAGCGGCTCGGCTATCGCTATGACGCCAGCGAGAAGGACGAGGACCTGCCCTATCTCGCCACGATCGACGGGCGGCAGGTCGACGACTTCGTCATCCTGCCGAACAACACCGTCTCGCTCGACGACGCCCCGCTCTATGTCCAGGGCCAGGCCACCGCGGCCGAAGCCTTCGACAACTGGATCGAGGAGCTCGAAACCATCGCGGCCGGCGACGGCTACGTCCATTTCACCGTGCATCCGCGTGCCGGCTACGGCTCGGGCACGCCCGCGCGCTCGGCTGCCTTCGATCGTTTCCTCGGCGCCGCCAAGGTCATGCCGGGTGTGCGTTTCGTCACCCTGCGCGACCTCGCCGATCATTGCCTGGCGGCGCCTGCCACCTGGCGGAACCCGCGCGCATGACCAGGACCTTGCTGATCACGGTCAATGTCCATGGCCTCGGCCCGGAGGCGGCCGAAGCACCCGGCACCGAACTCCACGGCCGTTTCGCCCATGGCGCCTATGCCTATCGCATCGGCATGGCCCGGCTGCTGGAGACGCTGCGGCGGCTGCAGGCGCCGGCAACCCTGTTCTGGCCCTCGGGCGAAGCGTCGCGCATGCCCGCCTTGCTCGAACAGTGCCTGCGGGACGGTCATGAGATCGCCAGCCACGGCCGCGCCTTCGAGGACCATGCGGCGCTCGCCCCGGCCGAGGAAGCCGACATCCTGGGCGAGGCGCGCGACACGCTGACAAGGCTCGCCGGCGTCGCGCCGACCGGTTTTCGCAGCCCCACCGGCACGCTCTCGGCGGCCACCATCGGCCTGCTCGGCCGCCTCGGCTATCGCTACGATTCGAGCTTTCTCGACGACGACGCGCCCTATGCCCTGGATGCCGACGGCGGCGCCGACATGGTCGAGCTGCCGTGGAGCGAGGGACTGACCGACGCCACTCATTTCCGCCGGCGGCTGACCCAGGACCGCGCCGAAGCCTTCCTCACCGAGGAACTCGATGCGCTGCTGCCGGTCGCCGGCTATGCCTGCCTGACCGTGCATCCGCGCGCCGATATCGGCCTGGCGCGCGCCTCGCGGCTGCCGATCCTCGAGCGGCTGATCGCCCGCGCCCGCGATGCCGGCGCGACGCTTCGCCGCTGCCGCGATCTCGTCTGACCCCGTCCCGCCTGCCCGTCACGACAAGGACCGCCCCGATGCTTCCATTCTCCCATTCCCGGCTCCGGCGGCGGACCCTGCTGTCGCTCGTCGCGGCGCTGGTCGCCACCGCCGCGCCGCTCGCGCGCTCGGCCGCGGCCGAAACCATGCTGCGGACCATGGTCAGTTCCGACATTCGCGGCCTGATGCCGGGCACCAGCCCCGATGTCGCCACCGGCGCCGTGCTGCAGCAGATCTACGAGGGCCTGGTCGCCTGGCGTGCCGACGGCACGGTGGCGCCGATGCTGGCCGAGACGATCGACACCTCGGCCGATGGACGCACGGTCACGTTCACGCTGCGCCAGGGTGTCAGCTTCCACAACGGCCAGCCGCTGACCTCGCGCGAAGTGGTCTGGACCTGGCAGCGCTTTCTCGACCCGAAACAGCCGTGGCAATGCCGCACCAATTTCGACGGCACGCGGCAGATCAGGATCACCGGCATCGAGGCGCTGGACGAGCGGCGCGTGGCCTTCCACCTGGCCGAGCCGAGCGGCGTCTTCCTCAGCATGATGGCGCGCTCCGATTGCGACAGCACCGGCATCGCCCATCCCGATTCCGTCGATGCCGAAGGCCGCTGGGTCAAGGCCATCGGCACCGGGCCGTTCATGCTGGAGGAGTGGCGCAAGGGCCAATATGTCCAGCTCGCCCGCTTCGCCGCCTATGCCTCGCGCAGCGAGCCGACCGACGGCCTGTCCGGCGCCAAGCGCGCCGGCCTCGACCGGATCCGCTTCACCCTGATCCCCGACCCGAGCACCGCCAAGGTCGCCCTGCAGTCCGGCAATCTCGACGTCTGGCCCGAGGTCGATCCGACCATGGCGACGGAACTGCGCGGCGCGCGCGGCCTGAAAGTGCTCGACGCACCGACGGCGGGGCTCAACGCCATCCTGATGCAGTCGCGCGACCCCGTGCTCGCCGATGCGCGGGTGCGCCAGGCCATTGCGATCGCCATCGACACCGACGGCCTGCGCGAGGGACTTTATGCCGGCTACGGCCGCCCCGGCACCTCGCTGGTGCCGTCGACCAGCCGTAACTACGGCCCGGTCCAGCAGCAGGGCTTCGGCCACGATCTCGCCAAGGCGCGCCGGCTGCTGCGCGAGGGCGGCTATGCCGGCCGGCCGGTCGTCATTACCACCAACAGCCAGTTCGGGCTGATGAAGGACACCGCCATCCTGCTGCAGGCCATGCTGCAGGCGGTGGGCATCAACGCCGAGGTCGAGACGATCGAGTTCGGCGCCCAGCTCGACCGCTATTTCAAGGGCCGCTACCAGGTGATGATCTGGAACGTCACGCCCTATCTCGACC
This sequence comes from Phreatobacter sp. GW821-FHT04C01, assembly GCF_059420385.1. Lineage (NCBI taxonomy): Bacteria > Pseudomonadati > Pseudomonadota > Alphaproteobacteria > Hyphomicrobiales > Phreatobacteraceae > Phreatobacter > Phreatobacter sp. GW821-FHT04C01. Next base: position 718,668 of record NZ_JBWKTP010000002.1, on the reverse strand, counting down.
CGATCTTCTCGTTCGATCGTTTCGTCGGCGGCCCCGACGCCTCGCCCGACAAGGTCTGGCGCAGCGCGGCGGCCAATGACCTGCTCGCCCGGCTGTTCACGCTCGGCGACCCCGCGGCCCGCCAGCCGATCTTCGACGAATTGCACCGGCTGTTCCTCGCCGACGCGCCGCTGAGCATCTGGATCAACCGCGCGACGATCTCCGGCGTCAGCACCGGGGTGCAGGGTTTCGAGCCCTGGGCCGGCCTGAAGCCGCGGTTCTGGAACGTCACCCTGGGACAATAGAAGGGCGCATAAGCCCCCCCCACCCGCAAGCGGCGAGGGGTCCATGCGGGTCAAACCTCCGCGACCTCCGCCACCACCAGCTCCGCGTCGATGCGCGGCGTCGCGTCCAGCAGCGCGCGCGTATAGGGGTGGCGCGGATGGTCGAACACTTCGTCGCGCGACCCCTGCTCGACGATCCGGCCCGCCTGCATCACCACCACCCGATCGGCGACCTCGGCGACCGCGCCGAGATCGTGCGAGATGAACAGGCAGGCGAAACCCCGTTCCTCCTGCAGGCGCCGGATCAGGTCGAGGATCTGCTTCTGCACGGTCATGTCGAGCGCGCTGACCGGCTCGTCGGCCACCACCAGCGCAGGCCGGCGGACGATGGCGCGGGCAATGGCGACACGCTGGCGCTGGCCGCCGGAGAGCTGGTGCGGGAAGCGGTCGGCCATGCCGGGCAGCCCGACCGCCTCGAAGGTCTCGGCCACCCGCGCCGCCTTGGCGGCCGCATCGAGGCCGGTCTCGTGGCGCAGCGGCTCGGCGACAATCTCGCCGACCCGCATCCGCGGGTCGAGCGACGAATAGGGATCCTGGAAGACGATCTGGCAGGCCAGTCGGAAATCCCGCAGCGCCGGGCCGCGCGCGGCCGTGACGTCACGGCCGCGAAACAGCAATTGGCCGCCGCTCGCCGTGATCAGCCGGAGCATGGCGCGACCGAGCGTGGTCTTGCCGCAACCGCTGCCGCCGACCAGTGCCACGGTCTCGCCGAGCGCGATGGTCAGGTCGACGCCGTCGACCGCGCGCTTGGCGGTGCCGCGCCGGAACAGGCCGCGGCTGCCGGGATAGTCGACGGTGAAACCACGCACTTCCAGCAGCGGCTCGGACGCGGCGACGCGCCTTGGCCGTGGCGTCCGGCGCGGCATGGCCGCGACCAGGTCGCGCGTATAGGAGTGGCGCGGGTTGCGCAGAAGCTCTCCGGCCCTGCCCTCCTCCACCACCTTGCCGCGCTGCATCACCAGGGCGCGGTCGGCATAACGGGCGACCAGGCCGAGATTATGGGTGACCAGCAGCACCGCGGTGCCGCGATCCCTGGCGAGTTCGACCATCAGGTTGAGGATCTCGGCCTGGACCAGATTGTCGAGCGCGGTGGTCGGCTCGTCGGCGATCAGCAGCTTCGGCGCCGGCAGCATGACCGCCGCCAGCATGATCCTCTGCCGCATGCCGCCGGAGAATTCGTGCGGATAGGCGCGCAGGCAGCCTTCCGGGTCGGGGATCTGGATCCGCCGGAGCATGGCGAGGCAGGCCGCGTGCTGCTCCTCCGGGCTCATCGGACTGTGCAGGGCCAGCGCCTCGCCGAGCTGGGCCCCGATGCTGAGCGCCGGGTTGAGCGAGACCATCGGCTCCTGAAACACCATGCCGATCGAGCCGCCGCGCAATTCGCGCAGCCGTGCCGGCGTGACCGTGGTCAGGTCCTCGCCCTCGATGGCGATGCTGCCGGCCAGGCGCTTCAGGCCCGGCGGCAGGAGACCGAGAATGGCCCGGCCGGTGGCGGTCTTGCCGCTGCCCGACTCGCCCACCAGCGCCAGCATCTCGCCGGGCTGAATGTCGAAGGAGACGTCGTTGACGGCGACGAAAGGGCCCGTCCCGACGCTGAGGCCCCGGACGGAGAGGAGCGGCCTGACGGTTGCCTCGGTCATTGCTGCTCCCTTCGCGGATCCAGGTGGTCGCGCAGCGCATCGCCCATCAGGTTGATGCCGAGCAGCGTCATGGCGATGCAGAAACCGGGACAGAGGCTGAGCCAGGTCGCCGATTCCATATAGGGACGGGCGGCGGCCAGCATATTGCCCCAGGTCGGTGCCGGCGGCGGCACGCCGAGGCCGAGAAAGCTCAGCGCGCTCTCGGCCAGGATCGCCCAGCCGAACATGCCGGTCGCCAGCACGATGACCGGCGAGGCGGTGCTCGGCAGGACATGCCGCCACAGGGTGTAGAGCTCGGAATTGCCGATCGCCCGCGACGCCTCGATGAACTCGCGTTCGCGGATCGACAGCACCGAACCGCGCACGATGCGGGCGACCGTCGGGGCATAGGCAAGGCCGAGGGCGGCCACGATGCCCCACTTGCTGGCGCCGATGATGGCCATCAGGCCGAGCGCCAGGAGGATGCCCGGAAAGGCCAGCAGCGTGTCGTTGATGAGCATCAGGCCCCGGTCCACCCAGCCGCGGGCAAAGCCGGCGACGAGGCCGATGAAACTGCCGAGCAGGACGGCCACCAGCACGGTGAGCGCGGCGACCAGGCAGGATGTGCCGGCGCCGGCCATCAGGCGGCTCAGCACGTCGCGGCCGACCTCGTCGGTGCCCAGCCAGTGCAGGGCGGAGGGGGCGGCGAGCCGGGCCCGCAGGTTGACGCCGAGCGGGTTGAAGGGTGTCCAGACGGTCGAGACGGCCGCCATGGTGAGGACCGCTGCGATCAGCAGCCCACCGAGCATCGCGTTGAGGCGCAGGCGCATCATCAGCCTCACTCCGCCGCGACGCGTGGGTCGAACAAGGGGTAGAGCAGATCGACCATCAGGTTCACCAGCACATAGATGCAGGCGATGAACAGGATCACGCCCTGCACCACCGGATAGTCGCGGGCATAGATGCCGTCGACCAGCAACCGCCCGAGCCCGGGCAAGGTGAACACCGTCTCGATGACCGCGATGCCGCCGAGCAGGTTGCCGAGCACGATGCCCATCAGCGTGAGCGTCGGCGCGAAGGCATTGGGCAGCACATGCTTGCGCAGCACGGTGGATTCGCGCAGGCCCTTGGAGCGGGCATGGGCGACATATTCCAGCCGCAGCACGTCGATGGTGGCGCTGCGCGCCATGCGCGTCAGCACGCCGGTCTCGATCAAGGTCAGCGTGACGATCGGCAGCGCGATATAGCGCAGCGCCTGCCAGGCATTCTCGGTGAACGGCACATAGCCGACCACCGGTACCCAGCCCAGCTTCAGGCCGAAGAACAGGAGCATCAGCAGGCCCAGCCAGAAGGCCGGGATCGACAGCAGCAAGGTGGCGCCGGCGACCACCGCGAGGTCCAGCCCCTTGTCCTGCTTCCAGGCGGCAATGGTGCCGAGCGGCACGGCGAACAGGCCGGCCAGCGCGACCGCCGCCAGCACGATCGGCGCGGTCACCTGGAAGCGCTCGAGGATCAAGGGCAGCACCGGCTCGCCATTCGAGATGGAGCGGCCGAGATCCCCGCTCAGGCCGTGGCCGAGCCAGGTGAGGAATTGCACCGGCAAGGGCCGGTTCAGCCCCATGGCATCCTGCAGCGCGGCCAGTTGCTGGGCATCGGCCGCGTCGCCCAGCATCAATTGGGCCGGATCTCCCGGCACCAGCCGGATCATGGTGAACACCGCGACCGAGACCAGCAGCAGTGTGGGCAGCGCCAGCAGGAGCCGCTTCAAGGCATAGGCAAACGTCATGTCGGCGACCTCCCCTCCCCGTTCTGGTTCAGTGTCTTCTGGTTCAGTGTCTTCTGGTTCAGTGTCTTCTGGTTCAGCGTCTGGACACGCCCCAGAGCCTGGTCTGGGCGGCGGGCCAGGAGGCGACGCCGTCGAGGCCGTTGCGATAGGCGAGATAGTCCGGCTGGTTGAACAGGATGATCGCCGGGGTCTGGGCCATGAAGCGGCGGAACAGGTCGTCGAAGAGCGCCTGGCGCTCGACCGGCTCCACCACCTCGAAGGAGCGCCGGATGAGCGCCAGCGCCTCCGGATCCTCCCAGAGCTTGCGCGGCTGGGTGTCCTTCGGGCCCGACAGCATTTCATAGGACAATGACGGGTCGAGCCGGGGCGAATAGAGGAACGACATCATCTGGTAGTCGCCGCGGGTATAGCGGTCGAGCTGGGTCGCCCAGTCCAGCACCTCCAGCTCGATCTTGATGCCGGCATCCGCCGCCATGGCCTGGGCGGCGACCGCCGCGTCATAGACATTGGGATAGCGGCGGTTGGTGATCATCCGGATCGGCTGGCCGCGATAGCCGGCCTCCGCCAGCAGCCGCCTGGCCGCGGCGATGTCGTGCCGGGGGCGGACGCTCTGCGCCGCCGAATGGTAGGCGCTGGAGCTGGGGATCGGCGAGGGATTGTCGGGCGCGTCGTCGCCGACCACGCTCTGGACGATCTGTGCGATGTCGATCGCCTGCGCCAGGGCCTGGCGGATGCGCGGATCCCTGAGCAAGGGGTCGCGCGTCTGGAACAGGAAGCCGGTCAGGCCCATGGTCGGCGCCGTGGCGACGCTCAGGTCGCGCCGCGCGCGCAGATCGCCGAGCTCGGTCGAGGCGACGTCCGACATGATGTCGACCGCGCCCGAGATCAGCGCCGCCTTGGCGGCGGACGAATCCGGGATGACCATGAAGCGGATCTGCGCCGTGAAAGCGATCTTGGCACCGGCCAGGCCATCGCGGGGACCGGTGAGCGGCACATAGCCATCGAAACGGACGAGGTCGATATACTGGCCGCGGCGCCATTCGCCGAACCGGTAGGGACCGGTGCCGATGGGCGCGCGCCAGGCACCGTCGGGCCCCAGCGAAGCCGGGTGAACGATGGCCGTCACCCCACAATCGGGTCGCGCCATGGTGTTGAGAAACAGGGCGGTCGGCTTTTCCAGCGTGATGGTCACGGTCGCCGCGTCGGGCGCCGCGACATCGACCACCTTGGCGATGCCGTGGCCGTCGAAATCCGGCAGGCAGCGCCATTGGGTGGCCGGATCGAGATAACGCCTGAGGCTCCAGACGACCTCGGCCGAGGTCAGCGGCGCGCCGTTGTGAAAAGTCACGCCCTGGCGCAGCGCGAACCGGTAGGTCAGCCCATCGGCCGAGAGGTCAATGCGCTCGGCAAGCATGGGCGCGATGGCGGCGTTCTCGCGCAACGCCACCAGCCCCTCCACCATGTGCAGGACCACGGTGTCGGTGTTGAAATCCCGGTTCACGCCGGGCTGCGTGCTGCGGATATCGGAGTTGAGCGCGGCTCTCAGGCCATAGCTGCCGCGCGGCGGCGCGGACTGGGCCGGCTGGGCCGACGCCGCCATCGGCAGCATGGCCAGCCAGGCGGTCGCGGCCAGAGCAAGCGCTTGCTTCATGCAGCCCTCGTCGCGGTGCCGGGCGACAATTCGTAACGGGTGAACACCCGGTTGAGCGCGGGCAAAGGCGCGATGTCGAGCACGCCCTGCGCCGGCTGCATCAGCAGCATGGCGACCGTTGCCGACAGATTGCCGCCGGAATTCAGCCGTGGCGGCCGGCAGACCGACCAGGGCGACTGGTAGACATCGAACAAGGCGTCGCGCACCGCATCGACGTCGAGCGACCCGCGTCTGGCCTCCAGAAGCGCGCGCACCCGGAGGTCGCGATACAGGCTGTCGGGCGTATTGGCGATGCCGGTGTCCTTCAGCTTGGCCAGCGCCACCGGGCTTTGCCAGTGGTTGGCATGGACGATCAGCCCGTCGGTCGGCAGCACCTGGAAACTCTCGTCCGGTGCGCATTCGAAGTCGATGGCGATGCCGCCGGCATGGCTGACGATGATGTTGTTGGAGGCGGATTTGCGCGTGGTATAGGCGGCGTGAAAGGCCTGGGCGAGGTACTCCTGTTCCAGCACCTTGCGCCGGATCAGCGACAGCGGCACGCCGAGTTCGCGATAGTCCCGATCGCTCTCCAGGTAGTTGGCGGTGACTGCGATGCCGGCCGCGTTCAGGCCGGCCCGGGCGAGGCCGCCGGCCTCGACGAAGGTCAGGATATCGGGCCCGCCGTCCCGGCGGATGCGCAACACGACGCCGGTCTCGGCGCATTCGGATTTCCAGTCCCAGTTCTGGGCGTGAATGAGTTCGCCCGTGCGCGAGGCGGCCGGCATCACCACCACGCCGGTGCAGCCGTCGGGGTCCTGGGCGGCGAGCTGGGCGCGCTTGCCGAGCTGCAGAACCTCGGTACGCGCATTGATCAGCACGATGTCTTCGAATTCGACATCGGCGCCGGCGGCGATGCCGCGCATCTCCGCGACGTAGTCAGCATCGAAGGCCTCGATCCGCGGCACGAAATCGCGCGCCCAGGCGCGGATCGTCGCCGTGCCGTGCCCGCCCGCGGTCAATTGCGCCGAATAATGCTCGATGCTGCGCCGGATGCGCTTGGTCGCCTGCCGGCCGTACTGGCGGCCACGCGTTTCGGCATCGCCGCTAAGCTCGATCAGGGGAAAGGGTTCCATGCCGGCGCATCCCAAAATACCGCGTTGGCATTTTGGTATCTCAAAATACATCAGGTGGGCAAGAGGTCACGCGCACTTTTTGGTCGGGATCCCCTTGTCGATGGGCCGCGCAGCCCTCGCCCCGCGATCGAGGCCGGCAAAGCTGTTTCGAAGACGCCGGAGGGACGGCCGGCAGGCAGCGACAAGCGGGGCGGCCGGCGACGGCGACCGCCGCCGGCCCCGGGCACGGCTTCATATGTTTGAAGATCAGCTCAATCGCGCGGAAAGATCCGCCGAGGCTCCGCCGTCAGGCCGTCGCGCGAGAATTTCAGACCAGCAGCAGGGGCATCAATTCGCCCTGTTCCTGCGCCTGGCGTTGCAACATGGACAAGACCGCCAGATAGAGCGCGGTCAGTGCCGTCAGTCCGGTCGACATGCTCCGCCGCGGCTGGCGCGCGCCGTGATCGGCGATCAGGCGCGCGATGGTGCCGGCGTCGAGCCCATATTCGCGCGCCAGGAAGGCCGCGATCTCGTTCTTGCGCCGGCCGGCGCGGACGCACTCGTCGACGACCTCGAGAAGCAGTTCCGGCGTCTGATCCAGATCGTGTTCCAACCTCACCTCTGACGGTCGCCTCATCCATCTCACATTGTCAGGCAAATGTAAGCTTTGGCGGATCCAGCGTCATTCGGCCGATTACGTAGAAGGGCTGGACGAAACGTCGCAGGCTGCGCCGCAGGCCGGCACGACGGGTCGACCCGTCGTCCGCTTGTGATCATCCCGTCACCGGGCTCGGCTAGACCCTTGGCGTTTCCCAACCCAGGAGGATGCCATGACCTACAATGCCGGTGATGTCGTGATGCTGAAATCGGGCGGCCAGGCCCTGACCGTCGCCTCCGTGGAGGCCGACGAGGTGACCTGCATCTGGATCGGCGAAGAGGGTGACCTGTTCCGCGAAAAGATCCCGGTGGCCGCGCTGTCGCCGCTCGACCTCGACGAGGAAGAAGAGCAGGACGACGAGCAGGAAGAGACCGAGGACGGCGACGACGAAGAAGACGAGGATCATGCCGAAGATCACGCGGATGACCACGCCGAGAAGCGTGAAAAGATCCGCGCCTGAAGCTCAGTCGGCGGTCGGCAGGCGGCGCATCGTGAACTCGATGCGTCCGTCATCCAGCTCCCGCCAGGTCTCGACTTCGGTCATATAGGCAGCCTTGGGAAAGCGCGTGAGGATTTCACGCGCTTTCGCCCGCGCAGCCTCGCGCGGCAACGTGAAGGTCTCGCGTTTGAAACCGTCCGAAGCTCGTGGCGAGGCCGGCTGCGGGCCGCGCCTGACGGCATCGAATGGCTTGCGGCTGTCGGATCTCATGGACGGCCTCTGTATCGGCGCCGGTGAAGATAGCAGCGTTCTGTTATAGCATCCTATTGAAACTTGCGGTTACGCTGCAAGGGGCGCCCAATACAGTGCCCGCCCGGCAGGTAACGTTATAGCTCTCGCCCGATTTGACGCTCCTGGCCTTGCCGCACCGTCATGGCGACATTTAATGACGATCGTGACAAGCAGGAATATCGTCATGACCGCAGCCGTTCGCCAGAGCCGCTTTCGCATCGAGGGCATGGATTGCGCCTCCTGCGCCGCCAAGATCGACACCGCGGTGCGCCGCATGCCCGGCGTCGAGGACGTCAGCGTCTCGGCGACGACCGGCCGCATGACCGTGACCCATCGCCTCGGGAGCGATCTCGCCGCGGTTCAAAGCCGGGTGACCGGCCTCGGCTATGGGGTCGCCGCGATCGAGACCGCTCAGGCGGCGACAGGCACGCGCGAGCACGATGACGGCGGCCACGGCCACGCCTGCGCCGGCACGCATCATGACCACGACCATGATCACCACGCCGGCCAAGAGCACGGCCATCACGACCACGCGGATCATTCGCATGCGGCCGCAAGGCCGGCCGGCGCGGCCGGGAGCGGCGATCTTCACGGTCACGATCACGGCCCGGCGACCGGCCCCTGGTGGCGCAGCCGCAAGGGGCTCATGACGCTGGCCTGCGGCGCGGCCCTGGTCGCCGCCTATGGCCTCGGCAAGCTGGTGCCGGCGATCGACCATTGGGTCTTCATCCTGGCGCTCGCCGTCGGCCTGGTGCCGATCGCCCGGCGCGCTTTCGCCGCCGCACGGGCCGGTACGCCTTTCTCCATCGAAATGCTGATGACGATCGCCGCGGTCGGCGCGGTGATCATCGGCGCCACCGAGGAAGCCGCGACCGTGGTGTTCCTGTTCCTGGTCGGCGAGCTGCTCGAGGGGGTTGCCGCCACCAAGGCACGCGCCAGCATCCAGGGCCTGGCCGACCTCGTGCCGAAGACCGCGCTCGTCGAAACCGAGGGCCGGACCCGCGAGGTGCCGGCCGACAGCCTGACCATTGGCGCCGTCATCCTGGTCCGGCCCGGCGACCGCGTGCCGGCCGACGGCGTGATCGTCTCCGGCGACAGCGCCATCGACGAGGCCCCGGTGACCGGCGAGAGCACGCCGAAGCGCAAGACCGTCGGCGACACCGCCTTCGCCGGCACGGTCAATGGCGAGGCGGCGCTCAGATTGCGCGTCACCGCGGCGGCCGCCGACAACACCATTGCCCGGGTCGTCAAGCTGGTCGAGGAAGCCCAGGAGTCGAAAGCGCCGACCGAACGCTTCATCGACAGCTTCTCGCGTTACTACACCCCGGCCGTGCTGGTCGTCGGCGCGCTCGTCGCCGTCGTTCCGCCGCTGGCCCTGGGCGGCGCCTGGACCGAATGGATCTATAAGGGCCTCGCCATCCTGCTGATCGGCTGCCCCTGCGCGCTGGTCATCTCGACCCCGGCCGCGATCGCCGCGAGCCTCTCGGCCGGCGCCCGGCGCGGCCTGCTCATGAAGGGCGGCGCCGTGCTCGAGCGCCTGGGATCGCTGACGGTGGTCGCCTTCGACAAGACCGGAACCCTGACCGAGGGCAAGCCGAAGGTTACCGACGTGGTTGGCCTCGGACGGACCGATACCGACGTCGTGGCGCTCGCCGCGGCCCTCGAAACCGGATCGAGCCATCCGCTCGCCAAGGCGATCCTGGCCCGCGCCGAGGCCGCGGGAGCCATCGTCGCGCCGGCGACCGATCTCGGCGCCGTCGCCGGCAAGGGCGTGACCGGCAAGGTCGATGGCCAGTTCCTGTTCCTGGGCTCGGCCTCGGCCGCAGCGGAACGCACCGGCCTCGACGCCGATGTCGCCGCGCGGATCCAGACGCTCAACGACGAGGGCAAGACCGTCTCGGTTCTCACCGCGGGCGATCGGGTCGCCGGCCTCATCGCCATGCGCGACGAACCGCGCGCCGACGCGCGGGAGGGCCTGGAGGCGCTGCGCGCCGCCGGCATCAGGGCGATCATGCTGACCGGCGACAACAGCCGGACCGCGGAGGCCATCGGCCGGCTCGTCGGCATCGAGCCGCGCGGCGAATTGCTGCCCGAGGACAAGATGCGCATCGTCGAACAGCTGCAGGCGGCCGGCGAGCGGGTCGGCAAGGTCGGCGATGGCATCAACGACGCGCCGGCCCTGGCCGCCGCCGATGTCGGGATCGCCATGGGCGGTGCCGCCGACGTGGCGCTGGAGACGGCGGATGCGGCGGTGCTGCACGGGCGTGTCGGCGACGTCGCGGCCATGGTCGCCGTGTCGCGCCGGACCATGGCCAATATCCGGCAGAACATCACCATCGCGCTCGGCCTGAAGGCGGTCTTCCTGGTCACCACCGTCGCCGGCATTACCGGCCTGTGGCCGGCGATCCTCGCCGATACCGGCGCCACCGTTCTGGTCACCGCCAATGCCATGCGGCTGCTGAGGCCGGCCTGAAGCAGAAAAGCAGTGGCTAGCGCGCCCCTGCCCGTCCCCTGCTCAGGCTGCCGCCGCCTGCCCGCGCATCGGCGGCTTGGCGCGACGGTTCGGCTCGATACGCGCCGGCACGGCATGGGCCGGCTGGTTCCGGCCGAACAGGAAATCCCGCTCGATCGCGCTGGACGCCATGAAGGGATAGCGGCTGACGATGCGCTGATGCACCGAGGGATAGTGGATGCCCATCAGGTTGATCGGCTTCTTCAGGCCGGGATAGTGGCGCGGTTCGCCCATCGCCTCCATGAAGAACAGCCGCTTGTAGAAAGCCCGATGCTCGGTCCTCACCGTGGCGAGGCCGAGATCGGCGCGGAAGAATTCCGAGGCCATGAAGCCGAGCCGGACGGTCGCATAGGCAAGCCCGGGATTGGCGCGTGACTGCTCGTGGTCGACGACCAGCCGCGTCGGGTCGATGACGGTTTCTCCGGCCTCGATGCGCGCGCCCAGCACGTCGCCGAAAACCGCCATTCCCGGCGAAATCGGGCAGGCTTTCGTCGCCGCATGAATTCGGATGGAGCTGACCAGCTTGTCGCCGAGATACATGCCGAAGATCCAGACATTCGGCGAGCTGTCGTAGCTGTCCTTGAAGATGCCGCGCTTGTTCGGCCGGATCGCGCCCTCGCGCAGGTAGCAGTCATAGCGCAGCCGATAAATCGCCTGCTTGTCTTCCTTCGTCTCGGCCAGCCGGTATTCGACGCGGCCCAGCAGCTCGATAACGTGATTTGCGAAAGAATTCGCCGGATTAACCGTATTCATCTCGCATGCCTCACGTTGAATGCCAGTCTTCGCGGCCAGAACTGAGGACAATGTTAATCAAATTTTAACGATTGGAAAGCGCGTGGTTAAAATATCGTTAACGCGCAGGCGAGGTCCGCGCTGACAACATAAAGCTTGCTTGTCGGGATGGTTAACAATGTGTTTTTTCTGCGACACCGTCTCGCGCGGCGGTTGCATTGCACAACACAGGCAATGATACAGATCGGCGAAGCCCTGCCCCCGATCCGTTCAAGACATTGCAGAATTTCGCTTTTCCGCGATTTCGCGGAAGCCTGGCCCGAACCTTCCACCACGTCGCACACGCATGGCGCGCAACAGCCCGACGCACGCCACCACGCTCCGGTGGCCGACCTCCGTCATAGGCTCCCGACGCGAAAAGCTCCGGATCACGGAGCCCCAGGATCAGATAGAATACGGATACCGCAGGGGCATGGTCAGGCCGGCCTGTCAGGCGACCTTTTTCAGGAGCCCCTCGCCCGAGCGGCAGAGCAGCATCCGCAGCTGTTCGTCGGGAATGGCCGGGCTGAGCAGGAAGCCCTGGATCTCGGTCACCACGCCGGGCTCGTCGATCAGCTTCATCTGGGCATAGGTCTCGACGCCCTCGACGACGACCGCAAGGCCGAGATCGGCGCCGAGCCGGGTGACGCCTTGCAGCAACTTGACCGCGCGTGTGTCGGTTTCCAGGTTGCGCACGAAGGACCGGTCGATCTTGACCTTCTGCAGCGGGAATTTCTGCAGATAGCTCAGGCTCGAATAGCCGGTGCCGAAATCGTCCAGCGCGATCCTGACGCCCATGGTGCGCAATGTCTCGAGGGTCGCCAGGATCGAGGCCGAGTCCTGCAGCAGCAAGGTCTCGGTGATCTCCAGTTCGAGCCGGTCGGCGCTAAGTCCCGTGACCTCGAGAGTCTCGCGAACCAATGCCACCACGTCGTCGCGGTCGAACTGCACCGATGACAGATTGACCGCGACCCGGACGTCGTTCGGCCAGGCGGCGCAGGCGGCGCAGGCCTTTCTGAGCACCTGGCGGCCGAGCTCCACCACCAGGCCGGTTTCCTCGGCGATCGGGATGAACTCGGCCGGCGAGATCATGCCGCGGGTCGGATGCGGCCAGCGCACCAGCGCCTCGCAGGTGGTGATGGTCAGCGATTTCAGGTTCAGCAGCGGCTGGAAATAGACCGCCAGGTCCTCGTTGTGGATCGCCTTGCGCAGGTCGAGTTCAGTGGCGCGCCGGGCCTGGGCCTGGCGATCCATCTCCTCTTCGTAGAAGTGCAGGATGCCCTTGCCGCCGGCCTTGGCGCGCGCCAGCGCCATGTCGGCGCATTTCAGCAGCTGATCCGGATCGGTGCCGTCGCGCGGCGCCAGCGCGATGCCGATCGACGCGCCGCAGACCACCGTCGAACCTTCGATCTGAACCATGTCCGACAGGTTCTCGATGATCCGGCCGGCCTGCTTGGCGACCTCGTTGACCGATCGGACCCCGGTCTGCAGCACGACGAATTCATCGGCGCCGAAACGCGCCACGACATTGGTTTCGCCGACCACGAAACGCAGCCGGTCGGCGACCTCGATCAACAGCGTATCGCCGATCGGATGGCCCAGCGTGTCGTTGACCTGCTTGAAATTGTCGAGGTCGACGAACAGCACCGCCAGCATGTCGCTGTCGGTGCGCATGGTCAGCGCCAGTTCGAGACGCTCCTGGAACTGGATCCGGTTGGGCAGGCCGGTCAGCGCGTCGTGGCGCGCCATATGGGCCATGCGCGCCTCGGTCCGGCGCTTCTCGGTGATGTCCTCGATGACGATGACCAGGCCGCCGTTTTCCATCGGCTGGAACGCCACGTCGATATGACGCTCGCTGGTCTCGACCTCCAGCCGGTTCATCGACCGGTCGCCGGCACGCCGCCTGACCATCTCCATGATGCGGCTGGCGTCGTGCGGATTGATCACGCCGCTCTCGACATAATTGGCCACGATGGCATCGACCCGCGCGCCCGAGCGAATGCAGGCGGGATCGCAATGCAGCATCTCGCCCCAGCGCGCGTTGACGACGACCAGCCGGCCGGTCGCGTCGAACATGGCGAGGCCATGCGGCATGTTGTTCAGGGCGGTGTCGAAGCGGGTGGCCAGCAGCTCGACGTCACGCTTGGCGATGACTGCGTCGAGCAGAATATTCCTGAGCCGGGCCGCGACGCTGCGCGTGCTGACGAAGAATGGGGCGAAGAACAGCGCCAGCACGATGTGATCGACATTGCCGGTGACCAGCAGCCCGGAAATGACCGGCACGGCCAGCAGGACGATCTGGGTGTCGACGAAACGGCCATTGGCGAAATTACGCCCGGTGACGCCGACCATGTGCGCCAGCACCAGCGACATGCTGAACAGCTGCGCCACCACGCTGGAGGTCAGGGCGAAGCTTGCGAAGCACCACAGTCCGAGCATGAAGACATAGGCGTTGGCGCCAATGGTATAGGCCCGCTCCCAGCGCCGCGCCGCCTCATAGGTCACGACATCGGCCCGCGCCCGCCGGTACGACATGATGTGCAGCGTGCGGGCGATGCTGACCAGGCCGAGCGCGACGGCGAAGCCGTCGAGAATGATCACCGGGGTGAGATAGGCGGCATAGAGCGCCGCCACCCAGGCGGTCAGAGCCCCGAACAGAAAAGTCCGCACGTCGGCGTAAAGCGCATCCACCATCGCGATATAAATCTCGACGGGAAAGTCGCGCTTCGTCTCGTTCGTCGTCTCGGCACGAATGTTCATGGATACAGTCGTTGCAAACACCACCGGGCGGATCCCGCACGAGAACCACCAAGCGTAATCAAGCAAAAAAACCTTGCGCATCAATTAATTGGCTCGAGCACTGGAGGGCTTTCTCGGACACCGCCCTCAGCGCGCAATAGATTTTTATTTTCAACGCCCAGTAGTCAGTTGCGTAATAAGGCTCGCGATCGCGCCGTTCGAGGTTGGAAAATCCGCGGCGATCCAGGCTTGCCTGAGCCGGGCAAGCGCCGACCCCAGCTCCGGTCCCGCCGGAATGCCGCGGGCCACGAGGTCATTTCCCGAGATCGGGAAGGCCGGCGCCTTCCAGCGCTCGGCCAATCCCGCCAGCGCCAGCCAGCCGGCGTCGTCGGGCGCGGCGCCGGAACGGGCGAAGGCCACCAGCACGCGGTCCCGGTAGCCGCGCGGCCCCGCCGCGAACAATGCAGCCTTTGCCGCAAGCTCTCCCGTCGCCGGGTCGAGCCCGTGCCAGCCATGGCCGATGCCGTCGAGGCGACGATACTCCTCATTGGAGAGTGCCAGGCGCTCGCGCAACCTGTCCGCGTCCTCGCGGATCAGGACAGCGAGCGCGCCGAGCCGCCGCGGCGCCTCCGTTTCGAGGCCCAGACGCCGCTCGATATCGGCCAAACGAGCGAGGTCGCGACAGAATGGCACGCCGCCGAGGAGCGAGCCGAGCAGGCCGGCATCGGCCATCACCTGCAACGTCTCGCCCGCCCGTGCGGCGACCACCAGCTTCATCATCTCCATGCGCAGACGCTCGCGCGACAATTCGGCGAGCCCCGCGCGCTCCGCGATACAGGCTTCGAGCGCCGCGGTGTCCGGCTCGCCACGCGCGAAACTCGCGTGGAAGCGGAAGAAGCGCAGGATCCTCAGCCGGTCCTCGCGAATGCGCCTGACGGGATCGCCGATGAACCGGATGCGTCCGGCCGCGAGATCCGCCGCCCCGCCGAAATAGTCATGCAAAATGCCGTCCGGCGTCAGGCTCATGGCGTTGACCGTGAAGTCGCGCCGGCTGGCATCCGCCTTCCAGTCGCGGCCGAAGCGGACCACCGCGCGGCGCCCGTCGGTCTCGACATCCTCGCGCAGCGTGGTGACCTCGAAGCCCCTGCCCTCGACCACCACGGTCACCGTGCCATGGGCTATGCCGGTGGGCACGGACTTGAAACCGGCGACCTTGACCGCCCGCACCACCGCGTCGGGCAATGCCGTCGTCGCGATGTCGACATCGCCGGGCGGCAGCCCGATCAGCGCGTTGCGCACGGCGCCGCCGACCGGCCGAGCCTCCTCGGCCCCGGCGTTCAGCACGGCGAGCAGGCGCGCCGCCGGGCCCTGGTTGAACCAGTCCGGCAGCGCAATGCCCCGGTCCTTCATTGTCGTGCTCCCGACGGACGCGGATCCAGATGCGCGGGGTAGAAAACTCCGTTTTCCACGCGCGCCGGTACATAGACCGCGGTCGGGTCCCGGCTCTGGATCGACACGAGATAGAGCAGATAGCCGCCCGCCAGAACGACGCCGGCAAGCCCGACCCAGACCGCCGGTTGCTTGTCCCAATGCTCCTTCAGCCAGGGATTCTGCTCCTTGACCTGCAGCCAGCCGACATAGAGCAGGAAGGGCAAGGCAAAGAGCGCGAGGTCGATCAGGATGCGCATCAGGCTCGCTCGCTCGCCGCCGCGATCGGATCGGACAGCCGTTCCCAGAGATTGCGCAGGATCCCCGCCGTGATGCCCCAGATATACCGCTCGCCATAGGGCATCGCGTAGAAATAGCGCCGCTGGCCGTTCAATTCGCGCGATTGGCGCTGATGGTTGCTGGGATCCATCAGGAAGGCCAGCGGCACCTCGAAGGCATCGGTGACCTCGGCCGGGTTGAGCGTCAGGTCGAAACCCGGCTCGACCAGGCCGACCACCGGCGTGATCAGATAGCCGGTGCGCGACAGGAACGGCGCGAGATAGCCGAGCGGGTGCACGTGGCGGCGGTCGAGGCCGATTTCCTCTTCCGCCTCGCGCAGCGCCGCCGCCAGCGGGCTCGCGTCGCCAGGATCGATCTTGCCGCCGGGAAAGGCGATCTGGCCGGAGTGATTTGACAGGTCCGAGGAGCGCTGGGTCAGCAGCACCGTGGCCTCGGGCCGCGCGACGACCGGGATCAGCACCGCCGCCGGCCGGGCCGGCGGTCCTTCGTTGATGGTGGGATCGCCGGGATCCGTGCCGCGCTCGGCCGCCGCCGCGAAGGGATCGTGGACGAAAGACGGCACGTCGAGCGTCAGGCGCCCGGTCACCGCGGCGGTAAACTGGTCTGGCGAAACGGGAATCACATCAGGCCCTCGATCTCGGCGGCCGGCACCATGGGGTAGAAGGTGCCGGCGGCATAGAGGCCGAACCAGGCGGTTTCCCCGCCCTGCCGGATCTCGCCGAGACTGGCGAGATCATGGAACAGCGCCCGCGACACCCTCGCCCAGAGATCGCGGCGAACATGCACATAGGGCTTCAGCCCGTCGGTGCCGGCTTCCTTCTCGAACCGCAGGGCATGGTCCGGACCGACCTCCAGCCATTCCTCGGTCTGGGTGCGGAACGCGATCCGGCGCGCCTCGCCCAGGCCCGAAACCCGCATTTCGACCGCGGCGAAGGGCGCGTCATCGACGGTGATGCCGACCTTCTCCACCGGCGTCACCAGGTAATACCGGCCCTCCTCGCGCTTCAGCACGGACGAGAAGAGCTGCACCAGCGCCGGCCGGCCGATGGGGGTCTTCATATAGAACCATGTGCCGTCGGACGCGATGCGCATGTCCAGGTCGCCGCAGAAGGGCGGGTTCCACAAATGCACCGGTGGCGGGCCTTTGACGGCCTTGACCTGCGACGCGATGGTTTCCAGGCCGCCTGGCGGCGGAGCTGCGCTGGTCACGCGATGAGCCTCACGTTTGAGTGAAATCCCGGATCATTTCGCCCCGGACGATTGGCCGGAGCCTGAACCGAACGTAAGACTCGGCTATCGTGATCGCAACGCATGCTACATGATGCACTGCGAAGGATAGCCGCGCCTCGAAGGGAGCCGTCATGACCGCCGAGACCGCCGAACGCATGGAAGACGCGATCATTCGCGCCGCCGAGACCACCGTCGCCCAGGTGCGTCTCGCCCGTTCCAATATCTCGACCGTGATCTTCGGCCAGCAGTCGGTGATCGACCAGGCCCTGATCACCGTGCTGTCGGGCGGCCACGCGCTGCTGGTCGGCCTGCCCGGTCTCGCCAAGACCAAGCTGGTCGAGACCATGGGCGTGGTGCTCGGCCTCGATGCCCGGCGCGTCCAGTTCACGCCGGACCTGATGCCCTCGGACATCCTGGGATCGGAGGTGCTCGAGGAATCGGCGTCGGGCAAGCGCGCCTTCCGCTTCATCAAGGGCCCGGTCTTCGCCCAGTTGCTGATGGCCGACGAGATCAACCGCGCCTCGCCGCGCACCCAGTCGGCCCTGCTGCAGGCCATGCAGGAATATCACGTGACGGTCGCCGGCGAACGCCACGACCTGCCGAAGCCCTTCCACGTCCTGGCCACCCAGAACCCGCTGGAGCAGGAAGGCACCTATCCGCTCCCCGAAGCCCAGCTCGACCGCTTCCTGATGCAGGTCGACGTCGACTATCCCGACCTGGAGGCCGAGCGGAAGATCCTGTTCGACACCACCGGCGCCGAAGAAACCAGGCCGAGGCAGGCGCTGTCCGGCGATGATCTGCAGGCGGCCCAGCGGCTCGTGCGCCGCCTGCCGGTCGGCGAAACCGTGGTCGACGCCATCCTCACCCTGGTCCGCTCGGCCCGCCCGGACGCCGCCAAGGGCGAACTCGCCAATGCCATCGCCTGGGGCCCCGGCCCACGCGCCTCCCAGGCGCTGATGCTGGCGGTCCGTGCCCGCGCCCTGCTCGACGGCCGGCTCGCGCCCTCGGTCGATGACGTGGTGGCTCTGGCCGAGCCGGTCCTGAAACATCGCATGGCATTGTCTTACGGCGCGCGCGCCGATGGCCTGACCGTGGAGGCCACCATCGCCTCGCTGGTCAAGCCGATCCGGTAACCGCGCCGATGTTCGGCCTCGCCGAGACGCTGCGCCAGAACCGCAACACCGACGACCAGGGCCGCCAGCTTCCGCGCGACGGCGCAATCCTGGCCGCCAGCCTGCCACGCCTGGTGCTCGAGGCGCGCCGTGTCGCCATGACCGTGGCGCACGGGCTGCACGGCCGGCGCCGCGCCGGCACCGGCGAGAATTTCTGGCAGTTCCGCCGCTTCAGCGACGGCGAGCCGGCCAACCGGGTCGACTGGCGCCGCTCCGCCCGCGACCAGCATCTTTATGTGCGCGAGCGCGAGTGGGAAGCCGCCCACACGATCTGGATCTGGCCGGACCGCTCGGCCTCCATGCAGTTCGTCTCGCCCCTCGCCCGGCAGAGCAAGCGTGACCGTGGCCTGGTGCTGGCTTTCGCGCTCGCCGAGATCATGGTGCGCGGCGGCGAGCGGGTCGGCATTCCCGGCCTGATGCGCCCGAGCGCCAGCCGCGCCATCATCGAGCGCATGGCCGATGCCATTCTGGCCGATGCCACCGGCAGGCCGTCCGACCTGCCGCCCAAGGCACCGGTCTCACGGCTTTCCGAAGTGGTGATCCTGTCCGACTGCCTGGTGCCGGTCGAGACCTTCGCCGACGAGGTGAAAAGCCTGGCGGTCGGCGGCTCGCGCGGCCATGTCCTTGAGATCAACGATCCGATCGAGGAGACCTTTCCCTATCGCGGGCGGGTCGAGTTCGAGGAGCTGGAGGACGGCCTGACCATCACCGCCGGCCGCGCCGAAACCTGGCGCGACGACTATGTCGCGCGGCTCGCCGCGCATCGGGCGGCCCTGCGCGGCGAATGCGACCGGCGCGGCTGGAGCTTCGGCCTGCACCGCACCGACCAGCCGCCCGCCGGCGCCATCCTGGCGCTGCACCAGCGCATGGGCCCGGGATCGCGCGATTTCGCGCGCGAGACTGCGAGGCGATGATGCTGGGCCTGCCGCTCGCCTTCGCCTCCCCCCTGGTGCTGTTCGCGCTGGCCGCCCTGCCGGCGCTCTGGTGGCTGCTGCGCCTGGTGCCGCCCAGGCCGCGCCGGGTGCAATTCCCGCCGACCCGGATCCTCATCGACATCGCGCCGAAGGAAGAGACGCCGTCGCGCAGCCCCTGGTGGCTGACCGCGCTCAGGCTGCTGCTCGCCGCACTCATCATCCTGGCCATGGCCGGACCGCTATGGAACCCGCCGGCCACCACCAGCGGCGCGCGCGGGCCGGTCCTGCTGCTGATCGACGACGGCTGGCCGTCCGCCGCCGCCTTCGAGCAGCGCCTGCGCGTCGCCAACCAGATCATTGCTTCCGCCGAAAGCGCCAGCCGGCCGGTGGCCTTCGCCACCACCGCCCGGCCGGCCATCGTGATCGGCATCGAGACGCCGTCCTCGGTGCGCGAGCGGCTGCGCTCGCTCGAACCCTCGCCGCATACGCCCGACCGCACCGGCGTCCTGCCGGCGCTCGGCCGCTTCCTCGCCGCCCAGCCGCAGGCCGAGATCATCTGGCTGACCGACGGCATCGACACCGGCCGCTCGCAGGCCTTCCTGACCCAGCTCAAGGAAGCCGTCGGCAACCATGTGCTGACCGTTTACGACGGCGGCACGCCGCCGGTGCTGGCGCTCACGGGGGCCACCAATACCAGTGGCGGCTTCAATGCCCAGGTCATCCGCGCCGATCCCGGCCCGGCCCAGGTCGGCCGGGTCCGCGCCCTCGACACGCGCGGCCTGCCGATCGGCGAGAGCACCTATGCCTTCGAGCCCGGCAAGACCGAGGCCGAAGTGCGCTTCGACCTGCCGGTGGAAATCCGCAACGACATCACCCGCCTCGACATCATTGGCGAGCGCTCGGCCGGTGCCGTGCAACTGGTCGACGCCCGCTGGCAGCGCCGCACCATCGGCGTCATTTCGGGCGCCACCGCCGACACCGCCCAGCCGCTGCTGTCGCCGACCTATTATCTCGGCCGGGCGCTCGAGCCCTTCGCCGATATCCGCACCGTCGAGGGCGCTTCGCCCTCGGAGGTCGCCATCCGCTTCGTCGAAGGCCGCGTGCCGATGATCGTGCTGACCGATGTCGGCACGGTGACCGCGGAAGCGCGCGACGCGCTCAATCGCTTCATCGACAATGGCGGCATCCTGCTGCGCTTCGCCGGCACCAGGCTGGCCGGCGCGCAGAACGACGACCTGGTGCCGGTCAAGCTGCGGCGCGGCGGCCGCCAGCTCGGCGGTGCCCTGTCCTGGGAAACGCCGCAGGCGCTCGCCGCCTTCACCCGCGACAGCCCCTTCGCCGACATCACCGTGCCGGCCGACGTGCGGGTCCGCCGCCAGGTTCTGGCCGAACCCGACGGCCTGCTCGCCGACAAGACCTGGGCCCAGCTGCTGGACGGCACACCGCTGGTGACCGCGGAGAAGCGCGGCCGCGGCCTGCTCGTGCTGTTCCACATCACCGCCGATACCGCCTGGTCCGACCTGCCGCTGTCGGGCGCTTTCGTCGAGATGCTGAAGCGCATTGCCGGCCTGTCGGCGGCCGGCCGGCCCGCGGCCGAAGGCCTTGCCGGCCTGCCCGGCCAGGCGCGCGCCAGCGAGCGCGTCGCGCCGAGCCGGGTCCTGGATGGATACGGCGCCTTCATCCGGCCGCCGGCGACCGCCAAGCCGATCCCGGCCGACTGGCGCGAGCCGGCGACATCAGATTATCCGCCGGGTTTCTACGGCCCGCCCGACGCCACCGTCGCGGTCAATGCGCTCGCTGCCGACGAACGCCTGAAACCGCTCGATCTCAGCCCTCTCGGCGCCGCGATCGAACGCTATCGGGTTGGAGAACCCGTGGACCTGAGATCCCCGCTCGTGATCGCAGCACTCATCCTGCTCCTGGCCGATGGCCTGGCCGTCTTCATCATTGCCGGCGGCCTCGCCCGGTTGACCGGCGGCCGCGCCACGCGGACGGCCGCGGTCATCCTGGCGCTCGCCGCCTTGCCCCTGCTGCCGTTCGGCGGCCCGGCCGACGCCCAGACCCGCCGGGCCCAGGACCGCCCGCCGATCTCCACCGGCAATGCCGCCGATGACGCCGCGGTGCGTGCCACCCAGGCGACCCGCCTCGCCTATATCGTCACCGGCTCGCGCGAGGTCGACGACATCAGCCGCGCCGGCATGGAAGGCCTGACGCGCTTCCTGTCGGCGCGCACCGCGCTCGAGCCGGCAACGCCGCAAGCCGTCGATATCGGCCGCGACGAGATCGCTTTTTTTCCGCTGCTCTACTGGCCGATCGTGGCCGGCGCCGACGAGCCGACGCCGCAGGCGCTGCTGAAGCTCGACGCCTATATGAAACAGGGCGGCATGGTGATCTTCGACACCCGCGATGCCCTGACCTTGCGCCCCGGCCAGGCCAGCCCGGCCCAGGCGACGCTGCGGCGCATCCTCGCCGGCCTCGACATTCCCGAACTCGAGCCGGTGCCGCGCGACCATGTGCTGGCGCGCGCCTTCTTCATCCTGCGTGAATTCCCCGGCCGCCACTCGGAAGGGCAGACCTGGGTCGAGGCCATCCCGCCGGCCAGCGACGACGAGGCCGCCCGGCCGGCGCGCGCCTCCGACTCAGTCTCGCCGATCATCATCACGTCGAACGATCTCGCCGCCGCCTGGGCGATCGACCGCCAGGGCAATCCGCTGCTGCCGGTGCAGGGCGAGGCGCGCCAGCGCGAGCTGGCCTACCGGTTCGGCGTCAATCTCGTGATGTATGCGCTGACCGGCAATTACAAGACCGACCAGGTCCACGTGCCGGCTTTGCTCGAACGGCTGGGGAACTGAACCATGGCCTTCGGGATCGTCTGGTCGCCGCTCCTGCCGCTCCCCGCCCTGGCGGTTGCCGCCATGGCCGTGCTGCTGCTCGCCGTCCTGCTGCTCGTCTCGCGCACCCGTGGCGCCTGGTGGCGCATCGGCGCCATGGCGCTCGCCCTGCTGGCGCTCGGCAATCCCGTCTTCACCCAGGAGGACCGCGATCCCCTGAAGACCATCGTCGCCGTGGTGCTCGACCGTTCGGCCAGCCAGTCGCTGGCCGATCGCACGCGCATCACCGACGAGGCCAAGGCGGCAATCGAGCGCAATTTCGGCCGCTCCACCGGCTTCGAGGTGCGTTATGTCGACGCCGGCGCCTCCGACGGCCAGACCGACGGCACCCATCTGTTCGAGGCGCTGCGCGGCCTGCTCTCCGACGTTCCCGCCGAACGCATCGGCGGCGCCATCCTGGTCACCGACGGCCAGGTTCACGATGTCCCGGCCCAGGCCGCGGCGATCGGCTTCCAAGCCCCCGTCCATGCCCTGATCACCGGCCGCTCGACCGACCGCGACCGCCGGGTGGTGCTGACCCAGACGCCGCGTTTCGGCATTGTCGGCCAGGCTCAGACCATCGGCTTCCGCATCGAGGACAACGGCACCGGCGGCCGCGTCGCCCAGGCGGCCGTCACCGTCAAGCGCGACGGCGAGCTGGTCGAGCGCCGCACCGTGACGACCGGCGCGACCACCATGATCCAGGTGCCGGTAACCCATGCCGGCGCCAATATCGTCGAGGTCGAGGTCGACGGCCTGGACGGCGAGCTGACCACCATCAACAACCGCGCCGTCGTGATCATCGAGGGCATCCGCGAAAAGCTCCGCGTGCTGCTGGTCTCGGGCGAGCCGCATGCCGGCGAGCGCACCTGGCGCAACCTGCTGAAGTCCGATGCCGGCGTCGACCTCGTCCATTTCACCATTTTGCGCCCACCGGAAAAGCAGGACGGCACGCCGATCAACGAATTGTCGCTGATCGCCTTTCCGACGCGTGAGCTGTTTCAGATCAAGATTCGCGAATTCGACCTGATCATCTTCGACCGCTACGCCCAGCAGGGCGTGCTGCCGCTGATCTATTTCGAGAACATCGCCCGCTACGTCCGCAATGGCGGCGCCCTGCTGGTCGCGGCCGGCCCGGAACACGCGACCTCCGCTTCGATCAACGACACCCCGCTGGAGACCATTCTGCCGGCTGCGCCGACCGGCGACGTGATGGAGCGTCCTTATCATGCCCGCGTCTCCGATCTCGGCCGCCGCCATCCGGTGACCAGGGCCCTGCCCGGCTCGGCCCTCGAGGGTGTGCCGCAATGGAGCCGCTGGTTCCGGCTGATCGAGAGCCGCGAGCCGAGCGCGGGTGCGGCCACCGTCATGGATGGGCCGGACAACCGCCCCGTGCTGGTGCTGCAGCGCCAGGGCGAAGGTCGCGTCGCGCTGCTGCTCTCCGACCATATCTGGCTGTGGGCCCGCGGCTACGAAGGGGGTGGGCCGCATCTCGAGCTGCTGCGCCGCCTGTCGCACTGGCTGATGAAGGAACCCGAGCTGGAAGAGGAAAGCCTCAGGCTCGCTGTGCGCGGCCGCCAGCTCGCCGTCGAATTGCAGACCATGGCGGAGACGCCGGCCGAGGTGACGCTGACGACGCCCTCGGGCAGTTCCCAGGTGGTCGCGATGCAGAATGCCGAGCCCGGGCTCTGGCGCGGCCAGGTCGACGTCACCGAACTCGGTCTCTGGCGTGCCCAGGCCGGACCATTGACCCGCCTGGTCAATGTCGGACCGCCGAACCCGCGTGAATTCACCGATGTCACCTCGACCCTGCGCGTGCTCGAACCGCTGGTGCGGGCCACCGGCGGCGGCCTCTGGCGCATCTCCGAGGACGGCAATCTCACCGTGCCGCGCATCGTTCCGACCCGTTCGGCCAGTGCCATGCGCGGCGACGACTGGATGGGCATTCGCCAGCGCGACGCCTCGGTGGTGCGCGGCATCGGCATCCTGCCGGCTTTCGCCGGTGTCCTCGGCCTGATCCTGCTGCTCGGCGCGCTGACCGCGGTCTGGGCGCGCGAGGGCCGCTGACGCGCCAGGGCCAGCCCCTGCCGGCTCAGAAACAGGCAATGAACTCGCGGATGACCCAGCCCATCGGCTTGCCGCTGGCGCGATCGGCAATATAGACCCAAGCCCGGCCGCGCTCGTCTTCGCCCGTCCTGATGCTGGTCACCAGCACGCCGTTGCGCACGGTGCCGAGCAGCGCGCCATTCGGCGCGTCGCGGATATTGAGCGGTGTGCCGGTCGGATCCATCACCCGGCAGCGATCGGACTGCGCGACGGCCGGCGCGGCCCACGCCAGCATTGGGATGGCGAGCGTCGCGACGACCAGAGGCACGCGGGCGACATGGGCCATGGGCCTCTCTCCTTGAGCTGACCGGGCTGCCGGGATCATCCGACGCCGAGGCCATCGGGTCAAACGGCCGGACCGGCCCGCCCGCGTCAGTTGGTCCTGGCGCCCTTCACCGGCCCGTTGACGCCGTCAAAGGCGCCGTCGACAAGCTCGGCGACCAGCAGGCGCGCCGGATCGACCGGCCCCGGCAGCGTCAGCCGGCCATGCGGCACGACGTTGAAACCGAAGCGGTTGTAATAGGGCGCATCGCCGACCAGGATGACCAGCCGGTGCCCCTTGGCCTTGGCGATATCGAGCGAGCGCTTCATCAGCGCGGCGCCGATACCGCGGCTCTGGAATGCCGGATCGATGGTGATCGGACCGAGCAGGATCGCCTGGACGTCCTGGCCGATGACGACAGGCGACAGACGGATCGAGCCGACCAGCAAGGTACCGACACGCGCGATGAAACAGAGATCGGCGAAGGGTTCGACGCCCTCGCGCAGCCGGAACGCGGTGCGGGCGAAACGGCCGGGCCCGAAGGCGCGTTCGTGAAGCCGTTCGATGGCGGGGCTATCGGCCGGGTTTTCGGGATGAAGATCGAGGGACAGATCGGGCATCAGCTAGGGGCTCGACGGCGCGAAGACAAACGGAAAGGTACGGGCGGTGGAATTCACACCGGCCGTCGTCGTCGCGCAGCGGAGCTGAACCTCGAACATGTCATGAAGCGCGCATAGCATGGCGCGCGCAGGTCGTCACTAGGGTCTCTCGGCAGGGACGGCGACCGGCCACGAGAGGCGGGGCGGCCGGCGCCTAGAGCCCTTCGCGCTGCCGTTGCGTGCGGATGAACTCGACGCCGCAGGCGAGCTTCGCGGCGGTCGGCGAGGTCTCGTCGATCACCCGCCAGAACGGCGTGACCGTGTCGATCGCCGCGCCGTCGCGGAAGGCTTCATAGGCCGCCTCCGCCACCGCGCGCAGGTGAAAGCCGGTGGTGATCGGGCAGGTCACCTCGGCCTGGAATTCGCCGGCCAGTTGCCTGCGCAGGGTCTTCACGTCCATTCCCGCGCCGAACGGCATCCTGGCGATGAAGGCGGCGATCACCGCTGGCGACGGCACCAGCATGGTTTCCCCCGCCTTCATGCCGGCAATGTCGACCGGCACCGGCTTGACCACCGGCGGCGGTGCCGATGCGACCTTTTCGGCCCAGGACTTCCGCTTGCCGGATTTGCCCCGGCTGGATGCCAACGCTTTCATCATCGCCTCCCGGATCCGCCTTTATCGCAGCGGCAGGTAGATGTCCGTCAAGAGCTCGGCCGGCGCCGTGTCGCGGGGATTGTTGAGATAGTCCTCGAAACAGGGGGCGTCCGCCGCCTCGCGGCCCGAATTGACCAGCCAGTCGCCATAAAGCCACTGATAGGCCGCCTTCATGGTGGCATAGGGCCCCTTGTGGCGCAGCACGGCATAGGGGCCGCCGGCGATTTCGATCATTTCGACCGGCGGCTCGACCGCGACCGGCCCGTCGGCGACCACGCAGGCGCGTGACCGCAGCTTGTCCTCCGGCACCACCGAGGGGTCGTCGAGATAGACCCCCAGCATGCGCATTCCCGGCCGGATCAGCTGGCGTGGACCAAGCCAGCCGAACAGCCGGTCATAGGCCTGGCCGATCGCCATGTAGGAGCCGGTGTGGTTGACGGCGACGGCCTTCAGGGGAGGCACATCGGCAATCGAGACGTCATAAATGGCTGAAACCTCGTCGGGGGATTTCTGGAAAAAACTGTGCTGGCCATGCCGGCGGTACTGCGCCGGCGGCATACCGTAGGAGGCGCGGAAGATGCGCGTGAACGATTGCAGGTTGGGATAGCCGGACCGCTCGGCGATCGCGGCGATCGGCATCGTGGTGTGGGCGAGCAGGCCGGCCGCGCGGTGCAGCCGCAGGCGCTTCACGGTCGCCGCGATCGTTTCGCCATGCACCGCGTGATAGATGCGGTGCCAGTGATGAGCCGACATGCAGGCGACCTCGGCGAGCCTGTCGAGGTCGATCTCGTCGTCGAGGTGATCGTAGATATAGGCGGTCACCCGCTCGAGGCGGTCGCCATAACTGGTCCAGTCCCGATCGTCTCGCATCACGGCCGCCCCGTTTTCATCATGGCGGGACGCTAGCATGGGGTATTTTGACAAATCTTGCGGAGTTGCCGGCCGGTGGCCTCGACCGGTGGCTCCGCTACCAGACCGGCGTCGCCGGCCGCCCTTCGAAGATCTCCGCGAGCCGCTCGCGGGTGCCGCGCGTCGTGTCCTCCGGAAGCGCGTCGAGACCGAAGAAGCCATGGGCGATGATCTCGGCATTCGGCACGGGCGGGCCCGGCTGACGCCAGGCGTCGACCCGGTAGAGCGCCACGTGGTCGCGCTTCGAGATGCGTGAATTGAAGTAGAGTCCGATCAGCGCGGGCGGTCCGGTCAGCTCGACATTGGCCTCCTCGCGCAATTCGGTCGCCAGGGCATCGGCCATGGTCTGCCCGACCTCGACCCCGCCGCCCGGGAAGTACCAGCCCGGCATGTAGCTGTGCTTGACCAGCAGGACCCGGCCTTCCCCGTCGACCACGCAGGCCCGAACACCCAGCGTCATGCCGCGCGCGAACCGCCAATAGAGATGCAGCAGGGGAGCGAGCCGCGAACGCTTGTTGGGATCAGCGAAAATCATGGCCGACTCTTCCCATCAACGAAACCGATGAAATGTTGCACAACCATGAAGGACACTAATCAGAAATGCATGGCTGGTAGGTGAGACAGGGGGTTACTGCCCCCGCCCCGGCTGCCTATCTATCGCTCATGTTGCGCTGCAATAACAGGCAACGCCGAACCTTTTGGGAGTTTCCCATGCTGATCGCCCTGTTCTCGACGCTGTTCTCGCGCCGCACCGGATATCGCTGGCAGCCGGCCATCGAGATCCGGGACGGTCGTACCGCTGCCGCTCTCGGCATCTATTCCCGCGACTGAAGCCAACCTCCCCTCTGGCTAAGGTTGTGGTTGGGCGTCCGCTGAGCTTCGGCTCGCGGGCGCCCTTTTCTTGTGCATCTGCCCTTTTGCATCCCGCGCCGACCGGCGGCGGGGACGTTCCATGGCAGCGGTGCGGCTTCAGGCCACCGGCGGCCTGGCGCGGCCGAAATACATCAGCTCCCACAGCGCTTCTTCCGTGACGGTTTCCACCAGGGCGTCGGCCACGAACCGCTCGAGCGTCAGCTTGCCGGTGAAGCGCAGATAGGCGCCATCGAAGCCGATCAGCCTGGCGGCGAAACGCTTGAGCAGCGGCAGTCGGTCGACGAACTTCGCCTGCAGGATCGTCGCCTCGCGCTCGAACGTCACGACATAGCGCTCATCCTTGTCGCGATAATCGTAGCGGGTGAGATCGGCGACGGGCTTGCCGGTCACCGCGTCGGTGCTCACCCGGTCGGTCGTGAACGTCACCTTGCCGTCGTCATCGGCGATCACCGCCCCGTCCCTGGCCAGCATGAAGACGGTCTGGGCCGCATGTCCATAGGCCTCCGAAGCAGTGATATAGGCGGCGATGACCGTATAGGGGCCGACCTTGGCCCGCCCCCAATACCAGTCATGCATCAGGTCGGTCATCGGCACATCACCCCAATTGTGGTCGTGATAGCCGATGCCTTCGGCCCGATGCGTCTGCGCCCCGATCCGGTAGGTCACCGTTGCGCGGCCCTGCGGAACCGATGGCAGCCAGGCGAAGAGATGTTGCTTGGCCGGCGGACCAAAATAGAGATGGCCGGACTTCGGCCGCCAGGGCCGGATTTCGCCTACCAGCTCGATATCGACCGAGACGTCCTCGATATCGGCCGTGATGCGGTAGCGATGAAGATCGCCGACGAAACGGTTCTCGCCGATCCGGATATCGCAGCCCTCCTTCGAGGCCTGGAACGAAACCGGCGGTGCATGCAGGATTTTCTCGATCGAGCGGCCGTCGGCGAGGTCGAGATTGATGGTGATCACCGGCGCCAGCAGGCTCTTCGGCTCGGTGATCGGCTTCGTATAGAAGATCACCACCAGCTTGGTGCCGTCATCCAGGTGCGCGTCGAAATACCACCATTCATAGGTCCCCCGCCCATCGGCGATGCGCAGTCCGTCCTCGAAGGGCGCGACCTCGACCGGCGCGATACCGAGCCGGCGATAGTCCTCGGGATGATCGGCAAGCCGGACCTGACAGGGGTAGTGCGTCGCCATGTTCGAGGCTGTCATGTGAAGCTCCGCGGGTCATAGGGGCGTCAGCGGCGCCAGATCGGCCGGGACCGCCCGGTTCGGCGCAGAGCCGGCCGCGCGCGATCATGGGTCGCGGCCGCCTGATCGCGCAAGGGCGAACCAGGCAGGCCACCACGCGCCCGTTGATCGTTGCCACGGCGCGCAAAAACCTTCTACAGCGGAACCATGTTCCGCCTCGCCCATCTGTCCGATCTGCACATCGGCCCCCTGCCCGTCCCGACCTGGCGCGAACTCGCCGGCAAGCGCCTGACCGGTTATCTCAACTGGCGGCGCGGCCGGGCGGAGCATCACCGGATGCCGGTGCTCGAGCGGATCCTGGCCGATATCGCCGCAAGCCGGCCCGACCATGTCGCCGTGACCGGAGACCTGATCAATCTCGGGCTGGCCGCCGAATACGGCCCGGCCCGTATCCTGCTCGGGCGCCTTGGCCCGCCTGACCGTGTCAGCCTCACCCCCGGCAACCACGACGCCTATGTCCGCGCCACCGTAGCCGCCGTCATCGCTCAGTGGGCGCCCTGGTTCACCGGCGACCACGAGCCGCCGCCGCCCCGCCTCGCCGAGGCCTTTCCCTTCGTTCGCCGGCGCGGCCGCGTGGCGCTGATCGGGGTCAATTCGGGCCAACCCAAGCCGCCCTTCCTCGCCACCGGAACGCTCGGCGAGCGACAGATCGCCGCGCTCGCCGAAACGCTCGAGGCGCTGCGCCAGGAGGGATTGGCGCGTGTCCTGCTCATTCACCATCCGCCCTTCGCCATTGGCTGGCACAAGCAATTGACCGATTACGCCGCCCTGGCGGCGGCCCTGGGCCGGACCGGCGCCGAACTGATCCTGCATGGCCACACCCATGTCGGTTCGGTGCGAACGCTCGATGGCCCGCACGGCCCGATCCCGGTCCATGGCGTCGCCTCCGCCTCGGCCGCCAGCGACGGCACCTCCGAACCCGCCGCCTGGAACCTGGTCAGCATCGACGGCCAAGCAGGGGACTGGCGCATCACGGTCGAGACCAGGCGGGCGAGTGGCGAATAGCGAGCGGGAATGAAGCGAGAACCGTCGCGCGCAAACCCTCGCTCACGTCTTCGTGGGAGAGGGTTTGCGCGCAGGGTGGTCTTCGCTTCCCCCCATTCGCCACTTGCCCCCAAACGCAAAAAGCGCGCGGTGGCCGCCGCGCGCTTTCTAGAGGTCATGTGGATTGGTGCGGCCTAGGCGCCGATATAGGACCCCCGCCGGGAGAGCCCGATGCGATCCATCTCGGCCTGTTCGCGCGCGGCATCCGCCGCTCTGTCGCGCGCGCTTTCGCGCTCGTCCAGGATCTCGACCTTTTTCAGATCTTCAAAGGCCTCGGCAAGCGCGGCCTTGGCGTCGTCGAGCTGGCCTTTGAGCTCGTTGGCCGACCCCAGCAGGTTGTCGCGGCGCTGGCCGGCGGCCTTGGCATAGGTCGGATAGGCGTAATGGCCGGGGTCGTGGATGTTCGCCCGGTTCTGTTCGGTCAGAATCTCGCGATCGAGTTCGGTCGCCATGCGCTCGAACTCGGCGATCATCATTTCGATCTGCGCGACCTGACGGCGTTTCTCATCAACCTGAAAGCGCTTCAGGCGGATCAGAGTGTCTCGCGACTTCATCGACACATACTCCCAGAAGTCTCACTTACCCGCATTCCAACCATACGGAATGCGAGGGAAATCGGCATTATTAACGTGAATGCCAGCTTCCTCATGAGCCGAGATGTAACATCGTTGAGGTTGAGATTCCGTTTCCAGAAAGCTTGAAAATGTCTGAATCGGCAGGCGCATAAGGACGAAGCCTCATGCGCGCCCTTAGCCGGCATCGGTGGAACTCTCGGCGAGAATGGCCGCCAGCTTGGCGTAACCCTCGGCCAATCCGCTGACCTCGTCCTTGCCCTGGCTGAGAAAGGCCTCGAGCGCCGGCTGCAGCCGGATCGCCTCGTCCACTTCGGCGGACGACCCCTGCCGATAAGCGCCGAGCCGGATCAGTTCCTCCATGTCGCTATAGGTCGACAGCACCCGCTTGGCCCGCTGGATCACCGGCCAATAGACCGGGTCCGCCGAGCGCGGCATGGTGCGCGAGACGCTCTTCAGCACATTGATCGCGGGATAGCGGCCGCGCTCGGCGATGGCGCGCTCCATGACGATATGGCCGTCCAGGATGCCGCGCACCGCGTCGGCCACCGGCTCGTTGTGATCGTCGCCGTCGACCAGCACGGTGAAGATGGCGGTGATCGCACCTTCACCCGAACCCGGGCCGGCGCGCTCGAGCAGACGCGGCAATTCCGAGAAGACGGTCGGGGTATAACCTTTTGCCGTCGGCGGCTCGCCGGCCGACAGGCCGATCTCGCGCTGCGCCATGGCGAAACGCGTGACCGAATCCATCATCAGCATGACCTGCTGGTCCTGGTCGCGGAAATATTCTGCGATCGACAGCGACAGATAGGCCGCCTGCTTGCGCATCAGCGCCGGCTCGTCCGAGGTCGCGACCACCACCACCGAACGCGCCAGGCCGTCGTCGCCGAGATCTTCCTGCAGGAATTCCTGCACCTCGCGGCCGCGTTCGCCGATCAGTCCGATCACCGAGACGTCGGCATCGACATTGCGCGCGATCATCGACAGCAGGACCGACTTGCCGACGCCGGAGCCGGCGAAGATGCCCATGCGCTGGCCGCGGCAGCAGGTCAGGAAGGTGTTGAGCGCACGCACGCCCATGTCGAGCGGCTTGCCGACCCGCCGGCGGGTATGGGCGGCCGGCGGCGAGGCGCGAAACGGCATGGGGTCGCCGCCTTGCGGCAGCGGCCCCTTGCCGTCGATCGGCTCGCCCAGCGCATTGACCACCCGGCCAAGCCAGCCGGCGCTCGGCCGGATCGCCGCCGGCGCCAGCGACACCAGCGCCTTGCAGCCGCGCCTGACGCCTTCCAGCCCGGCGAACGGCATCAGCAGGGCCTGGTCGCCGTTGAATCCCACCACCTCGCAGGGGATCGGCCGCAGGCCTGTCTCCACCGTCACCCGCGCGCCCACCGACATGGCGTGAACCGGTCCGGCCGCCTCCACCATCAGTCCGCGCACGCCCGCGACGCGGCCATAGATGGTAACCGCGTCGATATCGGCGATCTGGTCGGCGAGGGCCCGCATAACGGCATGTCCGGCATTCGAGAAAGGGGATCAACGGCGTCCGGGCCGAACCGGCGGCGAACCGGCGACGCGCGTTAAGACCTATCCCGAGCCTTGGATCCATTTGGTCAATGAACGGTTAATTTGAACGGCCGGTTAACGGCTGCCGGCAGATTTTGCCGATCCGGCGTCTTCAGCCGGCTCCGATCGTGCATTTTTCGCCGACAGCGGCTGCGGCGTTTACCAGGCCTTAACCATATGGCCGGTAGAAACTGCCCATCGCGGCACGTCCGGTCCCCTCCCCGGTCAAAGCCGTCAAAGGCCCGCTGCCGCCGCGGCGGGCCTGGATTTTCAGGCCCGCCTTAACGTGGGCGCCTGATCGTATTTCCAAGTAAAGCCAGATGGCGCCCGGATTCCGTCGGTCGCCGTAACCCTTCCTTAACCCGGCCCGTTAATGATGGTTGTCAGCCAATTAAAGGCAGCCGCGGTCGTTAACGGTTCGGGCGGACAGGCCCCGCACGGACCCTGATCGAGGCAAGGCAGTTCCAGGACGCCGGCGACACGACTGAAATGGTCGATTCGGCAGTGGGTTGGAGTGAGTCGCAAAAATCTTTTGCGAAGACTCTTGCCCCGGCGAATCACAGTTTGTTAACCATTAAGACGTAGCGTCGAATCAGTGAACGGGGACGGATCCCACCAACCCTCCGCGCGGCGGTGGAGGATCGGGATCGCTATGCCGAACGGCTGTTTCGTCCAATGTGGCGAAGCTGCCGGTCAGGGGCCAGCGGAAGGGGATGAGCATGCGCGTTCTGTTGATTGAAGATGACAGCGCCACTGCGAAGAGCATCGAGCTGATGCTCAAATCCGAGAGTTTCAACGTTTACACGACGGATCTCGGCGAAGAGGGCATCGACCTCGGAAAACTATACGATTACGACATTATTCTTCTTGATCTCAACTTGCCCGACATGTCCGGCTACGAGGTCCTGAAGTCGCTGCGCGTGGCCAAGGTCAAGACGCCCATCCTGATCCTGTCGGGTCTGGCCGGCATCGAGGACAAGGTGCGCGGCCTCGGTTTCGGCGCCGACGACTACCTGACCAAGCCGTTCCACAAAGACGAGCTGGTTGCCCGCATCCACGCGATTGTGCGCCGCTCCAAGGGCCATGCCCAGTCGGTCATCACGACCGGCGACCTCCTGGTCAATCTCGACCAGAAGACGGTCGAAGTCGGCGGCCAGCGTGTTCATCTGACCGGCAAGGAGTACCAGATGCTGGAACTCCTCTCGCTGCGCAAAGGCACGACGCTGACCAAGGAGATGTTCCTCAACCATCTCTATGGCGGCATGGACGAGCCTGAGCTGAAGATCATCGACGTGTTCATCTGCAAGCTGCGCAAGAAGCTCGCCAACGCGTCGGACGGCAAGAATTATATCGAGACGGTCTGGGGCCGCGGCTACGTGCTGCGCGAGCCGTCGGAAATGGAAGAACGCATTCCCGCGTGAATGCGGCGGGAGGCCACATCAAGGCCTTCCAATCGTCATACCGCCGTCATCCCCCTCTGCGATATCATCACTCAACCACTTGGCGAGCACGGATGAAATGCCGCCAGGTGACGGAGGCCCCGCCGGGAAACCGAGCGGGGCTTTTTGTTGCCCGCATGCCTGCCCATCGCATGGGCTCACAGGTTTCATGACCTTGACCGGCCGGCGGCCGGCGCCTCACTCTCCGGCTCCCCATCGCCGCGCAGCCGCAGGACGCCGCCCATGACCGCGCTCGACAAGATCAGATCCTTCCCGCTGCCCTTCGCCGCTTTGCTCGGCATCGATTATGTCGAGGCCGGCCCGGATCGCATCGTTGCCCGCCTTCTGGTGCGCGACGACCTGTGCACCGTCGGCAGCGCCATCCATGGCGGCGCCGTCATGGCCTTTGCCGACACGCTCGGCGCCGCGGCAACGATCGTCAACCTGCCGGAAGGCGCCAAGGGCACCACCACGCTCGAGAGCAAGACCAATTTCGTCGCGGCGGCCAAGGCGGGCACGACGGTGACCGGTACGACCACGCCGGTGCATCGCGGCAACCGGACCCAGGTCTGGCAGACCCGCATCGAGCGCGAGGACGGCAAGCTGGTCGCGCTGGTGACCCAGACGCAGCTGATCCTTTGACACATGCCACGCGCTCGCGGTCGCCAGATCGCCGGCAGCCTGCCTGACGGCCCGCCCGCGCGGGATAGCGGCGTGGGTCGCGGCAAGCCTGCCGAGCGTTCTCCGTTCTCCACGCCTCCGGGAAAAATATTCCCTCTTCGGTCATTACTGAGAAAGACCTTCTCTTATTTCGCCCAAGCACTCGAATTTCCGTAGAAAATTCCTTTCTCTCTCGTCATCATCCGCCCTCCCTTCCAGTCTGGGTGCCGTCATGACCGCTCACGTTTCCCCCGCCAAGACCCACAAGCCCGGCCGCGGCCGCGTCTACGCTTCGATCACCGACACGATCGGCGACACGCCGCTGGTCCGGCTCGACCGGCTCGGCAAGGTTCATGGCGCCCAGGCGACGATCCTGGCCAAGCTCGAGTTCTTCAACCCGATCGCCAGCGTCAAGGACCGCATCGGGGTCGCCATGCTCGATGCCCTGGCGAGCGCCGGCAAGATCAGCCCGCAGACAGTGCTGATCGAGCCGACCTCCGGCAATACCGGCATCGCGCTCGCCTTCGCGGCGGCGGCCCGCGGCATCAAGCTTGTCCTGGTCATGCCGGAGACCATGTCGATCGAGCGGCGCAAGATGCTGGCGCTGCTCGGCGCCGAACTGGTGCTGACCGAAGGCCCGAAGGGGATGAAGGGCGCTATCGCCAAGGCCGAGGAACTGGCCGCGGAGAACCCGCACGCGATCATCCCGCAGCAGTTCAAGAACCCGGCCAATCCGGAAATTCATCGCCAGACCACCGCTGAGGAGATCTGGAACGACACCGACGGCAATGTCGACATTTTCGTTTCGGGCGTCGGCACCGGCGGCACCATTACCGGCGTCGGCCAGGTGCTGAAGGCCAGGAAACCCGGCGTGCGGATCGTCGCGGTCGAGCCGACCGACTCGCCGGTCCTGTCCGGCGGCAATCCCGGCCCGCACAAGATCCAGGGCATCGGCGCCGGTTTCGTGCCCGACATCCTCGACCGGGCCGTGATCGACGAGGTCGTCACCGTCAGCAACGACCAGGCTTTCGCCGTCGCCCGCGAACTGGCGCGCGTCGAAGGCATTCCCGTCGGCATCTCCTCGGGTGCCGCCGTCCAGGCCGCGCTCGACATCGCCAAGAAGCCGGAAAACGCCGGCAAGACGATCGTCGTGATCATTCCGAGCTTCGCCGAGCGCTATCTGTCGACGGCGCTGTTCGAGGGCCTGTGAAACAGTCTGAGGGCGCCCATCGCGCGTCCTCCCGCCTTCCGGCCACGATCGCGGCGAAGTCGTCGATCGCGGCCGGCATTCTGCCTCGGCCCAGGCCGACGAGCCGGACGCCCGGACGGCCGGGCGCTTCAAAGGCCTCCTGAACGGGTCAGCCGACGGCCTTGGCCGCGGCCCGGCCCGCGGTCCGGCCGGAAAAGATGCAGCCGCCGAGGAATGTGCCCTCGAGCGAGCGATAGCCGTGGACGCCGCCGCCGCCGAAGCCCGCCACCTCGCCCGCCGAATAGACATTGCCGAGCGGCTGGCCGTCGCCGCGCAGCACCCGACCGTCGAGATCGGTCTGCAGGCCGCCCAGCGTCTTGCGCGTCAGGATATTGAGCTTCACGGCGATCAGCGGGCCCTTGGCCGGGTCGAGGATCCGGTGCGGCGGCGCGGTCCGCATCAGCTTGTCGCCGCGATAGTTGCGGGCGCCGCGAATGGCGGTCACCTGGGCATCCTTGGAAAAGGCGTTGTCGATCTCGCGGTCGCGCGCGGCGATCTCCCGCTCGAGCGCCTCGGGGTCGATCAGCGACGTGCCGACCAGTTCGTTCATGCGCCGGCCGAGCGTCCTGATGTCGGTATCGACGATGAAATCGGCGCCCTTGTCCATGAAGGCCTGGACCGGCGGCGGCAGGCCCTTGCCGAGCCGCGACAGGATGCCGGTGATGCTCTTATTGGTCAGGTCCGGGTTCTGCTCGGACCCCGACAGGGCAAACTCCTTCTTGATGATCGCCCGCGACAGCACGAACCAGGTGTAGCCATGGCCCGTCTTCATGATGTGCTCGAGGCTCGCCAGCGTATCGAAACCGGGGAAATTCGGTGCCGGCAGGCGCTTGCCGGTGGCATCCAGCCAGACCGACGATGGCCCCGGCAGAATGCGGATGCCGTGGTTCGGCCAGATCGGGTTCCAGTTCCGGACCCCCTCGACGTAATGCCACATGCGGTCGCGGTTGACGATGCGGCCGCCGGCCGCCTCGGTGATCAGCTGCATGCGCCCGTCGACATGGGCAGGCACGCCGGAGACCAGGAAATCCGGCGGCGTGCCCAGGCGCTCCGGCCAGTTCTTGCGCACCAGGTCGAAATTGCCGCCGATGCCGCCCGAGGTGACCAGGACCGCCTGGGCCTTCAGCGCGAAGGCGCCGGTGGCGACCCGCGAGCTCGATTGACCGCGCGCCACCGTCGTCGGCTCCAGGATCTCGCCCTCGACGCCGTCGATGACCCCGCCCGACGTGGTGAAACCATTGACCCTGTGACGGAACTTCAGCTGCACCAGGCCGCTCGCCGCCGCCGCCCTGACTTTCGCCTCGAACGGCGCGATCACGCCGGGTCCGGTGCCCCAGGTCACATGGAAGCGCGGCACCGAATTGCCATGGCCGGTGGCGAGCCCGCCGCCGCGCTCGGCCCAGCCGACCAGCGGGAACCAGCGCATGCCCTGTTGGTGCAGCCAGGCGCGCTTTTCGCCATGGGCGAAGTGGACATAGGCCTCGGCCCATTGCCGCCCCCAGCCGTCCTCGGCGCGGTCGAAGCCGGCCGAGCCCTGCCAGTCCTGCCAGGCCAGGTCGAATGTGTCCTTGATGCCCATGCGGCGCTGCTCGGGACTGTCGACGAAGAACAATCCCCCAAATGACCAGAACGCCTGGCCGCCGAGATTCTGCTCGCCCTCCTGGTCGAGCAGGATCACCTTGCGGCCGGCGGCAGCCAGTTCGGCGGTCGCGACCAACCCGGCGAGGCCGCCGCCGACGACGATGACATCCGCGTCCATGCGCATTTCTCCCCTGCCCGGCCGGAATGCGCGCGGCGATCAGGCCGCGCGTCCCTGGTCCGCCCTCGCGGTTTCCAGGCATTGTGACCGGGCCCTTCGCGAGCGCAAGCGCAGGTTGCCGGATCGGTACGAACCGTCGCGGGGCTCCCGTGTCAGAGTGCCCTGGCCATCTCGCGCAGCCGGAACTTCTGGACCTTGCCGGTCGAGGTCTTCGGCAATTCGGCGAACACCACGGTGCGCGGGCATTTGAATGCGGCCAGGTGTTGCCGGCACCAGGCGATGATCTCCTCGGCCGTCGCCTGCATTCCCGGCTTCAGCTCGACGAAGGCGCAGGGCGTCTCGCCCCATTTGTCGTCGGGCCTTGCGACCACCGCGGCCGCCTGCACCGCCGGATGCTTGAACAGGGCATCCTCGACCTCGATCGACGAGATGTTCTCGCCGCCCGAAATGATGATGTCCTTGGAGCGGTCCTTCAGCTGGATATAGCCGTCCGGATAGAGCACGCCGAGATCGCCGGAATGGAACCAGCCGCCGGCGAAGGCTTCGTCCGAAGCGGCTTTGTTCTTCAGATAGCCCTTCATCACCACATTGCCGCGGAACATGACCTCGCCCAGCGTCTGGCCGTCGGCCGGCACGCGGGTCATGGTCTCCGGGTCCATCACGGTCATGTCTTCGAGCACGGTATAGGGCACGCCCTGGCGCGCCTTGCGGGCGGCATAGTCGGAACTGCCGAGCGCGTCCCAGTCGCGATGCCAGTCGTTGATGACAGCTGGGCCATAGGTCTCGGTCAGCCCGTAGAGATGGGTCACCTCGAAGCCGGCCGTCTTCATCTCGGCCAGCACCGCCTCGGGCGGCGGCGCCGCGGCGGTGAAGAACGACACCTGGTGCCCGATCGA
The DNA here is from genome assembly GCF_059420385.1 of Phreatobacter sp. GW821-FHT04C01. NCBI lineage: Bacteria > Pseudomonadati > Pseudomonadota > Alphaproteobacteria > Hyphomicrobiales > Phreatobacteraceae > Phreatobacter > Phreatobacter sp. GW821-FHT04C01. The sequence goes on along the minus strand of NZ_JBWKTP010000002.1, from coordinate 681,037 downwards.
CCGTTTCTCGCCGGCCGGGGCGTTGAGCAGCAGGCTCATGACGATCGGCGCGCCGCACAGATGGGTCACGCCGTGATCGGCGATGGCGTCATACATCGCCTTGGCCCGCACCCAGCGCAGGCAGACATGGGTGCCGGCGACCGCCGAGATCGACCACGGGAAGCACCAGCCGTTGCAGTGGAACATCGGCAGGGTCCACAGATAGACCGGATGCTTGGCCATGCCGCAGGTGACGATATTGCCGAGCCCGAGCAGGTAGGCGCCGCGGTGGTGATAGACCACGCCCTTCGGATTGCCTGTCGTCCCGGACGTATAGTTCAGCGCGATCGCATCCCATTCGTCATCCGGCCGCCGCCAGGGGAAATCCGGATCGCCGTCGGCGATGAAGTCTTCATATTCGATCGCACCGATGCGCTCGCCCGGACCGTCATATTCGGGGTCGTCATAGGTGACGACGATCGGCTTCACTTTGGCCTGCGCCAGCGCGTCGCGCGCCAGGCTCGCGAACTCCCGGTCGACGATGAACACCTTGGCCTCGCCGTGATCGAGCGAGAAGGCGATGATCGGTGCATCCAGCCGGGTGTTGAGCGTGTTCAGCACGCCGCCGCTCATCGGCACGCCGTAGTGGCACTCGAGCATGGCCGGGGTGTTCGCGATCAGCGCCGCCACCGTGTCGCCCTTGCCGACGCCGGCCCGGGTGAGCGCGGAGGCCAGTTTCCGCGAGCGGGCATAGAATTCGGCATAGCTCCGCCGGATCCGGCCGTGAATCACGGCGTCATGATCCGGAAACACCCGTGCCGAACGCTCGAGGAACGAGAGCGGCGTCAGCGGCTGATGATTCGCCTCGCGCTTCGGGAGGTCGCTGTCATAGACACTCATGGCCGTTCCCCCGTTTTCACGCTTCGCCCCCGAAGCCTAGAAGCCTGGATCCGCCGGTTCAACCACAGCACGCGCGAGGCGGCGCCTGGGCCCGCATGCGATTCCCGCCCGGACAATCCACAGGCCGCCCGCGCGGATGTCGGCGCCAAGAGATCGAGGGCAACAAGATTTCAATCTCCATGTGATCAGCGTTAGCAATGTTCTAATGCCGTTAGGTCACCTGTGATGCATGGGACACAGCACCATGCAAACAATCCCGCGAAGGCGACGGGAGGGCTACGACGACGCTCTTGTTAGTTGATTTCTCATCATCGTCGGGTAGAGGTCAGACGTGATGGATGGACATGTGTCGGCCCCCCGCTGGCCTTGCCTCGAAAATCGATAAGCATGACGGCCCGTGCAAACGGTCCGCCGACGTTAAAAAGGAAATGACCTCATGAAGAAGTTTCTCCTCGCGGGCGCTGCTCTCGCCGCTCTCGCTTCCGGCGCTCAGGCCGCCGACCTCGGCGTTCAGCGCGTTGCCGTTCCCGCCGCGATCCTCGCTCCGTCGTTCTCGTGGACCGGCTTCTACGTCGGCGCCCACGTGGGCTGGGGTTCGGCTCGTTCCAGCTACCGTGACAACACCGGCACGTTCTTCAACAGCAGCTTGACCTCGAACGGCGTCTTCGGCGGCGCTCAGGTCGGCTACAACTGGCAGATCAACCAGTTCGTCCTCGGCGTCGAGGGCGACGTTTCGGCCGGCGGCCTGAACAAGCGCACCACTGATACCCTCGTCGGCAGCCCGACGTTCGGCGACAGCTACCGCACCTCGGTGCCGTTCCTGGGCTCGCTGCGCGTTCGCGCCGGCGTCGCCTTCGACCGCGCCTTGATCTACGCCACCGGTGGTCTCGGTGTCGCGACCTTCTCCGACAAGTATTTCGATGCGTCGGTTGCTCCGGCTGGCGCGACGTTCTCGTCGTCGTCGACCCGCGTCGGCTACACGGTTGGTGGCGGTCTCGAGTACGCCTTCACCCCGAACTGGACCGCCAAGATCGAGTATCTCTACTACGGCTTCGGCGACCGTTCGAACATCTTCACGGCGAACGACCGCTTCTCGCAGAACATCCACACCGTCAAGCTGGGCGTGAACTACCTGTTCTCGACCGGCCCGGGCGCCGTGGTTGCTCGCTACTGAGCTGATTACGATCCTCGGATCGTGACGAACGGGCCGCCTTCGGGCGGCCCGTTTTCGTTTGGGCGGGAGCGGTACCTCAGCCTCTCGCCCGGCTGACCGCTACGGGACCGGCTTCCCGGCAAGCCGCGGTGCGCTGCGCAACAGCGCAAGCAGATTGCGCGTCGCGGGGCTGAGATAGCCACCGCGCCGCACCACGGCGTAGACGGGATTGGCGACATCGAGATCGGCCAGCCGAATGGTCGCCAGGGAACCCGCCCGCAACTCCTCGTCGACAGCGCTTTCCGGCAGCAGCGCGATGCCGAGGCCAGCCTCGATCAGGCGCTTTTTCGCATTGAGGCTGTCGACCGGCGTCCAACGGATCGTCGCGATGCCGCGCGCCTGAAACTGCGCGAAGATATTGTCCGCGAATGTCTCGCGCTGATCATAGGCGATCCGGAACGCGAACCAGGGTTCGCCGCTCAACAGGGCCAGCGTTTCGAGCGTCCTGCCCGCGAACGGATGCTCGGCCGCGCAGACGACGACCAAGGTCTCGGACGCGATATGGTCGCAGACCAGGTCGGGATCGGTGTCGAGCAGATAGCGCAGCCCGATCATCGCCTCGCCGCGCCGCACCAGTTCGCTCACCTCGGCGCTGGTGGCCGTGCTGATCGACAGGTCGATCTTGGGATGGTCGGCGACGAAGCGCTTGAGCACCCCGGTCAGGTTCGTGCCGGCGAGCGTTCCGACCGCCACGATCGAGACGCGTCCGGCCATTTCGATGCGCAGGGATTCGATCGCATTGGTCGCGTCGCGCAACGCCGCCAGCACCCGTTCGGCATGGGGTAATAAGGCGCGCCCCGCCTGGCTGAGCACCACGCCACCGGCTGCCCGTTCGAATACCGGCACGCCGAGCTCCTCCTCGAGCAGCGCGATGCGCCGGCTGATCGCAGGCTGCGAACGGCCAAGCAGATCCGCGGCGCGGGAAAACCCACCGGCCTGATGGATGGTGACAAAAGTCAGGAGCGCTTCGCTATCCATCGGTATGCAAAAAACTGATCGAGGGAAGAAAAATTATGACTTCGACAAATGGAAACGCAAGCGACATCGATAGGGCCAGAGCGCCAGGCCGGCGCGCCAAATGGAGCTCCCGACATGAAGACCACGGTATTGGCGGCGGCCGAACCTGAGCATGTTCGCCTTGCCCCCTCCCATCCCGATCCCTACCCCTATTACGGCCGTCTCGCCCAAGAGCAAAAATTCTTCCGCGACGATGCCAATGGCTGGTGGGTCGCGGCGAGCGCCGCCGCGGTCACCGAAGTGCTGACCAGCGACATCTGTCTCACCCGCCCTGCCGACCAGCCGATCCCCGCGGCGCTGCGCGACGGCGCGGCCGCGGACATCTTCGGCCGGCTGGTGCGCCTGCGCGACGACGAGGCGCGCGGCAAGCTGAAGGAGGCGGTGGCCGGTGCATTGCGCGGCATCGACCCTGGACTGGTCACGGAGCTGACGCGCAAGCGCGCGGCCGAACTGGACGGCGAGCCAGGCCCGGTCCGCGATATGGCCGGCATCACCCGGTTCATATTCGCGCTGCCGGTCCAGGTCGTCGCCTGCCTGCTCGGCATTCCACGCGAGCGCTTCGACGACGTGACGGCATGGCTTGGCGACTACGCCGCCGCCGCGGCGGCTGCCGGGACCGGCATCCCCGTCCCCACCTCCGAATTGCTCACGCGCGGCCATCGCGGCGCGCGGGCGCTGCTCGATCTCGTCCGCACGATCAGGGCCGACGATCGGCAGCGCGGCCCGCTGCTGGAGGCGCTGCTGCGCGAAGCCCAACGCGCCGGATGCGCCGACGAAAACGACATCGTCGCCAACGCCATCGGCTACATGATCCAGGGTCATGCCTCGACGGCCTCGTTGATCGGGTCGACGCTTCTGGCGCTGGCGCGACGACCGGCGCTGTGCGCCGAGGTCGAAACCAACCGGACATTGCTGCGTCCGCTCATTCGGGAGGTCGTGCGGTTCGATCCGGTCACCAGCAGCACGTTCCGTTTCATGGCACGCGATGGCGAAATCGCCGGACAAAAGCTGCGTCGGGGCGAAATGATCATCGTGCTGATCGCGGCGGCGAATCGCGATCCGGCGCTCAACCCTGCCCCTGATCGCTTCGATATCGCCCGGGCCGATCGAAAATATCTCGAATTCGGCGCCGGCGCGCATGTCTGTCCGGCCGACAAGGTGGTCCTGCTGATCGCCGAGATTGCCGTCGATCATCTGTTGACCCGCGGCATGCCCCTGGAGCGCCTGGAATCGTCACTGTCCTATGCCGCGTCGGGCCATGTCCGCACGCCCTTGTTCAAAGACTGAGAGGAGGCCGATATGCCGAGCGACCGCAACGATGCCACGCGCCTGTTCAAGGCGCTGCATGCCACGACAGGCGGCTTCATCATGCCGAACGCCTGGGACGCCGGCAGCGCCGCCGTGCTGGCGGCGGCAGGCTTCCCGGCCATCGCCACGACCAGTGCCGGCATCGCATTCGCGCTCGCCAAGCAGGATTACGGCGTGACCTCGGCAGCGCTTGCGGTGCCACGCGAAGAGATGTTCGAGCACATGCGGCGGATCGTCCAGGCGGTGGATGTTCCGGTCAATGCGGATCTCGAAGCCGGTTATGGCGACAGCCCGGAAGCCGTGGCCGAGACCATCACCATGGCGATCGAGGCCGGTCTCGCCGGTGGCAATATCGAGGACAAGGTGCCGGGCCGCCCACACCTCTATGACGAGGCGCTCGCGGTCGAGCGCATTGCCGCGGCGCGCGCGGCGATCGACGCGCGCGGCAGCGCCTTCGTGCTGACAGCGCGGAGCGATGCCATCCTCCTGGTCGGCAAGGCGGGAGCGACCGACGGCATCCGCCGGTCGAATCGCTACCGCGAAGCCGGCGCCGATTGCCTCTACGTGCCGGGCGCCTCCGATCTCGAGACGGTGACGGAGCTGGTGCGCGCGATATCCGGACCGATCAATGTCGTCATGGGGCTCGGCACGACCAAGGGCAACGCCCATGGCCTGCTCGCCGCTGGCGTGCAGCGCATCAGCCTCGGCGGCAGCATCGCCCGCTCGGCCCTCGGATTCGTCCGGAACTGTGCGGAGGAACTACGCGACCACGGAACCATCGGATTCACCACGCAGCAGATCTCCGGATCCGATCTCAACGCCCTGTTCGCCCGGGCGCGGGCCGTCTAGCCCCGCGATCTACAGCAGCGCCCTGATGCCGCCGATCAGCAGCACGGCGCCGACGACGAAGGTCAGGGCGTAGATGATCGAATAGAAGGCTGCGGCCGGCACCCGCCGGACCAGCCAGATGCCGGCCATGTTGGAGAGGATGGCGACCGGGAACAGCGCCGCGGCGGTGCCGAGATTCTCGAGCGTCATCTGGCCGAGCGCGATGAAGGGCGCGACCTTGACCAGGTTGATCGCCGCGAAGAACATCGCGGCGGTGCCGACGAAGACGTCGCGGTTGAGCCCGCGCGGCATGGCATACATGTTGAAGGGCGGTCCGCCGACATGGATGACGAAGCTGGTATAGCCGGAGATCCAGCCGAGCAGCGTCGCGGAGAAACCGTTATGGGGTTTCGGCGCGGCGGTCGCCGCTCCCGGCCGCAGCCAGCGATCCAGGCAGAAGATCACCGCGATCAGGCCGACAATGACCCGCACCGCCGGCTCCGCCACCACCGAGGCGAAGGCATAGCCCGTGGCGATGCCGGCGAGCGCTCCCGGGGCCAGATAGGCCAGCGTCCGGCCGTCCCAGGTCTTGCGATAGCTCCAGACCGTCACGACGTCCTGGACCATCAGTACCGGCAGGATGATCGCCGCGGCCGCGACCGGCGAGATGACCAGCGACAGCAAGGGCATGGACAGGATGGCCACGCCGGAAAAACCACCCTTCGACAAGCCGTAGAGGGTCACCGCGGGAATGGCCGCGGCATAAAAGGTCGGGTCGGTGATCATTGCATTGCCGGCACGGACTGGTTCCCGGGTCCCGTCTTGAATTCAGGCCCCGCCCTGCCTCCGGGTCCGCCCGGAGGCCCGGCTCAGTCCGCACGGCCTGGGCCAGGACCCGGCGGCTGCGCGCCGCACCATGACAGGGATCACGCGCGGCCGCGCGGCCATCAGCGCATGGTGGCGCCGGCGATCGCGCATTGCTGCGCTGCCGTCACGCAGGGCGAGGCGAGTGACGCAACACCCGGTCCGCCAGGCTCAGCGGTGGCTCAGGCGACCTGGCCCCCGGCGACCGCGAACACGCGCTTCGCCGGTGCGGCCGCCGCGCCCGCCGCCGGGACATAGAGCCCGCGACGGTCGGCGACCGGCTTGAAGGCGTCGGTGAGACCGACCACCGTCTCGGCCGCGCCGAGCAGCAGATAGCCGTCCGGCGCCATCAGCTTGGCGGCGCGGTTCAGCACGCCGATCTTGGTCGGTTGATCGAAATAGATCAGCACGTTGCGGCAATAGATGATGTCGAACTGGCCGAGCGCCGAGAAATCATTCAGCAGATTGAGCGTGCGATAATGCACCATGCTGCGGATTTCCGGCGCGATGGTCCACTGGTCGCCATTCTGCTTGAAATATTTCAGCAGCATCTGGATCGGCAGGCCGCGTTGCACCTCGAACTGGGTATAGACGCCGGCCTTGGCCCGCTCCAGCACGTCGCCCGACAGATCGGTGCCGATGATCTCGATGCGCCAGCTGCCGAGCGCCGGCCCCATTTCCTTCAGCAGCATGGCCAGCGAATAGGGCTCCTGGCCGGTCGAGGCCGCCGCGCACCAGATGCGGATGTGCCGCTTGGCCGCCCGCGCCGCCATGAGCGCCGGCATCATGACGTCCTTGAAGTGATCGAACGGCGTCTTGTCGCGAAAGAAGAAGCTCTCATTGGTGGTCATCGCCTCGGTCACCTTGGCGGCGAGCCGCTCCGAACCGGGACCCTTGAGCTTCTGGACGATCTCGCTGATGCCGGCGAGGCCCTCCTTGCGGGCGATCGGCATCAACCGGCTCTCGATCAGATATTGCTTGTCGTTGGACAGCATGAGACCGGAGCGCGTTTTCAGGAAGCCGCGCAGATAGTCATAATCGAGCGGTGTCACGACCGGTCTCCCGAGAACAGACGTACAATCTTCGGAGCGATTTGATCGAGCGGCAGGACCGCCGCGGCATGGCCGGCCATGGCGACCGCGCCCGGCATGCCCCAGACGACGCTGGTGGCCTCGTCCTGGGCGATGACATTGCCGCCGCCGGCGACGATGTCGCCCGCGCCATGGGCGCCGTCCGAGCCCATGCCGGTCAGCACGCAGGCGAGCGCCGCGCCGCCCCAGACCTGGGACGCCGACTTGAACAGCGGGTCGACCGCCGGCTTGCAGAAATTGATCGGCGGCCCGTCGTCAAGCTGGATCACCGGGGTCGTGCCGGTGCGCTTGACCAGCATGTGGCGGCCGCCGGGCGCGACATAGATGTGCCCCGCCAGGATCGGCTCGCCGTCCTTGGCCTCGGCCGCCGGCCGACCGGTGGCCTTGGCGGTGTGTTCGGCGAGGATGGTGGTGAAGGTCGGCGGCATATGCTGGGTGATCAGCACCGGCACCCGCTCGAGAATGGCGCCGAGGCCGCGCAGCACCGTGGTCAGGGCCTGCGGGCCGCCGGTCGACGACCCGATCAGCAGGACCTTGGGCGCGGCGGCGTTGAGTGCGCGGGTCTTGAAGGCATGGGGCGCATGATGGTGCGGTACGATCGACGGCGCGGCGACGCGCGGCGCGACCGAGCCGGTCGTGGTCGCGGCCGATGCCGCCACCGGCGCGTGGGCGAAACGGGCGCTGATCCGGCGCCGCCGGCCGAGCGCCCTGACCTTGTCGATGAGCTCGCGCTTGAACGCCGGCGAGGTGGTCACACCGGCGTTCGATTCCGGCTTCGGCACGTAGTCCGCGGCCCCCAGCGACAGGCATTTCAACGAGATCTCGGCATTGCGGCGGGTCAGCGTCGAAGCCATGATGACCATCAGGTCACGCTTGGCCGCGATCATCAGCGGCAGCGCCGTGATGCCGTCCATGTCGGGCATCTCGATGTCGAGAATGACGATGTCGGGGTTTTGCCTGGTGATGTCGGCGACCGCGTCGCGGGCGGATCGATGCGCCGCGACCAGCGTCATGTCCGGTTCGTCGGAAATCCAGCGGCCGACCAGGCCGCGGACCACCACGGCATCGTCGACCAGCATGACCTTGATCGGGTCGGCCTGGACAGTTGCTGTTCCCGTGAGGGAACCGGTCAAAGACGCGATACTCATACGCCGCTACTCGAACACACGTGACATCGGAATCATGCGGCCGGAGCCGCGGCGGTTTGGCTCAGAGCAGGCCGACTTCGGCGAATTTGGCTTCGACGATTTCCTTGTCGAACGGCTTCATGATGTATTCGTTGGCGCCGGCATGCATCGCCCGCGCAATGTGGGCGACGTCGTTCTCGGTGGTGCAGAACACGACTTTCGGCGCCTGGCCGCCCGGCAGCTTGCGCAGCTCGCGCAGGAACTCGTAGCCGTCCATGACCGGCATGTTCCAGTCGAGCAGGATCGCCTCGGGCATGGCGCCGTAGCAGATATCCAGCGCCTTCTTGCCGTCCTCGGCCTCTTCGATCGTGAAGCCGAGCCCTTCGAGAATGCGGCGGGCCACCTTGCGGATCACCGAGCTATCGTCGACGACGAGACAGGTTTTCATCACATCGGTCCTGAATATTGAGAGAAATTACGCCGCCAGCGCTTCGCTACCCATGGCGAGCACGGAATCGACGTCGAGAATGACCATCAGCTGGCCGTCGAGCCGATGCACGCCGGCCGACACCCGCGTCCAGCGGGCATCGAGATTGATCGGGTTCTGTTCGCGGCTGTCGGGCGACAGCTTCAGCACTTCGCCGACGGTGTCGATCAGCAGGCCATAGCTTTCGCCCTTGGATTCGATACCCACCGCCATTGGCGGCTTTGCATCCTTGGCAATGGTCATGCCGAGTCGGACGCGCATGTCGATGGCGGTGACGATCCGGCCGCGCAGGTTCAGCACGCCGGCGATCTCCGGGCTCGCCAGCGGCACGCGGGTGATCCGGTCCGGCATGAACACGTCCTGCACCCGCGAGATCGGCAGGCCGAACAGCTGGCCGCCGATCAGCACGGTCACATATTCGGTGACGTCGTCGGTCGTGGTGTTCTGCATCTGCTGGTCCTCACGCGGCGTGGGCGTAATCGAAGGCGGTCTCCTTCAGAGCCGCGATCAGGCCCTGACGGTCGAATTTGGCGACGTAGTCGTGGAAGCCGGCCACCCGCGCCCGCTCGATCGATGCGGGGTTGGTCATCGACGACAGCGCGATGACGGGCGTTTCCCTGAACCGCAGGTCGGCGCGCAGCGCCTCGGCGAATTCGAAACCGTTCATCTCGGGCATTTCGATATCCGAGACGACCACGTCGAAATGGTCGCCGCGCTTCATCATGTCGAGTGCCTCGAGACCCGCCGCCGCGGTGGTCACGTCGTAGCCGGCGGCCTTTAGGACCGGGGTCAGCATGTTGCGGAAGAACGGCGAGTCGTCGACGAACAGCAGGCGTTTGGTCAGCGCCTCGGCGCGCATTTCCTTGCGCTTGAACCAGTCCTCGAAGGCCAGCGGCAGGTAATGGCCGATGTCGAGGATTTCGGTGGCCTGGCCCTTGATGACCGCCGAGCCGAGCAGGCCGGGGACGTCGGAGGCGACCTCGATGGTCAGTGCGTCCTCGACGATATCGACGATCTCGTCGACGACGAGGCCCATGGAACGGCCGGCATCGGAGAACACCAGCAGCGGCTGCGAGCCCTCGGTGCGCACCTTGACCGTGCCGTTGACCGGGATCAGCGGCATCAGCGCGCCGCGATACTGGACCAGGTGGCGGCCATGGGACATCTCGATCTTGTCGACCGAAACCTCTTCCAGACGGGTGACCAGCGACAGCGGCACCGCCTTCGGTTCCGGCGTGCCGGCGCGGAACACCAGCATGGAGATGAGGTTGCGCTCGGAGCCGCGGCGGCCGTCGGTCTCTTCCTGGCTGGCGGCCGACGAAATGTCGCTGCCGAGCGCCGAGGCGATGCCGTTCGGGTCGATGATCATGATCACCGAGCCGTCGCCGAGAATGGTCGTGCCCGAGAACATGGCGATGTGCCGAAGCTTGGTCGACATCGGCTTCACGACGATTTCTTCGGTGTGGAAGACCTGGTCGACGACGATGCCGAAGGTCTGGCTGCCGACCTGCGTCACCACGATGAAGCCGTTTTCCTCGTTCAGCGGCTGGCCGTCCTGGATGCCGAGCAGCTGCTTGAGATGGATCAGTGGCAGCAGCTTGTTCCTCAGCCGCAGGACCGGCGTATCCTTGATCCGCTCGATCCGGTGCTCGGAATTCTGCTGGGCCCGCACCAGCTCGATCACCGACAGCTGCGGGATGGCGAAGCGATCGCCGGAGCTCTCGACGATCAGCGCCGAGACGATGGCGAGCGTCAGCGGGATCTTGATGGTGACGGTGGTGCCTTCGCCCTGGGTCGACTTCAGGTCGATCGTGCCGCCGATCTGGTCGATATTGGTGCGCACCACGTCCATGCCGACGCCGCGGCCCGAGACCGAGGTCACGGCGGCGGCCGTCGAGAAGCCGGGCGCGAAGATAAATTTGTGGATCTGGGCTTCGGTCAGCTTGTCGATGTCGGCTTCGGTCGCGATGCCGCTCTGCAGCGCCTTCTTCTTGATCCGCTCGGTGTTGAGGCCGCGCCCGTCGTCGGAAATGGCGATGACGATATGGCCGCCCTCGTGATAGGCGGCGAGCCGGATCGTCCCCTTCTCGGGCTTGCCGGCGAGCCGGCGCTCTTCGCTGCTCTCCAGCCCATGATCGGCGGAGTTGCGGACCATATGGGTCAGCGGGTCCTTGATCAGGTCCAGCACCTGGCGATCGAGCTCGGTCTCGGCGCCGTGCATCTCGAGCTCGATCTGCTTGCTGAGTTCGTTGCCGAGGTCGCGGACGATGCGCGGCAGTTTCTGCCAGGCATTGCCGATCGGCTGCATGCGCGTCTTCATGACGCCGTCCTGCAGCTCGGCGGTCACATTGGACAGGCGCTGCAACGGCACCTTGAATTCCGAATCCTCGTGGCGCCGGACGATCTCGAGGAGCTGGTTGCGCGTCAGCACCAGTTCCGAAACCATGGTCATCAGCTGTTCGAGCGTGTCGACATTGACGCGCAGCGTCTGGGCGCCCTTGACGCCTTCGACCTTGTCGTCCTCGTCGGCGGTCGGAGCCGCGGCCGCCTTGGCGCCGCGCGCCGGCTTCTTGGGCTCCAGCTTCGGCGCCGGCTTCGACTGAACCTCGGGCGCGAGCGACGGCGCCGCGACTTCAGGGACCGCGATGATCTCGGCTTCCGTTTCGCGGAAGGCCCGCTCCAGCTCATCCAGCGAAACCTCGCCTGGCCTGAGCGCGCGCTCGAGCGTCTGGGACGCCGGCGTTGCGGCCGTGGCCTTCGGCTCTTCCGCCTTGGCCGGGGCGGCAGCGGCCGCCATCGACATGGCTTCGAGCTGCGAGATCAGATCTCCGTCGTCGCCTTCCGGCTCGTTGCCGGCGCCCTCGAGATCGCCGAGGATCTCCTTCAGCCGGTCGATGGTGAAGAGGATCAGCGTGACGCCTTCGCCGGTCACCGGCGAACCGTCACGGTATTTGCCCATCAGCGTCTCGGCGGCATGAGCCAGGGCTTCGAGACGCGGCAGGCCGAGGAAGCCGCAGGTTCCCTTGATCGTGTGGACCAGCCGGAAGATATTGCCGAGAATACTTGCGTTGTTGGGGTCCTGTTCAAATCTGACCAGCTCGACGTCGACAACGTCAAGGCTCTCGCCGGTTTCAGTCAGGAATTCGCGCAGCAAGTCATCCATGTCGACAGGCCCGGACAGTAGGAGATCGGCGGATCGACGATGCGATCCACCCTGTGATCAAAGTGTCCGGGAAAAGGGTTAAATCTTATTGAAGTCGAGACAGAAGAGTTCGCGCGCCGCTGGCGCGAAATAGCTGATTTCTAAAGGATTAACTCGGCGCCTCGGCGAGGCCTGGCCGTCTCAGGCGGCGCGCAGCACGACCCGGTCTTCGACCTTCTCGATGCTCACCGTCATGCCCGCCGAGCGGGCCAGCAGGCCCGCGTAGAACGGCTGGATCGCATGCGCGTCGATCGTGCCCTGCTCATTGCCGGGAATGCCCGCCAGCAGTTCGGCCGCGTGCGGCGGGATCCGCGCGTTGAGGCCGGTCACGGTCACGTCGAAACCGGTGCCGTCGCCCTCGCCCACCGTGGCGACATGGATGACGCCGCCACGCGGGATCGCGGCTGCCGCCAGCATCAGGAGGTTGAGTAGCAGCTTGACGCGGTTCTTCGGCAGATAGGCGGCCGGCACCTGCCAGTCCACATTGGTACGGTCGTCATTGAAGAAGTTCGTCGCCACCATTTGCGCGTCGCGGGTGTCGATGGCCGAACCGGCGGACCCGGCGGCGCCGAAGGCGATGCGGCAGAACTGCAAGCGCGCCGAAGCGGTCTTGGCGCTCTTGCGGATGAGATCGAGCGCCAGCTCGGCGGTCGCCTCGTCGGCACCGTCTTCCATCAGTTCGAGCCCGTTGACGATGGCGCCGACCGGCGAGATCACGTCGTGGCAGACACGGCTGGCGACCAGGGCCGCGAGATCGAGGCCTTCGAGCGTGACGGGGCTGCGGGCGGAATCGGCCATGATTCTTCTCCGGCAAGGCGAATCGCAAACGCCCCGCCGACGGCGGGGCGCTTCGAGGTACAACGTCGCGGGCTTATCGGAAAGAGAGCCGCGCGAAAAGCTGCGGCACGGTCCGCCGGTCCGGACGCGTCACTCCTCGTCTTCCTTGGTCGCCTTCAGATTGGCGAAGACCTTGGCGGCGTCATAGCGCTCCTCGCGCTTCGGCGCGTCCGGACGCTCGAACGGGTCGAATTTCGGCGGCGCCTGGGTGGTCTGGTCGGCCGGCAGCAAGGTCTGCTCGGCGACCGTCTCGACCGGGCCCTTCTCCTTGGCCGCGCGGTTGACCTCGAAGTCGAGGTCGATCTGCGAGCAAAGGCCGAGCGTCACCGGATCCATCGGCGTCAGCGTCTGGGAATTCCAATGGGTGCGGTCGCGGATCGCGGCGATGGTCGGCTTGGTGGTGCCGACAAGCCGCATGAGCGCGGCGTCCTTCAGCTCAGGATGGTTGCGCACCAGCCAGAGGATGGCATTCGGCCGGTCCTGGCGGCGCGACACCGGAGTATAGCGCGGCCCCTTCTTGCTCTTCACCTCGGGCAGCTTGACCTTCGGCGGCGCGAGCTTCAGCCGGTAGGCTGGATCCTTCTCGGCCTTGCCGATTTCTTCGCGGGTGAGCTGCCCGGTGATGATCGGGTCGGAACCCTTGATGCCTTGCGCGGCCTCGCCGTCGGCAATGGCTTTCACTTCGAGCGGATGCAACGTGCAGAAGGCGGCAATCTGGTCAAAGGAGAGCGCAGTATTGTCGACGAGCCACACAGCGGTGGCCTTGGGCATCAGCAACTGGGTCATGGCGGGCCTCGTTTACGTCGATCGCGGGTGACCGATCCCGTGCCCTGGCTTGAGGGGCCTGGGCCGAGGCGGGTGCCTCATAACGATCGGAGGATCGGGAAATCACCCATGGATATAGCGCCGGACAGATCAAGACGCAAACCGGGAGTTCCAGTCCGGTTCCAATTCTCCTGCGATTCCCGCGCGATCGCCGCCGCGAAACGGCAGGGATCCGGGCCGCCGCAGCCACGCAGAATATGGCGGTTTTGGCGTGGACAAGCCATTATGATTCTGGTATCGGCGTCTTTCTCTTGAGCAGCGGCAACGTCGCGGCGGGTGTTCTCGCGTCGGCCGCTCAACCAGTCAGGCTTGAAGGAACAACGGCGTGCAGGTTCTCGTTCGCGACAATAATGTCGACCAGGCGCTCAAAGCACTAAAGAAGAAGATGCAACGCGAAGGCATCTTCCGCGAAATGAAGCTACGAGGCCATTACGAGAAGCCGTCGGAGAAGAAGGCGCGTGAGAAGGCGGAAGCCGTCCGCCGCGCCCGCAAGCTGGCGCGTAAGCGCGCCCAGCGCGAAGGCCTGATCCCCGCCAAACCCGTCAAGCCTCGGGTCAGCGCCCGCTGACACGCTTTTTTACCGGTTCGCGCCGTAATTTTGACAGGCCCGCAACGAAACCTTCGTGCGGGCCGTGTTCATTTTGGCCGATGCGTTCCGGATGAATCATGGCGTGCGAAGGCAAGTATTTTCGAACGAAATGGGTACCGGTTCGCGTAAAGAAAATGCGATAGGGTCGAGAGCCGGAGCGTTCCGCAAACGCCTCGACTTATTGTTAGGGGACAATGGGATGACAGGCTCCACCACCTTGGCCATCCGGCTGTTTCAGCGCACGGCGCTGATCGTCGGCAGCGCGGTGCTCGGCGCCTGCGGAACCACCGGCGGTGTCGGCTCGGTCACCGGCGGCGACGATGCCGATTCCCAGTATATCGGCTCGACCGCCAATCTTTCGTCCTTGTCCGAAGTGGTGGCGCGCAATCCCAGCGACCCGCAGGCCTATAACATGCGCGGCACGGTTCTCGCCCGCACAGGCCGGCGGCCCGAGGCCGTCGCCGACTTCACCCGCGCCATCCAGCTCGACGGCAATTACGTGCAGGCCCTGTCCAACCGTGCCCTGGTCTATCGCCAGACCGGCCGGGTCGACCTGGCGATGGCCGACTACAACAGGGCGATCCAGGCCGACGGCAATTATGCCGCCGCCTATATCGGCCGCGGCAACATCTATCGCACCCAGGGCCGCTACGGCGACGCCCTGCAGGACTATAACCGCGCGATCCAGATCCAGGGCTCCAACGCCCAGGCCTATCACAATCGCGCGCTCGTCTATGCCGCCCAGGGCAATCACCGCCAGGCGATCGAGGATTTCACCACCGCGCTTGGTCTCGCGCCGAACAATCCCGAGCCCTATTACGGCCGCGGCCTGAGCTACCAGGCGATCGGCGATGCCAAGTCGGCGCTCGACGACTTCAACGAGGCCGTGCAGTTCGACCCGCGCCAGCCCGATATCTGGGTGGCGCGCGGCCAGGCCCTGGAGGCGACCGGCGACAACGAGCGCGCGCTCGGGTCCTACACCAAGGCCATGAGCATCGAAGAAAACCATGCCGGCGCCCGCGAGGCGTTCAACCGGCTCGGCGGCCGCTCGGGCCAGAGCTACCGGCTGTTCAACTGACGACCGCGCCGGTCTCGCCGGCCCACAGGTCCAGACCGCTCCAGCCCCGCGCGCTACCTGGGGCTGCAATGGGACGACATTCAATTATGAAGGACTCTTCCGGACTATTGCCAGTTCCGCCGCTTCGACACCTTCGCCTCGGGTTGGACATCGGGAGTGGACGTCGTCATGGGCCGCGCGGGTTTCTTCATCGTCCTGTTTCTCCTGGCGAGCGGCGGTACCGTCTCCGCTCGACCAGGCGCCCGGCCGGCTCAAGCGCGCTCGACCGAATGGCAGGCGCTGGAGAGCTATGTCGTCCGTCAGCTGTCCTGCCGCGGTGAACCGTCATTCGCGCCGGCGGTCGTCTATCTGGGCCGGCGTTCGATCGTCGATATCAGGCGCAAGGAAAGTTACGATTCGATCTCATGCTGGACGATGACCCGACCCGTATCGATACGGGGCCTGTCCGTCCATGCCGTCTGCAGAACCTCGGAGAGCCCGCGGCGGGCAACCGATGGAAAGTCGAGAATAGCCCCCTCTATTCCGGACATTCCGAGCTGAGCTGCGCGCGATCACGCACCGACTGACCGCGATCACGGCACGACCTCGCCCAGGAAGGCGAGCACGGCCTCGCTGCCGCCTTGTGACCACAGGCCGTTATGGCCGCCGCCGGCGATGCGCAGGAAGCGCTTGGGTTCGGGCGCCAGCGCGAACAGCTGCAGGCCATGCGCGATCGGCACGGTCATATCCTGATCGCCATGGACGATCAGGATCGGCGCGGTCACCTTGGCGATCCGCTCGCGCGACAGGAAGCGGTCGGCGATCAGCCAGCGCACCGGCAGGAACCGGAACAGCTCCGCCGCCCGATCCTCGACCGCCGTGAAGGGCGCGTTGAGCACCAGCGCCGCGATCGGCCGTTCGACGGCAAGCGCGGTGGCGACCCCGGTGCCCAGCGAGTCGCCGAACAGCACGATACGGGCACCCGGCGCGAGTTCGCCGGCCGTCGCATAGGCGGCTCGCGCGTCGGCGATCAGGCCGGCTTCGCTGGGTGATCCGGCCGAGCCGCCATAACCGCGATAGGACAGAGCCAGCACGCCATAGCCGGCAGCCGACAGGTCGGCGAAGACAGGCGCCCAATAGGACAGGTTGCCGCCATTGCCGTGCATATGGATAACCACCGGCCGGTCGCCACGCGGCGCGATCCACCACATCCGGATCGCCACGCCGTCTTCGGTGGTGCGGCTGATGACCTCTGCATTCAGGCCAACCGCCGCCGGCGAGGCCACCTCGCCTTCCGGGAAATAGAGCAACCGGCGCTGCGCCCCCCACATCGTCGCGCAGAGCGCCGCATAGCCCAGGCCGAGAAGCACGGCGATCGCCATAAGCCATTTCATCGCTGGGCCCTTCCCGCTGCGCCGCACGTGCCCTCCCTAATCGCCGAGGTCCTTTGTCAATTCGATGGCGGCAGTGCGGAAGCCGAAGCGCTCATAGGCACGCCGGGCGATCGAATTGCCGGCGATGACGCCGATGCGCAGCCGTCTGATCTGGTGCAGATGGGCCAGCCGTTCGGCCTCTTCGAGCAGCGCCGTGCCGATGCCCTGGCCGCGGCAACGCTCGTCGACCACCAGTTCGGCGACGACGGCGATCCGGCCGATATCGCTGCGCAGATAGGGTTCGGGCCGGTCGATCAGCCAGGCCATCATGCCGACCAGCTCGCTCCCGTCGGCCGCGACGATCACCGCGCCGCCGTCCCGGGCCGCGCGATCGAGATCGGCATCGAGACAGGCCTCCGCGGCGGCATGATCCTTGGCACGGTCGCCCGAGATCGCGTCCTCGAACACATTCAGCTGATGGATCAGCGCAATGGCGAACCGCCGGTCGGCCTCGACATAGGGACGCAGGAGCAACGACATCGAAACAGCCTTCAACTCTGGCCCGGAGTGCCGAGGAAGGGCGCGATTACCTCGCGCGTCTCCTGGCTCGGCACGACCGACACGATCTCGAACGTGATGCCGAAGCCGCGCCAGCTCAGCACCCATTCCTGCAGCAGCCTGAGATCGTCGCATTCCATCAGTTGGAAACAGCGGTCGAAATTCGGCTCGACCCAGCTGCCGACATAGTTCAGCCCGTCGGGCAGCGCGCGGCCGCTGTCGCGCACGCGGCGATAGGCCGGCACGGCGTCCTGGTTCGGAAAGCGCTCGATGATCATGAACAGCATGGAAACGGCCCCGAACAAGCGAAACGGGGCGCAAGGCCCCGTTTGCACTCTATCCGTGGCATGCACCCAGCCTCAATGACCGAGCGCCTTGACGATGTTCTCGACCATCTTCTTGGCGTCGGCGAACAGCATCATCGTGTTGTCCTTGAAGAACAGCTCGTTCTCGACGCCGGCATAACCGGAGCCCATGCCGCGCTTGATGAACAGCACCGTGCCGGCCTTCTCGACGTCGAGGATCGGCATGCCGTAGATCGGCGAAGCCTTGTCGGTCTTGGCGGCCGGGTTGGTCACGTCATTGGCGCCGATGACGAAGGCGACGTCGGCCTGGGCGAACTCGGAATTGATGTCCTCCAGTTCGAACACCTCGTCATAGGGCACATTGGCTTCGGCCAGCAGCACGTTCATATGCCCGGGCATGCGGCCGGCGACCGGATGGATCGCGTATTTCACCTCGACGCCTTCCTTCTTCAGAAGGTCCGCCATTTCGCGCAGCGCGTGCTGCGCCTGGGCCACCGCCATGCCGTAGCCCGGCACGATGATGACCTTCGAGGCGTTCTTCATGATGAAGGCCGCGTCGTCGGCCGAGCCCTGCTTGACCGGACGGGTCTCGATCGCGCCGGCGGCGGCCGTCGTCTCGCCGCCGAAACCGCCGAGAATGACCGAGATGAACGAGCGGTTCATCGCCTTGCACATGATGTAGGACAGGATCGCGCCCGACGAGCCGACCAGCGCGCCGGTAATGATCAGCGCGGTGTTGCCGAGCGTGAAGCCGATGCCGGCCGCGGCCCAACCCGAATAGGAGTTGAGCATCGACACCACCACCGGCATGTCGGCGCCGCCGATCGGAATGATCAGCGTCACGCCGATGACGAAGGACAAGAGCACGATCAGCCAGAACGCCAGGTGGCTCTCGGTGCGGATGAACACCACCATCAGGATGACGATCGCCACGGCGATGGCGATGTTCAGCAGGTGGCGCTGCGGCAGCATGATCGGCTTGCCGCTCATGCGTCCGTCCAGCTTCAGGAAGGCGATGATCGAGCCGGTGAGCGTAACCGCGCCGATGGCGACGCCGAGCACCATCTCGAACAGCGAGGCCCCCTTGATGGTGCCGGGCTGGCCGAGATCGAAGGCGACGGGCGCATAAAGCGCCGCGGCCGCGACGAACACCGCGGCAAGGCCGACGCCCGAGTGAAAGGCGGCCACCAGCTGCGGCATGGAGGTCATCGGCACGCGCCGGGCCACCACCGCGCCGATGCCGCCGCCGAGCCCGATGCCCAGCAGGACCAGGATCCAGGCGCCGACGCTGGCCGGCGGATGCGAGGCGAGCGTCGTGACGATCGCGATCGCCATGCCGGTCATGCCGAACATGTTGCCCTGGCGCGAGGTCTGCGGGCTCGACAGCCCGCGCAGGCTCAGGATGAACAGAACCCCCGAAAGGAGGTAGAGAAGCGCTGCAAGATTGGCTGACATCGTTTTCCCCTCAGCCCTTCTTTGCCGCTGGCTTGTCTTTGGCCTTGTACATCGCAAGCATGCGCTGCGTGACGAGGAAGCCGCCGAAGATGTTGATGGAGGCGAGCACGAGGCCGATGAAGCCGAAGGCGCGCGCGAAGATCGAGCCGCTGTCCATCACCTGGACGCCCACCGCGAGCAACGCGCCGACCACGATGACCGACGAGATCGCGTTGGTCACCGACATCAGCGGCGTATGCAGCGCCGGGGTCACCGACCAGACGACGTAATAGCCGACGAATACGGCGAGCACGAAGATCGCGAAGCGGAACACCGTGGGGTCGATCGCCCCGCCGGAAACCGCATGCGCCGCGGCACCCGCCGCGGTGGCGATCTGGTCGGCGACCGCGGTTGCCTGTTCGGCGGCGATCCGTGCCTGTTCAGCCGCGGTGCGGGCGACTTCGGCCGCCGCGCGAGCCCTGTCGAGGGCCTGGTCCGGAGTAAGATTGGCCATTGATGCCCCCTCAGGCCTTGCTGGACTTCTTCGGCGCCTTCGGCTTGTCGGCCTGGGGCGCTTCCGATGGCGTGGGTTCTGCCGCGGCAACCGTCACCGGCGCGGCGGCGGCAGCCTGGAAGCTCGGGTGAACGACGGCGCCGTCCCGGGTCAGCAGCGTCGACTTGACCAGTTCGTCGTCCCACGGCACGACCAGCGACTTGCTCGCCTTGTCGATCATGATCTCGAGGAAGGCGAACAGGTTCTTGGCATAAAGCGACGAGGCCGTGGCGGCGATCCGGCCCGCCACGTTCAGGTGGCCGACGATCTTCACGCCATTGGCCGTGACGGCGACCTGGCAGGGCTTGGCGCCCTCGACATTGCCGCCGCGCTCGACCGCGAGATCGACGATCACCGAACCCGGCCGCATCGATGCGACCATGGCGGCGGTGACCAGCCGCGGCGCCGGCCGGCCCGGGATCAGCGCCGTGGTGATGACCATGTCCTGCTTGGTGATGTGCTCGGCGACCAGAGCGGCCTGCTTGGCCTGATATTCCGCCGACATGGGCTTGGCATAACCGGCCGCGGTTTCGGCCTGCTTGAATTCGTCGTCCATGACGGCGACGAACTTGGCGCCCAGGCTCTCGACCTGTTCCTTGGCCGCCGGCCGGACATCGGTCGCGGTCACGACGGCGCCGAGCCGGCGTGCCGTGGCGATCGCCTGCAGGCCCGCGACACCGGCGCCCATCACGAAGATGCGGGCAGCCGGCACGGTGCCGGCGGCGGTCATCATCATCGGCAGCGCCCGGCCGAACTCGGCGGAGGCATCGATGACCGCGCGATAGCCGGCGAGGTTGGCCTGCGACGACAGCACGTCCATGACCTGGGCGCGGGTGATGCGCGGCATCAGTTCCATGGCGAAGCCGGCGACGCCGGCCTTGGCCATGTCGGCCAGCGCCGCTTCGTTGCCGTAGGGGTCCATGGTGGCGAGCACCAGCGCACCCGCCTTGTAGTCCTTCAGCTCGCCGGCGGTGGGGCGGCGCACCTTCAGGACGACATCGGCGTCCTTGACCGCATCCTTGGCGAGGACCGCGCCGGCCGCCTGGTAATCGGCGTCGACGATGCCGGAGCCGAGGCCTGCGCCGGGCTCCACCACCAGATCGGCGCCGAGCGCGACGAGGCGCTTGACCGTATCCGGCGTACCGCCGACGCGCTGCTCGGAGGCGTCGGTCTCTTTGGGTATCGCAATGCGCATCAATAGTCCTCCGGTGGACCCGTCTTGGGCGGGCGCGCCGGGGGGCGCAGAAAGATTCTCGAACGCGGCCGGTGCCCCCCTCAGGCGGACGCGTTCAAGCCGTCAGACGAGGAAATAGGCCATCAGCACCAGGATCACGATCACCGAGATCGAACCCCATTTGGTCAGGCTGATGAACAGGTCGTAGGTCTTCTCGTGCTCGGCATAGTCCATCGGTGCGGTGCCGTCGAGGCGGGGCTCGGAAGCCATGGCGGATCTCCAGATACAAGCAATAGCGCAAGGAGGCGTAACCCATGAACGCGCGTCTGGCAACGCGGCCGATTGCGCCGCAGCAGAGCAAGCGTCGGGCTGCCGTCTCAGCGCGGCGCGGTAAAGGCCGGAACGCCTTGCGGCGCTCCGCCGCCTGATCCGCCGCCGGCGCCGAACAGGCCGCCCGGCAGCGGCGTCAGCCGGGGATTGCCCGGCCGCGGCGGAGCTTCGCGGACCTCGGTCTGGCTGGCGCTGTCACGGCCGCGCGGTGCCGGCATCGGCAGCGGCGCCGCCATTGGCGGCTGCGGCTGGGCGGGCGGCGCCTGCGGCCGGTCGTCGGTCAGCTGCACCGTCCACAGGCGCTGGTCCTGGGTGTCGACCTCGAAGAAACCGACACGGTCATAGCCGCGCGCCAGGCATTCCTCGATGCCGCGAATGGTGAACTCCTTGTCGCGGCTGCACATGAAGGCCCGCCCCGACCATTCGCCGCCCTGGTCGTAGTCGACCGCGTAGAGATAATAGAAGCGGGCGACCAGCGGGCCGCGCAGAATGGTTTCGCAGGTCCGCGCCGCGACATTCCACCAGCCTTCGGTGGTCCAGCCCTCGCCGTCCTTGTAGCCGATCGACACGCCGACACGGCTGCCGGTGGTGTTGCACAGCCGCAGATCGGCCGCCGCCGGCCCTGTCATGGACAGCAAGGCGGTCCCGGCCACGAGGCTGAGCGCAAGGAGAAGACGGCTTGTGGGGAATCGAACCATTGAGCCAGTGTCACACCGATCTTTGGCTTTTCGTTGATGCGATCGGCCGTGTCAACGCGGCGAATTCAGGCCGATGGCCTCGGCCGGGCCACCCAGATGCCCAGCATGATCAGCAAGCCGCCCGCGACCTGGACGACGGTCAGCGCCTCACCGAGCGCGATCCAGGCGAAGACCGCAGCGATGACGGCTTCCATGAAGATGACCAGCGACGAAAACACCGTCGGCAGCGTGCCGAGCGCCACCGCCAGCAGCCCCTGCCCCGCGGCATGGGTCACAATGCCGAGAGCCAGCACCGCGGCCCAGCCCCTGAGGCTCGACGGCATGATCGCCGGCTCCAGGACAAGGGCGATCGCCAGCAGGCAGAGCGTGGTCACGACCGTCGACTGGAAGGTCAGCCGGGCGGCGCCATGGCTGAGCCGGCCGGTGCGCACCGCGTGGAAATAGAGCCCGAAAAACACGCCCGTCGCGGCGCCGTAGAGATCGCCGGTCAGGCGCGCCGGATCGATCTGCATGCTGTTGCCGACCAGCGCCGCGCCGCCGGCGATGCACAGCGCCAGGCCCGCGAGCGTCGCCGCCGAAGTTTTCTCCTTGAACCAGGCCCAGGCCACCAGCACCACCCAGATCGGCGCCGTGGTGGCCAGGAAGGTCGAATTGGCGATGGTCGTCTTGAGGATCGACAGGTGCCAGAAGAACAGGTCGCCGGCGAAAAACAGGCCGGCCAGCACCACCGGCCAGCGCGGCCCGGGGCGGCCCGGTTCGCCCCGGTCCTCGATCCGCATCCAGGCAAAAAGCACCGGCAGCGCCAGCGCGGTGCGCCAGAAGGCCGAGGCAAAGGGACCGACATCGGCCAGCCGCACGAAAACCGGCGATATGCCGAGCGCCAGCGCGCCGGACAACAGCGCGACAAAGGCTGTCGCCTGGCTGGAGGCGGGACGCGGAGCTGTTCTGTCGGTCATGGCACCCTTGCAGGGCCCCTCTCTAGCGGGCCGGCGGCCCTGTGGACAAGGCGCAAGAAGCTTGACCCAGCCGCCCGTTTCCGCGAACCGTTCGGCTCAACCTCCCCCCTCGCCGCTGGAGCATTCCATGGTCGAAACCCAAAGCGTCGCAGCCGATCAACTCAAGGCCATCATCGAGCGCATCGAGCGTCTCGAAGAGGAAAAGAAGGCCCTCGCCGACGATATCAAGGACGTCTATGCCGAGGCCAAGGCCAATGGTTTCGACACCAAGATCCTGCGCAAGATCATTTCCCTCCGCAAGCAGGACCGCGACGAGCGGATGGAAGAAGAGGCCATTCTCGAGCTCTACAAGCAGGCGCTCGGCATGGGCTGAGGCCCAGGGCCTCGCGCGCGGACAGGATCGAGATCCGCCTTGGCGCGGCCGCGATGATCGCGACCGCGGCAGCCGTCGCGCCGGCGGCTGGCCGAAGGCCATCCGCGCTGGGTGATCCGACGCGGTAGGGTAACCGTTCTTGGCTCAGGCCTGCTGTGTCGTCCGGATCCGCCGCGGCGCGGAGGCGAACATGGCAACCGCCGCGGCCGCCAGGACCGCGGCGAAACCGACGAAGTCGAGCGGCGTCGGCCGGTCGCCGACCAGCGCCATGGCGCTGAGCACGCCGACCACGGGAATGGCGAAAGTGGTGAGCGAAGCGGCCCCTACCGACAATCGGTCGAGCAGCGTGAACCACAGGAGATAGGCGATCGCTGTGGCCCCGATGACGTGGAACGCCAGGGCGGTCCACACCCGGGGCGACACCGAGGCCGGCAGGGTTTCGCCGCTGAGCCCGAAACCGATGCCCGCCACCACCGAGGCGATCAGCAACTGATAGGCCGTGACCACCATGCGGTCACCCGCGATCGGCCGCGCCTTTTGGTAGACCGTCCCGGCGGCCCAGCTCAAAGCCGCGATCAGCGGAAACATCAAGCCGAGCAGCGTGCTCTGCCCGCCGAGCAGCGGCAGCGCCAGCACGGCGATCCCGACGACACCGATGACCAGCGCGATCGACTTCGGCCGGTCGAGCCGCTCGCCGAGAAACAGGTAGGCCATCAGGATCGCCCAGAGCGGCGTGGTGAAGGTGAGGATCGCCGCGCGCGAGGTCGAGGTATTGAGCTGGGCGAACACCGTCGCGAGGTTGAACCCGGCAATGTTGAAGAGGCCGGCGATCGCCAGCGGCCCCCAGGACGAGCGCGGCACCTTCAGCGACCGGCCGGCAAGCGCCGCGACCAGAACGAGCAGCACGGCCCCCACGCCGAGCCCGACCATGCGCAGGCCAAAGGGCTGGACCTCGGAAAGCGCGGTCTTCACCGCGGGCCAGTTGAACCCCCATAGGAACGCAAGCGCGAGCGGGATAATGCGGACGGCATTCATGCGAGGGCCACCTGACAGGGCCCTCGGCCCGGCTGCGTCCCCGAACCCAGGACAGCAGCGATGAAATCACATCGCTCCACGGCCAGAAAGAGCATTGGACGCAGAGCGGTCCAGCGTGAGCGGTGGTTGGCGGCAGCCGGCCCGGCGGCCCCATCGGCCGGCCATGACGGCCGGCACGCACCCGGCGGTCAGCGCGGCTCCAGCGAGGCGCGCCGCTGCGGCGTCGGCTCGGGCTGCGAGAAGTCCAGCGTCCGCAGCGTGGCGACCGCCTGGCCGGCGAAACGCTGGGTCGGCATGGTGGCGCCGGTGGACTGGGAGAAGCTCATGGCGACCATATGCGACGGCGCCTCGATCAGCTTCATCTGGCGCGGATCCGGCGTGGTCAGCGTCGCAACCGACGCCTCCCGATCGGTGGTCTGGCGCACGAAAACGACACGGCCGCGATGACCGGCGGTGCTCGGCGCGACCAGCGGGGCCGGCGCGGCGCGGGCGATCCGGGTTTCATGGGCCGGCCGAGGCGCCGGGACCGGGAGGGCCGTCGCCGGCTGCGGCGCGGCATGGGCTCTGGCTGCAGGTGCCGCGGCACGCGGCTGCGGCGTCGCCGCTGCATTGGGCAAGCTCACGCGCTGGGACGGCGAGGCGAAGGCGAGTGCGAAACCGGGCGCGGCTTCGGCCGGCGCCGACTGGCCGCGCTGGTCGCCGGTGGTGATCAAGGCCGGCAGCGCTGCCGCCGCGACGATCGATCCGCCGATGATCTGCGGGCGCGAGGGCGGCATCGGCGCCTGCGCCACGACGATCCGGTCACCCGTAGGTGCCGCCGGCTCGGCCAGCGGCGTCGGGCGATTGGGCTCGGCTGCGCGCGCCGCTTCAGGCACGGGCTGCGGCATCGGCGGCGCGAGCGAAGCGAAAGTGACGGCGGCCGGCGCCGGCTCGGGCGTGCCGGGAACGACAGGCCGGGCCAGCGGCATCGGGCCGGCGGCGAGCCGCTGCATCAGCTCGCCCTCATCCTGGGCGCGCGCCCGCTCGGCGGCCGAAGGCGCCCGCGGCGGCACCGGCGCCATGGCAATCAGCATGCGCGGAGGCTGCGGGGCGATTTGGACCGGCGCACTGGCGCGGGTGGCGGCAGGTTGGGCCGGAGCGGCCTGGGCAACCAGGGTCTGGGCGGGCGCCGGCGCAACCGGTTCACGCGCCGGAATGCCAGGGGCCGCCTCGGCCGGGCGAATTGTGGTGGAAACGCGGCCGGAGCCACGCTGGGCAAATGTCTGGCGGGCCTGAACCGGCTGCTGAGCCTGCTGCTGCTGCTGGCCGCCGCCGAACAAGGCCGCGAAGAAGCCCATGCCGCCGCCGCGCTGACGCAGCACGCCGCCGGGTTCGCTTTCCTCGGCGCCGCCGGCTTCGTCGGCCCGTGAATCGTAGAAGCGTGACGCGGTGCCGCCGCGCGCCTGGACCATGGCGAGCGCCGTCTCGAAGCCGGGCATCGGGCGGCCATCGGCCGGAATATGGACGGTACGCCCATCCGGGAACAGGCGGGCCAGATAATCACGCGACACTTTCGGCCAATGACGGACCGAACCGGTGTCGAGATGGATGAAGTGGTTGGCCGAGCCCGGATAGAAACCGACGCCGCCGCGCTGCAACTGCAGGCCGACCTCGCGAACCCGGGTCATGGAAACGCCGGGGATGAAGAAATCCATCGCCCGGCCCTGGATATGCTGAGAGTGCTGGGCGACCGCGCGCGAACGCCGGCGCAGCATGGCATTGGTGCCTTCCGAGCGGAACGCCGAGAGCACGTTGATCGGGGCCTGGCCGCCGACGCCGCGATAGACTTCCCAGATCACGTCGAACAGGCCCGGGTCCATGCGCGTCGGCTGGTCGGTGCGCCAGTCGCGCAGGAACCAGTTGAGCTTGTTCAGCGCTTCCTGGTCGTAGCGGCCGTCACGTTTGAACGTGATCAGCAATTCCTCGCCCGTGTGCCGATGGACCAGCTGCAGCGTCCGCGTGTCGCCATTGGCGACGACCGTCTGGGTCTGACCGATGCCGAAGAGCAGGAACCCGAAGCCCATCACGACCGTTGATGCGGTGCGCAGCACACGCTGAGAAACGAAGTCGGAGATGGTTGGGGAGGATTGTTTCACGATACTGAACTGGGCTCTGTCTGCGGACGAAGGAATGAACTCTCCGCCGGAATCGCCCGGCACATGGTGAACACATCATCGTCGGGAACGGTTAAAGAACCCTGAGTCGTGTTCCGGGACTCACTTTGCCCCGGCTCACGGACGCGTGACCGGTAAGCACCGACTGTGGCGAAATCATGCCGGATCATGATGCCATCCATCAGCGACGGTTGCGTGAAGTCACCCCCGAGCGCTGGCCAGAACCGCCCGCACGCGGGCATTGTGTCCGTAGATATCGTCGTATTCAACGAGTGCGCCGGAGCTATCCACTGTCATCGTGAAATAGACCAGATGGATCGGCACCGCCTGGCGGAAGCGCACGGTGCGCTCATTGGCGCCATAAAGTCCCTGGATCCGCGCCGAGGTCCAGGTCTCGCCCGGCAGGCCGAGATTGAGCAGCACCTCGGCCAGCGCCTCGGGATTCTGGACCCGCACGCAGCCATTGGACAAGGCGCGGTAGCTCTGCCCGAAATATTGCCGCGACGGCGTATCGTGCAGATAGATGGCGTGCCGGTTGGGGAACATGAATTTCATCTTGCCCAGCGCATTGGCCGCCCCCGGCGGCTGGCGGAAGGCGTAGCGGCCGATATTGGCGGCGCCCCAATTGATGGTGGAGGCGTCCACCACCCGGCCGCCCTGCACCACCTGGATGCCGCGGCGGGCGAAATAGCCGCCATTGCGCGCGGCGCCGCTCAGCATGCTGCGCCGGACGATCGAATGCGGCACGTGCCAATAGGGATTGAACACGATGTGGCTCATCGCGTCGGAGAAGATCGGCGTCTGGGTCTCGGCCCGGCCCATCACCGCGCGGGTGTGATGGATGACCCGGCCGTTCTGCACCACGTCGACCGCGTAGGTCGGGCTGTTGACCCAGATATGGGCCTGGCCGAGATCGCGTGGCAGCCAGCGCCAGCGCTCCAGGTTGGCGACCACGTCGCGCTCGCGCAGCACGGTCCGCCGGACCACCGGCGTGTCGGTCATCTCGCGGCGCTCGCCGCGCATTTCGATCAGCTTGGCGCGCAGCCGGCGAAAGCCCTCGTGCGGCGGATTGAAAGCCTCGACCGCGGCGGTCGCGTCCGTCGCCTTGGCGAGATCGCCGAGCGCCTGCGCCGTCTCGATGCGCGGCGGGTGAACGTCGAAATAGCCGGACAGCTTGGCCGGATCGGTCCGCCCGCCCGAAGCCTGGGCGGCATAGAGGGCGACCGCCCGGGCCAGCGCGATTTCGAGCCGCGCGACACTTTCCGCATTGCGGCTGCCCTCGGGCAGCGCGATCCGGAACGCGGTCGGGTCGAGACCGTCGTCGCCGGCCTGGCCGAGACGGGTCAGCACCGCCCGGCCGCGCGCCGACAGGACGCCGTCCTGCACGAACAGCGGCTCGTAGCGACGCTCGGAATAGAAGGTGGCGAAGGCCTGCTGCGCCGCCCGCTCGGGGCCGGCCCGGGTCAGCAGGTTCTGCAGGGCCTGCGCGACGCGCTGGACCGTGATCGCCGGATCCGGCTGGCCGTTCTCGACCAGGCTCGGCGGGTCGTCGGGGATGGCGGCGAGTTCCGCGGCAGAAGGCTCCGGAATGACCGGTGGCGGCGCCAGCGCCGTGTCCGGATGCTCGTCATCGGCCAGCGGCACGCCGGCAATGGCCGGATCGGTCTGCGAATGCTCGCCGATCAGCGGCGACGGCGGAAAGGCCTGCAGTCCGAAATCGGCCGCGGTGAGCGGCCCGACGGCATCCAGCGCCGGCTGCGGGATCGCCGCCTCGACCTCCCAGTCGGCGAGCCGGAACGTCTCGACGCCTTCGGCCCGCGACGGCCCGGAAAAGCCCACTCCCAGGAGGGCGAACAACAGGACCGTCGACCGAAGCCGCATGTGAATCCCCTGGACCGCGGCTACGGCCGCAAGCAATGACTTTTTCGAACACGTGAATCGGCAGAAATCAAGCGAGAGCGCGGGTTTGCGAGGCGTTTCCCGGGCACCCGAGGCTTTGCGGTCACACCCCTTCGGCCTCGGCTTCGCCCTGTTCGATGCCCAGATCCTTGAGCTTGCGATAGAGCGTCGAACGGCCGATCCCCAGGCGCCGGGCGACCTGCGACATCTGCCCGCGATAATGCTCGATGGCGAATTTCAACGCCTCGGTTTCCAGCGCGTCCATCGGCCGGACATGGCCGGCCTCGTCGAGCAGGCCGACGGAGGCTCCCGGCACGATCATCGCCGGCGTCGCGACATGGCCCTGCTGGGTCGCCACCACCGGGGCCGGCGGCGCCGGCGGCGCGAGCGGGACCACCACCTCGTAGCCCTCGACCTGGGCGGCGATCTGCGGGAAATCGGCGATCGTCAATTCGTCGCCGTCGCACAGCACCACGGCGCGGAACACGGTGTTCTCGAGCTGGCGGACATTGCCGGGCCAGGAATAGGCCTGCAGCAGGCCGAGCACGGCTGGCTGGACGCCGCGAATGCGTTTGCCCTCCTCGGCCGCGAGGCGCGCCAGGAAGTGCCTGACGAGATCGGGAATATCGTCGGCGCGTTCGCGCAGCGGCGGCAGCGTCATCGGGAACACGCAGAGCCGGTAATAGAGGTCTTCGCGGAACCGGCCTTCCTTCACCGCCTTGATCAGGTCGCGGTTGGTCGCCGAGATGATGCGGATATCGACCTTGATGCTGCGCTTGGCGCCCACCGGATCGACCTCGCCCTCCTGGATCGCCCTGAGCAGCTTGACCTGGGTTTCGAGCGGCAGCTCGCCGACCTCGTCGAGGAACAGCGTGCCGCCATGGGCCTCGACGAACTTGCCGGTATGCTTGTCGGTGGCGCCGGTGAAGGCGCCCTTCTCGTGGCCGAACAGGATCGATTCGACCAGGTTTTGCGGAATCGCGCCGCAATTCACCGCCACGAAGGGCTTGGCACGCCGCTCACCGGAACCGGCGATGGCCCGCGCCAGCAATTCCTTGCCGACGCCGCTCTCGCCCTCGATCATGACAGGGATCATCGAGCCGGCGGCCTTTTCGGCCATGCGCAGCACCGGCCCCATGCGGGCCGAGCGGGTGACGATGTCCTTGAAGCCGAGAGTGCCTTCGGCCTTGCGTTTCAGCCGCTGCACCTCGGCGACCAGGGCTTCGGTCTTCAGCGCGTTGCGGATCGACACCGACAGGCGCTCGGCGCCAACCGGCTTGACCACGAAGTCGGAGGCCCCCGCCCGCATGGCATTGACCACCGTATCGATGCCGCCCTGGCTGGTCTGGACGATCACCGGCTTGGCGATGCCCTCCTCGCGCATGGCGGCGAGCACGCCCATGCCGTCGCGCTCGGGCATGACCAGATCGAGGATCAGGAGATCGATGGCATCGGCGTCCTCGGCCAGCACCCGCATGGCCTGCTCGCCGTTCTCGGTGATCCGGACCTCATAGCCGAATTTGCGCACCATCGCCTCGATCAGGCGGCGCTGAACGGGATCGTCGTCGCAAATGAGAATGGTGGTCATGGGACTGCACGGCCTTCCAGACGCGATGTCTCGATTCGGGAAAGGGTGAAGACCCGCCGTTAAGGTCGGGTTAATTTCTGACGAACCTAACGTATTGGAATTGCTGGGGCGCCTGTTTGCAGGGGCCACCGGAACAGATGTGAACCTTTGCGGAACCGTGAGGAACGCTGAAAACCCGTTCTCGCTCTGTTTTTCGGCCCCTGTATACAGCACTGCATCGGAGAAGCGGCTCTTCGACCGGCCGCCCTACCCTCCCCGTTCGTCGCGCTTCCGGCTGACGGCGCTCGCACCCAACTTCGCCGCCTCAGCCTTCCACGCCTCTGCATATCGCTCCGGCGTGCTGACGATCCACTTCGCCAGGCCCTCGGCCTCATCGCGGGTCAGGGCATCGGGATTGGCGACCTGGTCGCGCGAATATTCGACGGCGAACATTTTCCGACCGGTCGCATCCTTGATGACGAAGGCATATCCGGGGTGGTGTGCGTAGCGCCATGGCGGCTCGAATTTGGCCATGCCTCAGTCCGCCGGGTCTTTCTTGACGC
The DNA here is from genome assembly GCF_059420385.1 of Phreatobacter sp. GW821-FHT04C01. NCBI lineage: Bacteria > Pseudomonadati > Pseudomonadota > Alphaproteobacteria > Hyphomicrobiales > Phreatobacteraceae > Phreatobacter > Phreatobacter sp. GW821-FHT04C01. The sequence continues at coordinate 650,742 of NZ_JBWKTP010000002.1, read as the reverse complement.
CGGTCGCCACGACTTTCAGGACCCCATCAGGCAGCGGCCGGCGCAACTTCACCGCCTCTTCCCACGGAGCTGTCATCCAGATCTCAATTTGCTCTGGCGTCGTGAGGATTACGGGCATGGCCAAGCGGTGGATAGGTTTGACCACATCGTTGGGGTCGATCGTCAGAAATCCGAATAGATCGGTCGTGATCGGGCCGTCGCGCAAAGTCAGTGCCTTCGTCCACTGCGGACACCACAGCCCTGCGAAAAATGCCAGCGGCCTCGAATCGTCGAAGGCGAACCAGATATCGCCGCCGTGCGGCTTGCTGAATTCGCTGAACGAATTGAACGGCACGACGCAGCGGAATTCTGGAGCGAACCAGCGTTTCCAGTGCTTGCTGTCGATATTGCGGATGTTCGTCGTGCCCGTGTCCGGCTCGAGGCGGAGGAGTTCCGTAAATTCCTCGTCCGATATCGGAGCGCCCCGCTTCTTGGCTATCTTCGCCGCCCGGGCCTTCGCCAGGTCAAACTGCACCTTCGACGATGTCGGCATACCCCATTGAACCCGGGTCAGCTCGCGGATGCCATCCCTGTTCCGGACGATCGGCGCCAAGTAATTGGGGAACACGGCCGGCATCGGCGGGAAATTGCCGGCCTCGGGCGCCACCGTCATGGCCTTCACCAGTGCCCGGATCGCCTCGATGTTGGTTGTCACGCTGTAGAGGTTGCACATGCCCGGCACTCTGCCGCGAACCGCGGCGCTCGCACAAGATGGCCCGTCAGCCCTGCACCATGGCCAGGTCGTCGGGCACGATGCCGAATTTGGCGAGAATGATTGCCTCGTCGAAATCACCCAGGTCGGGATCACCGCTGCGCGCGAACGCCACGGCGCCGGCGTCGTCATCGGCGGCCGCCAGGCGCGCCGAGGTCCGCGCGGATTCGGCGCTGCGCTTTTCGATCGGCTCGCCGGGCACAGTCTCGCCGTCGACCAGCCGAAACGGCTGCATCACGTAATAGGTCGTCCTGGCCATGATCACCTCCTGGGGATCGCTCGAATGGGACTTGCGTCCTACCAGGAAATGAGAACATAAATAGAACATCAGAGTCAAATTGTGGATCACAACCATGGCCGAGCAGCCTGGCGGCGGAGCCGTTCCCAAAGCAGATGATGGGCCGACGGAGGATGAGGTCGACGCCGTGATCGCCGAATTTGGCGGCGATCTCCGCGCGGCGATCGGAGCGCTGCTGGCCGACATCCGCACGCTGGCTGCCGATCTGGAGCGGCAGGCGTCGAGCGGCTACGTGCGACGGCCGCCGGCGCCTGGCCGCGCAGCGTGATGGGGCCCGCCATGGATCGGCTGACCCCGGCGCACGAATGGGAGATCAATCGGGCCCGGCGGCAATCGCGATATGACGGACCGCGGCCCACGATCGGCGAGATGCGCGCCGAAGGGCACATTGGGTTCGATGTGATCTGCAACGGGTACGTCGGCAACGAACGCTGCAGGCACGTCAGGAAGCTCCGCTGGGAGGAGCTGCCGGTCCAGGACGACTGGGCATTCGTCGACATCCCTCGGCTGTTCAAGTTCCGCTGCACCGTCTGCGGCAACCGACAATTCCATATTTTCCCGGACTGGAGCCACGCTCGATATCCCGGCATGGCGCGGCCCTGATGGTCCGGCGCCGGATGTCCGTTTCGCACTGCGTGGCGGAAGGCCAGGAGGGCGCCTGGGTCTATTGCAACACGACCGGGTGCCGACACCTTGCCTACGTCACCTGGCGGCGGATGCGGGCGAGCATGCTCGATGATCTGGAGCTGCTGCCCTATAAGGTGCGGCTCCGCTGCAGCCAGTGCGGGGGCAATCACCTGTCGTTCCAGCCAGCCCGGGCGGAGAAGTTCGGGCGGCGGTGAAACCGCGGCTCCGGGGCTAATTCCGCCGCTTACGCTTGCCGGTGAGCATGGCGGCGATCCGCTGGGGGATATCGCCGCTTGATCGGCGGCCGGCGGGTCGCTCGTCCAAATGCCGCACCGACACCAGGAACGACGCGACCTGGTCGGCTGCCTGCCGGCGATCGGCTGCCTTGCCGCTCTCGGCGGCGCGCATCAGATCCTCGATCGCGCCCTCAAGCATGGCGTTGCGGCTGACGGTCGCGAAATGCGCCTGAAGATATTGGGCTGCATCGCGCAGGGTGGCGAGCCGCTGGTCTCCAACCTGGATCTCACGCGGCAGTCGGTCGCTCCAGGGCATCACGCAACTCCGGCCGGGGCGAATCGACAACTGGCCGAGGCCGGAAGGGGTTCCCGCGCGCCGAACAGTATCAATACCCGAAGCGCTGGCGAAGGTCGTCGCAGGTCGCCTGCGTGGCCGTCCAGATCTCGGATGGCCAAAGCGGTTCACCCTGCAAGTTTCGCAGCTGGTGATGCTGGCGCAGCGAAAAGCAGAACAGATAGGCTTTGGCCAGTGCCGCGGAGAAGCCTTCAATTCTCAAGTTCGACGGCATAGCGATTGCCTCAAATTCGCGGGCAGTTACGCGCGCCCAAATCTCACTTCGAGGAGGAGTCGTCTCAGGCGGGGCGACCTCATGATGGCATCGAAGGGTACCCTCACAGATTTGCTGAAGCGGGGCCTTCAGGATCTTGCCGGCCAGACGGTCGACCTCCGGCCATGTGGTGGTCCAGAAGTCGCCGGGAACAGCGAGTGCGATCTGCGCCAACTCCGCACGAGCTCGAACGTCTGAGATCTGCGGCATGCTCTCGGCGCGCCGGTCGGAGATCTCAGCGCGGTAGATGCAGAAGGCCAGCGAGATCAAGATGATTGTGCCGGCGAGAGCGTCGCGCCAACGGACATCACCTAGTGCTGCGCGTAATAGCGCGGCGGCTGGCACCGTCCCGACCAAGGTGAATATCGCGAAATTGCCCTGCCAACCGCCGGTCTTCCCGGCTGGAATGAACGCCATCGCGAACACGGCGCCACAGACTAAAAGAAGCGGGGCGGCTCGGGCGATCTGGTCGCGCGAGTGTAGCCACGCGCTCACCAGGAATACCGTCGGGCCGACCGCTGCGGTGGGCGTACGCGCAAGGTACCAGCGGGCGCTCACAAGGCTATCAATCAAGTGATAAGGTGTCGTTGCCGGTGTCCGAAGCGCCCATACAAAATAGGCCTCTCCATAGAGCCCCGCCATCCCCAAAAGAAATAGTGCGATCCCGAGGGTTGCGACGGCCACGGACAGGATATATCGCCGATCCGTGATCGCCAGCGCAGCGGGCACACCTATCAAGGCAATCCCTGGCTGCTTGACCATAAAGGCGCAGGCAACCGCGACGCCGACCCAGATGAACTTGGAACGGCTATCGTCCAAGGAAGTGGCGAAGAACACCACGATAGCGCTCAACACGACAAGGGCATCAGCTCGCGCCTGGTCCATCCATGCCTGGATGGGAAATAGCGCCAGGTAGATGACCGCCCAGATGAGCCCGACATAGGTCAACTGGAACCGCCGCCTGAATGCGATCTCGACAAGAATAGCTGAAAGCACCAATGGCGGCAGGAAGGATACCGTTCGCAGGACGGTCGGGTCGGCAGCCCAACTGCGCGGCAGCAGCCGCAACAGGTAATAGAGCGCCGGCTGATAGATCGTCGATGTCTGCGAAAGGGCGTCGGCCCGTTGAACGAATTGATAGATGGGCTGGCTCGGAACGAGCGCGACCAGGTAGTGCGTCGTCGCCTCCGCCTGCTCCAGGAAGAACGGGAAAGCTAAACGGCCAGCAAGAACCGGCAGGGCGAAGAAGACCGCATAGGTTGAGACAGCGGCAAGACCGATCGCGATCAGCATTTGCGGCCGTACCGCCGAGGCCGCCAGCTGTCGCCGCGGTTCCGAACTGGCCCTCGCTATAGACATCGTTAGCTCCCGCCAGGCCGCGTTACCTTTGGGGAGATAGCATCACGCAACAAATCCGTGCAATGCGATCTGGCAAGGCAACCCAGCGGCGATCGACAAAAAAGACCCGGCCGAACCGGCCGGGTCAGCGTGGGAGGAAGCGCCCAAAGGGGCATGCACTGCACTGAGACGGTTACGGCGGCCTCGATCGGTTGCCCTCGAGGATCTGCCTGATCACCCGGATGTCGCCCTTGATGGTGGCGACATCCTCGGTGGTTCGGTCGAGCCGGCCCTCGACCGCGTCGAGCCGGCGCGTAACCCGGCTCTCGCGGTCGCGGATGTCGGTCATGATCCTGGCGTCCTCCGCCTTGAGGTCGCGGACATCGGCCTGCAGCCATGTCCCGATGCCGACCGCCATGACCAACGTCGCGAGGATCGACCAGATGTTGATCTCGGGATTGATCCGCACCGGTCTCATCGCGCCTTCCCGAATTTGAGGGCCGGGATAATCTCCTTCGCGGTGTGGCCGCCGTGGAAGACGATCAGCCAGACGGTCGTGACCGTGCCCCAGGCGCTGATCATCTCGGACAGCGGCACGAGCGGCCGAACACCCCAATTGCCGCCGAACACCGCGCAGAGGCCGATGACGGTCCAGCCACCCCAGACGATGACCTGGATGAAAATCCGCATGATCTGCCAGCCGGTGAAGCCCTGGGCGATCTCCGCGGCTTGGGCATCGCTCACCCGCTGCGCCTCCATCTGCCACAGCCGGACCATCTCGCCGGCGCGGGCTTCGGCCGCCTGCAGTTTCGCTTCTGCGCCGGGGTCGGTGTCGATCGCCGCGCCGACCGCAGCTGGCGTCGGATCGGTGCCAAGGCTCTCCGCGACGGCCTCCATTGCCTTGCCGGCGAGCGAGCCGGCCAGAGCACCGGCCGGGCCACCAATGGCGGTGCCGATCAGGCCGCCGAGCATGGGGGCGCCCGCGCTGGCGATCTTTTTCGCGATGTCGTCGAAAACGCTGCTCATTCTCCGGCTCCCTGGGCTGCGTTGAGGGTGAGGGCTTTGGCGTCTCGGTTCTGCGACCACGCGCGCCAGGCGAGGAAGGCGAAGGCGCCGCCGAACACCAGCGCGATGACCACGCCGGCGACCATGGGCGAGCTGTCGGCAGGCGCCTCCGGCTTGGGGGCAACGACCGCGCCGGTGCCGGCCGTCGCCGCACCTGCGGCCCCCGTGGCCGTCCTGGCCGCGGACCGCTTGGCGGCCGTCGCCTCGCTCCGGATCTCGGTCACGGCCTCGGCGCCGGAGCGGCCCTGCAGCGCCGCCTTGGCGCGGATCAGCTTGGCCTGTCGGTCGGCAAGGCCGTTGAAGCCGCCATTGATGCGCCTGGTGATCGACCTGACATCGTCCTTGTCGGCGAAGGCGTTGAGGCCCCGCGCGCCCCAATAGGCGATGGCCGTCCTGGCGCTGATGTCGGGCTCGGCCGCGCGCTCCGGCAAGCGCTCGAGGTCGACGCCGATCTTGGCGCCGAACAGCCGGTAATTGGCCCGGCCGGTGAGCTGAAAGATGCCCCGGCCCCGATAGCGCGCGCCGTCGCCACGCTGGGTATTGCCGAGATCGCTTCGGCCGTCATAGCGGTCGAAATAGCCGGAGCCGCCATACTCGACCAGGGTTTTGAAGCCGTCGCTCTCATGGGCGGCCTGGGCCAGGAAATGCGCGGCGCGCCGATCGGTGGTGATGCCCCCGGCCGGAAAGGCGGCGGTCAAGGCCGGCCCAAGGTGATCGATGATGCCGGCATTCGCCACAGGCGAAATGCGCCGCAGCGTCGCGGCGGTGACCATGATCGTCATGGCAGGGTCTCTCGGTTGTGAGGGGATGGCGCAGCCGGCCGCGGCCCGGCGCGAATGGCGCCAGGCCGGAATGTCAGGCGATGCGGATCAGGTCAGGCGCTCGGCGCCAGCAGCTCGGCGGCGCGGGCCTCGCCGAAGGCGGCGACGAATGCCCCCTGCAAGGCGGAGAACTGCTCGTTGTCGTGAGCCAGATAGGGGGCGTCGTCGAACATGCGGCGCAGCCGCAGCGGCTGGGCGTTGAGACCGGCGAGGATGATTTCGGCCTCGTCGTCGGTGGCGCGCTGCCAGATGTCGGATTTGTAGGTTCGGGCGACCGCCGGCGGCGCGGTGAGCGCCGCGATCTGCGCCTCGAGGTCGGCGATGCGGGCTGCGGCCGTGGTGGCGGCCGACGCGGCGGCAGTCTCGGCGGCGGCCTTGGCCTGCACGGCTGCGTCCCGCTCGGCCATGGCGGTATCGCGCGCCGCCTTGATCGCGGCATTGTCGTTGGCCAGCGTCGCAAACTCGGTACCGAGCAGGGCGCCGACATCCGCCAGATCAAGCGGCGTCGGGTCGAAAATCGTCGTGCGGGTCTGGCCGCTGACCTGGTCGACGACATCGACCGCGCGCACCTGATGCGCGCCGGCGAGCCCGGCCGCGTTGCCGCGCACCAGCATTTCGTAGAGATAGGACATGGTGATCTCCAGATCAGGCGATGGCGGTGATGTAGCGACCGGCGGTATTGTCGAGCGAGCGCCAGGCGGTGCCGTCGAAGCGCACCTCGCAGCCGGTGCCAGCGGCGGCGGCCTCGCCGTTTTTGCGGGCGTTGCTGCACCAGCAGATGTCGCCAGCCGAGGCAGCAGGCAGCGTTGCGACGGTGTAGGATTTCAGACGAATGCTAGCGCTGCCGATGCGGACGGTCCCGGCCGCGTCGATAGTCAAATCAACGGTCAGGATTTGGTTGTCGGCGTTCGCCGACGTGACACGGCCGATTTGCAGGCCACCGGCATTGTCGCCCAACAGCACGCGCCCGACGACGCCGCGCGTTTTGAACGTGTTTGCAGTGGTGCCGGCCTCGGCATTGAGCGCGATATAGGGCTGTCCGCTCCCGGAGAAAAATCCGAACGTACACGCGTATCCGGCCCCATTCTGATGACCCCATTCGAATGAGTTTGGCTGGCCACGCGCTGAGAATATGGGGGAGGTCTGCGTCGTTCCGGACACGCCCCCATCTAGTATCGCGGCCGGGATGATATTGCCCCCGAGGCCGATTTTGCCGGCCGGGTCTATGACGAGGGGAGTAATTCCTCCCGTGATGTTCGAAATGCCGAAAATGCTGGTACCACTGCCGACGCCGGTCGACATTGCCCAGGTAACAGCGCCCGTACCTGTGTGGCCGATCTGCAGTTGGGAATAGAGGCCGGACGAGAGAAACCGTGCAGTGACGTTCGCGCTGGCGAGCAGATCCAGCCGCGCCGCGGCCGACGCGGCGACACCCACGCCTAGGTTCCCGCTCGCATCCTCGCTCGTCAGAGACTGCCCGATCCCTCCCGTCGTGTCGGTGAAACGCGCGAGCCGGCCGGCCGTCGTGGACGACAGCGGCACCGCCGGCCCTGGTTGCCAGACACCGGCCGCGTCATAGACAAAGCCCTGTCGGGTTGCGACGATAACCGCCTCATCGCCGGCTACGGGATCGAAAAAGAACCAGGATGCGGAAAGAAACGCCGCGAACTTCTTGTCCTTGCCGGCAAACACTCCCGTCCCGCCCGTGTTGACGAGCCAGACCTGTCCATCCAGCGGAGACCCCGGCGGCGTGGCGGTATAGGCCTGGACGCCCATCCGTCGACGCTGGCCATCGATCTGGGCATAGGCCAGCGCGGTGTTGAGCCCCGCCGCGATGTCGGCATGCGACGTATTCGCGTCAGACGGCGAGATGACCTGCCCGGACGCGGCATTCGTGAAGCTGTTCACCGGGAGAGAGTAGGACCGCCCTGCCGGGCCGATATTGACCGTCATGGCGGACCTCTCAGGTCTTGATGATCTTGGGAATGAACAGGGTGGGCTGCACGTTGTTGTGCGCGGCGCCGCCGCCGGCCGACGCGGTCGTGAAGGGGTGGACGTGCGCGCCGGCACTATCGGTGGACATGCTCGGGCCGCCGCCAGCCACAGCCACGATGTTGCTCCCGAAGCCCAGGCTCGATGTCGGCCCTGTGGCCGGAACAGTGTGGATATGGGCGCCCGCGCTATCGGTCGTGCCGGTGTGGGCGTGTGGGCCAGTCTGCGCGCCGGTCAACGTATGCGTGTCAGCGCCGTAGCGCCCGCCAACGGTCGTCGCGGGCGCGCCGGCGGAGGTCATACGGTTGGCGTTGACGCCGCCCATGTTGTCCGGGGACGCGGTGACGGATCCTCGGGTGTCAGGCAGGTTGAACGTCGTCGATCCGTCGCCGGCACCGTGCAAGACACCGATCGCGGCGAACAGGGCCGCGAAGGTCGATCGCGAGACCGCAGAGCCATCGCAGAACAGCCAGCCAGTCGGAGCCGCCGCCCCGCCGAACTCCATCATGGCGCCAGGCGGAACCACGCCGGGGCCGGTCAAGCCGGTCGTCACCGTGAGCGTTCCAACCGTCATGGGCAGATGGGCCTGCACGTCCGTGGCCGAAGACGATATGCCGGCGACACCGCCTTTGACCAGAGCCGTCCGGCCGGCGACCTGCGCCAGCCCGCTCGAGGTATCGCCGGAGAACCCAAGCCCGGGGGCGGCGGCAGAACCGGGCACGGCCAGCAGCGGCGCTGTCATCGGGCGCACGCCGTTCAGGGGCATCGACGCGCTGATCTCGGCACCGATGTCGGAAAGGCGCGTTTCGAGCGCGGCCGCATCGGCCAGAGTATTGGGTGTCAGCAAAGTTCCTGGCGGTGGCGAGTAAATTCCGCTGCCATTTCTGGGCAATTGGTCTCTCCATAAGAAAAGGGCGGCCCCGAAGGACCGCCCTGATTGATGCTGATCGGTGAGCCTGCCGGGGCCTGCCTAGCCATGCCCCGCCGCGGCCCGCCTTGCCCGACCGGGCCATGCCTGCCTTGTGGCGCCATGACGCGCCCCGCCAAGACTAGCCGTGCCTTGCCTGCCTGACCGTGCCACGACGCGCCGTGCGTCGCCTTGACTTGCCATGCCTGCCTCGAAACCCCTAGGGGCGCGCGGTTGAGTGGAGAACTCGCGCCGTAACTCCGTTGCCGGCCTCAGCGTGCCGAGCCACGCCATGCGTGGCCCCGCCTTACCTCGACTTGCCAGGCCATGCCTGCCTTGCGGCGCCCCGCCATGCGCTGCCTTACCTCGCCAGGCCTCGCCTAGCCTCAACTGCCCTGAAAACCCGAAGGTCGCGAGGTTGATAACGGAACTCTCGCCGTAACCGCTGCCGTCAATGCTTGCCGCTTTTCAGCGGGATGCGAGGAACCGTCTTGTCCACGACCTCGAACAGATCGGAGAATTCCTTGAGATCAGCATATCTTTTACGCCAAGCCTGCAATTCCTGCCAAGCACGTTGCAGGACCATCGCCCGGGTCTTCTGCATGCTCATCGCATGATCCGCCGAGCGATAGTGCGGCGCGCCGGCTTCTGCGATGTGGACGTAGGCTCGCGTCCTGACCGCCGGCTTGGCCTCGCTGACATAGATCGCCACAACGGCACGGATCAGGCCGCGCGCCTGTTGAAGGCGATATTGCTCGGCTGCCGCACCATCATTCCATTCGAAAAACGAGTGCAGCGGGCTGTTGTGGTTCCTGGCGTCCGCAAGAATATCCTGCGGCGTCAGTTCGCCGTGCTGCTGCGCGCGGAGCAATTCGATATGCGCGCCGACGGCGTTGGCATCGGGGTGGTCGCCGGGCTGGAACCGAGCGCCTTCGGCGAATTCGAAGCCTGCGACCCTCATGCTGCGATCCTCCGATTGAGCGCGGCCAGATCGACCTCGGTCGCGACGTGGAACATGCCGTATTGACCGTCCTTCTCCGGGCGCCATTCGCCGACGCCGACCGCGAAGCCTGCCGTATTCAGCAAGTTGAGGATCTGCGCTTCGCTCAGGACGTTGGCGTTGAACCGAACGAGGATCTTGGCGTGCCAGTCGACAAATTCGCCTCGATACCGGAGGTCGGCGACGCCCATGCCGACCCTAACCATGTCTTCGCGCATCGCGGGTTCCGCGCCCATGATCCGCGCGAGATCGACGCGCGAGCGAGCCCCGTCAAAGGCTCCTTCGACGTCGACAGCTTCGCCGAGCACATGGAATGCCTGCCGCGCCTGGATCTTGGTTAGGCCGGACACCGATGTGCCAGCGGTGACTGCCGCGTTCTTGAACGCCACGGACGGGAAGCCGAAGCCGCCATCGCCCATGCGATAGAGCGACGATTCGAAATCCGCGCGCGGGTCCTTTGCCTCCTTGGCGCCGCGCGCCTGTTTCATTTGTTTGCCCAACATTTCGAGCCGGGCTTTCCGGCTCCATGCGTGGACGATCAGCGGCGAATCGCCGATCAGGACGACTTCCATCACCCCGATATTCAGCGCCGGCAGTTCAATGCCGACTTCCTTGGTTGGTGATTTTGCCATTTTTCAGTCTCCACAACGCCCGGCCCTGGCAGGCCCGGCGCACGGGTTCGCTCTCGCGATACCGGGCGCTGTGAAGCTCGGTTCGCGCCATCGCCCTGCCAGAGGCGAATTACGGGATGTCAGAGGGTCAGTAGGGGACGCCCGCCGCCTTGCAGAGGTCGCGGATTACCCGCCAGCGGATGTCGTCGAATTCGATGCTCAACTGCCTGACGCGGTCTGTCGCAGCATTCCAGGCGATGACCCTGGGGTCATCGTCCTGCGACAGACCGCGCGTCTCTGCCTGATAGAATTTGCATTCGTCGTTCGCCTGATCGATGGCAACCTGAATGCGCCGCATCTCAGCGACCTCGGCCGCGTAGGGTGATGCCGGGGCGGCCAATTCTGCGGGCACGGCGGCCACCGGCACGGCCAGCGCCGCGGCGCCTGCAATGAAGTTCCGACGTGTGCTCGGGCCCATCTCAGACCTCCCACACGCCGGAAGAGATGGCGGCCCTCAGATTGGGCAGCATCTCCCGCCGCATGACGCAGACATTCGGATATTTCCAAGCGTCCGCCTCGCAGAGATCGTCGGCCCAGTAGTACCAAAAGCTCCGGTCGAAATCGACGCAGGCCGTGAAACCCTGGGGCGCCCGCTCGATGAAACCGATCAGCTTGTGGAAGAACTCCATGCAGGCCGGGGAGATGAGATATTGCGGCGCAGCCGTCGCGCCGCCGGTGATGGCCATGGCGGAAGCCGCGAGCCCCCCTCCAACGGCAATTCGGCGTGTGATAGGGATGACCGTAGCCATTCGCTGATCTCCTAAGGATCGCGTTTCGGTAGGGCCGCTGTGCGACTGGTACTCGCGCAGCGGCCTGTTTGTTTTGAAATCAGTTCGGGCGAACCGCGCTTGCCTCGTCCGCCGTATTCAAAGCCCGCTCCAGCTGGAAAACGACTTCCCCATTCACCGAGCGATGATTGCGCTGGGCGAGATCCTTGAGTTTCTGCCGAAGCCCCTCGGGAAGACGAACCATGATCTTGTCCGTTTCCCGGCTTGGTGCTGTCATATGAGCCTCCCAATGCCGATCATTCAGTCCGCATGATATGGCACATGGGCATCATGATGGCAATAGGGCATTAGTGCCCATTGGGCATCATTTCCATATGCCCAATTGCCACTATGCTGTAGGAATGTCAGTGCCAACCAGAGACCAAAACAAGTTCATTGTCCGGATGCCAGACGGGATGCGCGATCGCGTCGCCGACGCGGCAAAGGCAAGCGGCCGGTCGATGAATGCCGAGATTATTGCTCGGCTCAACGTCACCTTCGAAAAAGCGGCCGGGGACTTAAACCCGATTGGCATGCTGGTCCTGATCCAGCGGCTTGAAGCGGCAGTCGAAGCGTCCGGCGACGTTGCGAGGGCGTTGCATGCCGAACTGCGGCTTGTGGGTGGAGCGACCGAAGAGGATGACGCTTCGCTGATTGCGGCCATCGAGCAGTTCGCCGGGGAAAACGGGTTCAACAAAGCGGGGGCGATCCGCTACGCCCTGCGCGACTGGCTGATTGGGCAAGGCCTCCTGAAGCCCTGATCCGGCGCTTTACGGAACTCGACTCCCAGTTGCGGCCCAGCAAGGATGCTCTTGCCAAACTAGGGAGGGCGTTATGCCGAAGAACGAGAAGACATCGACAAAGGTCGCGTCAATTGCATCGAAGGCGCTGAAAGATCCGGCCTCGGTGACGAAAAAAGAGATTAAGACGATCGCCGCTTCTGCTTTGACGCAGAAGCCCGACAAGAAGAAATAGTCTCCATCCGGATTACAGAGCGGGATGGGATCACGGTCACGCCGGCCGCCTGGTCCCATTTCTTTCCGTTCGCACCGCGGGCCACGCTCAGCGCAATCACCTTCGCATCCTCGCCATCATGGATCAAATGGCCGACGGTCTGGCAGCGGTGGGCTTTAGGCTTGGGTAGATCAGCCATGAACTGCCATGCGGCAATGGGCTGAGCGCTGTCGACCCATTCGATCATTACGAGCTTCACAGCGACCTGTCCCTGGCGGTGTTCACTCGCATTGCGGGCTCCTTTGGGGTGGGGCATAGTTTGAGGATGGGGCATTTCAGGGTGGTAGCGCCGTGATCTATGGCTGGAATAGTGGTCTGCCGGATTGGGTAGTAATATTCAGCCTAGTCGGCTTGGCGGCCGGCATCTTGTATCTGGCGCGGGACGACATTCCTGCGATTTTTGACACCTGCGCGATAGGAGCGCTGGGTGTTGCTGCGTCACTCGCTGTCGAACCATACACCGTCGACCGCGCCGGCTTGTCGGCCGCGATGTTCTTGCTTGGTGGCATTTCATATGGCCTGGCAGTTCTGGCGCGCAGGCTGAATCCGGTCCTCTTTCTCGGGCAACAAGAGTTAGAGCGTCAAATCAAGGCGGATGAGGATGACGACTGATGTGGTACGTCTTCCAGGGCGCCGTAATCTTGGCCGTGGTGCTACACGCTCAGGCCTATGGCTGGAGCGAGAAGAGTGCGGCAGCGGGTGTCGTCGGCTGGATACTCGCCCTTTTCCTGACGGGCCTATTGACGGGCTGGATTGACCGTTGGCGCGCTTATCGCGCTCGCCGCGTGCTGGCCGAGGAGAGCCCGCAGGAGAGCCTGCCGGCGCGCTCCGATTTCTGGCATATTGGCAACAAGCGATCGGACTGACCCGTTTGTTTCGGCCGGGCGGGCCAGAACGAGGGCCTTCGCGAAATCTGCATTTCGCTGGGTGGCTCGGTTCGCCATCGCTTTCGAAACATACCCGGCCGCCCCTGCAGCTGCAGCAGCACCTGGGATGCCCGTTGCCCTTGCCGCCTCAAGCAAGCCGATCATGTTGACTGGGTTTGTCGGGGCCAGCAGATTCCCGGCGAGACGCCCGGCATTCTGGGTGCGAGAACCCGAAACGACCGCTTCGACTGCCGCGCGCTCACCCGCATCGAACCCGCGCATCTTCCTTTCGCTCTCGGCGAGCGACCGAAACGACTGGCGCAGCGTGTTGTCAACGTTCTGACCAGAATTCGAGGATTCCGCCCTTCGGCGAGCCTTCGTAATGGCATCCTCGATCGTCTTGCCGCGCTGCGCCGCTGCCCAATTCGCCCGCGCTTCACCTAGGAGCTGCGAAGCGCGCTGCGCGTCCCCAGAGACGACATCCGCCCCGCGAAGATTTCCAAGCGCATCGTCCAGTCGCCTCTGCATGACCATGCCGAGACGCCGTTCAGCCTTGTCGGCCGAGCCTGCCGCATCGCCGATCGTCTGGCGAAGCACGCCCAGCTCGCCAAGTGTCGGCGCCGTGCGCGAAAGATTGAACATCTCGTCACCGGCGGCCATCAGCTTCGGCATGTTGCCCTCGCCGCGGATCGCGCCCTTGGCCTTCAAGGCATCCGAGATTTCCCCTGCGATACGCTCCATGGCGGGTTGCGCAATTTGCACCCCCAGCGCATCCGCCTCCCGATAAGCGCGATGACCAGCCTCCTCAAGGCTCGCACGCGTCGGCGCCTCTCGGATCACGGACCGCTGAGCCGCGGCCGCCTGGCCGCGCTGCACGGCGCCGAGCGTTCCAAGGCCGCCGACAACCGCACCGACCGCTCGGGCCGGGCCTTCCAGCGAAGGAAGGGTCTGCCGGGCGATCTGCGCGGCTCCCTCTTCCGTCGCGGTTGGAACAGCGACCATTGCAACCTTCGCGGCCACGCCGCCCGGACCGGCGAGCGCAAACGGCACGTTGCGGCCAGCCGTGCGGGCGATTTCGCCCTCACGCGTCTGAGGCTGATAAAAGGGGCCCGTGACGGTTTCGATCGCGCCCTGCACCTTCTCGGGCGTGAAAGAGTTCTCGGTGTTCTGTCGCGCGGCGTGCTGTCCCGAGATCGTCGTGGCACCCCAGTGGCCGTGCTGAATTCGATTTTCGATGCGCCCCAAGGTCTGGTCGAGCAGAAAGCCGGAAGCGGAGCGGGCCGCGTTCGTCAGGGTACCGGGGATGGTGGCGAGATTGATCCCGCCTTCGACAGCGCCTATGCCCGCGGACTTTGCGACGTCGGCCGCAACAGAGGGTGGCGCGGAAGCGGCCGGTGACGCCACAGGAAAGGCGTCCCAATTGTCAGATGGCGCCGCCGCCGCCGGGGGCGATGCGGCCGGCGCTGCCGGAAACTGGTCCCATTCGCTCATGGCACGGTCCTTTCGATGCCGTTCGGGTCGATGAACCGCGAACCGCTCGGCAGTCGCCGGGCCTCGTCGACCGATCGGACGCGGGGAAGCGGCGCAGAGGGAGCCGACGCGCCCGGCGGCGCCGCGACGGCTGGGGGTGCTGCCGGCCGATATTCGCCCGGCACCGGAACGGAGAACAGTGAGCGTTCCCGGCGATGTGTGGTCGCGTCGGGGTAGACCGTCTCCAGCCGCTGATTGTGCTGGTCGAGGATGACGCGACTACCGCGCTCCATGATGTCGAGCATGCGCAGAATGCTGGTCTGGTCGAGCGCGATGCTGCCGCCGGCCGCCTTCTCGGCGAACTCGCGATCGGCGTTCGAGATCTGCGTCGATCCGACCGTCGCCTTCATGATGGCTGCGACCTGGGGCGCAATCGCGCTTCGGAAGGTTTCGGTGTTGGTGATCTTCGACACGTCGGCGATGCCCAGGCTGGCGCCGATCTTCTGGAGCGCTAGACGGGCATCCGCGCCGGCCCCCAGGATGGCGCCGCCCTCCACCGCCCGCCTGGCTTCATGGATAGAACTGATACCTGTCGCGGCCGAGCGAGCCGCCTTTGCGCCTTCATCCATCGCGGTGAAGACCTGCGCGTCGCTGCCGCCCCCGACATTGACGTTCGTCGCTCCGGCCTGCCTGCGCTGCTGGCCCCATTGGAACTGGCTCAGCGGCGTGCGGCCGGCGGCGGTCTCTTGCTGGACGTAGGAGCGGTAGTTGCGAATGTCGTCTGTTTCCTTGGGCTGGGCACCAACCAATTCGCGTCCGGTCCGGTCAATCACGCGCGCTCCTTCCGGCACGATCGTTGGGGCCTGAGGCTGGATGATCTGCTGCAAATAGGCCTTGTACTCGGGCGGCAGGTTAGGATCGAACAACGCGCGAGTGATTGCCATCCGGGCGCTATCCTGCCCCGAGGGAGATGGCTGTGCGCCCGCAACTGGGGAGACGGCCCCCGATGCGCTGGACTGAGCGGCTGCCCGAGTTGGTGCCGCCGATCCCATAATCAGTTCGCGGAGCCGGTTGCCGACACCGGCGAGGCCCTGGCCAGGCGCGGCCGCAGCCGCCGGCGCCAACATCTCGACGGGCGCCTGGCCGCGCAGCCTGTCGGCCTCGCCCGGTGCCAGGCTCTGCTCGTCGCGCAGCAGCGCCAAACGCTCACTTTCGGAAAGTCCGAGGGCGCGAGCGATGTCCTGACGCGGAAGCGCCGCCGGGCCTGCGGGCGTCGCACCTGGGGGCAAACTGTCGGGCCGCGCCATCGGCACCGCCGCGCCGAGCGCCGCCGGCCGGGGCACGGGCACTGGTGCCTCGGTCGGTGCTGTGGTGGTGCCGGTCGGGGCGGCCTGCGCCATATTCATGATGTCGCCGGGCCCCTCCTGGCGCATCGCGTCCAGGATGCCCGGCCGTGCGGCGGGAACTGGAGCCTGTATCGGCGGGCTCGGCGCGGCCGAATAGGTGTCGGGAGCCCAAGGCAGGCCGCGCTGTTTGGCGTCCTCGACAGCGGCCAGGCGCTGACGTTCAGCCCAAACTGCATCGTCGCCGGCGATAGGCTGCGAAGCCTGGGGCGCCCGTTCCAGCATGTCACCGGCTGGCGTTGGCTGTGACGGGGCCATGCTCGCCGTCATCTGGAAATCGTCGGGGCCGCCGGCCGTCGTGGCTGTGGTCTGGCCCTGGTTCACGATCGGCAGTTCGTCGGCGACGGCCGTCTGGAATTCCTGGGGCGCAATACCTCGCCCGACGCCATTATCCACCGCCGCGGGAGCGTCAATGCTCGCAATCTGCTGCCGCGTTAGCCCCGGCATGACTGCCGGCGGTGCCATGGCCTGGCCTCCGGCCAACGACCTTGCGGTCCCGTATCGGAGAGCCCAGTTATGACCGCCCTCCGGGTTCTGAGCGGTCCACCCCTGGGGGCGAAGATACGAAATGACGGCGCGCGCCGCCGACCGCGGATCCTGCGCCGCGGCAAGCTGGTTGCCCCAGCGGCTTTCATTCGACCCCGCGACCTGCCCGCGCAACTCCGCGTCGATGAATGCGAGCTGCGTGGCGCGATCGGTCCACGGCGTGCCGCGCTGGGCAGCGAACTGCTGCAAGGCAATTGCCCTGGGGCCATTCCATTGAACCATGCCGACGCTGTCCGACCCGTCCCGGCCGTCGCGCGGATTCCGGGCGTTGGTGCGGCCAGAGCTCTCCGGAATGATGCCGGCGCCGACAATCGCCGCCGACTGAACCGGGGTCCAACCGCGCGAATTGAAGAAGGCGACATCGCTGGCAGCCGCCGGGCCAGTCGCTGCCGGTGATGCTGCGCCGGTGCTGCTACCGCTCCCGGTCAGGGGGGATTGCGCGGCCGGCGCTCCGGCCGAAGCGCCAGTCAGAGACTGGCTGGCTTGATAATCCTGCGCTCGGGCGAATGCGTTGTTGATCGCAGCCTTTTCGTCTCGCTCCGCAACCCCGGCTTCATAGCCCCCAAGGAGCCCCTGAGCCATGCGGTTGGCGCCCTGTGTCCACGACCGGATCGGCTCGCCCGAGCTTCCCTCGCGCATCATGATTTCGGCCAGTCGTCGACGTCGAGCCGCCGAGCCCTGAGTTTCGCCGGTCGAGCCACCGAAGATAAATCCGCCTGATTCAGCCATGCCGGCGCCCCTTCTTCGGTTTCGTCGCCGCGTCATAATCAACGGCCATCAGCCCATCCGGGCGAAATTCGACTGCATCAGGGTTCGACTTGAGGACGTCCTGGGCCATCAGTCCGATCTGCGGGGTGTCATCGCCCTTGTAGGTGAACCGGAAGACCCCAAGGCCGTTGTCGAGCTTGCCGACCTGTTTGATGTCGTCCTTGGCCCGTTCGTCAGAAAGCATCGCGGGATTTTTCAGAAGACCGCCTCCCAGCGTCCCGGCCAAGCCAAACAGGCCGCCCATCATGGCGTTGTTGGACTGGTTCTGGGCGTTCCAGTTCGCGAGTTGGCCCTGATAATTTGCATTGACCAGGCCACCGTAATCCACATTCGCGACGTTCGACTGCGGCGTCTGCGTCAGGTTCGGCTGACTGACCTGGCTGCCCGACATCAACGCCGAAATCTCGTTGATCGGCTGGTTGCGGATCGCCTGAGCCTGAGCAAATGCTTGCTGGTTGCCGTTCAACAGGAGCTGATTGTTGGCGTCGTTCTTGCTGTTGTTGAACGACCGCATCTCGGCCTCGAAGGCCGCTGATCCAGGCTGGATGCCCTGATTGGCGAGCCGGGTCCGGAGCGCATCCTCCTGCTGCGCCTGCAGCGGATCGAGCCGGGCTCGGGCAAGCTGGTTGAGCCGCGCTTCCGTCGCCTCGTTCGACCCATCGAAATTCGTGTTGAGCAGCTCGCCGATGCGGCCGGACTGCTGTTGCCCGATGTTGGCGAGATTCTGTTTCGTCGCCTGATTTGTATCGTAAATGCCCTGGTTCGCCGCCGAGAGCGCCTGCGTCGCCTCGTAGCGTGGCGTGCCATCAGGCCAGGTGCCGATCTGCCGATAGCTCAACGAGCCATCTGGCGTGACCTGGTTCGTCGCGTTCAACCCGTATTGGGTGATCGCGGTTTCCCGGTTCATCGCGGTCTGAGCCGCGGCCGTCTCTTTCGGATCCGGCGGGGTCGGGGGCGAGGGTGTCGATACCATGGCAGGCCTCAGTCGATCGCAGGGGACGGCACCGACGCTTGGTCGGCTGCGCCAAAGGTCGTGGCGGCACCAGGAGCGCTGAAGGTCACCGGCGGTGGCTCCCAGGCGAACGCCTTTTGGATGGCCATAAGGCTGCGAGCGGCGCGGTCCTGCTCGTTGCTGGCCGACATTTGCGATTCGAAACGCTCGGTGACTGCCGGATCCGGCGGGGTCGGCGGGCTAGGCGTGGAAACCATCCGGCCAGTCCTCTCTCAAAATGCCGAAGACCAGCGCATCGGCGCCGTCCTCGTAATAGTTGCGCTTCAGGCCCTCACGGACGGCGCCGAGGCGCGGTGCGATCCTGATGACGGCGCGGTTGGTGGTCTTGGTCAGCACCGTCATGCGGGCGCAGCCGAGTTCGTCGAAGACATAGGCGCCGACACGGGCGAGAAAGGCGCGCGGCCAGGCCAGCGTCCGGCCCGCCGCCACCGACACCTCGACGTCGCGGCCGGTGAAGCCGCAGAACACGGCACCGCCGACCAGCTCGCCGCCCCGGGCCAGAGCCAGCGCTGTCGATCCCTTGGGGAACGACACGCCGAGGCGATCAGCGATCCAATCGACCGCCGGTTCGCCGCTCTCGATTGTCCAGGTCACAGGGTCGCGCCAGCCTCGGTGTTCACGTCGAAACGCAAAATCTTGAAGCTCGCATCCAGCGCGGCCGAGCCGTCATAGATGTTGAGCCGAAACGCCGGGGCGAGCGCGCGGCCGAATCCCGTGACGCTCTGGGTGTAATCGCCAACGACCAGACCGCCGCCCCAGACATTCTGGTTCCATTGACCTTGGTTCCAGACCAGCGCGCCGCCGGCGAGGCCGATTCCGGAGCCGCGACCCCAGGTGGATTGACCCCACTTCGAGACGCCCCAGGTTCCGAAGGCCCCGATCGAATTCTCTAAATCGAATTCCTCGAAAACCGGGCTGATATCGTAATCAGCGGCCATCGCGAGATAGGGCCGGATGTCGGGTCGACCGCGATAGGTGACGCGCAGCACGTTGGTCGATTTGTAGGCGTTGGGCTGGCCCAAATCGGTGAATGCGCCGAGCCCGAAGCATTGGATGATCGTCGTGTCGTCGATCGAGCCGCGCTCGGCCTGATAGACGATGCCGCCGGCGCCGCCGAAATAGAGCCCGTCGTTGTGCTCGACCCAGCACGCGGCCTGGATGCCGACATATTCGCACCAGGCGCCATGCAGCGTGTTCATGACGAACTGCCGGGTCAGCCCGGTCGCCGAGTGCGGCACATTGACGAAGACCTTCTGGCCTCGGGCAAAGCCAATCGTCTGCCATCCGAAAGTCGTCGCATCATCCTTGACCGCTGCCGCGTATGCCTGGCGGATATTGCGGGTCAGCGCGCCCTGCTGGGCTGCGGTGCGGTCCAATTTCATGACGGCGCCGAGCGACATCAGGCCGTCCTGGGTCAGGATCGCCAGATCACCGCCGAATTTGGTCAGGCAGCGGTAGCCCAGCGGCTTGCCGACCTGGTAGCGGCCCTTCAGCTGCCAGGTCGCAGCCGCCGCCGGGTCTGGCCCCTGGTAGATGATGACCTCGCCTTCCGAGGACACGAACACCGTCAGATCGGACATTCCCGACCCGCTGTCGGTCGCCCAGGTGCCACCGGCGACGATCGCCCCGCCCTTGGTCAGCAGCGCGCCGAGCGGCAGCACCGTGGCCGGGCCGCCGACCGCCGCAGCGCCGAGATAATAGACGTCGCTCGAATTGACCTGGCAGTACCAGAGCCGGGATTGCGAGGAGAACACATTGCAGAGGGCACCCCCGGTCACGCCCGTGATGGTCGGCGTCGTGCCCCAGACGGTGCCGTTGAACAGGATCGGCGGGTCAGCGGCGTTGACGGCCGAAATGAACTGCCCGCCCGAGGTCGCGAAGTTCGTCCACTGCCACTGATCGTTGCTGGCCCCGGTCCAGACCGCGGCGCCGACCGGGCCGATCGTGTCGACGCGGTAGATGGCCGAGCCGCGCGCGCCGAACATGCGTTTCGTCGAGCCGCTGACATAGCTCATCAGCGTGTTGACGGCGCCGGCGCCAAGGCCAGTGGACTGCACGACATAGCCCGGCCTCGGGCTGATGCCGTCGGGCTCCGGATACCAGTTCTGCAACACCGGCGCGGTGTCGGGGTCCATGGTGGCGAGGTTCTGCTCAGACGACCATCCTTTCGTCGGGGCCAGCAGCGGCACGGCCTGTGACCGGGGCTGTGCCTGCTGGACGACGCGATCCCGTTCGCGCGACGGCGTCAGCATCAGCTCGTGACCTTGGCCGGCTTGGCGGTCGACGTCGCCTGTTCAGCCGGCAGGCGCAGCGCGCGATCGGCCCGGGCCCGGTAATCCACGGCCTGTTCGAACTGGTCGAGCTCGTCCTGATAGGCCAAGCCCTTCTGACGCTTCCAACGCCAGAGCAGGCCCTGCAGCAGGATGTCCTCCGGAATCAGCGAGGTGTCGGTGTCGGCGACGAAGGTTGCCCGGAACACCGGCGTCGCATCGGCCGACCGGATCCAATAGGCCGAGACATATTCGAGCGTGACCGGCGTGACCGGCGCCGGTGCGACATCCAGCGAAGTGCCGAGCAGCTGAAACCGGGGCGGCGATGTGGACGCGGCGCCGCGCTTCAGGTTCATCTCCGCATCCGACAGCGCACCGCGGATGGGCACCGTGCCCAATCGGACCGGCGAGCCCTGGGTCATGCGCTCGTAATCACCCGGCACGTTCGCCGGCAGGGCGCCATAGGTGGTTGTTTTCACCAGCGCGCCCCAGTCATGCCGGCGCAGCAATTCCTGGCCGGTCTGAAGCGCCTGCACGAGAAATTCCTGGGGGGTCCTGGCGGCCGACGTCATCACCGACGTGATCGACGGCAGGTTCAACATGGTCGCGGCGTTCTGGCAGACGGTCAGCAGGCTCACGGGCTCGCCTCCATGTTCCGGAACCCGACGTTGGACCAGCGAGCGCGCCGGCTGTCCTGGTCGGCCGCCTCCATGGCGTCCTGAAATAGCTGGGCGGCCGCGCCCGCGCTGGCCTGGTCGCGGGCATAGGTCGCTGCCTCGAACACGACGGCGTAGAGGTAGATGTCGGGATAGGCGGCCATCAGCCAATTCGTTTGGCCCGGGGCGGTTTCGATCGCCGGCACGGCCTGGAAATAGGTCAGCAGGATGGTTGCCGAGGAGATCGGCGCCAGCGTCAGCGAACCGCCGGCGATCGTGTAGACCGAGGGGCAGCCCGACACCGTGAACTGCGCGGCGTAACGGCCGGCGGCGGCCTCAATGACGTGCGGCGGCGCCGTGTTGGCCAGCACGCGCTCCACCTCCAGGAAATCCGCCGGCAGCGTGCAGACGCCGTTGGCATCGGGCGTCAGGGTCACGGCCGCCACCATGCGCCGATCGCGCAGCCGCCGATTGATCTTGGCCTCGGCCATGGCGACGAAGCGCGGCATGACGTCGACCAGATCGGCGCGATCGAGATATTCGCCGACCGCGATGACGAGTTCGGAATAGTCGGCGAAAGCGGCCATCAGAGCTTGTCCCGGGTCTTGAAGGCCGAGAACTCGCCGTTGAGCAGCGCGCGGATCTTGGCCCGATCGTGCTGCATCACCGGTTCGCGGAAATGCTTATGGAAGATGGTGTCGGGGATGGCGGCGACGACCTGGCCATTGCCCCAGGACCGACCCTCGTTGGCCTCGCGGAACATCTTGGCCTCGGCGAGCACGGCATCGACCTCCTGCTCGCGGGTCTGCAGGACGGTACCGTCACCCATGTCCTCATGGTAGGTCGAGATGCGCCGGATCGGGTCGTGATGGACAAGCACGCGGTCGCCCATCACAGCCACTCCAACACGCCGTTTCTGATGCCGGTTTTGGCCTCGGCTTCCGGGAGGTCGAGCACGGTTCCTGGCAGAGTCCGGCCGGAGCCGTCGGCCGGCCAATAGTCGCGGGCGACGCGGACGCGGATCAGCCCAGCGGCCGGGGGCGGCGATTCGATTTCATCAACACCGACCATTTCGGGCGGGTCGCCGGTGAATTCGATGACCGGAACACCGCCGCGCTCATCGAACGCGGTCCCGGTTGGCGAATTCGTCGCCCGGGCATCGGCGCCGACAGCGTCCGGCACAGGCGCATCCAGCCTGACCTCATAGGCGCGCGCCGTCAGCTCCTGCAATCCTTGCAGTGTGCGGCGGCCGACCGGCCCGGCGCCGGTGCGGACGCGGATCGCCTCGCGCAGCGCGGCCTCGTCACCGGCCAGGATCTCTTCACGGGTCATGTGGATCTCCAAATTGAAAAGGGGCGGCCCGTGAGAGCCGCCCCTGCTGGAATTCCCTCGCGGCGAACCGCGCAGGGCTTAGGTCAGATCCGCCACCACACCGAGGGCGGCCTCGTTCTTCACCACCAGCGTCGCCTCGACGATGATGGCGCGCTTCTCCGCGTCGCCGGTCTTCGCCAGGGTCTGCTTCTGGAAGGAACGCAGGAAGCCGAGCTCGAGGTAGTCGGGGTCGATCAGCCAGGCGTCGCGTTGGCGCTGCCAGCGGTTGACCTGGACGGCGAGGTCACCGAAATCGCCGACATAGATATTGGCGCCGCCGACGATTTCCGCCTGCTTGCCGTTGCCGACGTCCTTGCGGAGCTGCGCGATGCCCGAGAAGCCGGAGAACACGCGCTTCTGGACCGGGTGCAGCATCAGCACGGAGGGATTGCCGCCGGCGGTGTAGCAAGCCTGGTGGACGCTATCCAGGAGCGCCTTGGTGAAGGCGCGCTGGGTGCCGTCGGTGGCGGCCACCGTCAGCGAGGTGCCGGAGCTGTAGCCGCCATTGGCGCCACCGGCGCCGCGGTCGACGTTGGTCGTCAGCCAGGACGACAGCGAGCCCATGAGGCGCGCCGTGGTCGAGTTGCCCAGCAGCGAAGCCGTGTTGGCGCCGATGATGGCGCGTTCCAGGTCCCGCTTCAGCGCCGCCATCTTCAGCTTGCCCTGATAAGCGAGCTCGGATTTGCGGCCGGCCTTCTTCACCGCCTCGGTGGTGCCCGAGATGATGTAGGTCTCGCGCATGATCTGCGAGATGTTCGACACGCGGGTGGTCGGCGTCACCGCGTTATAGGCGTATTCGTCGCCGTCGACCTGGGCGTTCGCCGCCGGCTGCCGAATGGTGTCGGTCTGCCATTCGTGCCGGATGTTCTCGATGTCGGACTTCTTGATCATCGAGGACACCGGCACGTCTTCCGGCGCGATGTTGTAGATCTGATCGCGGAGATCTTCACGGATGCCCTTCACGGCATACGTGTCATAGGTGTTGGTGACTTGGGCCATGGAAGGCTCCTATCAGTCGGCGGCGAGCCATGCGTCGATGGCGCGCGCCGTGTCCGCTTTGTTGCCGCTGCGTTTGGCCTGCTGGAGCGCTGACCCGAGCTCGCTGCCAGTCGGCGCCGTGACGCGCCGGCCCGGAGGCTGGGGCGCGGTGCGGGGCGCATCCTGGCGCGGCTTCCCGCCGGCCGACGCCGCCTTGATCTTCTGGTACCGGGCGGCATCCGCGAGGACGCGAATGAGCCGGTGGTCGATGATCTGGGCATAGTCGGCCTGACTGAAGCCATAGGCTTCGATCGCCTTGACCATTTCCTGGTTGAAGACCTGACGCTTGGCGTCGTTCCTCAATTCGGGGATGGCGGCGAACAGCCGGTCCCGCTCGGTCTGGAGAAGTTCGGCACGCTGGGCCTGGCTTTGGGCCTGGCTCCGCTGGTCCGCCTGGGCAGCCAGCTCGGTCCGTTGCCGGGTGATCTCCTCCACGTGGGCCATGGCCGCCTGGTAGATGGCCATCTCCTGCGTGTAACGAGCGGGATCCTGAAGTGCGAGATCGGTTGAGGGGGGCACGGGCACATAGGCCTGCACCACCGCCAGCGCGCGGTCGAGAGCCTGCGCAACGGCGGCTTGATGGGCCGCGACCTCACCCGTGCGGGCCTCCAGGACTTTCCGCTGTTCGGCGAGGTCCTGGGTCTTGCGGGTGTAATCGGCGGTCCGGAACTGACCATCACGCCATTCCGCGACCTGCTCGGCGGTCGCCTCGGTCCCATCGGGCAGCCGGATCTTGGCGGCGGCCGGGGCTTCAGCGTCCGAGGTCTTGGCGGCGTCCTTGTCAGCCTTGCCGAAGAGATTTTCCGGATCGTCTTCGGCGGAATCGTCCTTGTCCGTATTCGAGGCCTGATCATCGGCCGCCTGCAGTTCGGCTTGCACCTCCGGCGGTCCGGCGTCTTCGCCGTCGACGAGGTATCCGTTCAGCTCGGCGTCGAAATCCTGGGCGGTTTCGATCGGACGCGCGTCAGTGTTCTCCGCCGAGGCAGAGCCTGCACCGGTTGCGTTGCTCATGTGGGGTGCCTGTGGGGCTAGGGTTTGCCGATCACGCGTAAGGTGACGGGCCTTTGGCGGGCTCGGGTGCTGGTCGGCCAAGGGCTGCCAGTCGAGACCGCAAAGCTCTGATGGCGCGGGCCTCATCGAGGGCCAGGCGCATGATTTCTTCGTCCTTGGGGTCGGCGGAGATTGCCCGCTCGACCGCATCATGCTCCAGCATGGCGAGAGCCATGACCAGCGCCGGATGTTCGGCGATGAAACGAGCCTCGGCCGGTGTCGGCATCGTCATTGGATCGGCTCGCTGGTCGGGCTGCCCAAGAGGGTGTTCGTCGTGGCCGTGACACCGTCCAGGGCATCGACCACGGCGGGGTTTTTCGCCTCGACCGGCGTCACCGACCGCAGCGCCGAGGCCTGGGCCAGCGCGATCTGGGTTTCGAGCTCGGCCTTCTTCATGTCCATCTCGGCGGCCAGGCGCTCGCGCTGCAGCTGGAGGGCGTTGTCGGCCTCGATGCGCGCGAGAAGGATATCACGCTCGGTCTCGGCCTTGATGCGGGCCGCATCCTTGGCTGCCTCGGCGGCGAGCTTCTGCTGTTCCAGCGCCATCTTCAGCTGGGCTTCGGCCTCTTTCGGGTCGGGCTTCGGCGCCTGCGACTGCTGAACCTGCTCCGGCGTCGGCGAGCCGAAATAGAGCTCCGGCGAGCGAAGTCCCGCTGCCGCGCAGAATTTGTTCAGCGAGTTCGACAGGTTCTTGATCGTCACCAGCGGATTACCGGGCCCCATGCTGACCAGGATCTCCTTCTGGATGGTCCCGACCTGGGTCATCACGGCCATGTCCCGCTCGCGCGAGCCGGCGCCCAGGCCGGTGTTCACGCTGGCGTCCATCTCGGGATTCCACTTGCTCGGCGTGAACGTCACCCACTGGTCACGGAGCTTGATGACCTCATCCTGTGGCTGGTGTTTGACGATCAGCCGCAGGATCGCCGCGAACATGCTGCGCAGCCCGGTCTCGGCGAAGGTCCGGGCGGTCATCTCGGCCCGCGCGGTCGATGCGTCCCGGAGGATGTTGGCGGCCGTCGCGGTCTGGTTTTGCAGGGCGCCGGGGTCCATCGTGGAAGACGAATCCGAAATGCCGGTGCGGTCGGTCGCTTCCTGGTCCAGATACTGGAGCGCGCCGAGGCTCGCGGCCGCAGTGAACGGCACCTGGTTGTAGGCGAGCGCGGCGCGGGCATCGCGGCCAGACTTCAGCCGGATCGGCTTGCCGAATTCCGGATTGGTGATGTCGCTCGGGTCCTCGATGGCGCCGACATCGACGATCGGCTGCTGGGCATTCTGCCAATAGATGTTGTCCAGCATCCCCCTGACGAGCGCGGTCTTCTTCTTCTGGATGTCCTCGACGTCGTCGAACAGGCTCATGCCCTGCCAGCGATGGGCAACGATTTCGGCGGGCAGATCGGAGAACGGAACCTCGTCCCATTCCTCGTTGGAGAGGATCTGGTGGGCACCGGTATAGCCCGCGATGCAGATCTTCCGCAGCTCCGCGAACCCGTCGCCATCGAAATCGACACGGACATAGCATTCGGCGAATTCCACCGCCTGCGTGGCCGGGCCGCCGATGTCATAGCTTTCGGAGCTGGCCCCGCTGCGTCCGAGCCTGGCGCGGCGAACATCGCTCTCGATATCACCTGACCAGGCCGGGATGGCGTCCACCACCTCGCGGTCGAAGCCGAGTGCGATCAGATTCGACCTGGTCTCCGGGAAGCGGTGCACGGTGATGCGCGCATCCTCGATCGTGACGGCCTCGGGGTCGATGAGGAATTGCTCGCCAGGCACGGCGGCGATCCGGACGCCGGCTTTGACCTGCCGCCGGCGGATCTTGACGTCATAGCGCATGGCATCCGGGATCACCGCCAGCACGGCGGGGTCGGTTTCCGGATATTCCGCGCGATCGATCACGGTGACAGCCGGGTCCGAGGTCAGCCCCTCCAGGTCCAGGCTGGTCAGGCTGGTGTAGAATTCGGTCTTGATGTCGATCCGCTCGTCCCACCAGTGCTTCAGCACGCCGTTGCGCAACAGGAGCGCGTCCTGGAACGCCGAATTGAGCACGCGATAGCCGCCCCATTGGGTCCAGAACTTGTAATTCACGTAGTCCGTGGCCTGCTCGGCGAAGGGCTCGTCGGCCGGCGTCTGGGGGACGTATTCAACGACCTTGTCGCCGCCGGCGAAGGTGCGCATCAACGAAGGCATGATCTTCGCCATTGCGGCGCGGACGTCTTTGGAGATCGCCGATGACCGGCCTTCCGGCGCCGGCAGGTCGCGCATCTCGCCGCGATAGTAATCCAGCGCCCGGACGCGGTTGCCGCGCATCTCATTGTCGTCATAGGCAACGCACTGCGCCATCATGCCGTCGACCAGCGCGAGCAGTTCGGCATCGGTCATCGGCCGGTCGGCGTCTGCGGCCATATCAGAATGCCTCGATGACGCTGACTGGCTGCGTGCCGGCGCCCACGATGCCGGAGACGGCCGCCGCGGTTTCGATCGTCAAGGTCTGACCCTTGACGCCGGAGAGCAGCGCGCCGGTGCCGGTCGTCACCCCGGCCGTGCCGATGCGGACATCGGTGGTGCCCTCGTTGACGATCGTGATGGAGCGGCGGCCGGCGCGCGCGGCGGCGATCACGGTCGCCGTCACGCCGACGGTCACCTGAGCGGTGGCGATCGATGCCGCCGGCACCGGGGTGACCGTGGAGGTCGTGGTGAGCGCGCCGGCGGCATCGACCTTGAACGGGCGCGGCACCAGCGAGCTATCCAGCCCGCCGGCGACAAGCATTGCATCAGCCATGGTGATCTCCTCAGGCGACGACGCGCGTCGGCATTTTCCAGTTCTGCGAGCCGGACGGCGCATTCGGCGCGTCGCCGATGCCCATCGCGAAATACCGCAGCGCATCGGCCGGGTGGCTGGTCCAGTCGTGGACCGGCTTGGGTTTCAAGACCTGGTTCTTTTCGTCGTAATCGGCGCGGTAGAGGCTCAGGGCCTCGATGCCGCGCTCGCACTTCTCATCGTCGATCCAGAATTTAGGGAGCGCCAGGCGGACGGCGTTGATTCCGTCGTCGACACGGTGATCGGGGCACACGGTGATTTCGAGCCCCAAGGTCTTCAGCACCTCCTCGCGGCTCTTGCCGGTGCCGAGCTCGCGCGCCTTCACGTCATGCGGCAGGATATGGCCGCCATAGAGATAAGGCTTGTCCTTCACCAGCTTGACGTAATGGGCGAGGTCCATGCCGGTCGCCTCGTAATAGTCGATGGCATGGAATTCCCGGCCGGCGGCCTGGATGAACCAGATCGAGGTCGCGTCATCCATGCCTAGATCCCAGGCCGTCCAGACCGGCAGCGCGGGATCGTATGGCACCCGGCCGATGCGACGATCGCGGCGCATGGTGGCGATCTGCCGGCCGTAATAGGCGCCGATCACCGCGGCATCGAACGAGCAATAATATTCCTGCTCGATCAGCATGTCGCCTTGGTCATCGCCGAACAGCGCCCGGTAGCCGCGACGGGCCTCCTCGACGGCATCCCGGCTGATCGCCTTGGTGTCGTCAACGGTCTGGACACCGACGAACCAGCCGGGGTCCTTCTGATGCTCCTTGACCATGCGCTCGACGTGGTTCTTGCCGCGTGGTGTCGTAATGAACAGCGCCCATCCGCCGTTCTCGGCGAGGATGGGCTGGATATAGGCCCAGGCCCTGGGATCGGAGAGCGCCCATTCCGAGAAGGTCACGCCGAGGGGCGGAGAGCCCACCACGCTGTCGTAGCTATCGGAGCCAACCACCTGCCAGGTCGCGCCGTTCACCAGCTCGATGAACATCTCGTTGTCGTTTGAGCGGTTCCGGATCTCGTGCGGAAACGCCTCGTCGATGCGCCGCTTGCCGCTATGCGGGTTGATCGCGTTCCAGATCGCCTTCCGGCCCTGGCCATATTCCGGCAGCATGTGCCAATAGGTCGCCGGCCGCTCGATCATGGCGGCCGCCGCCCGGTGCAGGGCGACGTCATCCTTGCCCCAGCGGCGATGAGCGACCATCAGCGCCCGCTTGCCGCCCTCCTCGAGGTAATTCCAGACGTCGCGCTGATACCAGCGCGGCTCCCAGCCGTTAGGAATCCGGATTCGATTTGGCGCTGAACTTGACAAGTTCCACCGTCAGATTGCCGGAGTGCTGGTGATCGTGCTTGTCGCGCCATTCCTCGGGCCGGCGGTTCTTCAGCCAGAAGATGGCGGCCGTGGTGTCCGGCGGGCAGTGCTCGCGGTATTCCGTCTTGGTCACGACGCCCTGGAAACTGCTGAAGTGCACGGCGTCATAGGAATAGCCGACCGCGCGCTGGTACAGGCTCTGCTCGACACGATCGTCAGCCGACGCTTTCATTTTAAGGGCTTGGGAAAACTCTTCGTGCGCCGCCTTCCACGCGTTGATCGTCGATATATTGACGCCGAACGCATCTGCCAAATCGGCATCGACAGCCCCGAGGTCGCACATCTTCGCCGCTGCCCTGGCGAACTCCGGCTTGTAGGCTGACGGGCGACCGCCCCCCTTGTTACCGGCGGCGAACTTATTCCCCTTAGGCGCCGGCATAGGTCTCTGCAGCCATTGCCCACCCCACAACGAAAAAACCCGGCGGCTTTTGGCCCCGGGCGCGATCTCACATCCTGAATATCTGCCCGAGAGATGACGCAAATCGGGTTGCGCGTCAAGTTTGGGCTATCCGTCGAGCATCTGGATGGCCGCGGCGAGCGTCTGGCGGACAGCGGTGTCATCGGCATGGGCGCGCATATCGCTGACCACGAGCGACAGCATCGCCGTCAGGATCTCAGGCCGGCTCCAGCCTGCGGCCTCGGCCTTGGCGACCAGCGCGGCGGTGGCCGGCTCCAGTGCTTCGGCGCAGGCGTCGTCTCGATCGTCGTCTATTGTCGTTCCAGCCGGTGGCGCAGCGACCCCGGCGCCCGCTCGGCGCTCCTCCAGGAACCGCCGCACGCCCTCGGCGGTTGCCGCCTTGTCGATACCGTCGCGGGCCCAGCGCTGGATGGTGCGCAGCGCGATGTCCATGTCGCGAGATAGCTGCGACTGCCACCGATCGCCATAGGCCGATGTCGCTAGGGACTGCAGTTCGTCGGCTGGCAGGGCGTTCATTTCCGGCGTTTCCTATATTCGCGCTGATAGTTGCGGGCGCGCTCCGCGTCTCGCCCGTCGGCGCGCTTGCCGCCGGCCTGGATCACGTCATGAGGGATGGCACGGGCCACGTCGCGTTGTTCGTCAAGCAGCCACTTCGGCCGCGGCCATTTCTCGGCAGACCGAGACGCCTCGTTTGCGCGTGGTAGATGGTCATAGGTCAGGCGCCCCTCGACGACGGACTGTCGCAGCAGGGCGCGACGGCTGTTCCGGTAGAGCCGTCCGGCCAACGGCGTACCGCGCGGCAACCTCCATTCCTCGCGATACTGCTCGCCAGATATCTGGTGAATGCGGGGTAGGTGCTGGTTGAGCGTCTGAAACCGGCGGCCACAGATCAGGCATTCGATCAGATCATTGTCGAGATAGGCATCGACGTCGGCGCGGCAGGTGAACGGCTGCGCCATCAAAGATCCGCAGTCGACCAGCCGACAACCTCAACCGCGAAACGCTGCATCAGAGCGTCGAATTCCTCGGCTTCGATCTGATCGCCGCTGGCCTCCTTGCGCAGGAAACGTGCGGCGCGCTCGGTTTCATCCTGCTCGAAACGGTCGAGCCAACCGCTGTTGATGATAGCGGTGCGGGCGTCATTGAGGGTCGAGATGTTCATCGATCGGCTCCTTGCCGGTGGACGCGGCCTGATGCCGTCGTCCATGGGTTTGAAACTACGCCATTTTGGCGCAATTGCAATTCACGAAATGTTACAACCCCTCATCACGCCTCGGTTTCCGCCCATCGGCGCACCCATGTGGGCCGCTGAGATGAGCCGTCACCTGCCCGCGAACAATGGTTCCTCATTCCGCTTTCGGATGGCGACCTTCATTCGTCTCGCTACTGAATCGAGATCCGCCTTGAGGAGAGCAATCTGTGCGTCAACCTCGGCGTCGCTCAGGCACCCCGGGCAAAGGTGCTCCTTGGTGGCCAAGACAAATGCTCCACCAATGTCGTTGCCGAAAGAGAATGCCTTCACCGTGTTGGCCATCTGACCGCTCCATTGCCGCCGGATCGGGATATGGGTGCCCACTTGGCATTGTGCTACCCGGCCTGCCGGCGCCCTTCGGCGAACCCGAAATGCCACGCCAGCACGGCCAACCCGCGCACAAGGTTCGGCAGGTTGCGCGCCTCGCGGCCGTCGACCACCACGCTCTCGACCTCGGCGGCCACCTGGTAGCCCTCGTCGCGCAGCACGCCATTCGCCTCGGCCCAGCGCCGGCGGGTGGCGCGGTCGCGCTCCTCCTCGGTTCGACGATCGATCTGGCGGCGCTCCTGCTCCTCCGATTCGACGCGCTCGGCGACATAGTCGGCGCCGGCGGCGCGCGGGTCCGGTGATGGCGCGTCGATGGCGCGGCGCATTGCGGCGACCAGGGCGCGCCACTCCTTGCCGGCCTCGTAGGCCTCCGTGTCGATGAGGCCGGCCATGGCGAGCCTGCCGAGAGGATCCACGGCGCGCTCGTCCCGAAAGTTGGCCAGGCCGCGGCGGTGGGGCTGGTTGCGCGCCGTGGCGAAGATCTCATCCTGCCGGCCGGCCCTGGACGGGCGTCCGCTCGGCACGCGCTTGCCGGGTTTGCGGGGGCGGCCGCGGCGCTTCTTGGTCATGCTGCCCCCCGAACCTGGCGCGAAAGCCAATCTTGGAACCTATTGTAGGGGCCGCCGAAGCGCTCGCGATCGATGATCATTTGCACCGCGCGTCGCTCGGTCTGCAGCGCTTTGAACGCCGGCGACCACGACCGCTTGTTCTCGATATCGGGGAAAGCCCACGACCGGCCTTCCTGATACTGCGCCTTGGCCAGCATGTAGGCGTCGTGGCGACTGTCGCGGCCGGTCAGCAACCGATTCCAGTTGGCAGCCTGCTGCTCTTTCGAAACCCATTGAACGGTGGTGGTGGGGCCAAAGAGCGCCTCGCCAACCCCGCCGATGCTGCCGGTGGAGGGTTGCGGCGGAATTGAATCGGTCATCGCGGCGACCGGCGCCAACCCGAGCAGCGACAGGAGCGAGCGGCGGGCCAGCATCAGGCCACCTCGGCAGTCAGGAACCGGGCCGGAACGCGGCAACCGGGGCTGCCAGGCTGCGGGCCGAGGGCCGAGTATGGCCACGTCCCGGAATTGCTCCGCCACGCGGCGACGGCGCGCTCGACGCTGCTCACCGGCCAGCTGATGCCGGCACCGAGTTCGACGCGGGGCTCGGTCGATGTCGAGACGGTCGGCCGACCCTTTTCACCGTTCGCCAGCCGCTGCTTGGCGGCGCCGCGGATCCAGCCGACCAACTGCCGCCAGTATTTCGGCCGAAACGATTGCTCGGCCATGGCGGCGCGTACGCCCTCCACCGCATCTGCCTCGGTGATGCCGGGCTCCTCGAGCAGCTTGACGATTTCCCGGAAATCCGTCGCTACAACAATGGGTTCGGTAACCATCATCGTCCTGAGTTCGGCTTCGAGATCGCGCCGCGCGCCCGCGCTGCTGCTGGCAGAGGATGGGGGGATTAAGGGGGGGTTGGGTTTTGAAGGGGGTGTGGGGGAAACTTTGCCTTGGGGGGCATCGGGGGGAAGGGGTTTGTCCCGTGACTGTCCCGGATTGTCACGCGACTGTCCCGCTGTTTCGGCGTGACAGTCACGCTTTTCGTTCAATTCACGCTCTCTCTGCCGGCGTTTCCTTGCGGCTGCCGACGCCTTTCGCGCCAAGCGGTCGTTTTCGATGGCGGCGATCGATTCCGCCGCGATCAACATGGCCTCCGGCGTGGCGCCGGCGGCGATCATCTTGTGCATCATGTCGACGACAGCTTGAGCGCTCATCGGTCAAAACCCCCTTTTGTCGTTGATCAGTCCCGTCCCGATGACGCAGTGGAACGTGTTCATGATGGATGGACCGAGCCGGTTTTTGCCCCAGTCCAGGTCCATGTCGTTTGCGCGGGCATCGGCGATCGCCACAAATTCGGGATCGCCGGATCGGTATTTCGGGTGCTTCTGGTCGTAATAGGCGTGGCGATAGATGAGTCCGACGGCGTCGGCGTGCTCCTCGATGTTGCCGCTGCCGCGCAGATCGCCCATGGTCGGCCGCTTGTCGTCCCGCTTCTCGACATCGCGGGTCAGCTGGGACAGCAGCACGATGCAGACGCCGAGGCGTCGAGCGCCCTTCTTCAGGGTCAGCACGGTCTCGCCGAGCTCATTGACCATGTTGCCGGTGTAGCGATCGCTTGGAGTGATCAGCTGCAGGTAGTCTATGAAGACGACCCCCAGCGTGATGCCCTTGGCTGCCATTTGGGCTTGGATGAGTTTGATCCGGGCTACAATTGCCGCGGCGGTCAGATCTGATCGGCAGATGAGCTCGGATGGAACATCGGCGAACCGAGCGGCGCCGCGTTCGACCATGTCGCGCCCGTTCTCGTCGAGCCGGCCGGCGAGGATCTCGCCGTAGGAGGGCGGGGTCAGGCCCGGCATGACCGACGCAGCCAGGTCGGCGGCGAGCGTCCGCGCGCCCATCTCCGCGTCATCAATTTCCAAGCTAAAGAATGCCGAGCCCCACTTGATAGTCGTTTGGAGGGCAGTCGAGGTGAGCAGGAACGTCACGACCTCTGATTTCGCCACCCGCCGATTGATCGCCATGGCAAGTTGGGTTTTGCCCATGCCAGGGCGACCTGCCATGATGATCAACCGGCCGGGCCTGAGACCGCCGCCCAGGGCAAAGTCAAGGTCCGTGAGGCCGGACGAAGGGATCGGTTGCGCCGACCCGGCAGCGACGGCATGGGCATTGTCGGCGAGTCGTTTCATGACGGCTCCTATGCTGTGGTCTTCGATGTCCGCGCGTCCGTCGGCGAGCCGCAGGGCGCCGAGATTGGCCTCGGCGGCGTCAAGCAATTGCTCGGCGGTTCCGCCGGTGTCGGGGGCGCGGGCGGTCTGCTCGAGCTGTTGCGAAAAGCCGATGACCGCGCGCCTGGTCGCGGTATCCATGATGACGGCGGCGAAGTCGGGCGCGTTGATGATCGTGGTGGCCTCGGCCATCAGGGCACCGAGATATTGCGCCCCGGTCATCTCCCCGACCGTGAAGTCCCGAAACTGCGATGCGAGGGTTGTCGCCGAAAACCGCTTCCCATCGCCGGCCGCCACCAGACAGGCCCGGAATATTTCCTGATGCAGCGGCTCGTAGAAATGCGCCGGCGCCAGCTTGCCGACGACGTTCAACGCCTCGTTGTTGATCAGGATGGCGCCGAGCAGCGCCTGCTCCGCCTCGATGCTATGGGGGGCGCCTTCCATCTGCAGTGGTGGGACCTGGCGGCGGGCGGTGGTCATGCGGAGATCCCCGCCGCCGATTCGATCGCCTCGGCCTTGCAGCGGCCCCATGCCTCGTCATGAGCATTGCGCAGATCGACGGCGGCGCAACGCTCCGGCGAGCCTGGCTTCAATTTCCAGAAAATGCCGTGCTGATCGAAATGCTTGCCGTAGGCGCGGGCGGCAATCCGCCAAGCGCGGCGGGTAACGGCCGCGACGCCCTTCCAATGCGCTCCGCAGATCCATTCCTCGCCGGCCTCGACCGGGTCCTCGCCTTTGCGTTGGCCACGAGTGTGATTGCAGAACGGGACAAGGCAGGTCAGCCGGGACGCACTCATCTCGCACCGCCCTTCAGTCGCGCGAGCGCGGCCCGGCCGGAGTCGGTGATGCGCTTGTTGGCGTCGAGCAGGCCCTCGGCGATCAGGGTGTCAGCGACTGGATAGGCGACCGAATGCCCGTCGCCGTCGGCGGCAAACTGGAGAGCGAGGAGGCGGGTGTGTTCGGTCATGCCGCGGCCTCGCCAACGGCTGCCGGCGCGCCGAAGATCCGACGATGGGAAATGGCGGCATATTCCGGGTTCAATTCGATGAGCGTACACCGCAAGCCGAGCTGCTTGGCGACGAAGCCGACAGTGCCGGCGCCGCCGAACGGATCCAGCACGTGCCCGGGCGAGCGGCCGAATGCCGAGCAGAGGCCGCCGCAGTCGTCGACGGCGCCGCAGGCAGCGCAAACCGTGGGAGGCGTTCCAGCCTTGATGCAGCGCTCCGCTAGCGCCGGCGGGAACGTGGCGAAATGGGCCTCGCGAAAAGCGCGCGGTGCGATCGTCCAGACGTTTCGAGCGTTGCGTGTCTCAGTCAGGCCGGTGGTGGAAGCGTGAAACGACCCCTTTGCCTTCCTAAACGCGTCGGTGTCTGGCGCAGAGCGTGGCCCCACGCCGGCCGGCGCCACGGAATAGGTGGCTTCCGAGCGCCCGCCTTTGTGGATGCTCCCATGTGCGCCAGCACCGACATCCCATCCGCCGGGAACTTTCACTTTCCTCGATCGAGGAACGCGGTCAACAACCGCGCGGGAGTTCGGGCCGGCTTTCCGCGCGTGGGTATTGGGTCCACAGGCTTCGCGAATGGCCTCATGATTGTAGAAATATTCCTCGCCCTTGGTGAGGAGCCAGATCTTTTCGTGCGCCGAAGTCGGCCGGTCATAGACCGATTCCGGCATCGGGTTCGGCTTGTGCCAGATGATCTCCGACCGGATCCACCAGCCGTCGTCCTGCAGTGCAATCGCCAGCCTGTTGGGCAGCATGCAGAGGTCTTTAGGTTTCAAATATCCGCCCGCGACGATGCGTCCGGTCGGTGGGATCAGCGTTTTTCGGCGGAAAACATCGCCACGGTTGCCGCGCGTTTGCGAATGGCCAACCTCGTAGATCGGCCCGACCGTCGAGAACGGCTTGTCGCGAAAGGTCCGATCATCGCTACCGTCAGCCTTGTGTTCTGCCGCCGACTTTCCGTTCGGAGCTGCTGCATAGCAGTCGCCATAGTTGAGCCAGAGCGTGCCGTGCTGCTTCAGGACCCGGCGCACCTCGCGGAACACGTCGACCATGACGGCCAGGTGTTCGCCAAGCGTCGGCTCGAGGCCGATCTGGCCAGCCACGCCATAGTCGCGCAGGCCCCAATAGGGCGGCGACGTCACGACGCAATCCACCGATTGGTCCGGCATCTTGCGCAGTTCGTCCATGACATCGCCGATGAGGATGCGCACGC
Source organism: Phreatobacter sp. GW821-FHT04C01 (assembly GCF_059420385.1). Taxonomy (NCBI): domain Bacteria; kingdom Pseudomonadati; phylum Pseudomonadota; class Alphaproteobacteria; order Hyphomicrobiales; family Phreatobacteraceae; genus Phreatobacter; species Phreatobacter sp. GW821-FHT04C01. The sequence continues at coordinate 615,025 of NZ_JBWKTP010000002.1, read as the reverse complement.
TCATGCCGCGCGCCTTTCCGTCAGGAGGATCTTCAGTGCTCGCTGATGCGGAACCAGCGCCAGCAGCAGGGCATGCGCCTCGGCCATGGCGCGGGCGCGCTGCCGGCAAGAGGCCATCGTCTCGGCCTTGAGCCGGTCCGGATCGCGCCATTGCCATTGAGCCAGCATTTCGACGGCGAGCGCCTCGTTCAGCGCCGCGCCTTCCATCGCGACGGCCAGCATGGGCAGGTCCAGATCCTGCAGGACATCGGCAATGTTCAGCGGCTTCATGCGGCCCTCGCGACGGCGTCTTCGAGCAGCCAGCCCCGGCCGCGATGTGCTTCAACCCGGAAGCCCAGGGCGATGGCGGCCAATTTGACCTCGGACATCATCAGGGCAGCGGCGCGGGACCCCGGACCGCCGGCGGGGTCGTCGCTGAAGATCAGGTCGACCAGCTCGGCGTCGGAGATGAAATGGCCTTGGCGACCGAGCAGGGCGATCAGCGCAAACCGCGGTGCTCCGGGCCTGACGCGGACGACGGCGCCATTGCGGGCAAAGGTGCCGGTGTTGGCGCAGACGACGACGGCGCCCGGGATGGTGCGGGAGTGGTTCGCCGGGCCGGCCGTCGAATATCGACCGATGATGATGCGGGCTTCCTGGATCACGCAGCCCTCGCCTGGGCTTCGAATCGCTCGCGCGAGCCGGCATCGACCGAGAAACCCTGGCCGCGGTCATTGAAGATGCCGACGCCGTAGGGCCGCAGCTTCGCGCGGAGATGGGCCACGAACTTGTCAACGACGACCATGTCCGGGCCGGCCGACCGATCGGCGTAGAGCTTGGACCAGATGTCCTCGCGACTGACCGTGCCGCCGTCGTCGACGAGCAGCGCTAACACGGTGGCCTCGGAACGCGTCAGGCCCCAATCCGCCGGAAACCGCGCAGCCGAGGGCGACACGACGACGCGGTGACGATCACCCGGCGCTCGCAGCGGCCGGGCGGCGCACGCCTGATAGGCCTTGGCGGCGTGACCGGCGCAATACGGCTTGCCCTCCGGGGTCGAACAGCCGCAGAACTTGAACGGCGCCCGGGCGCCATACGGCCAGCGGCATTGGTTCAGCTTGAGGTCGCGCAGGTCGACGGACCCGGTCGGCGGGGGCTCGGCGACCGGCAGCGGCGTCGCAGCAACGCGGCCGGTCGGTGCTGAGGCGAGAGCAATGGCTCTGGTCGGCACGACACGGACCGTGGGCCGCTTGACCGCTTCCTTGTAGCCCAGGTGCTGGACCAAGGCTTTGAAGCCTATGCCGAGATCCTTCATGATCTGGCGGCGTGATGCGCCGTCGGCCTCCATCCGCTTGGCTTCGGCGATCGTGACCGCCGGCGTCGGCGGCTCGGCTGCGAAAACCGCGATCTTGCCCGCCTCGGCGGTACCGGTCAGGGACAGGCCCAGCCGGTGGACCTTGCCAAGCACAGCATTGCGCGTCGGCGACACGCCGTTCTGATGGTGCAGGGCGGACGCAATCATCAGCGCTGAATCGCCCGCAGCGACGCGCTCCCGCAGCAGCCGCACCGCGTCGTCATGCCAATTGAAATGGTGATGTTCCTGGCGGCCCATCATTTGCTCCCTGCGGCGGCGGCCATCACGGCGCGCGAGATGAATTCGGAGACGGTCATGCCGTCGCGCTTGGCGCCGGCCCGCGCGGCGACATGCGCGTAATCGGGGATGGACACCGTGGTGAAGCCGGTCCGGGGATTGGCGATGTCCAAGGCCCGCGCACGGTTCGGCAGGCGGTGGAGCGCGCCACGCTCTTCAAGGCAGACGAGCAACCGATGAGCTGACGATTTCGATTGCAGGCCTAGATGCGCGGCCATCTCGACGAGGGTCGGATAGACACCCTGCCGGCGGACGAACTCGGCCTTGATGAAATTCAGCAGATCGGTCTGCCGGCGCGTCAGGCCCATCATGGCCGGGCTCCGAACATGACGAGTTCGGCCGGCGCTGCGGACCGGCGCGCGAACGTGGCGCAGGACCAGTCCCAGACCGCGATGGCGTCGGCCTCGTTGTCGTCCCGGCGGTGCTTCGGCATCAGGCCGAGCAGGTGGCAGCGGGCGACGACGGCGCGCTTCGCATCGTCGCGCCCGCCGTGCCGAGCCTTTCCGGTGAAGTGCTTCCGGACCGTCTGGACATGGGCTTCGCGGACCGGGATGCCTTGGGGACCGCAGAAGCCGTAGACGGCGCCGACCAGCAGCCAGGCCAGCTCGATGGAAAAGCCGCCGTTGCCCTTGTCGGATTTGGCAGCGGCATGCATCGGGGCTTCAATGACGATCAGATCGGGCCGGCCGAAGACGACCAGGTCGCGGATCAGGCAGCCGAGGTTGCGCCCGGCCATGCCGACATCGTCGGCCGGCTTCTTCAGGCGAGCCGCCCCGGTGCGCGACGGCTTATCGCCGGCACGCCCGAGGCAGAACCCAGTCGTCGTTGCCAAATCGAGACCCAGGATCAGCATGTCAGTTCTTCAGCGAGTAGGATCCGGGGGCTTCGCCCATGGCGGGGAGAGCGGCCTTGGCGAATTCCTCGCCGCTGACGCCCTTCTTCGCGACCGCATCCATCTTCCGGATCGCGTCATCGGCGGTGCCGGTGATCTCCGGGGCGTCGGCGTCGGCCTCATCGTCGGCGTCGCCATCATCACCGCCGTCAGCGGCCGCCTTCTTGGCCATTTCGTCGAGGTCACCGACGTGCTCGGTCGGGAGCAACCCCTCCTCGCGCAGCATGTCGATGTAGAGTGGGATGTTGCGGACGGCGCGGTCGCGCGCGACCTCGTCCTTCATCTTCGCGAGACTGGCCACGACGGCGAATGCCTTCTTGTCGAGGTGACCGTTTTCGACTGCCGCCGCGACCCGCTCGCCGAACGTGCCGGCGATCGACGATGTCCGCTCCTTGACGGTCTTCGATTCCTTGACGAGAGCCGCGAGCTGTTTCTTGCTCACGACCCGCTCGGTCTTTCCAGATGCGTTGGCCATAGGCCTCTCCTCTCCGCTGCTGCAGGTCAGTCGCGCGGCGAGGCGGGCGTCGGCGGGCTATCCGCGGCGTCCGGCTGGCCGATCATTTCCGGGGCGATCCAGAGCGCTGCCCGCTCCAGCCATTGGGCGTTCGTCCGGCCGAGCCAGAGCAGCCCGACCGCGATGGGCTTCCTGACCGGCGCGCTCCAGGTGCGCAGTAAGTCGCGCCATGGTGGCCCGGAGGTTGTCGAGTTCGGCACGGGCGCTCTCCCAGTCGGTAGTCGGTGCGAGACGCGCAGCGCGCGCCCGGAATTCTTCGATGGCCTGGCCCGACCAGCAGCCGGCCTCGCCGTACCAAGCAGCGCGGACGCGCCAGCCCGGGAGCCGAAGCCGCGACACGGCGCGGCGCAGTTGACCCTTGACGGTCTCGCCTGCCGGGATGGGCTCAGCGGCCTTCCTGGCGAGCGTCTGCATCTCGGTGGCGATAGCGGCGCTCATGGCGTCACCTGGCGAACAAACTCGGAACGACGATCTGTCGCGCATTCCCGACGGCTCCCGTGCTGATATCGAAATCAGCACCTGGAGCCCGGACGAAGGGGCGCGGGTGGAAAGCATCGCGGGGCACGTCTTGGCGGACAGGGGCCACGCGATGATTTGGCAGAGACGAATCTTGGCTGCCGGGCCGCTTGTTCAGCGGCCCGGCCCCAGCCAACATCAGCGTTGCAGAACGACCGATGGGGGCTGGAATGGATGACCAAGGAGAATTTCTTCGGCGAATTGCCGAAACCGCAGCCAAACTTCTGATGGAAGTAGAGAGGCTGCGAAGGGATGTGGTTAGACTGGCAAATCGGATTGAAGGCGTGGACGGCGAGCGAACATCGCCGCATTCGGAGTTGAAGGCTCCGACCATCCGCAATTTGAAGGAAGCATTCGACGTGATCAGCGCAAGTCGACGCTCCATCGCGACTTGCGAATACCACTTCAGCGCCACGCGCGGCCATATCGAGGCCATCGCGTCCGACGCCCTGAGCAGAGAAGAGTTCAAGGAATGGCTCAAGTCTTCCACTCCGCGTGGAGGATGATCTGTTCCAGCCATTCGTTGACGTTGCGGGCCGTGCGGTGAACCCGCCATGCCGCGTAGATGCTGCAACCGGCGCTCACGGCGCAGAGAGCGAGGAGCGCGCCTGTCATCGCAGCACCACAAACGCCGCGGCCAGCTCAAACGCCAGCACGACCGAAAACGCGACGGGGAAATGCGCGTCGACCCAGTCGGCGGCGCTCTCGCGCAAGATCAGGAGGCGGCGCGCGATCATGCTGCGCCTCGCTTGACGGAGAGGGTGACATCGCCAACGAATTCGGCAGGCAACAGAAGGACCACGCCAGCATGGCCGACAACCCCGGCGCCGAACTCGTCACGGCTGACACGCTCGCCAAGACGCTCGCGATCATTGTCCTGGTCATCATCGACGAGCTTGTTCCCGATGATGCCCGTCGGGCTGATACCGTTCGTGAGATCGCCACCAGGATCGACGACGCCGCTCGGATGGCCTTGCCCGGTGGCGAGGCCCCCATCCTGGGCGGCGTCGCTGTTCAGCTTTTCTCTATCGAGCCAAGCCTTGACGGGTGATCCGAACAGTGCCGGCTGGCTGACGGGTCTTCCTGACATCAGGCTCATGACGCGACCCGATCAAGTGCCGGGAGGAAATCGTTGGCGCTGAAATCCAACCCACGGCGCCTGGCTTCGTCGATCAGCACCGGCCAATGTTTCGCCGGGATCGCATCCCGCATCCACGAATGAACGCGGGTCCGATGAACGCCTGTCATGGTCGCGACCTTGGAGGGTCCGCCGAGGGCTCTGACGATTTCGGTCGGCTGTTTCATCCTCCCGAGTGTAGCGATATTCGCTACGATTTCAAGTCCACTGTAGCGAAACGAGAAACAGACGCAATCTCAATATGTTGCGATGATCGCTACATGTTCGAGGAGTGGGCAAAGCAAGCAATCGACCAGAGCGAACTGTCGCAGGCGGAAATCTCCCGCCGGCTGACGGAGGCGCTTGGCCGATCCATCGACAGGGCCGCTATCAACAAGGTCTATAAAGGAACTCGAAAGCTTGCCGCTGATGAAATGATTGAACTGTCCAAGCTTTCAGGCTTGGATGTGCCAGATCAAGAGGGCGTGCGGACTGTCCCGGTTGTTGGGTATGTTTCGGCCGGAGCAGTTGCCCACTATTTGGATCCCGGGGGGGAGTTAGAGCGCGTGCCAGCCCCCGACGGGTCTACCAAAGACACGGTATCGGTCGAGATTCGCGGCGATAGCCTGGGATCGATATTTGACCAGTGGCTGGTATTCTATGACGAGATCCGATCGCCGGTAACCCCCGATCTCATAGGGCGGCTTTGTGTTCTCGAACTCGTTGATGGCCGGATGCTGGTGAAAAAAATCCAGCGCAGCCGGACGCCCAGCCTCTACCACCTCCTGTCGAACACCGAAGACCCGATCCTTGACGCCGAGGTCGTGTGGGCGGCCAAGGTAAAGAACATGGTGCCGAAATGAATGGGCGTCTCCGGGCTTGTTCCTCGATAGTGATTGGCTCGTCCCTGCTCTTTGGGTGCGTGGGGCAGCGATCGTCTGATGAGCGCCACAATAGTCAGGTGCAGTTGATCCAGACCGGGCGGGCCCACTACGACGCGTGTATTACGCGGGCGGTTGCGCCGGTGATCTGCACGCAGTCGGCCGACGCCTGGGCCGAATCGGGCATCGCGAGTTGCGCATCAGAGCTGCAAACCGCCACGGCCGCGTTCATGCTTACTGATGCGAGCTACGACGCCAAGCGGCTGGCGCCTATCCTCATGAGGTCGCGGGCCAAGTCGCTGCTGCTGGCCGCACATCAGACGACGTGCGGCAGTCGCTGAATTGACGTAGCGATGATCGCTACATAACGATTGACATCGTAGCGATTAGCGCTACAGTTCCTCATCAACTCGATGAGGGACACGATGTCTCGGACCGGAAGCCTTCAGCCCACGACCACCCTGCAGAACCTGCGCGACGCGCTGGCGACGACGCGGGCGCCGACCTTCTCGCAGCGCCCTGACAGCGCCGAGTGGGAGAACTACGGCGACCATGTCCGCGAGGTCTCCCGCCTGATGGCGGAATGGGTCGAGGCGACGGCCAACACCATCAACCACCACGGCTCCGGCCATCAGATCGCGTCGCGGTTCGTCCGTGAGGTCGCCTTCGAATGGCTGACCGACGAGACCCTGTCGGCGATCAAGGATCATGCCTCTGACGCGCGCGATGCTGGCCGGGGCAAAAGCCCGCGCCCGCTCGCCATCGCCGCCGAGTGATCGCCATGCTGTCTAACCTTGAGCAAGCCGAGCGCCTTTTTGATTTGGCCAAGCAGCTCCGCGATGAGCACCGCAAATATGCGCGAATTCAGGAGCGATACCCGCAAGACGGCACGCCGAAGCAGCACCAGAAGGCCAATAACGATCTAAATTGGCAGGCCTTCCACATTGCCCGGATCGAAACGGCGGTCCATGCGGCAGCCGTCGACGCTGGCATGGCCGATCTCCGCGATGTGGCCCACTACGCAACCCGTTCAGTCAAGCTGACCGGCTTTCACGAGTACCAGCTTGTTCCGGCACGCCCGGCTGCTCTCGCCCGGTCGGAGGCCTGACCGATGGCCCATTTCACCCGCGACATCGACGACGACGTGCGCCGCGATGCCACCGCCCAGCACCCGGCGTTCCAGCCCCTCCACCCGTGCCAGTGCGGCAGCGACCTGCCCGGCACGTGCCCCGGCCCGCAGTGGTGCCCCTACAGCGATTACGCCGAGCCCGAGGAAGACGAGGGCTCCTATGAGGATCGCTACGAGCGGTCGGGAGAACTGTGATGGCCGACCAGATCAACGACGGCGGCCCGGCGGCTCCGCAGATGACGCGGGACCCGTGGGGCAACTATCACCAGACCGGCGGCATGAGCCTGCGCGACTGGTTCGCCGGGCAGGCGCTGGCGGGGTTCTGTTCAGCCCACGATGCCAGCGGGACGTGGTCATCCAATCCAGAGGCGGCGGCGGTGAATGCCTACATGCACGCTGACGCGATGCTGGCCGCGCGCTCGCGCCCCGACATCAACATTCACGCCGATCTGGTGAAAGCGCTCCAGATCGCGGTGACGTACGTCGAAACCACCTTCGCGCGCTGCGAAAGCCGGCGGCAAGACGGGGCGAAATTGCCCGCCGACCACCCGGTGCGGGTCGATCTCGCGACCATTCAGGCCGCCCTTCGCAAGGCGACCTCGCCATGACCTCCAGCCTCGCCGACCGGGTCAAGCTTCAGGCCCGGCTTATCACGCGGGCATGGGGGCCGGACAGCCTTCCGCCAACACCCCGAACCATGGGCCGAACCGCCGCGCCGCACCCGGCCGCGCGCGAAGACAAGGAGCGCAGCGATGATTGAGCGCGCCATGACGATCACCGACGAAGCCGTTGAAGCCGGTGCCCGCGGTGCATTCGCAGCGGTGTTCGCCCCCGATGCGCGGCCGTCCCGCCAGCGCAAGGCGCCGATGACCGTCGAGGAGGCGCGGGCCCTCGCCCTGCAACAGGCTCGCATGGTGCTGGAGGCGGCGGCACCGCTGCTACGCCAGCCTCGGCGCGCGGCGCACCCACCGGTCGAGCGCGTGCTTTTCGCCGAGGACAATCTCCCGGTGTCGCGCAAATCCCTGCGCTGGCTTGCCGATGCCGCGCTCGTCAACGGCGCCGACTGGAACGATGCCCCCGGCGTGTTCCGGCGCCTGAAGAAACGGGCGCTAGTCGATGAGGTCCACTGGACGATCGACAATGCTGCGACCGTGCGCGCCGTCGCCACCGCCGCCGGCCGCGCGCTGCTCGCCATGCTGGAGCGTCGGACATGACCCCGGCCGAACGCCTCGCCGAACTGCGCGCGGCCCTGCACCGCGTCGACACCGAAATCGCAACCGCCGCCAATTCCTGCGTCCAGAGCGATCTCCTCGCCGTGCGCGCCGGGCTGGTCGAGGAAATCCGGAGGATGGCATGAGCACGATCACCGACGAGCAGTTCGAATGGATCGAAGCCAACCGGCTGCCGCGCGACCGCTGGCTGGGCGATTCCAACGCCAAGCCGATGATCGACGAGCTGATGGACCTCGGCGTCATGCAGCCGGCCTCCGGCGAGTTCGGACCGCTCCGCAACACGGGCAAGACGATGCACCTGTTCGGCACCGACGTGCCGATCGCGCAAATGACCAGCCTCTACATGCTGACGCACTTCGGGCGCGCCGTGCTGGCGAAGCGCGCCGAGGCGGTGCCCTCGTGAACCCACTGCCGACCAAGACCTTCTGGATGGTCGCCGGCCTCGGCATGGGGGCACCGACGCACCAACACCCCTCCCGTGGCGCAGCCGAGACCGAGGCCCGACGCCTCGCGCGGAAGTTCCCCGGCACGACGTTCGTCGTCCTGGAAGCCGTCGGCGCCGTCTGCAAGCGCGAGTTCGACACCGTCACGCTGCGCGCCGGCCCCAGCGACACCGATGACGACGAAATTCCGTTCTGAGGGCTCGCCATGACCACCCGCGACATCCCGTGCCCGTTCTGCAACCGCAAATTCTTCAATGCCCTGGGCCGGTTCAGCCACGCGCAGAAGGTCCATCAAGGCGTCAGCCTGAAGGCGATTGTCCCCGACGAGATCAAAACTCGGGTCAAGAAACTCGTGGAGCGAGGCCGCGTCTCGGCGCGCGAACCTTCCATCGCCGAGCAGTTCATCGACGCGCAGATCAACGGGTTCGACGAGAGCACCGACTGGATGAGGAGCATGCTGCCATGAACGAGCCCGACACCACATTCAAACCCTTGGCCGACAGCGTTCATCGCGTCGTCGACACCGTCGCCACCATGCGTTCACAGGACATGGCCGAAAAGCAGACGCTGGCCGTGCGTGACCCGGCGCCGTCGATGCCTGCGGTCACGACGCCGATGGACATGCTCAACCGCGCCGTGGCGCAGGGCGCCGGCCTCGACGTCGTGAAGGGTCTGATGGACCTCTATGAACGCTGGGAGGCCGGCCTGGCCCGCAAGGCATTCGATGCTGCCGTCAGCGCGGCCAAGGGTGAGATCCCGACGATCACGAAAAACCGTGTCGTGGATTTTACCTCGCAGAAGGGACGCACGAATTACCGGCACGAGGACTTCGCCGAAATCGCCAGCACCGTCGATCCGGTGCTGTTCAGGCACGGCCTGTCCTATCGCCATCGGGCGACGCAGGACGGCAACAAGCTGAAGGTCACCTGCATTCTCTCCCACCGGGACGGCTGCTCGGAGGAGACGTCGCTTGAGGCGGCGGAAGACCACACCGGCAACAAGAACGGCCTCCAGGCCATAGCGTCGGCCGCCACCTATCTCCAGCGCTACACGCTGAAGCTCGCCCTTGGCCTGGCCATCTCGAATGACGACGACGCCAATTCGACGACAGTCGTCGACAACGTCACCGACGAGCAGGTCATCGAGTTGCAGGACCTGATGATCCAGACCGGAATTGAACCGGCCCGGCTGCTGCAGCGCATCGGCGTCGAGTTCCTGCGGGATGTGCCGGCTCGCCGCTTTGCCGAGGTCAAGCGCAAGCTTCTCGATACCGTCGCCCACGCCGAACAGCGTCGTCGCGCCGGGGAAAAGGCAGCGCAATGACCTGCACTTTCCTCGACGTCGTTCAGGGCTCGCCGGAATGGGCCGCTGCTCGGCTGGGCATCCCGACTGCTTCGGAGTTCGACGTCATCATGGCGCCGGGGCGCACCAAGGCCGTCCGCTCGGCGCGGCGAACCTATCTCTACAAGCTGGCCGGGGAAATCCTGACCGGTTACCCGGCCGACACCGGCCGCAACGGTCATATGGACCGCGGCAACGTGATGGAGAGCGACGCCCGCGCCCATTACGAGATGGTGTCGGGCGAGGATGTCGTCCAGGTCGGGTTTGCCCGCAACGCTATCGCCGGCGCCAGCCCTGACGGCCTCGTCGGCAGCCGCGGGCTTGTCGAGTTCAAGACCAAGCTGCCCCATCTCCTGATCGGCCTGATCATGGATGACGAGTTCCCTGAGGAGCACCGGGCCCAGTGCCAGGGTAACCTCTGGGTCACCGAGCGGGAATGGGTCGACATCTGCGTCTATTGGCCCGGTATTCCGGTGTTCATCAAGCGCGAGCACCGGGACGAGGAATACATCTCCCGCATGGCCGAAGCGACGGCCGAGTTCGTCGCTGAATTGGCCGAGATCGTGGCCATCGTCCGTGGCGACCTCCCCCGGAGGGCCGCCGCATGAGCCGCGCCCTCATTGTTCTCGACGGCCAGATGGAACGGCAGCGGGCTACGAATTGGATCGCGAAGGCGCCGGTCGGAACCCGTGTCGAATTCAAGGCCCCGAAGCGGACCATGCCGCAGAACGATCGGATGTGGGCGATGCTCACCGACGTCGCGCAGCAGGTCACGCACATGGGCATCCGGTACACGCCGGACCAGTGGAAGATCCTGTTCATGCACGCCTGCGGCCGGGAGGTTCAATTCCTGCCTGGCCTGGACGAGAAGACGTTTATTCCGTGGGGCCAGTCGTCTTCAGATCTGTCCAAGCAGGAGATGACGGACCTTATCGAGTTCATCGCCTGCTGGGGTGCGCAACACGGCGTCGTCTTTCACGACCCGAAGGAATTGGCGGCATGATGGACACCGAAATGAAACGGATGAAAGCCGTGTGGCGCGCGATGCGAGCGCGCTGCTCAAATCCGAAAAACCCCGCGTTCCGGGACTATGGAGACCGCGGCATCCGTGTCTGCGAGGCATGGCTCGACTTCGATTGCTTCTTCCGCGACATGGGCCCCGCCCCGAAGGGGGCCTTGCTGGAGCGCGTCGACAATGACGCGGGTTATTCGAAGGCGAATTGCGCCTGGGTTAGCCGCCGCGTCCAGAACCTGAACAAGAGGAGCAACGTGCTCCTCACGATCGACGGAGAGACCAACGCCCTTTGTGTTTGGGCCGAACGCTTCGGGATCAAATACGCCACCGCTCATCAGAGGATAACGAAATATGGCTGGTCACCAGAGGAGGCCCTGAAAACCCCACTCGTGACGAAGCGCAAGGGCATCCCGCGCGGCCAGAAGATCCATTCGTGGGGCGCCGAGCACGGCGTGACGTTCCACGAACCCGCAGCGAGGGCTTCGTGATGCGCCGCGAATTCCCCGCCAAGGTGAAGGTGGCCGCGTTCGAGCGCGCCGGCGGCCATTGTGAGAACTGCACGGCTCGCCTGTCGGCCGGCCGGATCGCCTATGACCACGTCATACCCGACGCGCTCGGCGGCGAGCCCGTGCTGGGGAACTGCGAGGTGCTTTGCACCCCATGCCATGGCGCCAAGACCGCCACGGGCGACGCCCCGCGCATCGCGAAAGCCAAGCGACAGCGTGCCGGCCATATCGGCGCCCGTGCGCGCTCGCGCCGGCCCATGCCCGGCTCCAAGCGCTCGAAATGGAAGCTGAAGCTCGACGGATCGGTGGTGCTCCGATGACCGCGCCCATGCCCAGGCTTGACCTTCACCTTCATCAGACGACCGGGCGCGCGATCCTGGTCAGCCGCGATGGCGATGCCGACCGAAGCGTCTGGCTCGCCACCCAATACATCACCGTCACGCCGGCCGACGGCAAGCGCGTGCTCGTCGACTGCCCCGAATGGCTCGCGAAAGAGAGAGGCCTCCTGAAATGACCATCATCCGCGTCACGGATTTGGAGACGACTGGTTTCACTCCCCCCGCAGCCGTCTGCGATATCGGCTGGGTCGATATCGTGTCGACCAAGACGGATCTGGCCGGAGATCCTTGTGAATGGCTGGTTGGCGCGACCGGTGGCGCCCTGGTCAACCCAGGCCATCCGATTCCGCCAGAGACCTCGGCCATCCATCACATTGTCGACGCCGACGTTGTTGAAGCGATGGGCTGGGGGGCGGCGCTGTCCTTGCTGACGAGCGATGCCGCTTGCGACGTCTTCGCAGCCCACAATGCGAAATTCGAGCGGCAATGGATCTCGGATGATGTCGTCGGCGGTCGCCCGTGGATCTGCACCTATAAATGTGCGCTGCGTCTATGGCCCGATGCTCCGGCCCACAGCAACCAGGCGCTGCGATATTGGCGCGGGCTCGACGTTGACCGGAAGCTCGCCGACTTCGCGCATCGAGCCGGGCCCGATGCCTATGTCACGGCCCATTTGCTCTGCGACATGCTTGCCCAACCTGGCGTCACCGTCGCGCAACTCGTCGAATGGTCCTCTGAACCAGCCCTGCTCGCGAAATGCCATATGGGATCGTGGCGCGGGCGGCGATGGGCAGAGATCGACGAGATCGGCTTCCTGACCTGGATCCTGAATCGGGATTTCGACGAGGACGTGATGCACACGGCCAAGTTCTATCGCGACAAGCTTCGTGCTGCGGAGCAGGTCGACGACGGGATGCCGTTCTGATGCCCGACCGCGCCACCTGCGAAACCTGCCGGTTCTGGGACACCGCGATTGAGGTCCCGGACATCGAGCCCGGCGCGGTCGGGCTGTGCCGCCGCAACCCGCCCGGTTTCGACGACCGCACCGAAATCGCCGTCTGGCCGCTGACCCAGGACACCGACTGGTGCGGCGAGCACCGGCAGCAGCCCGTCACCCGTCTTGACCAGGGAGCGATGCAGTGACCGACCGCGCCATTCGACAGAACCAGCACGAGGTCCGCGCCCTGCTTGCCGGCACGCGGACCCAGATGCGGCGGGTGATCAAGCCGCGGTGCCATTGCAGCCTGTTCGATGGCACGTGGACGGACAGCTACGTGCTCGACCCCGGCAACCAGTCGTGGCGGGAACGAGACTTGTCGTTCGCGGTCGGTGATCGCCTGTGGGTCAAAGAGACGTGGGGCTACGACTGGTTCGATGATGGCAATAGCCGTGCGTGGAAGAAGATCGTCTACCGCGCAGACGACGGCTCGTCTCCTTCGGACAACGGCGATCCTGCGCCCTGGCGCCCCTCCATCCACATGCCGCGCTGGGCGTCGCGCCTGACGCTGACCGCCACGGACGTGCGGGTCCAGCGGCTGGCCGACATCAGCGAAGAGGATGCGCTCGCCGAGGGCGTCAAGCGCATCGCGACGATCGGCGGGACGGGCTGGCAGGACTATTCGACGCCGGACGGGGTTGGATTCGGGAGCGCGCGTCTCAGCTTTCGATCGCTTTGGAACCACATCAACGGCCCCGACGCGTGGACGGCAAACCCCTTCGTCATGGCCGTGAGCTTTTCGGTCCAGCGCGGCAACATCGACAGCCTGGCGAGGGCGGCATGAGGGACCAGATCGGTGCGACCGATTCCTTCGAGGCTGAGGACGAAATCTCGATCGACAGCTTCGCCGGCGGCGGCGGGACGTCGGAGGGGATTAAGGAGGCGACCGGCCGAGATCCGGACATCGCGATCAACCACGATCGCTATGCCCTGGCCATGCACCGGATCAATCATCCCGGCACGTTGCACCTGGTCGAGGACGTGGTGCTGGTCGACGCGATCAGCATGTGCGGCGGCCGCCCGATCGGCTTCATCTGGATGTCGCCGGATTGCAAGGACCACAGCAAGGCTAAGGGCGGCCAGCCGCGCGACAAGAACATTCGCGGCCTCGCCTGGGCGTGCTTCAGCTGGGTGAAGAAACTGCCGAAGTGGCAGCGCCCGCGCATCGTCTTCCTGGAGAACGTCGAAGAATTCGAGGATTGGGGGCCGCTGCTGGAAAACGGCAAGCGATGCCCGGTTCACAAGGGCGCCATCTTCAAGGAATTCGTTCGCGCATGGCAGGCGCTCGGCGCCGTCGTCGAATGGCGCCGGCGGCGCGCGTGGAAATCCGGCGCCGCCACGATCCGCAACCGGCTCTACATGGTCATCCGATTCGACGGGGAGCCGATCGTCTGGCCGGAACCGACCCACGGCAACCCCAATGACCCGGCCGACGCCATCCGGATCGCCAATGGCGAGTTGAAGGTCTGGCGCACGGCGGCCGATATCATCGATTTCAGCATTCCGTGCCCGTCGATCTTCGACACCTCTGCGGAGATCAAGGCGAAACTCGGCATTCGCGCGAACCGGCCGCTGGCAGAGAACACCATGGCGCGCGTGGCGAAGGGGACGATGCGTTACGTCGTCAATTCGGCCAAGCCATACCTCGTCAAGGTCAACCACACCGGCCGAGACGAGCCTCGCGATCGGGGGCTAGACGCTCCGCTGCCGGCGATGACCGGCAAACGCGATGATGCACTGGTCACGCCGTTCGTGACGAAATTTCAATCGGGATCGACCGGACACCCGCTTGATGAGCCAGTTCACACGATCACGGCGCACTCCAGCGAGACGCACGGCGGCGGCGCCGCGCCCATGGGTATTGTCGCGCCATATCTGGTTCGGACCGCTCACGGGGCCGTTGACGCCAACGGGAAGAAGCGTGGCAGCGGCGAGCACACGGCCGAAGAACCTCTGCCCACCGTCTTGGCGACGAACGATTCGGCGGTAGTGGCCCCGGTGCTGGTCAACGTCGCCAATGGACAGACCACCGGCCGGAGCCCCAACACCTGGCCGATCGACGAGCCCACGCGCACGATCACGGGGGCAGGCGGTCAAGCCGTGGTTGCGCCCATCCTGGTCGGGTGCGGCGGTCGCGCGGCGCAGAGCGAACCGCGACCTGGCGATGAGCCGATTCTGACGCAGACCGCCAAGGCCGATCTCTGCGTCGTGTCGCCGTTCCTTGTTCCGCGATATGGCGAGCGGGCCGGCCAGGAGCCGCGCACCCGCCCGGTTGATGAGCCGGCACCAGTCATCGTCCCGACCGGAAACGAAGGCAGCCTCGCGGCCGTGCACCTCCAGCGTCAATTTGGAGCGTCGGTCGGCTCCGATGTTGAGGAGCCGGCCGGCACGGTCACCGCCGGAGGGGCCGGGAAGACAGCGGTCGTCGCCGCCTTCCTGGCGCAGCACAATTACATGGAGCCCGGCCACGCGGCCGATGAGCCGGTGTCGACCATCATCGGCAAGGGCTGCACGCAAGGTGTGGTCGTGGCCCACATGCTGAACATGCGCGGATCGGACCGCCGCGACGCGCCGGCCGACGAACCCCTGCGGACCATTTCGTCGGAAGGCAACCACGCGGCGACGGTCTATGCGTTCCTGGCGAAATACTTCGGCACCGGCTTGCCGTCGCAGCCGGTGGACGAGCCGCTGCATACGGTATCGACCAAGCCCCGGCACGGCCTGGTGACGGTCACCGTCGACGGCACGGTCTATGCAATCGTCGATATCGGGATGCGGATGCTGACCCCTCGCGAGCGCTTCAACGCCCAGGGCTTCCGGCCGGATTACATCATCGACCGGGGCATCCTGGAGGATGGATCGACAATTCGGTTCACCCTCGAGCAGCAGGGCTACATGTGCGGCAATAGCGTCTGCCCCAGCGAGGCCAAGGCGCTGGTCGGCGCCAACTACACCCCGCGCAAGCGCAAGCGCCCGGGCCGCCGGCCGGCCGAGATGCCCCTTTTCCTTGAGGCTGCCGAATGAGGTTCGCCATGACCACGAGCACCGATACCGCGCGCGAGGCCGAGACTGCCTGGAAATTTTGGCTGGACGACTTGGTCACATCATGGATCGACGAGCGAAACGCCACGATGCGCCATGACGTGGCTCGGATCGAGGAAGCCGTGAACGAAGCCCTCACCGCCGCCCGCCGTGCGGGAGCGGAGGAGATGCGGAGCAGGTGCGCTGCGAAAGCCGCGGCCTTTGCTGGTGTGGTCCCTGGGGGCGCCCTGACTATCGCAGCCGCCATCCGCGCCATCCCGATCGACGCCGAGGACGCCGTCCAATGATGAGCCCTGCTACCCCCGAGCCGAAGATCACCCACGCCGAGATCGTCGAGATGTTCGGCGCCTGGATGCCGCTTGAGGCCATGAGCCTGCTCGCCAATGACCGCGATGGGAAAACCATCGCGCAGGTCCGCGCTGAACTTCGGGAGATCGCTCGCCGCACCGCGCTCTCCGGCGCGTCCGAGCGGGAGGGGTGGAGGCCCACGCACCGGCACCGCAAGGGTGGCCTTTACATGGTCATCGCAGAGGGCCGGATCGAGGCGACGCTGGCGCCCGTCGTGATCTATCAGGCTCGTGATGGCACGACGTGGGTGCGACCGGCAGACGAGTTCAATGACGGGCGGTTCAAGCCTCTCCCCACCCCTCCCGCACCAGCCGTGGGGAGGGAGGGATGAGCCCGAAACCTGTCAAGGCGTTCGCCGCCGTCGGCCTCGATGGCGAGATCATGCCGGACCTCATCGCATGGACCGAGTGGGATGCTCGGGATCTCGCAGTGGTCCGCAGACGCGAAACCTGGAGATATCTGGCTCGCTGGGGCTGGCGCGTCATCCCCGTCACCATCACCCCTGGAGAGTGAGCATGAGCGTCCGCATTCTGATCGGAGACGCTCGAAAGCGCTTGGCCGAACTGCCTGACTGCTCCGTGCATTGCTGCGTGACTTCGCCGCCATACTTCGGCCTGCGCGACTACGGCGTCGACGGGCAGATGGGCCTTGAGGCCACACCTGACGCCTTTGTGGCTGAATTGGTCAAGGTGTTCCGCGACGTGCGCCGCGTGCTTCGGGAGGACGGGACGTTGTGGCTGAACTTGGGGGATAGTTATGCCAATGATGGGAAGTGGGGCGGATCGACGGGGGGCAAGCACGTGAGTTCGCTCCACGGGTCTCCTGTCGGCAGGATCAAGCGGCAAACGGGGCTCAAGTCTAAGGATCTGATCGGCATCCCTTGGCGTGTCGCCCTGGCCCTGCAAGCCGACGGCTGGTGGCTACGCGAAGACATCATCTGGTCCAAACCAAACGCGATGCCTGACCCGGTGAGGGACCGGTGCACGCGATCCCACGAATACCTGTTCCATTTGGCCAAATCGGAACGCTATTTCCACGACGCCGACGCCATCAAGGAAGCATCTGTTTCAGACCACCCCAGCGGAAACGGGTTCAAGCGCGACGCTCGCGTGAGCTACCGGAACGCCGATGGCTCAGCTCGCGGGCAGGATGAGCAGTGGACCGATATCGGCGGGATGAGGAACCGGCGTTCTGTTTGGACCGTCGCGACGTTGCCTTTCGCGGGCGCTCACTTCGCGACCTTCCCGCCTGCGCTAATCGAGCCCTGCATCAAGGCAAGTTGCCCGGATGGCGGGATGGTCCTTGACCCATTCGGTGGTGCCGGGACGACGGCAATGGTTGCCGACCGCCTCGGGCGGGATGCCATCCTGATCGAACTGAACCCTGAATATGCAGCCATCGCTGAGCGCCGGATCTATGCCGACGGCGGCATGCTCACAACAGTCGAGGTAGCAGCATGACCCTCCCCGACACCACGGCCCTCAAGGCGCTGGCGGAGGCCGCGAAAACTGCAACGCCTGGCCCCTGGAAACATGACGGCGTCTACGTGCTCAGCAAGTTCGTTGGCCACTACCGCAATGAGCCCGACGGCCATCATGGTCGGCTCTACAACGTCGTGTCCGTGCCCGACTGCGATCCGGTGCCGGCATGGCGCCTAGCCGACGCGGCCTTCATCGCCGCCGCCAACCCGCAGACCGTCCTCGCCCTCCTCTCCGCCGTCGAGACGCTGACGGCCGACCTGGCGCGCGTGACGGCGGAGCGGGACGAGGCGCGGGCAATCGCCGATGCTCAATCGGCCGGCCACAAACTCTGCGCCAGTCAATCGACGGCCAATCTCCTGCGCGCCACGACCTTTGAGCGTCAATATAGGCAAACCTGCCAAGATCTTTCAGGCGTCGTCGTTCGCGCCGCAACCGCAGAGGCGGAGGCGGCAGGGCTGCGCCGGCAGCTCGATGCGGTCCGGGGCGAGTTAGGCCGGCTCTCGGACCTCTTCGAGCACGCCCTGAAAACACCGGGCTATGGCCGCGACGAAAATTCGCGGGAGGAAGCGGAGGCGCGGCTGGACGCCGCCCGTCGCCTTACCACGCAGGGAGGCCTCAATGGCTGATCGTGAACCCCTTGAGGCTGCATGGACCGCCTTCGCGAAGGCTACCGGTCATATCGGCCCTACCATGCGAGAGCAGCGCGGTGTCTCGGCAGCGATCGCCGCATTCCTCCGGTCCGCTGCTGATCATCCAGAGACCGTGGAAACGCTCGCAATGGCGATCCACGACGATGATGACACGACCGCCACAGCTTGGCCCGATGGGACCGGGGATGACGGTCACCGTGGCGACGGCGGCTATGTTCGGCTCTGCCTGCACACCGAAACCTATCGCGATGCGGCCCGGGCTGCCGTCAAGGCCCTGATCCCGGCCAGCGAGCATGGAGGCGGCGAATGAATCTCCGCATCCTCAAGAAGCTCTCGCGCCGCGCGGCCCCGCTCCTTCCGCTCCTGGGCGACACGCGGCAACAGTTTCCGGCGGAAGCTGGCGACAACTACATCGGCATCGTGATCCGGGCGCGCAAACACTGGGAACGCGGCCGCTCGGCTCACGGCGACACGTTCCGCGATGGCTCGATCAAGCGGCGCGCGGCTGACGGACGGGGTTGGGTCTACATGCACCCGCCCGGCCATCCGCGCGCTGGCACGATCATGGTCGGCGGGACGTCCGGGGGCGAGGAGCCCGAGTGGAGCGAGGAGTCAGCCTGGGAGGCGCTGTACGACCTGGTTTGGTGGGCCTTCGCCGATTGTGACGAGGACGGGCCAAGGCCGACCCGCTCCCTGGCGACGCCGAGCAAGGTGTTCGCCGCGGCCGCCGAGCTGGTAGCTACGTGCTACCCCGCAGGACAGGGCGGCCGGAATGTCTGAGATGCGCCCTGTCCGAACCTATCGGGTCAGCGTCGACGGCTTCGAGGCTTATCTCTACAGCGCTCGCTCGCCTGGGCAGGCTCGCGCGCGCTGCTGGCGGGATTATTCGTCGTTCTGCGATGTCGGCTTTGGCGAATTTCTCAAGATCTCGCGCTTGCGTCGCGTCCCGAACCCACCCGGCATAGGCGACGCTATCCTCGTCGGAGGCCTGCCCGCTATTCGGGTGATCGGCGGCAGTGGGCACTATGTCGCGTTCATGCGGCCAGATGGTGACGACATCCTCTATTCGCACCCTGCTGATGTGACGGAGCCCCGCACATGACCACCCCTGACCCTACCCTGGAGGCGCGGGCGAGGGAGATCGTCGAGACCTTCCACGACAGCCACGGGCTGGAGCGCAATCTGCGGAACAGCCTGCGCATCCACATCGTCTATGCGTTCCGCGACGTGATCGAGGAAGCCGCCAAAACCGCGTGGGCCCAGTCCAATCAGGGCGCGACCCCTGATCAGATCGCAGCCGCCATCCGACAAGCGAAGGAAACCCCATGACCATCCTCGAAGGCCGCGCCCGCGAAATCGTCACCCTCATTGCCGGGACGCTTGGCTACTACCCCTCGCAGCCGAGGGACGAGCGAATGCTCTTGGCGGAGCATCTTGTCGCCAACATCCTACGGGTCGCCAAGTCCGACCCGCCAGAGCCTGCCGGCCAGGCGAAGGAGGGACGATGACCAGCCTCCGCAGGCACGCGCCCCTGATCAGCGACCTCCTGTCCGGCACCGCCGTGATCGGTGCTGCTGTCCTCGTCGCGCTCGCCGGCCATTCGCCGGTGCCGTCAGCGGTCGCCCCTGTGCCGGCCGTCTCCGCCCATTATCCGCGCCCGGCGATTGCCGAAACGATCATCGGCCATGTCGCGCAGTTGTCCGACGGCGACAGCTTTTTCTTGGCCACTGCGCCGGGGGCCTGCGGATCCTCGGCGCGCACCGCCGTCCGCACGGGTGCGCTCGGCTGCCGGCAGATCCGGCTGACCGGCATCGATGCGCCCGAACTGGCCCAGACCTGCACCCTCGGCGGCCAGCCGGTGCCCTGCGGCGTTACGGCCCGCGCCGAGCTCGAGCGATTGATCGCCGGCGACGAATTGACCTGCGAGACGCTGGCGGATGATCCCCGCGACCGGTACGGCCGGGCCATAGCGCTCTGCCGGACCAGCACCGGCGTCGATCTCAACATTGAGATGCTGCGCCTCGGCCAGGCCGTGCCGCTGCGCCAGTTTCTCCGCCAGCGACCGCACGCCGCGGCGTTCCTGGCGGCCGAGGCGGAGGCATATACCGCCAAGCGCGGGATTTGGGCTGGAGAGTTTCAGGCGCCGGCGGACTGGCGCGCGGCGAGGAGGGCGGGCAATTGAGGGATACGGCCCAAGCCCCCTCCCCGATCTTCGTCACCGGCGACACCGCCGCGCGGCTCTGCGAGGTCAGCCGCGACACCTGGGACAGCTGGGTCCGGTCAGGATTCGTCCCCCGCCCCTGTGTGGATCGCGGGCAAATCCTCCGCTGGCACTGGCCGACCGTCGAAGCCCGCCTTGCCGGCACGGTTGAGATGGCGGAGGTTGATCCCTTCGTCCAGGGGGTTCGCGATGCGAGGAAAGCCAGGGAAGCGCGCGAAAAGAAGGGCGCTCGTCGTGCCGCTGCCTGAGCACGTCTTCCGGGTCACCAAGAAGAGCGGCAAGGTCTATTATTACCATCAGCCCGGGAGGGCCGGCCCGAAAGAGCTTCGCGGCGCCCTGACGCCGATCCGCTTCGACCCGAAGGACCCGAAGTTCTGGACCGAGGCCAAGCGCCTCAATGGCGAAGACACGCGGCCCAAGGAAGGCACCTTCGGGCACCTCATCGCCGCCTACAAGGCCGGGCATCAATGGACGAATGTGCATACCGAGGGCACGCGAACCACCTATACCGTCTACATCAAGATCATTCTCGCGGCCTGGAAGGACATGGCCGTTGATGACTTGACGGTCGCCGGCGTGCTCGCGCAGCGCGACGACATCGCCGAAAAGGCGCCGACCTCGGCCAACATGTTCGTGACGGTGCTGCGGACCATTCTGAAATGGGGCATCAACGAACGAAAATGCGCCAACAACGCCGCCCGCGACATCGAGCAGCTCGACACCGAGATTGAACACGCCTTCCCCTGGCCCAGGGAGATCTGGCAGGCCGTCGTCGACCATGCACCTCCGGACCTGTCCCGCATGGCATTCCTGGGGCGGGTCACCGGCCAGCGGATCTCCGATCTCGTCAGCATGTGCCCGGCGAACATCAAGGGCGATATCCTCGCGTTCAAAATCAAGAAGCTCCGGAACAAGATGCACCGCCAGCCAATCGGGAAGGCCGATCTTGCAATCATCAAGGGCTGGGGCGCCGAAGACCTGACGCCGTTCATTACACGTGCCGACGGGAGCCGACATACCCCGCGGTCGCTCCGCTCCGCCCTGGCGGCGTGGCTCGGCAAGCGGGAGGATATCCAATCCGACGAAGAGATCCTGCCCCACGGTCTGCGTGCCATGGCCGCCTGCGATGCCCGCCTGAAGGGTCTGACGCACGAGGATATCGGCGCTCTCTACGCGATGAGCGTCGCCATGGTGAAGCGCTATACGATCAATATCGACCAGGAGATGGAGGCCCGCAACGCGCGGGTGAAATTGGATGCAGGTTGAAAACTGCATGGCCGAAACCTGCAAACTAAGGCAGCTAACTAGCTGACCAATCACGAGAAAATTCAGCCAGCCCATAAGGTCGGGTTAACGCTCAGTAACGGTGCGAATATTGCAGGTTCATGCCGCCCGCGAGCTGGTCGCTCCGAACGGGCAGAGCGCATCGGCGAATTGCCGGGCCGCCGCCGCCCAGGACCGGCTTTCGGCAACCGCGCGGCAGCGCGCCGGATCGAGCGTCAGGGCGGTCGCGATGGCCCGGGAAAGATCGTCGTCGAGGCAGGCGATCGCGGGGTCTCCGACCACGTCGATCGGCCCGGCAACCGGGAAAGCCGCCACCGGCAGGCCGCTCGCCAGGGCCTCCTGCATGACATTGCCATAGGTATCGGTGCGGCTGGTGAACACGAAGACGTCGGCCCCGGCATAGATCTCCGCCAGTGCTTCGCCGGTGCGCGCACCGAGGAACACCGCGTCCGGAAAGCGCCGTTCGAGCTCGGCGCGCTGCGGTCCGTCGCCGACCACCAGCTTGGTGCCGGGCAGGTTGAGCGCCAGGAAGGCCTCGAGATTCTTTTCGACCGCCAGCCGGCCGACGCTGAGCATGATCGGGCCGGGATAGGCGAGTTTCACCGCCGGACGCGGCCGGAACAGCTGGGTATCGACGCCGCGCGCCCAGAGCGCCAGGTTGGCGAAGCCCCAGCGCGACAGTTCCCCGCGCATGGTCTCGGTCGGCACCATGGTGCGCCGCGCCGCGCCGTGGAAATGCCGGAGCCAGGCATAGGTCCAGGCTTCCGGGATCGGCGCCCGGGCCCTGACATAGTCGGGATAGCGGGTGTGATAGCTGGTCGTGAACGGCAATTGCCGCGTCAGGCACCAGCGCCGGACCGCGTGCCCGATCGTGCCCTCGGTCGCGATATGCACGGCGTCCGGCCGGATCTCGTCCAGGCGACGGCCGATGGCCGGACCCGCCATGATTGCCAGCCGGATGTCCGGATAGGTCGGCAGCGGCAGGCTCGGCAGCCCTTCCGGGGTCACGAAATGCGCGGCGATGCCGAGCCCCGGCAGCGCCGCGGCGGTCTCCTGGAGCGAACGCACGACGCCGTTGATCTGGGGGCTCCAGGCGTCGGTCGCGATCGCCAGCCGCATCATGCGGCAACCTTGCGACCGCCCGGCAGCGGCAGGACGAGTTCGGGTTCGGCCTCGTCGGCTTCGGCCGGCGCCGTCTCGGGCAGGACCTCGGTCCAGCGGATGATCTCGAAGCGACCGTCATAGGTCTCGACCAGTGCCGAGCAGCTCTCCACCCAGTCGCCACAATTCATATAGCGGATGCCGAGCTGGTCATGGATCGCGGCGTGATGGATGTGCCCGCAGATCACGCCGTCGACCTTCTGGCGCTTGGCTTCGCTGGCCAGCGCCTCCTCGAAGGCGCCAATGAAATTGACCGCTTTCTTGACCTTCAGCTTGGCCCAGGCCGAGAGCGACCAATAGGTCAGCCCGAGCTTGCGGCGGACCAGGTTGAACCAGCGGTTCAGGTAGATCGCCGCGTCATAGGCCCAGTCGCCGAGATGGGCGAGCCAGCGCGCATGCATGACCACGACGTCGAAGGCGTCGCCATGGATGACCAGGAACCGCTTGCCGTCGGCCGAGGTGTAGATGGTCTCGTCCATCACCTCGATGCCACCGAAATGGGTGCCGAAATAGTCGCGCAGGAACTCGTCGTGATTGCCCGGCAGGTAGACGATCTGCGAGCCCTTGCGCACCTTGCGCAGCAGCTTCTGCACCACGTCGTTGTGCGATTGCGGCCAATGCCAGCCGCGCCTGAGCTGCCAGCCGTCGATGATGTCGCCGACGAGGTAGATGACGTCGGCATCGTTGTAGCGCAGGAAGTCGAGCAAGAGGCGGGTTTGCGAGCCGCGTGCGCCGAGGTGCACGTCGGAAATGAACATCGCCCGGTAACGCTTCTCCGTCATTGCCTTGGTCCCGCTCTTCAAGCTGCGGGCCCCAGGAACCAGATTCCCGTAGAGCTTTTGTGACACTGCGCGACAGGACCATCCCCGCGGCCGCCCGCGAGGGCCTGCCGGACGGGTTGTCGCGAGACTGTCGCACGGCCTTGCTAGCGCTTCGGCCATCGTCACCGCCCGAGTCGGATCATCCCGGCCGGCCGGCTTTCGCCGGTGGGTCGCGTCGACCCGGCACAGCCCAAGGAGCGCGCCATGGCAGGAGATCTCGATCGCGAAACGATGGAGAAAGCCTATGCCCGTTGGGCGCCGATCTATGACGCGGTGTGCGGGCCGGTGTTCGAAAAGGGCCGGCGCGCCGCGGCCCAGGCCGCCCGCCAGGTCGGTGGTCAGATTCTGGAGGTCGGCGTCGGCACCGGCCTGTCGTTTTCCGACTATGACGCCACCACCGAGATCACCGGCATCGACCTGTCCGGCCCCATGGTCGCCAAGGCGCGCGAAAGGATTGCGAGTGGCGCCTTCCCGCATGTGAAGCACGTCCAGGTCATGGACGCTCACGACCTCGCCTTCCCGGACCAGAGCTTCGATTGCGTCGTCGCCCAGTTCGTCATCACCCTGGTCGAGCGGCCCGAGCGCGTGCTCGACGAATGCGCGCGCGTGGCCAGGCCCGGGGCCGAGATCATCCTGGTCAACCACCTCTATTCCGAGCGCGGCGTCGCCGCCGCCATCGAGCGCTGGTTCTCCAAGCACGCCCACACTTTCGGCCTTCGTCCGGAATTCCCCTTCGCGCGCCTGCAGGCCTGGGCCGACAACCACGGCGGCGCGGAAGTGCTCGAGCGCCGGCGCGTCGGGCCGCTCGGTGTCTATTCGCTGGTCCGCTTCCGCAAGCTGGCGCCCGGTGCCGCCGTCGACATGCGGCGTGCCGCCGCCGGCTGAATCCGGCGCCCGAACACCCGGACCGAAGCGTTGCCTCCGGGCAACGCCACGACGGTTCCGTCGGCCTTGGGCGAACCGCCGCATTGATCACACCGGCGGTTCCGACCATACGGGACGTCCGTGTCCGATCCGACGGAGGCTCGTCCCATGCGCCCAGTGTTCCAGGCCGCTGCGCAAAGAAGCGCGGCCGCGCGCGCCAAGGTCGACAAGGCCCTCGGCACCTTGCCCCAATGGGATCTGAGCGCGCTTTATGACGCGATCGACGCTCCGGCGGTACGCCGCGACCTGGACGCCGCCGAGCAGGAGGCGCTGGCCTTCGAGACCGCCTTCAAGGGGCGCCTCGAGGCGATCGCGCAAACCGCCGGCCCGGAAACCGAGCTCGCCGAGGCGGTCGTGCGCTATGAGCGGCTCGAAGACCGGCTGGGGCGCCTCGCCTCCTTCGCCGGCCTCGTTTATGCCGGAGACACGACCGATCCGGTCCGGGCCAAGTTCTACGGCGACATCCAGGAGAAGATCACCGCGATTTCGTCGCATCTCCTGTTCTTCACGTTGGAACTGAACCGGATCGACGACGCACTGATCGACCGGGCCATGGCCGGGCCGAAACTCGGCCATTACCGGCCCTGGATCGAGGACATCCGCAAGGACAAGCCGTTCCAGCTCGAGGATCGCATCGAGCAATTGTTCCACGAGAAGGGCATGACCGGCCGGGCCGCCTGGAACCGGCTGTTCGACGAGACCATCGCCAGCCTGCGCTTCACCGTCGACGGCGAGGAGCTGACGCTGGAGCCGACGCTGAATTTCCTGCAGGACACCGCCGAGGAAAAGCGCAAGGCCGCCTCGGACGCGCTGACCGCGACCTTCAAGGACAATCTGCGCACCTTCACGCTGATCACCAATACGCTGGCCAAGGACAAGGAAATCTCCGACCGCTGGCGCGGCTTCGAGGACGTCGCGGATTCACGCCACCTCGGCAACCGGGTCGAGCGCGAAGTGGTCGACGCGCTGGTCGCCGCGGTGCGCGCGGCCTATCCCAGGCTGTCGCATCGCTATTACAAGCTGAAGGCCCGCTGGTTCGGACGCGAGACCTTGAACCACTGGGATCGCAACGCGCCGCTGCCGAAGGTCGAAAGCCGCACCATTTCCTGGAGCGAGGCGCGTGACACGGTGCTGTCGGCCTATGCGGGCTTCTCGCCCGAGATGGCCAATATCGCCAGGCGCTTCTTCGACGAGCGCTGGATCGACGCTCCCGTCCGGCCCGGCAAGGCGCCGGGCGCCTTCGCCCATCCGACCGTGCCCTCCGCCCACCCCTATGTCCTGCTCAACTATCAGGGCAAGCCGCGGGACGTGATGACGCTCGCTCACGAGCTCGGCCATGGCGTGCACCAGGTGCTGGCGGCCCCGAACGGCGCGCTGATGGCGCCGACGCCGCTGACGCTGGCCGAGACCGCTTCGGTGTTCGGCGAAATGCTGACCTTCAAGGCGATCCTCGAGGCGACCACCGATCCCGTCCAGAAAAAGGCCCTGCTGGCCTCCAAGGTCGAGGACATGATCAACACGGTCGTGCGCCAGATCGCCTTCTATTCCTATGAGCGCAAGATCCACATCGCGCGGCGCGACGGCGAATTGACCACCGAAGCGATCTGCGAGGCCTGGATGAGCGTGCAGGCCGAAAGCCTCGGGCCGGCGATCGCGCTGAAACCGGGTTACGAGACCTTCTGGGCCTATATCCCGCATTTCATCCACTCGCCTTTCTATGTCTATGCCTATGCCTTCGGCGATTGCCTGGTGAACTCGCTCTATGCGGTCTACGAAACCGCCGACAAGGGCTTCTCGCAGCGCTATCTCGCCATGCTGGCGGCCGGCGGCACCAAGCATCATTCCGAGGTGCTGGCACCCTTCGGGCTGGATGCGCGCGACCCGGCCTTCTGGCAGGGCGGGCTCGGCGTGATCGAGCGGATGATCGGCGAGCTGGAGGCGATGGAAGACTGATGTCGCACCAGACCGAGATCGTCACGCTGTTCTACAAGGGCCTGTGGGACCACGCCGACAAGAGCCTGATCCCGGCCATTTTCCACGAAGGGTTCACCTTTCGCGGCTCGCTCGGCCCGGTGCTGACCGGGCATGACCAGTTCGCCGGTTATGTCGATTTCGTCACCGGCGCGCTCGCCAGCTATACCAGCGATATTCTCGAATTGGTCGAACAGGACAACCGGGTCGCCGGCCGGCTGCGCTTCCACGGTTTCCACCAGGCCGAGCTGTTCGGCTTCGCGCCGACCGGCAAGCATGTCGCCTGGCAGGGCGCGCCGTTCTTCACCTTCGACGGCGACAAGGTGCGCGACCTCTGGGTGCTCGGCGACATCCACGGACTGGTCGAGCAATTGAAGGCCAACCAGGCCGCCTGGCGTCCCGGCAGCACCTGACGCCCCCCGGAAACATCGCACCGGACTTCCCGACACGGGCCGGCAAACCCATGCCGATAGGACGCCTGACCAACGTCCTCTTCAAATCCCCGCCGCCACGGGAGGCGGCCAGCGCATGCAACAGGTCTACCGCAACAACCGCTGGCGGCGTGTCCGCTTCCTTCAGATCGTCTTCTGGGCAGCCACGATCGGCTTTGCCTGGCTCGCCTGGTCGACGCGCGGCGGCAACGATCCGACCAACAACCATGTGGCCGCGCTGGTCCTGACCCCGATCGTGCTGCTCTGCGCGCTGGGCATGGAATTCTATCTGAGGCTCTACGTCACCGCCCTGTTCAAATCGCCGACCGAGGTCGGGGTCGAAACGCTGTCGACCATTGGCCGCAGCCGGGCCACCTATCCCTTGTCCGACATCTCCTTCGGCCGGGAGCGCCGCACCGATCCGCGCGCGACGCTGGTCGCCACCGGCTTCTATCTCGACAACAACTGGTCGTCGATGAAGGTGCTCACCCGCAAATGGGCCTATATCATCGACACGACCAAAGATTAGTTCGCTCGGGTGGGCAGGGAAAAGCGCAGCAATATCAACCATCTCCCAGAGGGAGAGGGTGGTGCCGTCAGGCGCCGGGTGAGGGGCGTAGGCGTTTGGAATTGATGCTGACGCTCGCGCAGCATGCGCCCCATCCTGAGAGGGACGTCCCCTCACCCGGCAGCTGACGCTGCCACCCTCTCCCTCTGGGAGAGGGTTGATTCGTCGGCGCTTTCCTTGAAAGTCGGCAACCGTCGTTGTACATTCTGTACAACGTGTGGAGGCGACCCATGAACGAAACACCGCGCAAGGTCGAAGCCGACGGTTTCATTCTGCAGATCCGCAAGATCGGCAATTCAGTCGGCCTCATCCTGCCCAAGGAATTGCTGGCCCGCGCCAAACTCGCCGATGGCGACAAGCTTTATGTCGCCGAGATGCCCGATGGTTCACTTCATTTGACGCCACGTGATCCGAATTTCGCCAAGGGCATGGCCAGCGCCGAGCGAGCGATCAAGAAGTACCGCAACGCCCTCGCCGAGCTCGCCAAATGAGCGAAGAAGGTTCGCGCGAACCGGTCTGGCTCACGACGGAACTGGTGATCGCGATGCACGATCGTCAGTTGCGCGAATTCGGCGGGCCGCCGGGCCTGCGTGATGCCGGAAGCCTGGAATCGGCTCTCGACCGACCCCGCAACAAATGGATGTATGAAGCACCGGATCTGGCCGAGCTCGCGGCGGCCTACGCGTTCGGCATCGCCCGCAATCACCCCTTCGTCGATGGCAACAAGCGCGCGGCGTTGCTGGCCCTTGTCGTCTTTCTCGACCTGAACGGCATCGAATTCGACGTGCCGGAAGCCGAATTCGCCGCCATCATCCTCGCATTGGCCGCGGGCGAGGTCGCCGAGGACGGCCTGACCCGCTGGATCCGCGACAACTGGCCGGCCTGAGCCTGCCGCGCCGCCGCCCTCTCGCGGCCATCGACCGCGCGCACTATCTGTCAGCCGAGACGTGAGCCGGAGCCCGCATGTCAGAACGCGACGATGAAGCCAACCGCCTGACCGGCCGGTTGTCCCGTTATGCCCGTGTCGGCGCCAATGTGTCCGGCGCGGCCGTCTCGATCGCCGCTGCCCGGCTGTTCGGCATGGGGCTCGACCGCGAGAAGAACGCCGCCGACCTGACGCGCGCGCTCGGCGGCCTGAAGGGGCCGATCATGAAGGTCGCGCAATTGCTGGCGACCATCCCCGAGGTGCTGCCGCCGGAATATGCCAACGAACTGCAGAAATTGCAGTCCGAAGCTCCGCCGATGGGGCCCGCCTTCGTCAAGCGGCGCATGATGGCCGAGCTTGGCGCCGACTGGGAAAAGCGCTTCGCCGGCTTCGACAAGATGCCCGCCGCCGCCGCGTCCCTCGGCCAGGTGCATCGCGCCACCGCCCATGACGGCATGCGGCTCGCCTGCAAGCTGCAATATCCGGACATGATGTCGGCGGTCGAGGCCGATATCGCGCAGCTTGAGATCCTGTTCGCCCTGCAGCGCCGCATGGACCCGGCGATCGACACCCGCGAGATCATCAAGGAGATCAGCGCGCGGGTTCGCGAGGAACTCGATTATCGCCGCGAGGCCAAACATGCCGCGCTCTATGCCGAAGTCTTGAAGGGCGAGCCGCTGGTGCGCGTGCCGGCCGTGCGGCCGGAACTCTCCACCGGCCGGCTGCTGACCCTGTCCTGGCTCGACGGCACGAAGATGCTGAGCCATGTCGAGGCGCCGCTCGAAGCCCGCAACCGGCTCGCCACCGCCATGTTCCGGGCTTGGTGGCATCCCTTCGCCGCCATCGGCGTGATCCACGGCGACCCGCATCTCGGCAATTACACCGTGTTCGATCACGACGGCGAACCCGGCGGCATCAATCTGCTCGACTATGGCTGCGTGCGCATCTTCCCGGCGCGCTTCATCGGCGCGGTGATCGACCTCTACAAGGGCCTGGAAACCGGCGACGAGGCGCGCGTCGTCCATGCCTACGAGACCTGGGGATTCAAGAACCTGCGCAAGGACCTGATCGAGGTCCTCAACCTCTGGGCCCGCTTCATCTACGGGCCGCTGCTCGATGATCGCGTCCGCTCGATCGCCGATGGGGTGGCGCCCGGCGACTACGGCCGGCGCGAAGCCTTCCAGGTGCACAAGGCCCTGAGGGAGCGCGGCCCGGTGACCATCCCGCAGGAATTCGTGCTGATGGACCGCGCCGCGATCGGGCTCGGCGGTGTGTTCCTGCATCTCAGGGCCGAGCTCAATTTCTATCGCCTCTACAACGAGGAGATCGACAATTTCAGCCTCGAACGCGTGGCGGAGCGGCAGGATGCGGCCCTTGGTCTCGCCGGCCTGAAGGCGGCCTGAGCCGAAACGGGAGAACGGACCCCATGCCCGATCATGCCGGACCAGCGGCGACGGCAGCCCGGTTGACCGCGGCCTGTCCGCAACTGTTCACCACGGACATGACGCGCAGCTGTGCCTTCTTCACCCGAAAGCTCGGCTTCGCCATCGGCTTCCTGCATGGCGACCCGCCGTTCTACGGCCAGGTGACGCGCGACGGCGTCAGGCTCAACCTGCGCCATGTCGACGCCATGCCCTTCGGCGGCGATGTCCGCGCCACCGACCATCTCCTGTCGGCCTATGTCGAGGTCAGCGACATCGATGCGCTGCATGCCGAATATCAGGCCAGCGGCGCCCCGTTGCACCAGCCGCTCACCACCCAGCCTTGGAACGTCAGGGACTTCGTCGTGCGCGATCCCGACGGCAACCTGATCCTGTTCGCGAGCCACTGATGGCAGTCTATGTCGACGCGCCCATATGGCCCTGGCAGGGCCTGAAGTGGTGCCACCTTCTCGCCGACGACGTCGACGAGCTGCATCGCTTCGCGGCCTCGATCGGCATTCACCGGCTGTGCTACCAGGGGCCGCCCAAGAGCGGCGCGCCGCATTACGACCTGACCGGCTTCGAGCGCAAGAAGGCGATCGCCGCCGGCGCCAGGATCTGCTCGCGCGAGGAAATCGTCGCGGTGTTCCGGCGCGTCAAGATTCGACGTCCGGCGCGGCCGAAACCGCCGCCGGCGGCCGCCATCCCTTGACAGGCCGGCCGATCCCCCCGAAACCGAAGCCGCCTCACCCGGAGACTTTCTCGTGGCCCAATTGCCGCCGCTGAAAATCCTGCTCTGCTCGCCGCGCGGCTTCTGCGCCGGCGTGGTGCGCGCCATCGACGCGGTCGAACAGGCGCTGAGGATCTACGGGCCGCCGGTCTATGTCCGTCACGAGATCGTCCACAACCGCTTCGTCGTCGACGGCCTGAAGGCGAAAGGCGCCATCTTCGTCGAGGAGCTCGCCGAGATCCCCGACACCGACGCCCCGGTGATCTTCTCGGCCCATGGCGTGGCGAAGTCGGTGCCGGCGGAAGCCGAGAAGCGCAATTTCCTGGCGATCGACGCCACCTGTCCGCTGGTCACCAAGGTGCATCGCGAGGCCGAGATCCATTTCCGGCGCGGCCGCGAGGTGGTGCTGGTCGGCCACGCCGGCCACCCGGAAGTGGTCGGCACCATGGGGCAGCTGCCGCCGGGCGCGGTGACCCTGGTCGAGACGCTGGCACAGGCCAAGGCCTTCATCCCGAAGGACGAGCGTGCGCTCGCCTATGTCACCCAGACGACGCTATCGGTCGACGACACCCGCGAGATCGTCGAATTCCTCAATGGCCGGTTCCCGGCCATTGTCGGCCCGCACAAGGAAGACATCTGCTACGCCACCACCAACCGGCAGGAGGCGGTGAAGCGGGTCGCCCCCCTGGTCGAGGCGATGATCGTGGTCGGCGCGCCGAACTCATCGAATTCGCAACGCCTGCGCGAGGTCGCCGAGCGCGAGGGCTGCCGCATCTCCGAGCTGGTCCAGCGCGCCGCCGACATCGATTGGGACCGCTTCGGCGACATCGTCTCGCTCGGCATCACCGCCGGCGCCTCGGCGCCGGAAGTGCTGGTCGAGGAAATCATCGAGGCTTTCGCGACCCGCTACGCCGTGCAGGTCGAGACGGTCTCGACGGCCGACGAGAGCGTCTTCTTCCCCCTGCCCCGCCAGCTCCGGCCCGACGCCGCAGCCTGAAGGTTTTCCCGATATGGCCGTCTATACCGATGTCACCGCCGAAGACCTGTCGGCGCATCTCGCGCGTTACGACATCGGCACGCTGCTGTCGTTCAAGGGCATCGCGGAGGGCGTGGAGAATTCCAACTTCCTGCTCCACACGACCAAGGCCAGCTACATCCTGACGCTCTATGAAAAGCGGGTCGACCCGAACGACCTGCCGTTTTTCATTGGCCTGATGGAACACCTGGCAAGCCGTGGCCTCATTTGCCCGCAGCCGGTGAAGATGCGGGATGGCAGCGCGCTCGGCGAACTGGCCGGCCGGCCGGCGGCGATCGTCACCTTTCTCGAAGGCGTCTGGATCCGGCGCCCGCAGGTCGGCCATTGCGCCGCCGTCGGCCGGGCGCTCGCCGAACTGCATCTCGCCGGCCAAGGCTTCCCGATCCACCGCGTCAACGCCTTGTCGGTGCCCGGCTGGCGGCCGCTCTACGAGCGCGCCCGCGACCGCGCCGACACGGTGGCACCCGGACTGGCGGCGACGATTGCCCATGAACTCGCCCATTGCGAGGCATCCTGGCCGCGCGGCCTGCCGGCCGGCGTGATCCATGCCGACCTGTTCAACGACAATGTGTTCTTCCTGAACGATCGCCTGTCCGGGCTGATCGACTTCTATTTCGCCTGCAACGACATCCTGGCCTATGACCTCGCCATCTGCCTGAACGCCTGGTGCTTCTCGCCCGACAACGAGTTCGATTTCGCCAAGGGCACCGCCATGCTCGCCGCCTATCAGCAGGTGCGCCCCTTGAGCGCGGCCGAGCGCCAGGCGCTGCCGCTGCTGGCGCGCGGTTCGGCCCTGCGCTTTCTGCTGACCAGGCTGGTCGACTGGCTGAACGTGCCGGCGGGCGCCGTCGTCACGCCCAAGGATCCGATCGAATATCTCTCGAAGCTGCGCTTTCACCAGCGCGTCGTCTCAGCCACGGAATATGGCCTTTCATGACCAAGAGCGTTGAAATCTTCACCGATGGGGCCTGTTCGGGCAATCCCGGCCCGGGCGGCTGGGGCGCCATCCTGCGCTATGGCGACCAGGTCAAGGAGCTCTCCGGCGGCGAGGCCGAGACCACCAACAATCGCATGGAGCTCCTGGCCGCGATCAGCGCGCTGGAAGCGATCAACCGCCATTCGGCGATCGACCTGCATACCGACAGCCAATATGTGAAAAACGGCATCATGACCTGGATTCATGGCTGGAAGCGCAATGGCTGGCGCACCGCCGACAAGAAGCCGGTCAAGAATGCCGACCTGTGGCAGCGGCTCGACGCCGCCCGCGACCGCCATGAGGTGACCTGGCACTGGGTCAAGGGCCATGCCGGCCATGACCAGAACGAACGGGCGGACGAGCTGGCGCGGGCCGGCATGGCACCGTTCAAGAAACGCAACGGCGCGGGTTAGGCCCGAACCAGATCCGGACCGGCAGCGGAGGCGCGCGCGCATCATGACATTGGCGATGAGCTGGAGCGAATGGGCCCGGCACGACGCGACCGCGCTCGCCGCCCGCGTCCGCGGCGGCGAGGTTACCGCAGCCGAGCTCGCCGCCCAGGCGGCCGCGGCCATCGACAAGATGAATCCGGCGCTCGGCGCGGTGGTCGAGGTCTTCGCCGATGTCGTGGCCGATCCCCTCAAGGACGGGATGAACCCGCAGGGCGCCTTCGCCGGCGTCCCCTATCTGATGAAGGATCTCGGCCCGACCCTGAAAGGCCGGCTTCAGGAAATGGGCTCGCTGTTGATGCGCGGCCATGTCGCCGCCGCCGACAGCCATCTGACCCAGCGCATTCGCAATGCCGGCCTGAACATTGTCGGGCGCTCGACCACGCCGGAATTCGGCGTCTGCAGCTCGGCGGAAAATCCCGCGCTCTATGTGACGCGCAATCCCTGGGACCTCGGCCATACCACCTGCGGCTCGTCGGCGGGCACGGCCGCCATGGTCGCGGCCGGCGCAACCCCGATCTCCCATGGCACCGACGGCGGCGGCTCGATCCGGATCCCCGCCGGCGTCAACGGCAATATCGGCCTCAAGCCGTCGCGCGGGGTGTTCTCCGTCGGCCCCAACGGCTCCGACCTGATGGGCATCGTCTCGGCGCAGGGCTGCATCAGCCGGACGGTTCGCGACACCGCCGCCTTCGTCGACATCTGCCGCGGCGGCGCGCCCGGCGAGTTCATGCCCTACTGGACCGCAGGCGAGAGCTATACCGATCAGATCCGCCGCGAGCCCGGGCGGCTGCGCATCGCCCTGTCGCACCAGTGGGGCGACAACCGTGCCACGCCCCCTATCGTCGCCGAACTCGAGCGCGCCGGCCGTTTCCTGGAGGGGCTCGGTCATCATGTCGACTGGGCGCTGCCGGAGATCGATTTCACGGCCGCCTATCAAGCGCAGACAACCTGCTACATCACCAATTTCGCCCAGACCATCGACCTGCTGCTCAAGGCGCGTGGCCTCGAACGGCCGCCGGAAGACCTGGTCGAACCGATGAACATCCGGATCTGGGAAGCCGGCATCAACGCTTCCTACTCGGAACGGACCCGCATGCAGGCGGCGTTCAACACCGTGTCGCGTGGCTTCGGCCGCTTCTTCGAGGAATGGGACATCATCCTGACGCCAACCATGGCGAAACCCACCCCGGCGATCGGCACGACGGAATATCTCACCACCAGCGACAATCCCTCGGTCTACGACTGGTTCGGCAATCTATGGGGCCTGTTCGCCTATACGCCGCTCGCCAACCTGTGCGGCATTCCCGGTATTTCCATGCCCTTCGGCCTGCAGGAGAACGGCCTGCCCATGGGCATCCAGGCGCAGACGAAACAGGCCGGCGACGGGCTGCTGCTGCAACTGGCGGCGCAGGTCGAGCGGGCGCTCGACGGCCAATGGAACGCCGGACGGCTGCCGCGCACCCACGTCACCCGCCTCTGAGGCCCGGCGCGGGAGCCACGAACCGTTAACCATGTCGCTGCGGCGGAATGGCGCATGCGCGGTCCGCGGCAGGGCTTTTGCGATCGTCCCCGGTGCGGGGTCGTGAGTGTCCCTGCATGAGACAGGAGTGCAGGACCATGCCGACGACCTCGATCAAAGCCGCCAGCCTCGACCAGATCGAACTCGACCCCGCGCCGATCCGGCCGGAATGGATCCTGGAGGGCCAGCCGACGGCGCGCTGCCGGCACTGGTCGGACAGCAGCGACGGCACCACCTCGGCCATGGTCTGGGATTGCACCGCCGGCCGGTTCCGTTGGTATTTCGGCGGCGACGAGATCGTCCACATCATCGAGGGCGAAGTGATCGTCAAGGGCGACGACACCCCGGAGCGCCGGCTGAAGCCGGGCGATGCCGCCCTGTTTCGCGCCGGCACATGGGCCACCTGGCATGTGCCGCATTATGTCCGCAAACACGCGATCTGCCGCGACAGCCTGCCGGTCGCGATCACCTTGCCGCTCAAGGTCACGAAAAAGGCGGCCCGCCTGGCGAACCGCCTGATCGATCGCGTCGTTCATCGCATTCCAGGCTATGCCGCCAACGAGAACCTGCCTTTCGTCCTCGTCGGCGCCATGGTGCTCTGAGCCGGCCGCCGCCGGGCGGCCGGCCCCGAAACCCGGATCAGAGCTGCTTCAGCAGCGCCTCGGCGCCGGAGACGTCCGCCTTGCCGGGCGCATCCTCGACATTGAGCTGGGCCACGACGCCGTCCTTGACCAGCATGGAGTAACGCTTCGAGCGCATGCCCATGCCGAAGGCCGACATGTCGTTGTCGAGGCCGATCGCCTTGGCGAAGTCGGCGCTGCCGTCGGCGAGCACGCCGACCTTGTCGGCGGCGCCGGAGGCTTTCTGCCAGGCATCGAGCACGAAGATATCGTTGGTCGAGGTCGCGTAGATCGCGTCCACGCCCTTGGCCTTGAAGGCCTCGGCATTGGCGACGAAGCCGGGCATGTGGTTCTTGTGGCAGGTCGGAGTGAAGGCGCCGGGCACGGCGAACAGGACCACCGTCTTGCCGGCGAAAATATCGGCCGTGGTCCTGGCCCCCGGACCATCGGCGGTCATCTGGCGGAAGGTCGCGTCGGGCAGGCGGTCGCCAATCTTGATGGTCATCGGGGTTTCCTCGTCGTCGAGACTGCTCGCGTTCAGGCGAGCCGTGAAGGGACGACGAAAGCAATAGTCGCTCCGCCCCGCCGCGTCGAGACGGCTAGACCAAGATGGGCGTGCGCGGCCTCCGGTCAGACCAGACGCAGCCTGGTTTCCAGCGCCCGCGGGCCGGCGACCAGCGTGAAGGTGATGGGGTGGTCGAGCGCCACGACCCCGCGCGGCGCGCCGTCCAGCGTCAGCTTGAAGCGGCGGACCGGACCGGCGGTGTCGAGCGCTTCCGGCAAAGGCAGCGACCAGGTCGCCTCCGGGCCTTCGGCGAACAGATCGACGCGTCCGGCATCGGATCCGACCTTCGCCGCCAGCGTCGCCACCGGATGCGCCCCGCCGGTGTCGACCGAGACGACGGACAGGGCCATGCCCTCCTGGGCGGTCAACGGCACGCGCGCGGCGAATTTCGCCACCTCGCCCGCCAGCGCCGGATCCGACGCGGCGCCGGCGATCAGCGCCAGACGGACCTCGCCCTTGGCCGGAATGCAGATATTGTCGCAGACGGCATAGTCCACCTTGGCCGCGAGCACGACCGGTTTCGCCGGATCCCGCGGCGTGACCACCAGCGGAAACACCACATCCATCTTGTAGCCGATCGACTGGCCGCCGCCATCGGCGAAACGATGCGGCGCGGGCCAGGCCAGCTGCACGTCGGCGGCATTGTCGGAACCCGACCAGTCGAACATCGGCGGTACGCCCGAATCGCCCGGCGTGCGCCAATAGGTCTTGGTGCCCGGCGACAGGGTCACCTGCAGGCCGGCCCGGTGACGCAATGCCGCGGCCTCGCCGGTCGAGCCGGCGCCGATCAGGCGGATCGCCGACCGGCTGTCGCGCGACCAGTCGGACGCCGCCTGTCCGGCGAATGCCCGACGGGACAAGGCGAGGCCTGGCACGGCCAGGACCATCAGGGACGAGAGAAAGAGACGACGATCAACCATTTGAGGGGATCTAGTGCGCAGGGCCCCACCTGACCACTGACGATCCGGTGATATCAGCGCACAATCCTGACACAGGAGCGTCAACAGGCCGTGAAGCAGGGATCTCGTCTTCGCAACCGGTAGCCATCGGACGCATTCCGGGTTAGTTTTCCGCCATGGCGCAGCAACCGACCAAACGCAAGCCGCGCGGCACGTCCCGCGGCTACCTCGACGGACAAATGCTCATCGCGATGCCAACCATGCGCGATGAACGCTTCGCCCGCAGTGTCATCTATGTCTGCGCTCATTCCTCCGATGGCGCCATGGGCATCGTGGTGAACCAGACGGCGACCAATCTGGCCTTTCCCGACCTCCTGGTGCAGCTCGACATCATCCCCGAGGACCAGAAGATCATGCTGCCGGCCAGCACGTCCGCCGTCAGGGTTCTGCGCGGTGGGCCGGTGGAGACCGGCCGAGGCTTCGTCCTGCACAGCTCGGACTTCTATATCGAGAACTCGACGCTGCCGATCGACGAAGGCATCTGCCTGACCGCCACGCTGGATATTCTGAAGGCGATGGCGACCGGCGACGGACCGGCCAACGCGGTGCTGGCGCTCGGTTATGCCGGCTGGGGCGCCGGCCAGCTCGAAAACGAGATCCAGGCCAATGGCTGGCTGCATTGCCCCGCCGACCAGGACCTGATCTTCGGCGCCGACCTCGAAACCAAATATGATCGCGCCATGCGCAAGATCGGCATCGACCCCTCCATGCTGTCGCGTGAGGCCGGCCACGCCTGACGCGCCCGGTCTTAAGGGACAAGCGCGGCAAGCCGGCTGGACGCGACAAGCCGATAGCTGCGCCTGACGAGCCAGAGCACCTCGTCCCAATCGGGCCCGCCGTCGAGCCGCATGCCGACCCAGCCCTTCGGCCCGAAATAGGGCGGCGCGAAGAACCGTCCGGGATCCGCGCCGACAAGTACCGCCTGGCTACCCGCGGGGGCTTTGCACCAGACGGCGACGCGGCCGTCGATCTGCCGGTCCATGGCGAAGATCTTGTCGCCGACACGGTAGGTCGGCCCCCGCTTCATCGGCACTTCCTGCGCCTCGGGAAGCGCCAGGCAGATCAGCCTCAGACGCGCGGCGGGCTGTTCGGACATGGCACGACCTCGCTGCCCGGCCGCCGTCCCCGGCCGGTGCGCCAGCATCACGCCGCGTGACCCCGGCTGTCCACCGCGGGATGGCGGCGAGCCGGCATCCGGACGACGACAGGCCGGCAAGCCCTGATCTCACCGTCCCGCCTTTTGCAGCCGGCCGGCATTGGACAGGATGGTCGCGGTCAATGCGGTCGCGGCTTCATGTTGCGGACCCGGACCGATGACCACGAATTCCATCATGCCGAGCGCCGGCAGATCACGCGAGGCCGGCAGCGGCACCAGCCCGGCCGGCATCAGCCGCGCCGAATGGGCGGTGACGCCGAGACCAGCCATGGTCGCCGCCCGAAGCCCGCTGAAGCTGCCGCTGGCGCAGGCGACCCGCCAGGACCGGCCGGCCCGGTCGAGCGCGTCGAGCGCCAGCGCGCGGGTGACGCTCGGTGGCGGAAACAGCACCAGCGGCAGCGGCCGCTCCGGATCCGGCCGGATACCGGCCCGCCCGAGCCACACCAATTGCTCGCGCCAGGCCGGCTGGCCGCGCGGATCTCCGGTCCGCCGCTTGACGAAGATCAGGTCCAGTTCGCCGGCATCGTAGCGTTCGTAGAGAATGCCGCTGATGCCGACGGTGAGTTCGAGGTCGATCGAACTGTGGGTCTCGGCGAATTCGGCGAGCACGTCGGGCAGTTCCGACAGGACGAAGTCCTCCGACGCGCCGAAGCGCAGCCGCCCGCGCAGTGCCGAGCCGGAGACGAAGCGCTCCATGCGGGCATTGGCTTCCAGCACGCCGCGGGCGAAATCGATCAGGGCGTCGCCATCGGGTGTCAGCGCCACCGCGTGCGTGTCGCGGGCGAACAGCAGGCGCTGGATGTCGCCCTCGAGCCGCTTGATGTGCTGGCTCACCGTCGACTGCCGGACACCCAGGCGTGCCGCCGCCAAGGTGAAGCTCTTGGTTTCCGCCACCATCAGGAAGGACCGCAGCAGGGCGGGATGCGGCAGGTCCATGGCTCACCCCGGTTATCATGAAACGCGAATTCTAATATCATTTCCATTTCAAAACAAAATGACCGACAGAAATGGAAACCAGACCCGCGCTTCCCGAAAGGATCAGGCCATGGCTTCCCGCATCCTTGCTCGCCTGCCGATCGACCCCTATCTCGTCGCCCTCGCGGCAACGGTTGGGCTCGCCGCCCTGATGCCGGCGCATGGGATCGGCGCCCGTGTCCTGGACCAGGCGGTCCAGGCGGCGATCGCGCTCTTGTTCTTTCTCTACGGCGCCAGGCTGGCGCCCCGGGCGGTGGCCGAGGGCATCGCCCACTGGCGTCTGCAGTCGCTCGTCTTCGCCAGCACCTTCGTGCTGTTCCCGCTCGTTGCGCTCGCGCTCACCAGCGCCCTGAAGCCCTGGCTCTCGCCCGACCTCGCGCTCGGCCTGATGTTCGTCAGCGTGCTGCCCTCGACCGTGCAGTCCTCGATCGCCTTCACCGCGATCGCGCGCGGCAATGTCCCGGCGGCGCTGTGCAGCGCGACGCTGTCGAACCTCGCCGGCATGGTGATGACGCCGCTGCTGGTCGGGCTTCTGCTCAATGCCCGCGGCGGCGGTTTCAGCGTGCAGGCGCTCGAAGGCATCGCGCTGAAGCTCCTGCTGCCCTTTGCGCTCGGCCAGCTCGCCCGCCCCTGGCTCGGCAAGGTCCTCGCGCGCCACCAGACGGTCACCGCCCTGGTCGATCGCGGCTCCATCCTGCTGATCGTCTATTCCGCCTTCAGCGCCGGCATGGTCGCCGGCATCTGGTCGCAGATCGACCGCACCGGCCTCGAGCTGGTCATCCTGCTGTCGGCCGTCATGCTGGCCGCGGTCCTGGCGATCACCACCATGCTCAGCCGCCGGCTCGGTTTCGCCCGGGAAGACGAGATCGCCATCGTGTTCTGCGGTTCGAAGAAGAGCCTGGCGAGCGGCATCTCCATGGCCAATATCCTGTTCGCCGGCCAGCCGGTCGGCCTGATCGTGCTGCCGCTGATGCTGTTCCACCAGGCCCAGCTGTTCGCCTGCGCCATGCTGGCCCAGCGTTATGCCGCGCGCGAAGCCGCACCCACGGCGCCGGGTCTCGCACGGCGCTGACGCGCCGGTCGCGAGGCCGACAAAAAGCGTCGCCCCGCTCTCGCGTCGTGTGGCGAAATCGGGCTAGGCTCCTGTCCCAGGGAGACGGAACAGCCCATGCGACGCCAGCGCCGGACCAAGATCCTCGCAACCCTCGGACCGGCCTCGTCGACCCGCGATGCGATAGCCGCGCTGTTCGCCGCCGGCGCGGACGTGTTCCGCATCAACATGAGCCACACGCCGCACGAGAAGCTGCGCGACTTCGTCGAGATCATTCGCTCGATCGAGCATGAGCACCAGCGTCCGATCGGCATCCTGGCCGATCTGCAGGGCCCGAAGCTGCGTCTCGGCGCCTTCAAGGACGGGCCGGTCATGCTCGTCAACGGCGCGCATTTCACGCTCGATTCCGACAAGAAGCCGGGCGATGTCCATCGTGTCCAGCTGCCCCATCCCGAGATCCTGACGGCGCTCGAAACCGGCCACCGGCTGATCCTCGACGACGGCAAGGTGACGCTGATCGCCGAGCAGTGCAGCCCGGCCAAGGCGATCTGCCGCGTGGTGGTCGGCGGAAAGCTGTCCGACCGCAAGGGCGTCAGCCTGCCCGACACCACCTTGCCGGTCTCGGCGCTGACCGACAAGGACCGCTCCGATCTCGATGCCGCCCTCAATGCCGGCGTCGACTGGATCGCGGTGTCCTTCGTGCAGCGTCCGGAAGATGTTGCCGAGGTCAAGAAGATCGCCCGCGGCCGGGCGTCCGTCATGGCCAAGATCGAAAAGCCGCAGGCGGTCGCCCGGCTCGCCGAGATCATGGAAATCGCCGACGCGCTGATGGTGGCGCGCGGCGACCTCGGCGTCGAAATGCCGATGGCCAAGGTGCCCGGCATCCAGAAGCAGATCACCCGCTCGGCCCGGCGCACCGGCAAGCCGGTGGTGGTGGCGACCCAAATGCTGGAGAGCATGATCACCGCGCCGGTGCCGACCCGCGCCGAGGTCTCCGACGTGGCGACCGCCGTGTTCGAGGGCGCCGACGCCATCATGCTGTCGGCGGAGAGCGCCGCCGGCCACCACCCGGTCGAAGCGGTCGCGATGATGAACCGCATCGCCGAGGAGGTCGAAGGCGACCCGACCTATCGCTCGGTGATCCAGGGCCAGCGCGCCGAGCCGGAGGCAACCGGCGCCGACGCCATCGCGCTGGCGGCGCGCGACATCGCCGAGACGCTCGACCTCTCGGCCATCGTCTGCTGGACCTCGTCCGGCTCCACCGCCATCCGCGTCGCGCGCGAGCGGCCGAAGCCGATCACCATCGCGCTGAGCCCGAACATCGCCACCGGCCGGCGCCTGGCGCTGCTCTGGGGCGTGCATTGCGTCGTCACCCAGGACGCCCGCGACCTCGACGACATGGTCAGCCGGGCCTGCCGATTCGCCTTCAAGGATGGTTTCGCCAAGCCCGGCCAGCGCATCATCGTGGTGGCCGGCGTGCCGCTCGGCACGCCCGGCGCGACCAATATGCTGCGCATCGCCTTTGTCGGCAGCGACAGCGACAATGCGGAGATCTAGCGGGTGCCGGGCCGCGCTTGTCCTGGCCAGGAGCCGTGTCGTGCGCAGAACCTTTCTGTCGATCGCTTTCGCCTGTCTGTCCGGATGGTCCGCCATGGCCAATGACATTCCACCCGGCCTGACCGCCGAGCTCGCCCCGACCGGCCGGCTGCGCGCCGCGATCAATTACGGCAATCCGGTCCTGGCCAAGCGCGACCCGGCGAGCGGCGCGCC
The DNA here is from genome assembly GCF_059420385.1 of Phreatobacter sp. GW821-FHT04C01. Classification (NCBI taxonomy): domain Bacteria; kingdom Pseudomonadati; phylum Pseudomonadota; class Alphaproteobacteria; order Hyphomicrobiales; family Phreatobacteraceae; genus Phreatobacter; species Phreatobacter sp. GW821-FHT04C01. Next base: position 573,417 of record NZ_JBWKTP010000002.1, on the reverse strand, counting down.
GGGCGGCGTCTCGGTGGCGCTGGCGCGGGCCTTGGCCGAGCGCCTCGGCCTGCCGCTCGACCTCGTCGCCTATGAAGCGGCCGGCCAGGTCACCGACGCGGCCCGCAGCGGTGTCTGGGACATCGCCTTCCTGGCGATCGATCCGGTGCGCGCCGCCGAGATCGACTTCACCGCCCCCTATGTCCTGATCGAAGGCACCTATCTCGTCCGGGAGAATTCGCCGCTGCGCCAGGTGGAGGAGGTCGATCGTTCAGGCCATCGCATCCTGGTCACCCGCGGCAGCGCCTATGCATTGTACCTGAAGCGCGCGTTGCGCCAGGCCACGCTGGTCGAGGAGCCCGCGTCCGCCCCCTATCTCGACCTGTTCCGCGCCGGCAATTTCGACGCGGCCGCCGGCGTCCGCCAGCCGCTGGTCGCCTTTGCCAGACTGCACCCGGAACTGCGCGTGATGGACGGGCGCTTCATGGCGATCGAGCAGGCCATGGTCGTCCAGAAGGGCCGCCCCGCCGCCCTGCGCTATCTGAGGGCCTTCCTGGAGGAGCACAAGGCCTCCGGCTTCGTCGAGCGGGCCCTGCGGGCGAGCGGCGAGGCCGACGCGACCGTCGCGCCGGCGGCAAAGCTCGACTAGGACATCGTCGGCGCGCCGGCGCGCAGGACAGCCTCGATCTCGTCCATGACCCGGTCGGGCGCCGCGTGATGCGGCCCATGGCCAACGCCGTCGAGCAGCACCAGCTTGGTCTGGGCCACGTCCCGGGCCATGCCGAGCGAATGCAGGTGGGTCCAGACCACGTTGTCCTGGTCGCCTGAGATCACGGTGACCGGGCAATCGATCGCGGGATAGCGCGGCGCCTGTGTCGCCACCTCGTCCAACAGCCCGACGACATCCTCGGCATTGGCGATGAACTGGCGGGGCCGGAGCACGAGAGGGATCGCCGCATCGCGGGAATAGCTGGCGCCGACCGATTGCGGCATGAAGACGCCCTGGATGCTTCGTCGCATCCAGAGCTCGCCGAGCGGCAGCACCAGCGTCCAGGCGAAGAGCGGACCGAGCACCGGCGTCGCCGCGAGCCGGTAATACCAATGCACGCCGCCCGGCCAGGGATGGGTGACGGGGGCCAGCAGCACAAGGCCCGAAACCCGGTCGCCATGGTCGAGCGCCAGCCGGCAGGCGAGTGCGCCGGCCAGCGAATGGGCGACGATCACCGCGCGCGACAGGCCGAGCGCGTCGAGCACGTCGACCACCGCGCCGGCCTGCTGATCGAGCGCCGCCGCCGCGCGCCCGGCCCGGCGCTCGCTGAAACCGTGACCCGGCCGGTCGATCAGAATGCTGCGACCGAGCCGCCCGAGGCGATCGCCGAGCGCCGGCTCCCAGGTGCGGACATTGCCGCTCGCGCCGTGCAGGAACACCACCGGTGCCTGCCCTTCGCCGGCATCGACGACATGCAGGCGGCCGGTCCGGGTTGCGATGAAGCGGCCGCGCGGCGGGAAGGCCCGGGTGATCGCGCGCGAACGCGCCGCGGTCCACGCGGTCAGGACGGGAGCAAGCGCAAGCGATGCCAGGAATGGTTCCACAAGCTCATTATGCGCCGATCATGCGGTGCAGCAAAGCTGCCCCGGCACGGCCGGGGACGAACTCAGAGTTCGGTGCCGTCGACCTTGGGCTGCAGCCGCCTGACGATATCGGGGAGCCGTTCGAGATAGGGGTGGATCTCCAGGGCGCGGCGAAACACGACGAGCGCCTGCTTGTCGTCGCCAAGCTGCTGCAGGATCATGCCGAGGCCCGCCAGGGCGCCGTAATGGCGCGGCTCGCGCTTCAGCACCTGCTCGATGTCGGCGACCGCCCGACCGAGTTCCTTGCGGGCGAAATAGACCGTCGCGCGCCGGCTCCAGGCTTCCACATAGTCGGGATAAAGGTCGATCACCGCGTCGAGCAGCGACAGCGACAGGTCCTGGTCCTGCCGCTCGAAGGCCTGGGTCGCCCTGGCCATCAGGAGATCGGCGGTATCCGACCCGGACCGGGCCAGGATCAGCGAGATCTCGCGATCCAGCACCCGCGCGATTCGGGCATCGGGCGCCTCCCTGAGGCGCGAGAACAATTCGTCGAGCCTGCGCGCCCGCTCCGATTCGAGCGCCGGGACAGCTGGATTGCCCGCCGCCGGCGGACCGCTGGAAGGGCCGGTGACCTGCGCCCACGCCGGATTCGCCGTCAGCGCCGTCAGGACCAGGCAAAGAAAAACCGCCGCACGTGTCATGTCCCGAACCTGGGCCATGAAACGCCGGCGGTCAACAAAAGAGGGCGTGACCGCCCCCCTCAGCCGATCGCTTCCGCGCGCGAGCGCGGGCTGTCGATCAACCCTGACGCGCCTTGAAGCGCTTCTGGGTCTTGTTGATGATGTAGACGCGGCCTTTGCGGCGCACGATCTGGTTGTCGCGATGGCGCGTGCGCAGCGACTTGAGCGAGTTACGGACCTTCATGGCTTCGATCCCTTGTGAACGACAACGCAAAGGATCGGGACGTCCCGACTGCCAAAGCGACGATATTCGGAGGAGGCGGGCTATAGCCGGCGCCGGAGCCGCTGTCAAGATTTCACGCGCCTCGGCGCGCTTTTCCCTGCGATGAAAGACTTTGTGCCGGCAAAGCCCCCGGATGTCCACCTGACGCGGCCCGCCCATCCCCGATCGAGGCCGTGCCGAATCGATGTCCTGGCCGTCGATTTCGGCGCGTCCATGGAACGCCCCGGCCGCCCGCAGGTTGGACTGCTATCCACCGAGGAAAAGGGAGAGAGCCGATGAAACGTTCATTTCTGCTGACCGCGTCGCTGTTGTCCGTGCTGGCCCTGCCCGTCGCGGCCCATGCCCAGGGAGGCGACGCCCAGAGCTCGCCGACCGCCAGCACGCGGCCGCAACGGATCAGCCCCGACCAGCAGCCGCGCTTCCGCCAATACGTCATTCAGCGGCAGCATCCGTCCTACGTCTATTCATCGCCGCTGGTCATCGGCGGCGTGTTGCCGGAGGCTGGCGTGACCTATTACGAGGTGCCACGCGAATATGGCCCCACCGCCTATCGCTACACGATCATCAACGACAGGCCGGTGCTGGTCGATCCGTCGACGCGCACCATCGTGCAGGTGATCGAGGAATAGGGCCGGCTGAAAAACAGGGAGGGCGCCGGATGGCGCCCTCTCTTTTCGGCTGCTTGCCAAGGGCCGGTCAGCGCAGCTCCGGCGGAACGATCGCATAGGCGAGCGTCGTCACCGGGCCGAACGACAAGGGACTGGGCGCCGAAACGAAGCCCTGTGCCTTGAGATTCGGGAAGCGCAGCTGGAGCTTGGCGATCGCCTCCCGATCCTCCGGCTGCCAGACGATCATGCCGCCCGAACGGGCCAGCATCGCGTCCGTGACCCAAGGGGCCTGGCGCGTGTCGCCGTCGAGCAGGATCAGCGGCCGGTCGAGCGAATAGAAGGCGACATTGCCGGCATGCCAGCGGTCGCCGATGACGATGCGCAGCGGCTCGTCCGTGTCGTCGCGCCAGCGGTTGGTCAATTGGTCGGCCAGCGATTCGGCCGGATAGAGCGTCGGCACCACGCCCGCGCCCATGGCCAGGCGGACATGATGGTGGAAGGCGTTGCCGATCGGCAGGGCGACGATGACCACCAGCCCCAGCACGGCCGCGAGCTTCAGCCGGCCGAGGGCGAGTCGCGGACCGATCAGCATCAGGGCAGCGATGCCGGAGAAAGCGAAAAGCGCCGTCCCCCTGCCCTGCCGGAATTCGCCGCCCACCACGAAATTCACCACCAGGGCCGTGGCGATCGGCGCAAAGGCCATGGTCAGAAGCGCCATCCGCTCGAAAGCCGGCACCCGCCGGCCGTCGATCACCAGTTCGGTCTTCGGCGTGAGCCGGCCGAAGCCGACCGTCACCAGCAGCAGCACGATCAGCATGCCGTGCTGGACGATCTGGGCCGCCAGGAAAGTCAGGCAGAAATACAACCGGATGAGGGTCGAGGTCGCCTTCTCGCCATGGGAGAACGCATAGCCGAGCGTCGAGAAACTGGTATCCATCACCCAGTTCAGGTGCGGCGCCACCAGCACGAGGCAGAGGAGCCCGGCCAGCCACGGATCTCGCCGCATCAGCGCCGCCCGGCCGCGCGGCGTCGCCAACGTCAGCAGGCCGAGCACACCGACCAGCAGCAGCACGACATATTTGGCATAGATCGAGATCGCGACGACCAGGCCGAAACTGTACCAGGCACGCGGGCGCTCCTCGACCACGGCGCGCCACCAGAACAGCCCGGCGAGCGCCCAGAGCGGCGCCGACAGGGTATCCGGCGTGAACGTCGCCATGGACGGGCCGTAATAATGCACGCCGAACAGCGTCAGCAATGCCGCGATCAGGCCTTGCCGCTCGCCCAGGATCGACCGGCCGAGCTGCCAGACTGCCCAGAGCGTGACGGCGACGCAGATTTGCGCATAGGCGTAGGCGAGCCACATGGCCGAGGGCGCCAGCCATTCGGTCAGTCCAAGGATCCAGGCCTGCAGCGGCGGATGCTTGGAGAAGCCCCACTGGAAGGTCCGCCCCCAGATGAAGCCTTCGAGCGTGTCGCGCGGCAGCGTGATGAAACCCATGGCGGGAGCCAGGATCGACACGCTGGCATGGAGGCCGATCAGCGACCAGAACAGGGCCGCGCCGCGGTCGACCAGCAACTGGCCGATCTGGCGGCTGCCGATCTGGAGCGTGGCGGAGGCCGCGGCGGACACCGCGGCAGCGGCTGTGTGACCGTCGCGCGGCGCGGCATAGCTATCGTTGAGGGACAATCAGGGCCTCGGACGGGCGTTGGATCGGAAGGACTCAGGCCCAGCGTCGCTGGGGCCCCGCGCAATGGCGTCAGAAACCAGATGTTACTGACCGCAAGCCATAAGCCACCGCGCGAGACGTTCAAGCGTATTGTGCACATGCACATTGCTCGAAGGTTACAATCCGATACAAATGTTCCCCAAAGGCCACAAATCTTTGATTTTGTAAGGTAATTGCAAGCTTAATCGGCTGTGCCGCTCAGGCCGGCCCGAGGCGGACGACAGCCGCCCTGGAATCAACCCGGGCCGACAGCGCATAACCGGCCCCGCCGGCGAGCAAGGCCGTCCAGCCCGGCGCGAGACCGACGGTCTCGGCACCGCAGGTGATCGACCAGGTTCCGTCGATCGCCACGATGACGACGGTCCCGGCCGGGTCCCCCGCCTCGATCGCCTCGCTCCGCCCGCTGCCCGGCCGGATCGCGACATCGCCCTGAAAGGCGTCGTTGCGCATCAGCAGGTTGAAGGCGGTGGCCGGCCCGCCGCGCAGCCGCGAGAACGGCGCCGGCGCGCCGGCAAAGCGTGTCGGCTGATCGCGCGCCAGGGTCCGCGTGCCCTCCCCGGGGAAATCCAGATGCACCCCGGGTCCATGGATGATCGTGAAGACACGTGTGACCCCGGCATAATCCGAGAACGGCCCGTCCTGCAGGATCTCGGCCGTGCCGATCCGCCAGAGGACGTCGCCGTCGCGGTCGTGTTCGACCGCATAGTCGGTCGCGGTGCCGCCGCCATTCTTCCAGGGAACGGTGCGATGGGTCGCCGGGTCGATCAGCCTGATCATCAGCGCGGCTCGTACCGGACGCCGCTGATGGGCGCCACGACGCGATTATAGACCTCGCCGCAACGCTCGCCGCAACGCTTGACGAAGGCCGGCAGGACGACCGTCGACAGCGACTGGCGCAACAGGGCCATGTCCTCCGGGCTGGCGCGCGTGACGGTCATCGGCCGGTTCTCGACCACCCGGCCGATCTTGCAGCCGGCGGCGATGCCGGCATTGCACTGGATGCCGTCCTCGGTCGCCTCCAGGCCGAGCTTCCACTGGGCCTCCTGCACATTGTTCATCGTCTCCTGCAGGAAACCGCGCACGGCCGGATCGAGCCGGTTCCACCAGGCGAGATTGACCCCATAGGCCGCCACGCCCCACTGGATCGGCAATGTGTAGAGGTGCTTGGTCACCTCGTACCAGCGCGCGCCGTTGCCGGTTGCCGTGCCCGTCACCGCGCAATCGACCACGCCGCGTTCGAGCGCCGCATAGACCTCCGGAAAGCCGATCGCCACCGGCTGGGCGCCGATCGACTGAATGAAGTCGTTCTGCGAGCCGCCGGGCGTGCGCACGCGCCGGCCCTTCAGGTCGGCGAGGCTGGTGACCGGATCGCGGCAGAACAGAACCTGAGCCGGAAACGGATAGAACGCCACGATGCGCACGCCGACACGCTCGAGCTCTTGGTTGAGCGTCGGCAACATCGCATCGGCGACGCGGCGGCCTTGCTCATGCGAGGCGTTCAGGCCCGCGAGATCGATGATGTCGAGCAGGGGCACGTCGCCCGCCACCGTCGGCAGCGCGATGCCGGCAAGGTCGATCTGGCCGGCACGCAGCACGCGCAGCAGCTCCGGTCCGTTCAGGTTGCGCTCGGGCCAGCTTGCCAGCGTCACCGAAATGCGCCCGTTGGAACGCTGCGGGATGCCCTCGCGCAGCATCGGAATGTCGACGCGGGTATATTGCGGGATGGCCGGCGAAAGCTGGGTCACCATCTGGATCGCGACCGGCGGGCCGGGCGGCAGGCTCTGGGCCGAAACCGGTCCCGCCAACCCCAACAGCGCCACTCCAATGGATGCTTTGATCAGACCACGCATTCAGCTCTCCCCCCGAGACGTCAGGACGACACTATAGACGGCGTGCCCGGCCGGTCGAGCCGGGTTTCGCGACTGTTCTCATCCGCGCGGCGGCCATGCGGAGCGCCACCGCGCAAGGCCGGACGCTGCTTCCGATTGACCTTGCCTCATGCACGACGCTAAACCCCGCGCCATGACCACCGAGCCGACCACCGCCCTGTCGACCGCCCAATCCCCCACCGCCGCGCCGACGCCGGCTTCGCGGCGGCGCACCTTCGCGATCATCTCGCACCCCGATGCGGGCAAGACGACGCTGACCGAGAAGCTGCTGCTGTTCGGCGGCGCGATCCAGCTCGCCGGCGAAGTGAAGGCCAAGCAGGGCCGGCGCCAGACCTCGTCGGACTGGATGGCGATCGAGCGCTCGCGCGGCATCTCCGTCGTCACCTCGGTGATGACCTTCGAATATGGCGGCTGCGTCTTCAATCTCCTCGACACGCCGGGCCACGAGGACTTCTCGGAGGATACCTACCGGACACTGACCGCCGTCGACTCAGCCGTCATGGTGATCGACGCCGCCAAGGGCATCGAGGCCCGGACCCGCAAACTGTTCGAGGTGTGCCGCCTGCGCGACATTCCGACGGTCACCTTCGTCAACAAGATGGACCGCGAGGCGCGCGATCCCTTCGACCTTCTCGACGAGATCGAAAAGACGCTGGCGATCGACACCACGCCCCTGACCTGGCCGATCGGCTCGGGCCGGGACTTCGCCGGCACCTATGACATCGCCCGCTCGCAGGTGCGCCGGCTCGACCGCGACGACGAGCCGACCAAGGTCAATGGGCCGGAGGCCGGCCTGTTCGACGAATTGCTGCCGAAGGGCGCCGATGAATGGCGCGAGCAGGTTGAACTGGCCATGGGCGGCTGCAAGCCGTTCGACCTCACGTCCTACCGCGAGGGCCATTTGACCCCGGTGCTCTGGGGCTCGGCGCTCAGGAATTTCGGCGTGCGCGACCTGATCGACGCCTTGATCGCCTTCGCGCCGCCGCCGCGCGCCCAGGTCGCCGAGGGCCGGACCGTGACCGCCGATGAAAAGAACATGGCGGGCTTCGTGTTCAAGATCCAGGCGAACATGGACCCCAACCACCGCGACCGGATCGCCTTCCTCAGGGTCTGCTCGGGCAAGCTGACGCGCGGCATGAAAGCCAAGCTCGTGCGCACCGGCAAGCCCATGCCGCTCAACGCCCCGCAGTTCTTCTTCGCCAAGGATCGCCAATTGGCCGAGGAGGCCTATGCCGGCGACATCGTCGGCATTCCCAACCACGGCACGCTGCGCATCGGCGATACCCTCACCGAGGGCGAGGACATCGTGTTCAAGGGCGTGCCGAGCTTCGCGCCGGAACAGTTGCGCCGGGTCAAGCTCAAGGACGCGATGAAGGCGAAGAAGCTGCGCGAAGCACTGCAGCAGATGGGCGAGGAAGGCGTCGTCCAGCTGTTCGTGCCCAATGACGGCTCGCCGGCGATCGTCGGCGTGGTCGGCGCGCTGCAGCTCGACGTGCTGAAGGAGCGGCTTGCGGGGGAATATTCACTGCCGGTCGATTTCGATCCCTGCCAGTTCCAGGTCTGCCGCTGGATCACCTCGGACGACGAAGACAAGCTCGACGACTTCATCGCGAACCACGGCTCGTCAATGGCGCGGGATCTCGACGGCGCGCCGGTCTACATGGCGTCGAGCGCCTTCTCCCTGCGTTACGAGGAAGAACGCGCGCCCGGCATCGTCTTCTCCGACATCAAGGACTATCAGCGCGCCGGTCGCTGAGGATTGGACAGGACGGTGCGCGCCGGCCGCCGCGTGCCGGCGCCGACCGCCTGGCTGACCCAGCCGATCACCTGCGCGTGCAGGCGCGGATCCTTGTCGATGTTGAAATGGGTCAGATTGCCGGACTGGCGCAGATCGATGTTTTCGAGCCGGCCGCGATAGCTCGCCGCCGCGGTGACCCGCTCGCCCCAGCCATTGTTCGACTGGTAGAAATTGACGAAGCGGCGGGCGCCGCCGACGACCGGCCGCGCCACGGTTGGATCGAACGCGACCGCCAGCGCCACCGAGCCGCCGTGCTGGGCCAGGAAATTGGCGATGTCGGTGACGACATTGGCGCCGAGCGAATGACCAATGATCACCGCCTGGTGGCGGCCGCCCGAGGCGCGCTGATTGGCCAGGATCTCGTTGGCGATGGCGCCCCAGTTGCCATATTCGTGCACGGTCGCCACATAGCCGCGCTGGGCGAGCTTGGCGGCCAGGTCGTCCATGCCCTGCGAGAAGACGTTGGCAAGCCCGCGGATCAGGTAGATATGCGGCGGGATCTGCTGGATCCGGCCGACATGGGCCGCAAGACTGGACGTGCCGGGAGCGCCGGCTCGGCCGGCGTCACGCGCCATCTGCACCGCGCCGGCGTCGACGCCGCCCTCGGCACTGGTCTGCGCCGTCGTCTGACAGCCGGCGAGGAGCAGCCCGCCGAGAAGAACACTGAGAACGCCGGTCCGCGACGACATGCGCATGTTCAACCTCACCTGAAATTCCAGTAGATCGCACGAAACGCGTCGAGCGCGAATCCGTGCGGCCCACCCTGCCCCAGCATGGTTAATCGGAAGTCAATTGCCGGCCCCGGGGGCTGTCAATGGATGATGCCGCCCTTCGGCCGCCGGAACGGCAACTGGCGGCCATGTGTTGCCGGAATGCCTCGCGTTGCGGAAGCCAGATGACCACGCCACCGCAACACCCCGCCTGCGGCGCCCGGATCTAGCGCGTCGCCCGGTTCCGGCTGTTGCGCGCGAGCGCCGGATCGCCGGCGCCGACCGACTGGCGGATCGAAGTGATGATGCGTTGATGCAACTGCGCATCCCGATCAATCGTGAAGTGGGTCAATTGTTCCATGGCCTTCAGGTCGACATTGTCGACCAAGTCCTCCAGCCCGGGTGCCGCCTGCACCCTGCGGCCCCAGCCGTTGTTGGACTGATAGAAATTGACGAAATGCTGGGCGCCGCCGGCAACGGTCAGATCCCGCGTCGGGTCGAAAGTCACGGCCAACTGGGCGCTGGCGCCCCTGGCGGCGAGCGCATTGACCGCCTCGATGGTCGAATTGGCGCCGAGCGAATGGCCGATGATCACCGCTTTCTGGCGACCGCCCGAGGCACTCTGGTCGGCGGCGATCTGCTCGACGATGGCGGGCCAGTCGCCAAAGGCATGGACGCTTGTCCGGTAGCCGAGCGCATTGAGCTTGACCGACAGGTGGTCGACGCCCTCCGAGACGGTCTGGGCGAGGCCGCGGATCAGATAGACCTTGGGTGCGCCCGCGCGGATCGGTTGACGGACGGGTGCGGCGCTCGCCGGTTGCACCTCCGTGCGCCGGGCGAAGTCGCGGGGCGCGAAAGCCGCGTCGAGGCCGGCAAGGCCGGACATCTGACAACCGCCGAGCAGCAATGCCCCAACCAGCACGGACAGCGGTCCGACACGCGCAAATACACTCATACCAAACCACTTCGATGACCTGGGCCGGTGAACCGTCCTCAGGCAGTTATCCCAGCCGGTGCTCCATGAGCAGCCAGTGGACGGTAGCACCACCATCCTGTCAATGAATGAACGGGATGACGCGTTTCGTGCGGGCGATGTAATCGACATATTGCTGCCCGAAGGCCGCGCGCATCATTGCCTCCTCGCGCCCGACCCGGAAGGCGTAGAGCAAGCCGAAGCCGACGAGGCCGGCGGGACCGGCGATCCAGTTCTGCAGGAGCAGCACCTGCGCCACGGCCCAGAGGAAGAAGGCGGAGTACATGGGATGGCGGACCAGGCGGTAGACGCCATGGGTCACCAGCGTGTGGTTCTCGCGCAGCTCCAGCGTCTGCGACCAGTTGCGGCCGAGCTGGCGATGGGTCGCCAGGAACAGCGCCAGCGCCGCGACGAAGACCGCGGCGCCGAGCCAGGCCAGGCGTGGCGAGAACGGATAGTCGGCGAAGCGCAGGAAGCCGGTCGAGGCCAGCAGGCAATAGGCGATCGGCACCAGGCCCAGACCGCAGAGCGAAATCATGAGCAGCACTCTTTCGCGCAGGTCGACGGCACTGACGTCGATCCGGTTGCGGCGCTTGTTCTTGACCTCGTGGGGGATACGGATCGCCGCCCAGCCGACCACGCCGGCAAGGAAGATGATCTGGGCGACAACGGGGGTCATGGGGCGGCGGTCTTCATGGTTGCGGTGGTCACCGGCCGCGCGGCCCGGCCGAGCGAGCCATCGGGTCCGAGCGCCTCCGGCAGGGCCTCGCCGTCGTGGACGATATGGGCGAACCGGAACGGCCCGCAGGCGATCATGTGGAAGTCGTAGCGATAACGCTGCTCGTTGCCCATCACATATTGCCTGTGGACCCGGAGCAGGTTGCCGCGAAACCGGCCCCATGTCTCCGGGGACAGCATGCGCGACAGGCGGATCGAATGGCTGACCGGCCGGCTTGCCGTCACGAGCTTCAGCGCGTCGACGGTATTGCGCTTGTAGAAGCAGATGAAGTCGACATGGCTGTCATATTCGGCCCAGGTGACGTCGGGCGTGTCGGCGATCCGCTTCACCGCCTCGCGGAGCCAGCCGGCCGCCGGGTGCAACGCGATCTTGAGGGTCGACGAACCGACGCCCGCAAGGCCGAGAGGCACTTTGCCTCCGGCAAGATCGGGATCCCTGGCCAGCGCCAGGGCCACGCTTTCGACCATCCAGGCCGCGCCCAGGCTATGGGCGATGATCACGACCTCGTCGACATCGCCGGCCTTGACGCCCTCGGCGATCTCGCCGGCGAAATCGGCCACGCGCCGCTCGATCGACGGCCGGGCCCGCCGGATCATGTCGCGGGCGAAGATCCAGTCGTTCAACATGTAATCGATATGGAAGCGCCGGCCGGGCAGCCGCATCAAGGCCAGGAACAGTCCGATCGCCAGCACCGGCATGGCGACCACCGGATAGGGCCCGCCGAGCTGCTCCCATAGCCCGGCAAGGCCGAGCGACAGGGCCGTGAAGACCAGCAGCAGGACGGCCGGATAGCCGGCGAACAGCGAATAGCGCCAATAGGCCGCGACATAACGGAAGAATGTGCCGGTGAACAACAGATCCGCCGCCGCGCGGCCATAGAGCGCCAGGCGCAGCCAGATCGGCCGGGCGACGTCCTCGGCGATCACGTCGTCCCAGCGCAGCAGGCGCACATCCGTCTCGGTGCGCCAATCCGGCCCCTCGAGCGTCACCGGCCAGGAGGCGACCGGCCGATCGGCATGAACGCGCATCGGCCCGACCGCGGCACGCAGCGACCACGTCTTCTCGAACCGCCTGATCTCGCGATCGAAACGGTGGTGGTGGGCCGCCGGTTCGAGAGGCTCGTAACCGGTCAGAAGATAGACGCGTCTGGTGCGGATGGGCTCGGACATGGACCAATGGCGCGTTGCGGGAAGGTTCCTGATCGCATGGCAGGCCGCGAATGGCCAGCCGCACAAGCCAAGACCTTGGGGAAACCGGACGGACCGCCGACGGGATCACCTGCAATCCTATCACCGCCTCGCCGTCTCGGCCCTTCGTCATTGACATCGCGGCCGAAGCGACATCCTATCGCGCCATGATGACGATCCCGTTCAGCTCCGGACTGTATTACGCGCCGCTCACTTAGCGGCCGGGGGCGTCATCATCCTTCAACCGCTGCGTCGTCAGTGGTTGAATCCGGCAGGACACCGTTGATCTCGCAGCCCGAGCCAGAGATCAGACCGTGTCGGACGACAGCGATATCACCTCCCGCCCTTTCATCGGCATCATCGGCTTTGGTGCGTTCGGACGCCTCATGGCCGAGCATCTTCGACGGCATTTCCGGCTATGCGCCTATGATCCGGCCGTCCCGTCCGGGCCATTCCCCGGAATGGACGACGTCATGCTCACCGGTCTCGAGGCCGCAGCGGCTTGTCCGGTCGTCATCCTGGCGACACCGGTCAACCGGCTTGACGAAACGGTCAGGGCGGTCGGCCCGCATCTGCGCCGGGGAGCCCTGGTGCTCGATGTCGGTTCGGTCAAGGCGATGCCGGCCGAGATCATGCGGCGGGGCCTGCCCGAACAGGTCGAGATCATCGCGACCCACCCGCTGTTCGGACCGCAAAGCGCCCGCGACGGCATCGCCGGGCTGAAGATCGCAGTCTGTCCGATCCGCGGCGGCAGCGGCCGCCGCGTCGCGGCTTTCCTGCGCAAAGTGCTGCGCCTGGACGTCATCATGACGACACCGGAAGCTCATGACCGCGAAGCGGCGACGGTCCAGGGCCTGACCCACCTGATCGCCAAGGTGCTGGTCCAGATGGAGCCGCTGCCGACCCGCATGACCACCAGGAGTTTCGACCTGCTCATGCAGGCGGTGAACATGGTGCGCCACGATGCCCCGGAAGTGTTCCAGGCGATCGAACGCTCCAATCCCTACACCGGAGACGTCCGCCGGCGCTTCTTCGACCTTGCCTCGGCGCTCGACGCCGCGCTTTCGGACAAGCCGCCGGAGCCCGAAAAATCGCGGCAGGCCGATCGGCCCGCGCATCAGGGGCCGAGGCGCGCCGAATTGCCGTCCGGCAATGGCCTGCGGCCATGACCGGGTCTGTTCAGACCCTCGGGGCCATGGCTATGCTTGCGACAATCGGCCGCGTGATGAAGGCCGGCCAGGGGGACGACAACAGATGAAGCGCTTCGTTGCCACAGTGATCGGCTTGCTGGCGGGTGCCGTCGCCGCCCAGGCGCAGGAGACCTATCCGGCCAGGCCGATCACCATGATCGTGCCTTTCGCCGCCGGCGGCACGTCCGACGTCATCGCCCGCGTGGTCGCCGAGGAGATGAGCCGGGTGCTCGGCCAGCGGATCGTCACCGAGAATGCCGGCGGCGCCGGCGGCACCCTGGCGCTCGCCCGCGCCGCCCGTGCCGAGCCCGACGGCTATACCATCGCCATCGGCAATACCGGCACCAATGCCGCCGCCTACACCATCTATCCCGAGCTCAAATATACCCCTGACGCCTTCGCGCCGATCGGCCTGGTGGCCAAGACCTCGCCGCTGCTGGCGATCAAGAAGGCCCATCCGGCACAGACGCTCGCCGAATTCATCGCCTATGCCCGGGCCAATCCCGGCCGCGCGACGCTCGGTCATGCCGGCGTCGGCTCGTCCAACTACCTGATCTGCCGCAGTTTCGTTCATGCCGCCAATATCGAGGTGACGCTGGTCAGCTATCGCGGCGCGGCGCTGGCGCTCTATGACCTGATCGCCGGCCAGATCGACGGCGTCTGCGACGCGGCGACCTCGCTCGCGCCCAATGTCCAGTCCGGCGAGGTCCGGGCGCTGGCCGTTGCCGCACCGACCAGGCTCGCCAGCCTGCCCGACGTCCCGACCTCGGCGGAGGCCGGCCTGCCCGGCTTCCAGGCCCAGGGCTGGAACGCCCTGTTCGCCCCCAAGGGCACGCCCGAGGCGGTGATCCAGCGCCTGAACGCGGCGATCCGCGAGGCGGTGGCGAGCGAGGCCCTGCGCAAGCGCTTCGCCGAGCTCGCCTCGACGACGCCCGGTCCGGACGAGCTCTCGCCCGGTTTCGTCGCGCAGCTGGTGCCGGCCGAAATCGCCAAATACCGGCAGCTGCTGGCGACGCCGTGACCTGCCGCCGGCCGTTCTAGCGCGCCGCCAGTTCCGCCTTGGCCCAGGCGCAGAACCAGATAATCGCCAGGTCGATCGCCACGAAGAGGACGATCCAGAAGGTCAGCTCCTGCTGCTTCTGGATCACGCTGGCGACCGCCATGAAACCGCCAATGGCGGTGATCGCCTGCGTGGTGATCAACGCGCGCCGGCCGCCGAAGGCGACGGCCAGGGCCAGGACGACATAGACGGCGCCGAACAGGACGGTCACCATGACCGGCAGCGTCGGCGGCGTCAGGACGAACTGGTAGAGATGCAGCGCTCCGGTGATCAGAAGCAGCGTCGCGGCCACGAGTTTGGCGATCATGCCGGCGTCCCGAACAGCTTGTTGAGCCGATACCAGTTGGTCGGACCGGTATGTTCGCGCCCGTCGTCGACGCCCACTTCGCGCGCGACCAGCGCGTTGGTCATGGCATTGAGCCGCATGATCACCTCTTGGTGGCGCTCCGCATCGAGCGCCAGATTGGCCAGTTCGTTGGGATCCGCCAGCGTATCGTAGAGCTCGAGCTGGTTCAGCCGCTTCAACGTCTCGAAATCCTCGGGCGTGTGGTGCTGCGAGGGCCTGAAGTAGCGGGCGAATTTGTAGCGCCCGTCGAACACGCCCCGGAACAGGCCCGGATTGTTCAGGCTCGGGAAGAACATGCCGGTCGCCAGGGCGTTGCGGATCAGGAACAGCTTGTCGATGGGCGACTGCTTTTCGATCGCCTTCTCGGTAAAGACCGGGTCCCAGTAATGCGAGACGCCATAGTCGTAGAGAATGCCGATCCGGTCACGCTCGGTGCGGGCCGACGGGCTCGCGACCGTCGCGGCGATGTCGATACCCTTGAGATAGGGATAGAGCTCCTCGCGCCGCGGGCGCTCGACGCCGGCCCAGGACAGAAGCGTCGGAATGACGTCGACCGGCGAGGCCAGGGCCGCCGTGGTGAAGCCGCCGCGGACGTCCGGGTGGCGCACGATCAGCGGGACCCGGACGTTCTCCTTGAACATGTGCGGGCCCTTCTGGCGCAGGCGCTGGGCGCCCGCCATCTCGCCATGATCGGAGCCGTAGACAACGATGGTGTTGCGATCGAGGCCAAGGGCGGCCAGTTGCTTCAGCACCGTCATCGCATTGCGGTCGACGTCGCGGATGCAGTTGAAATAATAGCTCTGGTAGCGCCGGAACATCGCCTCGTCGGCCGGGTCCATGCGGCCGTAGATCATGTCGCAGAAATCGGCATAGGACTGCTGCGACCAGTTCCGCCTGGCGATATCGGCCTTGTAGTAGCTTTCCGGCATGGGCAGGTCCCAGGCCTTGTCATAGACCCCGCCGACCGGCGGCGGCGCGATCGGCGCGAGCAGGTTCGGGTCCTTGCGCGAGCGGACCTGGGCCGCGCCGGACGAGAAATACATCACGTCATGGGGATTGACGAAATTGACGGCGAGCATCCACGGCTTGCCCTCGTCGGCCAGCGTCTTGCCCTTGTCGGCGAGCCAGAGCGCGGCATCCGCCGCGATCTGCGCGTCGAAGCGAAAGCCGGTCCAGGTCGCGCCATGCGGATCGCCGTCGATATTGTAGTCGGCGAAACCGAAGGGCTCGAGCGCCGCCGAGGTGTTGGGAAACGGCCCATAGCCGAGGTTGAAGTCGCCGGTCATGTGGCTCAGATGCCATTTGCCCTTGTAGGCCGTGTAATAGCCTTGGGCGCGCATCAGGTGGCCCATGCTCGGCATGCCCCGGCGGATTTCCGGAAAGGGCGGCGCGCCGTGATTGACCGTCATGCCGGTATGCTGGGTGTGCTGGCCGAAATAGAGGGTCGAGCGGCTCGGTGAGCACGGCGTGGTGTGGATGTTGTAGTTGAGATAGCCGACGCCCTGTTCGAGCAGCATCTCGTGGGCCGCAAGCCCGAGGCCGGATGGCAGATCGGTCCAGTGGCGCTCCTGATCGCTCAGGATGAACAGGATGTTCGGCCGGCGCGCCGCCGTATCGACGACCCCCGGCGCGACTGGCGGAGCCTCGCGCGGACGCGCCAGGCGGCGGGCGGCGAGGCCGGCGACGACGGCGACGGCGGCTCCACCGATGGCGACGCCCCGGCGGCTGAGGAAGGGAATGCGCGCCATTTCGCCGAAAGCCCTCCGCCTGCTGCCTATGCGTGCGATCATGTCTCCCGGATGCGGCCGGAGGCAATGTCGGGCAAGCTACGGGGGTGCGACGGTTCGCCGGCCGCGGAGCCGTCGCCCCGCCGGCGCCGGCGGAACGATCCCCCGGATGGTCGGTTGACCATTGGGGAGCGGAGGTGGATCCTGGTGGCGACCGTCGCTTCCGGACCGGTGTCGGGACGACGGCAAGGGTTGGCTGATGAACCAGGACGTTGGATCGGGATCCGACAAGCCGCGAGGGCCGAGCTGGCAGACCTGGTCGGATGCCACGCGCCCCGCCGATCATCCGCCGCCGGCAGGCTTCAACAAATGGGACGAGCGGGTCCGGGACCGCCAGAACATCGCCGCCGCGATCGTCGTGGTCGTGGTCGGCCTGACCACCTGGTATGTCCTCGACCAGCTCCATACCTCGTCGCGCATCCTGGCCTGCATGGAGGCTGGCCACCGCAACTGCGTGCCGCTCGACATCAGCCGCCCGGCAAGCCGGTAACGCCCGCCTGGCGCGGGCCCGTCGCCGCGGATCAGGCGACGCAAAGCTCGGCCGGCACCGCGCCGAGGGCCGTTCCGAGACGCGCCGCGGCGAGCCGCGCGAACCGGTCCTCCCGTTGCAGCCGCTGGCGGGCTCCAAGGATCATCCGCGTCGCCTGATCATCGCCGCGATCGGCCGAGGCCAGCGCCAGCGAACGCAGGAACACGTCCCGCTGGGCATTGCTTCCGCCGATGCCCGCCAGGCGCCGCACCAGGTTCGAGAGATCGGCCCTCGCCGTGCCTGCGAGCCCGAGCAGGACCTGGGCGAGATCGGCGCCAACCTCGGCCGCCACGCGCGACTGGTCGCCATGGCCGCCGCCGGCGCGGCTCCCGAGCGCCAGCACGACGTCGCGCGCGCCCGGCAGGTCACCCGCCGCCAGCAGGGCCAGCAGATAATGCAGCGAGGCGAAGACCAGCGTCGTGTCGCGGCGGTGCCGGCGCGCGATATCGGCAAGCTCGCGCCAGCGGTCGCCGCCGTCCACGCCTTCCTGGCGCAGTCGCCAGAGGAAGGAAATCGCATTGGCCGTGTCGCGGAACTCCTCGCTGGCGGTCGGCCGGATGTCGCGATCATAGAGATCGAGGGCGGCATCCAGACGGCCGGCCTCGAGATGAAACAGACCGAGGTGCCAGGCGACATGGAAGGCGAAATTGCTGCAACCGGACCAGGTTGCGCGACAGGATTCCAGCCAGGCCACCCCATCGCCGATACGTCCGGACATCTCGTGGACATGCGAGACGGCGTGAATGCCCCAGGCATCGTCCGGTTCGATCTCGACTGCCCGGCGGCCGAGCCGTTCGGCGGTCGCATAGTCGCCGGTCTCCTCGATGCCGAAGGCATGGCACCCCAGGAAAAAGCCGAAGCCGGGCGTCGCAGCGCTCCAGTGGCTTTGGAGCCGGGTCGAGGCGGCCAGCATGCCCGTCCGGTCGCCGCCCATGAAACGCAGCGCATGGGACAGCTTGAACGCGAGCAGGTCGCGCGGGCTGTCGTCGAGATGCGCTTCGAGCCGGGCCGCGGCGGCGCCATAACCGCCACGCACGGCATGGCCCAGCGCCTCCACCAGGGCCCTTTCCCCTGGTGTGCCGCCCTGCATCGCCGCCGCCGCGCGGGCGCGAGCCAGCGCTTCCGCGGCACTCACGGCATGGCTGTGGCGCGCCAGCATGACCGCCGAAAAGCCGCGCAAGGCATGGGCCGCGATCATGTCGGGATCGAGTGCCAGGGCATCGGCCAGCGCCGCCGCCGCTTCCGGTCGATGCGCCGCCACCGCCCGCACCGCGATCTCGAAACGGGCGACGGCGGCTCTCCCGGCGCTATGGGCGCCCTGGTAACGATCGACGATCATGCGCTGGCTCCCGCTGTCGGATCGGCCGATCGGCGGGCACCGCGGTACCCGCGCCGGCTCATGATGCCTGTTCGCGGGAGCCCCGGCCGGTGTTACCGGCATCACGCAGTCGTGTGACGGGGAGCCAGGTCGCCGCAGGGGCCGCCCTGGTCCGCCAAGCGGAGCGCACTCAGGCGTCGATGCAGCGCAGCAACCAGGCCTGAAACGCGCGCATGGCATCGGTCTTTCGTTTCGAATTCAGGCTCGTGAGCCAATACCGCCCGATCTGGACGTCGATGGCGAACGGGCGGACGAGGCGCCCTTGGGCGATCTCGCGTTCGAACATCGCCACCGGCAACAGCGCGATGCCGGCGCCCTGGGCGGCGGCCGCGGCCATCGTCAGCGACGAATCGAAGATGGCGCCCTTGATCGTCGGGCAGGCGACGCCGGCGGCGGCAAACCACTGGATCCATTCGTCGGTGCGGTAGGAGCGCAGCAGCGTTTCGTTTCGGAGATCCGCCGGCTCCCTAAGGCGCTCGGCAATGGCCGGCGAGCAGACCGGCGACAAGGGGGCGGTCAGCAGCGGAACGGCTTCGGTCGCGTGCCAGAAGCCGTCGCCGTAACGGATCGCATAGTCCAGGCCCTCGCCGGCAATGTCGACCAGGTTGTTATTGGTCCGGAGACGAAGATCGATGAAGGGATTGGCATCGTGGAAATCGGGCAGCCGCTGCAAGAGCCAGCCGGTCGCAAAGGTTCCAACGGCGCCGACCGTGACGATGCTGCGAAACTGCCCCTTTTCGAACTGATCGATCGTCAGGCGCATCCGGCTGAAGGATTCGGCGATCACCGGCAGCAAGGCCAGCCCTTCGTCGGTGAGAGCCAGCCCCCGGGGCAGCCGGTGGAACAGCTGCGTGCCCAGGCGGTCCTCCAGGTTCTTCACCTGATGGCTGACGGCTGCCTGGCTGACCCGCAGCTCCATCCCCGCCTTGGTGAAGCTCAGGTGTCGCGCCGCCGCTTCGAACGCCTTGAGGCCGTTGAGGGGAAGATGGGGCATGGTTGCCGAGGCCCTGATTTCATATCGCTTGGCCTGATTGGGCTGACGCCCCCGGATGGACCGTGACGATGAGCAATGGGGTTGAAGTCGTGGATATCAGGGACAAACCTGGCCAGGACCGGGCGTGTCCCGGGCACCGGGCCTGTCCCTGATATCCACGACTTGTCTGCAGCGAAACCAACCGGCCATGAAGACTGCGCGGCTGGGCTAGCTTGCCTCGCCCAGGAACGGGGTCAGGTCGGCCAGCACCGCGTCCGGCGCCTCTTCCGGCAGGAGATGGCCACAACCGGGGAGCGCCCGGCCGAACACCGGTGCACCGACCCAGGGTCGCCAGCTGTCGAGCGGCGGGATGGCCGGCGCCTTGTGTTCCGGCCAGAGCACCAGCACCGGACAACGCAATTTCCGTCCGTCGCTGAGATCGGCCTGGTCGTGGCTCAGGTCGACGCTCGCGCCGGCCCGGTAGTCCTGGCACATGGCGTGGCGAACCTCGGGCTTGCGGAAGGCGTGGCGGTAGGCATCCAGGGCATCGGCGAAGGCGGAGGGCGCCAGGGCCATCCGCTCGAGCGTGACTTCGATGAAATAGTCCGGGTCGGCGCCGATCAGCCGTTCCGGGAAATCGTAGGGCTGGGCCAGCAGGAACCAGTGATAGGCGGCGAGCCCGAAGGCCCGATCCGCGCGCCGCCACATGTCGGCGGTCGGGATGACGGTCAGCGAGGCGAAGGCCGAAACCGCCTGCGGTGCGTCCAGCGCCATGCGGTAGCCGACCCGCGCACCCCGGTCATGACCGACCACCGCGAAGCGATTGAAGCCGAGATGAGCCATCACGGCGATCTGGTCCTGGGCCATCACCCGTTTCGAATAGGCCTCGGCCGAGACGCCGACCGGACCGATGCTGTCGCCATAACCACGCAGGTCGGTCGCCACCACGGTGTGATATTGCGCCAGCACCGGCGCGATATGGCGCCAGGCGAGACTGGTCTGGGGATAGCCGTGCAGCAGCAGCACCGGCGGCCCCTCGCCGCCGACGACACCGGCGATGCGCGCCTGGCCGACCTCGACCTCGAACGGGCGGAAGCGGGGAAAAGCCGACGGGGTCATGGCGTCACCCGCCAGATCCGGCCGCGCGCCTTGACCTTGTCGAGGCCGGCCCAGGTCTCGGCGTCGGCGGCCTCGATCCGGTGCCCGAGCGGCTGCGGCGGCTCGACCCGCCAGCCATAGGCGGCGAGCACCTGCGGCTGCTCGTGATAGTCGGCGACCAGTTCCTGGACGAGCGCCCGGAACGGCCCGAACATCGCCTGCTCGACGGCCGCGAGGCTGCGCATGCGTGGCGCCGGCCCGGCGGCGGTGAAGGCCTGCTGGCCGCCCGCCTCCGCGCTGATCGCGGCCAGAACCGGCGCGTGCCGGGCGCCGTAGGATCGTCCGGCAAGGCCCGCGCGGCTGGCCGCCGGCAAAGCCGGCGCCCGCGCCGCTTCCGTCTCACCCGGCAGCAAGCCATCGATGACCGCATCGAGAAAGCTGTCGGAGAAGGTCTCGGTCATGCCATATCCCTCGCAAGATCGTCGGCGATGCGTAAGCCCAGGGCCCCGATGGTCGAGCCGGGATTCACCGCGCCGACGGTTGGAAACAGGCTGCCATCAGCCACGAGGAGATTGGCGACAGCATGGCAACGGCCATGCCCGTCGGTCACCGAGGTCGCGGGATCGGAGCCCATCCGGGCGGTGCCGAGC
Source organism: Phreatobacter sp. GW821-FHT04C01 (assembly GCF_059420385.1). Taxonomy (NCBI): domain Bacteria; kingdom Pseudomonadati; phylum Pseudomonadota; class Alphaproteobacteria; order Hyphomicrobiales; family Phreatobacteraceae; genus Phreatobacter; species Phreatobacter sp. GW821-FHT04C01. The sequence goes on along the minus strand of NZ_JBWKTP010000002.1, from coordinate 552,258 downwards.
AGATGCCAGCCGGTGAACGGGGCGAGGTCGACACGCACCGTCGAGACCGCGCCGGCCGCCCGCAACACCTCTTCGGCCCGGTCCAGGCCGAAATCGAGTGCTTTGCGGGTGTGTTCGGAGACAGTGTAGTCGAGCTTCACCCCCGGCAGGCCATCGGCCTCGATCCGGTCCGTCAGGGTCACCCGGTTATGGGCCTCGGGCAGGTCTTCGTTGAGCACGAGCACGGCCATGGAGCGCTTGAACTCGTCACGCACCAGCGCCTGTGATTCGGCGCCCCAGGGCGTCGCCAGCCGCGAAGCCTGGGTCATCAGCGGGTTCTCGCGGGTCACCTGGAGGTGGATGCCCCGGGTGAAGCCTCGGCTGAGATCGGTTTCGTAGAACTCATGGCTGTAGATGGCGCAGCCGCCGGGACCGACCGGGCCATCCAGCTCCTCGCGGAACAGTCCACGGACATAGGCGCCGCCATGAAACATCAGGTTCTGCCCGAGCGCCGGCGACGAAACGCCGGAGGCGAGCAGCAGGCGGGCCGTGCCGATGCCGTTGCCGGCAACCACGACGGCGGCCGCCGGCTGGACCACGTCGCGGCCCGCGCCGTCGCGATAGCGCACCCCGGTCGCCCGGCCCGCCGCGATCTCCACTTCGACCACCACCGCATGGCCGCGCAGGTCGACGCCTGATCGCACCGCATCGGCGAGATAGGTCTGGTCGACCGAGGCCTTGGCCATGGTGGTGCAGCCGGTCAGGCACGGGCCGCAATGATTGCAGGCCGGACGGCCGGCATGGGCCACCGTGTTGATGGCGGCATCGACCGGCCACCAGTGCCAGCCGAGCTTGTCGAAGGCCCGCGCGGCGAGATTGCCCATGCGGCCGGGCGCGACCGGCGGCATGATCCGCTCGGGCTTCGGCGGATAGGCGGGATCCCCCGACAGTCCCGCGACACCCATGCGCTGGTCGTTCAGGTCGTAATAAGGTTCGAGGTCGGCATAGCTGAACGGCCAGTCGTCGCCGACGCCGTCGAGCGAGCGGGTACGGAAATCCGATGGATGGAGGCGCGGGAAATGCGCCGCCCAATTGATCGTCGAGCCGCCGAAACCATTCCACATCAGCGGCTTGAACGCGGAATTGCTGTCGTCGATCGGATAGTCGGCGGAGGGCGTCACGGCGCCGGCGGCCAGCCGCATGTTCGGCGACGGCGCCCAGGAGCCGAGAAAGGCACGCTGCCAGCCGGCCGTCTGCATCGGCATGGCCGCGTAATCGGCCGGGCCGCCGCGGTCCAGCACGACGATCTTCAGATCCGGCCGCTGCTCGGAGAGCCGCCAGGCAAAGGCCGCGCCTCCAAAGCCCGCGCCGACCACCACGACATCCACCGGCTCGCGCCTGTCGCCCATGCCCCCCGGCCCCCCTGCACTGCCCATTGTGATCGTCCGGCGTGCCGGCCGCGTCGAGGACCGGATGCCGTCCGTCGGCATTGATTAGACCTGTTCCATCCTGGCGCCCGGCGGCCGTTTGGGCAACGGAGAAACATTTCGGCGTGGCTGCCTTGCGGCCCATCGCTTTCGTTCTCCCCGTCGCCCGATATTCGGAAGCACTCTCCATCATTCCCGCGCCATCATGAGCCGAATGCGCCTGGCGCGGCGCGGTTTGACCAAGGACGGGCTCATGAGCATCGAATTCATCGGCTATATCGCGACCCGCGAGAGTTCCGAGATCATCCCGCCGACCGGCCCGGTCATCGACGTCGCTCATGTCGAGACGGTCGCCCGCGCCCATGAGGCTTCCGGCTTCGACCGGGCCCTGGTCGCCTTTCATTCGACCTCGCCGGAAAGCATCCTGGTGGCTTCACACGCAGCCTCGGTGACATCCAGGCTCGGTCTGATGATCGCCCATCGCCCGGGCTTCACCCAGCCGACGCTGGCGGCCCGCCAGTTCGCCACCCTCGACCAGTTCACCGGCGGCCGGATCGCGGTCCACATCATCTCGGGCGGCGACGATGCCGAGCAGCGCCAGGACGGCGACTTCCTGACCAAGGACGAGCGTTACGCCCGCACCGGCGAATATCTCGACGTGGTGCGCCGGGTCTGGACCAGTGACCAGCCGTTCGACCATCATGGCCGGTTCTACCGTTTCGAGCGGGCGTTCTCGACGGTCAAGCCGGTGCAGAAGCCGCATATACCCATCTATTTCGGCGGCGCCTCCGACGCGGCCATTCCGGTCGCCGGCCAATATGCCGATATCTATGCGCTCTGGGGCGAGACCCATGACCAAGTGCGCGAGCTGACCGGCCGGGTCCGCGCCGCAGCGGCTCAGCACGGCCGCAAGCCGCGCTTCAGCCTGTCGCTGCGGCCGATCCTCGCCGATACCGAGGAACAGGCCTGGAAACGCGCCGACGAGATCCTCGACCGCGCCCGCGAGCTTGCCGACAAGACCGGTTTCACGCGCGCCAGGGAACCGGTCAATTCCGGTTCGCTGCGCCTGCTCGAAGCCGCCGCCAAGGGTTCGCGCCTCGACAAGCGGCTCTGGACCGGCATTGCGGCGCTTACCGGCGCACGCGGCAATTCGACCTCGCTGGTCGGCACGCCCGAACAGGTCGCCGATGCCCTGGTCGACTATTACGATCTCGGCGTCAGCACCTTCCTGATCCGCGGTTTCGAGCCTCTCGCCGATGCCGTCGACTATGGCCGCACGTTGATCCCGCTCACCCGTGAGCTGACCGCCCGGCGGGCGGAACAGGCCGGCGCGGCCGCAGCGTGAGCCGGCGCAAAGTGCTATTGAGCCCCGGCACCACGTTGCGGGGACAATCATGATCGATCGCAGGACCTTCATCGCCGCCGCGGCCGGCGCCGGCCTCGGCGCCGCGCCGCTCGCCGCCCAGGGGGCGCTCGCCGTGCGTGTCGGCTTCGTGCCGGTCATCGGCGCCAGCGCGCTGTTCGTGCTGGCCGGCGACGGCTCGGCGCGCGCCGCCGACCTGAACCTGACGCTGAGCAAATTCGATTCCGGACCGAATGCCATTCAGGCCTTCGCCTCCGGCACGATCGACGTCCTGGTCATCGGCGTGGCGCCGGTGGCGGTTGCCCGCTCGCGCGGCTTCGAGACCCAGGTGATCTCGGCGGCGGCGACCGGCGGTTCGGCCTTTTGCGCCGGGCCCGTCCTGGCCAAGGCCTTCGCCGACAACGGCAATGATCCGGCCAGGGCCTTCGCCGCCTTCCGCGCCGCCCAGGGCCGCAAGGCCAAGCTCGGCACCTTGCCGCCCGGCGGCGTGCCGACGGTGGCCTTGCATCACTGGCTGTGGAAGGTCGGCAAGGTCGACCGCGCCGATGTCGAAATCGCCAATATGGGCATCGAGGTGGTGCAGCAGGCCATGCTCGCCAGCGCCATCGACGGCGGCACACTGCTCGAACCTTCCGCGACGCTGGTCATCGAGCGCGACCCGCGGGTCCGGCGCATCGTCAATTCACCCGACATGTTTCCGAACATCCCGGGCGTGGTGGTCGCGGCCTCCGGCGCCTTCCTGAAGAACCAGGCCCAGGCGGCCGAACGTTTCGTCGGCCTGTTCCACCGGGCAACCGAAATCGTCGCCAAGGACCCGGCCAAGGCCGCGCCGCATGTGCTGGCCGTGCTCGGCGGCGGTCTGGTGGCGGAAGCCACCATCGCTCGCGCGCTGGCCTCTCCCGCCATCAGCTATGTCAACGATCCCAAGGACATCCGCGCGGCCACCGAGGCACTATTGGCCTATCAGGTCGAGCTCGGCGATTTCGCCGCCGCGCCGTCGACCGACGGGCTGTTCGACCAGGCGCTCTATGACCGGGCGCTGAAGAGCGCGGCGCGGTAGGCTGGTCGATCAGAGCCCTTCGCGCAGGAAGGCGCGAACCCACCCCTGGGCGAGGCGTTTGGTGCGCGGAGCACGGGCCTCGGCCGAGCCGGCCTGCCTGTCTGCCCGGATGAAGCGCGGCTCGCGCCGGGGGCTGGCTGCGCGGGTGGTCGTCGCCGAAGTCCGGTTGGATGCCGATGCGACGAAGCAATCTTGAGAATGCTTGTACGAGATCATGGCCGTCCCTCCGGGACCGGAGCCGCGCCATGCGGCCCGTAACCAATGAGTGGCACGGTAAGCCCGATCGGTTCATGCGCCAGCGCACAGCGCGATCAGGCGGAAACGCCGGCTTTCGGCTGCGACGGCCTGTCGCCGCCGCGCCAGCGCGTTGCCGATGAAACGCCGCGGCACTCCATTGGTTCCGGCAAGGCGATCGGCGCCGGCCACGCCGGCGGCGGAGATCGACGTTCCGGCAACCGGCTCATGCACCTGGGCAAGCCGGCAAGGTCGCGTCCGCGAGGTCACGAGCGCGCCAACCCCGCCTCGCGCACGACATCGGCGAAACGCGCGACATCGGCCTTGATCAAGGCGCCGAAGGCCTTCGGGCCCTCGGCGATGATGTCGAAGCCGAGGCCCGACAGCGTGCGCACGACCTCCGGGCTCTTCAGGGCCCCGGCGATCAGGGCGTGCCAGCCCTCGACTAGCTCGCGCCTGGTTCCGGCCGGCAGCAGAAAGCCTTGCCAGCTGACCAGGTCGAGGCCGGGGATCAGCGCTTCGGCGAAGCTCGGCACCTCGGGCAGCGCCCTGGAGCGCGCCGCGGAGGTCACCGCGAGACCGGCCAGGGATCCTTCGCGCACCTGCGAGGTCACCGCCGGCAGCGTGATGTAGAGGGCATCGAGATGACCGCCGATGAGATCGCGGGTCGCCGGCGCGCCGCCATTATAGGGAATGTGGTTCACCTTCAGCCCGCCGAGCCGGAGATTGACCACTTCGCTGGCCAGATGGCCGATGACGCCGAGGCCGGGCAGTCCGACATTCAGGCCGCCCGGACGGGCGCGCACCGCCGCGACGAAGCCGGCGATGTCGGAGAAGCCCGATTTCGGATGGGTCACCAGGATCTGCGGCGCGCTGATCGCCAGCGTTACCGGCTCGAAACTGGCCACCGGATCGAAGCCGAGATCACGGAACAGGCTCTTGTTGATCGCCAGGCTGTCGCTGGCGACCAGAACGGTCAGGCCATCGGGCGCCGACTTCGCGACCCGCTCGGAGCCGAGATTGGTCGACCCACCCGCGACATTCTCGACCACGACCTGCAGGCCGGGCGTCTCGGAAACGGCCTTCGCGACCGCGCGGCCGAGCACGTCGACGCTGCCGCCCGGCGCGAAAGGCACGATGAAGCGGGCATTGCCGTCGGGCAGCCGCAGGCCGGACTGAGCCAGCGCCGGATGCGCGGCGAACAGGGCGCCGAGACCGGCCAGAAGGGCGCGGCGCCCGATGGCCCGCGCGGGGTCGAGGGCGATGGGATGGGATGGGTGTGCCACGGCTTGACCTCTCGAGCCGGCCGCCGCGAGCAAACCATGCGGGTTCGATCGACAGTCCGGCCTCTATTTCGACAAGGCCGATGATCTTCGATGCCGTCCGTATCCTCAATGAAATGGGGCACTAAAGATTGATCCTGGCAAAGCAGAACCGGCTCCGGGACCGCCCTTACGTTAGGACAAACCTTCGAGCGCGGCCGCGACGACCTTGCGGTCTTCGGTGGAAAGCCCCGGTTGCGGCGGCACGGGATCGCCGACCGCATAGCCCTGCGCTTCCAGCCCGGCCTTGATGCAGGCGGCGAGATTGAAGCGGGCGAAGATCTCATTGATCCGCCAGAGCCTGCTCTGCCGCGCCATGGCCTCGTCCCAGGCGCCGCGCCGGCAGAGCTCGTAGAGCACCACGCTCTCGCGCGGAATGAGGCAGGCGGGCCCCGCCATCCAGCCGACCCCACCGATCAGCATGACCGCCGCCGGGATATGGGCGGAAGCCGCGAAGACGGCGAGATCGTCGCCGCAGCGGTTGAGGATCGACAGGAGCCGGCCGGTATTGGTCGAAGCGTCCTTGATGGCGACGATGCGCGGATGGCCGGCCAGGCGCTCGATGACCTCCAGCGACAGGTCCGAGCGTTGGAAATTCGGATTGGTGTAGAGCACCACGGGAATGTCGACGGCATCGGCGATCGCACGGAAATAGGTCTCGATCGCGGCGTCCTTCAGCGGGAAATAGGCTTCGCAGATCGCCAGGATGCCCGACGCGCCGGCCTTCTGATAGGCCCGCGCCTGGGCCACCGCATCGGCCGTCGCGGTGGCGGCGACGCCGGCGATGACCGGTACGCGGCCGGCCGCGGCGGCCAGCGTCGCCTCCACCACGGTCAATCGCTGCGCCCGGTCGAGATAGGCGAACTCGCCGGTCGAGCCGAGCGGCGTCAGGCCGTGCACGCCCTTGTCGACGAGGTCGGAGGCGAGACGCTCCAGCACCGCGGTCCTGATCCGCCCATCGGCGTCGACCGGCGAAACCAGATAGGGATAGACACCGTGAAAGGACGTCATGGGTGGACCTCCGGATCGAGCGACACTGGCCGGGCGGACCTATTGATCCCCCCGGTTATTGGCGAAATCATCTTCTAATCCGGTTCTTCGAGATGAAGCTCCTCATTCTCAAATAGAATTCGAAATCCTCAACTATTGACCCGAACAGCCGTTCCCCGACAATGCGGGACAAGGGCGGCCAGGGTTCGGCCGCCGGTTCGAATGTCGAAAACGAGAGCCTTTTGGCCGCCGACCTCCCGGTCGGCGAACGGGGATGCTTTGGCCTTTGCCGCCCCGCGCAGGAACAGACTGGAGCAAGCCCGCGATGTCCGACATGCCGTCTCAACTCTCCGCCGCAACTGCCCTCCCGGACACCGCCGCGACCGGCTTTTCCCGACGCCGGCTGGTCGCGAGCTTTGGTCTCGCCGGCGCCATGGGCACATTGGCCGCCTTCGGCGCCAGGGCCCTGCCGGCACGCGGTTTCGATGTCGAGGCCTTCGACCGGCTGGCGCGCGAGACGATGTGCGCGACGCCGGTTTCGACCCACGCCCATGCCCAGGCCGGCGCCCTGCCGCGCGAACGCCTCGCCGAGAAACGCTCGCTCAAGGTGGCTTGGAACGCCAGCGCCATTTGCCTCTCCGGTCCGCTCGTCGGCGTCGAGCAGCGGATTTTCGAGAAATACAATCTCGACGTCGAGCTGATCAATTTCGGCGGCTCGACCGACCAGTTGCTGGAAGCGATCGCCACCGCGAAAGCCGATGCCGGCGTCGGCATGGCGTTGCGCTGGCTGAAGCCCCTGGAGCAGGGCTTCGACGTCAAGATCACCGCTGGCACCCATGGCGGCTGCATGCGGCTTCTGGCGCCCACCGCCTCGGGCATTCGCTCGCTGAGCGACCTGAAGGGCAAGACGATTGCGGTCGCCGACATGACCGCGCCGACCAAGAACCTGTTCGCCATCCAGTTCCACAAGCTCGGCATCGACGCCGAACGCGATGTCGAATGGCGCCAGTTCCCCGGCGAATTGCTGCGCGCCGCGGTGGAGAAGGGCGAGGCTCACGCGCTGGCCGATGCCGACCCGAAGACCTTTCTCTGGCTGAAGGACGGCAAGCTCACCGAGATCTCGTCCAACCTGCACGGCGAATTCGCCGAGCGCACCTGCTGCATCCTCGGCATTCGCGGCAGCCTGGTGCGCGGCGAGCGGGCGGTCGCCCGCGCGCTGACCGCGGCGACCCTCGAGGCCCAGGACTACCTGGTGCACCACCCGGAGGAATCGGCCCGCATCTTCTCGCGCTTTGCCCCGCCCAATTCGCCGATCGAGGACCTGACCGCGCTGGTGCGCTACCACACCCACGGCAACCATCCGGTCGGCAACGACCTGAAGGCGCAGTTGCGGCTCTATGCCGACGAGCTGAAGGCGGTTTCCGTGTTCAAGCCGAACACCGATTCCGCGCGTTTCGCCGATCGTGTCTATGCCGACGTGCTGAGCTGACGCCATGACCGCCATCGACAGCACAACACTCGACGCCGTCGTCGAAACCGTACCGCGATCGCGGCGGCGGATCTGGTCCACCGGCATCGCCGCCGGCACGGCATGGCTCGCCACCGCCGCCATCACCTTCTGGTTCGAGGATGTCGGCGAGTGGTCGCGCACCACGCCGCTCGCGGTCATCCTCGGGCTGGTCGGCCTCGGCCTGTTCGCGGCCGTGCTGACCGGCGCCGTCACCGGCCGCGCCTCCGCCCGGCTGACCCGGCTCGGCCCCTGGCTCCTGGTCTTCCCGCTCTTCGTGGCGCTCTGGGAGGTGCTGGCGGCGAAGACCGACATCCTGCCGCAGCCCTTCTTCCCGCCGCCCCAGGCATTGATCGAGGTGTTCACCGACGACTATGCCAAGCTCGGCATCAGCATCCTGCATTCGCTGAGATTGCATGCCACGGGTTATCTCATCGGCGCGCTCACCGGCTTCGTGCTGGGCATTTCGGTCGGCTGGTCGCAACGCATCGGCTACTGGGTCCATCCGGTGTTGCGCTTCATCGGTCCGCTGCCGGCGACCGCCTGGCTGCCGATCGCCTTCTTCGCCTTCCCGTCGAGCTGGAGCGCCAGCGTCTTCCTGGTGGCGCTGGCCACCGCCTTCCCGACCACCATCCTGACCTGGTCGGGCGTCGCGGCGGTGCCGACAGCCTATTACGACGTGGCGCGCACGCTCGGCGCCAGCAAGCGCTTCCTGATCTTCAAGGTCGCCATTCCCGCCGCCATGCCGCATGTCTTCGTCGGCCTGTTCATGGGGCTCGGCTCGTCCTTCGCCGTGCTGGTGGTCGCCGAAATGCTCGGGGTCAAGGCCGGCCTCGGCTGGTACCTGCAATGGGCCCAGGGCTGGGCCGCCTACGGCAACATGTATGCCGCCCTCCTGGTCATGACCCTGATCTGCTCGACGCTGATCACGCTCCTGTTCCGCCTGCGCGATCACCTGCTCGGCTGGCAGAAAGGCATCGTCAAATGGTGAGCGCGCTCGCAGCCGCGCCGGCAACGACCCTTGCCGGCGCCCGTCTCGACATCCGCGACGTCTCGCATCGCTTCACGCTGGAGGGCCAGCCGCTGCCGGTGCTCGACCGCGTCAGCCTGACCGCGGAGCCCGGCGAATTCGTCGCCCTGCTCGGCCCCTCCGGCTGCGGCAAGTCCACGCTTCTCCGCCTGGTCGCCGGGCTCGAACCGCCGACATCGGGCAGCCTCGCCAGCGACGGCGCGACGATCGACCGGCCGGATCCATCCCGCGTCGTGGTGTTCCAGGATCCGACCTTGTTTCCCTGGCGCACCGTCTACGACAATGTCGCCCTCGGACTGGAAGCGCAGGGCCTGATCCGCAGCCACCGGCACCGGATCGACGAGGCCCTCAGGCTGGTCGGCCTCCAGGCCTTCGCCAAGGCCTATCCGCATCAATTGTCGGGTGGCATGGCGCAACGCGTGGCGCTGGCGCGAGCGCTCGTCAACGAGCCGAGCCTGCTCATTCTGGACGAGCCGCTCGGCAAGCTCGACAGCCTGACGCGGCTGTCCATGCAATCCGAGATCGTCGCGCTCTGGCAGCGCGCCGGCTTCACCACGCTTCTGGTCACCCATGACGTGGAAGAGGCCCTGTTCATGGCCACACGCGTGGTGGTGTTCTCCGACCGTCCGGCGCGCATCAAGGCGGAGATCGCCGTCGACCGTCCCTATCCGCGCCATCGCGGCGACCCGCATCTGGCCGACCTGCGCCGACAGGTGCTCGGCCTGCTCGGCCTCGACGCGACATGGTGACCGCCCTGCTCATTGCCTTCGCCCGCCTCCTGAAAGGACCTTTCCGATGACCCATCTGAACGACTACCTGATCGAGAAGCGCGCCGCGGTCCTCGCCCGCAAGACCCGCATCGAGAAAGGCGAGCTCGGTCCGCAGCCGATCGCCGCCAAGGTCAGCGCCGAGGGGCGCAGCGGCATTCGCCGCATTCGCATCCGTGACTTCCAGGTGGTCACCGACAGCCCGCCGGATTTCGCCGGCTACAATCTCGGACCGAGCTCGCCGGAGCTGCAGCTCGGCGTTCTCGGCAGCTGCCTCACCCACAGCTACCTGATCCAGGCGGCGATCCACAAAGTGCCGATCGAAACGCTGGAGGTCGAGGTCACCGGCACCCTTGACGGCCGCGGCTCGCACCCGGACTTCCCGCAGGTACCGGTGCATCCGCATGACCTCGCCTACACCGTCAGGATCGTCTCCCCGGCCAGCGCCAAGGTCATCGCCGGCCTGGAAGAGGCGGTCGAGCGCTTCTGCCCGATCCTCAATCTCCTGAAGAAGCCGCAGGCGATCTCCGGTTCGGTCGACCTGATCAAACCGGGCCAGGCCAAGGCCAAACCCGCCAAACCGGGCAATGGCGCGGCCAAGGCCGCCAAGCCGAAAGCGGTCGCGGCCGTGGCCGCCTGAGCAGGACCGGCACCGGCGAGCGATGAGGGAAGAGCGTCATGTATATGGGTGACATTGCCGGCCTCGATTATGTCACGCAGGCGCTGGCGCAGGATTTCGCCAGGACAGCCGCCCATCACGACGCGACCGGCGCCTTTCCCTTCGACAATATCGAGCGGCTGCGGCAGGCCAATCTGCCCGGGCTCGTCACGGCGCGCGCATTCGGCGGCCGCGAGGCGGGCCTTGCCCAGGCGCTCGCCGTGGTCAACACCATTGCCCAGGGCGAGCCCTCGACCGCCCTGGTACTGGCCCAGCAATATCTCTTTCACTCGCAGTTGAGGCGCAATCCGCACTGGTCGGAGGCGATGCGCGCCAAGGTCGCCCGCTCGGCGGTCGTCGACGGCGCCTTCGCCAATAATTTCCGGGTCGAGCCCGACCTCGGCACGCCGGTGCGCGGCGGCATACCCGCGACCCTCGCCCGCAAGATCGACGGCGGTTGGTCGATCTCCGGCCACAAGATCTTTTCCACCGGTTCGCCGGTGCTCACCTGGAACGCCATCTGGGCCAAAACCGACGAGGCGACGCCCCGGGTCGGCACCTTTCTGGTGCCGCGCGGCACGCCCGGCCTGACCATTGTCGAGACCTGGGACCATCTCGGCATGCGCGCCAGCGGCAGCCACGACGCGATCCTCGACAATGCCGTGGTGCCCGACGACCATGCCGTCGACATTCGCCTGCCGGCCGCCTGGGCGGAAGCCGATCCGGCGGCCGCCGCCTGGCCCGCCCTCCTCTTCGCCACCGTCTATGACGGCGTGGCGCGGGCCGCCCGCAACTGGCTCATCACTTTTCTGAGGACCCGCGCGCCGGCCAATCTCGGCGCTCCGCTTTCCACCTTGCCACGCATGCAGGAAGCGGTCGGCGAGATCGACGCCCTGTTGCAGACCAATCGGCTGCTGCTGAGCCTCGCCGACAAGGTCGACCAGGGCGCACCACCCCCACCCCATGAGAGCTTCCTCGCCAAATATACGATCAACGCCAATTCCATCGCGGCGGTGCAGAAGGCGGTGGAGGTTTCCGGCAATCCTGGCCTGACCCGCGGCAATCCCCTGGAACGCCACCTGCGCGACGTGCTCTGCGCCCGGGTCCACTCACCGCAGGCCGATTCAGTGCTGACCAGCGCCGGCAAGATCGCGCTCGGGGTTTGACGGCACCAATGGGAAAAGTGCTGACGAAACCACCCTCTCCCAGAGGGAGAGGGTTTTTCGCTGCGCTGGGCGAGGGTGGGCGACGCCTCCCCCCTCCCCTTAGTCCCGTCCGATCGCCGCCAGACCGGCCACCCTCCCTCCCCTATGCGTCGTCCATCGCAGGAGGAGACCGGCCATGACCGACACCGAGAAACAGACCTTCGTCAACCGCTTCGCCGCGGCCTGGGCGGCACGCGACGGCGATGCCTTTCTGGCGCTGTGGCACCCCGAGGGGCTGCTGCATTATCCCTTCGCCCAGCGCGTCATCAAGGGCAGCGAGATCGGCAAGCTCAACGACCTGACCCGCAAGATCTCACCCGACCTGACCTGGTCGCTGGCCGGCTGGACATCGCGCGGCGACGTCGTCGTCATCGAATGGGAATGCACCAACCGCATCGGCGCCCAGGCCATCACCTGGCGCGGCGTCGACAAGCTGACCTTGCGCGACGGCCGGATCATCGAAGAGATCGTCTACAGCGACACCGCCCCGCTACAGGCGCTGCGGCAGGGCAAGACGTTCGATGCCCTGATCCAGTTTCCGGATTGAATTTTCCATGGAAGAGGCCGCCAACGGCCTCTTCTCCGCCTGCACCGGTCAGGCGGCGTCCGCATAGTCCGGCAAGGCGAGCCGGTTCGCCGCGATCAGATGAACCGCCGCATAGGCCCGCCACGGGCGCCGGGGTTCATAGGCGCCGAGCAGGCTTGCGTCGATGCCGGAGACGTCATCGGTCGGCTGGGCGAAACGCGTGGCGATCGCCGCCGCCGTCTCCCGGTCGAAACCCGGCAGCGCCGCCAGGCGCTCGACCGTCTCCTCGATCGGCGCGTAAAGCTTGATCGGGGCCGGATCGCGCAGCACCGAACCGGCATAGGATCCGATCGCGCCGGCCTGCGCCGGGGTCATGCCGACCACCGTCAGATCGGCATTGTGCAACCGCTCCGCCACGGGAAACAGATGCGTCAGGCCCTCGGCCGGGCTTGCCAGCGGCTCGCCGAAGGCCTGGACGAAGGCCGCCAGAAGCGCCGGCGCGGCGGGGCGCGTCAGGCGCTCGCCGAACACGCTGCGGACCACCAGTTCGAAGCCGTCCCAGGAACCGGCGACACGCAACCCCGGTCGCGCCGCAACCAGCGGCGCAAGATCCGGATCGCGGCCGAGATGCTCGACCAGGGTCTGCGGATCGGCCGCGAGATCGAAGAGGGCGCGCAGCCGCGCGATGATGTCGGGCAAGGCGCCGAGTTTCGGAAAGGCCAGGTCGACACGCAGCCGGTCCTGGCCCGCGGGCTCCACCGATACAGTCCCCTGGGCACCGTCAAGGGCGATGGTCCGGCGATAACGGTCCCCGGTCACGACTTCGACACCGGTCGCGGCCCGCAAGGCCAGTGTGCGGATCATCGCGGCCCAGTCATAGGGCGGCGCGAAGGACAGGTGCAACGTGAGATGGCGGTCGGTTGCTGCGCCGGCGCTCGCCGAAGCCTTGCGCAGGCTTGCCGGCGGACGGCCGAACATGGCGCTGAAGGCTTCATTGAAGCGTCGAAGGCTGCGATAGCCGGCGGCGAGCGCCACCTGGACGATCGGCAGGTCGGTCTCCTGGACCAGTTGTTTGGCCATGTGCACGCGCCGGGTCTGCGCGAAGGCTGTCGGCGGTGCGCCGACATGATCGACGAACAGGCGCCGGAGCTGCCGGGCGCCGATGCCGAGCCGCTCGGCGAAGGCATCCACCGTCATATGGTCCAGCGCCCCGCCCTCGATCAGCCGAAGCGCGCGCGACACGGTATTCGAGCTGCCCTTCCAGGCCGCGAATTCAGGCGACACCTCCGGCCGGCAGCGCAGGCAGGGCCGGAATCCGGCTTCGCCCGCCGCCGCCGCCGAATCGTAGAAGCTGACATTGCGCTGCTTGGGCGGCGGCGCTGGGCAGATCGGCCGGCAATAGATGCCCGTGGTGCGGACGCCGATGAAAATACGCCCGTCGAAACGCCGGTCGCGCGCCAGGAAAATCCGGTAGCAGGCGTCGTGGTCCAGGGTCATCGGCCGATCATGGCAGGTCGGTGGGCGAAGGCACGCGGTTTTCGGACATGACCGGCGGCGCGCCCGGGCCCTAGCTCACATCCGCCGGATCGCCATGTTTCGCGCCTTCGCGAATGTCGGGCGACAGCTGCCAGAAAATCCAGGCCGAGGCACAGGTGATCAGCCCGATGCAGATGAAGGTCGCGTGGAAGGCCGGCAAGGTCTGCGACGGGTTGTCATGGTCGAGTATGCCGATGAAGGTCGTCAGCAGAGCGCCCGCGACCGTCACGCCGAGGCTCATGGCCAGCATCTGCACCATCGAGAACAGACTGTTGCCGCTGCCGGCGCCGTCACTGTCGAGATCACGCAGCGTGATGGTGTTCATGGCGGTGAACTGCAGCGAATTGACCGCACCGAACAGCGCCAGCTGCACCAGCCGGATCCACAGCGGCTGCTCCGGCGAGATCAGCGCGAAGCTCGCCATCAGGGCGCCGAGCAGCAAGGTATTGCCGACCAGCACGCGCCGGTAGCCCTGGCTGTTGATCAGCGGCGTGGTGATGCGCTTGGCCAGCATGCCGGCGGCGGCCACCGGCAGCATCATCATGCCCGCCTGCATCGGCGAATAGCCGAGATTCACCTGCAGCAGCAGCGGGATCAGGAACGGCATGGCGCCCGAGCCGATGCGGGCGAAGAGATTGCCGAGCAGGCCGACCGAATAGGTGTGGATCTTGAACAGATAGAGCGGAAACAGCGGATCGGGCTTGCGCGTCGCATGCAGCCCATAGGCGATGATCAGCGCCATGCTGAACACCAGGAGCAGAAGCACGGTGGCGTGCTCCATGCCGAGGCCGCCAAGACCGTCGAACGAGAAGGACAGGGCCACCATGCCGAACGACAGCAGGAGATAGCCGACGAAGTCGAAGCGCGACATGGACGCGCCGCGGCTGTCGGGCATGTGGGTATAGGTCAGCACGCAGCCGATGATGCCGACCGGCACATTGATCAGGAAGATCCAATGCCAGGACGCGATCTGCACCAGCCAGCCGCCGAGCGTCGGGCCGATCAGCGGCCCGATCAGGCCGGGCACCGCGACAAAGCTCATCGCCGCCAGGAACTCGGCACGCGGCACCGCGCGCAGGACCGCAAGCCGGCCGACCGGCAGCAGCATGGCCCCGCCGGCGCCCTGGATGATCCGGGCGATGACCAGTTCAGTGAGAGTACGCGACATCGCGCAGAACACCGAACCGATGACGAACAGGCCGATCGCCGCCATGAACACCTGCCGGGTGCCGAAACGGTCGGCGAGCCAGCCGGAGGCCGGGATCAGCATCGCCATGGTCAGGGCATAGGAGATCACCACGGCCTGCATGCTCAGCGGGCTTTCGCCCAAGCTGCGCGCCATCGCCGGCAAGGCGGTGTTGACGATGGTGGAATCCAGCGTCTGCATGAAAAAGCCGACGGCGACGATCCACAGGAAGATCTTCGACGGTGCTTGTTGCTGTTCCATCCGGACGTCCGCCTGTTGCATACGGCCCTCGACCATAACAAGCAGCAGGGCCGGCCAAGGTCCAGTGCAGCTTTGTGCCTACTCGGCTGCGACCGGCTTGGAGTCCTCGTCGGACAAGGCCGTTTCGAAAGGCCCGGCCGTTTCGAAAGGCCCGGCCGCTTCGAAGGGGCTGGCCGGTTCGAAGAGCTCGGCTGGCTCGGTGGGTTCGCGCGGCTCCGCGCCGCCCAGCATCAGCGCCTTGGCCGATGCGAGCTTCGAGATGGCGGCGGCTGGTTTTCCCATGGCCTTTGGACCGCCGGGCAAGGTGCGCCAGCCGACGCCGGCAATCGTCACCGTGCGGTTGCCGCGGAAATCGGCGTCGCTACGGATCAAACCCTGCTCGCCCATATAGGTCAGCAGCCAGCGGCCGCGCGACGGCGAATGGCTGCCATAGGCCCGTGCCAGCGCCTCGTCGGACGGACAGACCGCCTGTTCGCGCGCGGCGCGCGCTACCAGCAGGAACACCCCCTGCATTTCCTCCGGCAGGCTCTCGGAGACTTCGAGCACCTGCTGCCAGGCCTCGTCGCCGCTTTCCGCGCTGATGCCGGCGCGCGCCAGCGCCAGCCGGCGGCGAAACGCCGACATGTCCTGGCCGAAGCCGCCGAGCTTGCGCAGGCGGCAGTGGAACTGGAAATCCTGATAGAGCAGCGGCACCGGCCGGAACGCGGCTTCGGGATCCGACAGCAGCTCGGCATAGATGCCGTCGAGCAATTCCTGCCGCTCCTCCTCGGTGCGCGGGTCGGTTTCCGGCTCGGGCGGCATGTCGATCGATTTCGAGGTCTCGATCCGCCGCATCAGGTCGGCGGTGGCGATCGAGCGCGATGGGTTCGACGCCGGCATGGGCAGCACGTCGGCGCTCGGGTCGAAGATCAGGTCTTCGAGCGCGTCACGCGAGGTCTCCGGCAGCGGCATCAGCGAGGGGCGCCCGCTGCGGCCGGCGGTATCGACCGCGCCGATCCGGATCGACAGGGGCCGGCGCGACAGCGCCGGACCGAGCGCCACGAACTGGCCCGGATCGAGGTCGCGGAAGGCCTCGGCCTGGCGGCGCTCCATGCCGAGCAGGTCGGCGGCGCGCGCCATGTCGATGTCGAGGAAGGTGCGGCCCATCAGGAAGTTCGAAGCTTCCGCCGCGACGTTCTTGGCGAGCTTGGCCAGACGCTGGGTGGCGATGATGCCGGCAAGGCCGCGTTTGCGGCCGCGGCACATCAGGTTGGTCATGGCGCCGAGCGAGGCCTTGCGGGCTTCGTCGGAGACCTCGCCGGCGATCGCAGGAGCGAACAGCTGGGCCTCGTCGACCGCGATCAGCATGGGAAACCAGACGGTCCGGTCGGCGTCGAACAGGCCGTTCAGGAAGGCCGCGGCGCAACGCATCTGCTCCTCGGCGTCGAGGCCTTCGAGATTGAGCACGACCGAGGCGCGGTGCTGGCGGATGCGGGTGGCGATGCGCTGCAATTCGGCCGGGCTGCGTTCGGCATCGACGATGGTATGGCCGAACCGCTCGGAGAAGCTGACGAAGTCACCTTCGGGATCGATGATCGCCTGCTGCACCCAGCCGGCGCTCTGTTCCAGCAGCCGGCGCAGGAGATGCGACTTTCCCGACCCGGAATTGCCTTGCACGAGCAAGCGGGTGGAAAGCAGCTCTTCCAGGTCGAGCTTGGCGGGTTCGCCCGCCGATGTCGTCCCAAGATCGATGCCGACTTTCATTCCACCTCGCATGCCCTGCCATTGGCGGCCGGGAGATTATCACGACAGGCAGCCGCGGCGGTTGCCGTGGCCGGCCCTCCACAGGAGATCTCAGCCATGCTCTGTCGTCATTGCGCGGCACGCGGCCAAGGCCGAATCGCCACTCTCGTCACGCATTCATACAATGCTCCGGCGGCGCTGGCAGGCACCCGGCGGCCCGCCGCGATCACGAACTGAAACGGTGGATAAGACCGGACCGGTCACGCCACGCCGCGTTTGCGTCCCTCCCAATAGGGCGCGCGCAGCACTTTGCGGTCGATCTTGCCGAGACCCGTCACCGGGATGGCCTCGACGAAATTCACCGATTTCGGCGCCCAGGGCGCACCGCGCCGCGCCTTCACATGAGCCTGCAGCTCCTCGGTGCTGGCAGCGGCTCCCGGTTTCAGCACGACGAAGGCGGTGACCGCCTCGCCCCATTTCTCGTCGGGGATGCCGATGACGGCCGCGGAAGCGACCGAGCCATGCGCCATCAGCGCATCCTCGACCTCGCGCGGATAGATGTTGAAGCCGCCGGAGATGATCATGTCCTTGGTCCGGTCGACGATATAGAGATAGCCCTCGGCATCGCGGACCGCGACGTCGCCGGTATGCAGCCAGCCGCCGCGCAGCGTCTCTTCGGTTGCCTCCGGCCGCTTCCAATAGCCGCTCATGACCAGCGGGCCGCGCACGCAGATCTCGCCCGGCTCGCCCACCGCCACCTCGCGCATGTCCTGGTCGAGCAGCTTGACGTCGACGAAGGGGCTCGGCCGGCCGCAGGAGCCGAGCCGCTCGGGCCGATCGAGGTCGTGGTCCACCTTGCGCAGCGTCGTGATGCATTGCGGCGCCTCGGTCTGCCCATAGAGCTGGACGAAGACCTGGCCGAAAATGCCGATCGCCTCACGCAACCGGTCCGGTGACATCGGCGCCGCGCCATAGACGATCATGTCGAGTGAGGAGAGATCGTAGCGGGCCCGCAAGGCCGGCTGGTCGATCAGCGCATAGATCAGGGTCGGCACCAGGAAGGTCGCGGTGATCCGCTCCTCGGCCACCACACGGCAATAGGTCTCCGCCTCGAAGCCCTGGGTCAGGCGCACATAACCGCCGCGATACATCACCGGATAGATGGTGACGCCGGCGGCATGGCTGATCGGAGTGGCCGCGAGATAACGGATCTCGGCCGGCCAGTCCCAGTCGCCGTAGAGCAGCAGCGTCATCGTGACGATCGCCCGGTGCGACAGCATCACCCCCTTCGACCGGCCGGTGGTGCCGCCGGTATAGGCGAGCCAGCCGATCGCCTCGGCTTCGCTTTCGTCGACCAGTGGCGCCGGCGCCGCCGCGGCGGCATCGGCGAGCACGTCGCCGACGCCTTCCATCGGCCCGAAGGAGAGGAAATGCCTGAGCGCCGGCACGCGGCCGCGGATCGCCTGGCCGCGCGGACCGAATTTGGCGCCCTCGACGATCAAGAGGTCGATCCCGGCGTCCTCGATGATGAAAGCCTGATCGTCCTCGGCCGCCAGCGGATGCAGCGGCGTGTAGCGCATGCCCATCACCAGGCCGGCGCACATGGCCGCCCAGGACTCGGCGCGATTGCCGGCGAGGATCGAGAGCGCGTCACCCTTCTTCAGGCCCATGGACTTGAACACGGTGATGAACCGGCCGATGGCCTGGCCCAGTTCGCGATAGGTCCAGTGAGTCGCGCCATCGGAAATGGCCGGCCGATCGCCGTGGCGAATGATGGCGCCGGCGATCAGGCTACCGACCGTTCCCCCCGAATAGAGGCTTTCCATGAGGCTCTCCCGTGGCCGGGCCTCCCGTGCCCGGGCCCGGCCACGGGATTTCTGCATGTCCGGCAGCACCCTGGCGAGAAGCATTTTCATGACCTGTCATCCACCGAAGGGCAGAGGCCCGGCCGAGGTCCGACGCCTTGACCGGACGGTCGAATAGCCATGGGCCCCGGGGCTTGATACAAAGCCTGTGCGCTACGCGCGGATGTTGTCCTGCCGGTGAAGAACGCGACCGCCAGTCGGCGTTCGCCTTAATTTAACCCAATGCGGACCATTGTATCGACGTTGAAAGGTTGCGTGAATGTCGGTTCAGTGGCGGGTCACACCCCGAGCATGTGTCTATGCTTTTTCGGCAATACTGAGCGTTGCTGGCCACGATTCCGCCTATGCGCAGAGTTTTTTTGGGCTATTCGGCAGTGATCAGCCGCAAGTCGTCGCCAATGCCCTGGCCTATCAGGTCAGTATCCGGGGTCTCGACGGCGACAAGGATGCCTCCGCTTCGATCAACGACGTCTCGATACTCTACCGGTTGCGCTCCGAGCCTCCGGCCGACGGCGATGAATTGTTGCGCCGCGCCGAAAGCGACCTGCCGCGCGTCATCGATGCCATGTGGGGCTCGGGTTATTATGCCGCACAGGTCTCGATCATCGTCGGCGGCCAGGCGATCACGCTGGAACGGCCGGCATCCGCCGGCCTGAAGGTCCTGCTCGACCGGTTCAAGGGACGTTCCGTCGTCCCTGTCGAGATCGTCGTCGACCCCGGCCCGCTCTATACGTTCAGCCGGGTCGAGGTCATCGACCAGCGCAGCGGCCGGCCGTTCGACCCGGCCGTACTGCCCACACGCGTGCTCACGCTGAAGCCGGGCGACCCCGCGCGAACCGCCGGGCTGCTCGGCGCCGCGGCGCAATTGTCGGATCATTTCCGCAGCCGCAGCCATCCCTTCGTCAAGGTGGTCCGGCGCCAGCCGACCATCGACCATCGCTCCCATCAGGTCGATGTGGTGCTGGCCGTCGATCCCGGCGCGGTCGCCGGCATCGGCGGCATCGGCGTCTCCGGCACGCGCGAGGTCGATCCCGCCGTGGTGCGCTCGTTCATCTATGCCGAGCGTGGCGACCCCTATTCGCCCAAGGCACTGGCGGACATTCGCAAATCGGTCTCGCGTATCGAGGCGATCGGCGGCGTGCGGGTGCGCGAGGCGACCGCCCTCGACCCCGACGGCAACCTGCCGCTCGAGGTCGAGGTGACCGAGCGCCCGCCGCGCGTGCTCGGCGCTTCCGTGCGCTATTCGACCGTCGACGGCCCGGCGCTGAAGGCCTATTGGGCGCATCGCAATCTCTTCGGCGGCGCCGAGCGGCTCCGGCTCGACGCCGATCTGTTCTATCTGCTGTCGAACCAGAACTGGATCGGCGGCAGCCATCGCGGTGGCTTCACCCCCGACAATATCGGCGGCCGGCTTGCCGCGTCCTTCGTCAAGCCGGCTCTCGGCGGCAGCCGCAACGATCTTCTGATTGATGCCTCGATCCTGCGCGAACGCACCGAATTCTATTCGAGCAACGTTGCCTCGGCGACGGTGGCGATCCGCCACCGCTTCACCGACGCCTTCTCGATCCAGGGCGGCATCGAAGGCCAGATCGGCCAGTCGATCGATCCGCTCGGCCGCAACAATTACGGCCTGATCGGGCTTCCCATGTCGGTCACCTATGATTCGACCGACCGGCCGCTCGATCCGACGCGCGGCTTCCGGGTCATCGCCTCGGTCACCCCCTATCACGGCTTCCGCGACGCCCCGTCGTTCTTTGCCGTCGGCCGGGTCCAGGCCTCGACCTATTATTCGCTCGACGACGCCGCCCGCTACATCCTCGCGGTCCGTGTCGCCTTGGCTTCGGTGGCCGGCGGCACGCTCGCCGATATCCCGGCGCCCATGCGTTTTTATGCCGGCGGCGGCGGCTCGGTGCGCGGCTACGAATATAAGAGCCTCGGGCCGCGAGACGCCTTCGGCAATGTCACCGGCGGCAAGAGCCTGTTCGAAGCGTCGGTCGAGGCGCGCATCAAGATCACCGACACCATCGGCATCGTGCCGTTTGTCGATGTCGGCCAGGCCTTCGCCTCGTCCTTTCCCGACGGCTCGGAGCGGCTCCGGATCGGCGCGGGCCTCGGCTTGCGCTATTATACCTCGATCGGTCCGATCCGCCTCGACTTCGCCGTCCCCATCGCGCGCCGCGCCGGCGAGCGCCCCTATGCCATCTATGTCAGCCTCGGACAGGCCTTCTGATGATGCGCAAGCCAGGGTCCAACCGCTTCAGCTTCCGCCGCCTCGCTCTCGGCTTCGCCCTGATCGCCACGGGCCTGATGCTGCACGCCTCCGCGCCGCATGCCCAGGAAGACCAGGGCGTTCTCGCCGGCTTCATTTCCAAGCTCCTGTCGACGCCGACGTCGCGGGTCACCGTCGGCGCGGTCGAGGGTCCGCTGTCGTCGGACGCCACCATTCGCAATGTCTCGGTCGCCGATGCCGACGGCGTTTTCCTCAAGATCGATACCATTCGCCTGGTCTGGCGCCGCGCCGCCCTGCTCGCCGGCCGTATCGAGGTGCAGAATCTCGAGATCGGCAAGATCGAGTTCACCCGCAAGCCGAAGGGCGACGACAGCGCACCGCCCTCCGACGGCCCACTGCTGCCGGAACTGCCGGTCAAGCTGCAGGTCGACAAATTCACCTTGGGCGAACTGACGCTGGGCGAGCCGATCCTCGGTGTCGCGGCGCGTTTTTCGGCAAGCGGCAATGCCAGCCTCGGCGCCCCCTCCGAAGGGCTGCAGGCAACCCTCGACGTCAGGCGGCTCGATGCTCCCGGCCAGACGACCGTCAGGCTGCGCTTCACGCCGGCCTCGCAGCAGCTCGATCTCAACCTCCAGCATGACGAGCCGGCGGGCGGCATCGCCGCTCGCCTGATGAACCTGCCCGGCCTGCCGCCGGTGAAACTCGACATCTCGGGCGCCGGCGTGCTCGACGACTGGCGTGGCCGGGTCGCCTTCGACGCCGGCGCCGGCACCGATGCGCGCGGCGAGGCCCGGCTCGGCCGCAACGGTCCGCTCCGGCGGCTCGACCTCGACCTGACCGCGCATATCGAAAGTCTCCTGCCGCCCGCGGTCGGCACCATCTTCGCCGGTACCACCTCGCTCGGCGGCGGCGTCACCTTCGCCGATGACGGCGCGATCGGCATCGAGCGCCTGCGGCTTGCCTCCGACCTCGCCGAGCTGGCGATCGCCGGCCGGCTCGACGCCGCCAAAGTCCTCGACGTCACCGTGACGGCGCGCGCCTTGCCATCAGGCGCTGGCGGCACCCGGCGCGGCGACTCGAGCCTGGCGCGCCTGGTTTTCGACGCCACCGCGAAGGGCCCCGTCACCGGACCCCGAGTCGACGGCAAGCTTGATCTCGCCGGTCTTTCCTCGCCCGGCCTGAAGCTGCAGGCGCTGACCGCGACGCTGGCGGTGGAGCCGCTCGGCACGACCGGCCCGCAACGTTTCCGCATCGCCATGGACGGCCGCGCCACCGGTGTCGCTCCGGCCGACCGTGGGCTCGCCGAGGCGCTCGGCGACAATGCCACCCTGGTGGTGCGCGCCACCGTCGACGACAAGACCGTCGCCGACGTCACCGAAGCCCGCATCGCCACCCCCAACCTGGCGCTCGGCTTCACCGGCCGGGCCGGCTCGACCCTGGTCGACGGCAAGGTCCAGGGTGACATCACCAGGCTCGCCGCTTTGTCGACCCTGGCCGATCGTCGGCTCGCCGGCCGCGCCACCCTTGAGGTGGCCTTGTCGGGCGATCCGTCTCTGTCCCAGGTCACCGCCAGGATCGACGGGCGCGGCAGCGAGCTGTCGCTCGGCGATGCCATCGCCGACCGGCTGGTCGGCCGCCAGTTGACGCTTGCCGGCACCGCCCGGACATCCCGTGCCGCCATCACGCTCGACCAGATGGCGGCCCAGGGCCAGCATATTCAGGCGGTCCTGAACGGCCGGATCGCCAAGACCAATCTCGACCTGGCCGGCGACCTGACGCTGCCCGACCTTGCCCGCACCGATCAGCGGTTGGCCGGCGCGGCGCGTCTCAATGCCCGTATCACCGGCTCACGCGACGATCCCGACGCCACCGTGACGCTGACCGCGCCCGACATCCGCGCGCTCAACCGGCCGATCCGCGACCTTCGCCTGACGCTCGCCGCCACCCGGCTGGTGACGGCGCCGGCCGGAACCTTGTCGGCCGGCGGCGACGTCAACGGCAAGCCGCTGATCGTCGATATCAAGGGTGGCGCCGCCGGCAATGGCTGGCGGCTCGACCAATTGGCGGCCCAGCTCGGCTCGGTCCGGGCCGAGGGCCGGGGCACGCTCGATGCGGCGGGCCTCGCGGCCGGCAACCTCACGGTTTCGGCGCGCGACCTCGACGACATCGCCCCGCTCACCCTGATGCGGCTCGGCGGTGCGCTCGAAGCGACCGTCATCGCCGGCGCCAATGCCGGCCGCCAGCAGCTCGCCGTCACCGCCGACGGACGCCGGCTGGTGATCGGCACGAATTCGCTCAATTCGCTGAAGGCCGACCTGCGCACCGAGGATATCGCCGGGCGCACCGTGCTGAACGGCACGGCCGCGATCGACCAGCTGGTCGCCGGCGGTGAGACGATCGAGCGTATCGGCTTCAATGCCCGGCCCAACGGCGCGGCGAGCGACATTTCACTCACCGCCCTGGCCCGCGGTTTCAGCCTCGCCGCCGCCGGCAAGCTCGGCCTCGGGCAAGCGCCACGGCTCGACCTCGCATCCTTCAGCGCCGCCCGCTCGGGCGCCCGCATCGCGCTTGCCGCCCCCTCCACCCTGGTGCTGGAGAACGGCCAGGTCGTGACCGAGCGGCTGGTCATCGGCGTGCAGGGCGGCGAGATCGAGCTCAAGGGCAGGCTTGGTTCGCAGCTCGACGTCGTGCTCAATGCCCGGCGCGTCCCGCTCGCCGCCGTCGACATCGTCGCTCCGGGCACCGGCCTGCGCGGCACGCTCGATGCGCGCGCGACCCTCAAGGGACCCGCGGCCGCGCCGCGCGGGCCGTTCGAAGCCACCATCAAGGGGCTCAGCGCGCCACAGACCCGCTCGGCCGGCGTGCCGGCCCTCGACATCAACGCCCGTGGCGAGGCCCAAGGCGAACGCGCCAGTCTCGACG
The DNA here is from genome assembly GCF_059420385.1 of Phreatobacter sp. GW821-FHT04C01. Lineage (NCBI taxonomy): Bacteria > Pseudomonadati > Pseudomonadota > Alphaproteobacteria > Hyphomicrobiales > Phreatobacteraceae > Phreatobacter > Phreatobacter sp. GW821-FHT04C01. Next base: position 528,468 of record NZ_JBWKTP010000002.1, on the reverse strand, counting down.
TCAGGATTTCGGGTGGATCGGCGCTGGCCTTGACCGTCAACGGCACGGCGCCGATCGCGCCGCAGGGCGCTTTCGACCTGCGGGCGCGCGGAACGCTCGACGCCGGCCTCGCCAATGCGAGCCTCGCCGGCACCGGCCAGCGTGTCGCCGGACGTGTCGCCATTGACGGCTCCCTGCGCGGCACCCGCGCGCGGCCGGACGTCCAGGGCACGGCCACCCTGACCAACGGTGCCTTCAGCGACCCGATCCAGGGCGTGGCGCTGACCGCCATCGAGGGACGCGTCAGCGGCCGGGGCGACAGCATCGTCATCGAGCGGCTGACGGCGCGCACCAAGAATGCCGGCACCATCGCGGTCAGCGGCCGGGTTGCCGCCGATCCCGAACGGGGGTTCCCCGCCGACCTCAAGATTTCCGCCCGCGACGCGCAGCTGGTGTCGAGCGATATTGCCGACCTGATCGCCAGCCTCGATCTGACCATCTCGGGGCCGCTGTCGACGGCGCCCCGGCTGAGCGGTCGCATCAATGTGACCAGCCTGGAGATCCGCGTGCCGGACCGGCTGCCGAGCGCGGCCGAGCCGCTGCGCGATGCCCGCCATGTGGCGCCGCCGCGCCAGACCCGCGACCGCCTGGCGCAGATCGCCCGGCAGCGCGCCGCCGCCCAGCAGCGCCGTGGCCGCGGCACCGCCTTCAACGCCGCCCTCGACCTCAGCATCGACGCGCCGTCGCGCGTCTTCGTCCGTGGCCGCGGCATCGATGCCGAGCTCGGCGGCATGGTCCGGCTCGCCGGCACCAGCAATGATCCGCGCGCCGCCGGCTCCTTCGAACTGCGCCGCGGCCGCTTCTCGCTGCTCACCCAGAGGCTCGACTTCACCCGCGGCCGGCTGACCTTCGGCGGCGGCGACGTGATCCCCGATCTCGACTTCGTCGCCGAGACGCGGGCCGCCGAAGTCACCGCCAGCATCGCGATCACCGGCCGCGCGACCGAGCCGCAATTCACGCTGACATCGTCGCCGGCTTTGCCGCAGGACGAGGTCCTGTCACGCCTGCTGTTCGCCCGTGCTTCCGGCGGCCTGTCGCCGTTCCAGGCCGTGCAGCTCGCCCAGGCCGTGGCGCAGCTCGCCGGCAGCGGCGGCGGCCCGGACGCCTTCGAGCGCACCCGCCGCGCCCTCGGGCTGAACGATCTCGACGTCGGCATGGGCGCCGGCGGCCCGACCGTCGGCATTTCCCGCAATATCAACGACCGCGTCCGCATCGGCGTCCGCGCCGGCGCCAGGCCGGAGAACTCCGCCGTCGGCGCCGATATCGACCTGACCCGGCGCCTCCGCCTTCAGAGCGAGGTCGGCGCCGACGGCCGCGCCTCGGTCGGCATTGGCGCCGAGATCGAATATTAGGGGGGAATGCTGGAAACCGACGCCCTGTCCCTCAGCCCGCCGCCGGCCTGGACGGGGCGCCTTCAAGGTTATGCATGGCTGCCGCAGACGATCGGCTGTTCCGATGCCGGGGTGTTCCGGCTCGAGGCCGAGGGCCGGCCGACGCTGTTCGTCAAGACCGAAAAGGCCGCGCCGCTCGCCGAATTGCCCGACGAGATCGCCCGGCTCCGCTGGCTCGGCGCGCGCGGCATCGCCTGCCCCGGCGTGCTCGCCGACGAGCATCATGCCGGATCGCTGTGGCTGCTGATGACCGCGGTTGCCGGCCGCGACCTCGCCTCCTCGCCGGAATTATCACCCGAGCGCCGCGTCGAGATCGCCGCCGCGGCACTGTGCCGGCTGCACGGCCTCGATCCCACGAACTGCCCTTTCGACCACCGGCTCGACCTCAGGCTCGCCACGGCCCGGGCCCGGATGACCGCCGGTCTCGTCGACGAGACCGATTTCGACGACGAACGCGAAGCCACGACCAGCGCCGAACTCTATCGGCGACTGCTCGCCGACAGGCCGCGCACGGAGACCCTCGTCGTCACCCATGGCGATGCCTGCCTGCCCAACCTCATGGCTGAGGACGACCGCTTCACGGGCTTCATCGACTGTGGCCGGCTCGGCCTCGCCGACCGCTATCAGGACCTGGCGCTGGCCGCGTGGAGCATCACCCATAATCTCGGTGAGGCCTGGGTGGCGCCGTTCTTCCGGCACTATGGTCTGGTCGAGCCCGAGCCGGCGCGCCTTGCCTATTACCGGCTGCTCGACGAATTCTTCTGAAGCCGGCTCCGCCCTCGATCGGGCCGGGCCGAACCCTCACAGGGTTTTGACCGCCCCGTGTTTGCATCGCACAGCCTCGTGTATTGCACCGCATCATTTCGGCCGCTAAGCCTGCCCCATGACGGGCAAGTGGACAGGATTCATTGCGCTGGTGCTGGCGGCCTGGATCTTTTCGGCCGGCCACGCCGCGACCCGTCACGCCGTCGCGACCGACGTTGTCGTCCAGGCCGGATCCATCCATGGCGACCGACCCGGACAGGACGGGACCGGTGATGCCCTCCAGGAAATGACTGCCGGCGAGGACTGGCCGGACCTGGATTGCCAAGGCTCGGTCATCGTCCCGAAAGCATCGGGTCATTCCAACCGCCCCTACCGGTCCGAGCGCAGACCGACCGTGCTGACGGTCCGTTCCGGGCGGCCGCTGCCGCTCGACCGCCCGCCGGATCTGTGGTCGCGGCACGCCCCGCGCGCCTGATCGGTTCAGCACCGGCATGAGCCTGCCGACATCGGCATGAGCCCGGACCGCTGACCGCGCGAAGCGCCATCGACTCCCCTCATCACTGCCCTCCGCGATCACGGGTCCCGTGTGTCGTCAGAAATCCTGTTGTCCGAACAAGCGAGCCAAGCCATGCGCGATCGTCGCCGCCTCTCCGTCAAATCGCTCACCATGCTCGCCGGCGTTTCGGCCCTCGCCGTCCTGCTGGCCGCCTGCAACGATCCAAGACCGGCCGCGAGCCTGCCGGCCGCGGCAGCGCCCGAAGTCGGCTTCGTCACCGCCGCGTCCCAGCCCATCCGCCAAGTTCGCGAACTGCCCGGCCGCGTCGTGCCGCTGCGCATCGCGGAAGTGCGGTCGCGGGTGGCCGGTCTTCTGATCGACCGCAATTTCGAGCAGGGCAGCCGGGTCGAAGCCGGTGACCTGCTCTACAAGATCGACCCGGCGCCGTTTCAGGTCGAGCTCGCCAGCGCCGAGGCGACGCTGGCGCGTGCCGAAGCAACCCTGGTGCTCGCCAGCCAGCAGGCTCAGCGCCTGCGCGAACTGCTGTCGCGCCAGACCGCGAGCCAGGCCCAGTACGACACCGCCCACGCCGCCCAGAAACAGGCGGAAGCCGAGGTCGCCGGCGCCAAGGCCGCGCGCGACCGGGCCCGGCTGGAGCTCAATTATACCGACGTCCGTGCGCCGATCTCGGGCCATATCGGCCGCGCCTTGCTGACCGAGGGCGCGCTCGTCGCTTCCGCCAGCGGCACGCCGCTCGCCACCATCCAGCAACTCGATCCGATCTATGTCGACATCACCCAGTCGGTCGGCGAATTGAACCGGCTCCGGCGCGATCTCGCCAATGGCGAACTCTCGCGGCTCGAAAACGGCGCCGCCAATGTCCAGCTCATCCTGGACGGCGGCCAGGTCTACGCCCATGCCGGCCGCCTGCTGTTCTCCGACGTCACCGCCGATCCGAGCACCGGCCAGGTGACCTTGCGCGTGCAGATTCCGAACCCGCACGGTGAGCTGTTCCCGGGCATGTATGTCAGGGCACGCACAACCCAGGGCATCGACGCCGACGCCATCGCCCTGCCCCAGCAGGCGATCCAGCGCACCGATGACGGCAAGGCGGAGGTCTGGGTCATCGGCGGCGACGACAAGGTCGCCCGGCAGCCGGTGGAGGTGGGCGCGGTGATCGACGGGGCCTGGCTGATCCAGGCCGGCCTGCGGCCGGGCGAGCGCGTGGTCGTCGAGGGCTTCCAGAAGATCGCCGCCGGCATGCAGGTCCGGCCCGTGCACCAGGCGCCGCGCGCCGTCGAGGCCAGCGTCTCGGCCTTGCGCGACGGCACGGCGCCGACCGCGACCCACCTGCGCTAAGCGCGCCCATTCTCCGGTTCGGGAGCCTGTCTGATGGCTGGATTTTTCATTGATCGGCCGATTTTCGCCTGGGTCATCGCCTTGTTCATCTGCCTCGGCGGAATCATCGCGATTCCCTTCATGCCGGTCGCGCAATATCCGATCATCGCTCCGCCATCGATCGCACTGTCGACGGCCTTTCCCGGCGCATCGGTGGAGAGCCTCTACACCGGCACCACCCGTCTCATCGAAGACGAGCTGAACGGCGCGGCCAATATCCAGAGCTTCGAGTCGGCCACCGACTCGTTCGGCGTGATCGAGATCACGGCGACGTTCAAGCCGGGCACCGACCCGGGCTATGCCTCGGTCGAGGTGCAGAACCGGCTGAAGCGCGTCGAGGCGCGCCTGCCGGCGGAAGTCCGCCAGCAGGGCATCCTGGTCGAGGAGGCCTCGGCCGCCACGCTGCAGATCATCACCCTCGCCTCGACCGACGGCACCATGGACGAGGTCGCGCTCGGCGACTTCCTGATCCGCAACGTCATCAACGAGATTCGCCGCATCCCGGGCGTCGGCCGCGCCACGCTCTATTCGACCGAGCGCAGCCTGCGGGTCTGGATCGATCCCGACAAGCTGCGTGGCCTCGGTCTTGCCGTCTCCGACGTCTCCCGGGCGATCCAGAGCCAGAACGTCCAGATCGCCTCGGGCGCCGTCGGCGCGCAGCCGAGCCCGTCGTCCAACCCCGTCAACTTTCCCATCATCGTGCGCGGCCAGCTCACCGAACCCGAGCAGTTCGGTGCGATCGTGCTGCGCGCCAATTCCGACGGCTCGAACGTGCGCCTGCGCGATGTCGCGCGGATCGAACTGGGCGGCGAGGACTACAAGTTCACGACCCGCCTGAACGGCGGCCAGGCCGCCGGCATCGCGGTGACGCTGGCGCCCGACGGCAACGCGCTGCAGACCGCGCGCGAGGTTCGCGCCAAGATGGAGGAGCTCGCGCAGTTCTTCCCGACCAATGTCAAATGGGACATTCCCTACGACATCACGCCGGCCGTCGAAGCGTCGATCCAGAAGGTGCTGATGACGCTGGCCGAAGCCGTGGTGCTGGTCTTCTTCGTGATGTTCCTGTTCCTCCAGAACATCCGCTACACGCTGATCCCGACCATCGTCGTGCCGATCGCGCTGCTCGGCTCCTGCACCGTGATGCTGCTGGCCGGTTTCTCGATCAACGTGCTGACCATGTTCGGCATGGTGCTCGCCATCGGCATTCTCGTCGACGATGCGATCGTCGTGGTCGAGAACGTCGAGCGCATCATGAACGAGGAGGGCCTGTCGCCCAGGGCGGCCACCCGCAAGGCGATGAAGCAGATTACCGGCGCCATCATCGGCATCACGCTGGTGCTCGTCGCGGTGTTCATCCCCATGGCCTTCTTCCCGGGCTCGGTCGGCATCATCTACCGCCAGTTCTCGGTCGCCATGGTCACCTCGATCGCCTTTTCGGCCTTCCTGGCCCTGTCACTGACGCCGGCGCTCTGCGCGACGCTGCTGAAGCCCATCGAAAAGGGCCACGGCCATGCCAAGGGCGGCTTCTTCGGCTGGTTCAACCGCCTGGTCGATCGCGAAACCGCCCGCTACGGCCGCGGCGTCGCGGGCTTCATCGCCAAATCCGGCCGCGTCATGGCGATCTATCTGGCCCTGCTGGCCGGCATGGGCTTCGCCTTCATGCGCATGCCCGAAGGCTTCCTGCCGGTCGAGGACCAGGGCTTCTTCACGGTCGACATCCAGACCCCGCCGGGCTCGTCGTTCAACCGGACGCTCGAGGCGGTCAAGAAGGTCGAGGAGCACCTGCTGGCCCAGCCGGGCGTGGCGACGGTGACCATCGTCAACGGCTTCTCCTTCTCCGGCCAGGGCCAGATGACCTCGCAGGCCTTCGTAACCCTCAAGCCCTGGGGCGAGCGCAACGCCGCATCCTCGGTCGGGGCGCTCGTGACCGGCACCAATGCCGCGCTCGCCGGCTACCGGGATGCGATCATCCAGGCCCTGGAGCCGCCGCCGATCGACAATCTCGGCAACAGCGCCGGCTTCAGCCTGAGGCTGCAGGACCGCGCCCAGAAGGGCTATGCCGCCCTGATGGCCGCGCAGGAGCAATTGCTCGGCCTCGCCCGCAAGAGCCCGGTGCTGCAGAAGGTCTTCGTCGAAGGCCTGCCGCCGGCCCCGCAAGCCGAACTGGTGATCGACCGCGAAAAGGCCGCCGCCCTCGGCGTCAGCTTCGAGGACATCAAGGACACGATCCAGGTCAATCTCGGCTCGGTCTACACCAATGACTTTCCCAATCGCGGCAAGATGCAGCGGGTCATCGTGCAGTCCGAGCAGCTGCAGCGGCTGAACACGGCCGACCTCCTGAACTACAGCGTGAGGAATGCCCAGGGCACGATGGTGCCGCTGTCTTCGCTGGCCGAGATCCAGTGGAGCAACGGGCCGGCCCAGATCATCGGCTTCAACGGCTACCAGTCGGTGCGCTTCACCGGCGAGCCGGCGCCCGGCTACACGACCGGCGAGGCGCTGGCCGAGATGGAACGGCTGATGCAGCAATTGCCGCGCGGTTTCGGCTTTGCCTGGACCGGCCAGTCGCTGCAGGAAAAGCAGGCCGGCTCGCAGGCGACCCTGCTCCTGTTCCTGTCCATCCTGATCGTCTTCATGTGCCTGGCAGCACTTTATGAAAGCTGGTCGATCCCGGTTTCGGTCCTGCTGGTGGTGCCGCTCGGCGTGATCGGGGCGCTCGCCGCCGTTTCGCTGCGCGGCATGCCCAACGACGTCTATTTCAAGATCGGGCTGATCACCATCATCGGTCTCTCGGCCAAGAACGCGATCCTCATCGTCGAATTCGCCCGGGAACTCTGGAAGCCCGGCCGATCGATCGTCGAGGTAACCGTGCAAGCCGCCGTCCTGCGGTTCCGCCCCATCGTGATGACCTCGCTCGCCTTCATCTTCGGCGTGGTTCCCCTGGTCATCGCGTCGGGTGCGGCGTCGAAGAGCCAGCAGGCGATCGGCACCGGCGTGCTCGGCGGCATGCTGTCGGCCACCGTGCTGGCGGTGTTCTTCGTGCCGGTCTTCTTCGTGGTCGTGGTCAGGCTGTTCCAGCGCAAGCGGCCCGCCAAGGCGAAACCCGAGGCGGCCCCGTCGGCTCCGGCCACGCCGCCGGCCGTGGCGCAGGAGGCTCACTCCTGACGCCGGCGGCCTGTTCTCACGGCGGCGGCGGCGCACCGGCAGGCGAGCTCAGCGCCGCCGCCCCATGAACGGCCGCGACGGCCCCGACGGCCTGAATGCCGGGCGTGACGGCCCGGCGCGATTGAACGCCGGCCGGGGCGCCCCCGGCGGACGCATGTCGGCCCGCTGGATCCGCGGCCGTGCCTGGAACTCCGGCCGCCGGGATTGCTGCATGGCAGGGCCGAAAGGCCGCCCGGGCCGTCGCATGCCGGGCCGGCCGGCCGGTCGGCCGTGGTCCTCGACGAAGGGGCGGCCCGGACGGTGGATCACCGGTCGCGGGCCGGCGGGTCCACCAGCCCCGCCAGGCGCCCCCGCCCCGGCGCCAGCTCCGCCAGGACCGCCCGGTCCTGCAGGGCCGCCGGCCTGGGGGCGAGGCAATTGGCCACCACCGGGGGCACCGGGCAACGGCCGCCCGGCACCTCCAAGACCGCCCAGAGCCGGGCCGGCCGGCCCCGGCGTGCCGGGCCGGGACAGCAGGCGCGGACCGCCCGGCGGCGGACGCAGGACAACCGGCATCTCCGGCCGGCGCAAGCCGCGCGGCAGGATGAAGGGGACGCTGACGATGGCGGCGGCCGCGGCCACTGGCAGGACGCCCCAGGAATAGGCCGGTGGCGGCGGCAAGGCCCAGATCGGCGCGACCGGCGGCCCGAGCGTGACCGGCGCCAGGACGACCTCGTCGTAGAAGGCCGCCGGCGCGGGCGCCCAGAACAGCGGATCGTCGACGATCTCGGTCACCGGCAACGGCGCCGGAATGTCCTGATAGACCACCTCGACGAAGCCTTGCGACGGTATGGCCGGGGCCTGCAGGCGGCCGAGGCGCCAGCGCGCCTCCTCGGCATGCGGCCCGCGCGGGTACCGCCTGAGATAGGTCCAATAGCCCGGCGGCGTGCCGATGCGCAGCGTCTCGCGCCAGACCAGCGCCTCGCGCCGCGCCGCCACGAGGCGCTGCACGCGCCGCGTGAAGGCGCTCGCGGGATAGACCCGTAAAAATTCCTGATAGCCGGCGATGCTGTCGCGCGCGACGGCAAGCGCATAGGCCTCTTCGACAGGCAAGCCCTCGATGCGGCGCGCGGCGAGCGGCGGCACGGTTGTCCCCGTCGGCGTCGGATCCGCCAGCAGCGTCAGCGACCGCACCGGCGGCGGCAGCCTGGAGGCTTCCCAGGGCGTGTCGCGGCCGTTCGATTGCTGATGCACCCTGAGCCTGGCCCGCGCGACGGCCTCGTCCAGCGGCACGCCGGGCGCGCGCAACTGCTCGGCGAGCGCCAGCACGAAACGGCCATAGGCACCGGGGAATGGCGCCACCACCTCGCCCGGCGCGGCGGCGGACGTGATCAGCAATCCCGGTCCGGCATCGAGCACGCCCATGCCACGGCGGACCGGCAGGCCAAGCGCCGCCCAGGGATGCTCGGCCGACAGGTCGAGCAGCAGCAGCCGCGCCCTGCCCTGTACCGAACCGAGAGCCCGCGTTACGTCGACCAGGCGGATACCCATGATCGGCACGTCCGATTCGCGTTCGATCGCCGCGTCCGACGGCAGGAGATAGCTGTCGCCCTCATGCTGCAGGCCAAGGCCGGCGAAATAGATCAGCACGATCGCCTCCGGTCCCGCCTGGCGCGCCCTGGCCATGAAAGCCGCGATCGCCGCCCTGAGCTCCGCCTGCGGCAGATCCGCCCCCTCCGTCGTCGAGAAGCCGAGATCGCGCAAGGTCTGCGCCATCAGCCCGGCATTGTTCAGGGCGTTCGGCAGCGCATTGGTGCGGTAGCTGCCGACCCCCAGAACCAGGGCCAGCCGGGTTTCCGCCGGAAGCACCGGCGCCCCGGCAGCCGCACCCGCCACGCCCGGGCCGGAGCGTGTTTCGGGGCCGGCGCCACTGCTCGCCGCGGCCAGGCGCTGGCGCCGGGCGCGTTCCTCGGTCTCGCGGAGGGCGGCCTGCGCCGCCGCCTCCCGTTCGCGGCGTGACTGTTCTTCCGCCCGGCGAGCCGCGGCTTGCGCCACCGCCTCCCGCTCGCGGCGCGACTGCTCTTCGGCCTGGCGGGCGGTAGCCCGGGCAGCCGCCTCGCGTTCGCTGCGCAAGCGCTCCTCGAGCTCACGAATGGTCGCCTGGGCGGCCGCCTCGCGCTCACGGGCACGGCGGGCGTCGGCCTCCCTGGCCTCGGCGCGCTCCGCCAGCCGGCGCTCGCGCGCCAGCCGCGCCTCCGCCTCCCTTGTCGCGGCGTCGCGGGCGCGCTGCAGCCGCTCCTGCTGTACGCGCGCCGTCGCCTGCTCGGCCCGCTCACGTTCGCGCGCCCGCCGCCCGACCGCGACCCGCGCCCTTTCGGTGGCCTGGCCGGCTTCGCGGGACCGGCGTTCCATTTCCTGCTGCATCGCCGCCAATTGCTGCTGCAACTGCTCCAGCCGGGCGTTCTGCTCGGCAAGCGCCGCACGGGCCGCCGCGTCGGCGTCGCTCCTGGCACGCCGCTCGGCCGGATCGGCCGACGGCCGGTCCATGGTCTCGAGCCGCAATCGTGCGTCATCGGCGTGAACGCTGCGCGGATGGTCGCTGAGAAATGCCGCGATCTGCTCGCGCGAGCCCTCACGCACCCGCTGCCAGATCTGCGTATCGGTCTCGCGCTGGTTGAGCACGAACTGCCCGCCGCCGGAGGCGGTGAATTCCGGAACCTGCCGGCCCGCCGTCGCCCGCGCCACGGAATCGGCGACGCGGGTCAGCATGTCGGCGACACGCAGGCCCGGCTCGCGCGCCTGCTCCATGAAGGCCAGCGTGAACGGACTGTTCCGCCCCGCGCCATCGGCGGCGACGTTGTTCGGCTGGGTCGCGTAGACGACGACCATGCCGCGCACCTGCTCGTTCGCCAGGCCGAGATTGAACATGGCCCCGCGCGAGGCCGCGCGGGACTGCAGCCGTTCGGCCACCGGATTGTTGCGGCAGGCATCGATGATCATGATCTTGAGGCCGCTGACGCCCGCCAGCGCGTCGCGCGCCGCATCCAGCCCGACCATCTCGAAACGAATCGAGATATCGTCCTCGACCTTGGCATCGACCGGCATCAGGAAGTTGCGGCCCTCGCGCTGGATGCCGTGGCCGGCATAATAGAACAGCGCCGCGTCGGCATCCTGGGCGGCGCGGGCAAACCGCGCGAAGGCGAGGTCCATGCCACGCTTGTCGATGTCGAGCTCGAGCAGAACCTCGAAACCGAGCTCGCGCAGCAGCACCGCGATGTCTTCGGCATCGTTGCGCGGATTGGCCAGGGCCGGCGTGCTGGAATAATTGGCATTGCCGATGACCAGTGCCACGCGCTTTTCCGCAAAAGCGGGCATCGAGGCACCGACGAGCATCGCGGCGAGCAGCAAAACGCGAGCAAGGACGCTGACGATGCACAGCATCTCGCGACTACTCCCGGCCAATGACCATCGATCGGCAAGATTACCATCTGCGGGTCAGACCAGCAACGTAAGGGAAGCCGCGGGATCGGACTGTGCGATCACGCACAGGGTGCGCTCCCACCCGGGCGGCGGCGGCGACCCGGGCCGTCAGCCCGGATGAAAAAAGGCCGCCCGGGGGGCGGGCGGCCTGGTCGCTACAACGAGGGGGGCGATGAAGAGTTGCAGCGACCGGATAATTAAACCCACGCAAGCGATATCGGTTCCCCCGCGTACCGTCGAAAAGTCGGCACGGCGGCGGAATTTGAGACCATGCCCGTCACGTGAGCGACGACATCGAAGGACTTCGTCGCCGCCTCTGCGGCGCGCCGATGCCTGCCGCGCGCGACCGACGCCGCCGGCGCGATTGACGACGGCCCGGCCCGCCCCGACAATCACTGTCGCCGCCACGCCGGTTCGTCCCGTCGCACCTCCGCAATCCGAGAGCAGCAGAATGGTCCATGCCCCCGCGCGCGCCGCAGCCGGCAGCCCCGCAGTCCGCATCAATCTCTATTCGGACACCCAGACCAGGCCGACCATGGCCATGAAGGCCGCCATGATGGCGGCCGAGGTCGGCGACGAGCAGCATGGCGACGACCCGACGGTGGATCGGCTCTGCGACCGCATGGCCGCGCTGCTCGGCAAGGAGGCCGCAATCTTTCTGCCCTCCGGCACCATGTGCAACGTCGTCGCCCTCAACACCCATTGCCGCGCCGGCGACGAGGTGCTGGCGCACGAGACCGCCCATATCCTGACCAGCGAAGGCGGCAGCCACGCGGCGATCGCCGGCGTTCAGATCAATGCCTTGCGCGGACCGCGCGGCCTGTTCGATGCCGACACGCTGCGCGCGGCGATCCGTGCGCGCACGCGCTATGCGCCGCCCCAGACCCTGCTGGAGATCGAGCAGACCGCCAATATCGGCGGCGGCACCGTCTGGCCGCTGGCGACGCTCAACGAACTGACCGCGATCGCCCGTGGCGAGGGCTGGGCCACGCACATGGACGGCGCACGCCTGATGAATGCCTGCGTCGCCACCGGCATCGGCCCGGCCGAGATGTGCGCGGGCTTCGACAGCGTCTGGCTCGACTTCACCAAGGGGCTCGGCGCGCCACTCGGCGCGGTGCTCGCCGGTTCACATGACTTCATCGGCCGCGCCTGGCGCTGGAAGCAGCGCCTTGGCGGCTCGATGCGGCAAGCCGGGATCTGCGCGGCAGCCTGTCTTTATGCGCTCGACCACAATGTCGAGCGGCTGGCCGACGACCATGCCAATGCGCGCGCCCTGGCGGCGGGCTTGAAGCAGCTGCCGGGCGTCGACGTCGAGGAGCCCGACACCAATCTGGTGTTCTTCGACGTGGCCAGGGCCGGAACCACGGCAACGGCGCTCCAGGCGGCGCTGCGGTCCGAAGGCATCGCGACAAGCGTCCTGGGCGGCCGCATGCGCGCCTGCACCCATCTCGACGTCTCCGCGCCGATGATCGAGGAGGCCATCGCGGCGATCGGCCGGATCATCCGGCGCTAGCCCGGCAGCCTTCGAAACGGGCGGATGCGGAGCCATCGCCTCTCTTTCACCCGACGAGATCGCAACGCCGCCGCAAGCGGCCCTCAGCCGATGCTTTGCCCCAGGCGCGGTTCCGTCCCGGCCAGCAGCCGTTGCATATTGGGCAGGTGGCGCAGAATGACGTAAAGGCCGCCGGCAATCACCAGCAACCGATAGGGCAGCGGTTGCTCCATGCCGCAGACGAGTGCGATCGCAGTCAACGCCGCCAGCATCGAGCCAAGGGAAACAATCCGGGACACGGCCAGGACGAGACCAAAGGCCGCCGCGGCGCCGAGACCAACCGGCCAAGACATCGCCAGCAACACGCCGAGCCCCGTTGCCGCGGATTTGCCGCCGGTAAAATTCAACCAGATCGAACGCCCATGCCCCAGCAACACGGCAAGTCCGGCCAGGCAAACAGCCCAAGCCGCCCCGGTCTGCAGGTCAGGCGCCGGCGGCTGCGGCGCGACGGACGACAGTGTCGAAAGCCAGGGATAGAACCAGCGGGCAAAGACGATCGCGCCCACACCTTTCAGCACATCGACCAGGAGCACCGCCAAGGCTGGCCATTTTCCCAGGGTCCGCAACACATTCGTCGCTCCGGTCGATTTGGAGCCATGCTCGCGAATATCGATGCCCTTGAGCAGCTTCCCCGCCAGATAGCCCGTGGGAATAGACCCGAAGAGATAGGCGATCGCCAGTCCAGCCGCACTCGCTATCCAGAAAACCATGGGATCCACCGCGACACTCCCGCTTCAGGCCGTCATCCGCTTGCGAAAAGCGAAAGTTGCGGCCGACGCCATGGGCGGAAGCCTAGGACGAACACGCGGCCGACTGAAGACGCTTGAGAACCACCGCGACCGGACACGAGAGCAAGCCCCCGCCCGAGGCAAAGACGCCTGCCAACGAAGAGCCAGGGCGCATTGGCCCGCAAACCGCACCTCGACCGGACGGCGGCCTCCCGCGCCGGCTCCTAGCCCGCGGGTGTCGGGAACTGCCTTTCAAGCCAGGTCCGCCAGATTGGTTCCTCACGCCGCGCGACACGTGCCGCGTCTTCGCCAAAGAGGAAAAACCGCACCGACAGGAATATGCTCTCGCCCATCGGCAAGGCGAAGAGATGCGCGAAACCCGGCGCGGGCTGGTCCAGCCGAACCACCAGCTCGGGATGGTCTTGCGGCCCGGCTCGTTCGACGACGCCGGCGAATGCTTGCGTGCCCGAAGCCGCGGCGACGTGCCGTTGTTCGCTCCCATTCGCCAGGCCGAGCGGTTCGACAAGCTTTCGCCAGGCTTCGGCCAGGGGATCGGAAGACGGGACCAGGAGCTGGAAGGCCGAGCCGTGCTGCCCGGGAAAATGCGTGAGATAGAGGCGGAGCAGGTGGAAGAAGGAGGCCCATCCGTGGCTGTGCGCCTCGAACTGATCGTCCCAGTCATCCGAACTCGCGAACCACCGATGGACGACGCGAACGGTGCAAAGCCCACCGGACTTTGCCTCGACGCTCCATTCGGTCGCGATCGTTCCCGATGGGCCCGGCGTTTCAGCGACAAATCGCCCGAGCGGTTCCCAGGTGGTGATGGTGGCGGTGGAATCCATGCTTCCATCGGCGGCGAAATGCGAGACGGCGGTTCCACCGCGACGGCCTTCGAGTTCGCTCGGTACGAACCATTGAGAGATTCCAGGCCCCGTTGCGATCGCGTTCCAAACGTCCTCCGGCGTCCCGGGGACATCCACTTCGGCCTCGACCGAGCGGTTGCCCGCAGCATCCTTCTTGACCGGCATCAGAAGTCCCTCCCTTGCGAACGGGTTGGCGCAGGATGCGCCGCCACGACAAGGCGATGGGACCGTCCCTGCGGAGCGGTTTCGTCATGATAGCGCGCCGCGAGCGTCGCGACGGCCTCGGTCAATTCACGGGTGAACGCGGCACGGTCGGCTGCCGACCGGAAACGGATCTCGGTGTCGATCGCCAAGGTCGCCAGGCGCTTGCCGGCATCCGCGGCGGCGCGTTGCAATGTCCCGATCTCCCGCACCAGCCGGGCGCCGAGCGCGATGAGGTAGCTCGCCGACAGGCGGTCGGCGCTACGATCCGGATCGACGCCGATCGGGCCGAGGGCGCTCGGCGAGACGACATAGGCGGCGGCGCTCGCCACCATCAGCCGCTCCGTCAACCCGCCCCACTTGCGCGTGTCGGCAACTTGGACAAGCCCGTGCTCCTCCAGCGCGTGCAGGTGGTAATTCGTCTTCTGCCGCTTGAGGCCGAGCCGGGCCGCGAGCGTCGCGGCCGAGGCGGGTTCCTGCAGTTCGGCCAGGAGCTGGCTCCGGACGGGCTCGAGCGCGGTTATCGCCACGCCTGCCTGATCGATGACTTCAATATCGAGCACGTCATCCTCACATTGACGAATTTTCCCGTCAATGCCATTGACAAACATGTCTGTCAACAGCGCAAAGCCGCCGGAGCCCGGGTGGACCACGATGGCCCAGGCGGCGATGCGCGAGCGGAATTGCCGGACAGGCCGTGCCTCGGGCCGCCCGGCCCATCCGGACCGCGCTGGCGAAGCCGTCGAGCCGACAGTGCCGGTCGTCATGCCGGCTCTCCCGCTGCGTTCTGAAAACAGCGCCATGAGCAAAGTCGCCCATGGTTCTCCAGCGAGCCGGCGGTCCTCGGCGGGGCGGCGGCGGCGCGTTACGAAGACGTCAATTCCGCTTGCCGCAGGCTCAAACCATGTAAGGTACCGATCGAGTGACGATCGTCTGAGAATATCGCTAGCGGAATGAGAGACAGCGCAGAACTCCCCAAATTCCGTCTCTCGCTGCTCGGGCGCTTCGAGTTGACGGCCGGGACTGGCATCGTCCACTTGCCGAGCAAGAAACTGGCGGCGCTGTTGGCCTATCTGGCCTGCACGGCGCCCGAACCGCAGCCGCGCGAGAAGCTGGCGAACCTGCTCTGGGGCTCGCATTTCGAGACCCAGGCCCGGCAGAACCTGCGCCAGGCGCTGTTTCGGCTGCGCCGGATCTTGGGCCAGGACGCTCTCGTCAACAGCGACGACGACGTCAGGCTGGCAACCGGCATCGTCGATTGCGATGCTGTCCGCTTCAAGGCCTTGTTCGCCGAGGAAAGCCACGCGTCGCTCGCGGCTGCCGCCGATCTCTACCGGGATCCATTGCTGGCCGACTTGAACATCGCCGAAGACGCGTGGTCGGACTGGCGCGCCGCCGAGCGGGGGCGGCTGGAAGACATGGCGGTCGACGCGATGATCGGGCTCGGCGAGCAGGAGCTGCGGTCGGGCAACATCCAGTCCGCCCTCAGAAGCGCCAATCGGGCCATCGCGGTGAATGGCCTGCGCGAGGACGCCCACCGGTTGATCGTCCAGGCCCTGGCCACGGCCGGCCGCAAGGCCGAGGCGCTCAGGCATTACCAGGATCTCGTTGCGCTGCTCCGGCGTGAGCTCAGCACCGAGCCCGATGCGGTCACCCAGTCGCTTGTCGCCGAGCTTCGCGGCGCAAAGCCGCCCGGCATCCCGCCGGCGGCTGCGCCTGGCACCCATCCGGACCGGGTCTTCGAAGCGAAAGCCGTGACCGGCGCGGCGCGGGACGACGATGCCTTGCCCCCGGCAAGGGACGGCGCGGGCGGGCTCGAACAGCGCCAGTTGACGATCATGGCTTGCAACGTGATCGGTCCGGCGCTCCAGCCGGCAAGCCTCGACCCCGAGGACATGCATGAGCGAACCATAGCCTTTCACAAGGTGGTCGCCGAGATGGCGGCGCGATTTCAGGGATTTGTCGCCCAGTACCAGGGCAATGGCGCGCTCGTCTATTTCGGCTACCCGGCCTCCCATGAGCATGACGCCGAGCGGGCGGTGCGCGCCGGCCTTGCCATTCTGGACGCGATCCGCCTGCAGGAAGCGGTTCACGGCACGAGGCTCCAGGCCAGCGCCGGCATTGCCACCGGCCTCGTCGTCGTCGACGGGAGGCCGGGCAAAGGCAACACCCAGCAGCACGTCGCCATCGGCGAGACGCCGAACCTGGCGGAATGGCTGCAGGCCGGTGCCGAGCCGGGCGAGGTCGTCATTGCCGCCGGCACGCGGCAGCTGGTGGGGCGGATGTTCGACTGTCGCGCCCTGCCCGGCGTCGCGGTCAAAGGGCTGCCGCATCCCCTGGAGGCGTGGCAGGTGCGGGGCGAGGCGGTCGCGATGAGCCGTTTCGATGCGCGCCGTGGAGATGCCTCCTACCCGCTCGTCGGCCGGCAGGAAGAGATCGAGCTCCTCTCGCGCCGTTGGGAGCAGGCCAGGCTCGGCACCGGGCGTGTCGTGATCCTCTCGGGCGAGCCCGGCATCGGCAAGTCACGCATCGTCGAGAGCCTGCTGGCCGAGCTCGGCGGCAAGCCTGACGCATGCTTCCGCTATTTCTGTTCGCCCCATCACGCCCATAGCGCGCTCTATCCGTTCAGGGCTCAGATCGAGCACGAGGCCGGCTTCGAACCCGGCAGCGGCGCCAGTGCGAGGCTCGACCGGCTCGAAGCGCTGCTCAGGCCGGCATCGGCGAACCTGCCGCGCGACATGATGCTGGTCGCCGAATTGCTGGGACTGTCCCACGAGGGGCGCTACCCGGCATCCGCGGCCGATCCGCAACAGAAGCGGGAGATGGTGCTGGCGGCGCTTCTCGACCAGCTCGAGAGCGCCGCGTCGCGGGGACCGGTCCTGATCCTGTTCGAAGACGCGCACTGGATCGATCCGACGTCGCTCGATCTGCTCGAGCGGATGATCGCCCGTGCCGCCAGGCTGCCGGTCCTGTTGATCGTGACCGCGCGTCCCGAGTTTCAGCCCATGTGGGTTGGCCAGCCGCATGTGACGATGTTGCCCTTGAGTCGTCTTGGCCAGCACGACAGCGCCGGCATCGTCGGCGGGGTCGCCCGGAACAAGTCATTGCCCGACGACATCGTCGAGCAGATCCTCGCGCGAACCGACGGCGTGCCGCTGTTTATCGAGGAACTGACGCGCACCCTGCTCGACAGCGGGCATCTGCGCGAGACGGCCGACAGCTACGTCGCCGACGGACCATTGCCGCCACGCGCCATTCCCACCACGTTGCAGGCCTCGCTCGTGGCGCGCCTCGACCTGCTCGGCGAGGCGAAGGACGTGGCCATGATCGGTGCGGCCATCGGGCGGGAATTCTCCCACGCTCTGATCGCCGCGGTATCGACCGCGACGCCCGTGGAGCTCGATGACGCGCTCGTGCGGCTTGCGGCCTCCGGCCTCATCGCGCGCCACGGGGCGCCTCCGGACGCGCGCTATTCCTTCAGGCACGCGCTGATCCAGGATGCGGCCTACGCCACGATGCTCAAGAGCCGGCGGCGGCAATTGCATGCGGGCATTGCCGAGGCGCTGGTCGGGCGGTTCGCGGCCCTCGCCGAAAATCAGCCCGAGATTGTCGCGCATCATTTCACCGAGGCAGGCCTTGCCGGTGACGCGATGGGCTATTGGATCAAGGCGGGGCGCCTGGCGCAGGCGCGCTTTGCCAACCGCGAGGCGGCCGGATTTTTCGAGCGCGCGCTGCGCGCTCCGGAGGCTTTGCCCGACATCAGGGAGGCCCTGGAACAGGCCGTCGACCTGCGCTTCGACCTGAAGACATCGCTGTTTCCGCTCGGGCAATTCCAGCGCATCATCGGCCATCTTCGCGAGGCCGAAGGCCTGGCCAGGCGGCTCGACGATCAGAGCCGGCTCTGCCAGTTCTACATTCATATGTGCCAGACGCTCAATTTGAGCGGAGATCCAGCGGATGCCGTCGCGTTCGGCCGGAAGGCGCAGGGTCTCGCCCAATCCCTCGGCGATGTCCCGCTGCAGGTCGCGGCCTCGCTCTTTCTCGGATTGGCCTGCTTTTCGACGCTGGACTACCGGCAGGCCGAGGAGCATTTTCTGGGCGTCTTGCGGATGCTCGGCGATGAGCTGAGCCTCGAGAAGTTTTTCCTCGCCGGATTTCCCGGGGTCAGTGCCCGCGCCTTTCTGACCCGCATTTACGCCGACCGGGGCGAATTCGAGCGTGGCATCGTTCATGGCGAGCAAGCCATCCGCCTCGCCGATGCGGTCGACCATCCCTACAGCCGCGGCATAGCCAGCTGGTGCCTCGCCGACCTCCTGGTGACCAAGGGCGAACTGAGCCGCGCCGTCGGCCTGCTGGAGCACGGTCTCTCGGTGGCGCGGACCTGGAACCTGCCCTTCCTTGTCGCGGGCAATTCGGGCAGCCTCGGCTACGCCTATGCGCTGCTCGGACGAACCGCCGATGGGCCCCCGTTGCTCGAGCAGGCCCTGGGCGTTTTCGAAAAGATGGGGCATCGGTTCGCCCAGTCGCTTTTCATGCCCCAACTGGGCGAAGCCTATGTCCGCGCCGGCCGGTGGGCGGACGCGCTGGATCTCGCCGGGCGGGCACTGGCCTTGGCGCGCGAAAGCGGCCAGCGCACCGGCGAGGCGACCGCCCTTTACCTGCTCGGCGAAGCCTCGGTCGACGAGAACGCGCCGGCACAGGCCGAAGGCTATTACCGCCAGGCGCTCGCGCTCGCGGCGGAACTCGGCATGCGCCCGCTTGTCGCGCGTTGCCACCATGGCCTCGGCCGGCTCTATTTAGGCTCGAGCCAGCCGGATCCGGCCCGCGACGAACTTGCCGCCGCGACCACCCTGTACCGCGACATGGACATGCAATTCTGGCCGGACAGCGCCAATGCCCAGATGCGCCAGCTGCGGTAGCGATGACACCGGCAGGATAATCAAGTGACGCGCATCATCGGGAAATTGCTGAGTGATCGTCGTCGATCAGGAGATCTTTGCCGAAGCAAGCGTATCGCTTCGGCACCCAGCTAGTCGTTTGCGCCAATGTCCTTGAACAGGAATCCCGACGGGGTCTTGGTGAAGATGAAAATTTTCTGACCGCAGAAAATGAAGTAGCTATCGTTGTTTTCTCCGTCGCGATCATAGACGCCTCTCTCACGCTGGATGCAGGCGCGAACTGCGGCGGTGAAAATGGCCGGGTAGGCCCTTGCACGGAATGTCGCCGCGTCGGGATACGAGGCTCCGTGTTCGAAAGGCAGTTGGGTCATACGCGCGACGGCGGCTGAATCATTTGCCGTCAAGGCCGCCCGAAACCTGGTGATGAAACCGTCGAATTCTGTTTGCAGCGCGCGTGGCGCAGTCCGGTTCTGCGGCGCTTGCGCAAGCGCCAGCGTGGAGCTTGCGAAAGCCGCCGCGAGCACAAGTCCAAACACGGTCCTCATTCTGGCTCCTTTGTCTGTCCGGGCTCGATCTGTGTCATGTCCCGTCCGTCGCCATGAAACGCCTTCACTGCCATAACCCTGCGTCAATTTCTGTCAGGACAAACCCGCTCGCCAGCGTCGCTGGGGCATCGACTTCAGCGGTCGGAGCCTGCATCCGTCCGACAAATGCCGGATTGCGAGCCGTCGGCGCGGCAGGCCATGACGACCCGTTGTCCCTCTCGGCTTGGCGTCCAAGCATGAGAGGCTCAAAATCACAGCGCATGAGAGTGAAATAATGACCTGGTCGGGACGACCAGTGAGCGAGCAGATCTTGCCGGCCGACGACCCGATGGTCGCGCCGAATTATGCGGCCGTGCGCTCCGCCTTGGCCAAGTCCTCGGGCTTTGGTCGGCAGCGCAGGAAAGCAACCGCTCGCTTGCAAAGGTACGGAAGCCAGTAGCCCCGCCCAGCCTGCGGCGAAGGACCGAAAGAGGGACTGAGTTCGCTGCCGCCAAGCCTCGGGATTCGAAGCGCGATATCAGTGCCGTGGCACATTTTCGTTCTGAGATCGATTGGGAGGAGGATCTGTCTCCTCGCGTCTCACCGCATGTCCCCACGCATATCAGACAAAATCAGGCAAAGGGCCCAATCTCGGAGTGGCACGACAGCTGAGATGTTGAAATTGTTTGGCGCTCCCTAGGGGACTCGAACCCCTGTTTTCGCCGTGAGAGGGCGACGTCCTAGACCGCTAGACGAAGGGAGCGCGGCCGCATTCGCTGCGGAGCGCGCTTCATAAGCGGAAAGGACCGGCCCGGTCAAGAACGCAGTCGAAAGGGCCGGGCGTTTTCCCGGCGATTTCCCGATGCGCGCCTTGCGCCGGCCGGCCCGCCCGGTCAGGGCCGCGGCACCTGCGGCCCGCCGACCGTGATCCGGTGCACTTCCTTGAGCGATTTCAGCTCGTAGACGACGATGACCGGCACACCGCTCTGGTCATAGGTCACCGTCAGTTGGCCGTCGGCGGCGATCGCCGAGACCACCCTGGCGCCCTGCGGATCGATGGCGCCGAGCTTGACCGGGCCCGACGGCCCCTGCCCGCCCATCAGCCGATAGGCGATCACGGCCAGCACCGTGCCGACGCCGGCGATCATGATGATCGAGGAGATGATGGAGATGCGGCGGATCTTGGCGACGACGGCTTCGCTCGCGGGGTCGTTGACATCGGGATCGGAGGAAGTGTTGTTCATCGCGCAATCTGAAGGAGTTTCGGGCGTGGCGGACGAGATGCAGGATTTCGTGGTGGGAGCGGACGAGGCGCGCGAGCGGATCGACCGGCTTTTGGCGCGCCACGTACCCTCGCTGAGCCGGTCGCGCCTGAAGGCGCTGATCGAGGCGGGGCACGTCACGCTGAGCGGCCGGACCATGACGGATGCCGGCCAAAGGGTCAATCAAGGCGATCAGGTGCGGCTGGCGCTTCCAGAGCCGGAAGACCCGACCCCGCTGGGCGAGGCGATCCCGCTCGACGTCGTCTTCGAGGACGACGATCTGATCGTGATCGACAAGCCGGCCGGCCTCGTCGTCCATCCGGCCGCCGGCCACTGGACCGGCACCCTGGTCAATGCGCTGATCGCCCATTGCGGTTCGAGCCTGTCGGGCATCGGCGGCGTCCGGCGCCCGGGCATCGTCCATCGCCTGGACAAGGACACGACAGGCCTGATGGTCGTGGCCAAGACCGACCGCGCCCATGTGGCGCTGAGCCGGCAATTCGCCGACCATGGCCGGTCGGGGCCGCTGGAGCGCGCCTATGTGGCGCTGGTCTGGGGCCGGCCGAAACCCGACGCCTTCACCATCGACCAGCCGCTCGACCGCGACCCGCGCAACCGCGAGCGCATCGCGGTGCGCCAGGGCGGTCGCGAGGCGATCACCCATGTCGGCGTCGCCGCGTCATTTCTGGACGGACTGGTGACCGAGGTATCCTGCCGGCTGGAAACCGGACGCACCCACCAGATCCGTGTCCACATGGCGCATCTCGGCTTTCCGCTGCTCGGCGACGAGACCTATGCCAAGGGTTTCAAGACCAAGATCGCCAAGCTGCCCGAGGCCGCACGCTCGGCGCTCGACCGGCTCGGCCGCCAGGCGCTGCATGCGGCCGTGCTCGGCTTTGCCCATCCGGCAACCGGCGAGGTCTTGCATTTCGAGAGTGCGCTGCCCGCCGACATGCGACACCTTGTCGATGCGCTGGGCGGACCCGCCTGAGGCGGCAAAGCGGCCGGCGGCCTGGATTGCATGCGATTCGCGACGCTCACGGGAACGTGCGGCGATGTGATTGTCCGATTTCGCAGGTGCAGCGTATAAAGGAGGAGATCCGGGGGCTTCCCATGCATTTATGCAAAGAAGCATCGCGGATTATGGCGCTCAAAAGGGTCGCAAAGTCACCCTTCCGCCATCATGTTGAGTACATATATCAGGGGTCACGGCTGGCGTTTCGCAGTCGTGCTCTACGGGTTGCCTGGGCCTTGGGGCAGGCGATCCGGGCTCGCCGGATGGTCCGGGGGCCGAGATAAGGAGAGCTATATGGCTTACGCTGCTTCTCTTCCCATCCTCTCCGCGGAAGCGGGTCTGTCGCGTTACCTCGACCAGATCCGCAAGTTTCCGATGCTGCAGCCGCAAGAGGAATACATGCTCGCCAAGAGCTGGCGCGAACACGGCGACAGCAAGGCAGCACATAAACTCGTCACGTCCCACCTTCGCCTCGTCGCCAAGATCGCGATGGGCTATCGCGGCTACGGCCTGCCGATCGGTGAAGTCGTGTCCGAAGGCAATGTCGGCCTCATGCAGGCGGTGAAGCGGTTCGAGCCCGACAAGGGTTTCCGTCTCGCCACCTACGCCATGTGGTGGATCAAGGCCTCGATTCAAGAGTATATCCTGCGCTCCTGGTCGCTCGTGAAAATGGGCACGACCGCGAACCAGAAGAAGCTGTTCTTCAACCTGCGCAAGGCGAAGAGCTCGATCTCGGCGCTGGAGGACGGCGATCTCCGTCCCGACCAGGTCAAGATCATCGCCACCAAGCTGGGTGTCGAGGAGCAGGACGTCATCGACATGAACCGCCGCCTCGGCGGCGATGCCTCGCTGAACGCGCCGCTGCGCGAGGACGGCGACGGCGAGTGGCAGGATTGGCTGGCTGACGACAGCGACAGCCAGGAGAACGTGCTCGCCGCGAGCGAGGAAAGCGACAACCGGCGCAGCGCGCTGATGAAGGCGTTGACCGTGCTCAATGAGCGCGAGCGCATCATCTTCGAGGAACGCCGGCTGAAGGACGATCCGATCACCCTTGAGGAGCTCGCCGAGCGCTTCGGCGTGTCGCGCGAGCGGGTCCGCCAGATCGAGGTGCGGGCCTTCGAGAAGGTGCAGGATGCCGTGGTGAAGTCGATGCGGGCGCTCGAGGGCGCTCCGGCGGCAATCGCCGCCCACTGACCAGCCCGGCCCGCCGGCGGGAAATAACAAAGGGGAGGTCCTTGCGGACCTCCCCTTTTTTTGTTCAGACACCGCCGGCGGCTACTGACCCCAGGCCGACAAGGCCTCCTCGAAGGCACGGTCGCCCGCCACCCCCTTCTCGATGGTCAGAATGGCGCGGCGGCCGCTGTCGTAGCGCATGGGAATGTCGATGAAGGCGCGCGAGCGCAGCGCCTCGATATTGCTGGCCTTGTCCGTGTCCAGCGCCGCCGACAAGCCGATGAAGAAGAAGCCGTTGGTCACCCGCACCGCCTGGCCGACCAGCGGCACGCCGCGCGCCTGCTCGGACGGCTTCATCAGCACGCCCGGTACTTCGGCGACGCCGCCGAACTGGAAGTCGCGCGGCAAGGCGAAGACCACTTCGATCGTGTGGGTGGCCGGCAAGGTCTCGTCGAGATTGCGCCGGATCGTCAGCGTCACCGTCATACGCCGCTCGGGAATGGTCACCTCGCCCATCAGCACCAGATCCGGCGGCTGGCCGCGGCCGACGCTCACCGTCTGGGTGCGCCAGACGACCGAGCCCTGCATGAGCGTGCCGGCCTGATTGCCCGGCGTTTCCTCGAACAGGGCGGCGCGCTGGGCGACCGCGAGCGATGACGGAGGCGCGGCAGGCGCCGGTGCCGCCGGAGCCGGAACGGCAGGCGTCGGAGACGATGCAGCCGGCGCCGGAGATGGCGAGGCCGGCACTTGGACCGGCGGCGCGGCAGCGGTATCCGGCGCGGGCGGCGCGGCCGGCGGCGCGGGCGCTGCGACCGGCGGCTCCGGCGCCGCGGCGGGCGGCTCGGCCGGTGCCGGCGTCGCGACCGGCGGCGGAGCCGCTTCCGGGACCGGCACAGGTGCCGGGGCCGGCTCGGCCGGCCGCGGCGCGACAGGCGCCGGCGTTTCGCCGCCGACCCGGTCGGTGATCTTCGGTCGTTCGCCCTCCGCCGCCGGTGGCGACGGCGCCACGGGCACGGGCGGACGTTGCGCCGCGACCTGCGGCTGTTGACGTGCCGGTTGCGTGGCGAAATACCAGCCGACACCGCCGGCCGCCGCCAGGATCAGCAGCACCAGGCCCGCCGCGATCAGCCCGCCGCGTCCCTTGCGGCCCGGTTCGACCTCGTCATCGGCGCCCAGCACCGAAACCCGCGGCCGGATCGGCGCCAGCGACGGCTCGCGTGGGCCGTCATCCAGCGACGAGGCGCCGGTCTTGGCCTCGGCCGGTTCGGTCGTGCCGCCATGGCCGAACTCCACCGTCGGCTCGAGCCGCTGCGGCGCCGGCTCGGGCACATCCGACGCGACCAGTTGATCCTGCGCGGCGCGCTTGGCATTGGCCGCCGCGTCACCGAGCGCCTCGGCCTCATGGGCGGCGTCACTGACCGCCCGGGCGCCATCGACCGAAACCGGTTCGGTCCTGACGGTCGCGACCGCGGCGGCAATGCCGGCGAGCTCGCGCTCCATCATGGCATCGAGCGTCTCGGCGGTGCTGTCGGCCTCGACCTTGCGGATCGCGTCCTCGAGCGACAGCCGCTCGCGGGTGATGTGCTCTTCCGCGAGCGGCGGGTCCATGCCGCGCAATTGGGCGATCAAGGCCGCCCGCGCACGGTCATAGACCGCGCGGCGCGCCTCGCCGGTGTTCTCCGTCAAAGCCGTGACGGCCCGGGAGATCAAGGGCGTGTAATCGGCCATTGCGCTGAGCTCTGTCGCCTCCCCTGGGGACACCGTCCCCCTGACACTCTACTCGAACGGATTGCGTACGAGAATCGTGTCGTCGCGCTCCGGGCTGGTTGATAGTAGGGCAACCGGGCAACCGATCAATTCCTCGATGCGGCGCACGTATTTGATCGCCTGGGCCGGCAGCTCGCCCCAGGAGCGGGCGCCGGCGGTGCCCGACGGCCAGCCCTCGATCGTCTCGTAGATCGGCTTGATCCTGGCCTGGGCCTCCTGGCTGGCCGGCAGCAGGTCGATCCGCTTGCCATCCAGCTCATAAGCCACGCAAACCTGGATTTCCTCGAACACGTCGAGAATATCCAGCTTGGTCAGCGCGATGCCATCGATGCCGCTGGTCTTGACCGCCTGGCGAACCAGAACCGCGTCGAACCAGCCGCAACGGCGCTTGCGGCCGGTGACGACGCCGAATTCACGGCCACGCTCGCCCATGATCCGGCCGTTCTCGTCCTCGAGTTCGGTCGGGAACGGGCCGCCGCCGACCCGCGTGGTATAGGCCTTGGTGATGCCCAGCACGTAATTGACCGCGCCCGGCCCCATGCCCGAACCGGCGGCGGCCTGGCCGGCCACCGTGTTGGACGAGGTCACGAAGGGATAGGTGCCGTGGTCGATATCGAGCAGCGCGCCCTGCGCGCCCTCGAACAGGATCCGCTTGCCGGCGCGCTTCTCGTTGTAGAGCAGGTCGAACACCGGCTCGACATAGGGCAGCACCTTGGGCGCGACCTCAGCCAGTTCGTCATAGATCGCCTGCGGCTCGATCTCGGCCAGCCGGAGGCCGCGACGCAGCGCGTTGTGGTGGGTCAGGAGCCGCTCGATCTTCGGCATCAGCGCGCTCAGATCGGCGAGATCGGTCATGCGGATGGCGCGCCGGCCGACCTTGTCCTCATAGGCCGGGCCGATGCCGCGGCCGGTCGTGCCGATCTTGGTGCCGGCGGTATTGGCCGATTCGCGATGCAGGTCGAGCTCGCGGTGCAGCGACAGGATCAGGCAGGCATTCTCGGCCACCCGGAGCGTCTCCGGCGTGATCGAAACGCCCTGCGCCGACACCCGCTCGATCTCGGCGATCAAGGCATGCGGGTCGATGACCACGCCATTGCCGATCACCGAAAGCTTGCCGCGGACGATCCCCGACGGCAGCAGCGACAATTTATAGGTGACGCCGTCGATGACCAGCGTATGTCCGGCATTGTGGCCGCCCTGAAAGCGAACCACCGCATCGGCCTGGTTCGACAACCAGTCGACGATCTTGCCTTTGCCCTCGTCGCCCCACTGGGAACCGACGACCACCACGTTTGCCATGGTCTCTATCCTGACCTGTTCGTGGCAAGGCAAACCCCGACCGCGCGCTCATCGCGATGGCCGGGGTCCTTGCACTGTGCGGATAAAGGATCATGACAAAGGTGGCAAGTCCGCCGGACGCAGGGGCTCCTTTCCAGCGTTTCCCACAGAGTTTTCGGCTCAGGAACGGCCCTGGACCGGGGCCAGCACCTTGTCGGCCGGCCAGCGCAGCCGCCAGCCGTGCCGAATCTCGCGCGATGCGCCGGGCGCCAGGTCGAAGGCCCACTCGACGATTCCGCGCCGGCCCTTGACGTCGCGCGTGGTCGGCGCGGTCATGGCCGACAAGGCCTCGACGGTGATGTCCTGGGCTTCGGTCACCGGCAGGCGGTCTTCGATGACCACCTGGCGCGGGCTCTGCGCGCCGTTGCGAGCGACGATGCGGAATTCGCGCTCTTCCGTGCGCGCCGACGAGATGATTCCCGCCGAACCGTCGGTGCGGCGCACCACATGGTGCTCGATCCGGACCAGGTCGTCCGGGCCGAAGCCGAGATTGACCGTGTCGTCACGGGTTGCCGCCGCGACCTGGGTCCGGCCGGCAAAGACGCCGTCGCGATAGAGCGACACCCGGCCCGGCATCAGCGGCGTCTCGTCGGCATATTTGAACCGGGCTTCGAGGAAGGCGGTCGGGTCGACGCTCGGCACCGCCCGGGAAATGAGCTGCGGCTCGATCGTCGTCGAAGCGATGCGCAGGGCGCGCGCGCCCTCGCCCGAGGCGATGGTGGTGCGCCCGGGAATGACGAAGCTCGCCTGGAAACCGCCGGTGTCGACCACCGCCTCGGCTTCCTGCACCCGCATCCGCGCCGACTCCTGGGCAACCGTGGGCGGGCTGATAGGCGCGGGCCTGGGCGCGGCGGCATAGCTGCGCGTTTCGGCCCCACCCAGGGCATCGCTCGACCGTCCCACGGGCGGCTCGTTGAACCGGATGATCAGCGACGCCAGCTGTGGCGCGGCACCACCGCGCGCCACCCGGACGGTGGAAACGGTGAGCGCGACATTCGACCAGTCCTCGCCGGTTTCCTGGCGGATTTCAGCCCGCCGAACCAGTTCCAGCGCCGGCTTGGCGCCTGCTGTGGCCAGCCGCGCATCATAGACCGGCGCCCAGCGGGCGCCGCGTACCGCATAAGTCACCGTCAGGTCGCCGCGATAGGCAGCGCCGGCCTCGACCGCGATACGCGCCTCGAGGCGCTGCGGCGGCTGCTGACGCAGCGCCGCCTCGATGGTCGCGATCTCGCGGTCGAGCGCGCGCTGGCGCTGCTCGGCCTGGCGAATCGCCCGGTCGGCGGCATTGGTCTCCTCGACGGCGGCGACGAAAGCCTGGCGCGCCTCGCCGACATTCAGCCCGCGCTCGCCGCCGGCAAGGGTCGAGCCGGCGACCAGGGCTTCGGCGGCGCGCTTGCGCAACCGCTCGGCGCCGATCCGGTCGTCCAGCGACAGGCGCTCGTCGCGCAGCGCCTCCAGCTTCTGCACCCGCTCCGGATCGGTCCGCTCGAAGGCGCGCGGCTGGCGCGCGTCGACCGAGCCGACGACCAGCCGGCCCTCGCCGGTGCCGGCGACCCGGAGCGAACCTGGGTCGGCGCTCGGCGGCAGGTCGCCCAGCACCAGGACATGCTCGCCCGCCGGCACCTCGACCGTGAAGCGCCGGGTGATGCTGGCGCCGTCGGGAAAGACGGTGACCGCCTCCACACGCGACGTGAGATCGAATTCGGCGGCGCCGGCCGCCATCGACGGCAACAGGAACAGCATGGACAGGGCAACGGTGCGTTGCGGAAACATCGGGGCGCTCCTCGCTTTGGAGCGCCGAAATTACCCCGAGGAATATGACCGGCTGGCGGCGGAAGCACGGCGCTCGCCGGTCCGAGCCGGCAGACATTGCGCTTGTTTTTCAACGGCAAAGCTGCCGCGCCAGGTCAGCTCCCGGATCAGCCGAAGCGGCCGGTGATATAGTCCCGGGTCCGCCTGTCGCGCGGATTGGTGAAAATCTGGTCGGTCGCGCCTTCCTCGACGAGAACCCCCAGGTGGAAAAAGGCGGTCCGCTCGGAGACGCGCGCGGCCTGCTGCATCGAGTGCGTGACGATGACGATGGTGAAGTTCTGCTTCAGCTCGTCGATCAGCTCTTCGATCCGGGCGGTGGCGATCGGATCCAGCGCCGAGCACGGCTCGTCCATCAGGATCACCTCGGGACTGACGGCGATCGCACGGGCAATGCACAGGCGCTGCTGCTGGCCGCCCGACAGGCCGGTGCCGGAATCCCCGAGCCGGTCCTTCACCTCGTTCCACAGGCCGGCTTTCTTCAGCGCCGTCTCCACCACCTGATCGAGGGCCGAACGGGTCCTGACCAGGCCATGGATGCGCGGCCCATAGGCGACATTCTCGTAGATCGACTTGGGAAACGGGTTCGGCTTCTGGAACACCATGCCGACGCGCGCGCGCAACTGCACGACGTCCAGTGACTTGTCGTTGATATCGCGGTCGTCGATACGGATGTCGCCGCTGACCCGGCAGATCGGGATCGTGTCGTTCATTCGGTTCAGGCAGCGCAGGAAGGTCGACTTGCCGCAGCCCGACGGACCGATGAAGGCCATGACCGAGCGCTCGGGAATATCGACATTGATGTCCTTGATGGCATGTTTGTCGCCATAGAAGACATTGACGTTCCGGCCGGTGATCTTCGGCCGGGCCGCCGGCGCAACGCCGGCAGCCGTGGCCGCGATCTCGAATTTGGCAACCGACCCCATCGACTTCACCCTCAGGAAGGCTTCGCGCTGATCACCAGCGACGCTCGAACGACTTGCGCAGGAACACGGCGAGCGCGTTCATCGCGATGAGAAACACCAGCAGCACCAGGATCGCCGCGGCGGTCTTGTGCCGGAAGGCCTGCTCCGGGAAATCGGCCCACATGAAGATCTGTACCGGCAGCAGCGTTGTCGCGTCGAAAATGCCGCCGGGCAGGTCGACCACGAAGGCGACCATGCCGATCATCAGCAGCGGCGCGGTCTCGCCCAGCGCATGCGCCATGCCGAGAATGGTTCCGGTCAGGATGCCCGGCATGGCCAGCGGCAGGACATGGTGGAACACCGCCTGCTGGTGCGAGGCGCCGACGCCGAGAGCCGCTTCCTTGACCGAAGGCGGCACCGCCCGAATGGCGGCGCGCGCGGCGATAATGATGATCGGCAGCGTCATCAGGGCCAGCACCAGGCCGCCGACAACCGGCGCCGAGCGCGGCATTCCGAAAATGTTGAGAAAGACCGCGAGGCCGAGCAGGCCGTAGATGATCGACGGCACGGCGGCCAGGTTGTTGATATTGACCTCGATGATCTCGGTGAGCCGGTTCCGCGGCGCGAACTCCTCGAGATAGACGGCCGCCGCGACGCCAATGGGGAAACACAGCGCCAGGGTGATGGCGAGAGTGAGGAACGAGCCGATGATCGCGACCCCGACCCCGGCCAGTTCCGGCTCACGCGATGCGCCACCGGTGAAGAACTCCCAGGCGATCCGCCGTTCGACCAGGCCGGCCTGCCGCAACGCCTCCAGATAGGCGATCTCCCGGTCGCCGATGCGCCGGCTCGCTTCCGGCACGACCACCCGGACGATCTCCCACTGGCCGCCCGGGGCCGGTTCGAGCGAGCGTGGCGGCAGGATGATCTGGCCCGCGGCGCCTGTGGCCTCGACCTCGTCGAGCTTCACCAGGCCGCCATTGGCGCGGACGAGAAAGCTCGAAACCCCGCTGTCCAGCATCTCGCGCGTCGCCGCATGGGCGATGCGGACTTCGCTTTCCGCCAGGCGCTGGCGCAAGCCGGCGATCGCATCCCGGGTCGCGGCAAGCTGCCGGCGTTCTTCGGCGATGCGTCCCTGAATCCGGGCCTGGGCGGTCGCCGCAGCACCGGCGAGACGCGCATCGAGGCCGGCGAGGTCCTGTTCGAGCCCGGCGGCCACGCGTTCCTGGCCGGCGAGTTCACGCTTCAGGTCGTCGGCCGCCGCGACGCGCTGCGCCTTGGCGGCGGCGAGCGCCGCCCCGAAATTCGCCGCCGTCGTGGTCAGCCGGACACTGCCGCGATCGCCGGAAAGCCTGAGCTCGCCTTCCCCCTTGATCACCTCGAGCGCCGTGATCCGTCCCTTCAGGTAGAGGTCCGCCATATCGTCGAGTGGCAGGACGATCTCCTGCCGCGCGCCGATCATGGCGGGATCCGCCAGCACCTGCCGGCGCAGGATCGAGGCCGCGCCCGACGACACGATATTGGCCAGCGCACGGCGCTCGGCCCGCTCGGCTACGTGAGGAAAATGGGCCCGCAAGGCGCCATTGACCACCGCGTCGAAATTGCCGGCATTGATCGCGCGCGTCAGCGCCTCCCCGGTGAGGCTCTGCGGATTGAACTCGTCCTGCCTCAGCACGACATCGAGTTTCACATAGGACTGGCTGAAGGCCGGAATCGCCTGGACGACGATGGTGGCCAGGAACAGGACCAGGAAGCCGCCGGCAAGCAGCAGCGCGCCGACACCCATCGCCTGAAACACGAACTCGCGACGATAGCGCGCCTTCAGGCGCCTGAGCGCCGCGGCATCGGTATGCAGTTCGGTGACGATCCGGGACGACGCGATGTCAGTCATACTGCTCACGGTATTTCCTGACGACCCGGAGCGCGACGAGATTGAGCGCCAGGGTGATCGCGAACAGCGCCAGGCCAAGCGCGAAGGCGGCCAGCGTCTTGGGACTGTCGAACTCCTGGTCGCCGGTCAGAAGCGCGCCGATCTGCACGGTAACGGTGGTGACCGCCTCCAGCGGATTGAGCGTCAGCCTGGCCGCCATGCCGGCCGCCATGACCACGATCATGGTTTCGCCGATGGCGCGCGAGATCGCCAGCACCAGGGCCGAGACGATGCCCGGCAGGGCTGCCGGCAGCACCACCTTGCGGATCGTTTCCGATTTTGTCGCGCCGAGCCCCATCGAGCCGTCGCGCAGCGATTGCGGCACGGCGTTGAGAACATCGTCCGACAGCGAAGACACGAAGGGCACGATCATGATCCCCATGACCAGGCCGGCGGCCAGCGCGCTTTCCGAGGCGACGTCGAGGCCGAGGCTCTGGCCGCTGTCGCGAATGAACGGCGCCACCGTCAGGGCGGCGAAGAAGCCGTAGACCACGGTCGGAATGCCGGCGAGGATCTCCAGCATCGGCTTGCCGACCGCGCGCACCGGCGCCGAGGCATAGTCCGAGAGATAGATCGCGGCGAAGATGCCGATCGGAGCGGCCACTGCAATGGCGATCAGCGTGATCAGCAGCGTGCCGGCGATGAGCGGAACCAGACCGAATGCCGCGGTGCCGCCGACCTGATCGGCGCGGAAGGCCATTTGCTGCGGCGTCCAGGTCAGCCCGAACAGGAAATCGATCGGGTTGACCATGGCGAAGAAGCGCAGGGATTCGACCACCAGCGACAGCACGATGCCGATGCTGGTCAGGATGGCGAGCGCCGCCGAGGCCAGGAGAAACAGCCTGACCGCTGCTTCGACCCGGTGGCGTGCGCGGAATGTCGGGGCGATCGCCCGCCAGGCGATCATGAAGCCGATGGCCCCCGCCACCAGCATCACGACGATCATCGCCGTGACCGAGATCTGATCCAGCGTCCCGAAGACCACCGCCGCCTGTTCGCGCAAGCCGTCGCGCAGGACCGCCGTGCCGTCATGGGCGATGGCCTGGACATCGCGCCAGAAGCCGTCGCGCTGGGCACGGCTGAACGCCGCGGTCTCCGTGGCGAATTCGGTGAACAGCAAGGCCCGCACCACCCGGGGACCGATGAGCGACCAGAACATCAGGACCGCGAAGGGCGGGCCGGCGGTCATCAGGGCGAGCCACCAGCCGTGATAGCCGGGGCGCGAATGCATCGCGGCATAGTCGGCGCCGGCGAGCGCCGCCGACCGCCTGCGCCCGAGCGGCAGGCAAATGATGCCGATCGCCAGGAGCAAGCCGAACAGGGTTGGAAACATCGCCGCCGCCCGCCTGCCGTCTAGAGGCCGGCCATGCCGGCAGCGCCCCGGGCGCCGCGGGCAACCGCCTCGCGATCGACGCGCTGCAGGGGCACGAGGCCCTTGCGCTCGAGATAGCCGTCCTCGCCCATGGCGGCGTCCGAAACATATTCGTCGACGAAATCCTGCAGGCCCGGGATCACGCCGATATGGTCGCGCTTGACATAGATGAACAGCGACCGGGCGAGCGGATAGCGGCCGGCCGCGATGGCCTCGACCCCCGCCGCGACCCCGTCGACGCGGGCGGCCTGGATCCTGTCCTGGTTCTCCTCGAGAAAGGAAAAGCCGAAAATACCGAACGAGCCGGGATTGGCCCTGAGCCTCTGGACGATGATGTTGTCGTTCTCGCCGGCTTCGACATAGGCCCCGTCGGCACGCACCTGCTGGCAGGCGTGCGGGTCGATCGCCACATTCAGGCGACGTTGCGTCTGCCGGCAGCCTTCGAGCAGGCCGAGCTCGTTCAAGGCATCGCGGGTGCCGGAGGTCGGCGGCGGACCGAGCACCTCGATCTTGCGGGCCGGCAGGCTCGGCGAGATGTCCGACCAAAGGCGGTACGGATTGGCGCCGAGTTGCCCCTGGCCATCCGGCACCTCGGCGGCCAGCGCCAGGTAGAGCTGCTCAAGCGTCACCTGCAGGGCCGGCACCGCCCTGGAATTGGCGATGACGATGCCGTCGAAGCCGACCTTTATCTCGACCGGCGTCACGCCGTTGCGCCGGCAGGCGGCGAATTCCGACGGCGTGATGCGGCGCGAGGCGTTCGCGATGTCGGGCGTATGGGTGCCGACCCCGCCGCAGAACAGCCGCATGCCGCCGCCCGTGCCGGTCGCTTCGACGATCGGCGCCCTGCCGCCCTTCTGGCCGAAGCGTTCGGCGACCGCCGCGGTGAACGGGAACACCGTCGACGAGCCGGTGATCTGGATACGATCGCGGCCCTGGGCCCCGGCCGGGCCGGACGCGGCGACCATGCCGCCGATCACCAGGGCCGTCGCGGAGATCACAGCGGCGAATTTCACGTGATGCTCCTGGCTTGCGGGGCTTTCCGGACTTTGTCCTGGCGGCTTCCGCCCCGGCCGCGCGGGGCAAGCCGCGGGGCGCCCCTTCTATGACCAGGAAATGACAGAACGATGAACGATCTTATCCATATTTTCCAATGGATTACGATGCAAGCCCGGACATCGTCGCACGGCTGGCCCGATGCGCGTGACGGGACCGGGAGCCGCGCATCGCTCGAATGCATCCGCCGTGCCTGACAGGCCTCCCCTCGGCCGTCTATAGTCTGCACGCACCGCGGGAATCCGGCAGCGCATGCGCCTCTCCAACAATCCCTATCTCATTCTCGCCGCCACCACCCTGATCTGGGGCGGCAATGCGGTGGCGAGCCGCATGGCGGTGGGGCACGTCTCGCCGATGATGCTGACGGCCTTGCGCTGGATCTTCACGCTCTTGATCATGACCGCCCTCGCCGGCCGCGCCTTCCGGCAGGAATGGCCTGAAATCAAGGCCAATGCCGGCTGGCTGATCCTGATGGGGATCATCGGCTTTACCGGCTTCAATGCCCTGTTCTATCTCTCCGGCCAATACACCACCGCGGTGAATATCGGCATCATCCAGGGTTCGATTCCGGTCATGGTGCTGATCGGCACCTTGCTTGCCTACCGCACCCGGATCACCGGCCTGCAGCTGATCGGCATTGCCGTCACGCTGCTCGGCATCCTGCTGCTGGCGACCCGTGGCCACCCGGAACATCTGCTCAGCCTGGCGTTCAATTTCGGCGACCTGCTGATGCTGATCGCCTGCCTCGGCTACGCCGTTTATGCGGTGGCCTTGCAGGAGCGGCCGAGGATCTCCCCGCAGCCGTTCTTTCTCAGCCTGTCGGCCGTCGCCCTGGTCTCGTCGCTGCCGCTGTTGGCCGCCGAGATCGCCAGCGGCGCGGCGCTTTGGCCCGACGCCAAGGCGCTCGCGATCATCGCCTATGTGGCGATCCTGCCCGGCTTCGTCGCCCAGCTCCTGTTCATGCGCGCGGTCGAGATGATCGGCCCGGGCCGGGCCGGTCTATGGGTCAACCTGGTGCCGGTCTGGTCGGCGATCCTCGGGCCCTTGATCCTCGGCGAGATCTTCGCCTGGTACCACGCCGCGGCGCTGGCGCTGGTGCTCAGCGGCATCGCGGTCGCCGAAAGCAGGAGGCGTTGACGGCAGCGCTCAATTCCGGCCGCCCCCGGCGAAACGCGCAAGCAGTGCCAGCAGCACCGCCATGCCCATGCCGAACATGGCCGCGATGATCGCCGTGACCGCGATCCGGCCGCCGAACAGCGCCTGGCTGCGGATGACCGGCAAAACCACCCAATTGACCATGGCAGGCCCGGTCACGCCGAATATGAGGCCGAACAGCACGCCCGCCCCGAACAGGACAATCAACCCGGCGACGAGCGCGCCCGACAGCACGCCAATGGCAATGGCCCGGAAATCGCCGAAGACGAGCGAGGTGGCCCCCCACACCAGGGCGCCGATAAAAATGCCGAAGACGACCGCCACCAGATGGCCGCGCGACTGAAAGCCGGTGCGATCCCACAGGATCACGAAGAGAATGCCCCAGAGCCCGCCCCAGAAACATTGATTGACGATCTGCGGCAGGCCGAGCGGCGCCACGGCGCGCAGCGAATAGACCGGCAGCTGCGTCAGCCCCAATTGGTTCAATGCGAAGCTGGTCGGCTGATCGAAGACAAGAACCGACAAGGCGCCGACGACGAAGCCGAGCGCGAGACGCGGAAGCGCGGACATGGACCACCCCAGGAAAACGAGTCGGCAGTCTAGAGCCTTCGCAGGCGCCGGGAAATCGGGCGGGGATGCCGCCACACAGTATCGTCACGGCCGGTCCGCCTGAGCGGGCCGGCCGTGATCGGCTCGATGGTGGCCGCCGGCCGGAGCCGGCTCAGAACACCAGGCGGCGCGCCCGCTTCACATGGGGGATCTCATGGATCTTGGCGAGCAGGT
This sequence comes from Phreatobacter sp. GW821-FHT04C01, assembly GCF_059420385.1. Classification (NCBI taxonomy): domain Bacteria; kingdom Pseudomonadati; phylum Pseudomonadota; class Alphaproteobacteria; order Hyphomicrobiales; family Phreatobacteraceae; genus Phreatobacter; species Phreatobacter sp. GW821-FHT04C01. The sequence continues at coordinate 493,424 of NZ_JBWKTP010000002.1, read as the reverse complement.
CGTCGGACACCTTCTCGTCCACCGCGACGAAGCAGATGGCGTCGCCGCCGGGCTTGTCGCGGCCGAGATTAAAGGTCGCGATATTGACCCCGGCATTGCCGAGCAGCATGCCGAACTGGCCGATGAAGCCCGGCTTGTCGTCGTTGCGGACATAAAGCATGTGCGGGGCGAATTCCGCGTCCATGGCGATATGGCGGATCTCGACGATGCGCGGCTTGCCGTCGGCGAGCACCGTGCCGGCGGCGTGGCGCGGCATGTCCTCCGCCTCCACCGTGATCATGATGCGGCTCTCCAGGTTGCCGGGCGCCTCGCGTTTCACCTCGTCGACGGTGATGCCCTTGTCGGTGGCGATGCCGACCGCATTGACCATGTTGATGTCGGAGAGGAACGGCCGGAGCACGCCGGTCACTGCGGCGGCCGTCAGCGGCCGGACGTTCAGGTCGGCAACCGCCCCTTCGAATTCGATCCGGATGCCCTTGATCGGCGCTTCGGTGAGCTGGCCGAGGAAGGAACCGAGCTTTTCCGCGAGCGCCACGAAGGGCCTGAGTTTCGGCGCCTCTTCCGCCGAGATCGACGGGAAGTTCACCGCATTGGTGATGGCGCCCGACAGGAGATAGTCGGACATCTGCTCGGCCACCTGCAGGGCGACATTCTCCTGCGCTTCATTGGTGGCGGCGCCCAGATGCGGCGTGCAGATCACGTTGGGATGGCCGAACAGCGGATTGGTGGTCGCCGGCTCCTCGGAGAACACGTCGAAGGCGGCGCCCGCGACATGGCCGGATTCGAGCGCCTCGCGCAGCGCCACCTCGTCGACCAGCCCGCCGCGCGCGCAATTGATGATGCGCACGCCCTTCTTGGTCTTGGCGATCGCCTCGCGCGACAGCACGTTGCGGGTCTGCGCGGTCATCGGCACATGCAGCGTGATGAAATCGGCGCGCCGCAGCAGGTCTTCGAGGTCGACCTTCTCGACGCCGATCGAGACGGCGCGTTCCGGCGACAGATAGGGATCGAAGGCGATCACCTTCATCTTCAGGCCGAGCGCCCGGTCGGCGACGATCGAGCCGATATTGCCGCAGCCGATGATGCCGAGCGTCTTCGAGGTCAGCTCGACGCCCATATATTTGTTCTTTTCCCACTTGCCGGCCTGGGTGGTCCGGTCGGCGTCGGGGATCTGGCGGGCGATGGCGAACATCATGGCGACGGCATGTTCGGCGGTCGTGATCGAATTGCCGAAGGGCGTGTTCATCACGATGATGCCCTTGGCGGTCGCCGCCGGGATATCGACATTGTCGACACCGATGCCGGCGCGGCCGATCACCTTGAGCCTGGCCCCGTTGGCGAGGATCGCCGGGGTCACCTTGGAGGCCGAGCGGATCGCCAGGCCGTCATAGTCGCCGATGATGGCGGCGAGCTTGTCCTTGTCCTTGCCGAGCGCCGGCTGGAAGTCGACCTCGATGCCGCGATCCCTGAAGATCTGGACGGCGGCCGGTGAAAGGGCATCGGAAATGAGTACGCGAGGGGCCATGCTGGTGGGCTCCGGTCAGCGGTTGAAAAGGAAATGAAGCCCTCTCGCGCGAGACGCGAGAGGGCTGAAGAAAGACCGGCCTCAGGCCGCCTTCTTGAGCTTGGCCTTCTCGGCCTCGAAAGCCCATTCGATCCAGGGCATCAGCGCCTTCAGATCGCGCGACTGGACGGTGGCGCCGCACCAGATGCGCAGGCCGGGAGGCGCGTCGCGATAATGGCCGAGATCGAGGCCGACGCCTTCCTTCTCCAGCGTCGCGACGACGCCCTTGGCGAAGGCCGCCTGGGCCTCTGCCGGCAGCGCCGTCACCGCCGGGTCGGTGAACTTCAGGCAGACCGACGTATTGGAGCGGGTCTTCGGCTTGACCGCCAGGAAATCGATCCAGTCGTTTTCCTTGACGAATTTGGCGATGACCCGGGCATTGGCATCGGCGCGCTTCACCAGCCCGTCGAGACCGCCGACCTTCTGGCCCCATTTCAGCGCGTCGATATAGTCCTCGACGCAGAGCATGGACGGCGTGTTGATCGTCTCGCCCTCGAAAATGCCCTCGATCAGCTTGCCGCCCTTGGTCATGCGGAAGATCTTCGGCAGCGGCCAGGACGGCTTGTAGGTTTCCAGGCGCTCGACCGCGCGCGGGCTGAGGATCAGCATGCCGTGGGCGGCTTCGCCACCCAGCACCTTCTGCCAGGAGAAGGTGACGACATCGAGCTTCGGCCAGTCGAGACGCTGGGCGAAGGCCGCCGAGGTGGCGTCGCAAATGGTCAGGCCTTCGCGGTCGCCGGCGATCCAGTCGCCGTTCGGCACGCGCACGCCCGAGGTCGTGCCGTTCCAGGTGAACACCACGTCGCGGGTCTTGGTGTCGATCTTGTTGAGGTTCGGCAATTCGCCGTAGCCGGCGGTGATGGTGCGGACATCGGCAAGCTTCAGCTGCTTGACCACATCGGTGACCCAACCGTCACCGAAGCTTTCCCACGACACCATGTCGACGCCGCGGGCGCCGAGCATCGACCAGAGCACCATCTCGACGGCGCCGGTATCGGAGGCCGGCACGATGCCGATGCGGTAATCCGCCGGCACCTGCAGCACCTCGCGGGTGAGGTCGATGGCAAGCTTCAGCTTGGCCTTGCCGACCTTGGCGCGGTGCGAGCGACCGAGCGATGCATCGCCGAGAGCTTTGAGGGACCAGCCGGGGCGCTTGGCGCAGGGGCCGGACGAAAAGTTAGGCACGCGCGGGCGCGCGGTCGGGGCGGTCTTCGCCATTCTGGATCTCCATCCTCACAGATGGACGTCCCTCGTTGGGGAGGGATGTCCCACCTGTGGCAATAGGACCGGCGATCAGTCAGGTCAAGCCGCGAAGGGCTAATGCTTAGGCCACAAGACCGTGACGGCCGGCCTGACGGTCGCGCACATCGTGACAATTCCTGGCTTTCGGCGCTGCGAAACCAATTTTCCCGCCTTCGAGATCGCGCACGGGAACCACCATCCTCACCTCTCCCCAGCGGGGAGAGGTCGGCCGAAGGCCGGGAGAGGGGGCGGGGCGCTCGACGAGAAGTCACCATGCGAAGCGCGTCAGAGGCTATATTCTGAAAGCTCGCTTCCCCCTCTCCCGGCGCTGACGCGCCGACCTCTCCCCGCCGGGGAGAAATGGAGGTGGTGGTTCCGGTGCGAGGTCTTGCAGGGCAGCGAATTCGGCCCCTTTGAGAGACGCTTGTGAACGCCCCCGCTCCACCCATCACCGGCACCCGATTTCGACAGCCCCTGTCACGCCCGCCTCGCCGCCACCGAGGCGAAGAAGTCGTCGGGGCCCTCGAGTTCGACCATGCGCCGGTTCTCGATCAGCCAGAACCGGTTGCCGGCGGCCCGAACGAAGCTCCGGTCATGCGACACCAGCAGGCAGCTCGCCTGATTCGCCGAGAGCTCTTGTTCCAGCGCCTCCTGGCCCTCGATATCGAGATGATTGGTCGGCTCGTCGAGCAGGTAGAAATTGGGATTGGTCAGCCGCAGCACCAGCATGGCCAGCCGCGCCTTCTGTCCGCCCGAAAGCTTGCCGATCGGCCGGCTTTGCAGGTCGATGCCGAGGCCCGCGCCGGCCAGAACGGCACGCGCCCGCTGGTCGCCGACCTCGAACCTCCGGCTGATCACGCCGGCCGGCGTATCGGCATCGGCGAGTTCGCTGAGGCCCTGATCGCTATATCCCAGCACCAGCGAAGGCGTCGCCTTGACCTCCTGGGTCGAGACGTCGGGCGCGCGGATCGCCGTTCTGAGCAGATGGACGAAGCGCGACTTGCCGACCCCGTTGCGGCCCAGCAGGACGATACGGTCGCCCTGACAGATCCACTGCTTGCCGGTCCTGAACAGCAGCTTGCCGTCAGGCGTTTCGATGCGCGCATCGTCGAGCGTGACCAGGACCTTGGCATGGGTGCCGCGATTGGCCAGCCGGATGGTCCCGGCCGATCGCTCCTGATGGCCGGGCCGCGCGACATCTTCGAGACGCGCGGCCTTCTGCTTGAGTTGCTTGGTCTTCACCGTCAGCAGGTCGCTGCCCGAATTGATGGCGATATTGTTCAGCTTGGCCGCCTGGCGGCGCAGTTGCTGAGCCACCTTCATGTCGCGCTGATAGCGATTTTCCTGCGCGGCATCGATCTCGTCGACCGCCGCGCGCGCCCGCGAATAGGGCAACGAGAACACCTGCGAGGCCTCGGGCCGCAGGAACAGCGTCCGGTTGGTGGTCGCATCCAGGAAAGCCCGATCATGACTGGCCATGACCACGGGCACGTCGCGCGGCAGTCCGTTCAGCCAATCTTCCAGCTGGCCGATCCTGGCGAGATCGAGATGGTTGGTCGGCTCGTCCAGCAGCAGGACATCCGGGTCGGTGACCCAGGCACGGGCGAGCATGACGAGCCTTTGCCAGCCACCGCTCAGGCGGTGCAGCGGCAATATGCGCAGCGGCTCCGGAACATCAAGGGAATCCAGCACGACATCGGCACGCCAGGCCCCGGCCTCGGCTTCGGCTTCGGAAGCCGGTAGGGCCTGGCGCACGGCCTCATGGAATGGCGTCTCCAGCAGGCCGGCCGGGATATCTTGCGCGACATAGCCGACGCGCAAGCCCCGTGCCCGGGTGATGTCCCCCGCCGTCGGCTCGAGCTCACCGGCAATGGCGCGCAGGAGCGTGGACTTGCCCCGGCCGTTGGCGGCGACCACACCGATGCGGTCGCCCGTCGCGACGGTCAGATTGAGATTGGAAAAGAGCGGCACGCCCAAGGTGGCGCCGAGATTGCGCAGATTGATCAGTGTCATCGTCTTTGGCTCTGGTCCGTCCGAGCCACCACCCGCATCGCTCCCGGGCCCCATGGGCCTTTCGGAAGGAGATGCGGTCCGGGCTGGCGCGGGACGCGCCGCCAGGACGGTTCGGCTCGGAGAAGGGAAAAAAGCAGACGCCTCGAGCCTTCAGGCTCGGCGCTGCGTGACCCCCGCGGGCAGACCAGGAAGAGATGGGATCAGGGACCGTCTCTGGTCAGCCCTGCAGGAAAACCCGCAGGGCCTGGACGGGGCCGCGCTGACGATGGTGACGAAAGAACGTGATCACGCAGCCCCCCCTTTCTCGACGACCTGAACTTTGATGATACCGTTACGCGCCGCCGCAGGCAATCACGCCTGCACAGCCCTGCCGGTCACGGCCCGGTCGGCCCGAGCCCGTCGCCGAACATGTAGCGCAGCCCGATGCGGATTTCATGGGCGGCGACCGGACCGGCGCGATAGCTGCCGCCGGCGCTGTCGGCGAAGCGCAACGAGCCCATATGCAGGTAGCGATAGCCGATATCGAGCTTGGTCTGCGGGGTGATGTCGAAGCTCACGCCGGCCATGGCGGCAACCGCCAGGTTCCACTTGGTCGCGCTGGTCAAGGCCGGTGTCACCGCCAGTTCGCCGAGCGCCGCCGCGGCGGGCACCGGCGTCGAACTGTAGCTCGCGGCGCTGAGCCGGGCCACACCGAGGCCCAGGCCGACATAGGGCGTGATACCGCTCCAGCTGCCGATATCGGCATAGGCATTGATCAGCGCGGTCTGGCTGGTGACGGCGAAACGTTCGGTGCGCGCCGGCACCGGCAGCGGTCCGGGATCATTCCAGTCGCCGTTCGGCGGCGCCATGCCCGAGAGCCGGGCCGCCGAGCGAATGTCGAGCGTCGTGTCCAGCCGGAACCACTTGTATTTGAAGCCGACGCCGAGGCCGCCGCCAAAGGCCGCCCCGGCGCGCGTGCCGTTGAGATCGACCCACTGGCCGGGTGCGAAATAGCTGGTATTGGCGGCGCCGAGCGCCGGCCGCCGGAACAGGCTCGCCGAAAAATCGCCGCGAATATACCAGCCGGAGGAGAAATCCTCGGCGAGCATGGGCGGCGCGAGCGGCGCGCGGCCGGCGAGATCCGCCGCGTCTGCGCTTCCGCCTGCCGTGGCGACGTAGCTCACAGCGATCAGGGCCAAGGCCAGGCGTTTCATGTCGGACAACCCTTGAACGCGATGCGACCAGATGCGGCCCCTTCGCTGCGGGCCGACGCGATATCGCCGACAAGCTTGGCAAAGCCGAGTTAAGGAGCCTTTAAGGTTAAAAATTAACCAGCGCGGATCGCCCGGTGCTCGCCCGGCGCTCCGGGACCGGCGCACAAAAAAAACGGCGCGGGCCGAGGCCCGCGCCGTTCGCATCGCAAAGGACGATCGGTTCAGTAGCGCGCGACGATCGGCGCAGCGGCGACCGGCGGCGCGCCGAAGGCATAACGCAGGCCGAGCCGGATATCGTGCGAGGTGACCTGGCGGATCTCGTAATTGCGGATCGCCGTGCCGCAGGTGGTCGGGCACGGCGCGCCGGACTGGAACGAGCCGAGATTCATGTAGCGATAGCCGAGTTCGACTTTCATCTGGGCCGACAGGTCCCAGGCGACGCCAGCCATCAGCGCCCAGGCGAAATTGGTGCGCGAGGCGCCGGAGATCGTTCCCGCCGTCGCCGAGGGCGCGGCATTGTTGAACAATTGCAGGCCGGTATCCGTCGTCGTGCCGAGCATGTTGTAGGCGACGCCGACACCGGCGCCGATGAAGGGCGTGATGCTCGACCAGGTGCCGAGGTCGATATAGCCGTTCACCATGGTCACGAAGGACGACATGTTGGCGCGCAAATTGTTCTGGTAGCCCGTCACATTGGGCGGGTTCGGCGGCCCGGCGATCAGCTCGTCGCGGCCGCGGAAGCGCGCGCCCACCCGGTATTCCGCGGTGATGTCGGCGCGCAACCATGAGTTGAAGGCATAACCAATGCCGGCGCCGAAGAAGAAGGCCGACGAGGTCGAATGCTCGTAGGTACCGCCGGTGATGCCCCAGAACGGATTGGGATTATAGGCCCAGCGGCGCGCCGAAGTGGCGCCGACGCCGATATCGCCGCGCAGGTACCAGCCGCCATTGTCGGGCATCGCGACGCCGACCGGCGGCGCGACCAGGACCGGCGAATAATCCGCGGCCCGGGCGCCCGTGACCAACGTCATCAGGGCGACGCCGGCGAGCGCTGGACGGAGAAGGCGACGCATGAGGGGGATCCTTCGCGATAGCCCGCCCATGCAACAAAGGCGCGGGCCAAATGACCAACGCTCGGGAAGATCGCAGGAAAGATTTAAACGAGACTTAACCCTAAGGCTTAAGGTTACCGAACGGCAAGTCGATGCGGCGACGGCAAGGCCGCGGCCCGGCGATCGGGCGGAGACCGAAGCCCCCTGCCCCGGCTGGACCGCCTCAGGCGGCCGCCTTGGTCACCGCGTCGACGATCTGGTCGACCACGGTCTCGACCAGGTCGCGATCGTCGCCCTCGGCCATGACGCGGATCACCGGCTCGGTGCCGGACGGGCGGATCACCAGCCGGCCGTTATTGCCGAGCCGCGCCTTGGCATCGTCGATCGCCGTGGTGACGGCCGAGTTCTCCAGCGGCTTGCCGCCCTTGAACCGGACATTCTTCAGGATCTGCGGCAACGGCTCGAACAGGTGGCAGACCTCGGAGACCGAGCGGCCCATCTTCTTGACCACGGCCAGCACCTGCAGCGCCGCCACCAGGCCGTCGCCCGTGGTCGAATAATCCGACAGGATGATGTGGCCGGACTGCTCGCCACCGACGTTGAAGCCGTGCTCGCGCATATGTTCCAGCACGTAGCGGTCGCCGACCGGGGTGCGGGCGAGATTGAGACCAAGCCCGGCCAGGAAGCGCTCCAGGCCGAGATTGGACATGACGGTGGCGACGATGCCCGGCGCCGACAGCCGTCCGTCCTCCAGCCAGGACTGGGCGACGACCGCCATCAACTGGTCGCCGTCGACGATCTGGCCCTTTTCGTCGACGATCATGACGCGGTCGGCGTCGCCGTCGAGCGCGATGCCGATATCGGCGCGCACTTCCTTGACCTTGGCCACCAGCGCCTCGGGATGGGTCGAGCCGCATTCGTCATTGATGTTGAAGCCGTCGGGATCGTTGCCGATGGTCACGACGTCGGCGCCGAGTTCCCAGAGCGCCGCCGGCGCCACCTTGTATCCGGCGCCATTGGCGCAATCGATCACGATGCGCAGGCCGTCGAGCGAGAGGTTGCGCGGCAGCGTCCGCTTGGCGAATTCGATATAGCGGGCCTGGGCGTCGTCGATGCGCTTGGCGCGGCCGAGCAGGCGCGAGCCGGCGAGCCGGCGCGTCAGATCCTGGTCGAGCAGGTCCTCGATCGTATGCTCGACCTCGTCGGACAGCTTGTAGCCATCGGGCGCGAACAGCTTGATGCCGTTGTCGTCGAACGGATTGTGCGAGGCCGAGATCATCACACCGAGGTCGGCGCGCATCGAACGCGTCAGCATGGCCACCGCCGGCGTCGGCATCGGACCGACCAGCAGCACGTCCATGCCGACCGAGGTAAAGCCCGCAACCAGTGCATATTCGAGCATATAGCCCGACAGGCGCGTATCCTTGCCGATCATCACCCGGTGCCGATGGGCGCCACGCTGGAAGGCGATGCCCGCGGCCTGGCCGATCTTCATGGCGAATTCGGGCGTGACCGGAAAGGCGTTGGCGCGGCCGCGAATGCCGTCGGTACCGAAATATTTGCGGGCCATGGCTTGGAAGATCTCTTGTCGCGAGGTGGTCAAATCATACGCGAGTCGACCGCTTCAGTCGCCTCGAACGCGCATCCTTATAGGCGTCCTGACCGCAGATTGTCGAAACGCCCGGTTCAATCTTGGTAAGTGACTGTGACAGACGGACGCCGGCCGCAAGCCTCAGCCCTGGCCATCGACCCGCGGCTCGAGCCGGCCGCGACGCTGCAGCCACAGCGCCACCATCCAGCACAGCATCGCCCAGGCCGCCCCCAACGACCATCCGGCGAGCACGTCGGTCGGCCAATGGACGCCGATATAGACCCGGCTGATGCCGACCAGGACGGTCAGGATGACAGCGACGACCGGAAAGAAGCTCGCGGCGCGGCGGTCGGCCTCGACGCGTGTCAGCAGCGCGCCGAGCGTGAGATAAGTCACCGCCGACAGCATGGCGTGGCCGCTCGGGAAGCTCGCCGACAATTCGACCGGCGCGTTCGGCACCAGGTCCGGCCGATGCCGGTCGAAGACCAGCTTGAGGACATTGCTGAGCAGCAGGCCGCCGAGCACCGCGACCAGCAGAAACATGGCGGCGGCGCGCTTGCGCACCAGGACGAGATAGCTGAAGGCGAACAGCACGATGAGGCCGAGCACCGCGACCCCGCCGAGCGCGGTGATGTCGCGCATCATGGTCGGCAGCCAGGCCGGCCCGATCCCGACCGAGAGGTCGCCCGGCTGGCGAAAGGCCAGCAGCACGGCGCGGTCGAAGGCGGCCGTCTCGCCTTCGACGACCAGATCGGCGAGGCTCAGAAAGCCGAGCAGCCCGCCGGCGGCAACCGCCAGCGCCAGGACCAGCCCGAGCTCGTCCTTGACCAGTTGCCGGATCGTCGACCAGCGCGGCAACCGAAGGGAAGCCATGTCAGACGCGATGCCGCGCCGGCCGGCCGGGGCCGGCGGACGCATGTCCAGGCGCAGCCGCGACGGCCAAGATCATTCGCTCTTGCGGAAATAGGGCTCGACCGGGCCGGCGAGCTTGATGGTGATCGGATTGCCGCGACGGTCCTTGGCGGCACCGGCGGTCACCCGCACCCAGCCTTCGCTGACGCAATATTCCTCGACATTGGTTTTCTCGACGCCCTTGAAGCGGATGCCGACATCGCGCTCCAGCACGGCCTCGTCGTAATAGGGGCTGTCCGGATTGGTCGACAGGCGGTCGGGAGGGGTATCGGTCATCGGATCGGTCTCGGCCGGAACAAAGGAGTGATGCGCGGACAGATAGCCCCTGACGGCGCCCATGCCAATGATGTTCGCCGTCCCGCTGCGCCATCCCGCGCCGCCCTGGCGGCACGGGACCGTGCTGCCCCTGGGGAACCGTGCTATGATCTCGACGTTACCGTATCGGGGGATGACCGACAGAACGAGGAGACGCGACCATGCATCGCAGAACGTTCCTGATAGCGCTGGCCGGTGGGCTAACGGCCCTATCCCCCCTGGGCATTTCGGCAGCGGAGGCTGCACCTGACCTCCCCCGCACGGCTGGCCTCGACGCGGTGCGCGCCGCCTTGGCGCCGACCGGTGAGCCGCTGGAGATGCAGCGCCACGGCCACGGCGGTGGACGCGGCGGCGGCGGCGGTCGTGGACATGGCGGCGGCCGCGGACGCGGCGGCGGCTGGCATGGCGGCGGCGGCGGTTGGCGCCGCGGTGGTGGCTGGCGTGGGCCGGGCTGGCGCGGGCCTGGCTGGGGCGGCGGCTGGGGTGGCGGCTATCGCCGTTGCTGGATCAACCGCTGGGGCGAGCGCGTTTGCCGCTGGGTCTGATGACCGAAACCGGCCGTCACCGAGGGCCCGCGGCCCGGCTTTCCATGCCGGGCCGCCATTTCCATGTGCCGATCGACCGGCTGGCGGCGCGGCCGGTCGCACTGGCCTGACGCCGGCGCGGACCTTTGCGGACCGGTTTGTCCTCGGACGCGGGGCGGTCGATCTCAACCGGATCTGGGCACCCGTCCCTCCAGCGGATAGGCTGGGTCGGTATAGCCGGGGGTGGAGGGGTGGCCGGCCGGCACCAGCCGGTTGACCAGGTCCTCGTCGGCCTTGGTGAAGCCATAGCCCGGCGCCCCGAGATAATCGTCGAACTGAGCAAGTGTGCGCGGCCCGGCAATGGCGGCGGTAACGAAGCGGTTGTTCAGCACCCAGGCGGTGGCGAACTGGCCGGGCGTGATGCCGCGCTTCTCGGCATGGGTCTTCAGCTTCTGGGCGATGACCAGCGATTCCTTGCGCCACTCGGTCTGCAGCATGCGGGCGTCCGAACGGCCGGCCCGCGAGCCTTCCGGCGGTGGCGCCTTGGGGTCGTATTTGCCGCTCAGGATGCCGCGCGCCAGCGGCGAATAGGGCACCACGCCGAGGCCGTAGAAGCCGCAGGCCGGCAGATGCTCGACCTCGGGCATGCGGTTCATGGCATTGTAATAGGGCTGGCTGACCACCGGGCGGTCGATGCCCAGCCGGTCGGCGAGGTTGCAGATCTCGGCGATCCGCCAGGAGCGGTGATTGGACACGCCGTAGTGGCGGATCTTGCCCTGCCGGACCAGGTCGCCGAGCGCCCTTACCGTCTCGTCGAGCGGCGTCGTGTGGTCTTCCTTGTGGATGTAATAGATGTCGATGACATCGGTGCCGAGCCGCTTCAGGCTCGCCTCGACCGCCTGGAACATGTGCAGCCGCGACAGGCCGCGATCATTGGCGCCAGGCCCGGTAGGATTGCCGAGCTTGGTCGCCAGCACCCAGCTGTCCCGGTCCTTCTTGATGGCGCGGCCGGTGATCTCCTCCGAACGGCCCTCGGTATAGACATTGGCGGTGTCGATGAAATTGACCCCTGCCTCCTTGGCCCGGCCGATGATCCGGACGGCGTCCTTTTCCTCGGTCGGGCCGCCGAACATCATGGTGCCCAGGCAGATCGACGAAACTTTCAGGCCGGAACGGCCGAGATTGCGGGTGTCCATGCGGAGGTCCTGGCTGGGCTGATAGCTGATGGCGAATGGGGATGCAGCGATACGCACAGTGATCAACCCTCTCCCAGAGGGAGAGGGTGGCAGCGTCAGCTGCCGGGTGAGGGGCGTGAGCGTCGAGAACAGTGGCAAAGATCGACGCGCATTTCAGAGACCAAGCCTAGGGCGTGGAGCCACTTCCGGCAATGGACGACCCCTCACCCGGCGCCTGACGGCGCCACCCTCTCCCTTTGGGAGAGGGTTGATTTTACTGTGCTTTTGACGAGGTCGGATCGAACGTCGTCTTGGCAAGTGAGAAGTGCGCAACGAGCATGCCCCACTCGCCATTCGCCACTCACCATTCGCCCGCCCTACGCCGCCTGAACCGTCGCGTCCTTCAGGAGCCGCGTCGCCTGTTCGGCGGTCATCGGCTCGCCGAAGGCATAGCCTTGCGCGAAATCGCAGCCGAGCTGGTAGAGCTCGACCGCATCGGCATCGACCTCGGCGCCCTCGGCCACCACGTCCATGCCGAGGTCGTGGCCGAGCGCGATGATCGAGCGCAGCATGACCGGCCGGATGCCGCGGCCGTCGGCGCGCACGAAGCTCTTGTCGATCTTGATCGTGTCGAACGGGAAGCGCTGCAGGTAGGACAGCGAGGAATAACCGGTGCCGAAATCGTCGAGCGACAGGCCGGCGCCGAGATCGCGGATGCGCTGCAGGATCTGCGCGGCATATTCCGGATTTTCCATCACCAGGCTTTCGGTGAGTTCCAGCTTCAGCGAGCCGCGGGCGACCGGCGCGCGGGCGAGCACACCCTTGACGTCCTGCAAGAGGTCGTGGCGCAGCAATTGCCGGCTCGACACATTGACCGCGGCGAACAGCGGCGGGTCGAGCGGCATCAATTGCTGCCACTGGAACAATTGCCGGGCCGTGCGGTCGAGGACGAACAGGCCGAGCTCGACGATCAGGCCGGTCTCTTCGGCGATGGCGATGAATTCGCCCGGCGGCAGGCGGCCGAGGCGCGGATGGTCCCAGCGCACCAGCGCCTCGAAACCGGCAAGCGTGCGATCGGCGAGCCGCACCACCGGCTGGTAGACAATGGCGATCTCGGAGCGCTCCAGCGCCCGGCGCAGGTCGCTTTCCAGCGCCAGCCGGTCGGTCTTCTGGGCCCGCAGCGCCGGCTTGAACACCTCGATCCGGTCGCCGCCGAGCCGCTTGCCGTGATAGGCGGCGAGCTCGGCATCCTTCAGCAGGTCCTCGCGACCGCGCTGGGTGCCGTCGGCCAGCGCGATGCCGAGCGAGCCGGTCAGGAAGATCTCGCGGTCGCCGAAGGCGATCGGCGCGCGCAGCGTCCGGCGAATGGTCTCGGCGAAGGCGGTGATGCGCTCCGGCGCCCGTTCCGACACCAGGATCATGCCGAACTGGTCACCGTTGAGGCGGGCCAGCGTGTCCTGCGGTTTCAAGAGCCGGGCGAGCCGGCGCGACACCGTGAGCAGGATGGAATCGCCAACGGCCATGCCGACGGAATCATTGACCTGCTTGAACCGGTCGATGTCGAAGACCAGCACCGTCGGCCGGCGCTGCTCGTCGGTGCGCGACTGGGTCAGCGCCGCGTCGAGCCGGTCGAGGAACAGTTCCCGATTGGGCAGGCCGGTCAGGTTGTCATGCACGGCGTCGTGCAGCAGGCGCTCTTCCGCCGTCTTGTATTCGGTGACGTCGGTCAGCGTGCCGACAAGACGCACCACCTCGCCGTCAGACCCGACCACCGGCCGGGCGCGCAGCGCGAACCAGGCGAAGTGGTTGTCGGCGGCGCGCATGCGGAACTCCTCGAACAGGCGGCCGCGCCGGTGTTCCACCACCGTGTCGAGCGTCGAGCGCACCCGGTCGCGATCGCCGGGATGGATCGCCTCGACGAATTTGGTCGCGGCCCCTTCCAGCGCGCCGCGCCTGAGGCCCAGATGCTGCTCGGCCTCCGGGCTGACCCAGATCCGGTTGGCGCTGACGTCCCAATCGAAAATGATGTCGCCCGACCCGGTCAGCGCCAGGGCCTTGCGCTCGCTGTCGGAGACCAGCGCCTGCGGCACGCCGCCGCCGGCGAAGGCGTGCTGCATCACGGTGAAACCGATCAGCATGACCAGCAGCACCAGCGCGCCGAGCAAGGCCGGCGAGGCGATCTCGTTGTTGAGCCGGCCGGTGACCATCAGCAGCGCCGCGCCGCCCCAGATCATGAACAGGATCCAGGTCGGCACCAGGTTGATCGCCCGGTCGTAACGCAGGAAGGCGAGATAGACGAGGATGACCGTGCCGAGAATGGTGACGATGCCGATGCCGAGCCGGGCGATGCCGGCGGCGATCGAGGGATCGAACCAGGCCACCGTCACGAGCCCGCCGGCAAAGGCCAGCCAGATGGCGGTCAGCACGGTATAGCGCACATGCCATCGGTTGAGATCGAGATAGGCGAACAGGAAGATCATCAAGGTGGCGGAGAGGATCGCCTCCGCCGTCGCTCGCCAGAACCGGACCGCCTCTGGTCCTAACTCCATCACCCTGGTCCAGAAACCGAAATCGAGCGCCAGCGTGCCGAGCACGGCCCAGGCGAGCAGGGCCGCCGCCGGGAACATCAGCGAGCCCTTGACCACGAACAGGATGGTCAGGAACAGCGCCAGCAGGCCGGCGATGCCGAGCACGATGCCGCGATAGAGCGTGAAGGAATTCTCGCGGTCCTTGAAGGCGTCGGGCTGCCAGAGCGTGATCTGCGGCAGGCGCGGGTCACGCAGTTCGGCGACGAAGGTCACCGTGGTGCCCGGATCGAGCGTCACCAGGAAGACGTCCTGGTCGACGGCCGATTGTCGCTCGGGGCGGAACCCCTGGCTCGGCGTCAGCGCCACGATGCGCTGCGAACCGAGATCCGGCCAGATCAGGCCGGAACGGATCAGCCGGTAATGCGGCACGACGATCAGCCGGTCGACCTGTTCGTCGGTGGCGTTCGACAATGCGAACACCGCCCAGGTCAGGCTCGACGTCGTCTGGGTCTGGCGGATCTCCATGCGCCGGGTAATGCCGTCGGCGCCCGGCGCGGTCGGCACGCTGACCCGGTCGCCTTCCCCCTGAACGAATTCGACGGCGCGGCCGAGATTGATCGCCGGACGGTCGAGCGTCACCGCCACCGGGTCGAGCGCAAAGGCAGTGCGCGGGCCGGCCAGCATCATGCCGGAGACCAGGACGAGACAGACAAGAAGATGATGGAAAACGGAACGAAGCGTGCGCACGGTCGCCGGAGCCGGGACGAAGGATTGAACGGGCGTCACGCCATGGGCCTCGCTTGTGGCGCCAATGCGGCGCATGGCATTTGAGTTGACAAAGACTTAGCCGGGCTGGTCGGGTCGAGGCAAGGTCGGCGGCCGCAATTGCCCGGCTTAATCCGGGAATTGCACGCGGGATTGGCGCACGCGGGCACCGCCGGGCGGGGTCACGCCAGTGTCGGTCACGCCAGGGGCTTGGCGAAACGCGCGAAGGCCTCGTGCTTGACCGCCGTGCCGGCGCCCGGACGCAGCGGCCGCAGGAAGTCGCCGTCGACCACCGCGATCGGCTCTTCGAAACAGTCCTTGATCCAGGGGATATATTCCAGCATCGCGCTGGCCGGGTGCCAGTAAGCCAGATGGACATGGACCTGGCTCATGTCGCCGGCATGGGCGACCACCGGCAGCCGGGCGGCATGGGCGATCTCGGCCACCCGGATGTATTCGGTGATGCCGGCGAGCCGGGTCACGTCGGGCTGGACGAAATGCACCGCGCCGCGGCCGATGAATTCCGAGAAGGCTTCGGCCGTATAGAGCTGCTCGCCGAGCGCCACCGGAATCCGGCTCGCCCGGGCGAGCGCGGCATGGCCGGCGATATCGTCATACCAGAGCGGTTCCTCGAACCAGAAGATGTCGAGCCCCTCGGCCTCGCGGCAGAAACGCATGGCGGTCGGCAGGTCCCAGCGGCCATTGCCGTCGACCGCCAGCATGACGCCGGGCCCGATCGCCCGGCGCACCGCCTGCAGGCGCCGGAGATCCCGCGCCATGTCGGCCGAGCCGACCTTGATCTTGATGCCGCGGAAGCCGTCCTCGCCGATGGCCTGGCGGGCGCCTGATATCAACTGGTCGTCGGGAATGGAAAGCCAGCCGATATCGGTATTGTAGGCCATCAGCCGCTCGGTCGTGGCGCCGCCGAGCAATTTCCACAGCGGCTGTTCGGCGCGTTGCGCCTTGATGTCCCAGAGCGCGATGTCGACGGCGCCGAGCGCGATATGGCTGATGCCGGCGCGGCCGATCCACTGCATCGGCGGGTGCCGGGCGAGCTTCTGCCAGAGCCGGGTGATGTCGGCCTCGTCCTCGCCGATCAGCAGTTCGGCGTAGCAGGAGGCGATGCAGGCGGTGACCAGCCGGTCGCCGGCGAGATCGGCATGGGTGCCGGTAAAGCCGGTGCCGATGAAACCGTCGCTGGTGGTGATGCGCACCCCGACCGCCCCCCAATGCGACAGGGTATGGGTGCTGTCGGAAATGCTCGAGCCGGTCACTGGCACGTGCAGGATGAACGGCTCGACTTTGGCGATGGTCATGGGGTGTGCAGCCGGCTCTTGAAAACGAAAGCGGCGGGCACTGTGTCCCGCCGCTCCGTCGTTCTCAAGTCATATTGGCCGGCCTCACGCCGAAGGCTGCGGCTCCAGCCCGTCGTCATTGGCCGGACGGCGGCCCTTGCCGGCGGTCGGCACCGCCGAGGAGCGGCCCGAATTCTTGTCCGGCTCGGCGTCGCGCACCGGCGGCTTGCCGGCGATCAGGTCCTTGATCTCGTCGCCCGACAGCGTCTCATATTCGAGCAGCGCCTCGGCCACCCGGATGAACTCGTCGTGCTTCTCGGTCAGGATGCGCTTGGCCTCGTCATAGCCTTCCTGAACCAGGCGCTTGACCTCGGTGTCGATCTTCTGCGCCGTCGATTCCGAAATGCTCTGCTGCCGGCCCATCGACATGCCCAGGAAGACCTCTTCCTGGTTGTCGCCATAGGCCACCATGCCGAGCTCGTCGGAGAAGCCCATGCGGGTGACCATGGCGCGCGCCATCTTGGTCGCCTGATCGATGTCGCCGACGGCGCCCGAGGTGACGTTCGCCTTGCCGAAGGTCAGCTCCTCCGCCACGCGTCCGCCCATGGCGACCGCCAGATGCGACGTATATTCCTTGTACTTCATGGAATAGCGGTCGCCCTCGGGCAGGAACTTGACCATGCCGAGCGCACGGCCGCGCGGAATGATCGTCGCCTTGTGCACCGGCAGGCCGGCTTCCACGTTCAGGCCGACCACCGCGTGCCCGGCCTCGTGATAGGCGGTCAGCTTCTTCTCTTCTTCCGACATGGCCATCGACCGGCGCTCGGCGCCCATCATGACCTTGTCCTTGGCGTCCTCGAGATCGGCCATGGTGACCATGCGCTTGGAGCGCCGGGCCGCCAGCAGGGCCGCCTCGTTGACCAGGTTCATCAGGTCGGCGCCGGAGAAGCCGGGCGTGCCGCGGGCAATGATCTTCAGGTCGACGTCGGGCGCCAGCGGCACCTTGCGGGCATGAACCTTGAGGATCTTCTCGCGGCCGTTGACATCCGGGTTCGGCACGACGATCTGGCGATCGAAACGGCCGGGACGCAGCAGCGCGGGATCGAGCACGTCGGGGCGGTTGGTCGCCGCGATGATGATGATGCCCTCGTTCGGCTCGAAGCCGTCCATCTCGACAAGCAGCTGGTTCAGCGTCTGCTCGCGCTCGTCATTGCCGCCGCCGAGGCCGGCGCCGCGATGGCGGCCGACCGCATCGATTTCATCGATGAAGATGATGCAGGGCGCGTTCTTCTTGGCCTGCTCGAACATGTCGCGGACGCGGCTGGCGCCGACGCCGACGAACATCTCGACGAAGTCCGAGCCGGAAATGGTGAAGAACGGCACATTGGCTTCGCCCGCCACCGCCTTGGCGGTCAGCGTCTTGCCGGTGCCGGGAGGGCCGACCAGCAGCACGCCGCGCGGAATGCGGCCGCCGAGGCGCTGGAACTTCTGCGGGTCACGCAGGAATTCGACGATCTCCTGCAGGTCCTGCTTGGCCTCGTCGATGCCCGCGACGTCGTCGAAGGTCACCCGGCCATGGGCTTCGGTCAGAAGCTTGGCCTTGGACTTGCCGAAGCCCATGGCCTTGCCGCCGGCGCCCTGGATCTGGCGCGACATGAAGATCCACAGGCCGATCAAGAGCAGCACCGGGAACCACTGGGCCAGGAGCGCCACGAACCACGGCACCTGCTCGCCCGGCGGGCGGGCCTGGACCTGGACGCCCTTCTCGAACAGCTTCTGCGTCAGCCCCGGATAGGGCGGCGCATAGGTCTGGAAGGTCCGTCCATCGGTGAAATGGCCGGTGACCTCGGGGCCCTGGATGGTGACGTCGCGGACGCGCCCTCCATCGACCTCGGAGAGGAATTGCGTGAACGGCATGTCGGACGAACCCTGCCGTTGCTGCGGGCTCTGGAACAGCGTGAACAACGCCAGCAAAAGCAGGACGATGATCACCCAGAGGGCGAGGTTACGGAAATTCGAGTTCATCGCGATCCTTCCCGAGGGCTCGGCCACGCACCTGCGCCGATGCGGCGCGCCTCTGCGACTGTCTGTGGCCCAACCCGTTCGAATACGTAATGTAGGTTCAGCGGCGGGCCTTGCCAAGGAGCGACCCGCGCAACTGAGCCGTTCCGTTTGGACGAGATCGCGGCACTGTCAATTTTTGCCTGCCGTCCGGCAGGTCCTGCGGCGATAGCCACTAGCCTATTCATGCGCCGTCCGGCGCTTCGGCTCGCGCGACACGATGACACGCCCCTCGGCGCTCACCGCCACCATGGCCCCGCGCAGTGTCGTTTTGGTGGCGCGTCCTTCGGCCAGGGCGATGAGCACCTCGGCCGACAGCTCCTCGATCGCCGAGAGCCGTTCGGCCACCTCGCGGTCGCCCCCCGCCTCGATCGCCTGCGACAGCAGCATCTGCACCGCCGCGATCGGCTCGGCGAGCCAGCCCTGCGCCTCGAACACCTGGGTACCCGGTACGATCGAAGGCCTGCGGCTCGCCTCGGCGAGTTTCGCCGCCTGATGGTGCAGCGCCTGGTCCAACAGCCGCATGCGGCCGGCAAAGGTCGCCAGCCGCTCGATATCCAGCCCCTCCCCGGCCATCGCCGCGATCAGCTTGCGCAGCCTGGCCCGGGTGAACCGGTCGTCGATATTCGAGGGATCGTCGATCGGCTGAAGCCCGGCGGCGAGCGCCGTCGCCTTCAGCCGGTCGCCGGTTTCCCACAGGAACGGCCTGACGATGTCGATGCCGTCGCGCTCGGTCACCTCGGCCATGGCCTTGAGGCCGAGCGGGCCGGAGCCGCGCAGAAAGCGCATCAGGACCGTCTCCGCCTGGTCGGAAATGGTATGGGCGGTGACGATGGCGCCGGCGCCGACGCGCCTGGCCTCCGCCAGCAGCAGGCGGTAGCGAGCGGCGCGCGCCTCGCGCTGCAAGCCGGTCTTCGGCTTGTCGCCCCGCCAGACCAGCGTCGCGGCGGGCAGGCCGAAACGGCGCGCGGCGGCTTCCACCTGCAGGCATTCGTCAGCCGATTCCGGCCGGAGGGCATGGTCGACGGTCGCCACGTGCAGCATGGGGCCATCGGCGCGCGCGCGCCGCCACTGCGCGAGGGCGGCCAGCAGCCCCATGGAATCCGGGCCGCCCGACACGGCAAGCACCAGCGCGGGGTAAGCGGCGAAGCGATCGAAGAGGTCGGTGAGATCGGAGGGGTCGAAGGCGCGCGCCGGGACGGCCTCAGCAGCGTGCACGGCGCTGCTCGCTGGCGACCGCGGTCTTGGTCTGCTGGCCGGCGCTCGGATATTTGCGATTGAATTCGGCATAGGCCGCGCAGGCCGCCTCGCGCTCGCCGAGCGCATTCAGGGACTGGCCGAGGCGCAGCAGGCTCACCGGCGCGCGGCTGATGCGCGGATAGTCGGTCGACACCTTCAGGAACTGCTCGGCCGCCTCACGATATTGCCGGCGCTGATACATGGTCTCGCCGAGCTGGTGCGTGGCGTCGCCGACCAGCCGGTCGCGCGGATGGCCCTGGATGAAACCGCGCAGCGCCAGTTCCGCCTGTTCGAACTCGCGGCGCTGAACCAGCGCCAGCGCCTGATCATATTCGTCGCGCGGCGAGGACGCGATGATCGGCTGGGTGCCGGTGCCCGGTGGCCGCGCCGCCATGCGCGGGTCGAGGCTGGGATCGCTCGCAGCCTGGCCGGACAGCTGGCCGAGATCGAGCGGCTGCGGTCCGCCGTCGGACGCACCCGCACCGGCTGCCGAGCCGGTTGCCACGCCGCCGCCATTGGTCACGGTCGAGCCGCCGGGCGCGATGCTGCCGACCCGCGGCTGGGCCGCGTTGCCGCCGGGCGGCATGGCGCCGAGATCGCGCGGCGTCCCGGCCGCGCCCTGCTGAGCATTGGGATCGAAGGCGTCGCCGCGCTGCTGGCGCTGCGGCTGCGCCGGCTGCTGCGGCCGCGCAGGGTTCGGCCGCGCGGCGCCGCCACGCTGCGATTCCAGCTCGTTGAGCCGGAATTCCAGGTCGGCCTGGCTCCGGCGTGCCTGATCTTCCATTTGACGGATACGGAATTGCGACTGTTCAAGCTGGCCGTTGAGCGAGCGGATCTGCGCCTCCAGCCGCTGGATCCGATCCAGGAGATCGGCTCCGGACTGCGCGCGCGCACCGCTGTTCGCCACGACGACAAGAGCTGCCGCTAAGGCAAGCCCCGCCCACATCTCGAACCGGACCCAGCCCCTGACTGCCCGACCGATCGTCATCGTCGTTCTCTCTCCCTGGGATTTTGCGCCCCTCGCGCAGACCGCTATTCGCAGGTGCGAATTGGGCCAGATTTCGACCCCATTCAAGCAAAAACGGCGCTCGTCAGACGAGCGCCGTCTTATTTCATCAGGCGTTGCCGGCAAGTCTCAGGCAAGACCCCCCGGGAAAAACCCGGACGGGACGCCGCTTGCCGCGCCGGCCTGCCATGACGCAAGCGTCAGGAGCCGGCGCCACCGTTGAGCACGGTCACCGAGCGGCGGTTCTGCGACCAGCAGGAAATGTCGTCGCAAACCGCGACCGGGCGTTCCTTGCCGTAGGAAATCGTGCGGATGCGCGCCGAGGAAATGCCGCGGGCGCCGAGATAGTCGCGCACCGTCTGGGCGCGGCGGGCGCCGAGGGCGATGTTGTATTCCCGCGTGCCGCGCTCGTCGGCATGGCCTTCGACGGTGAAGGAATAGCGGTTGTACTGCTGCAGCCAGGTCGCCTGCTTGTCGAGCGTCGAACGGGCCTGGGTGGTCAGTTCGGACGAATCCGTCTCGAAGAACACGCGGTCGCCGACATTGACGACGAAGTCCTGCGGGCTGCCGGGGCTTGCGGCACCCATGCCGCCTGCACCACCCGCGCCGCCGGCGCCGTTGGTGGGATTTTGAGCGCAAGCGCCGAGCGCCAGGCCCATTGCCATGAGGGCGGCAAACTTGAAGTTGCGCCCGAGAGCCATGGTCAGCATGGGGATCTCCTTAACGAAAAACGTAGCCGTTTCTTTACCAGGATGGGGGTTAATCGAACCTTCCCGGGCCCCCGAAAGCTTGCGCCGAACGGCACAAGAAAGCTTCGGGACCGACGCCGGGACGAATCTTTAACATCCTGAAATGACGTTTGTTTTTTACGGATGGCCGAGCGGTGAGGCAGGTCCGCCGCACTGCTCGACCATTCGCCGGGATGGTCAACCATCGGTTAATGGAAGGCCTGCCCGATCACGCGGGGCCGACGGAGCGGCGACGTGACGGGACCGAGATCGCGGCGCAGCGTGACCAGACTGTGGCAGCGGGGTGTCGCCGAGGTGATAAACCCGCCCCGGCCCTGGCTTTGCGCCGGCTGTTGCAGGATTGCCACAAGCCGAACAGCCCAGGGACGGCGCAGCCTGCCCTGCCGCGTCAGATCAGGCCCGCTCTTCGTCCGGCAAGGCGGCCGCGACCGCCGCGAGCCGGGCAACGAAATCGGCCGGAAGCTCCGGCCCGAGCGCATCATGAGCCGCCCGCCAGATCGGCAGCGCGGCCTCCAGCGCATGCGCACCGGTTTCCGTCAGCCAGACCATGCGCCGGCGCTGATCCTGGCCGGCCATGGCGATCTCGATCCAGCCGAGCCGCTCCAGGACCTTCAGGTTGCGCGACAGGCTCGACGGGTCGAGCCCCATGCGTCCGGCGAGGGCGGCGAGCCGGTCATCCGGCATGCTGGCGATCTGCGCCATCAGCCAGAACTGCGGCAGCGACATGCCCGCATCCGCCATGCGGCGCTCGAGGAACTGGCCGATCCGGCGCGCCGCCAGCCGGCTGGTCCAGCCGGGGCAGGTGTCGAGCGCCATGCGCGCGTCGGAGCGCAGCGATTTCGAAGCTTGTCGTGAACGGGTCATGGGCCTATGCATCTACACTAATTGTAGATACATGCATATTCATCGCAGGCGCGGCGCCGAAACATCCGGTGAGCCTGCCCAAGACATTGGAGGCGCTCCGCCATGCCCGCATTCGCCTTGTCCGACGGCCGCAGCCTCAGTGTCCCGGAAGCCGGCGGCGGCCCGCCCCTGCTGCTGGTGCACGGGTCGCCGGGGGAAGGCCGGGCCTGGAACCGCGTCGCGCCGTTGTTGACCGGTCAATTCCGTGTCCTGACCCCCGACCTGCCGGGTTATGGCGCCTCCGACCCGTTACGCGAGGCCGGCGGGGGAACCGCTGCCATGGCCAAGGCCATCGGCGAACTGGTTGCAAGCCTCGACCAACCCGTCTGGCTCGCCGGTCACTCCTATGGCGGCAATGTCGCGCTGCATGTGGCGGCCGCCGCGCCGGACCGGGTCCGCGGGCTTGCGCTGTTCGAACCCGTCTTCTTTCGCGCCCTGGCATTGAACGGCAACCGGGAGCAGCTCGACGAGGCCCACCACTTCTTCTCAGCCTATGCCGCGCGCGCCGCGGCCGGCGAGAAGAATGCGGTCGCCGGCATGGTCGACTATTGGTTCGGCCCCGGGGCGTTCGGCCGGCTGCCGGCGCCGGTCCAGACTTATCTCGACGCCGCGGCGGCCAAGAACGCCCGGGACGTCGTTTCGTCCTTCAGCGAAACCCTTGCGCGCGACGCGCTCGGCGGTTTCGACAAGCCGTTCCGCGTCGTCCATGGCACCACCGGTGCGCCCGTCGCGGCAGCCATCGCCACCGCGCTCGGCGCACTCGCGCCGGCCGCTCGCATCGTCGCGATCGCGGGTGCCGGCCATGGCATGCTCGACACCCATCCCCGTGATGTCGCCGAGGTCATCCTCGCCCTGACGCAGGATTGAGCATCGTCATTGCGAAGGGACGCCTGCGTCCCGCCGCGATTGCACCTGACATCGCCCGTCCTCTAGTCTCGCCCCAAACACGATAAGGGGGGAAACTGGCATGACATCGCGGAAGATGGGACATTTGCTGTCCCTTTGCATCGTCGCGGCCCTGACCTGGGCCGGCCTGTCGCGCGAGGCCGAGGCGCGCATCGTCAGGATCGAGATCACCAGACAGGAACCGGCCTTTGGCGGCCGGAGCTTCGGCGAGGTCGGCGCCTATGTCCGGCTCACCGGCAAGGCCCATGGCGAGGTCGACCCGAGGCTGCCGCAGAATGCCCTGATCCAGGATATCGCCCTTGCCCCGCGCAATGGCCGCGGCATGGTCGAATATGTCACCGACATCCACATTCTGCGACCGGCCAGCCTGGAGCGCGGCAACAACATCCTGCTGTTCGAAGCCCATAACCGCGGCCGCAAGCTGATCCTGCGCAACTTCAACGACGGCCTCGCCGGCACCCAGGCCGACCACAACAACCTGACCGATGCCGGCGACGGCTTCCTGATGCAGGCCGGCTATACCCTTGTCTGGTATGGCTGGCAGGCGGATGTGGCGCCGGGCGACGGCCGCCTGACGCTGACCGTGCCGGCCGCACGCAACCCCGATGGCACGCCGCTGACCGGCCTGGTGCGCGCCGAACTGACCACCATGACCCCGGTGAAGACGCTGAACCTGTCGAGCGGCTGGTTCACCGGCATGACCCATACGAGCTATCCGACCGCCTCGGCCGACAACCGGACCGCCTTTGCCGACGGCTTCCTGCCGACGCTCACCATCCGCGCCAGGGAACAGGATCCGCGGGTGGCCGTGCCGAACGCCGACTGGAGCTTCGGCGCCTGCAATGAGGCCGGCGCCGTCACGCCGGGCGACCGACAGATCTGTCTGCCCGCCGGCTTCCAGCCCGGCCGCCTCTACGAATTGATCTATCGTGCCAGGGATCCCCTGGTGACCGGTCTCGGCTTCGCCGCGACCCGCGACCTCGCCGCCTTCCTCAAGCATCGCGACAAGGACCAGGCCGGCAATGCCAATCCGGTCTTCCGGCGCGGTCAGCGGGCGATCGTCATGGGCACCTCCCAGTCCGGCCGCATGATCCGCTCCTTCGTTCATCTCGGCTTCAACCGCGACGAACAGGGCCGCATCGCCTTCGATGGCGCCCTGCCCCATATCGGCGGAGGCCTGATGCCGCTCAATGTCAGGTTCTCGCAGGCCGGCCGGGCCTGGGGCGAGCAGATCGATCACCTCTACCCGGCCTATGACTTCCCGTTCACCTATGCGCGCCAGCGCGACCCCGTCACCGGCCGCAACCAGGGCCTGCTCGACCGCTGCCGGGCCGACGGCACCTGCCCGCGCATCTTCCACGTCGCCACCGCCCTGGAAATGTGGGAGGGCCGGCAATCGCTCGGCCTGACCGATCCCATGGGCCGGCGCGACGTGGCGGACCCCGCCAATGTCCGCACCTACATCATGGCCTCGACCCAGCACGGGCCGGCCAGCCTGCCCTTGCCGACGACCGAGCCTTTCGGGGTCTGCCAGCAGCAGCAGAACCCCAATCCGCATATCTGGACCTTGCGTGCGCTGATGACCGGGCTGACCGACTGGATCACGGCGGACAAGGCGCCGCCCGCCAGCGCCATACCGCGCATCGCCGATGGCACGCTGGTCGCGCCGAACCAGGTCCTGTTCCCGCCGATCCCGGCCAATGCCTATGGCAATGTCCGGCGTCCGGCGGTCCGGATGACAAGGGTGACCAACCCGCTGTTCCGGCTCGACTACGGCCCGGGTTACGTCGCCGCCGAGACCAGCGGCGTCATCACGGTCGAGCCGCCGCGCCAGAGCGCCGCCGGCTACGGACTGCTGGTGCCGCAGGTCGACGCCGACGGCAATGACGTCGGCGGCCTACGCTCGCTGTTCCTGCAGGCGCCGATCGGCACCTATACCGGCTGGAATCTCGGGCGAAAGGACCGTTTCGAAGACGGCTTCTGCTCGCTCGCCGGCTCGTTCGTTCCCTTCGCGCGGACCCGCCAGGAGCGCCTGGAGATCGGCGATCCGCGCCCTTCGATCGAAGAGCGCTATCCAAGCCGGGAGGCCTATGTGGCAACCGTGAAGGCTGCCGCCGATCGCCTGGTCGCCGCGCGCTATCTTCTGCCCGCGGATGCGGCGCTGCTGGTCAAGCGTGCGGAAACCGAGGGGATTCGCCTCGGCCCCTGATGCCCGAGCGACGGGGCGTGCCCGCCGCGACCGGGCGCGTCAGGCCGGCCGGCCCCCCCAACGGGTGATATGGATCGCATAGGCCGTGCTCAGGCCATAGACGACCATCGAGGCGGCGATCAGCGCGAACATCATCCATTGCGGCTGGTCGGTGGCGGCCAGCCACCAGCCGCCGAGCCCGACGACGGCGAGCCGGGCCGTGCCGGCCAGCACCGGGCCGAGCACACGGCCCGCGCCCTGGGCGGCGAAATAGAGGCAGAGCCCCAGGCCATAGAAGCCATAGCTGGGGCCGGCCCAGACCAGATAGGAGCGCGCCGCGGCCAGCACCTGTGGATTGTCGGTGAACAGGCTCGCCCAGGCCGTCGGCATCAGCCAGCCGAGAAGGCCGATACTCGCGGTAATGGCGAAAGCCAGCATGCCGCCGGTCCAGGCGGCACGGCGCGCGCGCTCCGGCTTGCCGGCGCCGATCGCCATGCCGACCATTGGCACCATGGAGACCCCGACCGCGAAGGTGAAGGGGATCAACATGAATTCGAGCCGTGTGCCGATGCCGTAGCCGGCCAGCGCCTCATGGCCGAAACGCGCCACCAGCCTGGTCAGGATCAGCACGGTCAGCACCGACTGGAACGACGACACGCAAGCGAGCGCGCCGACCTTGAGAATGTCGGCGAAATGGTCGCCGCGCAGCCTGACCCCGGAAACCGGCAGCACGATGCGGCAGGCCCCCGACCTTAGGAACCGGAACAGGATGAAAGCCCCGACGGCATAGGCGATGACCTGGCCGAGCGCGATGCCGAACATGCCGAGCCGCGGCAGCGGTCCGAGCCCGAGCCCGAGGCCGCCGCCGATCACCACCTGCAGCGCCGCGACCGCCAGCAGGGTCGTCGACGGCACCCGCATATTGCCGGCGCCCCTGACGATCGAGGCCAGCAGATTGCACAGCCAGATGGCCAGCGCGCCGAGAAACACGACATTGGAATAGATCAATGCCTGTTCGAGCGCTTCGCCATGGCCGCCGAGGGCCGAATAGATCGGCCGGCCGAAGACGAACAGGAGGACCGAGATGGCAAGGCCGAGAACCAGCGCGATCACCACGGTGTGGAAGGCGAGCGAGCGGGCTCTGGCCTCGTCGCCGGCGCCGAGCGCCCGGCTGATCGCCGACGACACGCCGCCGCCCATGGCGCCCGCCGACATCATCTGCTGCAGCATGACGATCGGAAAGACCAGCGCCATGCCGGCCAGCGCCGCCGTGCCGATCAGCCCGACATAGACCGTCTCGGCGACCGCCACCGCGGCCGTCGCCACCATGGCCAGCATATTGGGCAGGCTCAGCCGGGCGATCGTCGCGAGCAGCGGCGCGCTGACAATCGGGTTGACCGGAGCGGTGGCGGAAAGGGTCATGGCGTGTCCAGGTCTGCGGCGCGGAGCGGAGAAAACGGGGCGAATTTACCTGCATATGCAGGTATTTGACGGCCTTCCGGGCGGCCCGGCGCGGTCACCGGGTCAGCCTGTCGATAGTGCGGTCGAGCAATGCATTGAGCGTCGTCGCGTCGGTGCCGCCCAGCGCCTGGTCGATCTGGCGCTGGCCGGCAAGCCAGGCCGGCCTTGCCGCCTCGAACACCGCGCGCCCCTCGGGCGTCAGGTGCAGGCGCCGATGGCGGCGGTCGCGCGGGTCCTGTTCCAGTCGGACGAAACCCTGGCGCTCCAGCGGGCGCAGCGTGCGGGTCAGGCTGGTCGGGTCCATCACCATCCGCTCGGCGAGCGCGCCGATGCCGACGCCGTCATGGGCCTTGAGCTGGCCGAGCAGCCCGAACTGCGAGACCGTCAGGCCATGGGCTTCGAGATGCTGGTCGAAAATATGGGAGACGATCCGCGCGACCTTGCGGATGCGCGCGCCGGTGCAGGCCGAGGGCGGTATCGTCGCAGGCGGCGGATCGGACCGATCGTTCATTCGCGACAATTACCTGCATATGCAGGCATCGACAATACATCGCGGTGGTGACCGGCCCTGCGGCCCGCTCATGGCGGTATCTTGTGCCGGAGCGGGCGGTCGACTTAGGCTGTTCGCCACTATGCTCGAGCAGGGGAGCCGGCTCGCATGCCATACAAAGTCATTCGGCATGCCCTGTTCGCTCTCGCCCTTGTCCTGCCGGGAACCGGCATTGCCTGGAGCCAGCCGGTTCCGGCATGTGGCTTCAGCCCCGCGATCCTTGCCGCCGCGGACCTCCTGCTGGTCGATCCCCGGATCGAGCGTCGGTTCTGGCGCGATCGCACCAGCACCGACGCCGCCTTCCTGAAGATCCGCTATGCCGGCCTGAACCATCAGGAAGCCGTCGGGCTGATCGACGGCCTGCGGCGCAGATCGACACCGCCGCAACGGATCGAGGAGTTGCGGTTGGCCCACGCCCGGCCGGCCGAGCGCGCGGTCCTGCTGGATGGCCCACAGGAAACCTCGGTCGATCCCATGCTCGCCGCTTCGGCCTTTCGCGCCGCCGTGCTCGACGATGACGGCGAGCGTTTTTTCGCGGCGGTCAGGCGCAACGCCGCGCCGCTGCAAACGCTGACCCTCGCCGATACCACGCAGACCCAGCTGGCGCGCAGCCTGGCCGACCTCCCCGAGGCGACCAAGCAACGCATCGCCGGGCGCGCCGAGGCCGCCGGTTTCTGGCGTCTCGGACTGGAACTGCTGGCCACCGGTCCCGACCCCACCGATTGGCTCGCCGCCTTGAAACGCTCGCCGATCGCGCCGCGCGACGCCGCGCGGCTTGCCGAGCTGTTCGCGCCGCTCTGGCGTGGTTTCGCGACGCTGAACCCA
Organism: Phreatobacter sp. GW821-FHT04C01; assembly: GCF_059420385.1. Lineage (NCBI taxonomy): Bacteria > Pseudomonadati > Pseudomonadota > Alphaproteobacteria > Hyphomicrobiales > Phreatobacteraceae > Phreatobacter > Phreatobacter sp. GW821-FHT04C01. The sequence goes on along the minus strand of NZ_JBWKTP010000002.1, from coordinate 465,367 downwards.
CGCGCCTATCGCCAGGACGTGTTGCCGCCGGAGTTGCGCGAGGCGGCCGCCACCCTGGACGCCCGCCGGAGCCAGCCGAGCGACCCGATCGACAGCATCACCACCCTGGTGCGCCTCGCGCCGCGCACCCAATTCCTCATGACTCTGCTCAACCAGACCGGCTCGCTCGCGCTCGGCAGCGAGGTGGCCGAGCCGCTGGTCCGCGACATCCGCGCCGGCCGCATCGATCCCGCCACGGACGACGATGCCTTGCAGATCCTCGTCTTCAGCGGCATCGACCGCGTGCTCGGCCGCGCCCAGACGCTCGCGCAGCTCTCCAGTTTTGCGAGCTCCCTTGGCGGCGTGCCGAATGAAAAGACCTTGGCCCGGCTGGAGCGGATCGTCGGCCGCCAGGCGCTGCGGCCCTATCTTGCCGGCGACCGCCGCGCATTGCCGGAACGGCCGCTGCCGCTCTCGACGAGTTTCGACTGGGAGGCCTGGTCGCGGGCGGCGCAATTGCTCCGGTCAGGCGCGCCAATACCCGACGCCAGCCAATCGATCGCCGCCGATCTCCTGGAAGCGGCCGGCCGTTATCCGGAAGCCGTGCTGGCCTGGCGTGATGTCGGCGACCGCGAGGCTGGCCGCGCCGGCGCCCATGCCCTGATGCTGGCGCTCGACCAGCGCTGCGCCAAGCTGATGTCGCCGCCGATGCCGCTGCAGGAACCGGTCTACCGCTTCGAGCCGCGCTGAAACTCAACCCGGAGGCGGCACGGAGCTTCGATACGCAACTTGCGCGAAATTCAAGCCGCACCTAGCGTCGACCTGACAATCACTCGCCCCGAGTCGCGATGCTGTCTCAACTCTTTCGACTGCCGCTCATCGTGCTGGCAACGGGCGCGGCATTGCTGCAAGCAGCCGTTGCCCGTGCGGACAATGCGGCGAGCTGCGCGCAGGCGGCCGACATTGTCGCGGTCGCCGACGACTTGCTCGTCGAGCCCGCACCAAGTCCCGAACCCGACCGGAGAAGGATCGCCACCGAGGCCGCATTCCTGAAAATCCGCTATGGCGCCTTGAGCTACGCGGGGGGCAGGCAATTGATTGATCGGATCCGCCAATGGCAGGTCCCCCCGGACGGCATCGACGCTCTCCATCTCACATTCGCCCGGCCGGCCGATCGCGCCACCTTGCTTCGTGGCGCGCATCCGTTAGACGTCGCTGCCCCGACCAGCCTTTCCGTCCTGCGCGCTGTGGTCCTGGACGACAACGGCCGGTGGCTCTTCCGTGAAATGAAACGGCGAGCGGTTCAATCAGGGAATCGTCGCGAGGCGCGCGATGCTCAACGATATGTCGCGAACGCACTCCTGGACTTGAGCGACAGCAAAAAAACCGAAATCGCAGGAGCGGCCGAAGCCGAAGCTCTTTGGGATCTGGCGGAATATTTGCTGGCCAGCAAGACAACTGCGGATGATTGGCTTGCGTTGGTCCGACGCGCACCCGGCGCACCAGCGAACCAGCAAGCTTTGACAGAGCGGTTTCGCGCAATCTGGACCGGCAGCTACCCGTTCCATTTCGACCACCCTCGGCGAACCATATGGCGTGATCTTCCGCCTGCGCTTCGTGTCGCCGCCGACGCTATCGATGATTCTGCCCCCGGTTCGAGAGAGGGCACTCGTCTGCTTGATCTCAGCCGGCGCGTGCCATTGACGCTTCCCTTCCTCTTTGGCCTTACGCATCACGCAACCGACCGTCGTGTGTTCGATTTTGCTGACCCCATCATTGCCGAGCTCGACGCTCGCCAGTGGGACATGGTCAACGACCACGACGCTATCCTCATCCTTGTTTTCCGCAGCCTCGATCGTGTCGTCGACCGGGCCAATGCCTTGCCCATCCTCGCCGGAATGCCTTCAACCCTGACCGCCGATTTACAACCACCGAGGCCTGGCGGGGAACGAATGCTCGATGTCTTGGAAAGCGCGATCGCGAGACGCGCGCTCATTCCCTACTTGCGTGGCAACGACGACATTCCGCCCACTCGCCCGGACTTGTTGACGCAGGAATTCGACTGGGTTGGTTGGGTTGCCGTGGCTGAAATAGTCCGCGCCGGAGAATCTGCGCCCCAACCCGGCCAGCGGGCCGAAGTCGAACTGCTCGACGCGCTCGGACGTTACCGCGACGCCCTGAGATCCCTGCGCCAGATGCCCTCTGCCGAGTACCGGCGAGACCGCGCCTATCGCATGCTGGCATCGCTCGACGGGCGATGCGCCGGCCTGCTATCGCGCCAGCTGGGCCAACAGCCCCTCTACCGCTTCGAGCCGCGCTGACGCCTCAGCTCAGCGTCGGGCCCCAGGCCGGGTCGGAACCGAAGCTCGGCGTCGGCACGCGGTTTTCGGCGCGGGCGAAAATGTCGGATTGGAACAGTTGCGGCCCGGCGCCCTGGTCGCGGAAGAACATGACGAACAGGCCGTTGGGCGCGAAAGTCGGGCCCTCGTTGTGGAAGCCGGTGGTGAGCAGGCGCTCGCCCGAGCCATCGGGCTTCATCACGCCGATGGAGAACTGGCCGCCGCCCTGGCGGGTGAAGGCGATGAGGTCGCCGCGCGGCGACCAGACCGGGGTCGAATAGCGGCCTTCGCCGAACGAGATGCGGTTGGCGCCGCCGCCGCCCGAGCTCATGACATAGAGCTGCTGGGTGCCGCCGCGGTCGCTTTCGAAGACGATCTGCCGTCCGTCGGGCGAAAACGACGGGCCGGTATCGATGGCCGAACCGTCGGTCAGCCGCACGGCGTTCTTCGAGCGGAGGTCCATCGAATAGATCGACGAGCCCGCGCCCTGCTGCAGCGACAGCACGATGCGCTGGCCGTCGGGCGAGAAGCGCGGCGAGAAGCTCATGCCCGGGAAATTGCCGACCTGCTCGCGCTGGCCGCTCTCGATATTGAGCAGGAAGACGCGCGGCTCGCCGGAATTATAAGCCATATAGGTGATGTCCTGGCTCGACGGCGAGAAGCGCGGCGTCAGCACCAGGTCGCCGCCACGGGTGAGGTAGCGCACATTGGCCCCGTCCTGGTCCATGATGGCGAGCCGCTTCTGGCGGCGGTCCTTCGGCCCGGTCTCGTCGACGAACACCACGCGGGTGTCGAAATGGCCCTTTTCCCCGGTCACCCGCTCGAAGATCTGGTCCGAGATGATATGGGCGATGCGCCGCCAGTTGGCCTCCTGGGTGGCGAATTGCTGGCCGTGCAACTGGCTGCCCTGGGTGACGTCCCAGAGCCGGAACTCGACACGCGAGCGCCCGTCGGCGCCCCGCCCGGCGCGACCGGTGACGAGGCCTGCGGCACCCGTCGCCTGGAAGCGCTGGAAATTCGGCGGCTGGTCCGGATCGACCTGCACATTGGCATAGCTCTGGCGGTCGATGATCCGGAAGAAACCCGAGCGGCGCAGGTTGTTCTCGATCACGCCGGAAATATTGCGGCCCATATCGCCCTCGCCGCCGAAATTCGGCACGGCGATGGGAAAGGGCTGCACCTGGCCGCGCCGGATATCGATCACCGGCGGCTGGCTCTGCTGCGCCTGGGCAAGCGGCGGCAGGAGGCCGGAAGCACCGAAAGCGGCACCGGCGGACAGGACATTACGGCGGTTCAGAAGCAGGGTCATCATGGGGTCTCGGTCAGTCGCTGAGCATGGCGTCGCCCTGGAACAGGACAGTGACGGTGGATGCTCAGCGCATCATTTCCTTCGGATCGAAATTCAACACGACTTCGCGCCACGAGTCGTAGCGCTCACGGGGCAAGCGGACACCGCCTTCGGCCGAGCAGCGCATCACCGCGCGCACCGCCGAATTGGCCAGCACCTGGAAGTTGGAATCGCCGCGCGGGTTCTGCACCTCCGGACGGCCGGTCACGGTGCCGTCGGGATTGAACGACACACGGACACGCACCGCCTGGCTGTTGCCCTCGCGCGCCGAGATCGGAATCTCCCAGCAGCGTTCGGCCCAGGCCCTGATGGCATCGATCTCGCGGCCCGAAATGCGCGCGGCGGCGCCGGTGGCCGTGCCGAGCGAGGCTGTGCGCATCGGCGCGCTGGCGCCGGTCGCCTCGGTGCGGGCGGCCTGGCGGCGGTCATTTTCCTGCGTCGGGCTGGTGTTCAACCGGGCCGCGATCGAATTCGGATCGAACTGGCGGGCATTGGCCCGCTCCTGACGCTCGCGTTCGGCCCGCTCACGCGCCTCGCGCTGAGCCCGTTCGCGGGCCTCGCGCTGGGCCCGTTCACGGGCTTCGCGCTGGGCCTTTTCACGGGCCTCGCGTTCGGTCCGCTCGCGCGCCTCGCGCTGCTCGCGCTCACGCTGGGCCGCCGCCTGGCGCTGTTCTTCCTCGCGCCGGCGCTGTTCGGCCTGGCGCTGCTCCTGGCGGCGCTGTTCCTCTTCGCGCCGCTGCTGCGCCTGGATCTCGGCCATCTTGGCGTCGAGGTCCTCGCGCTGCTCGGGGGCCACCGCCGGCGGCGGCGGGCGCGGGGTCGGCTGCGGCACCGGCTGCACCGCGGCGAGCTGCTGCGGACGGGCTGCCGGCGGCGGCGGCGCCTCGGCCTGTTCGGGTTGCGGCGGCTGCGGCATCGGCGGACGCGGGGTCGGCGGCGGCGGCAGCTGCACGTTCTGGACGCGCTCGCGGGCGACCGGCAGGGCCGCCGGATCGGGGGTCGGGCGCTCCTCGGGGGCCTGGCGGTCGACGACGCGCTGCGGCGTCGGCTGGGGCGTGCCGTCACGCTGGCCGCGGGTCGACTGGGCCGGCGTGTCGGAAACGATCTCGACCGGCACGCTTTCGCCTTCGTCCGGCTTCTGCGGCGCGCTCAGAAAGCCGACAAGGGCCGCGACGAGCAGGAGCGCATGCCCGCCCACCGAGATCCCGTATCCGACTTTTTGCGGGTGCAGCGCCACGCTCTTCAAACCCCGGCCTGTCCTGTCAACGCGTCGCGCGTTCGGTCGCGACCAGCGCGACCTTGGTGAAGCCGCCGCCCTTGATCTGCGACAGCACGTCCATGATGGCCTGGTAATTCACCGCCGCATCGCCGCGCACGAAGATACGTTCCTCGGGGCCGTTCTGCGCCAGGGCCTTGAGCTGATCGATCAGCTGGGCCTGCTCGACCTTGTTGTCGCCGAGATAGATCTCGCCGTTCTGGCGCACCGACACGGTGATCGGCGGCTTGTCCTGCTGGATCGCGCGGGCGGAGGCCTGCGGCAGGTCCAGCGGCACGGAGACCGTCATCAGCGGGGCGGCGACCATGAAGATGATCATCAGCACCAGCATCACGTCGACCATCGGCGTGATGTTGATCTCGTTCATCACGAAGGCGCGCCGGCGCCGGCGGCCATTATTGCCGCGGCCACCCCCGCCGCTTGCGACTTGAGCACCCATCGATGTCTCCTCAGGCCGCGCGCTGGTCGTAAGTGGTCGGTCCACCCTGCTGGTCGATCTGACGCGACAGGATGGCGGCGAATTCGTCGGCGAAACCCTCGAGCCGGTTGGCGATCTTGTTCACCTCGCCGGCGAGCTTGTTATAGGCGATGGTGGCGGGAATGGCGGCGACGAGGCCGATGGCGGTGGCGAACAGCGCTTCCGCGATGCCCGGCGCCACGACGGCGAGCGAGGTGTTCTTCGACACGGCGATCGCCTGGAACGAGGTCATGATGCCCCAGACCGTGCCGAACAGTCCGATGAACGGGCCGGCGGACGCCACCGTCGCCAATACCATCAGGCGGGCTTCGAGACGCTCGACCTCGCGCTGAATGGTGACGTTCATCACCCGGTCGATGCGCTGCTGCAGGCCGGCGAAGGAGCGCGAGGCGGTTTCGTGCGAGCGTTTCCACTCGCGCATGGCGGCCACGAACAGCGCCGCCATGGCCGTGGTCGGGCGCTGCGCCAGCGTCCGGTAGAGCTCTTCCAGCGACTGGCCGGACCAGAACACCTGCTCGAAGCGGTCCATCTGGTTGCGCGTGCGGCGGAACAGGATGATCTTCTCGACAATGATCGCCCAGACCCAGATCGACGCCGAGACCAGCCCGAGCATCACCAGTTTCACCACCCAGTGGGCGGAGATGAACAGGGCCCAGAGCGAGACGTCGTGGGATGCGGCGGCAGCTGTCTGGGCGACATCGGCGGGATTCATAGGCGGCGATCCTTTTCGCGACAGGTCCGGCTTCGAGGTCGCAGAACAGTCCACGCCACGGTTAATGCACCGGGAACGGCGAGCGCCTCGACGAATTTTGCGCTTTTTCCCGTCCCAAGAGGGCGAAATGACCCTCGAATGTGTCTTGACCGTGACGCGGTCTGTACATCCGCGTGGTAAACTACCAAGCCCTCGATAAGGTTAAGACTGGGTTATTGCCGCACTGCAACAGGTTATTGCAGTGGGCCATTGTCACAAAAAGGTGGTCGCACGACTGCCATGCAGGGTCAGTGCGGCGAACACTGGGCCGTTAACCTCGGATCAGCAACACCAGCGCGCCGATCACCGCAATGACCAGAAGGCCGATGCGCATCCGCTCGCGATCCATCAGCGCGACGGCGTAGGGCGCAAGCCAGGTGCCGACGAGGATGCCGGGAACCAGCAGCGCGGCGCGGCCGAGATCGGCCAGGCCAAAGCGGCCGGCGGCGACATGCATGGCGATCAGCATGGCATAGGCGACGATCCAGTAGAGCCCGAGCGTGGCGCGCACCTTGGCCGGGTTCTGGCCGGCATAAACGACGCCGATCAGTGGCCCGTGAATGCCCGACATGCCGCCCATGAAGCCGGAAATCACGCTGGTGATCGCGATATTGCGGGCGTTGAGCGCGATGTGCAGGCCGCTCAGCGACAGCCCGACCGCCAGCAGGATCAGGCCGCCGAACAGGCGCGGCAGGTGGGTCGGATCGATCGCCAGCAGCGCCAGCACGCCGATCGCCGTGCCGACCAGCAGGCCGCCCGCGCCCCAGCCGATCTCGGCCCGGTCGATCAGGTGGCTGTTGCCGCGCACCATCGCCACCATCACCACGAAAGCCGAGGCGATCGCCGGGCCCGGCACCAAGCTCGGCGAAACGATGGCGAGCAGCGGGATCATCACCAGCGACAGCCCGACGCCGACCGCCATCTGAATGACGGTCGCCACCGCCATGATGGCGGAAATGGCGGCGAGTTCGGCCGGTCCGAAGCCCAGAAGCGACATGAAGAGAACGAATCTGCTGTGAGGAGGCCAAAACAGGGACGCCCTCACTCGCATATCAGGCCTTGGGCGTCATGACCCTTCTCAGCGCGTCAGGGATGCGCATTGGCCGGCCGCCGGCGACGAAGGCGACACGCACGGTCGCTTCGACCAGCACCTCCTCGCCGCGCAGCACACGCTGGGCGAGGTTGAGCGTCGCGCCCTTCACCTCGACCGTGCGGGTTTCGATGGTCAGCACATCGTCGATCTTGGCCGGGCGCAGGAACTCGATGCCCATCGAACGCACCACGAAGGCGAAACCGGCGCCAGCCTCCTCCTTCGCCTTGTCGAACAGATCGCCCTGCGCGACGCCCAGCAGCCGCAGGAAGTCGGTCCGGCCGCGCTCCATGAAGCGCAGATAGCTCGCGTGATAGACGACGCCGGAAAAATCCGTGTCTTCGTAATAGACGCGGACGGAGAGATGGTGGGTTTCGTCCTCGATATGGCCGGCGAGCGCCGGGGACTTGATCATGCGGAACCTCAGGATTTGGTCTGGGAACGTGAGCCTGCCGCATAGAGAGATGATCTGGCGAAAGCGAGGCCTGATATCGGCCGCCCCCCTTGGCCGGTCAGCGCTCGTCTCTGTCGCCCTCGAACCGTTGGAACCGGGCCGCGTGGCGCGCCGGTTCGGCAAGGCCCAGAGGCCTGAAGGCAGGACTGGTCAACGCCGCGCGCATCTTCTCGTGCTTCCTTGGGGAAACCAACCATTAACCCCGATCATTAATAGTCCGGTTCATTGCAATGAGTGCAAGTCGGTTCCTCCTTTGGCTCGCGCTTTTGCCGGATGTGCATCGCTTCCGTATGGCAGAGTCAGGCGCGTGACTGCCCTCGCCAATCGGCGTGAATTGGTGGGGGAAACACAGAATGGTGAGGCCGGACAAGCGTGGCGCCCATGACGGCAGCTATCGCCGATCTCTGCTTCTGTCGACGGCCATCGTCACGCTTGTCACGGCGATTGCCGGCATGCGGCCGGCCTCCGCGCAGTCGGTGTCGGGCAGCGGCGATTTATCGCCGGACGCAAGCACCATTCAAACCCCGAGTTGGATGGTCGGCGCCGATCTCCTTGTCGGTCATATCGGCACCGGCACGCTGGACATCCGGAATGGCGGCACGGTCATCAACAACACCGGCTTCATCGGCCTGAATGCCCATGGGACGGTCACGGTCACGGGCACCGACGGCAGCGGTAATGCCTCGACCTGGACCAATGGCGGCGATCTCGTGGTCGGCCAGGACGGCAACGGCACGCTGAATATCGGAAATGGCGGCCGGGTGAGCAATGCCGACGGCTATGTCGGCAGCGGGGCCGGCAGCCAGGGCAATGTCACGGTCTCCGGCCACGACGGCGGTGGCCATGCCTCGACCTGGACCAGTACCGGTCAGATCATCATTGGCGACAGCGGCACAGGCTCGCTCCGCATCGAGGATGGCGGCGTATCGAATAGCGCCTTGGCCAGCATCGGCAGCAGTATCGGCGGAGTGGGTTCGATCACCGTCTCGGGCCGCGACATCAACGGCCACGCCTCGACCTGGAACAATACCAACCAGATCTATGTCGGCGGCGCCGGCACAGGCACGCTCAACATCCTGGATGGCGGGGTGGTGAACAGTGGACAGGCCGTTATTGCCTTCGAGACCGGCGGCCAGGGCGATGTCACTGTCTCGGGCCGCCACGTCAACGGCAATGCCTCGACCTGGAACGCGGCCAACAATATCTATGTAGGCTTTTCCGGCAACGGCACGCTCACGATCGCGGACGGCGCCGCGGTGGCCACCAGTGCGACCGGGGGCGGCGCCGCAACAGTCTATATTGGCTTCATGAGCGGGAGCACCGGCACGGTCAATGTCTCGAGCGGCACTGGCAGCGTCTCGAGCCTGACTGCAACCGACCGCATCGAGATCGGCAGAGGCGGCGCCGGCACGATGACGGTCGACAAGGGCGGCTTCGCAAGCGCCGGGAACGGTGTTTACATCGCCATCGACAGCATGAGCAGCGGAACGCTTCATCTCAACGGTGACGCCAGCGGGCGCGGCGTCGTCGAGACCGGCTCGGTGACCAGGGGAGCCGGCACCACCGCCATCCTCGACCTCAATGGCGGCATTTTGCGCGCGAACCAAAACGAAGCCAATTTCCTGAACGGCTTCACGACCCTGCCTGTGGCCACCGGCGGCGCCTGGTTCGACACCAACGCGTACGACATCGGCATCGGCACGGGTTTTTCCGGTTCATCGCAGTTCAACAAGCTCGGCCTCGGCCAACTGACGCTGACCGGAGACAGTTCCGGCTTTACCGGCGCATCGACGGTGTCGGCCGGCACGCTGGCTGTGAACGGCGCGCTTGGCGGCAACATGCTGGTCGACACGGCCGGACGGCTCGTGGGCACGGGCCGCGTGGGCAATGTGGTCAATAGCGGCGTCGTCGCGCCGGGCTATGGCAATGCCATGGGCACCCTCACCATCCAGGGCAACTATGTCGGCACGGGCGGACGCCTTGAAATAGCGACCGCTCTGGGCGACGACAATTCGCCGACCAGCCGCCTTGCGATCAACGGCTCGACCTCGGGCGTGACGCAAGTCAGCGTCATCAACCGTGGCGGCCTCGGCGCACGGACGGTCGAGGGCATCAAAATTGTCGACGTGACGGGTGCGTCCAACGGCACTTTCGTGCTCAACGGCAACTATGTCTTCCAGAACGCACCCGCGCTGATTGCCGGCGCCTATGCCTATCGTCTCTATCAGGGCGGCCTCTCCACTCCCGCGGATGGCGACTGGTATCTGCGTTCCTCCCTGATCGATCCGGGCACGCCCGGCGGTCCCACCACGACGCCACTCTATCAGCCTGGCGTACCGGTCTATGAGGCCTATGGCTCCAATCTGCAGTCGCTCAACACTCTGCCGACGCTGCAGCAACGTGTCGGCGACCGCATCTGGAGCCCCGGCGCAAATGGCGACGGCAACGGAATTTGGGGCCGGACGGAAGGCACCCACGGGCGTTTCAATAACAACGCGGTGTCGACGACCGGTCTGGACCAGACCATCGATACCTGGAAGATGCAGGCGGGTGCCGATCGGCTGCTTGTCGATACCGACAACAACGGACGTCTGGTGGCAGGCTTCAACGCCTCCTATGGCGAGGCCACCAGCCGGATCAACTCGGTATTCGGCAACGGCGCGCTGAAGACCAACGGCTACGGCCTGGGCGCGACATTGACCTGGTATGGCGTCACCGGCTTCTACGTCGACACTCAGGTGCAGGTAAACCGCTATCGCAGCGACCTCAATTCCGAACTTCGCGGCTCGCTCGCCCACCGCAATGGCGGCAGCGGCGAGGCGTTCAGCATCGAAGCAGGCAAGCGGATCTCGTTCGGTGAGAGGTTCGGCATCACGCCGCAGTTCCAGGCGGTCTATTCCAATGTCCGGTTCGATCGCTTCACCGATCCGTCGGGTGCCGACGTGGCGGCCGACAAGAACGACAGCCTGAAAACGCGCTGGGGCATCGCGCTCGATCATCAGAGCGCATGGGACGGCGGCCGCAGCCGCATCTATGGCATCGCCAATGTCCGCTATGAGTGGCTCGATGGCATGCGCACTTCTGTCTCAGGCACGCCCATCGACTACGCCGACCAGAGGCTGTGGGGCGAACTCGGCCTTGGTGCGAGCGTGACCTGGCACAAGCATTTCACCGTCCATGGTGAACTCTCCGGCAACATGCCGCTCCGTGGTTTCAACAACAGCTACATCCTCAAGGGCAATGTCGGTCTCCGCGCGCAATTCTGATCGCGCGCTGTTCAGCTCGGCCTCGTTGGTGACAAAGAAACGCGTCCCTGGCATCGGCCCGGTGCCGATCAGGCCTCGTCCTCATCACCCTTGAACAGCTGGAACTGGGCCGCGTCGCGCGCCGGTTCGGCAAGGCCGAGATGCCTGAAGGCATGACTGGTGAGGAGCCGCCCGCGCGGCGTGCGCTGCAGGAAACCCTGCTGGATCAGGAAGGGCTCGATGATTTCCTCGATGGCGTCGCGCGGCTCCGACAGCGCCGCCGCCATGGTCTCGATCCCGACCGGCCCGCCGCCATAATTGAGCGCGATGCCCTGCAGGTAGCGCCGGTCCATGGCGTCGAGGCCGGCGGCATCGACCTCGAGCCGGGTCAGCGCCTCGTCGGCGATGGTGCGGGTGACCGTGTCGGAATCCCGGTAGATCGCGAAATCGCGCACCCGCCGGAGCAGCCGGCCGGCGATGCGCGGCGTGCCGCGCGCGCGCCTCGCGATCTCGTTGGCGCCGTCGGCGGTCATGCCGACGCCGAGCACCCGGGCGCCGCGGGTGACGATATATTCGAGTTCCTCGACGGTATAGAACTGCAGCCGGATCGGGATGCCGAAGCGGTCGCGCAGCGGCGTCGTCAAAAGGCCGGCGCGCGTCGTCGCGCCCACCAGGGTGAACTTGGCGAGGTCGATCTTGACCGAGCGCGCCGCCGGCCCCTCGCCGATGATCAGGTCGAGCTGGAAATCCTCCATGGCCGGATAGAGGATTTCCTCCACCGCCGGATTGAGCCGGTGGATCTCGTCGATGAACAGCACGTCGCGTTCTTCGAGATTGGTCAATTGCGCCGCGAGATCGCCCGCCTTGGCGATGACCGGACCGGAGGTCGAGCGGAAATTGACGCCGAGCTCCTTGGCCAGTATCTGCGCCAGCGTCGTCTTGCCGAGGCCCGGCGGTCCGACGAACAGCACATGGTCGAGCGCCTCGCCACGGCTCTTGGCGGCTGAAATGAACACTTCCAGGTTCGAGCGCGCCTGGGCCTGGCCGATGAATTCGGTCAGCCGCTGCGGACGCAGATGCACATCCGCATCGTCGTCGCGGTGCTCGGCTGAAAGGATGCGGCGGGCTTCGGTCATTCCGGCTGGTTACACGATCGAGTCGGTTCGCGACAGCTTAGCGTAGCGCAGCCGGTTCGACAGGGTCGTATGACATCCGCTCGCGTTGGACCACAGCGATGCTCACCGGAAAGCTGGCCATCGATACCGGGCGTAACAAATAGACCAACAGACAGCCGATGCGCCGGAATAGACGATCAACGAGCTGAATAGCCCCGTGGCCACTTTGACCAGATAGGTCTCGATCGATGGCCGCCCGAAAACGCCGATAAGGCGATCAATCGCCAATACATGAAAAACATCCACGACAAGCAGCGCAAGGACGGAAAGAACGATCCACTTCAGAGGCACATAACCGTCGCTGCGGACAGAGAAGGCCGCGCCGCACCCGACAACTGCAGCTTGGAAACCACCGCCAATGTGGGAAAGGATGATCATCACAAAAAAAACTTCCCCTCTCGGCAGCAGCGATGTCGAGAGCAAGCGAAGAATGAATATTGCGACCACCGCTCCCACAGGCGGCCCGAAGACGACAAAGACCAGGAAAACCCACCACCGATGAGCCCGAAGGCTCATGGTGTGCCGCTCAGCCGGAGCAGCGGCTTCAACATCAGGCAGAGGCTCGGTTTCCGCCCCTGCTCCTCCGTTCACGAGCTCAATTCCTTCAGACCCATGCGGATCAGCGTCTGGGTATTGGCCGCCTCGCCCGCCTTGCCGGCGGCGGCGGCGATCGCCGCGGCGGCCTGCGGTTGGCCGTAGCCGAGATTGGTCAGCGCCGAGATGGCGTCGCGGATCGGGCCGGGCGCGCGCTTGTCGTCGACGTCGCCGACCAGCTTGGCGAGCGTCGGGTCGATATCGGTGAAACCCGGTGCCTTGTCCTTCAATTCGGTGATGATGCGCTCGGCGACCTTCGGCCCGACGCCATTGGCCCGGCCGATCGCGGCCTTGTCGCGCATGGCGATGGCGGTCGCGAGATCGCTCGCCTTCAGCGTCGACAGCACCGACAGCGCCACCTTGGCGCCGACACCCTGGACCGCCAGCAGCAGGCGGAACCACTCGCGCTCCAGGTCATTGGCGAAACCGTAGAGCCGGATCATATCCTCGCGGACCATGGTCTCGATCGACAGCACCGCCGCTTCGCCCGCCGCCGGCAGGGCCTGCAATGTGCGCGACGAGCAGTGCACGACATAACCGACGCCATGCACGTCGACGATCACCCAATCGGGCCCGTAGGAGTCGATCGTGCCCTTCAACTTGCCGATCATGGCGTCATCCGTCCCTGCATCCTGACCCCCTTATAGGGGATTCGCCGGCCGCAAGGATGGCTTGTTCACTCTTCACCCCCACCATAACGCATCAGCGTCGCGGCATCGTAATTTTCACCGATCGACATCGCGCAGATACGCGACAGGTGCACGCGCGGCAGGCCGGTTTCGCGCGCCCAGTCGTTGAACACGGCCTGGATCTTCTTCAGGTCGCCCTTGGAGGTCGGCTCGGCCGCGATATCGAGGCCGGCGTCGCGCAGCGCCGCCACCGTGTCGCGCCCCGCCACGAAGCCGTCATAACCGATGAAGCGCAGGAAATACTGGCCGGTGCGGGCGCCGAGCCTGGCGCCGCGCTTGCCGAGGACATCCATCAGTCCGATCTGGTCGTCGGCCGGCCAAGCCGCCAGAAACTTGCCGAAAGACCCGTGTTCGGCGGTGATATCGGTGACGAAGGCGGCGTTCTCGCGCACGCTCCTGATCTTGATGGCATTCTTGACGATGCGCGGATCCCGCGCGAGGTCGTGCCAGAACTCGTCCGGCTGAAACAGCAGCGGTTTCGGCTGGAAGCCGAGAAAGGCCTCTTCGAAGCCCGGCCACTTGTTGTCGATCACCCGCCAGACGAAACCCGCGCAGAAAACCCGCCGCGCCATTTCCGCCAGCACCCGGTCGTCGGCAAGCGCCGACAGCTCGGCCTTCGCCATGACCGGCGGCAGCAGTGCCTTGAGGTCGGCAGCGCCGCCCTTGCGCCGCTCGGCGCGTGCCTGGATCTTGTCGAATGCGATCACGGGAGGAGCTCCGGGCAAACCTTGATGGCGCCAACCATTCCGCGAGCATGCGGCCGAGGTCAACGCCGGTCAGGCGCGCAGGCGCGCCGCCGGTCCGCGATGATGGGCGTGGGTGATGGCGATGGCGAGCGCGTCGACCGCGTCCATGGTCTTCGGATCGGCCTTGGGCAAGAGGATGCCGATCATCATCTCGACCTGCTTCTTGTCGGCATGGCCCGCCCCAACGATCGACTTCTTGACCTTGTTCGGCTCGTATTCCGACACCGGCAGTCCGGCGAGCGAGGGCACCACCATGGCGATGCCGCGCGCCTGGCCGAGCTTCAAGGTGGCCGTGGCATCCTTGTTGACGAACGTGTTCTCCACCGCGGCCTCGTCGGGCGTGAAGCTGCGGATGACGCCCTCGATGCCGCGATAGAGCTCGGCCAGGCGCTCGGCCAGGGTCGTCTCGGCATCCGAGGTCACCGTGCCGCAGGCCACGAAAGCCAGCCGGTTGCCGGTGACGTCGATAATGCCCCAGCCGGTACGGCGGAGCCCCGGATCGATGCCGAGAATGCGAATCGTGTCGGACATGGCTGCCAACTTATCCGATAAGACCCCCCTCACGCGGCCCGTGCGGTAAATTTACCGCGCCGGCATTTCGACCGCCGACCTGTTCTGCCGGCAGGGCTGATCCGGTGCGTTCCGCCGTTCCGCCGGAGAACAATTCGCTCTAATCCACGGAGATCATGGATTTTCTCACCCGCCTCGGCGATTCGCCGCCCTTGCTCGTTCTCGTCGCGGCGCTCGTGGCGGGCGCGGTCCGCGGTTACACCGGTTTCGGCTCAGCGATGATCTTCATGCCGGTCGCCGGCGCCTATCTCGGCCCGAAGACCGCCATCGGCATCATGTGGATCATCGACGCCATCCTGCAGCTCGCCATGGTCCGCTCGACCTGGAAACACGCGCGCTGGGGCGAGATCGGCCCCTTGTTTCTCGGTTACGTCGTCGGCCTGCCGCTCGGCGTCTATGTGCTGATGACCTTCGAGCCCGGCCCGATCCGCTGGGCCACCTCGATCTCGATCGTCGTCGCGCTGGCCATGCTGCTCACCGCCCGGCGCATCGAAACCTCGCCGGGCCTGCCGGCGACAATGGCGACCGGCGCGGTGTCCGGGCTCATCTCGGGGATCGCCAGCCTCGGCGGCATGGTGCTGTCGCTGTTCTGGCTGGCCGGCCCGAGCCGCAACGAAGCGGTCCGGGGCTCCTCGGTCGCCTTCTTCGTGCCGGCCTCGATCCTGTCCGGCGCGCTTCTCGCCATTGCCGGCATCTTCAATTGGGAGGTGCTGCGCATTGCCGCCTGGGCGATCGTGCCCTACGGCATCGGCATCTGGCTCGGCTCGCTGCTGTTCCACAGCGCCGACGCCCGGCTGTTCCGCCCGGTGGCCTTCGCGGTGATCGCGGCCGCGGCGCTGACCAGCCTGCCGGTGCTGGACGGCTGGCTGAGATAGCCCGGCCGTCCGGTCCCGGCCGGCGAGCTCTCAACCGCCCATTTTGGCGACCAGCGCATCCGACAGTTCGAAATTGGCATAGACGTTCTGGACGTCGTCGTTTTCGTCGAGCACGTCCATCAGGCGCAAGAGCTTCTCGCCGGTCTCGTCGTCCACCGCGATGGTGTTCTGCGGCTTCCAGGTCATCGCCGATTTGCGCGGCTCGCCGAATTTGGCTTCCAGCGCCTTGGTCACCTCGACCAGGCTTTCCACCGTGGTGGTGATCTCGTGCCCGGCCTCGGAGGACACGACGTCGTCGGCGCCGGCTTCGATCGCCGCCTCCAGCATGGCGTCGGCGGAAGCCTTGGCGGCGTCGAACTCGACCACGCCGACGCGGTCGAACATGAAGGACACCGAGCCGGTTTCTCCCAGATTGCCGCCGCTCTTGGTGAAATAGGAGCGCACTTCCGAAGCGGTCCGGTTGCGGTTGTCGGTCAGCGCCTCGACGATGACGGCGACGCCGCCCGGGCCATAGCCTTCGTAGCGGATCTCGTCATAGGTCTCGGTATCGCCGCCCGCCGCCTTCTTGATGGCGCGCTCGATATTGTCCTTGGGCATGTTCTCGGCGCGCGCGGCCAGGATTGCCAGGCGCAGGCGCGGGTTCATGTTCGGGTCGGGCATGCCCATCTTGGCCGCGACCGTGATCTCGCGCGCGAGCTTGCCGAAAAGCTTCGAGCGGACCGCATCCTGGCGGCCCTTGCGATGCATGATGTTCTTGAACTGGGAATGGCCGGCCATCGTGACCCTCTTGACCCCGCGCTTGTGGCGCTGTTTGGCCGGCCGGCAGGGCGCGTGGGCGCACCGCGTCTGGCCAGCGGCGATTTGGCGGGTCTTATAGGCGCGGGTTCAGCCGAAATCCAGACGGCAGCCGTGCCGGCTCAGCGCTTCATGCCGAAGGCTGCGGCGAGCCGGTCGATCTGGCCGGCGACCATGTTGCGCGGATTGGCGGCGGCCGGCTCGGCGCCCGAATAGAGCAGCTTGTCCATGTGCATGACGCGCTCCTGCAGGCGCATGGCCTTGCCGATCAGCTCGCGCAGCGCTTCCGGCAGGTCGACCAGGGTCGCATCCGGCGTCGCGGCGCCGACCGACGACAGCCTGACCTTGGACTTTTCCTGGGCGGCCTGCTCCTGCGTCAGCTCGCCCTCGTTGACCGCCCGCTGCAGCAGCAGCCAGGACGCGAGCTGCATCAGCCGGGTGGTCAGCCGCATGCTTTCGGTCGCATAAGCGAGTGCCGCGCCGCGATCGAGCCCCTTGCTCTCGGCCCGTCCGGATCCGTCGAGATAGGTCGCGGTCTCCTCGACCAGGCCCATCCCGTCACGGAACAGATCCTTGAATGCCGGCGAGCTCGCCAGCCGTGCTGCGAAGGCGACGGTCGGCTGCATTTCGGATGCGAACTCATTCGACATGACGCATTAACTCCCTCAGGCTTCGTCTGTGCCGTCGTTGCCCTTCGCTGTCCAGGACATGCTTAAGAGAAGGTAAACGCGGCGCTGGCCTTGAACGAGCAAGCACGATGCCAAGGTCCCTTGTCCCGCCGTGGGACGACTCGGTGCTATCGTGCAGCAGGATCGTCTGCAAAAAAAGGCCGCCCGAGGGCGGCCCGAAAGTAATTAACAGGGAGGCGTCAAACAGAGTGGACAGGAGCCACTCGCGTCCAGCGAACTGAACGATTCCGGTTATAAACTGGAAAGGTTAACCCCTGGTTAACCTCAGTCGTTGCAGCTGCCGATTCGTCCCGGATGCGCGGCGCGGGCAATGGCCCGCTCAGAATTTGAAGACGCTTTCGGCCGCACTCTTGCTCGACGTCTTGGCCGCGATGGCGGTTTCCAGCCGCCGGATCTCGGTCTTCATCAGGTCGATCCGTTCGGCCAGTTCATGGATGGACAAGGTCGCCAGATCGCTGCCGATCTCATGGGCGGGCGGCTTCGGACGGGGCTTCAGATCGTCATCCATGGTGAACCTCCGATAGGCCGGCTGGCGTGGCGCTTGGCCAGAGGTTATCACCATCGACCCTTCCCTGTCGAAATGGACAAGGCCCATGACCACCTCGACCGCAGCGCTCCCCGTTACCATGACCGCCATCGCGATCCCGGTCCCCGGCGGCCCGGAGGCCCTGGTGCCCGAGTCCCGGCCGGTGCCGACCCCGGGTCCCGGCGAAATCCTGGTCAGGCTCGCCGCCGCGGGGGTCAACCGCCCCGATGTCGTGCAAAGGGCCGGCGGCTATCCGCCGCCGAAAGGCGCCTCCGACATTCCCGGCCTGGAGATCGCCGGCGAGGTCGTGGCGCTCGGCGCCGGCGCCGACCGCTTCAGGCTCGGCGACAAGGTCTGCGGCCTGGTCGCCGGCGGCGGCTATGCCGAATATTGCGTGGTGCACCAGACCAATGCGCTGGCCATCCCCGCCGGCCTCTCCATGGTCGAGGCGGCCGGCATCCCCGAGACCTTCTTCACCGTCTGGTCGAATGTCTTCGACCGGGGCGGCCTGAAGGCGGGCGAGACCATTCTGATCCATGGTGGCACATCCGGCATCGGCGTCACCGCCATTCAGCTCGCCAAGGCTTTCGGCGCCACTGTGCTGACCACCGTCGGCTCGGACGACAAATGCGCGGCCGCCAAGGCGCTCGGCGCCGATCACGCGATCAATTACCGCAACCAGGACTTCGTCCAAGCGGTCAGCGAGATCACCGCCAGGAAAGGCGTCGACGTGATTCTCGACATGGTCGGCGGCGACTATGTCGAGCGCAACCTGAACTGCGTCGCGGCTGACGGTCGGATCGTGCAGATCGCCTTCCTGCACGGCTCGGAGGTCAAGGTCGATCTGCGCTGGCTGATGCTGAAGCGCGTCACCTTCACCGGCTCGACCCTGCGCATCCGCGACACGGCCTTCAAGGCCGCGCTTGCCGACGCGCTCCATTCCAAGGTCTGGCCGCTCCTGTCCTCCGGCAAGGTGAAGGTGGTGATGGATTCGACCTACCCGCTGCGCGAGGCTTCCAGGGCCCATGCCCGCATGGAGACCAATGCGCATATCGGCAAGATCGTGCTGACGGTCTGACCTGATGTCCGGGGCTCTCCCGCTGCCCAGGATTTCTGTCTAGAAAGGCTGATATCTCAGCATCAGGAGCAGAGCATGGGCGTTCTCGACGGCAAGGTCGCAGTCATCACCGGCGCAGCGCGCGGCATCGGGCGCGCGATCGCCGAACGCTTCGTCGCCGAGGGCGCCAAGGTGGTGATCGCCGATATCCTGGTCGAAGCCGGAGAAAAAACCGCCGCCGAACTGTCGAAGGCGGGCAAGGCGGTCTTCGTCGCCTGCGATGTCGGCGACCAGGCCTCCGTCAACGGCCTGGTGACGACGGCCGCCAAAGCCTTCACCGGCGATATCGATATCCTCGTCAACAATGCCGGCATCTCGCACAATGCCGATTTCCTCGATTTGGCCGAAGCCGACTTCGATCGCGTGCTGCGGGTCAATCTGAAGGGTTCGTTCCTGGTCGGCCAGGCGGTGGCCCGGCGCATGGTCGAGCAGGTCAAGGCGGGCAAGGCCCCCGGCGCCATCGTCAATATGAGCTCGGTCAATGCCGTGCTCGGCATTCTCAACCAGACGCCCTATTGCGTCTCCAAGGGCGGCGTCCGCCAGCTCACCAACGTGATGGCGCTGGGCCTTGCCGAACACGGCATCCGGGTCAATGCCATTGGCCCGGGCTCGATCGCCACCGACATGCTGGCAAGCGTCAACAACGACGCCTCCGCGCGCCACCGCCTGCTGTCGCGCACCCCGCTCGGCCGCATCGGCGATCCCGACGAAATCGCCAAGGTCGCCCTGTTCCTGGCCTCCGACGGCTCGAGCTACATCACCGGCCAGACGATCTATGCCGATGGCGGCCGCATCGGCCTCAACTATACGGTGCCGGTGAAGGATTGAGCGGCGAGCTGCCACCACAATTGCGCGCCGGGCTGGAGGCGCTGGCCGCCGGCCATGCCGGCCGGGCGCTCGGCGAGGCCAGCGCCCGGCTCACCGACAACTATCGCGGCGGCCGCGGCACGCGGCTCGCCGCCCCGGTCGATCTGGCGGCCTATGCGGTGGCGCGCATGCCGGCGACCTATGCCGCCTTTCGCGCGGTGCTGGAGGAGGTCGCGGAACGCGCCGACTTCGCGCCGGCGAGCCTGATCGATATCGGCTGCGGCCCCGGCACCGCGGCCTGGGCCGCCCTCGATGCCTTCCCTGATATCGCGGCGGCCACGCTGGTCGATGCCCATGCCGGCATGATCGGCCTCGGACGGCAGCTTGCCGTGCAGGGTCCGCGCGCGCTCGCCGGCGCCGCCTGGATCGAGGCGCCGATGGCCCGGCATCTGCCAGGCGCCGCGAAGGCGGATCTGGTCGTCGCCGGTTATGCCCTGAACGAAGTCCCGCTCGACGACGTCGCCACCCTCGCCCACCAGTTCTATGCGGCGGCAACCGCCGTCGTGGTCATCGTCGAGCCCGGCACGCCGCAGGGCTTCGCGGTCATCGAGCGGGCGCGCGGCGCCTTGATCGCCGCCGGCGGCGCCGTGATCGCGCCTTGCCCGCATGACGGCCCCTGCCCGCTCGCGGCGCCCGACTGGTGCCATTTCTCCGCGCGCCTGCCGCGCCTGCGCGCCCACAAAGCCGCCAAGGGCGCCGATGTACCGTTCGAGGACGAGCGCTATTCCTATGTCGCCGTCGCCAGGCCCGGCGTCGTCATTCGGCCGGCACCGGCACGCGTGCTGCGGCCGCCGAAGGCGAGCAAGCCAGCGACCAGTTTCAGCCTCTGCACCACCGAGGGCCTGCAGCACCGCACGGTCGCCGCGCGCGACCGCGATCTCGCCAGACGCACCCGCAAGATCGGCTGGGGTGACGTCTTTCCCGTCGACCCGTAACGGAGCCTGTCGATGCAGCGCGTCACGATCCTCGGCCTCCTGACCCTTGCCCCGATGCCGGCCGCCGCGCAATCGGCCGCCGAGAACAGCCTGTCCTTCACCCAGAAGCTGGCGATCTATCGCGCCTGCCGGGCCGACCTCAACCAGCATTGTCCGGACGCCGGCACCAATGGCCCGCGTATCGAGGCCTGCCTGCGCACCAACAAGACCCGCCTGACCGAGGGCTGCCGCGCCACGATCCTGGAAACCGGGCTTCGCTGAGCGCCGGGCCGCACATCACCCCTGCAAACGCCCCGGATTGACCGCGTCGAGGCCGCTCGTGATGGTCGAAACCATCAGGAGATCCGCACATGCTCGCCTTGCCCTGGCTCTGGGCCGTCTTCACCGTCGTCGCCGCCGCTGCCCAGACCGCCCGCAATGCCATGCAGCGCAGTCTCACCACGACGCTCGGCACCATTGGCGCGACCCATGTGCGCTTTCTCTACGGCTTCCCGTTCTCGCTGATCTTCCTCGGCCTGGTGAAACTGACGCTTCCCAGCGCCGGCATCCCGCTGCACGCGACCTTCTTCGCCTGGACCGTGGCCGGCGCGCTGGCGCAGATCGGCGCCACCGCCCTGATGCTCGCCGCGATGCAGGAACGCTCCTTCGTCGTGACCACCGCCTATACCAAGCTGGAACCGGTGCTGGTGGCGCTGTTCGGCGTCATCATCCTGGGCGACCATCTCGGGCTCTGGGCCTGGGTGGCGATCTTCGTCGCCACCGCCGGCATCCTGTTCATGTCCTGGCGCCCCGGCGCGGAGAACGCCGTGCGCCCGGCTCTGCTCGGCATCGCCTCGGCGGCCCTGTTCGGCGTCTCGGCCATCGGCTTTCGCGGCGCCATCCGCTCGCTCGACGCCGACAGCTTCGTGCTCGCCGCCACCACCACATTGGTCTGCGGCCTCGGCATCCAGACCGTGCTCCTGTCCGGCTACCTTGCGATCTTCAATCGCCCCGGGCTGATCGCCATCTTCAAGAGCTGGCGCCAGTCGATCTTCGCCGGCTTCCTCGGCTCCTTCGCCTCGCAGTTCTGGTTCCTCGCCTTCGCCCTCGAGACGGTCGCCAAGGTGCGTACGCTGGCCCTCGTCGAAGTGATCTTCGCCGGCCTCGTCTCCGGCGCCATCATCAAGCAGGCGACCAGCCCGCGCGACGCCATCGGCATCGCGCTGATCGTCATCGGCGTGGCGGTGCTGCTGACGCTGGGGTGAGAGGGGCGAGTGGCGAATTGGGGAATAGGGTCTCGGATGGCGGCCCATCTCACCCGCCGGACTCGCACCTGAACCTCTTCGTCACTCCCGGCCAGCGACTGGCGAGGCCCGACCGGTTTCCCGCGCGCCGAGCCCCCCATTCGCCAACCGCCACTCGCTATTCGCCCCTACGCCAGCGGCGTCAGCCTCGTGACATGGCCCATCTTGCGGCCGGCGCGCTGGTCGCGCTTGCCGTAGAGATGCAGCACCGCACCCGGCTCGGCGGCAATCGCCCGCCAGGCTTCGACATCGGCGCCGATGAGATTTTCCATCACCGCATCCGAATGCCGGGCGGTCGAGCCGAGCGGCAGGCCGGCGACCGCGCGCATGTGGTTTTCGAACTGCGAGCAATGGCAGGCGGCTTCCGTCCAGTGGCCGGAATTGTGCACGCGCGGCGCCATTTCATTGACCACCAGGCGGCCGTCCGCGGTGACGAACAGCTCGACCGCCAGCACGCCGACATAGTCGAGCTTCTCGGCCAGCACCTCGCCCATCCGGGCGGCTTCCTCGGCGAGATCGGGCGCGATCCGCGCCGGCACCGTCGAGGTCCGTAGAATGCCGTCGCGATGGACGTTCTCGACCGGATCATAGTGGCGAATCTCACCGTCCGCGCCGCGCACGACGATGACCGAGATCTCGCGGGTGAACGGCACGAAGGCCTCCAGGATCGCCGGCTGGCGGCCGATCGTGGCAAAGGCCGCCGCGGCATCGTCGCCGTCGCGGATCACCGCCTGGCCCTTGCCGTCATAGCCGAAGCGGCGGGTCTTCAGCACCGCCGGCCGGCCGAGACGGGCGAGCGCGCGCGCGAGATCGGCCTCGTCGTCGACCGGCTCGAAATCCGGCACGCCCAGCCCGCAGTCGCGGGCGAAGGTCTTTTCCACCACCCGGTCCTGCGACACGGTCAGCGCGCGTGGGCCGGGGCGCACGGTCAGCCGGCTCGACAGGAAGCGTGCCGCCTTGTCGGGCACGTTCTCGAACTCATAGGTGACGATGTCGACATCTTCGGCGAAGCGGGCGAGCGCGATCTCGTCGGAATAGTCGGCTTCCGTGATCCGCCGGACCACGTCGAAGGCCGGGCTTTCCGGTTCGGGCGCCAGCACCTGGCAGCGCAGGCCGAGCCTGGCGCCGGCCAGCGCCAGCATGCGGCCGAGCTGGCCGCCGCCCAGGATGCCGATGATCTGATCGGGACCGGCCGACCGTTCAGTGGTCGTCACGAGGCCGCTCCGCGATGCTGGCAGTCTGCTTGGCGCGATAGGCTTCGAGCCGGGATGCCAGCGCCTCGTCATGGAGCGCGAGGCAGGCGGCGGCGAGCAGCGCCGCATTGATCGCGCCCGGCTTGCCGATGGCGAGCGTGCCGACCGGGATGCCGCCGGGCATCTGGACGATCGAGTGCAGGCTGTCGATACCCGACAATGCCTTGCTCTCCACCGGCACGCCGAACACCGGCAGGATGGTGAGCGCCGCGGCCATGCCGGGCAAATGGGCAGCGCCGCCGGCGCCGGCAATGATGATCTTGTAGCCCTTGGCCTTGGCGCCCTTGGCGAAATCATAGAGCCGGTCCGGCGTCCGATGCGCGGAGACGATCAGCGGCTCATGCGCGACACCAAGCGCATCCAGCGTCTCGGCGGTATGTCTCATGGTCGCCCAGTCGGACTGGGACCCCATGATGATGGCGACGGGCGGCACCCCGTTCGCGGCATTTCCCGGCATCAAACTGCTCCCCAGCGGCCCGGTCGGCCTCGCGAAAGAAGCGCCAGAGCATAGGCAGAGCCACGCCGAGCGGCAAGGCCACAAGATGCACGGCGCGCCATTCACCCGGCCTTAACCACGATTTGCCAAATCTCCGGCGTCCGGAGTGGCCCTGCCCATGCGTAGCTCTGCCGAAATCCTGCGCTTCAGGCGTGCCGCGACCGGCACGCCGACCGACCCGCGCGACGAACGGCTCGCGCAGGCCTCACGCCCGCCGCCGTTTGCCTCGGCGATCCGTCGGCTCGCGGCGGAGGTCGATCGCCTGCGCGACGAACTGGAGCAGAGCCGGCGCCACGTCCGCGACCTCGAAACGCGGTCCGAGCAGGACAGCCTCTGCCCGGTGCTCAACCGGCGCGGGTTCGACCGCGAACTCGGCCGGGCCTTGGACCATGTCCACCGCTATGGCGGTTCGCTGGCCGTCGCCTTTCTCGATCTCGACGGCTTCAAGCCGATCAACGATCGCCACGGCCATGCCGCCGGCGATGTCCTGCTCGTTCACGTGGCCGAGATCCTTGTCGGCGCGATCAGGAGCTCCGACAGCGTCGCGCGCCTCGGCGGCGACGAGTTCGGCCTGGTCCTGTGGAATCTCGATGCTGAAATCGCGGCCGCCAAGGCCCGGTCGATCGAGGCCGCGGTCGCGACCACGCCGACTCAGGCCGGAATTCACGCCCTGGCGGTCGGCGCCTCCTGTGGCATGGCGCTGGCGCAGCCGGGCGACACCGTCGCCGGCCTGACCGCACGCGCCGACCTCGCCATGTATGCCCGCAAGGCGGAGCGCAAGGCCCTGATGGAGGCCGAAAGCCCGGCTCAGGCAATGATATCGGGTGTCCGCATATCCTCGAGATAGGAAATCCGGTCGCGCAGCGCGAGCTTGCGCTTCTTCAGCCGTTGCAGCTGCAGCCGGTCGGCCACCACCAGGGCGGCCAGAGCCTCGATCGCCGTATCGAGGTCGCGATGTTCCTGCCTCAACCGCTCCAGTTCGAGCGAAATGTCGCGCTCTTCGTCCTCGGTCAATGGCATCGTCGCACCGGTCAAGGGAATCGGACGCGCTCGCGTGGAAGCGCCGGCCGCGACTATCGCGCCCGCCGCGGCCAAGGGCAAGGCAGCCGGCCCGGCCGTGGGCGATATCGCGCTCCGGGCATTGTCGCTGTGGCCGGGCTCGTAACATTCCGTGATTTTACTTTGCCGGAGAAGGGGTAAAACATCGGTCGTCCGACGCGTTGCGGACCCCGTCCGAGACGTTGTCGGCACGCCCATTCTCAAAAGGAGACATGGATGAGCCTGCAGTCGCACCTATCGGAATTGGAACGGCGCCATCAGGCGCTTGATCGAGAACTGGCAGAAATCGTTGCGAGTCCTTCGTCACCTGACGAAAAGATCGTCGATCTGAAACGACGCAAGTTGCTTTTGAAGGACGAGATCACACGGCTGAAAGCCGGTGTACGGAGTGTGCACTAAAGGAGATCCCACCGGATCATGGCCGCGCACGGCGCGGCCGAACCGATAAACGGACCGCCGGCAGCCTCCTGGGCGCCGGCGGTTTCGTTTTTGAGCCCCCGCAACCGCCGTGCTCAGGCCCGCGCCGGCCACATGCGCCGGAACACGCCGTCCCGCTTGATGACGAGGTGCATCAGCGCCGCGCCGGCATGGCCGACGACCAGGAAGCTCATCAGCGCGACCGCGGTGAAATGCACGAGATAGACCGGCTGTGAGCTCTCCAGCGTGCCCGAGATCGGCAAGGTCAACGGCACCGTCCAGAACAGGTTGACCGGCGGGCAGCACATCGAGGTGGCGACCCAGCCGCTGATCGGCACGATGAAGATCAGGAGGTAGAGCAGGTGATGCAAGGTGGTGGAAGCCACCCGTTCCAACGGCGTAAGGCTGGCTTCGGGCGGCGGCGCGCCCTTGAAGATCCGGAGCAGGACACGCAGGACGGCCAGCATGAAGATGATCAGGCCGATGGATTTGTGCAGTTCGTAGAGGCGCCCCTTCAAGACCGGGTTGGCGCCCGGCGCCGGCTCCCACGGAATGTTGGTCATGAACACGCCGAGCGGCACCATGCCGATGATCAGGACCGCCATGATCCAGTGCACCGCACGTTGCGGCGCCGAATAGGCGTGTTGGACGGCTGGAATGGTCTTAGGCTGCTGCATCCGCATTGTCCTCGCTCGCTGCAAGCCTGAGATCGCAGTCGAACAGGACATCTCCGTCGGGCAGCTGATGCACCCGGGTCACCGGGCGCAAGGCATCGTCCACGACCGAGATGGGCGGCAATTCGATCCCGGGCACTCCCGAGCCGATGATCATCGGCGCGACCAGAACATGCAAGCGGTCGACCGCCCGATGTTCCAGGAACAGCGAGATCGTTCGGGCGCCACCCTCGATCAGGATCCGCTTCAGCCCGGCTTCGAACAGGGCCTCCACGATCGCGTGGGGCGACAAGGCCGAGGGGCCGAGCCGTCGCACCAGCAATTGCTCGACCCCTGCCGGCACGGCGCTCGGCTCGGCGCGCAGCACGATCCGCCTGACGCCGTCATCGGCCAGGCATTTGGCGCCGGCCGGCAAGCGGGCGCCGGCATCGATCACCACCCGTGCCGGGCTGCGGCCGGGCACCCGGCGGACCGTCAGCAAGGGATCGTCGGCGACCACCGTGCCGACCCCCACCACGACAGCGTCGACCTGGGCGCGCAGTCGATGCAGGTGATCGAGCGCCGCCGACCGGTTGATATATTTGGAATGGCCGGTCAGCGTCGCGATACGCCCGTCGAGCGACTGTCCGAGTTGCGCCACCACGAAGGGGCGCGTCGAGGGAGCCGTGTCGAAACCGGCGAACGGCCCTGCCGCATCGCCGGTCGATCTCCTCTCGCATCCGGAAGGGTCAACGTGTAAAAACACGGTTGGCTCCGCCACATCAGACAAGGGAGCCTCCCGAACTGGGATTCCGGCGCCGGTCGCGCTTGATTGGCATGTCGAAACTCCTACATGCGGTCGGACATCGATCCGAGCGCGCAATTCGCGTCGGCATGCACGGCAGGGCCTGAAGGCAGTTCTATGACGGATGGGAATGGGATTCTAGGCTCTCGCGCCGACCTCGATCAAACCCGTGTCGAGCGCGCTCTTGCCGAGTTTCGTGCGGCGCGCCCGGTCCTGATCGCGAGCGAGGCGGAGGCGGTGCTGGTTTGCGGCGTCGAGGGCCTGGAGCCGCCGCTCGCCGAGGCGCTCGCCAAGCTGGCCAGCGGCACGCCGCGGCTGGTCCTGCCCGCCGCGCGCCTGCGGCGTCTCGGGCTCGAGCGCAGCCAGCCCGGCCGCGTCGCCCTGCCGAGCATCGATCTCAAGCGCATCGAGCAGCTGGCGCTGGTCATCGACGCCAAGACCGATGCCCCGGTGGCACCGGTCGACGCCCTCGACGAGACCGCGCTGGAGCTCGCCCGCCTGGCGCTCACCGTGCCCGTGGTGGTGGTCGTGCCGGTCGACGCTGCGAGCCTCGACGGCAGCAATGTCGAGCGGGTCAGCGTCGAGGCGGTGAAGAATTTCCGCCGCAACGAGGTCCGGCGCCTGCGCATCGTCGGCCGCGCCCCGGTGCCGCTGGAAGGAGCGCCGGAGACCGAATTCGTTGTGTTCCGTGGCGGCGAGGGCCTGCGCGATCAGGTGGCGATCGTCGTCGGCAAGCCCGATCTCGCCAAGCCGGTACCGGTCCGGCTGCATTCGGCCTGCCTCACCGGCGATCTCTTCGGGTCGCTCAAATGCGATTGCGGCGACCAGTTGCGCGGCACCGTCGAGTGGATGGCCAAGAATGGCGGCGGCGTGCTGCTTTATCTCGACCAGGAAGGCCGCGGCAACGGCATTGCCAACAAGATGCGCGCCTACAAGCTGCAGTCGCTCGGCTTCGACACCTATGACGCCGACGAGGTGCTGGGCTTCGACCTGGACCAGCGCCATTTCGACTTCGCCGCCGAGATGCTGAAGAAGCTCGGCATCGCCGAGGTCGACATCATGACCAACAATCCGGTCAAGGTGGCGGCGCTGCGCGACGCCGGGCTGCACGTCGTCTCCGAACGCCGGGTCATTGGTCGCCCGACCGATGAGAATGTCCGTTATCTCGCCTCGAAACGCGAGCGCGCCGGCCATTTCATCGACACCGACGCGCTGTTCGCCAGGCTCAAGGCCGGCGAATAGGCCCGCTTGCAGCGGGCCTGACCATGCCGGCCGTGCCCGGCGGGTGATCGCGCCGACACCCGAGGTACGTTATCAAGGTCCGGTCTTGAGCCCGGATCCGTCGATGCAAGTGCCTGCGCGCGCGCCGTTCAACCTGCCTGCCACGGTCGGGCTGTTCATCCTGGCCTGGGCGATCCTGGCCTTTCCCTGGCTCAGCGGCGGCGTCACCATTCCCTGGGACGCCAAGGCCCATTGGTATCCCCATCTCGGTTTCGTCGCCCGCGCCCTCCATGGCAGCGGCGGTGCCTTCTGGACGCCCAATATCTTCGCCGGTTCGCCGGAGATCGCCGATCCGCAATCGGTGCTCTTCTCCGCCCCGCTCCTGGCGCTCGCCCTGTTCGATCCCGCGCCTTCGCTCGCCGCGATGGACCGTGCGGTCTTCGCCATGCTGCTGATCGGCGGCATCGCGGTGATCCTGATCTTCCGCGATCGCGGCTGGCACTGGGGCGGCGCCCTGGTCGCCGCCATTGCCTTTGCCTTCGGGGCGGCGGCGAGCTGGCGCATCCAGCACGTCAACCAGGTGTTCTCGCTGTGCTGGTGGCCGGTCGCCTGGTGGCTCCTCGCCCGCGCGCTCGACCGTTCGTCGCTCCTCTATGGCATCGCCGCCGGCATCGCCGCCGCGCTCATGGTGCTCGGCCGCGACCAGGTGGCGCTGCTGCTGACCTATCTCCTGGCCGCCTATGTCGCCGCCCATTGGTTCGCCGGCGCCGGACGCATGACCCGGTTTCGCGCCAGCCTGCCGCCGCTCGCGGCTGGCGCCGTCGCCGGGCTCGCGCTCATTGCCGTGCCGGTCGTCCTGACCGCGCTCTGGGGCGAACAGTCGAACCGGGTCGCCATCGATCTCGAAGGCGCCGGCCGCGGCTCGCTGCATCCGGGCGCGCTGCTCACCCTCGCCATCGGCAATCTCTACGGCGCCGCCGGGCCGCTCGCCCAGTACTGGGGGCCGCCGAGCCCGACCTGGGGCGACACCGGCCTGTTCCTGGCCCGCAACATGGGCGTGCTTTATGCCGGCGCCATCCCGTTCTTCCTGGTCTTCGCTGTCATCGGCACCGGCGCGGCGCTGGCCGCCGAAATCCGCTATGTCACGATCGCGCTGATCGTCATGCTGGTCTTCGCGCTCGGCTGGTACACGCCCGCGCTGCAGCTGTTCTGGCATTTGCCCGGGGTCAGCCTGTTCCGCCGCCCGGCCGATGCGGTCTTCGTCATTGGCGGGCTCTATGCAATGCTCGCCGGCTATGGCGCGCATTTGCTGCTGACCGGCCGGCTCAAGCCCGGCGGCCTTGCCTCGGCCGGCCTGGCAGCCCTGTTCGTCGTCGCGGCCGTCTTGGCGATCGTCCTCAAAGGTGCGCCGGCCAGCGCCTGGCAACATCTGGCCATCGGCGCCGGCACGCTCGCCCTGTCATGGGTCGCCCTTGCCATGGCGCCGAGATTCAAGCCGGCCCTGCTGCCGCTGGCGCTCGCCGCCGTCCTGGTCCTGGATCTCGCGGTGACCAACGCACCGAGCGAATCCACCGCACTGCCGCCCGACACCTATGACGTGCTCAGATCCGATACCGGCAATACCACGGTCGCGCTCTTGAGAACCAGCCAGGTCCGCGACGCCACCCGGCGCGATCGCGTCGAGCTGATCGGCCTCGGCTATTTCTGGCAGAATGCCGCGATGGTCCACGGCTTCGAGGACACGCTTGGTTTCAACCCGGTCCGCTCGGCCGCCTATGCCGGTCTGGTCGGCGCCGAGGACATCGCCTCGCTGCCCGAGCAGCGACGGTTTCCTCCAACCTTCCCATCCTATCGCTCGACGCTCGCGGACATCCTGGGCCTGCGCTTCATCGTCTCCGGCGTGCCGATCGCCGAGGTCGACAAGCGCCTGCCGCCACTGGCGCTCACGCTCGTCGGCCGCACCAACGACGCCTATGTCTACGAAAATCCGCGCGCCCTGCCACGTGTCTGGGTCGCACCCGCCGCCGAGCCGACACCCGCACGCCTGGCCGAAACCGGCTTCAGACTGGATCTCGATCCACGCGACACCGTGCCGATCGAAGGGCCGGTACCGCCCCGCCGTGCCGCCGGCGGCGCTGCCCGCATCGTCAGCTACGCCAATGCCGCGGTGGTGGTGGAAACCGAGACCCGCGACGGCGGCATCCTCGTGCTCGCCGATGCCTGGCACCCCTGGTGGGTCGCGCGGATCGACGGCCGCGACGTGCCGATCCGGCGCGCCTTCGGCCTGATCCGGGCGGTCGAGGTGCCGGCCGGCAAGGCGACGGTGCGCTTCGCGTTCGAACCCTTTGCCGGTGCGCTGGCGCAGCTCACCGGCGGCCGCTGATCACCTGAACGCCTTCACGGCGATGCCCGCCGCCTCCAGCCTGTCCCGGACACGGCGCGCCATGGCGACCGCGGCGGAATTGTCGCCATGAACGCAGATCGTATCGATCGCGACGTCGAGCACCTTGCCGGTAACCGTGACGATCCGCCGGTCCTCAACCATGCGCAGCACCCGCTCGGCGGCAAGCTCGGCATCATGGATCACCGCGCCGGCGACCTTGCGGCTGGTCAGGTTGCCGCTGTCGTCATAAGTCCGGTCGGCGAACACCTCGCGCGCCATCGGCAGGCCGAGCTTTTCGGCAGCCCGTTCGGTCGGCAGCCCCGGCATCACGACATAGACGAGACCAGGATCGATCGCCTTGATGGCCCGGCCGATCGCCAGCGCCATGTCCTCGTCGTCATTGATCATGTTGCCGAGCGCGCCATGGGCCTTCACATGGGTCACCTTGTGGCCGGCGAGCGCCGCGCAGGCCTGCATGGCGCCGATCTGGTAGGCCATCTGCTTTTCCAGGTCCGCCATGCTGTCGCCGCGGATGACCCGGCGGCCGAAGCCCCAGAGATCGCCGAAGCCCGGATGGGCGCCGATCGCCACGCCCTTGGCCTTGGCGACCTCGGCGGTGCGATGCATGATGATGGGATCGCCGGCATGCCAGCCGCAGGCGACATTGGCTGAACTGACGATGTCGAGCATGGCCGCGTCGTCGCCCATCTGCCAGGGCCCGAAGCCCTCGCCCATGTCCGAATTGAGATCGACCGAGGCCATCATCGTTCTCCTTCTCACATGTCGTTGTCATGCGGCATGGGCACGGCGCCATGGGCGCTGATCCAGCCGTCGACCAGGTTGAGCGACAGCAGCCGCTCGGCATCGAGCCCGCCACCGGCCGGCTTGAGCCCGGCCGCGACCGCCGCCAGCATGGCCGCCTGATCGCGCGCGGCGGCGATCGCCTGCTCACGCGAGATGACCGTGAAACGCACCTCGCTGCCCGGCCGCTGCTGGACGAAGCGCGGCAGGTCGGCCGAGATGATGGTGGCGACCTTGGGATAGCCGCCGGTGGTCCCCCGGTCGGCCAACAGCACGATCGGCTCGCCGGAGCCCGGCACCTGGATCGCGCCCATGGCGATGCCGTCGGAGACGATGTTGAACCCCTTGGAATGGGCGATCTTCGGCCCGCTCAGGCGATAGCCCATGCGGTCGGCCTGGGCCGAGACGGCATAGGCCTCGCCGGTCAGGGTCGCGATGCCGGCTTCGGAGAAATAGTCGTCCTGCGGTCCGAGCACGACGCGATAGGAGCCGGCATTGACGCGCGGTGGCACCGTCACGGTCAGTTCCGGCCCGGCCGGCGCGCCGGCGACCGGCAGTTTCTGGCCGGCCTTCACCCGCTCGCGCCCGACACCGCCGAGGCCGGCACGCAGGTGAAACGACTGGCTGCCGAGATCGGGTTTCAGATCGAAGCCACCCGACACCGCCAGCATCATGAAGCTGCCGAGCCTGGCCGGACCGACGCTGACGACCTGGCCGGCGCGCGCCGTGGCGCTCGACAGCGGCGGCACCGGCTCGCCGTCGACCTTCAGGTCGGCCGCAGCCCCCGCCAGCGCCAGGCGAACCTCGCCGCCCTCGACCTGGAACGACCCGCCCATGACGGTGAATTCGATCGCGCCGGTTCCCGGCGCGTTGCCCACCAACATATTGGCGATCGCCAGCGCGACACGGTCCATGGCGCCGGCCGGACCGACACCGTAGCGCTGGTAGCCGAACCGTCCGGCATCCTGGATCGTGGTTCCGGCGCCGCAATCCCTGACCAGGAGATGCGTCATGCTACGATCTCCTCGACCACCGGTTCGCCGGCCGCCGCCGCACGGTCGAGCGCGTCCCAGCGTGCCGCCTCGATCGGCTCGAACACCACCTCGTCGCCGGCGCCGACCAGGAACACCGGATCGCGATCGGGCATGAAATTGCGCACCGGCGTCCGGCCGAGCAAATGCCAGCCGGAAGGCGCCTCGACGGAGGCAAACAGCGC
The DNA here is from genome assembly GCF_059420385.1 of Phreatobacter sp. GW821-FHT04C01. Lineage (NCBI taxonomy): Bacteria > Pseudomonadati > Pseudomonadota > Alphaproteobacteria > Hyphomicrobiales > Phreatobacteraceae > Phreatobacter > Phreatobacter sp. GW821-FHT04C01. Next base: position 433,242 of record NZ_JBWKTP010000002.1, on the reverse strand, counting down.
CTGGACGCCGCCGATCGACACGGTGCCGGCCGGCGTCTTGATGCGCGGATCGATGCGCCGCGGCAAGGCAATGCTCTGATCGGCGCCCGACAGGTAACAATAGCCCGGCAGGAAGCCGAGCATGGCGACACGATAGATCCGGCTCGAATGGCGCCGGATCACCTCCTCGACGGTCAGGCCATGGGCGCTCGCGACGTCGGCGAGATCGATGCCGAATTCGCCGCCATAGACCACCGGCACCTTCCAGCGTTTCGGCTTGGCGGCCGAAGGCTTGAGACCGTCGAGCACGGCCAGCACCCGGGCCTCGAATGCCGCCATGTCGATGGTCAGGGGATCGAGCTGCACCATCACCGAGCGATAGGTCGGCAAGGTCTCGACGACCCCCGGAATGGCCGCCGCGGTCAATGCCTCGTCGAAGGCGAGGCAGAGCGCGTTGACCGCGTCGTCGATCTCGGTGCCGAACTCCACCGTGACGGCGGTGTCGCCGCAGGCAAGGAAGCGCGGCGGGATGGGCGCGCCCATCGCGGACCTCATGAACTGGGACCAGGCTGGATGGCGAGGTAGTCCGGCGATCCTAACGTGGACCGCCGGCCTGCGTCGCCTCCACGAACATGCGTGGCAGCACCGTCACGATATCGGGGAAGACCGTGATGATGACAATGGCGATGACCAGCATGAGGAAGAACGGCAGCGAGGCATAGGCGACGAACCAGCTGTCGCGGCCGCTCATCGATTGCAGCACGAAGAGCACGAAGCCAACCGGCGGCGTCACCTCGGCGATCTCGACCAGCAGCACGATGAAGATGCCGAACCAGACCGGATCGATGCCGACCTTCTGGATCATCGGCAGCACGATGGTGGTGGTCAGCACGATCATCGAGACGCCGTCCAGCGCCGTGCCGAGGATGATGTACATCACCGTCAGCACCGCGATCAGCTGGAATTTCGACGGATTGAGATAGGCAACGAATTCGGCCAGCGCCCGGGGGATGCCGGTGAAGCCCATGGCGAGCGTCAGATAGGCGGCGCCGGCCAGGATGAACATGATCATGGCCGAGAGCCGGGTGGCGCCGAACAGGCTTTCCTGGAAATGCTCCCAGGTCAGCGAATTGCCCCACCAGGCCAGCGCCAGCGACCCGACCACGCCGAAGGCCGCGGCCTCGGTCGCCGTCGCATAGCCCGCGACGATCACCCAGATGACCATGACGATCAGCAGCATGCACGGGATCAGCTCTTTCGACGCGACGAGCTTTTCCTTGAAGCTCATCTCGCCGAGGTCGTCGGCCGGCACCTTGTCCGGATTGAGCAATGCCCAGACGACGATATAGCCGGAGAACAGCACCATCACGAGCAGGCCGGGCAGGAAGCCAGCGAGAAAAATCTGGATGATCGAGACTTCGGCGGCGACCGCGTAGACGACCATGATGATCGATGGCGGGATCAGGATGCCGAGAGTGCCGGAGCCGGCGAGCGAACCGAGCGAAATGGAGTCGGGATAGCCGCGCCGCTTCAGTTCCGGGACGGTCATCTTGCCGATGGTGACGGCGGTCGCCGCCGACGAGCCGGACACCGAACCGAAAATGCCGCAGGCCAGCACGTTGACGTGCAGCAGCCGGCCGGGAAGCCGCCTGAGCCAGGGCGCCAGCCCGACGAACATCTGGTTGGCCAGATTGGTGCGGAACAGGATCTCGCCCATCCAGACGAACAGCGGCAGTGCCGCCAGTTCCCAGGAGGCGACCGACTGCCAGACCGCGGTCGCGAGATTGAGGCCGGGCGAGGAATTGGTGAAGAAGGCCATGCCGACCCAGCCGGTAATGGCGAGCGAAAAGCCGATCCAGGCGCCAACCGTCAGGGTGGCGAACATGACGACGAGCAGGAGGGTGCCGATGGTGAGCGCGCCCATGGTTCAGACCTCGCCCGAATAATCGCCGGCCGCATGGCGGTCGCGGACCTGCTGGACATAGGTCGGCACCAGGCCGGAGGCGACGCGGACGAACTCGTCGACAACAGCGATGGCGAGCACGATGGCGCCGATCGCCACCGGCGCCTGCGGGATCCAGATCGGAATCGGCAACAGCCCCTGCCCGCGCTCGTCGAAGACAAAGCTCTCATAGACCATATTGCAGAGCCAATAGGACAGGTAGGCGCCGAAGGCAGCGCAAATGGCGAGCGCGACGAGCTCGATCCAGCGCGCCGTCTTGTCCGAGAAGCGTTCGACGATGATGCCCATGCGCACCAGCTCGCCGCGCTTGAAGGTCGCGGCCAGCGGCAGGAAGGCGGCGGCGGCGCAAACCCAGGCGGTGACGTCATCGGCGCCGCGCAGCAAGGTGCCGCTCAATCGCAACGTGGCCTGCGCCATCATGATGGCGCAGATGGCGAAGACCGCCACGGCGCCGAGCAGAGCCGTTCCGAAATAGAGATTATCGAGCAATTTTCGCATGACCAGCCTGTGGTTTGCGGCCGCGATCCCCTGAGGATGCGGCGACGGCGAGCGAGATGTCAGGAACGGATGAACATGGCGATATCGGCGGCCCGCAAGAGACCGGATCAGGGCCGCGGCAACCACGGCACAACAGGCAACCGGCGCGGGATGCGCCGATTACCGGTGCGATCGGGTCGCGAGCTGTCTCGACCGATCAGGCGCGCACGCTCGAACGGAACTTCTCGATGACCGACTTGCCGGTATCGCCGGTCTTGGCGATCCACTCCTCGGTCAGCTTGGCGCCGACCGCCTTGACGTCGGTCAGCAGCTGCGCGCTCGGCTCGACAATGGTCATGCCGTTCTTGCGCAACTCCTCGATCGAGGCGATCTCGACTTCCGCCGCGAGCTTCCAGCCGCGCGGCTCGGCCTGGGCGGAGGCGGCCAGCATGGCCTGCTTGACCGGCTCCGGCAGGCGCTGCCAGGCGCGCTCGTTCACCAGAACGGCATTCTTCGGCATGGAAGCGCGCAGGTTGACGAACTGGCTCGAGAATTCCCAGGCGCGCGACTGAACGCCGGTGGCGCCGGAGGTGATCATGCCCGTGACGATATTGGTGGCGAAGGCCTGCGGCACTTCGGAGGCCTGCACCGCGGTCGGCACGGCGCCGAGCAGTTCGGCCATGCGCGAGGTGATCGGGCTGACGGTCCTGAACTTCATGCCGCGCATGTCGGCACCCGAATTGATCGGCGTCTTCGAATAGAAGGCCTGGCTCGGCCAGGCGACGGCATAGAGCATGCGGATGCCGCGCTTCTGCAGCGAGGCCTGGAGCTGGGCCTTCGAGGCCTCGTGCAGCTTCATCGCCTGATCGAGGCCCTGGGCCAGGAAGGGGATCGAGTCGAGTTCGTAGAACGGATCCTCGTTGCCGAACTGGCTGACCAGGATCTCGCCGGCGGCGACCTGGCCGGTCGACACCGCGCGCAGGATTTCCGGCAGCCGGATCAACGAATTGTTCGAATGGACCTGGATCTTCATCGATCCGCCGGTCGCCTTGGTGATCTCCTCGACCCACCAGCGCACGTTCTGGGTGTGATAGGTGCCGTCGGTATAGGGCACCGGCATGTCCCAGGAGGTCTGGGCGCGCAAAACGGTCGGCGCGGCAAGCGCGGTCGCACCGGCCATGCCGGCGAGAATCTGACGGCGGTCGAACATGGGAGAAGCTCCTGAAGTCCCTGATCTCTGGATGGTCCCGCCTTTGTCAGGCGGTCGAGGCTGCTTGCCTTTATCCGGCAATTGGATCGCTGTTTCACGTTCAAGACAAGAGGCACGCGTGCATTGCGGTGCACACTGGAACGCGCGAATTCGCCCGCCGCGCCCCTCGCCTGCGACATGAAACAACTCTCAGGCAGGAGAATTGCGCAACAAAAATCTGATGTCAACGTATCGTCGATAATTTATCATCGTTTTATTGATTTGATTTCGATAAGATCCCCTCCTTAAATCAAGCCTCGTCGCCCAGCCTCAATCCGCGAGAGAATCGCCGATGCCCTCGACCCCGACGCCCGCCGCTCCAACGGCTCCCGCACCGACGCTCGGTCCGATCGTCTCCTCGGCCCATCTCGCCTCCGGCGCGATGCCGGCATTGTCGGAATTCGAGTTCGGATTGATCCTGGTCGGCCACGCCTTCGACCGTTGGATGACACGGTGTTCGGCCGCCGCCGGAATGCCCGGCCTGTCGCCGCTCGAAGTGCTGATCTGCCACACCGTCAATCATCGCGGCCGGCCGAAGCGCATGGCCGATATCGCCCTGGTGCTGAATGTCGAGGACACCCACCTCGTCACCTATGCGGTGAAGAAGCTGGAGGCGGCAGGCCTGGTGAAGGGTGAGAAGGTGGGCAAGGAAAAGGCGATCGGGACCACTACCAAGGGCGCCGAATTCTGCCTGCGCTACCGCGAGATCCGTGAAGCCCTGCTGATCAAGGGGGTGCAGGCCTTCGGCTCCGACGCGGTCGAGCTGAGCCGCATCGCGGCCGAGATGCGTGCGCTCTCCGGCCTCTATGACCAGGCGACCCGGTCGGCCGCGAGCCTTTGATCATCGGGCGTCGGGCCGCTCGGCGGGCATTGGCGCCCGCCCGCCGCCAGATGTCGAAGCTCAGCCGCCATAAACCTTGGCGCCGGCCTGGCTGACCAGGCCCTCCGACAGGTCCTGGTGGAGCGCCGCCCGGTCACGCGCCGTCGGATCGCCGATGCCGCCGCCGCCCGGCGTCATCACCACCAGGCGGTCATCAGGGGGAATGAGCTGGAAGCCCTTGCCCTTCAGCTTGACACCCGATTTCAGCGCGACGGCGCCGGCGGCGCCGTCCTTGCCGCCGTCGCGGCCGCGCGCCGGATGGTCGATCCGGTCATAGGCGGCGAGCAGGTCGAACGGCTTGCCGATGCGGCTGCCGACCTCGATCACCTGGCCGAGACCGCCGCGCGTCTTGCCGGCGCCGCCGGAATCCTCGCGGAACTCCTTGCGCCAGAAGATCAGCGGGGTGATCGATTCAGCGATCTCGACCGGCGTGCCCTTGACGCCGGAGGGATAGGCGGTCGCCGACAGCCCGTCCTTCAACGGCCGGGCACCGGTGCCGCCATTGGAGGTCACCGCCATGGTGAACCCGTAATTGCCGAGTCCGGTATCCTCGGTCTGGCCACGGACATTGAGGTTCCACAGGCAGGACGTGCCCTCGGCCGGCACCCGCTCGGGGATCGCCTGGCGCAGCGCGCCGAACACCACGTCGGGCAGCATCTGGCCAATCACGTGGCGCGAGGCGACCGGCTTCGGCTTCAGCGCATTGACGATCGAGTTCTCCGGCGCCGACACGGTCAGCGGCGCGAGCGACCCGGCATTGTTCGGAATGTCCTTGCCGACAATGCAGGCAAGGCCGAACACGGTATAGGCGGTGGTATAGGCGAGTGGCACGTTGATGCCGCGGCGCGAAGCGGGTCCGGTGCCGGCGAAGTCGACATGGATGCCGATCTTCGACACGGTGACGGTGGCGGCCAGCGTCACCGGCTCGTCATAACCGTCGACCGTCATGGTGTTCGACCAGGAGCCTTGCGGCATGGCGGCGATCGCCTCGAGCACGGCGGCGCGCGAACGGCTGAGGATATGCTCCGACAGCACGTCGAGATCGTCGAGCCCGAACTCGGTCATCATGGCGGACAGCCGCTCGCAGCCGACATCGTTGCAGGCGGCGAGCGAATAGACGTCGCCCTCGGTGTCGATCGGCAGGCGCGTATTGGCCCGGATCATCGCCATCAGGGTCTCGTTGAGCTTGCCGTTGTCGGCGAGCTTCAACAGCGGAATGTAGAGCCCTTCCATGAACACGTCGGTGGCATCGGGACCGAAGCCGATGCCGCCGATATCCATGAGGTGGCTGGTGCAGGAAAACAGCGCCACCAGCTTGCCCTTGTGGAAGGCCGGCGTTGTCAGCACGAAGTCGTTGAGGTGGCCGGTGCCCATCCACGGGTCGTTGGTGATGTAGATGTCGCCTTCGCGCATCGTCTCGACCGGGAAGGTGCGGACGAAGTGCCTGACGCTTTCGGCCATGGAATTGACGTGGCCGGGCGTGCCGGTGACCGCCTGGGCCAGCATGTTGCCCTCGCGGTCGAACACGCCGGCGGAGAGATCGCCGGCCTCGCGCACGATCGCCGAAAAGGCCGTGCGCAGCAGCACCTGGGCCTGTTCCTCGACCACCGCGATCAGGCGGTTCCACATGACCTGCAGATCGATATCGGAAAGCTGGGTCATGGCGATCAAATTCCCTTGGCGGCAGCGGTCTTGTCCGCCGTCTTGGCGGTCAGGACCAGGCCGAAACCGGCATCGAGTTCGGCGTCGAACGTGGCGGTGACGAAGGTCGAGGTTCCCGCCTCGACGATGATCGCCGGACCGGCGACCACCGCTCCGGGCGTCATGGTCGAGCGGTCGATCATCGGCACGTCGACGGTCTTGCCGCTGCGGCCGTCGAACACCGGCCGCGAGCCGATCGGCTGCGGCCCGGCCTTGCGCTCGGGCGTCTTCAGCACCGCCGGCTTGGCCGTGTCGGTGGTCACCAGCAGCGCCCAGGACAGGATCTCGATGGCCGCTCCGGGAATATGGCGGGCGAACAGCTGGCGATAGCCGGTCTCGAAATGCTCGCGCATCATCGCGATGTCGGCTTCCGTCAGTGCCCGGTTCGGCAGCGCCACGGCGATCTCGTGGCCCTGGCCGGTATAGCGCATGAAGGCGGTGCGGGTTTCGTGCAGCGGCCGGCCGCCGGCCGCCGCCTTGGCGAGCGCGCTCGCCTCCTGACTCATATGGCTGAGCAGCGCCGTCGCCTCGGCGACATCGAACTTGTCCAGCCGCATGAACTTGGAATGGACCAGCTCATAGGCCGCGGGCGCGCGCAGGAAGCCGATCGCCGAGCCGACGCCGGCATCGGCGGGAATGATGATGCGCGAAATGCCGAGCTTTTCGGCAAGCCGTGCCGCATGCAGCGGCGCCGCCCCGCCAAAGGCCACCATGGTATGGTCGCCGACCACCACGCCGCGCTCCACCGAATGGACGCGGGCGGCATTGGCCATGTTCTCGTCGACGATCTCGGCAACGCCATGGGCGGCCATCGACATGCCGAGCGACAAAGGCTTGCCGACCGAGGCTTCGAGCGCCGCCGCCGACTGCTCGGGATAAAGCGTGATCGCGCCACCGGCGAAACGGCCGGGATCGATCTTGCCGAGCGCCACGTCGGCATCGGTCACCGTCGGATTGGTGCCGCCACGGCCATAACAGGCCGGGCCGGGAACCGAGGCCGCCGAATCCGGCCCGACGGTGATGCGCTTGAGGCCGTCGACCCGGGCGATCGAACCGCCGCCGGCGCCGATCTCGACCATTTCGATCACCGGAATGCGCACCGGCAGGCCCGAGCCCTTCATGAAGCGCGACTGGCGGTCGACCTCGAAGGTGCGCGCCTTATAGGGGGTGGCGTCGTGGATCAGGCAGATCTTGGCGGTGGTGCCGCCCATGTCGAAGGACAGGACCTTGTCCTCGGCGCGTTCGGCGGCGATGTGGGCGGCCAGGATCGCACCGCCGGCCGGGCCCGATTCGACCAGGCGGATCGGGAAGCGCGCCGCCGTCTCCAGCGTCGCCAGCGAGCCGCCCGAGGTCATCAGGTGGATCGGCCGTTGATAACCTTCCGCGGCGAAGCGCGACTTCAGCCGGCCGAGATAGCCGGCCATCAGCGGCTGGACATAGGCATTGGCGATGGCGGTGGAGGTGCGCTCGTATTCGCGCATTTCCGGGCAGACTTCCGATGACAGCGTCACCTCGATGCCGGGCAGTTCCTCGGCCAGGATCTCGCCGGCACGCGCCTCATGGGCGCCATTGGCATAGGAATGGATGAAGGCGACGGCCACCGCCTGGACATCCTGCGCCTTCAGCTCCTGCGCCACCTTGCGCAGGGCCGCCTCGTCGAGCGGCACCCAGACCTTGCCCATCACGTCGATGCGCTCGGGCACGGTGTAGCGCAGCTTGCGCGGCACCAGCTGGCGCGGCTTGTCGATGAAGATGTCGTATTGGTCGTAACGGCCCTCGTCGGCGATCTCGATCACGTCGCGAAAGCCGTCGGTGGCGATCAGCGCGGTGCGCGCGCCCTTGCGCTCGATCACCGCATTGGTGGCGAGCGTCGTGCCGTGGACGAAGACGCCCAGGTCGGCGAAGCCGATGCCGGCCTGTTTCAGCACCAGGCGCGTGCCTTCGACCACCGCCTCCTCGGGCGCGTGCGGCGTGGTCAACACCTTGGTGGTGAAGCGCTCGTCGCCCTTTTCGAGGACGATGTCGGTGAAGGTGCCGCCAATGTCGGTGGCAAGATGAATGATGTCGGGCGTTGTCATGGCGGGGACACTAGCGATCGGCGTGCCAAGAACAACCTCGTTCTGGTGAATAAGGGGGATGCGCTGCTGCGGTACAACGCCGCTCGACCCCTCGCCGCCGGCGTGGAAGTCTCCCGGGCCTCAGAGGGAGACCGACATGCCGAGACCGAAGCTGCCTTCCGTCGAATGGTTGAAGCTCACCGCGCCCGAACTGAACGATCTCGCGGCGGCCGGCGCGCTGGTCATCCTGCCGGTCGCCTCGACCGAACAGCATGGGCCGCATCTGGGCACCGGCGTCGACACCATCCTGTGCGGCACGGTCTGCCGGCTGGCCGCCGAACAGGCTCAGGACCGGCGTCCGGTCGTGGTGGCACCGACGCTCTGGGTCGGCATGGCCGAGCATCACATGGACCATGGCGGCACTTTCACCCTGGATATTCCGACCTACCGGGCCGTGCTGATCTGCCTGGTCACCTCGCTGAAGCGCCATGGCTTCAAGCGCGTGCTGATCGTCAACGGCCATGGCGGCAATGTCTCCGCGCTGAACGCGTTCCTGCCCGATATCACCAGGGAGACCGGCGTCGAAGTCGCCGCCACCACCTATTTCGAACTGGCCCAGCCGGCCTTCGCGCCGCTGCTCGAAGACCAGGACAGCGTGCTGCATGCCTGCGAGGTCGAGACCTCGATGATGATGGTGGCCGCCCCCGACGCCGTGCGCGAGGACAGGTTCGCCGAGGCCCATGGACCGAATTTCACCAATTCGCGCGACGTGCTGCTGCCGGTCGTGCAGCGCTGGCGCTCGATCAGGAGCTTCGCCCCTTCGGGCGTCATCGGCGACGCACGCAAGGCATCGCGCGCCAAGGGCGAGAAGCTGCAGGCGGTGGCGGTGACCGCGCTCGCCGAGGTGATCGTCAAGGGTGTTCCGTGGGAATGAGGCGGTGGGTGCACCAACCCGTGGCCGAAAAATGCTCTACGTCATCCCCGGCCGAGCGGCGCGAGGGGAAGGGGATCCAGGAGTTGCAGGGCAGAAGCCGTGCCGCTGCGAAATCACCTCATCCCGGTGGATTCCTTATGAATTGATGCGCTGACGTCGCAGCCTGTCGACTCCTGGATCCCCTTCCCCTCGCGTCGGCAGAAGCACGGGCTTCTGCCGGGCTCGGCCGGGGATGACGTCGCGATTTCCCGGCCGCCGGTCGGTCCGTGTCACACGTCCGCTCCCCTCCCCTCACCTGACCTTCTCGAGCCACTTCTTGTCGATCATCACGTGGATGCCCTTGTTACCGTTGACCACCTGGGTCACCCGGACGTCGGCGACCAGTGACAGCAACGCGAAAGCCTCGTCGCGGTCGAGGCCCGAACGGGCGGTGACTAGGTCGATCATGCCGCGCAAGGCGATCTGAACGGCCGCGTCGAGATCCGGATCGAAGGCCATGGTGATGGCATGGGTCGGCGTCTCCGCCATGGGCCAGGTCAGGCTCATGTCGTCGCGCACGGTCAGCTTGAACGTGCCGATCAGCCCGGTCTCGATGGCGGTGATGCAGACCTCGCCGTCGCCCTGCGCCCCATGGCCGTCGCCGACCGAGAAATTGGCGCCGGCGACATGAACCGGCAGGTAGAGCGTGGTGCCGGCCACCAGTTCCTTGTTGTCGAGATTGCCGCCATTGCGCCGCGGCGGCAGCGTGTTGATCCGGCCCCATTCGGCCGGCGGCGCCACCGCCATCACGCCGAAGAACGGCCGGTCGAGCGGGATGTCGTGGCCCCAGGGCATGCGGGCGAGCCGGGCCTGCCGGTCGATGCGTGAATGGAACAGCCGGCGCGCCTTGACGTCATCGGGCAGCGCCCCGACCAGCGGCGCGACGAAGGTATAGCCCCAGTCGTAATGCAGCTCGATCGCCTCGATATCGACTTGCAGCACATGACCGGGCTTTGCCCCGGTGACCGCCACCGGGCCGGTGCAGATATGGCCGGGCAAGGCCGGCCCGCCGAAGCGCTGCTGGATCGCGGTCAGCCCGGGCGGAATGCCCCAGCTCGGATCCGGCAGCACGTCGGCGCCGCCCGACACGGTCGAGATGGTCACCCGCTCACCCGAGCCGATGGTCAGCCTGGGCGCGAGCGCCGCTTCGAAATAGCCCCAATGGGCGGTGTCGGCGCCGGCGTCGAGGCGATGCGTCATCATGGTGTCCTGTCAGGTCGGGATGGCCTTTGCATTCTTCACCCGCACCCAGTGCAAGGCCAAGCCCGCGCCGAGGAAGACGAGACCGGCGAAGTCCGCATAGGTATTGGTGGTCAGCAGCAGGGCGCCGCCGACCAGGCAGAGCAGCCGCTCCGGCCAGTTGGCCTGATCGAGGGCATAGCCGGTGAACATGACGCAGAGGCCGACCAGCGCCAGGCAGCCGGTGAGCGTCGCCCAGATCACCGAGATCCAGGCCAACATGCCGCTCGGAGCGCCATAAATGGTGGCGCCCGCCGCGTTCACGCCCGACGGCACCAGCATCAGGAGCTGCGCGCCTTCCGGCGTCAGGCAGAACATGAAAGGCACGATGAAGGCCGGCAAGGTGTATTTCCAGGCCTGCATGGTGGTGCGGAACGGGTCGCCACCGGTAATGGCCGAGGCCGCGAAGGGCGCCAGCGCCGTCGGCGGCGAGACGTCGGCGAGCACGGCATAATAGAACATGAACATGTGGGCCGCGGCCGGCGCCACACCGACCTTGACCAGCGCCGGCACCAGCATGACCGCTGCGATGATGTAGCTCGCCGTCACCGGCACCGACAGGCCGAGGATCCACATGGCGAGCGCCGCCATCAGCAGGATCAGGAAGACATTGGAGCCGCCGGCCGAGATGATGATGCCCGAGATCGTCAGGCCGAGGCCGGTGAGATTGACCACCGAGACGATGATGCCGGCGCAGGCGCAGGTCGCGACGATGCCGAGCGTCGAGCGCGTGCCGTCGACCAGCGCGTCGATCATGCCGGTCCCGCCGTCGGGGGCCGGCCGGCCGGCGCGCATGGCGATCAGGCTCTGTGCCCCCGACACCACGATCGCCACGGCGATGCCCCAGAAGCTCGCCACCGAAACGCGCGCGTCGAACAATTCGTGCAGCCCGACGGCGCGTGGCAGGTCCGAGCTGCCGAACAGATAGGCCGCGACCGCCCCGACGCAGCCGGCGGCGAAAGCCGTGCGCGTCACCAGCTGGCTTTCCGGCCGGAGCATCGACAGCACGAAAGCCACGACGATCGACCAGTAGACCGACATGAAGCTGGAATAGCCGAGCACAAGGAACACCGCGATCGCGCCGAGCGACAGGAAGTGATAGCCGCCGGCCTTGGTCAGCTCCCAGAGCGAAGCATCCGAGGTGCGCACCGAGCGCACGTTGAGCCGCCGGCTGTCGGCCTCCGTCATCAGCCAGCAGGAGACGTAATAGAGGATGGTCGGGATGGTCGCGTAGATCAGGATCTGCAGGTAATCGACGTCGAGGAACTCGGCGATGATGAAGGCTGCGGCCCCGAGCGTCGGTGGCGACAGCGTCGCGCCGATGCCGGCGGCCGACAGCATGCCGCCGGCGACCTCGGGCGTATAACCCGAGCGCTTGAGCATCGGCCAGGCCAGCGACGAGACGGTCACCGTGGTGGCGACGCCCGAGCCCGAGACCGTGCCGAGCAGGAAACCCGAGGCGACCACCGCGCGGCCCGGCGCCGAGGGCGAGGCCTTCTTGCCGAACAGCGCGAAGGCCCATTCGATGAAGAACTTGCCGGCGCCGCCGCGATCGAGCACCGCGCCATAGATGGTGAACAGGATGATGAAGGTCGCCGCGACGTCGAGCGGCGTGGTGAAGATGCCTTCGAGCGTCAGGTAATTCTGGCCGATGATGCGGTTCAGCGTGAAGCCGCGATGCTCGAACACGTCGGGGATCAGCCAGCCGGTGCCGGCATAGCAATAGATCAGGAACACCACCGCGATCGCCGGCAGGATCCAGCCGACAGTGCGCCGGGTCGCCTCCAGGATCAGCAGGATCAGCGTCAGCCCCAGCACCATCTCATCGGCCGAGGGGCGCATCGAGCGGACTTTGTATTCCTCGATGTTGAAGGCCAGATAGACCGCCGCGTAGATGCCGATGGCGGCGAAGATCCAGTCGACCGGCTGGTAGCGCGCCAGGGTCTGGTTGCTGACCAGCAGCGGGTAGCTGAGGAAGCACAACGCCACGACGACGCCGAGGCCATAGGCGAAGGTCGATCGGCCGAACACCGCGAACATCGGGTTCGGATTGTGCAGGAGGTAGAGCATCAGCGCCACCGAGGTCAGCGCGCAGAGCATTTCCTCGACGCCCGGCCGGCGGGTCTTCGGCAGGCCGTCCGCGCCGGTCTTGGTCAAGGGATAGAGAATGAAGGTCAGCGCCAGGCACATGACCAGGAAGGACGAGCGATAGATCGTCGTATTGATCGAGAACTGGGTCCAGTAGAGCGCATAGGCGCCGATCAGGAAGCAGGTTCCCCCGGTCAGCCAGCCGAGCCATCCCGACAAGCGCCGCGCCGGGCCGCCTTCCGAATCGGAAGAGAGAGCTTCGATCTCCTCGGCGCTCAATTGCCGTTCTTCGGCCTGGGCCGCCGCCGGAGTCCTCGCTGCGCTTGCCGTCATTCGCCGTCCCCTCGCATACCCGGGACGGTCCGTTCAATGCGGCCCTGTCCCCATGGTCGGGGCGACCATAACCGGTTGGCGGCACAAAAAAAGCCGGGACGGCACCGCCATCCCGGCTCTTTTCACGAAACCCGCTTGCGCATTGCGCTGGCCGGCCGCAGCTTACATCGCCACGCCCTTCGACTTGTAGAAAGCCTCGGCCGCCGGGTGAAACGCGACGGCGGTCTTGGTGGCCGCGCTCTGCAGGGTGAGACGCCGCGCCTCCGGATGAATAGCCGCGACATCGGTCAGGTTGCTGAAAATGCCCTCCAGAATGGTGTTCACCAGGGCATTCGGCGCCTTGGAATTGACCACCAGGACATTGGCGACGCCAATGCACGGGACCGCCGTCGTCTGGCCGCCATAGGAATTCGGCTGCATCGTGTAGAGCCGGTAGAGGCCGGGATATTTCTTGTCGATGGCGACCAGTTCCTTCGACGAATCGAGGATCTTCATCGGTGTCCGGCCGCCCTGCGCGAGGTCGCGCACCGCGGCCGTGGGCACGCCGCCGCCCCAGAAGAAGCCGGCGATCTTGCCGTCGGCGAGCGCATTGGCCGATTCGGCCACGCCGAGATTGTCGCGCGTGATGTCGGTGCGCGGGTTGAGGCCGGCCGCCTCCAGCGTGCGGTCCGCCCAGCCCTCCGTCGACGATCCCGCCGAGCCGACGCCGATGCGTTTGCCCTTCATGTCGGCGACCGAGTTCAGGGACGGGTTGGCGACCACGTGCAAGACATTGTCGTAGAGCACCGCGACCACGCTGACCTCACGCTTGCCGCCCTGGGCATAGGCAGCGGTGCCGGCGAGCGCGTCGACCACCGAATCGAGGGTCGAGAAGCCGACATCGGCGTCGCCGGTGGAGACCAGATTGACATTGTCGACCGAGCCGCCGGTCACCTGCGCCGTCACATGGGTATTCGGCACCTTCTCGGACAGGACGCGCGCAAGACCGCCGCCATAGACGAAATAGACGCCGCCGGTGCCGCCGGTGGCGACCGTCAGCCGTTGGCGCGACTGGGCGAGCGCAGGCGCACCGAGCACCAGTGCGCCGCCGGCGCCGGCCAGCAGCGCGCCGCGGCGGTTGAGAATGATCGGCATGGGTCGTCCTCCCTGGAATGTTTTTCCGTGATGTCCCTGGACCGGCCGGGGCCGGGCTCGCGGTTGATTATAGCGGACATGGGCGCGCCGATAAGGGGTGAGAGCCGATCGACGAGATCAGATCGGCGAAAGACCACGAGGTCGCGCGGCCAGCCGGCGCAACCAGAACCGTTGGCGGCACCGGCCGGCGATGATATGGAAGCCGTCGTGGGCACCGTCTCATGACCGAAACCAGGGGCACTGGCGTCTTACCGGCACCGTCCGGCCCGGCCAGCCGCTTCCCAATCGAGTTCATGCCATGACCGAAAATGCTGACCACGGCATCCGTTTCGGACGGATCGCCGCGATGTTGCCGGTGCGCGACATCACCAAGGCCCAAGCCTTTTATGCCGAGATCCTGGGCTTCACGAAAACCTTCGAAAACGGCGACCCGGTCGGCTTCATGATCCTGAAGCGCGACAAGGCCGAACTGCATCTGACGCTGGACCCGACCTATCGGGCACCGCCCTATAACGTCATTCACCTGATGGTCGAGGACGTCGACGGCCTGCATGCCGTCTGTCAGCGCCACGGCATCAGGATCATCAAGGGCTTGCGCGACAAGGACTACGGCCTGAGGGCCTTCGTCTTCGAGGATCCGGACGGCAACCGCATCGACGTCGGCCAGCCGATCTGATCGCGGCCGGCCTCCCGCCGGGACGGCCGGCTCAGCCTTCGCAGGCGAAGCGCCCGAGAATGGTGAAGCGCTGGTCGCGCCGCGCCTGCCTGAACACCACCAGGGCGTCGAGCCGGAACGGCGCGGCGACCGCCTGGTAGCGCTCCGCCAAAGCGGAGCGGACCGGCTCGCGCCGTGCCTCCGGCAGCGAGCCGGTCAGCGTCATGTGATAGCGGAAGTCCTCGAAGACATAGGGATAGCCCCAGTCGTCGAGATGGCCGATCTGCCGTTCGGTCAGCGGGCTCTTCAGCCGGCGCGCCCGGTCGGCCGGGCTCATCGGCGCCCGGAACGGGTCGAAGACACGGACGCAATCGGCGGCCAGCGTCAGGAGATCTGCGCAAGGCTGTGCCGGCACCAGCGCCACGAAGGAGCCGAGCGTCGCCACCGTCAAGGCCGGCACGGTGACCGCCGGGCGACGATCGGCGAAGACCATGACCGCTTCGAGCAGATCGGCCTCGCTCGCCTCGTTGGCCAGTTCGAACGGTGCTTTCAGCGTGCCGTGGAAACCATAGCGCCGCGGATCCTCGGTCAGTTCGGCCCAATCGGCCGCGTCGCCCGGCGGTTCCGCCGGAAACGGCAGATCGCGGGCGGTGGCGGCATCGTAACCGATCGCGGCGGAACCGAAGCTCCACAGCGGATCGTCGGGCGGCGGCGCGGCATAGATGGCGTAGCGTGTGGTCATGGCCGGAGCCCTTAGCCGGCCGCGATGACAGGCTCAAGACCTCTGTGCCGGCTCAGCGTCCGGTTCCACGCAGGCCATAAGCCGTCCGGAGGCTGCGGATGCGCGCCTCGGTCTCGACGATCAGGCACGGCCCGACCAAGCCGGAATAGATCGAATGAGCGAACCGGTTGGGGGTCTCATAGGTCTCGAGCCGGCAGGCGAGATCACGCAGCTCGGCCCAGGGCCGCTGAGCGGCGCGCAGCATCTCGATCCAGGCCGCCCGCTCTGCCGCCGACAGGTCGTGGCGCCCGTGAATGGCCGCCAGCGCCCTGGCCCAGACCGCATTGAGTTCAGCATCGACCCGCGCCACCTGCCGCTCGTAGCAGGCGGTCAGCGGGGCATAGTCGCCGCCCCGGCCGGGGTGGCGGCAGAGCGGCTGGCGCCCCTCGGTCCCGATCAGTTCGCGGCGGTTCGGCCCGCGCTGGAAACCGGCGAGATGGCCGCGCGCCTTGTCGGGAACAGCCTCGCCGAAGCGATTGGTCAGGTCGCCTGAAATTACCTGGCTGATGCCGATCCGGCAGGCGAGGCTCGCGATCTGCGCCCTTGCCGCGTCGAGACCCTGCTCCCGGGCCAGCAGCGGCGCTGCGCAGACCTTGTCCCGGAACGTCACCCAGAGTGCGAACCCCCTGTCGAATTCCTCACGCCACCGCGCCCGGTCCGTTTCGCTGAGCTCGCCGCGCCACTCGGCGATGGCCTTGGTGGCGTCCACGCGGGCGACCTCGAGCGCGGCCTCGGCTTCCGCCATGGCCTGGACCAGGCAGGCCGCCCGCTCGGCGGCCGGCTGGCTCGCCGGACAGGCTTGCGCCCGCGCGCCGGGCGCGAACCCGAGGAGCCCCGCGAGCAGCACCAGAACCGGCATCCATGTGGTAGCCATCGAACAACCTTCCCTGCACCGTCATGCCGGCTGCTTCTGCCGTCCCGTTGTTTCCGCTGCGTGCCGGACAGGTCCGCCCCTGTTTCATGATGCGATGAAGACTTTGCGCCGATGGCCGGTCGGCCCTATATAGCGGTCCCATCGTTCTGAACCCGGCGCCCATGCTCAACAGCCTCGACATCGACAAGCCCCCGCATGCGACCCGCGTGGTCGTCGCCATGTCCGGCGGCGTGGACTCGTCCGTGGTCGCCGCGCTGATGGCCGAACAGGGCTATGACGTGGTTGGCGTGACGCTGCAGCTCTACGACCACGGCGCCGCCATTCACCGCAAGGGCGCCTGCTGCGCCGGCCAGGACATCAACGACGCCCGCCGGGTGGCCGAGCGGCTCGGCATTCCGCACTATGTCCTCGACTACGAAGAGCGCTTCAAGGCGGCGGTGATCGATCGCTTCGCCCAGTCCTATGCGGCCGGCGAGACGCCGATCCCCTGTGTCGACTGCAATCGCCACGTCAAGTTCACCGATCTGCTCGACACCGCCCGCGACCTCGGCGCCGATGCCCTGGCGACCGGCCATTACGTGTCGAGCCGGCGGCTGGCGGACCGCCGGCGCGGTCTCTATCGTCCCGTCGATGCCGACCGTGACCAGAGCTATTTCCTGTTCGCCACGACCCCGACCCAGCTCGAACTGCTGCGGTTTCCCTTGGGCACCATGACCAAGCCGGAAACCCGCGAGCATGCCCGCCGCTTCGGCCTGTCGGTCGCCGACAAGGCCGACAGCCAGGACATCTGCTTCGTGCCGTCGGGCAAATATACCGCCATTGTCGAGCGCCTGAAGCCGGAGGCCGCAGAGCCTGGCGACATCGTCCACATCGACGGCCGGGTGCTCGGCCGCCACGACGGCATCATGCGTTTCACCGTCGGCCAGCGCCGCGGCCTCGGCATCGCCGCCCGCGAGCCGCTCTACGTGGTCGGCCTCGATGCTCCCGGCCGGCGCGTCCTCGTCGGCCCCAAGGAGGCGCTCGCCACCCGCGCCATCGGCCTGCGCGACGTCAACTGGCTGGGTGACCGGCCGTTGCAGCCCGGCGAGACGATGGACTGCTTCGCCAAGGTCCGTTCGACCCGGCCGCCCAAGGCCGCCATCCTGCGCGCCACCGAGGCCGGCATGGAAGTCGAACTGCTCGACGGCGAGGAAGGCGTGGCCCCCGGCCAGGCCTGCGTGCTCTATGATGCCGCCGACGGGCCGTCCCGCGTGCTCGGCGGCGGCTTCATCAAGCGGCCCGAGGCGCAGGCCCGGACCGCGATCTCCGCTCCTCTTCACGCCGCGCTCTGATCGGAGCCCGCATGGCAGCAGCCGAACTCGATACCCATTCGATCCAGAAGGCCTATGCCCGCTGGGCGCCGATCTATGACACCCTGTTCGGCTCGATCACCACCACCGGCCGCCGGGCCGCGGTCGCCGCCGCGACCAAGGTCGGCGGGCGTATCCTGGAGGTCGGCGTCGGCACCGGCATCGCGCTGCCCGACTACGGCCGCAACTGCCGGGTCATCGGCTTCGACCTGTCCTTCGACATGCTGAAGATCGCGCGCAAGCGGGTCGACGACGGCCTGCCCCATGTCGAGGGCATCCTCCAGATGGATGCCGGGCGCCTGGCTTTCGCCGACGCCTCCTTCGATTGCGTCGTCGCCATGTTCCTGATCACCGTGGTGCCCGACCCGGAAGGCGTGATGCGCGAACTGAACCGCGTCTGCAAACCCGGCGGCGAGGTCATCCTGGTCAACCATTTCGCCGCCGAGCGGGGGTTCCGCGCGCTGATCGAAAAGGCCGCAGCGCCCTTCGGCGACAAGCTCGGCTGGCATCCCGACTTTCCGTTTTCCCGCGTCACCGGCGAGCCGGAACTGACCGTTGTCGAAAAGCGCTCGGCGGGTTTCGGCGGCCTGTTCACGCTGGTCCGCTTCAACAAGGCGGACAACCCGGCGGCCGTCGCGACGGCCGCCGCCTAGGAATCTCCGGGAGCGCGTCCGATGTGCGGGATCGCCGCGGCCAGCCGGAACGACATCAGCCCGGCCGGCCGCGCGGCCGCAGCCCTCATCGCGCTCATCGCCTGGTCGGCGCTCGCCCTCCAGCTCTGGCTGAGCGTCACCCTGGTGCTGCGCAATGGCGGTTCGATCGCGGGCGGCGTCTTCGTCTTCGTCAGCTATTTCACCATCCTGACCAACCTGCTGCTCGCGGCGGTGCTGACCGCGCTGGCGCTCGGCCGCAGCGTCGGCGCCTCGCTCACCGGCGCCGTCACACTGTTCATCATCATTGTCGGCATCGTCTATGCGCTGCTGCTGCGCGCCACCTGGAACCCGCAGGGCTGGCAGAAGGTCGCCGACATGGCGTTGCACGACGTGACACCCCTCCTGGCGGCCGCCTTCTGGCTCGGCTTCGCGCCCAAGGGGCGGCTGGCCTGGCGCGATGCGGTCCGCTGGCTCGCTTTCCCGCTCGGCTATTTCATCTTCGCACTGGCCCGTGGCGCCAGCTCCGGCTGGTGGGCCTACCCGTTCCTCAATGCCGATGCGCTCGGCTACCAGGGCGTGATGATCAACGCCGCCATCCTGACGCTCGCCTTTCTCGGCCTCGGCCTCGCATTGGTGGCGATCGACCGCGGCCTCGGCAGAATAGCACGCTGACCGCAGGCGGTTCGCCTTGACACCCCTTCGCATGGGGCACTATATCCGCGCTCTCCGGATTGCTTCGGCGGCCCGGAAGCCTCTTTGGGGCGGGGTAGCTCAGTTGGTGAGAGCGCAGGATTCATAACCCTGAGGTCGGCAGTTCGACTCTGCCTCCCGCTACCAGACCGACAACAACACTCGAGTGTTGTCCGGGGCCAGAGCGATGGACGGGCGTGCCACCGATGGACGGGCGCTCCGTCAAGGCCGCCTGGCAATCCTTGATTTCGACAGTTGCCGGGCCACGCGCAACGACCATCCGATCGATGAGCTTGCGGATCGCTTCGGCCGACGCGCGACGTCTTCAATCGCCGGTCTCGCGGAAATGGGCCCGGGCCGCGACCTGACGTCGATCTGCACATTATCCTCGGTGCCGCTGCGGATCCCTCCCGGCTGATCCTGTCGAACCGGCGCCGTTCGTGAAGATCGGCCGTATTGACGCACCGCAACCGTGGAGATTGCGCAACACATCCCAGGTATCGGGGCGACATCCCCTGCGAAATGTTGCGCGCCGGCGACAACAACGTCATGAAAAGGTGACTGGTTTCTTTGGGAGGGTCGCCATGAAGAAATTTCTGCTGGCCGGTGTTGCAGTTATTGCGTTGGCTTCCTCTGTCTCGGCCGCCGACCTCGGTGTGCCCGGCGTGCCGATCGCCACCGCGGTGATGGTGCCCACGTTCAGTTGGACCGGATTCTACGCTGGCGCCCATGTCGGCTACGGTTGGGGACGCTCCCGGGCCGAGCTCGTTTTTGCCCCGGCCAATGTGGTCGACGGCAGCGGCAATGTGGATCCGAAGGGCATCTTCGGAGGATTGCACGTCGGCTACAATTATCAGACCGGCAACCTGGTGCTGGGCCTGGAAGCCGATGCCAACCTCAGCAGCGTGGGCGGACGCGTGACCGTATCGGACCCGGCCGGCGTGCCTCGCCCGCCCAATTCGGTTACGTCAAGGCTGACCTGGAACGGCTCGGCCCGTGTCCGGCTCGGTTATGCCATCGATCGCCTGATGCCTTTTGTGACGGGCGGCGTTGCCTTGGGTGAATACCGGGTGACGCCAAATTATGTTGTCAGCGGTACGCTGCCGGAATCCAGCACGCATGTGGGATGGACACTGGGCGCCGGCATGGAATATGCCCTGGCCGCCAATTGGACCGCGCGCGTCGAGTATCGCTATACCGATTACGGCCGCAAGCGCTACCCGATCCCGACGGACCCCAACGAGGAAACGCGGATCAACCTGACGACCCACGACGTTCGTCTCGGCGTGAGCTACCTGTTTTCGACCGGCGGAGGCCCGGTTGTCGCGCGTTACTGAGCCGGCCTGAAAGGGTCTGCAAAAGGCCGCCCTCGTGGCGGCCTTTTTTTGTTTTGGCTACCGGATGAATCGCCCGCACGCGGCCGTTCAGGCGACGCGGCGCTGAAATTCGACGACCTCCTCCGCGACCGCCTTGGCGATCGTCGGCCGCGCCAGTTGCCGCTTGTGATAGGCCGCGACCGCCGGCCATTGTCGCAGGTCGATGCCGACATGGCGGTACCAGTTGAGCAACACCACGAGATAGGCGGTGCGCGATGGCGTCGAGCGTCGGGGTGAGCAGCGTCTTCGCCCGCTCCTTGGCCGCCTCCGGCGATTTGGTCGCGAGCAGCGGGCTGAAGACGCGCTTGTGCACCTCCGTCGACAGGTAGTTCAGGACGTCAATCAACTGGTAGCGCTCGGTCGTGCCCCAGGCCGGCGCGAGTTTCGCTTCGGGTTTCTGATCGGCCAGATATCGCAGGACCGAGGGACCCTCGTTCAGCACCTCGCCGGAGCCAAGCCGCAGCGCCGGCCCATAGCCATTGGGCGAAATGCTCCAATAGTCCTCGCCGTCATCGGTCAGCTTATGTCGGGGACGAAAGAAACGCGCCACCCGAGGACTGCGGCGGCATCCCTGGCTTCTGCGAAACGCTCGAGGCAATCGCCGATCCCGGCCACCCTGATCACGCCGAAACCAAGGAATGGGCCGACGATTACGATCCCGGCCTCATCGACGAACTGCCGATCAAAATTGCGCTCGGCCGCATCGCAAACCGCGGAAATGCCGCCAACGCAGCGCATTTGAAGGACACGCCCGGCGCCGCGTTGATCAGCGATCGCGAGCGTGCACCGAGGATATAGCTCCGTCTCGAAATCCTGCTTCGTCGTGGCAGATCACGCCCGTCGGAGATCAGCTCTCCAAAGCGCGCCACATCTCGATATCGCGTTCGGCCGTCCAGATTCGCGGCCTGTCGATACCCTTTGCCTCATCGTAGGCGCGGCTGACATCGAACGGCATGCAATGATCGAAAATCACCCAGTGCCCGTACTTTTGACGCATCTCGCTCATGGCCCGGTCGTACACCGTCTTGAGGTCGTGACCCGCTGCGACGCCGGCCACTGCAATGGCGTACAGATCGCTTACGAAAGCGCGAGTGCCCTCGAAGCCCTCACGGATTTGCGCTGGTGTGGTCAACGCCTCACCTCGACCAGGAACGACCGCCGCGGGATTCAGCTCCTCCAGCACCCGAAGGGTCCCCGGCCAATCCCGGTAGTGCGCATCCCCGCAATACGGGGTTGCGCCGTACTCGACGAGATCGCCCGAAAACAGCACGCGCTCCTTCGGCAGCCACGCGATAGTGTCGCCGGCCGTATGGCCTCGGCCGGCGTGGATGATACGAATCTCGCGCGCGCCCAACCATAACGTCATCTCACCCTTGAAAGTGACGGTCGGCCAAGTCAGCCCGGGGATCTCCTCCTTGCCGCGGAACAGGCGCGGAAAGCGCTGGATCTCGGATTCCATATCCTGACGCCCCCGCTCGACGATCATGTCCCGCGCAACCTCGCTCGCGATGACATTTACGCAGTCGGGATAACCTGAAACGCCCAGCACGCGCACAGCGTGGTAATGGGTCAGCAATACGTGCCGGATCGGTTTGTCGGTCACTTCTCGCACCCGCGCGACGAGATCACCCGCCATGCGAGGCGTGGCGCGCGCGTCGATCACGAGAACGGAATCGTCTCCGACGACGACACCTGAATTCGGATCGCCTTCGGCGGTCAACGCATAGACGCCTGGCGCAAGCTCGGAGAAAACCTCCTTCTTCTCCTCGAGGTCGCCTTGGCTTGCAAACTTCCGGGTCATCATTGCTCCTCAGCTAAACGAGCGACGCGCCGCCATCGAGCGTCACGACTGTTCCTGTCGCGTAAGGATTCGATATCAACGCCAACAGCATCGCGGCGACGTCCTCCGCCGTCCCGACGCGGCCGGCTGGATAGAGCGCCGTGTTTCTGGCAACGAGCGCGGCTCGCTCGGACGCCTGCATGCCGTCCCAAAGCGGGGTATCGACGAAGGCAGGTGAAACGGCGTTGACCCGGACGGGACGAAACTCCAGAGCCAGCCCCCGAGCAAGGCCTTCCAGGCCCGCGTTGATGGCGGTCATCAGGGCTCGACCAGGCGCCGGGCGCGTCGCGAGATAGCCGGCGAGAAATGACAGTGACCCGCCATCCCGGATTGCCGCGTGGCGGGCGACGCGGTAAGCGCCCCAGAATTTGCTATCCATTGCCGCGAGCGCGTCTGCCATCGGGAGATCGCGGACGGGAGCAATCCTGACGGCTGAAGCCGTCGTCACGACATGATCCCACAGGTCGCGCGAACCGAAGAAGTCCTCAACGGCATGTTCGTCGGTCACATCCAGGGTGCGTCCCGTCGCAGCCGGTCCGATGATTTCCACCGCCGCGGCGACCTTCGATCCGGATCGCGAGGCGACCGTCACGGCAGCTCCCCGCCGCGTCGCAAGTCGCGCTGTCGCCAATCCGATCCCGGACGTGCCTCCGACGACGAGGACGCGCTGTCCTTTCAGGTCGATCATGGTGTCACCTCCTGGACAAGAAAGCCTCGAGGTCCCCGCGACGACAAACGAGGATTTCCGCGGGGACCGTGGTCGCGTTTCAGGATTTCGCGACAGCGACAGCCTTGATTTCGATGATGAGGCCCGGACGGGCTAATCCGGCGATATCGAGAATGGTCCAGGTGGGAAAAGGCGCCGGTACATAGCGGCTTTTGACTTCCATGAAATCGGCGAGGTGGGAGCTCAGGCCGACATGATACGAGACCAGTTCGACAAGATCCTCCATCCCGGCTCCCGCTTCGCCCAGGAGCAGCTTCATCCGTTCGAACGCATTGACGAATTGCTGCTTGGGATCCTCCGGCAAGCTGCCGTCGGCATTGAGCCCGATCTGCCCGGCGACGAAGAGAAGGCCTCCAGCTTTCACGGCCGACGAATACTGAAATTTATCGAAGATCGTTCCTCCGCCCGCAGCGGCAAACATCGGATTGTTCGAGGCATAGACAGTCTTCGACATGGGGACATTCTCCTGACCAATCAGAGGCGGGTTTCCGGCGGCAGCTCGAGACCGAGCAAAAGGCGGCCATAGGCTTCTGCAATCTGCTCGGGCTGCAACAGGAAGTGCGAACTCATCGCGTGAACGTCTCTGAACAGGCGCTCGATGCGGGTTCCCTCGGGAAGAAGCGAGCCGCCAATTCCCGCGAACATGCGCTGTGCCATGGCGAGCGCCTGACGCGATGCGACCGCGATCTTTGTGCGGCTGAGTCCGCGCTCCTCGGGGGTCAGCGGCGCCCCTTCCCCGATCCTCCGCTCGATCGCGATGGTTTCGGCAATCAGTGCGTCCCGGAAGAGAGCCATCGTGGCCGCGCTCGTGCCTGCATCGACATGCGAGAGCTTGTCGCCGATCTGAGCCGTCTGGTTGCTGGATCGCACGCGGCTTCGAATGATCTTGATGCACTCCTCGCTGCTTGCGCTCGCAACACCCAATGTCGGAGCGAGAACAGACATGGCGAAAGCCGTATTGAGCGGAAACTCGTAGCAGAGCTCCGTATTGCAGCTCGTCGGGTGCTTTCGGCCGGCCTGAAGTTCGGCCCAACTCATAAAGCGATGCTCGGGCACAAACGCTTTCTCGAGGCTCGCGTTTTTGCTGCCTGTCCCCCGCATTCCCATCACGCGCCAACTATCATGATCGATGCGAAACTCGGATTTCGGCACGAGCAGGATATCGAGTTCCGGCGCGCCGCCCTGACGCGGGACGCCGACGAGGAGACCGACCCAGTCGGAGACGTCGATGCCCGAGGCGTAGCGCCATTTTCCTGAAAGCGCGATGCCACCCTGCACGGGCTCCACGACGATGTCCTGACCGACACCGCCGGTCAGCATCGGAACGATCGGCGAGACACCGGGGGCGAAAACCTCTTCCTGAGCCGCCGCCGAGAACTTGCCCAGCATCATGATATTGGCGCTCGTCAGGCCCGTGAGCCACGCACAGGACGAACAACCCTTCGCCACCTCAAACGTCGCCTTCCAGGCCATGCTCGGCGACGCGCCCAATCCGCCAAAACGCGAGGGTCGGACCAGTTGGAACACGCCTGTCTCACACAGGCGGTCCGCGACAGCATCGGGGATCCTTCGCGCCTGCTCGACAGTCGCAGCCTGGTCCTGAAGCCAAGGGGTCAACGCGGCCACCTTGGCCAGGACGCGATCAGGACCGGTTGCGGCGGGAGCCGTGTTGAGGGCGATCATTTCCGTGGCGTTCATTGCATCCACTCCAGTCGTTGCGACTGGATAGCGCACAAATATTCGGGCGGACTGTATCTCCAGATACCCGTCGCGAATTTCAGGATGAGTGCGTCATGGGCCGATATCGCAATGGACCTCAGCCAGCCCGTACGAACGCCCGAAGGGCGCCGTCAGCCGCTACGCCGCATCCGCCAACCCGCGTCGCGAATTCGTTTCGAAATTCTCGCGCAGTTCCCCGAGACGGATTTCGGTTCGCTTCACCGATTCATCTTTGACAAGGCCAAAGCCTCGAATCTCGTCCGGATACGAGGCCAGGGCTATTGCCGCCTCGAGATTCGCGCCAGTGAGGTGAACCACAATCTCGTCGATCAAGACGAAGTACTGATCACGCAGCCTCCGTTCGGTGCGACGTTCCCGCGTCCAGCCGAAAGGATCGAGCGCGGAACCACGAAATACCTTGCCTCGCGCCAGGACCCGTAGAACGGGCAATAGAAGGCGCGCCGAAAACGCTCTCTTGCGCGGCCGCCCGGTGGCCGGATCGCGGCCGAACAGCAGCGGCGGAGCCAGATGCAGCCTGACCGTGCCACCATCGAACCGCCGCCGCACGCTGTCCCAGAAAGATGGGTCGGTCAGCAGGCGGGCGACTTCGTATTCGTCCTTGTAGGCCATGAGTTTGAAGGCGTTCCTGGCGACCGCCTCGGTCAACGATGTCGAGCCGGGGGCCGCTTTCTCCTCTGCACTCCGCACGCGCTCGATCAGAACGCGGAAGCGTTCGGCATACCCGGCATCCTGATAGGCTCGCAATGCGTCGGTTCGAACGGCAATGCGCTCCTCCAGAGCGTGGACAGGCTTGGGCGCCATTGCCGTCGCCGGTTCGTCCGAAACCAGCAAACTTTCCACCTTCTCCGGATCGGCGAAATACAGCCGGCCGAGGTGGAAAGCACGAAGCGTTCCAGCCACATCGGCGCCATTCAGCCGGATTGCCCGCTCCACCGACTCCGGCGATAGCGGCAGCGCTCCCATTTGCAACGCATATCCAAGCATGACCATGTTGGCTGCGATAGGATCGCCGAACGCGCGCCTCGCAAGGTCGTTCGCCGGTACGCGAACAGGCCGCTGTTCGGCCCGCCCTTCGAGACGGCGGACAAACCGTTCGGCATCGAGATCGAGACTGCCGTTCTCGTGGAACTTTTGCGTCGCCACCACCTCATCGTCGACAAGGACCGTCGTCGAGCGCCCGACCGTCTTCAATGCTTCAAGCTGTGTTGCGGCCACGACATCGGAAGCGATGAGCAGCCCGGCATCTTCCAATCCGAGGCGAAGAGGCGCCACGCTCTGGGTCGTCGGAAGTATCCGCAAGTGGCTGTAGACCGCTCCACCCTTCTGCGCGAGCCCAGTCATGTCGTAAATGCCGACGCCGCGCCCCTCCAGATGGGCTGCCATGCCGACGATCGCGGACGCCGTCACCACGCCCGTTCCGCCGATACCCGCGAACAGAATGCCGAACGTCTCGCCGTCGGCCCCCTTGGTTCCCGGCCTCGGCAAACCGGCGACGATAGCGTCGAGGTCGATAGACCCGGGTTTCACGAGTTCGCCGCCTTCGATCGTCACGAACGAGGGACAGAAGCCTTCGAGACAAGACAAGTCACTGTTGCAACTCGCCTGATCGATGCGGCGCTTGCGGCCGAATTCGGTTTCCAGCGGCTGCACGGACATGCAGTTCGACGCGCGGGAGCAATCTCCACATCCCTCGCACACCGCGGGATTGATGACGGCCCGCTTCGAGGCGGCGGGGAGTTTGCCGCGCTTACGTCTCCTGCGCTTCTCCGTCGCGCACATCTGGACGTAGACGACGACAGTCGTTCCCGGCACCTCGCGCAGGTCCCGCTGCACACTTTCCATATGGGTGCGGTCAAGAACCACGACGTCGGCCGGCAGCGCGTGTTCAGAATGTATACCCGCCGGATCTTCGGCGACGACCACGACGCGCCTGGCACCTTCCAGCAAGACCATTCGAACGATGGCCTCGACCGACAGACCACTCTCGACGGTCTGGCCGCCGGTCATGGCGACCACATCGTTGACGAGTATCTTGAAGGTCACATTCGCGGCGGACGCGGCAGCCGCGCGAATGGCCAGCGAGCCAGAGTGGGAGAAAGTGCCGTCACCGAGATTCACGAATACATGCTTCGTTTCCGTGAAATGCGACAGCCCGATCCAGTTCACCCCTTCGGCACCCATGTGGGTGCAGGGCAACGGGTTGCGGTCCATGAACTGCACCAAGCCGTGGCAGCCGATGCCGGCGACCCCGAATGCGCCATCCGGAAGTTTCGTCGACCGATTGTGTGGGCATCCCGAACAGAAGACCGGACGGCGCGCGAGCGGCCCCACCGCGACCTGCCTGGACGAGGCAACCCGTCCGGAGAGATCTTTCAGCTTTGCGCGCAGTGCCGAGGCCTCCGCGAGATCCTCCGGAGCGAGCGCCAGAATCCGATGGCCGACGGCCAGGGCTACGGTGACCGCATCCAACGGTTCATCCGCCGGGAGCAACGCTTCGCCACGCGGCGTTCGTTTCCCCGAAATATCCGGCCGCCTGGCCCAATGGTACATCAGCGCCGCAGCCTGAAGCTCCATATGGGCGCGCTTTTCCTCGACGAACAGGAGCTCCATTGCGTCCTGCGCGAACGCATTCAACGGTTCCGGATCGAGTGGATAGATCAAGCCGACTTTGAATACGCCGATGCCGAGTCGGCGGGCGAGGGCATCATCGACGCCGACCTGCCGTAGCCCGTCGACCACGTCCTGGAAGGCTTTGCCAGCGGTTACGATGCCCAGGCGGGACGGCCGCTGCGCTCCGAATGCAACGCGATCGATGCCGTTCCGCCGCGTGAACGCATGGACGCGCGGCAGCTTGCTTCGAACCATCCTTTCGTCCTGCGCCGTCACCGCCAACATTTCCACGCGAATGCTGACGTCATTGCGAGCCGACGGCTTCTCCTCGAGAATGGGAGCGATGTCGTCGAGCGAAAACGCGACCGCCTGGGTGCAGTCGGCGGTTTCGTTGACGAGTTTCAGTCCGGCGAGAAGCCCGCATTCACGCGACATCGCGAAACCGGCCAAGCCCAATTTCAGAATTTCATGCACATCCGACGGATAGAGGATCGGGACCTCATGGGCGGCGAGTGCGAGATCGCTCTGGTGCGCCAAGGAAGACGACTTCCCGGCATGGTCGTCGCCGAACACCAGCAGAACACCGCCATTCGGGTGGGTGCCCGACATATTGGCATGCTTGATCGCATCACCCGACCTGTCGACGCCTGGTCCCTTGCCGTACCACATGCCGAACACACCATCGACGCGGCGCCCCGGTACGAAGTCGAGTTGCTGGCTGCCCCAAACGGCGGTCATCGCGAGGTCTTCGTTCAGGCCCGGCTGAAAAACGATGTCCGCGGCCTTCAGGCGATCAGCGATCTTGAGAAGTTCGTTGTCGATCGTACCGAGTGGAGAGCCCCGATAACCCGAGATATAGCCCGCGGTGCGCAAGCCACGCCTGCGGTCCAGTTCCCGCTGGAGGATGGGCACCCTCGCCAGAGCCTGCTTTCCGGCGATGAAAATCGTACCGTCCGTCACATCGAACTTGTCTGAAAGCGATATCTCGCGCATGGCCGGAACACCGTGGATCTCTCGGTTCATGTTTCTGGAATTGCCGCTATGCATTCGATCTCCACCCGGACATCAGAGCGCACGAATTTCGAAACTTCGACGAGCGTGCTCGCCGGCGCATCCCGCGTCGCGAAGAATTCTTCGCGGATCTTGTTGGTCGCGGGATAGTCGCGGATGTCGAGCACGAACACGTTCATCTTCAAGACGTGCTGAAATCCACCGCCCTCATCCTCGAGGAGAGATCGGATGCGTTCGTAAATGACGCGTGTCTGCGCTTCGGCATCCTGAGCACCGGACTCTCGCGCCGTGACGCCCGAGACGAACACCAGCTTCGTACCCGCGAGCGGCAGCACAGTCGCATGAGCGAACTTTCCGAACGGGGCGGGCAACGCATCGTAGGTCCGTGATCTCGCCGTCATCCTGAACTCCCCAGTGCAATCGCCGCAGTGCAATCGCCTGCGACGTAGGCGACCGTTCGTTCGCGGAAACTACGGTCGGCAAGCGCCGAGGCGTGATTGACGCCAGGAATCGTCTGCCCAATGCCTGCCGCAAAGAACGCCGCCACGGGATATGGCGAGCCCGCCAACTTGTCCTGGTCGCCCACGATGACGAGGGTGGGTGCAGCCACCGACGCCAGGCGATCGAGAGCAAAAGCCCCCGACTGCCCGCGCAGACACGCGGCGAGAACCTCTAGGTCGTTGAACGGTCGCGAGGCCGCATGCTGCTTGAAGCGAACAGCATAGGGCGGAAGCTCTCGCTGCTCCTGGCTGCCCTCCTGGCCGTCGAGCGCGGCGGCGAATTCCGGCGAGAGCCCGACCGTCGCGGCGATCCGGTCGCCCATGCCACCCAAGACGAGGCTCGTGACCCGATCGGTGACGGCAAGCGTGAATGACATCGCGACATGCGCTCCCATCGAATAGCCGATCACACGGACCCGACGATCTCCCCAGCAGTGGTCGCACAGCGCGAGCACGTCGCGGACGAACGCGTTCAGCCGATAGTCCACCGGATCGCGAGACTTCACGCTGCGGCCGTGCCCCCGCAGATCCGGGGCCACCACCTCAAATCCCGCGACGACAAGTGCATCGAGCCATCCGGTCTCGACCCAGTCGTCGTTTGCGTCGGAAGCGAACCCGTGCAGAAGAAGAACAGGTTCTCCCTTTCCCGCTCTCAGGAACGAGAGATGCGCTCGCCCGCCGGCCGCGGTAGAGCCAACCTCCAGAACATGACGCATCGCTTGATCAGCCGACATGCCTGGACATCCGTGATTCTGGCGCACGCCGACATCCGCCAAGCGCCTCCACCATCGCGGCGGCAGCAATGGCGACGCCGTCCCTTCCCGGTGCGGCCCCAATCTGCAAACCGATGGGCAGCGCGACCGCCTCGGCGTGCCACGGCACCGAGATCGCGGGGCCGTGCGACAGATTGAACAGCGGCGTAAACGGACACCATTGGAGCCAATCGACCATCGCGGACGCCGGCGCATCCGTGCGAATTGGCAGGCATGGCATGGTTGGCGTCAGCAAGACGTCGACATCGTCGATGAGCAGTGCGGATAGCCTGCCCGCAATGTCTTCGCGGCGGCGTTGCAGCGACAGCAAGGCTTCGGCAGTCAGCTGCCTCACGGGCTCGACGAATTGGAGAAGAGCACCGTGGAGGTCGCCGCGCCCATCTTCAGGGACTTGAGACACGGCATAAGCGCAACCAAGACGATAAAGCGCACCGACAATGTCCCGCGACTCGTCGATCGGAATCTCGACGGTCGAAATGGACGCGTTCGCCGCGATGACCGAGAGCGCGTCGTCCCAGGCACGCTTGACGTCCGGATCAAGATAGCCCGCCACGCCGGCCGGCACGCCAATGCGGATTTTCGCCGGCAGCTCTGGGCGTGACAGGCGCTCGCCGAGAGTGGTCTGACTGAGGGACGTCCAATCTGCGCCGCTCGCGCCGCTCATCACAGAGGCGGCGAGTGCCGCATCGGACACGCTCCGCGCGATCGGCCCGATATGCGGCAATTGCCAGAACGCGGCAGGATAGGGATTCAGAGGTATCGTTCCGAAGGTCGGCTTGTATCCGACCACGCCGCAGAACGCCGCCGGAATGCGAACCGATCCCGCGGCATCGGTGCCTATTCCGAGGATTCCGAGCCCCAGCGCGGTCGCCGCCGCTGCGCCGCCGCTGCTGCCGCCTGCGTGACGCGTCGAATCCAGCGGCGTCACGGTCACGCCATCGAGCAGGTTCTCCGTCAAACCCTTCCAGGCAAACTCGGGCGTCGTGGTCTTGCCCAGGAGGACAGCGCCCGCCGAGCGAAGACGCGCTATGGAAACAGCATCCCGCGGCGCCGGCGCTTCCGACGTCGTTCGCGATCCCCGCCGTGTCGGCCAGCCGCGGACATTGAGCGTGTCCTTGATTGTAATCGGAACGCCATCGAGCGGACCGATCGCCTCGCCGCGCTGATACCGAGCCGCGGACGCCCGCGCCATTTCCAGCGCGACGGCATCGTCGACGAGGACGAACGCGTTGATGCGCTGGTTTAAACGGGCGACCGCATCGAGTTGCTCTCGCGCGACATCGACCGGAGAAATTTCGCCGCGCTTGTAGCGTTCGTGCAGCAGTACGGCTTCGCCCTCAGTCGACATAGACCTGATCCCGCGCGGCGGCGTAATCCGCCGCGCCTCCGAGATACGCCTGGCTCAGGCGAGGATTGGTCGAAAGCTCGGCGCTGGAGCCTTGAAGCACGACGCGGCCAACTTCCAGCACGTAGCCGCGATCCGCGACCGACAAAGCAAGACGCGCGTTCTGCTCGACCAAGATGATCGTCAGCCCTTCCGACTTGAGCTGTCCGATGACACGCAGAATTTCTTGGACAATCAGCGGCGCCAGACCGATCGACGGCTCATCGAGCATCAACAGGCGAGGTTCAGCCATCAATGCCCGGCCGACCGCGAGCATCTGCTGCTCACCTCCCGACAGCGTCGCTGCCTTCTGGCGGCGCCGCTCGGCTAGGATCGGAAACAATCCGTAGATCCTGTCGAGCGATCCGGCCGGCGCGCCGGATCGATAGCCACCGAGCCGCAGATTGACCTCCACGGTGAGGGTCCCGAACAGCTCTCGCCGTTCGGGCACGAGGACGACACCGCGGTTGACCAGCTGTTCCGGGCGGAGGCCCGCGAGTTCGGCGCCGTCAAGCGTCACCGTTCCCGCGCGTGGCGGACAAAGGCCCATAATTCCGTTGAGCAGGGTCGTCTTGCCCGCTCCGTTGGCACCGAGAACCGTTACCAGCTCTCCCGGTCTTACCTCGAGATCGAGGGATTCGATGACGGTTGCCCGGCCGTAGCCCACGTTCAAACCAGTGACGCGCAGGTGCGGCATGATCAGGTCCCCAGATAAGCGGCGATAACGCGCTCGTCGCGACGGACCTCATCCGGATGGCCCGTCATGAGACCTTGGCCCCGATCGAGAACGACGACTTGATCGACACAGTTCATGACCAGGTCCATGTCGTGCTCGACAAGAAGAACCGACATTCCTGCCCGCTTGAGACGGTGAAGCAAGGTAACGAGCTTGAGCTTTTCGCCTGTGCGCAGGCCCGCCGCCGGTTCGTCCAGAAGGAGCAGCTTTGGTTGACTGATCAATGCGCGTGCAATTTCGACCAGCCTGGCTTGTCCCATCGCCAGACGCGACGCTGGCTCATGGGCAAGCCCGTCGAGTTCCACGATCTCCAGCGCGCGCCAGGCCTTCGCGAACGTCGCGGCTTCCTCGACGCGGTCGAACCCGAACATGCCGGAAATGATTCCGGAACGCCCCTGAGCATAGGCGCCGAAGGCCACGTTCTCGAGCACCGTCCGCTCCGGCATGATCCGCACATGCTGGAACGTGCGGGAAACTCCGCGATGCACGAGATCCGAAACCTGCAGAGGTGGCGGCGCCCCCATGAGAAGAACAGTGCCCTCGGAGGGTTCGAGAAGGCCCGTTGCGATATTGAAGGTGGTCGACTTGCCCGCCCCGTTGGGACCGATCAGACCGACGATTTGGTCGGGCCCGACCGAGAAGGAGACACCTTGCAGCGCTTTTATTCCGCCGAAGTTCTTCTCGATTGCCGTTACCGTCAGCAGATTCTCATTCCGGTCGCCACGCCTGGACGGCGTCAGCTCGATTTTTCGGCTCGACCGGGCCACTGAGAATGCGGGCCAGACGCGTTGCAACGCGGACCAGAGGCCGCCTGGCCAGCGCAGCAACACGCCAATCAACACGATGCCGAATACGATCATTTCGACATGTCCCGACAATCCGAGCATGCGAGCCACCGTGTTCTGCAACATCATTTCGAGCGCAGTGATCGCCGCCGCTCCGAGCACCGCGCCAAACGGATGGGACATCCCACCGAAGATGCACGCGATCAGCAGATTCACGCTCGACGTTATTCCGAACGGTGCCGGGCTGAGAAATTTGAAGTAGAAAGCGTATAGACCGCCCGAAAGCCCCGCCAGCGTGGCGGCGACGACAAACACCAGAAGCCGAAGGCGGGCGGCAGTCACGCCGAATACTTCCGCCATCTCGGCATTGACCTTTAGCGCGGCGACGGCGCGCCCGGTCCGGCTATAGAGCAGCCGCGAAAATCCACCGCCCGCCGTCACGACGATCAGCCAGACCACGATCGCGAATGTGCGCTCGTTCACCAGCTCGAACGAACCGATCGCGAGCGGAGGAATCTGGCCAAACCCTGAGGCGCCTCCCGTCAACCATCCGGCGGCGACGATGGCGGCGCTGGTCGCGATGCCGATCGCGAGCGTCGCGAGGGGCAAAAAATGCCCCTTGAGCCGGAGGGTGACGGCACCCACGACAAATCCGGCGAGCGCCGTCGTCGCGACCCCGAGAAAGAGAGCAAGGATCGAAGGGACGCCAGTGTCACGGGCGAGAATCGCCGAGACATAGGCCCCGATGGCCATGAAGGCGGCCTGGCCCAACGACACCTGGCCGGCGATCAGCAGGAGCGTCAACCCCATCGCGGCGAGAGCTGTCAGACCCACCGTGACGAGGAGCGTCACGTTATATTGCGGGCTGAGAACCGCGATGGCGCAGGCAAGCGCAAAAAGACAAATCGCGACGGCGAGCGAAGCGATGCCGGGCGTCCGCCAGGACGACCAGGCTTCCGGCTGGGGCGGGATCATGGTCAGTGCTCGTGCGCTTCGGGGGGGCGGACGGCGTTCCGCCAGAGCAGAATGGGGATCACCATCAGAAAGACGATGACGTCGCGAAACGCGCTCACCTGGAATGCGGAGAACGACTCGATCAGTCCGACCAGCAGGACACCGATCAGCGCCGTGGGATACTCGACGATCCCGCCGAGAGCCGCCGCGACAAAAGCCTTCAGGCCGATCGGAAAGCCCATGTCGTAGTTCGCGGTCACCAGCGGCGCGAGCAGCAGGCCGGAAAGCGCGCTGAACGCGGCCCCGATGGCGAAACTGAGCTGACCGGCCACACTGACAGGAATACCGCAGAGCTGGGCGCCGGTCCTATTGACCGCCGTGGCCTGCAATGCCTGCCCGACCAGCGTTCTCTCCGAGAAGAGATAAAGCGCGATCATCGCGACGACTGAGGACACGCAGATCCAAAGGCTCTGATAGGTGACAAAGACGGGCCCCAGCGTGAGGCCGCCAGCCACGACCGGCGGAACGGAACGCGGCTCCGCTCCCCAGATCATGACGGCGGTGCCATGAAAGACCATGTAGACGCCGACGCTGACGATCAGGAGCACAATCGGAGATGCACCGGACACGGGCTCAACGGTCAAGCGATACGCCAGCGTTCCCAGTGAAGCCGTCGCCACCAGCGAGGTGAGGACGGCGAGCCAATAGGACCCCGGCAGAAGCCTGGCCGCCCAGGCGGTGGCGAGCACCGCCAAAATCCACAGCGCCCGCGAGAGAATAATGCGGACCCTGAGGGCAGCCGACAAACGTCGATCTGCAACGTCCTTCAACGCGAACGCTGCGAGTCCGCCAGCGACGATGACGCTCAATACGTTGAACGCCCCCGAGAGCGCGCTCGCGAACGAGAGCGCCCCTATCGTCACATATTCGCCCTGCGCGATGTTCACCACGCGGGTCACCGTATAAATCACGATGAGGCTGAGCGCGACCAGCCCGTAGACAGCACCGTTGGTGACGCCGTCGGCCAGCAAGAATAGGAACGTGTCGAGCAAGGGTCACTCCTCGATGAGGACAAACTTGCCTGCCCTGATCTGCGCCAGGAAAGTCGAGCGCCTGTCCAGGCCAAGATGGTCGGTCGGGGTGATGTTGAAGACGCCGTTGACGCCCGGCCATTCC
Organism: Phreatobacter sp. GW821-FHT04C01; assembly: GCF_059420385.1. Lineage (NCBI taxonomy): Bacteria > Pseudomonadati > Pseudomonadota > Alphaproteobacteria > Hyphomicrobiales > Phreatobacteraceae > Phreatobacter > Phreatobacter sp. GW821-FHT04C01. The sequence continues at coordinate 398,555 of NZ_JBWKTP010000002.1, read as the reverse complement.
CTGGTCCGCTCCATCGCGTCCCTGATCGCCACGCGCATCGCGGCCAGATCGTCGACCTTGGCGCCGGCGGCGGTTGCGCTCCGATAGGCGTTCACGGCCAGCATCATCGCATCCCACGACTGGCCGGCAAAAAGGTCCATTTTCCCTTTGCCGTACACCCCGTCGTAGAGCTCGGCGAACGTCGCGAGCACCGGGCGAAGAGGGTTGTCCGCCTTGATCTGATCGTAGACGTTCAACGCTCCGACGCCGACGATGGCGCCCTCGACACTCGCCTTGCCGATGTCGACGAACGCGTTAATCGACGAACCGGCACCGTGATAGATCGGCCCGGTAAACCCAACCCTCTTCAGGGCCTCATGAGAAAGATTGGCCGATGGCGGGATGGCGTGAATGTACACGGCATCCAGTCCAGCCTGTCTCAATCGCAACGCCTGCGGCGTGAAATTGGTGTCCTGACGGGCGAACCGCTCGGCAGCGACAAGCTCGATGCCGACTTCCTTGGCGACGCTCTGAAGCTCCTTGAGCCCATTTTCGCCATATGCATCCTCGAGACCGAAGAACCCGATTTTCTTGATGCCCTGGCGCTTCATATAGTCGAGCGTGCGCTGGAGCATGAGCTTGTCGGACGTCGGCGTCTTGAAGGTGAACGGACGCGCACTCGCCGGCTCGACGATGTTTGCCGATGAGGCCATCGAGATCATCGTGATCCTGGCGGCGTTCACCGTGTCGATGATGGCCATGGAACTCGGCGTCGTCGTACAGCCCACCACGACGTGGGCCCTGTCTTCCTCGATCGCCTTGCGCGTCAGGCTGACCGACTTTGTCGGGTCCGATCCGTCGTCGTATGAAATGACCTTGATCTTGAAGGGAAGGTCCTGGCGGTTCGACCATGTCTTGTCGAACAGCTCCACGGCGTTCCGCTCGGGCGCTCCGAGTGCCGATGCCTGTCCCGTCACGGCGATGATCGCGGCGATGCGGAGTTCCGGTTTCTCCTGAGCAATCGCCGAACGAGAACCGAAGATTGCCGTGGCTTTGGCGGAAAGCAGCGTGGATATACTCAACGATACGGCCGCGCGCCTCGTGATCATGGTCATGTGCCCCCTCACGGTTGTCGTGACGTCTCCACCGTCGCACTGTTGCGTCGCGCTGCGCTGTATCTGCGTATACATCGGCTGCTTTGTGCTGCTGGATACAGTCGTGGACAGGTTGTTGATCGTAAAACCGGGTCTCTGAACGGCCCAGCTTGCGGAGATCGTCGACATGAACCGGGAAACCACCCAGGACTTTCGGATGCTGTTCCGAAGGCTGACGACCGGCGTGACCTTGATCGCGGTCGGGGGGGAAACGGGTCCGACCGGCATGACGGTCAATTCCCTCACGCCGGTGAGCCTCGACCCCCCACTGCTGCTATTTTGCGCTTCCCTGACCAGCGCGACGGCAAGGCGGATCGCCAATGTCGGCACGTTCTCGGTCAACCTGCTTGCGGGGGATCAGCAGGATGTCTCGACACATCATGCGGGCAGACCGCTTCCAGCGCCGACCTGGCGCTGGCGGGAAACCGAATGCGTGCCCTGGATCGAGGGGGCCAACGCCACCTTCCGCTGCCGGCTCGTTGCGGAACATCCCGGCGGCGACCACCGCATCCTCATAGGCAGGATCGAAGAGATGTTCGGTCCGGTGACCGCGGCAGCGCCGCTGCTCTACCATGGCGGCAAATATGCCCGCCTTCCCTATGATGAACCCGGCCAGGGCGCCGAACAACGCATCGACGATCTCTGGTGGACGGGATGAGCAGCGCCTCAAACGTCGAGGTTCTTGGCGAGGATCGTGAAACCATCCTCGACGGACAGCTTTCCCTTGTCGCGCAACCGGCCAAGCGTCCGCGTGACGGTCACGCGGGAGGTACCCGTCATCGAAGCGATCTGTTCGTGGGTGAGGTGCGTCAGAATCTTTCGGCCTCGCGCGTGATCGACGGCAAACATCCGACTGAGCCGCCTGAGCAGTTCGAGTATGCGCTCCTCCGGATCGTTCGAGACGAGATGTTCCAACCGCAGCGCGAGAACGCGCTGCTTCAAGCTGGTCAGCCGGAGCATGGCCAGAGCGAACTCCGGATCCTCTCGAATGAGAAACTCCAGCTTTGCCGCATCGAACTCGAGCGCTTCTGTCGGTTGAACCGCAACGGCCGTCGAAAATCTCGGTAATCCATCGAACGCGGCGCCTTCACCGCACACGGTGTTGGGCCCCATGTTTTCCAGCACGACCTCGGTCCCGTCACGCCTGAAGATCGACACTTGGACAAGTCCCGACTTCACGAAATAGAAGTGAATGTTGACCTCGTCCTGCCGATAAAGCTGGTCACCTTCCGCGAAATGACGCACCCGCGCCTTGCCTTCGAGCGATCGTAGTTTGGTTGCGAGCGCGTCTGTCATCCGCCAGGTCGCAGCGGGCCTTTTCGTCATCGATGCACCGCGCGGATTCTTCGAAGGAACAATAGACACGTGACAGGCGATACGGCGCGCCAAGCCGCCCCGCACTATCCCACAAAAAAGATAGCGCGAGGGTTGGCAATCGCAATGGGCTTGGCCAGGCCCCCCCGAGCCCCTGTTTGAGAGAGGCCGGGACTTGGGGCCAAGCCGAGATCCCGAAGGCACGCGCCATCCGGCAAGCAAAGGGCCGCCCGGCCGGAGCGGCCCTTCGCACCAGAAAATCAATCAAACTTCACGCCGCGCGACGCTGGTGCTCGGCCCATTCCTGCGCCACCGCAGCTGCGACCGTCGGCCGCGCCAGCTGCCGCTTGTGATAGGCCGCGACGGCGGGCCATTGCCTCAGGTCGGTGCCGACATGGCGGTACCAGTTGAGCAGCACCACCAGATAGGCGTCGGCAACGGTAAAGCTGTCGCCAATGAGATAGTCGCGCTCGCCGAGCCGGCGCGCGATGGCGTCGAGCGTCGGTGTGAGCAGCGTCTTCGCCCGCTCCTTGACCGCCTCCGGCGACTTGGTCGCGAGCAGCGGGCTGAAGACGCGCTTGTGCACTTCGGTCGACAGATAGTTCAGCACGTCGATCAGCTGGTAGCGCGCGGTCGTGCCCCAGGCCGGCGCGAGTTTCGCATCGGGTTTCTGATCGGCCAGATATTGCAGGACCGAAGGACCCTCGTTCAGCACCTCGCCTGAGGCGAGCCGCAGCGCCGGCACATAGCCATTCGGCGAAATGCTCCAATAATCCTCGCCGTCATCGGTCAGCTTGGCGTTGGTGTCGACATAGTGCACCGTCACCGACAGCCCGGCTTCCAGGACGGTGATGTGCGAGGCGAGCGAGCAGGCCATGGGTGAAGCGTAAAGGTGCATGGTGACCTCCCTGAGTTTTATGCGATACGGTACATAACTAGAGCGCCCGATCGCGAGAGCGTCAAGTGATTTTATGCAAGACAGTACAAAACATATGAAGCGCCCCCCGGGCCGACCGCGCTCCTTCACGGAGGCCGAGGTGCTCACTCGCGTCCGCGCGGTGTTCCTGGAAAAGGGGTTCTCGGCGGCCTCGGTCGACGACCTCGCCAAGGCCGCCGGCCTCAACCGGCCGAGCCTCTACGCCGCCTTCGGCAACAAGGAGCAGCTCTATCTCGCCGTGCTCACCCATTACGGCATGCAGAGCGTCGCCGGGATCGACGCGATCATGGCGGGCGACGGCCCGATCGAGGAGCGCCTGAACCGGCTCTATCGGGCAGCGATCCGCCTCTATACCGCGCCGCCGCGCGCCCAGGGCTGCATGATCGTGGGAACCGCCTCGGTGGAGGCGCCGACCCATCCGGATATCGCGAAAGCCGCCGCGAGCTTCATCGCGGGGAACGAAGACGCGCTGCGGCGGGCTTTTGTCAGGGCGGTCGCGGCGGGCGAGCTCGCCGCCGAGCCGTCGCCGGCGGCCCGCGCCCGGCTGGGCGGCGCCATTTTCGATACGCTTGCCGTCAGGGCGCGCATCGGCGCCGAGATCGGCGATCTCGAAGGCTTCGCCGCTTCCGCGGTCGGCCTGATCTGCGCACCGCAAGCGCCGTCAACGCCACCGACGTCAACGCGGTAAACGAACGAGTATATATTTCCCGGTAAAGTCGTTCTTCGACCGAGATCACCGGCATGCTTGAGTGCATCGAGGCGGACTCTCAGCCTGCCTGTGGGTCAGCGAGATAACCATACCGGCAATCGGCAATTGCTTAATTGCTAAAATTGCGCCTATTCATCCCCTCAGGAACGGGGATGGGCTCGAAGGGGACCGTCCGACATGACGACAGAGATCCGCAGCATCATCGCCAGGACCGTCGAGCTGCCCGCCGGCATCGACAGCCTGACCGATACCTCCGACCTCTACGAGGCCGGCATGACGTCGTTTGGCTCGGTGCAGCTCATGCTGGCACTCGAGGAAGCCTTCGACATCGAATTTCCCGAGCGGATGCTGAACCGCAAGCTGTTCTCGTCCGTTTCGTCCATCAGTGCCGCCTTGAAAGAGCTTGTCGCCGAACGGGCGGAGAATTGACCATGCTCGACGCGGCCGGTTCCGAGGGCGTTCGCAGCGCAACGACGCTCGCTGCCCGCATGAAGACCGTCGCGGCGATTGCCGCGGAGGCAGCCGATCAGGTCGACCGCGACGCCCGCTTCCCGCGCGAAGCGGTCGAGGCGATGCGCGCCCAGCGCCTGCTCGGCATCATGGTGCCCCGCGATTGTGGCGGCGAGGGCGCCGATTTCGGCGAGATCGCCGAGCTCTGCACCTTGCTCGGCGCCGCCTGCTCGGCGGCCGGCATGGTTTTCGCCATGCACCAGATCAAGACGGCGAGCCTCGTCCATCATGGCGGCGCCAGCGCCTGGCACCGCGACTTCATGACCCGCCTGGCGCGCGACCAGTTGCTGCTCGCCTCTTCCACCTCGGAAGCCGGCATCGGCGGCGACCTGCGCAACTCGGTCTGCTCGGTCGTGCCCGACGGCGACCACGTCACGCTGGAGAAGGACGCCATCGTCATCTCCTATGCGCTCGATGCGGACGCCATTCTCGCCACCGCCCGGCGCGCGCCGGAGGCGGCCTCGTCCGACCAGGTCCTGCTGGTCATCGAGCGGGCCCAGGCCGACCTCCAGCAGACCTCGACCTGGGATACGCTCGGCATGCGCGGCACCACCTCGCACGGCTTCAAGCTGAAGGCGCGGGTGCCCGCCGTGCAGGTTTTTCCCAAACCCTTCGCCGAGATCGCCGCCCAGAGCATGCTGGCGAGTTCCCACCTGTTCTGGTCCGGCCTCTGGTTCGGCATCGCCGCCGGTGCCCTGTCGAAGGCGCAGGCCTTCGTCCGCGCCGCCGCCCGCAAGGCACCGACGGTGGCGCCGCCCGGGGCGGTCCGGCTTGCCGCCGCGGCGGCCGAACTCGCCAGCCTGAAGGCGCTGGTGCGCGACGGCATCGCCCGGTTCGAGCGGGCCCGCCACCACGACGACGAGTTGAATTCCATGGCCTTCGCCATCGCCATGAATGCCGTCAAGGTACAGGCCTCCGAGAAAGCCGTCGGCATCGTTCAGCAAGCCCTGACCATTATCGGCATCCAGGGCTACAAGAACGACACGCCTTTCGCGGTCGGCCGCCATTTGCGCGACATCCTGTCCGCGCCCCTGATGATCGCCAATGACCGCATCATGGCGAACACCTCGACCATGTTGCTGATGTCTCGGCTCGATGCCGACCTGGAGGGCTGAAAATGCTGGCCGCGACCGGATTTCTCGACGAATTGTTCGACAAGGGCCTGCTGATCGAAACTGGCGTCGACGGCATCTACGGCCGCTCCGGCCTGTTCGAGGAGATCGGTGACGGGTTCCAGAACCTGGTCACCCGCTATGCCGGCACCGACAATGCCGAGGTCGTTCGCTTTCCGCCGGCGATGAGCCGGGCGGTGTTCGAGCGTTCCGGCTACATGAAGAGCTTCCCGCAGCTCGCCGGCACCATCCACTGCTTCCATGGCGACGGCGCCGCCCATCTCGATCTCATGCAGACCATCGAGGCCAAGGGCGACTGGACCAAGGGCCAGACGGCGAGCGAGGTCGTGCTGACGCCGGCCGCCTGCTATCCGCTCTATCCGACCGCCGCCAAGCGCGGCACGCTGCCGGCCGAGGGCCGCCTCTACGACCTCATGTCCTACTGCTTCCGCCATGAGCCGTCGCGCGACCCGGCGCGCCAGCAGATGTTCCGCATGCGCGAATTCGTCCGCATGGGCACCCCGGACCAGGTCACGGCGTTCCGGGCCGACTGGCTGGATCGCGGCCAGAAGCTGATCGCCGAAATCGGCCTGCCTTTCGCGGTCGATGTCGCCAACGATCCGTTCTTCGGCCGCACCGGCAAGATGCTGGCGGTCAACCAGCGCGACCAGCGGCTGAAATTCGAGCTTTTGATCCCGATCGAAAGCGAGGCCAATCCGACCGCCTGTCTCAGCTTCAACTATCACCAGGACCATTTCGGCAAGACCTTCGGGCTGGAAACCGCGGGCCCCGAGACCGCCCACACGGCCTGCGTCGGCTTCGGCCATGAGCGGGTCATCCTGGCGCTGCTGAAGCATCACGGCACCGACGTCAAAACCTGGCCGGCGGGCGTGCGCAAAGCACTCTGGGGCTGATCATGGCTCCGGTCTTCCCGTCGCTCGATCCCGGAACCTACATGCGGCATCCGCTGCACGATCCGGCCAATCACTGGCCGGAGACCAATTGCCATACCGACCTGTTCGTCGAGATCCTGCACACGCTCGGCCGCGAGCCGGCGGCCGGCCTCGGCATGACCCTGGCTCAGGATTTCGAGGGCGACCAGTTCACCTTCTTCAAGATGGCGACGGCCGATCTCGAAACCCTGTTCGGCCTCGACGTCCAGGAACTGTCGATCTATCGGCCGCTGGTCGACCATATCGACGAGCAGCTGGCGCGCGGCCGGCTGGTGCTGATCGAGGTCGACGCCCATTTCCTGCCCGATACCCGCGGCGTCACCTACAAGACCGACCATTCCAAGACCACCATCGCGGTGAACCGGTTCGAACGGGCCCCGGTCAGGCTCGGCTATTTTCACAATGCCGGCTATTTCGAAGCCGAGGGCGCCGATGTCGAGGCCATGTTCGGCTTCGGATCGGTGCCGCAGCCGGTGCTTCCGCCCTATGTCGAATTCGTCAAGGTGATCGGCCCCGGCCTGACCGGCGCCGCCTTGCGCGACGCCGCCGTTCAGCGCCTTGCCGGCCACTGGGCCCGGCGGCCGGCGACCAATCCGATCGATGCCTATCGCGCGGCGCTGCCCCGCGATCTCGCCCGGCTTGCGACCGAGCCGCCCTGCTCGTTCCATCCCTATGCGTTCAACACGGCCCGCCAGTTCGGCGCCAATATCGCACTGGCCGGCGCGCACCTGGCCTGGCTCGGCGGCACCGGCATTGCCGGCCTCGGCGAGGCGATCGGCCTTTGCGACCGCATGACCACCGCCGCCAAGACCTTCCAGTTCCTGCTGGCGCGGGCGCTGGCCCGCAAGCGTTTCGACGGGCTCGATCCGGCCCTGGAGACGCTCGCCCGCGACTACGACCGGCTGATCGGCGAAATCTCCGGGATCTTCCGCTTCGCTTCCTCTCCAGAGACCCGCGCTCCGGTTCGAGCGGCATCCTAGGCGCGGCATGGCTGTTGTTCGCGGCATATCCGGCGACGAGGTCGCCGCGCTGGAGACCGGCTGGACGATGGCGCTCAGCCCGCCCGATGCGGCGACGACACCGGACGAAGCCGAGAGCCTGACCGGCTGGCTGCCGGCGACAGTGCCGGGCACCGCGGCCGAAGCCTTGCGCGCCGCGGGCCGCTGGTCGCTCGACGCGCCCGGCGTCCTCGACGACCACGACGTCTGGTACCGCACCTCCTTTGCCGCGAGCGGGCCGCAGACCCTGTGTTTCGAAGGCCTTGCGACGCTGGCCGAGGTGTTTCTCGACGGCCGGAGCATATTGACCTCGGAATCGATGTTCCTGCGCCACGAGATCGATTTTACCGGCACCGGCCGGCACGCCCTGGCGATCCGTTTCAAGGCCCTGAACCCGGCGCTGGCCGCGGCCAAGGGCCCCCGCCCCCGCTGGCGGCCCATGATGATCACGCCGGGAACCCTGCGCCTGATCCGCACCACCGCGCTCGGCCACATGCCCGGCTGGGCGCCACCGGTCGCCACCATCGGCCCCTGGCGCGCCGTCACCTGTGTCGCGCGCCGCGCGCCGTTCCGGGTCACCAGCCTCGACCTCGTGCCGCGGCTCGAAGGCTCCCGCGGCGTTCTCGACATTGCGGTCGGCTTCGACCAGGCCATCGAGACGCCGGTCGAACTGACCTGCGCCGGCGCCAGCATCATGCTCGACCGTATCGCAGCGGACCGGTTTTCCGGCCGCCTCGAGCTCGACGGCATCGCGCCGTGGTGGCCGCATACCCACGGCGAACCGGCCCTGCACGACGCCGCCATCCGTGTCGGCGAGACCGGCATCGCTCTTGGCCGCGTCGGCTTCCGCTCGCTCGAATGCGATCGCGGCCCCGACGGCCGGGGTTTCGCGCTGGTCGTCAATGGTGAGCCGGTGTTCTGCCGCGGCGCCTCCTGGATGCCGCCCGATCCGGTCACGCCCGGCGCCGGCGATCTCCTGCCGCTTCTGACGCTGGCGCGCGATGCCGGCATGAACATGCTGCGCATCTCCGGCACCACGGTGCCGGCATCCCAGGCCTTTCACGACGCCTGCGACGCGCTCGGCATCCTGGTCTGGCACGACCTGCCTTTCGCCAATTTCGATTATCCGGCCGCCGATCCCGCTTTCGTCCGCCTGGTCGAAGCGGAGGCGCGCCAGTTGCTCGGCCGGCTGCAGGCCTCGCCATCGGCCGCGATCGTCTGCGGCGGCAGCGAGATCGCCCAGCAGGCGGTCATGCTCGGCCTGACGCCGGCGCAGGCAGCCAACCCGCTGTTCGACACGCTGTTCCCCGGGCTTGCCGCCGAGCTCGCCGGCCAGGCGATCTACGTACCGCACACGCCCTGGGGCGGCCCCCTGCCCTTCACCGCCAATGAAGGCGTGACCCATTATTTCGGCGTCGGCGCCTATTGCCGGCCGATCGAGGATGCCCGCCGCGCCGAGGTGCGTTTCGCCTCGGAATGCCTCGCCTTCGCCAACCTGCCGAGCCCGGCGCGGCTGCGCGCCTCGGCGGTCCGGGCACCGGGCGATCTCGGCTGGAAGGCCGGCGTGCCGCGCGACGCCGGCGCCGACTGGGATTTCGAGGACACCCGCGATCACTATGTCGGCCTGATCGCGGGCTGCGATCCCGCAACCCTGCGCGACGACGAGCCCGAACGCTATCTCGACATCGGCCGGGCCGCGCCCGCCGAGGTGATGGAGGCGGTCTTCGCCGAATGGCGGCGGTCCGGCTCCTCCTGCGCCGGCGGGCTCGTCTGGTTCCTGAACGACCTCGCGCCGGGCGCCGGCTGGGGCGTGATCGACGCGGCGGGCGAGCCGAAATCGACCTATTTCGCGCTGAAACGGGCGTTCCGCCCGGTTCATGTCGGGCTCACCGACGAGGGGCTCAACGGCTTCGGCATCCATCTGGTCAATGAGACGGCGACGGCACGGGACCTGACGCTCCGGCTCGCCTGTTATGGCGAGGCCGTGCATCCCCTGGTCAAGACCGAAGCGGCGCTGACCCTTGGCCCCCGCACCGCGACGAGCCTGTCCAGCGACGCGCTGATCGGCCGCTTCTTCGACATCACCCACGCCTATCGTTTCGGCCCGCCGGCCCATGACGCCACCGTCGCGCGCCTCGTCGATGCGGCCGGCATGATCGTCGCCGAAGCCGTCCACGTGCTGCCCGGCCGGGCTGCCGCGCCGCGCGACATTGGCCTCAAGGCCGAGATCGTCGTGCAGGCCGACGGCCCGACGCTCCGGCTTTCCACCGATCGTTTCGCCCGCTTCGTCACCATTGACGACGACCATTTCCAGGCCGACGACCAGGGTTTCTGCCTGGTGCCCGGCGAGAGCCGGCTGATCCGACTGACTGCCGGCCACGTAGAGGCTGTTCCGCGAGGGCGGGTTCGCGCCCTCAACAGTCATTCCGTCGCCTATGGGGACGCTTCATGATCCCCGTGAGTTTCGACGGCGTGATGGCCAAGATCCACCCCGCGCGCGGGGCCTCGATTTCGGGGCTCGGCGTTGTGATCGTGCCGCCGCATGGCCTGGAGGCGCTCGCCGCGACCAAGAGCCTGCGCCTGCTCGCCGATGCGATCGCCGCCTCCGGCCATGCCTGCCTGCGCTTCGATTTGCCCGGCACCGGCGACTCGCTCGGCAGCGACGCCGATCCGGATCGCATCGAGGCCTGGACCCGCAGCATCGCCGCCGCGGCGAAGCTGCTGTCGACCCAGACCGGGACAACCGGCACGGTCGTCGTCGGGCTGCGCTTCGGCGCCCTGCTGGCGGTGCGTGCCGCGCCCGGCATCGACAATCTCGCCGGCCTCGTGCTGCTCGACCCCGTGGTGCGCGGCCGCGGCTATGCCCGTGAGCTCGCCGTCACGGCGCGCGCGGTCGCGGAAGGCGCCCGCCTCGATCCCGACGCGACGTCGACGCCCGACGGCCTGCTGATCGGCGGCCTTCTGACCAGCACGGCGACGCTGGAGGCCCTGCGCACCCTCGATGCCTCCAAGATGGTCACCCCGACGGTGCCGACGCTCGTCCTGCGCCGCAAGGGCGCGCAGGACGCCGCCGCCCTCGCGGCGGCGTGGACCGCGGCCCCGGTCACCCTGGAAGATGCCGCCGGCTTCGACGGCATCGCGCTGAGCCCGACCATGGCCGTGACGCCGCGTGCCGCTTTCGACCGCGTCGTCGCCTGGCTCGGGACCCTGTCCGATCCCGGCACGCGTTTCACCGGTGCCCCGGCGCCCGCGATATTGACGGGCGGCGATTTCATCGAGGAGGCCTCGACCTTCGGCCCGGGCGGCCGGCTGTTCGGCGTCATGTGCCGGCCCGCGGCGGCCAGCGCCTCCGGCCCGGTGCTGCTCATCGTCAATGCCGGGCGCAACTCCCATGTCGGCTGGGCACGGGGCGGCGTCAGCCTCGCGCGCCGGCTGGCGGCCCAGGGCATCGCCTCGTTCCGGATGGATCTCGGCGGGGTCGGCGACGGGGTCGACCGGCCCGATGCGGCCGATACGATCGACGCCGTCCTCTACAATCCCGCGCTCGCCCCCGAGGTCGGCGCCGCGGTCGACCTGCTCGACGCCAGCGGCTACCGGTCGATCGCCATGATGGGCAGTTGCAGCGGCGCCCACCTGGCGCTGCACACGGCCGCCGACGACGATCGCATCGGCGGCGTGGTGCTGGTCAATATTCAGCGCTTCGTCTGGCGTGAAGGCGAAACGGTCGAGCAGGCGATCGCCTCCAGCTATGCGATTGCCTCCAGCTATGTCGCAAAGCTCTGGGACCGGCGCGCCTGGACCAAGTTGCTGACCGGCGAGCGGCCCCTGCTGCCCCTGGCGCTCGAGCTGACCAAGCGGCTGGCGGCCCGCGCGCGCGGCTTCATTCCCTCCGCTGAGACCCGCGCGGCCCGGGACCTGATGGCAAAGCTGCATCGGCGCGGCGTGCCGGTCGACATCGTGTTCAGCGAGGACGACGCCGGCCTCGAAGAGCTGGCGCGTCATTTCGGCGCGCGCGGCCGGTGGCTCGGCCGCATGCCCGAGGTCCGGCTGAACTTCGTCGCCAAGACCGATCACGACCTGACTCCGGCCGCCGCCCGGGATGCTCTTTTCGTCCATACCCTCGCCGCGGCCGCGACTTGGAAAGCCCCGACGACTGCGCCCACCCTCGGCCAGGCCGAGAGCGGCACGGCTCCTGCTTAGCGTTACGTCAGTCTAACCGAGCGTCCCAGTCCGGGACGGTGCCCCGAGGCACCGTCGCCGGATCGGGACCGCCGACGAACGCGCGAGAACCTGGGCCATGACATTGAAGGATCTGGACCTGCCCGTCGGCGTGATCGCCCGACGTGGGCGTGGCGGCTATGCCTGGACCCGCCTGACGCTGATGGTGGCGACCGCGGCGGCCGACTGGCTGGTCATCGCCGGCACCTCCTACATGGTATCGCTCGTCTATAATCGCCTGAGCAGCGGCGACTGGTGGACGGTCAAGGCCCAGATCGACCTGGCCTTGCTGGTTTCCAGCCTGTTCGTCATGCTGAACGTGGTTCGCGGGCAATATCAGCTCGGCCACTATATCGTGCCGGAGCGCTCGATCGGCACGCCTCTGACGCTCTGGGGCGCTACGTTCGTCACCTTGATGGCCTTCGCCTTCGCCACCAAGACCAGCGACGGTTTCTCCCGCGTCGCCGTCATCGCGACCTTCGTCACGGGCTTTCCGCTGGTTCTGCTCACCCGGCACGTCGCCGGCCGGCTGATGACCATCGGCTCGAAGATCGGCATGATCCCGGCCCGCCGCGTCATGCTGGTCGGTCGTGAGACCGACGTCACCGCCTTCGCCATGCGCTACCAGCCGTGGAATGCCGGCATGCATATTGCCGGCACCGGTCTCCTGGCCTCCGACGCGACCACCGAGCCCGGCCGCGGCGACATCGCGCGTATCGTCGCCCAGGCCCGTGAAATGTATCTCGACGACGTGCTGATCATCGTGCCCTGGTCCCAAACCGAGACGATCGACGGCCTGATCGATGCGTTCATGCGCATTCCCGTGGCGATCCATCTCGGCCCGGAACGCATCTTCGATCGCTTCGACGACATCCGGATCGCCAAGACCGGCGGCATCGCCAGCCTGCAGCTCGGCCGTCCGCCCCTGTCCGCCGGCGAGATCATGGCCAAGCGCGCCCTGGATATCGGGCTGGCTTCCTTCGCCCTGTTCCTGTTCACCCCGGTGCTGCTGCTGATCGCGCTCGCCATCAAGATCGACAGCCCCGGCCCGGCCCTGTTCCGGCAGCGCCGGCTCGGCTTCAACCAGCGCGCTTTCTCGATCGTCAAGTTCCGCACCATGACGGTTGCCGATGACGGCGACACCGTGCGCCAGGCCACCCGCGGCGACCAGCGGATCACCCGCATCGGCCGGTTCCTGCGGCGCTGGAATCTCGACGAGCTGCCGCAGCTCATCAACGTGCTGTCGGGCCAGATGTCGCTGGTCGGTCCGCGCCCGCATGCCATCGCCCACGACCGCCACTATGACAACCGCATCGCGCTCTATGCCCGCCGCCACAACGTCAAGCCGGGCATTACCGGCTGGGCGCAGGTTCACGGACTGCGCGGCGAGACCGACACCGTCGAGAAGATGCAGGCCAGGGTCGAGCACGACCTCTACTACATCGACCATTGGTCGGTGCTGCTCGACCTCGAAATCATGGCCCGCACCGTCTTCTCCCGGAAGGCCTATGACAACGCCTTCTGAGGACATGCCGAGCGTGACGCGCCTGCACCTGCCCCCCCTCGCCTTCGCCTCGGCCGCACCGTCGGTCGAGGCGTCGGCCTGTCATATCAGTGTCGTTCCCGTGGCCGACCTGCCATTCGTCGGCTGGCCGTCCAACCGGTCGGTCGAGACCACCGGCTACGTCTTCCAATCGCGCGAATTCGTCACGCTCTGGTGCGAGACGATCGGGCCGAGACGCGGCGCCCGCGGCTTCGGCGTGATCGTCAGCCTCGCCGACGACACACCGGTCCTCTACCTGCCGCTCGCCGTCGAAACCCGATTCGGCCTTGCCGTGCTGCGCTTCATGGATGGCGGCGTGGCGGCCGTGAATGCGCCGATCCTGGCCGGGGACGTGGATCTGGCCCCCGGCGCCCTGCTCACGCTCTGGCCCCAGATCCTGCGGTCTCTGCCCGCGGTCGACGCGGTCGATCTCGGCAAGATCCCCGGCCATGTGAAGGATCGGCGCAATCCGCTCGTCGATCTCGGCCCTGTTGGTCACGCCGCCGCCGGTGGCCTGATCGAGATTGCCGGCCAGTCCTTCGACGACTATGCCGCCACCAAGGCCCGCCGCGCCGAAATCGGCAAGATCGAGAGCCGCCGCCGGCAAATGGCGCGCCTCGGGCCGGTCTCCTTCACGTTGGCCGGCTCGGCCGACGAGGCCGCGAGCCTGTTCGAGACCCTGGTCGCGCTCAGGCGGCGGCAATGGCTGCAGCGCGACGGCCACGACCGGTTCGAAGCGAGCGGCCAACTCGCCTTCTATCGCGGCGCCCTGGCCGAAGGCCGGCTCGGCAAGTTCGCCGATCTCGCCGTCGAACGCTGCGGCGATACCGTGACGGCGGCCCTGCTCGGTTTCATCGAACCCGATCGCTTCTCCTTCGCGCTGACCGCTCACGAGACCGAAACCTATGGCCGCTTCTCCAGTGGCACCCGGCTGCTGATCGCGCTGATCCGCCGATCCTTCACACTGGGACACCGCAATTTCGATCTCGGTGCCGACAACCCGGCCTATCGGGAGCTGTGGTCGACGCGGCCCGTGCCCTTGTCCGACCATTCCGCCCGGGTGACCTGGCGCGGCCCGGTCTATTTTGCGCTCAAGAGCGCAAGGCGGACGCTCGCCGCCTGGCGGCAATCCGATTTCGCCAAATGGGCGCGGGCGCTGGTCGCACCGAAACCCAGCGGACTCTAGCGCCGGACGGCCCGATCCGGGCCGAACCGCATCTGCCCATCCTAGGGCCGCAGCCCGGCGTCGACCGCGGCGAGCGCATCGCGCCAGGCCGACTGCTCGTCGAGCACCCCGGTGGGCAGGCCGGCGGCGCGCGCCGCCGCCACGGCGCCGGCCAGATCCTCGACCGTGGCCTCGGTCGGCACCAACCGGAGCCGCCCCTCGCGCAGCAGCCGCAAATAGGTCGGATGGTGATCGAAGGCTCCGGCCTCGCGCGGCGCATTGACCACCAGCGGCCGCCCGGAAGCGGTCGCCGCCAGCACGCTGGCGCGTCGCGAGGTGAGCCCTTCGGCAAAGGCATAGAGGAAGACGTCGACCTGATCGAACAGGCCGAACACCTCGGCATCGTCGGCGACGTAGCCGGTGACGAGAACCCGGTCGGCAAGGCCGAGCGCGCCGACCCGCGCCAGGAACTCCTCTTCGACACGGTCGCTGCCCTTCACGAACGAGCCGATGAAAGCGACGAACGGATCCTCGCCCCGCGCCCGCAACGCGGCGGCGACGTCGAGCACCAGGGTCGATTGCTTCTTCGGATAGATCGAGCCGAAATGGCCAAGGATCAACCGGCCCGCCGCCCGCGCGCCGGCAAGCGTCGCGGTGGCGCCCGACGGCAAAGTCCTGGCCGGTCGCGCCAGATTGGGCGGGATCGGCACGATGCCGCGCCGGCCGGTGGTGACACGCGAGACCGGGCTGGCCGCGAACTGCCTGCTGACCTCGGGAGAGGAAAACAGCACCGTCGTGGCGAGCGGCAGGAGCGGTGCATAGCTCGCGCGCCGCTTCCAGTCGAGATCGGCCCATTCGTGCAGGATCACCACGACATCCCGGCGCCCGGCACGCGCGATGGTCGCGGCCAGCGTCGGTTCGGCCAGTTTGGTCTTCCAGGCGACCACCGGCAGATTGAGCACCATCGCGTCGGCGTTCTCGAGCGCGCTGCGAAGCCCGCCGAGATCGCGATCCAGCACCCGCGTCGTCGCACGCTCACCGGCGGTCGACGCCAGCCGGCGAGCGAAAGCTTCGACGCCACAGGGCGTCATGCTGTCGGATCTCATGACCAGCATGCGCGGCGCGGTCGCGGGGGCGAGCGCGGGCAACGGGGCTGCAAGGCTCATGGCGAGGGCATGCTCGCCGCCCGATAGGGCTGCGGCTCCTGGCCGAGAATGCCGCCGATGCGACCGGCCGCGACCGCCAGGGGGTGTGCGGCGATCAGCGGATTGCCGGTCCTGACCAGCACGCCGACGGCCCGGCCGACGGACAAGGGCAGGATCGCGAGGTCCTTCGCCAGGATGCGCAGGAGGCCGCGCGCGCCCGGCGCGTTCTTGCGGTCGACCGCCCGGTTGATGGCACCGATCCTCAGGCCGCGCTTGACGATCCAGCCGACCTTGGCACGCTCGGCCGGCACCGTCTCGGTGATGACGGCCTCGGCCGCCCAATAGGACGTGAACCCGGCGCGGCGGCAGCGGGTGAAGAAATCCATGTCGCCGCCGCCGAGGAAATTGAAGCGGGGATCGAAGGCCGGCCGGCCGAGTCGCTCGAACACGCGCCGGCGCATCAGGCAATTGCCGCTGCCATAGATCATCTCGACCGGCCCGCTGGTTTCGTAGGCCGGCCAGAATACCGGATGGCGCACCATCAGCGCCGGAGCACCATCGGCGAAACGCGGCACGACCGGACCGCCGACGACATCCGCCTTCTCGCGATCGGCCGCCGCGATCATGGCGTCGAGCCAGCCGGGTGAGGCGACCTCGTCATCATCGATCATCAGGAAATAGTCGGCCTGAGGAAAGGCGTCGAGCGCGGTCGAAAAGCCGGCATTGATCGCATGGACATTGCCCTGGGCCGCCTCCACCACGCAGAGCCCCGCGAGCTCGCCGGCGCCGAACACGGCCCGCGCGACCGCGGCGCCGGCGCCCCCCGCCGCGTCGTTTTCGACCACCACCACGGCGAAGGGCGCGGCGCAGGTCTGCAGGCGCAGCGAGGCGAGGGTCGCCGCCAGCATCTCCGGCCGGCGGAACGTCGGCACGACAACCACCGCGCGCATGGCCGACCGGTTCAGATTCGGGCTCGACGCGAGTTCTCGACTCGCCGCAACTTCAGGCTTCAGCATCGTCTCGCCCGGGGACACATCCATGGTCGGGGGTCTCGCTCTGGATCAAGAATGCGGCCTGGCGACCGCCTGGACAACAGGAGAGCAAAACCCTGGCCGTGGCCTCCCGCTTGCTTACAATTGGATGACCGGATCGAATATTAGGGAATCCATCCCAAGGTGGCACGCATAGCACGGCACAGCCGATCGCATATCGGACGGCGCGCGGCGATGTCATGCGGTCGAGGAGACGTCGATGAGCGACGGTCATAGCGGTTCGCTCGAACCGATGGCAGATCCGGCGGCCCGCCCCGGCCGATCGCCGGCTAAGCAAGCCGCCAACAGCAATGGCGACGCGATCATTGATCGGTTCGGCGCGCATCTCGGCCACGCCCTGGCCAGGCGCCTGCCGGTCAGGTCGATACCGTTCGGCAACGAACGGCCGATCGTGTCGATAACCTTCGACGACTTCCCGGCATCCGCCCATGAGGTCGGCGCCGGGCTGCTCGAAGCCCATGGCGTGCGCGGCACCTATTTCGCCGCCACCGGCCTGCTCGGCGAATCCAGTCCGCTCTGGACCATTGCCGGTCCCGAGGCGGTCGTCGACCTCCACCATCGCGGTCACGAGATCGGGCTGCATACCCACTCGCACCGCGCCGTCTTCGACATGGCCCGCCGCGAGTTCGAAGCCGATATCGCCGCAAACCGGGCGGCCTTGCGCCGGCTCATTCCGGGCCTCGCCGGCGAGACTTTCGCCTATCCCTATGGTTTCGCCGGCTATGCGCGCAAGCGCCAGTTGAGCCGCCTCGTCCGGGCCAGCCGCTCGGTTCAGCCGGGCGTCAATGCCGGCAGATTGGACCTCGATTTCGTCAAGGCGGTCGAGCTGATCGATTGCGGCCTGACAACGGCCAGGCTCGAGCGGCTGCTCGACGAAGTGGTGGCGCGCCGCGGCTGGCTGGTCTTCCTGACCCACGACATCGCCACCGAACCGACCCGGTTCGGCGCTTCGCCGGGCCTCGTCCGGGCAGCGCTCGAAGGCGCCCATCGGCGCGGCATCGACGTCCTGCCGATGCGTGACGCGCTGGATCGCATCGGCGCGGCCTGACGCCGCCGATCCGGCCCCATCCCGATCCGGGCATGCCCCGACACCGCACAGATCGTGCTGGCCTCTTCCTTGCGCAGACAGAACACAGTTCCACGGGTGTGTTCCAATTCGGGACTTGGCCAAGCGCCTCGTTCCGGATCGGCAGGAGAGGCAAGTCATGTACGACGACGATCGGGCCGAGCCCATCGCGCCGCGTCCAGCGCCGCAACAGGACGGCAAGGCCGTAGGCGGCCTGGATATCATCGGCGCGCTTCGCCGCTACTGGATCCTGATTGCCGTCCTCGGCCCGCTGTTTGCCGTCGGCGCCTTCGTGGCCTCCCAGTTCGCCACGCCGCGCTTCCTGGCGACCGCCCAGATCTATATCGACCCGCGCGGCCTGCAGGTGCTGGACAGCGACCCGAACTCGCGTCAGCAGGACTCCAACACGGCGATCAATTTCGTCGAGAGCCAGGTCCGCATCATCACCTCGCAGAGCGTGCTGGCCCGTGTCGTCGACGGCGAACGCCTGGCCGACGATCCTGAATTCGGCGGTGGCGGCGCCGGCGGCGCGCCCTGGGCCGTCGCCTTGCTTAAGAGCCTCGGCCTCAAGCGTGAGGTCCAGGAGAGCCTGGAGGTGCGCGAGCAGTCGGCGCTCGCAGCCCTCTATGATCGCGTCGTCGTGCGCCGCCCCGAGCGCACCTTCGTGATCGAGGTCACCGCTCGCGCGGCTTCGGGCGAGAAGGCCGCCCAGATCGCCAATGCCGTGGCCCATGCCTATATCGATTCCCAGACGGCGGCCCGCTCCGAAGCGGCGCGCCGCGCCACCCTGTCGCTGACCAACCGGCTCGACGAATTGCGCGACCGCGTCCGTGTCGCCGAAGAGAAGGTCGAGGATTTCCGTCGCCGCAACGGCCTGGTCGGCACCCGTACCCAGCTGGTCAGCGAACAGCAGCTGACCGATACCAACACCGCGCTGAGCCAGGCCCAGTCCCGCGTGGGCGAAGCGCAGGCCCGCAACGACCAGATCCGCCAGGCGCTGCGCAATGTCGGCCAGGCGAGCGCCTTGCCGGAAGCCGTGGTGTCGCCGACGATCGCCGCGCTGCGCGGCCAGCAGGCCGAAGCCCGCCGCCGGCTGGCCGATGCCTCGACCGAATTCGGTCCGCGCCATCCGAGCGTCCGCAATGCCCAGGCCCAGGTCGCCGATCTCGAGCGTGGCATCGCCGAGGAACTGGGCCGCATCGCCCAGTCGGCACGCGCCGATCTCGAGCGCGCCAAGGCGGCCGAGGCCGCCCAGCGCCGGATCGTCGATCAGTTGAGCAACCAGGCCTCCGACGCCGGCCAGGCCTTCGTCCAGCTGCGCGAGATGCAGCGCGAGGTCGACGTCAACCGCAACCTGCTCAACTCGTTCCTGAGCCGCTCGCGCGAGACCAGCGAACTCGAGCGGATCGACACCAACAATGCGCGCATCATCACCGTTGCCCAGCCGCCCCGCAACCGCACCTTCCCGCCGCGCGGCGTGGTGGTCGCGGCGGCCGGCTTCGTCGGCGGCATCGGCACCGGCGCGGCGCTCGCCCTGCTGCTCACCCTCGTCTTCCCCGGAGCGGTGCCCACGCCGGCGGCGCGCCGGACGAACGCCCCGCGCTTGCCGGTCGCACGACTGGTCCACTAGGTGACGGTTGCCATCGCCATGCCCAACAGTTTCGATCACGCCTTCCGCGCCTTGCCGACGGTGACGATCGGCGGATTGCCGATCACGGTGCTCGACCGTGACCAGACCGCCGACTGGATGATCCGTGCCGCCCGCGAACGCCGCCGCGGCGGACGGCCGCTCTACCTGACCTCGGCCAATGGCGAAGTCATCGCGCGCGCCGCGGCCGACCCCGACATCGCGGCCCTGATCCTGGCCGCCGACCAGATCGTCGCCGACGGCCAGCCGATGGTGACCGCCTCGCGGTTCCTGTGCAGCCAGCCCTTGCCCGAGCGCGTCGGAACCACCGACCTGTTCCATGACGTGGCCAAGCGCGCGGTCAGGGCCGGTGTCTCGTTCTACATGCTCGGCGCCACCGAGGAGGAAAATGCCAGGGCGGTGGATGCGGCACGGCGGCTCTATCCCAGCCTCGACATCGTCGGTCATTGCCACGGCTTTCTCAAAGGCGCCGCGCTCGACGCCAAGCTCGACGAGATCAACCGGCTGGCACCGGACATTCTGTGGCTCGCCATGGGCGTTCCGCACGAGCAGCGCTTCGTCCGTGACCATGGCGGCAAGCTTGGCCAGGTCGGCCTGATCAAGACCTCCGGCGGCCTGTTCAATTTCCTGTCGGGGACCAACCGGCGCGCACCCGACTGGATGCAGGCGGCCTCCCTCGAATGGGCCTATCGCGTCTGGCTGGAGCCGCGCCGGCTGTTCTGGCGCTACGCGGTCACCAATCCCAGGGCGATCTACCTGATGGCCACCCGCTCGGCCTGAACCGGACGGGCGGCGGCGCGGCAGGGTCGGCACAAGCCGTTTGACAGGGCCCGGACGCTCCACCAATGGTCCAAGCTGAGAATTGCGAGAACGGCCAGGCCACGATGCATCCAGAAATGTCCCGCCGGATCGCGATCGTCGAGCCCTCGCCGGTGATCTTGTCGGCCTTCTCCGATGCGCGGCGCGAACCGACGCGGCCCGTGGCGCATCGCGACGCTGAATTCGACGCGAAATATGATGCCGACACTCTGTTCTACGACGCCTTTCCGGACACCGACCGCCGCATCGTGCTGGTCGGTCCGCCGTTCCTGAACCTCAAGCCCGCTCTCGAACGGATGACCCTGACGGCCAAGCCGTCCGGTGCCGTCTGCTCGTTCCGGATCCGCGAGATGGACCGCCACGGCCAGATCCATGTCGACGCGCCTGATGGCACGACGAGCCTGACGCTCAGCGCGGCCTTCGGCACCACCGAGATCGCGGTCAGCCCGAGCGAGGTCGACCTGTTCGCCGGCCGACGCGTCATGTTCACCCAATCGAAGAACAATCACCTCGGCTGGATTCAGGACTGGGTGCGATTTTCGCGCGACGTTCACGGCGCCGATGCGGTGCTGATCTACGACAATGGCTCGACCTCCTATTCCGTCGCCGATCTCGCCGAGGCCCTTGGCACGCTCGACGGCATCGCCGTCGCCCGTGTCGTGTCCTGGCCCTACAAATTCGGCCCCCAAGGCTTCGACGCCAAGCGCTTCTGGGATTCCGATTACGGCCAGCACGGCGTCTGGGAGCACGGCCGCCGGCGCTTCCTGGCCGCCGCCGCGAGCGTGCAATGTTCCGATGTCGACGAGTTGATCCTGTCGCGCGACGGCGGCAGCATCTTCGAGGCTGCGGAGAACCAGCACTTCGGCGTCTGCCGATATTACGGCCGCTGGGTGATGGGCATCGAGGGCCGGGAGCCGGCACCGGACAAAGCCGACAAGCGCCATCGCGACTACCACGTGGTGCGGCGCGAGCGTCCCGCCAAGCGTTTCGGGCTGATCACCATCGATGCCGATCGCTGCCCGCCGAAATGGACCATCGTGCCGTCGAAATGCCCGCCGGATGCCCAGTGGCGGATCCACGCCATTGGCGGACATCCGGCCTCGCGGCTGATGACCGACAGGTTCTCCTACCGGCATTTCCGCGAGATCAGCGACAGCTGGAAATATGCCCGCACCGGCCGCGAGGCCTTCGACCCGGCACGGCATGAAGAGGACCAGCTGCTCGCCGCGCACGTGGCGGCGGTCCGCTGGGACCGCTGACCCGCGTCGCCCTCACAGGCAAGGTCGCGATCCCTGCGAGAACGTCGGCCTCAGGCCTCGCCCCGGCGCTGCCGGAGATAGGCGAGCCGGCCGACCAGTGCGCTGCGCACGCCGGCGAGATCGATCAGCAGCGCCACGCCGGCATAGAGCCCGACGCCGGTCACGATGCTCATGGCAAGGCCGAGAATGCTGTCCTCGGCATCGCTCCATTCGATCAGCGCGGTCGGCACCGCCATGACCACCACCGCCGCGACCACCTTGACGATCGGACGCCAGGCGAAGGGCAGCGGGTGAGCCTGCCGTGACAGGAGATAGCCGACGACCACGCCGGCGGCTTCCGCCAGCACCAGCGAGAAGGCCGCGCCCTTCAGGCCGAAGGGGCCGACCAGCAGCATCATGGCCACGACATTGACGATCAGGATGGCGGTGCCATGCACCACCATCAGCTTCGGCTTCTTGGCGAGGTGGAAACTGACCTGGACGAATTGCTGGGAAATGGTCTGGAACAGCCAGGCGAAAACCAGGATCGGGATCAGGCTTGCCGCCGTGGCGCGAAATTCCGGCCCGAGGATCAGGGCGGCGAGATGCGGCGCGACGATGGCGAGGCCGACGACCGCCGGCATGACCACGGCGAGCAGCAATTCGCCGCTCCTGGTCAGGTGGGCGTCGACCGCCGCCGGACCGTCTTCGGCCAGCGAGCGGATCGCCAGCGGCACGACCGCCGAGGCGACCGACAAAGCCGGGAACAGGATGATCTGGCGGGTCAGGTCGGCCGCCGCACCATAGATGCCGGCGGCATGGTCGCCGAGCAGATAGGCGACCAGCAGGCGATCCAGCGCCGAATGCAAAGCGAAGACGCCGCCCGACAAGGCCATCGGCACGCCGAAGCGCAGCATCTCGGCAAACACCACCCGGTTGAACGGCTTCAGCGGCGCGCGCCAGATCGCCCCGGAGAAGCACAGCGCGGTGGCGAGATAGGCACCGGCGACACCCGCCACCAGGCCGAAGCCGCCGTAACCGAAATGGACCAGCGTCAGCGACAGGCAAATGGCGATGACCGCCCGGACGATGGCGGCGCGCATATAGGCGCCCGACTGAAGCCTTGCGCGCAGGATCTCCTGGCCGAGTTCGAACAGGCCGAGCGCCAGCGCCAGCATGATCGCGGCCGCCGCCCGCTCGACCGGCACGCCGACCGCATAAGCCGTCACCGCGAACACCACCGGCGTCGACGCCACCGAAATGCCATAGGCGATCAGCGCGGTCAGCCGGATATCGACCTGGTCGCCCTCCGACTGGAAGCGCAGGACCGACAGCCTGACCCAGGTGAACAGCAGCGCCGAAACAATGCCGGCGATCCCCATGCCGACGACATAGAAGCCGTATTCCGTCGGCGTCAGCAGGCGGGTGAACAGCACGACCGACAGGAAGCCGAGGGCGGCCGAGGTGCCGTGCGCGACCATATAGGTGGACGTCTGGCGGATCAGCATCAGTGCAGGCCCTGGCCGAAATGTTCGAGAACCCGCATCAGCGGCTTCGGCCGGTAGCCGTCGTCCAGCGGCAAGGGCCGGTTCGCCAGGCCGTCGCTGCGTTTGAACCAGAGCGGCACCCAGGTGTATTTGTCGGTGATGCCCCAGGTGAGCACGGCGGCCGGCCGCGCCGCGGCGTGGATAGCGCGCAGAAAGTCATAGGCGCGCGCGGCGACCAGCATGTCGCGCAGCACGGGCGGGCCCGGCAGCTTGTCGTCGACAACGTCCAGTTCGGTCACCAGCACGTCGAGCCCGAGCGCGCGCATTTCCGAGACGAAGGCCGACAGTCCTTCCTGATCGATGGCGAGGTCGCCGCGCAGGTGCCCCTGCAGGCCGATCGCGTGAAGCGGCACGTTGCGCAGCTTCAGGTCGCGGACCAGCCTGAGCAGGGCATCGCGCTTGCGGCGGAACCGGTCACCGATGAATTCGATGTCATATTCGTTGATGACCAGCCTGGCCTCCGGATCGGCCCTGGCGGCGGTGCGCAGCGCCAGCGCGATATGGCTTTCGCCGAGCCGCTGTTGCCAGATCGACGGGCGGATGTCGGAGCGGCTGGCCGGATCGTCCGGAATCGGTTCGTTGATCACGTCCCAGCTCTTGATGCGGCCGCGATAACGGCCCATGACCGTTTCGATATGGCGCACCAACTCGCGCTCGGCCTCGGCGGCGCTCGCGATCGTCTTGGTCCAGTCCGGCATGGCGCCGTACCAGACCAGGGTATGGCCGCGCAGGTCCATGCCGTTCTCGGTCGCGAAGGCCAGTTGCTTGTCGGCCTGGTCGAAGACGAAGCGTTCGCGCGAAGGACGCAGATCGAACCATTTCAAGCCGCCCTCGCCGACCACCTGGCGGCAGTGGGCGACAATGGCGGCCCGATAATCCGGCTCGCCGGCAAGCGGCCCGTCGCGCAGGGCGGCCCCGAACGGAAACAGCCATTGCGACGGCGGGCGCAGCGCCGGTTGCGCCGCCGCCGGTGTCGCCAGCAGCGTCCCCAATGGGGACGCCGCGCTCACGGAAATTCCGCAAGCGGCCTTCAGGGCCGTCAAAAGGGTCTCTCGTCGGGACAGCATGGACACCTCGACCCTCGCTACGCAAGGGCTATGCCTGCTCCGCGTGGCCGGCAAGGCCGGCGGCCGCGCGGCGGTGCGATAGCGTCGGGATGCTGAATCGAAGATGACCGGCGAAAACAGGCGCAGCGGCCGCCCCCGGCGCGAAACCGGCCGATTTGACCGCGGCGCGGGCTATGCGGCATATCGACGCCGCGCCCGAAATCGCATTACAACGAACCGATGAAATCGATTTCTTCAGTCGACGCAGATATCAGGCGTTCAGGCCGAAGCAGCAGCCGACAGCGAGGGACCAGACATGGTGAAGGCGATCCGTATCCATAAACCCGGCGGTCCGGATGCCATGGTCTATGAGGACGTATCCCTTAAACCCCCGGGCCCGGGCGAAGCCTATGTTCGCCAGACCGCCATCGGGGTGAACTTCATCGACATCTACCAGCGCTCCGGGGTCTATGCGATGCCGAGCCTGCCGCATGGCATCGGCATGGAAGCCGCCGGCGTGGTCGAGGCGATCGGCCAGGGCGTGACCGAGGTGACGGTGGGCGACCGGGTCGCCTATGCCGGCGGGCCTCCGGGCGCCTATGCCGAGAAGCGGCTCATTCCGGCGGCGACGCTGGTCAAGGTGCCGAAGGCGATCGACGACAAGACCGCCGCGGCGATCATGCTGCAGGGCATGACCGCGCGCTATCTCCTGAAGCAGACCTATCACGTCAAGAAAGGCGACTACGTGCTGATCCATGCGGCCGCCGGCGGCATGGGCCTGTGGCTGTGCCAATGGGCCAAAGCGCTCGGCGCCATCGTCATCGGCACGACCTCGACCGAGGACAAGGCCAAGCTCGCCAAGAAGAACGGCTGCCAATATCCGATCCTCTACACCAAGGAGGATTTCGTCGCCCGGGTGAAGGAGATCACCGGCGGCAAGGGCGTCCAGGTGGTCTATGACGGCGTCGGCAAGGACACCTTCCTGAAATCGCTGGAATGTCTCGCCGTGCGCGGCCATCTCGTGCTGTTCGGCGCGGCATCCGGCGCGCCCGATCCGATTGCCCCCGGCGCGCTTGCCGCCAAGTCGGCATCGCTGACGCGTCCGACGCTGTTCCACTACGTGGCCGCACGCAAGGACCTCCTGGCCAATGCCAAGGATGTCTTCGAGGTCGTCAAGAACGGCACGGTGAAGATCCAGAAGCCCAAGGAGTATGGCCTGAAGCAGGTGGCCCATGCGCATGCCGACCTGACCGGCCGCAAGACCACCGGCTCGATGATCCTCATCCCTTGACCATGACCTGAGACGAAAAAACGCCCCGCCGGCCGGCGGGGCGTTTTTCTCGTGCGGGCGCTCAGCGCGAGCCGCTGCGGCCGCCGAGCGACGACGGCACGTCGAGGAAGGACGCCGGCGCCGCCTGCGGCGAGGCCGGATAGGCCTGGGGCTGCGGGTAACCGGGCTGAGCGGCATAGCCTGGCTGCGGCACCGGTACGGCCGCGGCCTTGGCGGCCCGCCGGCTCTGGCCGAGCACGCGCAGGCCATAGGCGCCGGCAAATCCCACGGCGATCAGCACGATCGACATGACCGGCCGGTGCCAGAACCAGGCCAGCGCGATCACCGGCAGATAGACGACCAGCGTCAGGGCCAGCGCCACCAGCCCGGCACCGGCCGCCATGGCGCTGCCGAGGATCGGAATGATGTCGGCGAGGATGACGAAGGGACGGAACACCAGGAACCAGCCGATCCACATCACCAGCAGCGCCACGGCGCGCAGGATCCAGGTGATCGTGCTGTTCGCCTCCTGGGCATGGGTGAACATCTCGGCCGAGCTCTTCGTGCCTGTCTCGCCCAGAAAGACCTCCCGGCCATTCCCGGCGACATAGGCGGTCAGCCCATTGCCGATCTGGCGGCCGACGACGCTGACCGGCCCCTCGGCCAGGATCGAATAGCTGATGCGGATATCGCCGATGCGCGGGTTCGCCGGATCGTCGCCGACATAGACCGAACCGTCCGAGAGCCGGGTGCGATTGCCGAAGCGCGCGGCGAAGGGCTGAAGCGCGTCGGTGGTCACCGCGAAGCTCCGTTCGGCGCTCTTGCCGAACAGGCCGATGACCCGGTCGTCGGCGCGGAACGCGCCGAGCGTCGCATTCGGCGCCACCTGGGTGCGGCCGGCGATCGGCATGCGCGGGTTCGAATGGGTGTCGCGCTGGCGGAACCGCGAGGAATCGATCGCCCGGTCGGACCACACCTGTTCATAAGAATAGGTCGTGGTGCGGGTCTGCGAGCCGCCGGTATTGCTGCGGCTCTCGGTCTTCTGATCTTCCTTCCACTGATACATCTCGACCCGGCGTTCCAGCCGTATCGCCTGGGTGCGGACCTGGAACTCCTCGTCGGCGAGCGGCGCGCCGGCGCGCAGGTCGCCGGTCAGATGGACGAGGCGGCCTTCATTGGCCTGATCGACACGGGCCGCAGGCACGCTGATCGCGGCGGCGGCGCCCTCGTTCAGCGCGCGGGCGGTGCCGATCGCCCGTCCCTCGTTCCAGAACACGCCCCAGATGGTGGCGCCGACCAACGCGAGGCCGATGAGAATGCCGACCAGCGACTGCATCAGCCGCTGGAAGAATCCGACATTTTCCGTCGTGCTGTCGCCGTCCGGTGAGCCCGGACCGTTCGCATCCACCCCGGAGGAGGCGGTGGATGACCAGTCATTGTCCGAATCCATGCTCATGGAGATCCCCTCTGAAAGCTGCGTCGTGACGTCGCACGGCACTGTTTCAGCGGGACGGCACGCCGCCTTCCGGATGTTTCGCCAGGATGCTCAGGGCGCCGCGATCAACCGGTAGCCGATGCCCCGCACCGTCTGCAGGTGGATCGGGTTGGCCGGGTTGATCTCGATCTTGCGCCGCAGCCGGTTGACCTGGACGTCGACGGTGCGCTCGTTGATGTCGCCGCCGGGCGCCGCCAGGTCGAAACGCGGCACGGTCTCGCCGGGCTTTACCGCCAGCACGCGCAGCATCTCCTTCTCGCGATCGGTCAAGCGCACGATCTCGTCGCCCCGGCGCAGTTCGAGGCGACCGAGATGAAAATGGAAATCGCCGAACCGAACCGATTCCACCACCGGCTGCGGCGTCGGCATGGACCGGCGCAGGATGCCGCCGATCCTGAGCAGCAATTCGCGCGGCTCGAACGGCTTGGGCAGGTAATCGTCGGCGCCGATCTCGAGCCCGGTGATCCGGTCGGACGGATCCGAGCGCGCGGTCAGCATCAGGATCGGCACCGCCGCCGCCTGTTCGGTCTTGCCCGCGCGGATCGCCCGGGCCAGGTCGAAGCCGGTTTCGCCCGGCATCATCACGTCGAGAATCAGCAGGTCGAAGCTCAACCCATCCAGGCGCGCGCGCGCCGCCGCCGCATGTTCGGCCGTCGTCACCCGATAGCCGTTATTGTTCAGATAGCGCGCCAAGGTTTGCCGGATCACCCGGTCGTCGTCCACGACGAGCAGGTGATGCGCGTCGTCCGGCAGGGCTTTGGCAGGCGGCATTGCTCAGCGCTCCTTGGCCCGTGCGGCGACGCGGTCCGCCTTGGTGATCAGGCGCGTCACGTCCTCGCGTGCCTCCGGGTCGATCATCGCGAACAGGAAGCGCACCGCGGCATCGCGCGATGTCCCGGAACCGGCGATGGCGCGGGCGAACCGCTCGGTCTGCAGGCGCGACAGTTCGAGCGCCAGCGCCCGGCCCTTGTCGGTGACGGTCAGCAGCCGCTGGCGCCGGTCGACCTGGCCTTCCTTCTGCAGGATGAAGCCCTGCTCCACCAGCTCGCGCAGAACCCGCGCCAGGCTTTGTTTGGTGATCTTCAGGATGTCGAGCAGGTCTGCCACGCGAATTTCAGGATGCCGGAACACGAAGTGCAGGACCCGGTGGTGCGCGCGGCCGAAATTGAACCGCTCCAGCACATGGTCGGGATCGCCGACAAAATCCCGATAAGCGAAGAACATCAATTCGATCAGGTCGTAGGCAGGCTCGCGCGCGCCCGCTTCCGGGCCCGCGCCGGCTGGACCTGACGACTGCCGGCGCGCCGCCGGTGAGACATTTATGTCAGCCATGTTGACATATTCGATGCCGATTGTTACTCATTTGCCCGCATTCACGAAACGATCGTACCAAATCGGCCTTTGGCCTTGGCGAGAATCGTCCCTTGACGGCGACGCTTTCCACGCAAGGTTAGCCGGACCCGGGCCGCTTCGCAAAAGCGCAATCGGGCCGCCCAGCGCCGGTACAGTAGCAGGAGGATAGACGCATGACCCTCATCCCGTTCCACGACCGCGACGGCTTCATCTGGATGGACGGCAAGCTGGTTCCCTGGCGCGAGGCCCAGATCCACGTGCTGACCCACGGGCTGCACTATGGCTCCTGCGTCTTCGAGGGTGAGCGGGCCTATGGCGGCGTCATCTACAAGTCGACCGAGCATTCGGCGCGCCTGCGCAAGTCCGCCGAGCTGCTGGATTTCGAGATCCCCTTCTCGGTCGCCGAGATCGATGCCGCCAAGGCCGCGACGCTCGCGGCCAACGGCCAGGTCGACGCCTATGTCCGGCCCGTGGCCTGGCGCGGCTCGGAAATGATGGGCGTCTCGGCCCAGGACAACACCATCCACCTCGCCATCGCGAGCTGGGTCTGGCCGAGCTATTTCGACCCGGCGACCAAGATGAAGGGCATCCGCATGGATATGGCGGACTACCGCCGCCCGGATCCGGCGACCGCGCCGTCGACCTCGAAGGCAGCCGGCCTCTACATGATCTGCACGATCTCCAAGCATCGGGCCGAGAAGAAGGGTTATGCCGACGCGCTCATGCTCGACTGGCAGGGCCGGGTCGCCGAATGCACCGGCGCCAATGTCTTCTTCATCAAGGACGGCCAGGTGCATACGCCGAAGGCCGACTGCTTCCTGGACGGCATCACCCGGCGCACCGTCATCGACCTGTGCAAGAAGCGCGGTTTCGAGGTGATCGAGCGGCGGATCATGCCGGAGGAGCTTTCGGGCTTCAACGAATGCTTCATCACCGGCACCGCCGCCGAGGTGACCCCCGTCTCGGAGATCGGCCCTTACCGATTCACCCCCGGCAACATGTCGAAGGTGATCATGGAAGACTATTCGGCCGAGGTGCTGCCCAAGGCCGCCTGACCGGAAGCGATCGCGATCAGAACAGCCGGCCCCCGAGCGGGACATCCTGCTCGGGGGTCAGCAGCACCACCTCCCCGGTCCCATCGGGCACGCCCAGGGTCAGGACCTCGGACATGAACTTGCCGATCTGGCGCGGCGGGAAATTGACCACTGCCAGCACCTGCCGGCCGATCAGGGTCTCGGGGGCATAATATCTGGTGATCTGCGCCGAGGACTTCTTCCGGCCGATCTCGCCGCCGAAATCGATGACCAGCTTGAAGGCCGGCTTGCGCGCCTCCGGATAGGGCTCGGCCTCGACGATCCTGCCGACCCGGATATCCACTTTCAGGAAATCGTCGAAGGAAATCGGGCCGGCCGGCTCATGCGCATTCATGTTCTGTCCATTCAGACCGGAGTGACATTGGGATCGCGGAAGTCGTCGCCGCGCCAGCTGCCCGGCCGCGGCTCCGACCTGTCACGGTCGTCCGGACGGCGCCGCGAACAGAAGGCCCGGGGCGCGCCGAACAGCGACCTGAGCGGCGCCGTCAGCCGCTCGACATCGTCGAGCGCTCGCGCAGCCCGCCCGGCCCTGGCAAGCCCTTCGTCCAAAGCCTTCATCGTCCTGGCGAGCGCCGGATCGTCGTCGTCGAGCCAGACCCGCAGGACCCGCGCGAACATTACCGCCATGCCCTGGGCCCGCAGCGCCCCGCCCCGACCGCTGGTCTCGACCCCGGCCGCGGCCAGCATCCACTGGTGCGAACGAAGCGCCAGCCGGTTCATCCCCATGGCCATGGCCGCGTCGCGCCGGATGGCGCGGGCGAGGTTGCGGATCGCCGCCTTGTGGGGTCCGAGCACGTCGAGCCTTCGCATCAGGATGTCGAACAGCTTTTCCTTGGTCGGCTGGTCGGCGAGATCGGCATCGATGCCTTCGAGCACCGCCGTATCGACGGTCTTTACGAAGGCGGCGAGAATATCGAACTTCGAGCCGAACGCATCGCGCAGCACGGCCAGCGACACGCCGGCCTTCTCGGCGATTTCGGCAAGTCCGATCTCATAGGGCGGCTTGTCCGCCAGCAGCGCCATATAGGCGTCGACGATAAGCTCGCGCGGCGGCTGGGATGAGGCGGATTTAGAAGCCTTGGCCATGCTGTCCTCCGGTCTCTTGCGTCGACGCAGGTCCTGGGTCGACTCTTACCTTGAGATAGGTGCGCGATGTCAGCCCGCCAGCTCGCGCGAGCGTTTCGTCGCGGCAGCGACCGCCGCGACGAAGATCGGGTCGATGCCGTCGGCCGCCATCAGCACCTGCAGCGCGGCATGGGTGGTACCGTTGGGCGACGTGACATTCTGGCGCAGCGTCGCCGGTTCCACCTGCGGCGAACGGTGCAGCAGCTCGCCGGCACCTTCCACCGTCGCGCGCGCCAGACGGGCGGCGAGCTCGGGGGGCAGGCCGGCCGCAACCCCGGCCTTGGCCAATGTCTCGGCCAGCAGGAAGACATAGGCCGGCCCCGATCCGGAAACGGCGGTGACCGCGTCGATCCAGTCCTCGCGCGCCAGCCATTCGACGCGGCCGACCGCGCTCAGGAGATTGTCGACCAGCAGCCGCTGGGCTTCATTGACGTGACGGTTGGCCGCCGCTCCGGTAATGCCGCGCCCGACCGCCGCCGGCGTGTTCGGGATGGTGCGCACGACCGCGGTGTCGGCGCCGTAGACCTGCTCCATGCGCGCGATGGTCTTGCCGGCCATGACCGACACGACGACGGTGGTCTTGCCGACCAGGTGCTTGACCAGCGGCATGACCTCGTCCGCGAGCTGCGGCTTGACCGCCAGCACCAGGACATCGGCAATCGCCGGCGACGGCGGATCGAGCGCGATGCCATGGGCATCGATGATCGCGCGGATCGTCGCGGGCGGCTTCGGATCGATCACCGTGACGCGCCCCGGCGCCAGCCCGAGCTTCAGCCAGCCGGCCAGCAGCGCTCCGCCCATCTGGCCGGCCCCCACCAGCACGAGATGGCCGTTGAAGGCATCGAGCGGCAATTTTTCAGGCGAGAGCGCGGCATGGGGCAGGTTCGGCATGACAACCTCGGTGGAATGATCCACCGAGATCGATACCCGCGCCGCGCCGCCCTGTCACGCCTCGCCGACGGTCTCGAACAAAGCCGAGTCCATGGCCTCGCGTGCGCTCTTGCCGGCCCAGACGACGAACTGGAAGGCCTGGTAATAGCGGTCGCAGGCCTCGATCGCCGCATCGAGCTGGGCTTCGCATTGCCGCCCCGAGGCCTCCGCACCGCCGGCCAGCAGCAGGCCATGGCGGAACATCACCACGCCTTCCTGCGGCCAGAGGTCGAAATGGCCGAGCCAGAGCTGCTCGTTGGCCAGCTGGATCAGCTCCTTGACCTCGGCACGGCGCCGGTCGGGCACCTTGAGATCGAAGGCGCATGCCAGATGCAGCGATTCGATATCATCCATCCAGGTGAAGGAGGCGTGGTAGTCACCCCAGCGCCCTGTCACGGAAAGGGTGATCTCGTCGTCGGCGGAGCGGTCGAACGACCAGTCGTTCAACGCCGCCAGATTTTCCACGAGATCGACAGGATTGACCTGGCGATCGGTGGTCTCAAAGTCGATCAAGGACATTCCGCCCCCGTGCGGTTCGCTCGGTTGTCGGACAGACGCGACGGACGCAACTGGACAGAAGGACCTCTTCTGGGAGACCGGCGTCACCGCCGGCAACCGTTTGATTCGGCTGCCCGAATCGATCCTTGACCAGACCCTAACGCAGGATGAAGGCGCTGCCTACTGACCCTACAAGCGATCTTGGATTCGTCATGTTTCCGCAATCGCACCGTCGCGATTATCCACACCAGCCGGACCGCCGTGCACAGCTCACTGAACGGCCCGCCGAGGGCGACCGCCGCGTTCGGAAAAAATGTTCGAATTAGCTCGTTTTTTAGGCATAACGCCGAGGCGTGCGGCATCCGAGATCCAGCCATGCACCCGCTTCTGTTGTGCGCTGCACACGAAAGCGCCATATCTGATGCGTCGACGGTGTTACGGAATACTTCCTCCCTGTGTTCCCATGTCGCCGTCGGCGTTCCCCTCTGGAAGGCGGCCGCAAGATGCCTAGCGTCAGCGGCCGAAACTCATAAAGCCGGGCTTTTCAGCTCGGCTTTTTTTTCGCCCGGACGACAGGCCTCAGGCCGCCGCGCGCGCCTGCACGATCTTGTCGGCTTCGCGCCCGGTCAGCTCGGCCAGGTGATCGAAGCGCGAGGTGAAGCTGCCGACGCCGGCCGTCACCGAGCGAATCTCGACGATGAGGTCGCCGATCTCCGATTCCGGCATCAGCGCCGCCACCACGTCCCAGCCGGCCCAGCCGTCGCGGCTGTCGAAGCCGAGGATCTGCCCCCGCCGGCCCGATACGATCGCATTGATCCTGGCGGTCGCCTCCGAGGGAACCGCCACCTCGACCCGATGGATCGGCTCCAGCAGCACGGCATGGCACACCGGCAAGGCCTCCTGAATGGCGATCCGGCCGGCCTGCTGGAACGCCATGTCGGATGAATCGACGGTGTGATAGCTGCCGTCGGTCAGGGTCACGCCGATGTCGACCACCGGGAACCCCAGCGGTCCTTTCCTGATCGTGTCCTCGATGCCGTCCTTCACCGCGGGGATATATTGCTTCGGCACGACACCGCCGGTGATCTTGTCCGAAAAGACGAAACCCTCGCCGCGCCCGAGCGGCCGGACATCGATCACCACGTCGCCGAACTGGCCGTGTCCCCCGGACTGCTTGCGATGGCGCCCGCGTATGCCGGTGGCGCTCTTCTTGATCGTCTCGCGATAGCCGACGCCGGGCTTGGTCTGGTTGACGGTGATGCCGTAGCGGTTGGCCAGCTTGGCCACCGCCACCCGCAGATGCATCTCGCCCTGGCCGGCCAGCACCATCTCGGCGGTCTCGCCGGCATGGACCACCGACAGCGAGGGATCCTCGTCGGCGAGCTTGGCAAGCGTCAGCCCCAGCTTGACGTCGTCCTTGCGGTCCTTGGCGGACAGCGCCACCGACAGCACCGGCTGGGGCGGCGGCGCTTCGGCCAGGCGCGGATGCGGCGTCTTCGCCGTGGTCACCGCGTCGCCGGTCGCGACATGGTCGAGCTTGCCGAAGGCGATCGTGTCGCCGGCCCTGGCCTCCGTGACCTTTTCCAGGGCCGGGCCGAACATCCTGAACAGGCCCGACGTCCGCTCGGTATGGCCGCCCGAGCCGGTAAGCATGGCGCCATCCGTCGCCGCGCCCGAGAGAATGCGCGACACCGAGAGCTTGCCGCCATGGGCGGTGTGGATGGTCTTCATCACATGCGCGACCGCGGCATCCGGCTTGACGCCGAGACGGTCGGCCGCCTCCTCGACGGAGGGAACGTCGTGGCGCAGCGTCTTCAGCAGGCGCAGCACGCCATTGGTCCGGGTCGCCGAGCCGAACAGGACCGGGCAGACCAGTCCGTCGCGCAATTCCTTGCCGAGATCGTCGAAGACCTTGTCGCGTGGCGGTTCGAGATCGGTGAGCAGGGCCTCCATCAGTTCGTCGTCGTGATCGGCGAGCGTTTCCAGCATCGAGAAGCGGGCGTCGCGATTGCGCGTCAGGTCGTCGCCGTCGAGCGGCACCACCATGGAGGCGGCGTGTTCGCGATAGACGAAGGCGCGTTCGAGCGCCAGATCGACGAAGCCGGAGACGATGCCGTTCGACCAGATCGGAATCTGGCGCAGCAGCAAGGGCACGCGTGAGGCCGGCCGGAGCGTGGTCAGCGTCTCGCGGATGCGCTTGTCGGCCTTGTCGATCTTGTTGATGAACAGGATGCGCGGAATGCCGCGGTCCTCGAGTTCCCTGAGGATGACCCCGAGCGCCGGAACCTTCTTCTCGTCGGCCTCGCAGACCACCACGGCCGCGTCGACCGCCGGCACGATGTTGCGCATCTCGTGCAGGAAATCGACCGAGCCCGGGCAATCGATGAACGTATAGCTCTCGCCCATGAAGCTGGTCGTGGCGATGCCCGCCTCGATGCTCATCTTGAACTGCCGCGCCTCGGCGCTGGCATCGGCGACGGTCGTCCCGGTTTCCACCGATCCCATGCGCTGGAGGGCGCCGGTGCGCTCCAGGATGGCCTCGAGCAGCGTGGTCTTGCCGCTCTGGAACGGGCCCACCAGCGCGATGCACCGGGGACCCGTTGCTCTTCTGCCGCCTGCTTCACCCATGGCAGTTCCCTCGTCGATCGGGGCCCGGGCAAGAAGGTCGACCCGGAAGTGACGGGACAAACGGAGGGTCTTGTTGATGGGACCTCACGTACGACCGATGCTCGCGCCGCCGCAGCGCGGACGCAAGGGATCAATCTCGCGCTGCAGCGAAAAGCGCGACGGCCGGCGGACTGACGGAGATGGGCGGTTTCAGCGCGGCGGCTGGCGACGCGTCGTACCGGTGATGAGGGCATCATCCGGGTTCACGCCGCGATCGCGATGGGCGACGCTTTGCGAGCCGTCCAGATGGGCCGTGCTGCGATCGACATATTGAGCGAAGACCACCGCGGCGGCGGCGATCAGAAAAAGCACGAAACGGGACATTCCAGAACCTCACGCAAAACTGAAAGGTGTCGGAATTCCATTATCGATCGATCAAGGTTAAGACCGGGTTCATGCTTCGGAAACCTTTTCCGCCCATGATTTCACGCAGTCGTGACAGCCTGCCGCATTTTTGCCTGCAAATATCGCCGCACCGTCATCGTTGGGCGAAGCGCCGGCCCCATTCTGGCATGACAGTGCACGCATCGGGATTGAACTGAGCGGAACGGACGGCGCGGCCTCGGCTTGCGCCGCGAACCTTTTCCCCGCTCGGGCGTTCCCGGAATAGTCCGGATCGACGGAGACCGCTTCATGCCTCGTGCTTCGCATCCCCTGCTTCGAAGGCCCGGCCGCCGCGGTTTCCCGCAGGCGCATCCGCGTGTTCCCACCATCATCTCCGCCGGCGTCGTCATCGCGCTGCTGGTGGCGCTCGCCGTTGCCGCCTTCTTCCTGTCGTCCGAGCTGGTCGATCCCTCCACGTTCGAGGACGGCGCCGATCCGGAAACCCTGGTCATGTCCGGCACGGTGCTGATTGCCATTCTGGGCTTTTCCGGGCTCCTGGTGCACATGCTGCGCAAGGGCGCCAACAGCCACGACAAGGATCCGATCGTTCCGGTCTGAGCCGGTTTCAAAACGCTGCCGACAGCCCGAAACCCGCGTGACCGCCGTCTCGCGGGTTTTGTTTTTGACCCCCCGCTCCATCTAAGATGGCGGGTCTCGCGGCGGGCAGGTCCCGCGCCGCGACAGCGCCGTTCGCCGGGAGAATGCCGTGCGCCTTGCCCTTCTCGCCCTGACCCTGACGCTGCTGGCCGGACCAACCCAGGCTCAGACCGCCGCCGCGGGCGACGAACAGCTCGACGTCAAGGTCGTTGCCCGCGGGCTCGATCATCCCTGGGGGCTCGCCTTCCTGCCCGATGGGCGGATGCTGGTCACGGAGCGGCCCGGGCGCCTGCGCCTCATCGAGCGCGACGGGCGGATCCTGCCGCCGCTTGCCGGTGTGCCCGCCGTTTACGCGGCCGGCCAGGGCGGCCTGCTCGGCATCGCGCTCGATCCGCATTTCGTCGAGAACCGGCTGATCTATCTGAGCTTCGCTGAACGGCGCTCGGGCGACACCAATGCCACGGCGGTGTTCCGCGGCCGGCTCAACCTGGCCGGCACCGGACTGGAAGCCGGCCGCATCATCTATCGCCAGGAGCCGGCTTTCGCCAGCCGCCTGCATTTCGGCTCGCGGCTCGTCTTCGATCGTTCCGGCGCGCTGTTCGTCACGTCGGGTGAGCGTTTCCAATTGCCCAACGAGAGCCAGAACCCGGCCAATACCATTGGCAAGATCGTGCGGATCACCACCGATGGCGCGCCCGCCGCCGGCAATCCCGGCGCCGGCCGGCCGGGCTGGAACGCCGCGATCTGGTCGATCGGCCATCGCAATGTCCAGGGCGCCGCCCTGCATCCTCAGACCGGCGAATTGTGGATCACCAATCACGGACCGCGCGGCGGCGACGGCCTTTACGTCGCCCGCGCCGGCCGCAACTATGGCTGGCCGCTGATCTCCTACGGCACCCACTATGACGGCCGGCCGGTCAATGGCGGCGCCACCGCCGCCGACGGCCTGGAGCAGCCGCTGACCTATTGGACGCCGTCGATCGCGCCCTCCGGCCTGACATTCTATACCGGCGACCTGTTTCCGGCCTGGCGCGGCAACCTCATTTCCGGCGCCCTGGCCGGGCAGCTGCTGGTGCGCATCGTTCTCGACGGCGAGCGTGTGGTCGAGCAGAGGCGACTGCTGACCGATCTCGGCCAGCGCTTCCGCGACGTCCAGCAGGGCCCGGACGGCGCGCTCTGGCTGTTGACCGACGCCGCCGACGGCCAGCTCCTCAGCGTCAGGCCCAGGGGACGCTAGGACCGGGATGCCGGTGGCCGCCTGCCCCGCTCAGACCTCGGCGATGCGCGGGTGCGGCGTCAGCACCACGCAATGGTGCCCCATGGCATCGCCGCCCAGGATGAAGTGCTGGGGCGCGAAGCGGGTCATCAGGTCATTTTCATAGAGACGGACCGCGTCGGCACGGCAGATCAGGAATTTCGGCGCCGCGACGATGTCCTCGCGGTCGATCACGCACATCAGCCGCATGTCCGGCTGGCGCTTCAGATAGTCGTGCACCGCCACCACCAGAAACGGATAGCCGGGGTGCAGCATGTCGTCGAGGCAGATCAGGCCCTGCGGATGCAGGCTGTGATGGGCAAGCGCCAGGTCGTGGGTCAAGGCCTCCGGCGAATGATCGCCGTCGATATGGATGAAACGCAGCGGCCGGCCGCCGGTCAGGCCGGCGAAATCCTCGGGGGTCAACGTGCCGGTATCGAAGGGGCGCGGCGTGAAGCGTTCGGCGGTCAGACCATGCCGGGCCGCGCTCGCCATCAGCCGGTCGAGCACCTGGTCGTCGGGCCAGGAGAACAGGTCAAAGCCATAGGCATGCTCGCCCGGCGAAAGCGCCAGCGCCATGGCGATGAAGAACCGTCCCTCGAAAGTGCCGATCTCGGCGACGCCGCCGCGAATGCCCATTTCGCTCTGCCGGCGCATGATATGGCCGCAAATGGTGGCCGAGAAGCGCGACGACATGCCCCTGACCCGATCGAAGCCGTCGCCAAGGTAGCGATCGAGCGCGGGAATGCCGCTTGAAAAAGCCGTTGTCATGCCGCCCCTGCAATCCCCTCGAGAACAACCGCGCCGCGCACGATAGCGGCTCTTTCCGACAGGCCGGCGAAAATTTCGCCGCCGGGCCGCCAAAGCATCAGCCGTAACGCAGCTTCAACCCGACAATGGTCAGTTGCAGCGCCAGCGATACCGAATTGGCCAGCACCAGCGGCAGGTCGCCGAGCGACAACCCGTAGACGAGCCAGAGCAGGATGCCGCCGGTGAAGGCGCCATAGGCCGGCAGCGAGATCGCCCGGGTGTCGCGGGTCCGGATGATGTGCCACGCCTGCGGAATCCAGCAGAGCGTCGTAACGATCGCGGCGGCCAATCCGATAAAGGGAACGAGGGTCGGCGCAAGCATGATGCCTCCAGCGGCGTGCAACCTGTCTCGCCGCAGCGTGATTTGTCCATGGACGCCAGCTTCTATAAGGCTTGACCGCTGGCGAAGGGAGACCTCGATGCTCATCAAATCGAAGCGCGGCTGGGAATTGCCGGAAAATTTGGTGACCCCGGAAAGTCTGTTCCTCAACCGACGCAGCCTGATCGGCGCGGCGGCAGGTCTTGCCGTCGGCGGCTTGAGCGCGCCCGCCAGCGCCCAGCGCGTGGCCGATGCCGATCCGACCCTCGACCTCTACCCGGCCAAGCGCAATGAGACCTATACGGTCGAGCGCGATCTGACGCCGCAGGAGATCGCCTCGAACTACAATAATTTCTACGAGTTCGGCACCTCCAAGCAGGTCGCCCGCGCCGCCCAGGCGCTGCCGACGCGGCCCTGGACGGTCAAGATCGACGGCATGGTCGAAAAGCCCCAGACCATCGACATCGACGCACTGATCCGCCGCATGCCGCTCGAGGAGCGGGTCTATCGTTTCCGCTGCGTCGAAGCCTGGGGCATGACCGTTCCCTGGACCGGCTTCCCGATCAAGGCGCTGTTGGACATGGTCCAGCCGCTCGGCTCGGCCAAATATATGCGCATGGAAACCTTCGAGGATCCAAAGGTCGCGCCAGGCCAGAAGGCGGTCTGGTTCACCTGGCCCTATGTCGAGGCCCTGACCATCGACGAGGCCGCCAACGACCTGGCCATCCTGGTGACCGGTATCTATGGCCGGCCGGTGCCGCGCCAGCACGGCGCGCCGCTGCGCCTCATCGTGCCTTGGAAATACGGGTTCAAATCGGTCAAATCGATCGTCCGGATCAGTTTCACCGCCGAGCGCCCGGTATCCTTCTGGGAAAAGATGCAGGCCAGCGAATATGGCTTCTGGGCCAATGTGAACCCGGCCGTCGCCCATCCGCGCTGGAGCCAGGCGACGGAAGAGCTCATCGGCACCAGCGGCCGGCGCGTACCGACCCAGGTCTTCAATGGCTATGGCGAATATGTCGCCGGGCTCTACAAGGATCGCCAGAGCGAGAGGCTGTGGGCGTGAAAGCATTGATGAGCTGACGTTAGGTCAATAGCCTCAGCTCATCCCTACCTCATTCTCGTCTCAATTCATCTCTACGAGCACCAGGGTCCGTTGGTGGCGCGCATGTATTTCAGCGCCGCCGGAACCCATCCGCGGGATCAGACGTTAGTCTCCCGCGCGAGACGAGAGCTCCCCACTGATGGCTAATTTGAAGCGCTTGGCGGCGCTCGGTGCCGCTTGTTTTGCATTTGCTCCCATCGCATCCGCCGAAGCCGGCGAAGCCGGTACGGGCATGGCGTCCTGGTATCAATTGCCCGGCCGCACCGCCTGCGGCGCCCGCAACAACCCGGAAGCGATGACGGCAGCGCATCGCAGCCTGCCCTGTGGCACCCGCATCCGGGTCACCAACCTGTCCAACGGCCGCTCGGCCGTGGTGACCGTGACCGATCGCGGCCCCTTCGTCCGTGGCCGCATCGTCGACGTGTCGCGCGGCGCCGCCCGCCATATCGGCCTGATCCAGCGTGGCGTCGGCCGGGTCCAAATCGCCCGGCTCTGACGTTTCACGGTCTGGCATGGTGGATGGGGTCGCCAATGACCCCAGAACCCCGCCGCGCCCTCGGCCCATCCGGACAGCGATGATGATATCGCAGGTGTTCGACCGGTCGCCGATCACCCCGCCGATCTCCTACCGAAGACCGCGACGACGACGCGTTTCGCTCACCGCCACATCGGCATCCCGCGCGCGCCCGCCCGCCGCCATCCCAAGCGTGCCGCCGAAATTTGAGCGCGCAACCACGGGCATCGCGAGCGCCTCGCGTCGCCAGTCACAAGCCCCTGTAATTAAAAGATAATTTGCCAAAGCACCGGCATGCCACGGACGGTTTTCGACCGCCGCCCGGCACACCTCACCTGCCACGTCAGCCTGTGGATATAGTGGATAACTCAGGCCGCGCCGGCAGCCGGAAACGCCCGGTTCGCGGCCTCGCCTCAGGCCTTCTTGGCGTCGTCCATCAGCGCGATGAAACGATCGAACAGATAGTGGCTGTCCATCGGGCCGGGGCTCGCCTCCGGGTGATATTGCACCGAGAAGGCCGGCCGGTCGGTCAAGGTGATGCCGGCATTGGAGCCGTCGAACAGGCTGACATGGGTCGACCGGGCATTGCCGGGCAATGTCGCCTCGTCGACCGCGAAGCCGTGGTTCATCGAGGTGATCTCGACCTTGCCGGTGTCCAGGTCCTTCACCGGGTGGTTCGCGCCGTGGTGGCCCTGGTGCATCTTCAGCGTCTTGGCGCCGACGGCGAGGCCCAGCATCTGGTGGCCGAGGCAAATGCCGAAGGTCGGGATCTTGCGGTCGAGCACGGCCTTGATCACCGGCACGGCATAGATGCCGGTGGCGGCGGGATCACCCGGGCCGTTCGACAGGAACACGCCGTCCGGCTTCAGCGCCAGGACGTCCTCGGCGCTGGCGGTCGCCGGCACCACGGTCACCTTGCAGCCGGCATTGGCCAGAAGCCGCAGGATGTTGCGCTTGACGCCATAGTCGAGCGCGACCACGTGATGGCGCGCCTCGCCGGCGGCACCGTAACCCTCGTTCCAGACCCACACGGTCTCCGACCAGGGATAGCGCTGGCTCGAGGTGACGCCGGGAACCAGGTCGAGACCGTCCATGGAATGGAGCGCGGCGGCCTTCCGCTTCAGCGCCTCGACGTCGAACACGCCGGTCGGCGAATGGGCGATGACCGCGTTGGGCATGCCCTTGTCGCGGATCAGCGCCGTCAGCGCCCGGGTATCGATGCCGGACAGGCCGACAATGCCGCGCCGCTTCAGCCACTGGTCGAGATTGGCGGTCGCCCGATAGTTGGAGGGATCGGTGATCCCGGCCTTCAGCACGACGCCGCGGACCCCCGAGGCGGCAGCCATGTTGACCGTCTCGATATCTTCCTCGTTGGTACCGACATTGCCGATATGCGGGAAGGTGAAGGTGATGATCTGGCCGGCATAGGACGGGTCGGTGAGGATTTCCTCATAGCCGGTCATGGCGGTGTTGAAACACACCTCGCCCGCGGCATCGCCCTCGGCGCCCAGGCCGAAACCTTCGATCACCGTGCCGTCGGCCAGCACCAGAAGGGCTGTGGCCTTGGGCTCGGTCCAGCCGGCCGTGGTCGTGGTCGTGGCCGTCTTGGCGGCGCGATCTTGAGTGTCGGTCATGGTTCGTCTATCAGGCTCGTTGCAAGCGCGCTGGACGAAGGCCCGAAAGCCCCCGCGAGACGGGCACCGACCGCGCGCGAGCGCCGGGGCTCGCCCGGCGCGGGATCTGCCGAGACAGTTAAGGTCGGACGATCTCTTCGTCAACCCTGCGCGGGAACATTGCGGCCCGCTCGCGGGGAAATTTCTGAAAGAAAATTCAGAGGCTTAGGCCTCATGGGAGAGCCGTTCCGGCAGCCTGCCGCCGATCGCCTCCCCGACCCGGAGACCGCCATGCTGCGCGACCAGTTCACGAACGACCTCAAGGTGGCAATGAAGGCCGGCGAGAAGCTTCGCCTGTCGACCATTCGCCTGATTCAGGCCGCCCTCAAGGACAAGGACATCGAGGCGCGCGGCCTCGGCAAGGATCCGCTCAGCGACGACGACATTCTGCAATTGCTGCAGAAGATGATCAAACAGCGCCAGGAAAGCGCCAGGCTTTATGCCGAAGGCGGCCGTGCCGAGCTGGCGCAGCAGGAAAATGACGAGATCGCCGTAATCGCGGCCTTCCTGCCCCAGCAGATGGACGAGGCCGAGGCCAAGGCCGCGATAGCCGGCGTCATCGCCGAGATCGGCGCAAGCGGGCTCAAGGACATGGGCAAGGTGATGGGCGAATTGAAAACCCGTTTCGCCGGACGCATGGATTTCGGCAAGGCCTCGCCAGCCGTGAAGCAATTGCTCGGCGGCTGATTCGCCCCTCGTTGCCGGCCACGCCCCGGCGCATTGACCCGATCTTCAAACGCCCGGCCGCCTCTCGGCGCCGGGCGTTTTGTCGCAACCCTCTTACGGCTCTGCCGCCGAGACCCGCCTCAGCGCGGCAGGCGCATGGCGGTATCGGCGAGCGACACCATGGTGTTGTAGGAATTGACCAGCCAATTGGCGTCATTGGCGGCGCCACGACGGACATCGCCACGTGACCGCGCCAGCTTGTCGCGGAAGTCCCTGAGCTTGCCGAGCCAGGAGCTGGCCTGGCTTTCGATCATCGGGACGCCGGAGGGATTCGCCTCCTTGAAGCGATCCATCTCGCGCACCGCGGCGGCATAGCGCGCGATCTCCGCATCGAACGCCTTGAGGTCGACGATCGGCCGTTCATTGCTCGGCATCAGGTCCATCACCGCCCGCGCCTGGATCATGATGTTGCGCACCTGCCAGCGCGCCGAGCGTCCCTCGCGCTTCTCGATGGCCGCCAGTTCGCGCCCGTCGAGATCACTCTTGAAGCTGCGCATCTGAGCATCCAGCGCCGCCCGTTCCCGCAGGAAGGCTTCAGCCGCCGGAACCATGCGGGCATGCAGGTCGCGCCCCTCGGCCAGGTTGTCGTCGCGATAGTCCTTGCGCTCGTAATAGCGCTCGGCGCGGGTGATCAGCGGCGCCAGCGCCTGATAGGCCTGGATATAGCGTCCGACAGTCTGGTCGAGCTCCGGCATGACCGGTTCGCGCGCCGTGGCCGCCTCGGCCCGGCTGATTTCGCCGGCGACGTCGTAGAGGCTGTAGAGACCATAGGAGATATAGCGCTCGCGCCCGGTCGGCCCGCGGCTCATGTCGACCCAGCTGCGATAGCGCTCCCAGGACTGGATCGCCCGCAGCGTGCGGTTCATCAGCGCCGTATAGGCATTGGACTTGGCGATGGCCGCCTGCAGGTCGCTTCCGCCGGCCTCGATCGAGGCCGGAGGAGCAGCGGCCGGCGAAGTCGCGGCGGGCGCCTGCGCCTGGGCCGGACCGGAGGCCGCAACCGGAAAAACGAGCGCCGCGGCAACGACCGCGGCGCGAAAAAAGACGGAAGGCGGCATGATATCAATCCCGTTCGTCAGCCCCCATGCCGGTAGAGGCCATGAAACGGTCCGGACTTCAAGACCGGCGACGGGATGGCGGATGTGAGCCGTTCGCGGCTCAGCCCCACTTCACCTCGACGACCTCATAGCTCTTGGCGCCCTTCGGGGTCGTCACCTCGACACTGACGCCGGCCTTCTTGCCGATCAGCGCGCGCGCCAGCGGCGAGGAAATCGAGATGCGGCCGGCCTTGGCATCGGCTTCGCTGTCGCCGACGATCTGCCAGACCCTCTCCTCTTCGGTGTCCTCGTCGATGAGCTTGACGGTGGCGCCGAATTTGACGGTATCGCCCGACAGTTTCGTCACATCGATGACGTCGGCGCGGGTGATCGTCGCCTCGAGTTCGACGATTCGGCCCTCGTTATGCGACTGCTGTTCCTTGGCCGAATGATATTCGGCATTCTCGGAGAGATCGCCATGGGCGCGCGCCTCGGAGATCGCCGCGATGATGCGCGGACGCTCGATCTGTTGGCGCTGCTTCAATTCCGCTTCGAGCTTGGCGAAGCCGCCGATGGTCATCGGGATCTTGTCCATGATGTCCGCCCTGACCTTTCAATAACGAAAAAGGGGCTCGCGGGCCGAGGACGCCGACCACGCGAGCCTTCCAAATATGACGCAAACTTCTGTCTTCCGACTATAACCCGACTGCGTCAGGAACGGTCGAAATAGCTTTGCAGCGCGTGCACCTCGAGGTCACCCTCGAGATAGGCCTTGATGCCCTGCGCGGCCGCGATCGCTCCTGCCAGAGTGGTGTAGTAAGGCACCTTCTGCAAGAGGGCAGCGCGCCTCAGGGACCGCGAGTCGGCCAGCGCCTGCGCCCCTTCGGTGGTATTGAACACCAGTTGCACGCCGCCGTTCTTGATCGCATCGACGATATGCGGCCGGCCTTCCAGCACCTTGTTGATCTTGACCGAGGGCACGCCCTGCTCGGCGAAGAAGCGCTGATTGCCCGAGGTCGCGATGATCTTGAAACCGAGATCGTGCAGTGAACGAATCGCGTCCAGGATGCGCGGCTTGTCCTGATCGCGCACCGAAACGAAGACGGTGCCCCCGGTCGGCACCTTGGTGCCGGCGCCGAGCTGGCTCTTGGCGAAGGCCACCGGGAAGGTGCGGTCGAGACCCATCACCTCGCCGGTCGATTTCATTTCCGGGCTGAGCAGGACGTCGACGCCGGGGAAACGGGCGAACGGGAACACCGCTTC
The DNA here is from genome assembly GCF_059420385.1 of Phreatobacter sp. GW821-FHT04C01. Lineage (NCBI taxonomy): Bacteria > Pseudomonadati > Pseudomonadota > Alphaproteobacteria > Hyphomicrobiales > Phreatobacteraceae > Phreatobacter > Phreatobacter sp. GW821-FHT04C01. The sequence goes on along the minus strand of NZ_JBWKTP010000002.1, from coordinate 354,287 downwards.
CTTGACGCCCATATGCTTGAGCACCTTCGGCTGCAGCCCGAACGAGGCCAGGCTCTCGCCGGCCATGACACGCGAGGCGATCTTGGCGATCGGCTCGCCGATCACCTTGGCGACGAAGGGCACCGTGCGCGACGCGCGCGGGTTGACCTCGAGCACATAGAGATCGCCGTCCTTGATGGCGTATTGCACGTTCATCAGGCCGCCGACCTCGAGTGCCACCGCCAGCGCCTTGGTCTGGCGCTCGAGCTCCGCGATGGTCTCGGCCGACAGCGAATAGGGCGGCAGTGAGCAGGCCGAGTCGCCGGAATGGATGCCGGCTTCCTCGATATGCTCCATGATTCCCGCGACATAGGTGGTCTTGCCGTCGGCGAGGCAATCGACGTCCACCTCGATCGCATCCGACAGATAGCGGTCGAACAGGAGCGGATTCTTGCCCAGCACCGTGTTGATCTGGCCGGTCTTGTCGTTGGGATAGCGCGCTTTGACGTCGGCCGGCACCAGCTCCGGCAGCGTGCCGAGCAGGTAGTCGCCGAGTTGACTCTCCTCGTGAATGATCTGCATGGCGCGGCCACCGAGCACATAGGACGGCCGCACGACCAGCGGGAAATCGAGCTCGGCGGCGATCAGGCGGGCCTGCTCGACCGAATAGGCGATGCCGTTCTTCGGCTGCTTCAGGCCGAGCTTGTCGAGCAGCCGCTTGAACCGGTCGCGATCCTCGGCGAGGTCGATGGCATCCGGCGAGGTGCCGAGGATCGGGATCCTCGCCTCTTCCAGCGCGCGGGCGAGTTTCAGCGGCGTCTGGCCGCCGAACTGCACGATCACGCCTTTCAGTGTGCCGTTGGTCTTCTCGCGCTCGAGGATCTCGATGACGTCTTCCGCCGTCAGCGATTCGAAATAGAGCCGGTCGGAGGTGTCGTAGTCGGTCGACACCGTCTCCGGATTGCAGTTGATCATGATGGTTTCATAGCCCGCATCGGCGAGCGCGAAACAGGCATGGCAGCAGCAATAGTCGAATTCGATGCCCTGGCCGATGCGGTTCGGACCGCCCCCCAGAATGACCACCTTGGTGCGGTCGGTCGGCCGCGCCTCGTCGGCGACCTGACCGGCGAAGGGCATCTCATAGGTCGAGTACATGTACGCCGTGGGCGAGGCGAATTCTGCGGCGCAGGTGTCGATGCGCTTATAGGCCGGCCGGACGTCGAGCGCCCGGCGCGCCTTGGAGACCTCGGCCTCGGTCTTGTGGGTGAGCACCGCCAGCCGCGCGTCGGAAAAGCCCATGGCCTTCAGGCTGCGGAAGGCACCGGCCGTCACCGGCACGCCCTTGGCGCGGATCTCGGCTTCCTTGTCGACGATGCCGCGGATCTGCGCGAGGAACCAGGGATCGATGCGGCAATAGGAATGGATCTCGTCATTGGAGATGCCGAGCCGCATGGCCTGCACGACCTTGAGCAGCCGGTCCGGCGTCGGCGTGCCGAGCGCCGCGCGGATCGCATTCTTGTCGTCGCCCTTGCCCAGGCCCTCGATCTCGATCTCATCGAGGCCGGTCAGGCCGGTTTCCAGGCCGCGCATGGCCTTCTGCAGCGATTCCTGGAAGGTGCGGCCGATCGCCATGACCTCGCCGACCGACTTCATCGAGGTGGTCAGCACCGGATCGGCGCCCGGGAATTTCTCGAAGGCGAAACGCGGCACCTTGGTGACGATATAGTCGATGGTCGGCTCGAACGAGGCCGGCGTGGCGCCGCCGGTGATGTCGTTCCGGACCTCGTCCAGCGTATAGCCGACGGCGAGCTTGGCGGCGACCTTGGCGATCGGGAAACCGGTCGCCTTGGAGGCCAGCGCCGAGGAGCGCGACACGCGCGGATTCATCTCGATGACGACCAGCCGGCCGTCTTCCGGATTGACCGCGAACTGGACGTTCGAGCCGCCGGTCTCGACGCCGATCTCGCGCAGCACGGCGATCGAGGCGTCGCGCATCATCTGATATTCTTTGTCGGTCAGCGTCAGCGCCGGCGCGATGGTGATCGAATCGCCGGTATGCACGCCCATCGGATCGAGATTTTCGATCGAACAGATGATGATGGCGTTGTCGGCCGTGTCACGCACGACCTCCATCTCGAATTCCTTCCAGCCGAGCACCGATTCCTCGACCAGGATCTCGTTGGTCGGCGAGGCATCCAGGCCGCGCTCGCAGATCTCGATGAATTCGGCCTTGTTATAGGCGATGCCGCCGCCGGTGCCGCCGAGCGTGAATGACGGCCGGATGATGGTCGGCAGGCCGATATCGTCGAGCACGTCGAGGGCATGGCCGAGCGTCTGCACGACATGGCTCTTCGGCGTGGCGAGGCCGATCTTGGCCATGGCCTGGCGGAACCGCTCGCGGTTCTCGGCCTTGTCGATGGCATCGGCCTTGGCGCCGATCATCTCGACGTCGAATTTCTCCAGGACGCCCATCTCGGCGAGCTTGAGCGCGGTGTTCAGCGCGGTCTGGCCGCCCATGGTCGGCAGCAGCGCGAAACCACCGGGGATCGCATAGCGCTCCTTCTCGATGATCTTCGCCACCACTTCCGGCGTGATCGGCTCGATATAGGTCGCATCGGCCAGATCGGGATCGGTCATGATCGTGGCCGGATTCGAATTGACCAGGACGATTCGATAGCCCTCTTCCTTGAGCGCCTTCACCGCCTGGGTGCCCGAATAGTCGAACTCGCAGGCCTGACCGATGACGATGGGGCCGGCGCCGATGATCAGGATCGAGGAGATGTCGGTTCTTTTCGGCATGGTTCTCCGGCCCTGTTAAGGCTCGCTGGCGGCTAAGGACGCGCGGCGCAAAAAAAGAGGCCGGACTCATGTGATCGAGCCAGCCTCCCGCAACCGCACACCCGTATCCAAGTCGGGTCGCGTGATTAAGGCGCCCCTATAGACGGCTTTTCCCGCCAAGGGAAGCCGCGAGCGCCAGCTTGGCCACAGGGCCGCGATCGGTGTCACGGACGGGAGGACGTGCCGGATGCTTTGCCGGGATCATGCCGGCCGGCCTTGGATCGCACTGGGGCGCCGGCCTCACCGGACCGCTTCGGCCGCCCTCGGCGACAGTTTCTCGGCGATGGTCCGGGCGAGCGTCGTGCCGACGCAGAAATAGCCGCCGTCGACCATGTGCAGCGAATCGGCGGAAAAGATCTCGTCGTTGCGCAGCCGTCCGTCGCGCAACAGCTCCGCCATCACGTCGAAGCGCCGATAGACCGGCGTGCGGGTCTCGGCCGCGACCTCGCGCAGCGCCATCAGATAGTCGTGGTACAGCGGATAGCGCTCCACCCGCGGCACCGGCTGGTGATCCATGAACACCACATCCGTGCCGGCTTCGCGCAATTTGACGATGCCCTTGCGCAGGATCCGCTTGAAGCGGTCGATGCCGATGTCCTGGATCGCGTCGTTGACGCCGGTCTGCCAGATCACCAGCGACGGGCTCTCCTCGAGGACGTCGTCATCCATGCGATGAAACATCTGCAGGGCCGAATTGCCGCCGACACCCTGGTTGATCACCTTGATGTCGTGGCCCGGCAGAAGCCGCGTCAGTTCCGCCTGCAGCACGGCCGGATAGCTGGTCTCGGGCGAAGTGGCGCCCACCCCTTGGGTCGACGAGGAGCCGAGCGCCACGATGGTCAGCGTCCGGCCCTCGCGCAGCGCCGCACGGGCGTTCGGCAGGTCCTGGGTAAAGGCGCGCAACTCGCCACTGACGGCGCAACGCGAACGCCCGGCCGCCACCTGATCTTCGGCGGCGCCGGCGAGCACGGTCGAGAACCCGGCGATCACGACCGCCGCAAGCAAGCTCCGGGCCTTGGCATGGATCAATGGTTTCGGGCCTCGCTCAGGGCTGCCGTCCGGATGGCCGGCGTCTTGGCTGCTGCTACCTTATACCATTGAAGCACACGAGCGGATGCAAACAAAAGCCCCAAGCCGACCAGATTCACCGCGATCTGCATCGCGGCGCCGCGGCCGATCTCGAAAAACACGAAGGTGCCGAGCAGCGACAGGATCACCCCGAGGCAGAACAGCGGCAGCGAATGGCGGCCGCAATCGTCGAGCAGCCGGCCGATCCGGCTGGTCATCCAGTGGGCATCCACCGGCACGAAACGGGCGACGAGATAGGCCAGCGCCACGGCGTGGGCGAGCCGCCAGGGCGACAGGTTGGTCTTGTCGGGGTCGAGCCGCCAGAGATCCGGCAAAGTCAGGTTCTCCAGCCCCGGGATAAAGGCCCAGGGCGCGGCATTGACCAGGCCGAACGCCACCATCGCCAGCGCCGCGGCCAGCACCAGGCGCGATCGCGACAGGCCGACGCCGTGCAGCGAGGCGTGACCGGCCACCAGGCCGATCGTGAAGATCAGCTGCCAAGCGAACGGATTGAAGAACCAGACACCGCCGGTCGGCACATTGGGAATGGCGAGCTCGAGCATCCAGGCCGCGACATAGAGCGCCACGGAGGCCGCCACCGCCAGCGCCGGCGCGACGCGCGCCAGGACCCACAGCGCCGGCAACATGGCGAGCAGCACGATATAGAGCGGCAGGATGTCGAGATAATTGGGCAGGAACAGCAGAACCGCCATTTCCAGGATGGAATTGGCCGGGTCCTGGAAGAAGGGCAGGATCGCGACGTGTTCGTAATAGAGCGGGTTGCCGACCTTCACCGCCATCAGGGCCACGGCGACCGCCATGAACACGAACAGGCCGAGATGGGCGGTGTAGAGCCGCCAGATGCGCGCCACGACATGGGCCGAGCCGGTCAGCAGCCCGCGCTCGTCCATCACCGCGCCATAGGCGATCGCCGCCGAAAAGCCGGCGAGCAGGACGAAATATTCGGCGGCGTCGGAAAGCCCCATCGCCGACGGCGTCACGCGCGTCAGCCAGTTGCCGGCCACATGGTCGATGAAGATGACGAGCAGCGCCAGGCCGCGGAAGACATCGACGCGCGGATCACGCGCAATCCGTCCGCCGGCCGCCGAAGGGGTGCCGCGCCAGAACCAGGTTGCGAATGGAGTCGTGCCGGACATGCCGCCAAACGGTCAAGAAAGGGATGTGACAGGCTTTGATGCAAGCCCATCCCCTTCTTAGCACGAACCGGGCTTGCCCCGACCTGACGTGGCCGGTCACATTGGGCTGTCCGGTCTTCACGTCTTCGCGAGCATGGCCTCCAGCGCCGCCCGGACGTGGTCGGGGCGCTCCATCGGAAAGAAGTGGCTGGTGCCCGCGACCACCTCGGTCTCGACCTGCGGCGCGGCGCGGCGCACCTTGCCGATACCGCCGGTGACGGTCGATCCGTGGGCGGCGGCCATCAGGTGAACAGGCATCCGGGCCCGCTTCAGCGCCCCCCAGGAATTGTGCCGGTGCGACGAGAAGGTCGCCGATTCCCAGATCGGCGCGCAGGCGAGCCGCACCCCCTCAGCATCGGCGACGAAGCCGCCATCGACATAGGCCTCGAGAAAGCCCGGCTGCCAACTCTGGAAGGCTTTGCGGGTCCGGTAGGTCTCGACCGCTTCCTGCTTCGAGCCGAACACCGCCCGGCGCTTGGCGGCGCCGACCGCGAGGCTGAAATTCTTGAACTTGGCGCGCCCCCAGGGCGTATAGGTCGCAAGCCTCAGGAGCGGGCTCATCATCACCGGATCGAGCAGGACCAGTCCGCGCACCGCGCGTGGCCGGCCCACCGCCGCCAGCAACGAAACGATCGCTCCCATCGAGTGGCCGGCAAGCACCAGCGGCCTGGCGCCCTCAGGCACCAACCGGTCGAGAACCAGCATCAGGTCGCGTGCATAGGGCATCCAGTCGACGATCCCCTGCGGATCGGTCGGCAGGTCGGAGAAGCCGTGGCCGCGCTGGTCCAGCGCCATGATGGAATAAGACGCGCTCAGCGGGTCGAGCAGCGGAGCGTAGGTCTGGGCGTTGAAGCCGGTCGCATGGAGAAACAGCAGATCGGGCGAGCTCTTCTCCGCCCCCCAGCGCAGGCCGGACAAGGTTCCATCGGGAAGCGGCAGCGAAAGACGCGTGCCGGTGGAGGAGGAAAATGTCGTCATCAAGGGGGGCGCCCATGCTTCGAGGCCGCGCGGCGGTCAGCCGGCCGGCGCGATCTCCATCGGCACGGCGGCCTCGTCCTTCACCTGGTTCAGGGTCAGGACGGTGCGGACGTTGCGGACATTGGGGGTTGCCGTCAGTTCGCCGACGAAAGACTGGAAGCTCGCGAGATCGGGCGCCACGCATTTCATGACGAAATCGAAATCGCCCGACACGGTGTGGCACTCGCGCACGATCGGCCAGCCGCGCACCTTCGCCACGAAGCCGTTGAGGTCGGCTTCGGCCTGGCTCGCCAGGTGGACCATCGCGAAAACCGTCACGCCGTAGCCGAGCTTGGCGCCGGCGACCAGCGCCCGGTAGCCGGTGATGACGCCCATCTCCTCGAGCGCGCGCACCCGCCTCAGGCATGGCGGCGCGGAAATGCCGACGCGGCTTGCCAATTCGACATTGGTGATGCGCCCGTCGGCCTGCAATTCCCTAAGAATCTTCCAATCGATCGCGTCCAGGCGGGCCTTCACGGGGCGCGTCTCCAATGTCTGGGAAGGGGCAGGAACAGGCTTGCCGGATAGCCCAGCCGGATGCCGCGCGCAACAAAATTTCGCGTCAGCCGTGCCATGCGCAACGACACTGTTGCGGCCACGACACCAGAACCGCCGCCGGCATCGATAACAGCCCCGCCAGTCGAGAACGGTTCTGTTGTGCGGGCCGCCACATGGACAGACGACGCGCGAGACCTCATATGTTGGGCCATTGATCGAGATCGAGAGACCCTCAGATGAGCTTCATTGATATTGAGCGTTTCCGCGCGACGCCCGCCGAGACCGCCCCTTACGACTATGTGGTGGTCCGCAATTTCGTCCGCCCCGAACGGCTTCAGGACGTCCTGAAGGATTATCCCGACGTGCCGGGCCCGGGATCCCATCCCCCCTCGGTCCTGACCATCAAGGGCGACTTCGCCGGCCTCATGGCCGAGCTCGATCAGGCGCCGTTCCGCAAGGCGGTCGAGGAAAAGTTCGGCGTCGACCTCGCCGGCAAGCCGACCATGTATACGGTGCGTGGCTTCACCCGGGCGACCGACGGCAAGATCCACACCGATTCCGAGACCAAGATCATCACCGTTCTGCTCTATATGAACGATGCTTGGGATTCCGACGGTGGCCGGCTGCGGGTGCTGAACAACGGCAGCGACCTCAATGACTTCGCCGCCGAGATCCCGCCCGATGGCGGCACGCTCCTGGTGTTCAAGCGCTCGGACAAATCCTGGCACGGCCACGAGCCCTTCGCCGGCAAGCGCCGCGCCATCCAGATGAACTGGGTGACCAGCCAGGCGGTCGTCGACCACGAACAGGGCCGCCACGCCCGCTCGAGCAAGTTCAAGAAATTCGTCCGCTTCATCACCGGGCGCGCGGCCTGAGGCCGCACGCCCCGGCAGTCCCTGAAACCGGCCAAAGCCAGAGCCGAACAGGCTTTCACCCGGGCGCCGCGAGACGCCCGGGAGCACGACCTATTCATCAAACAAATCCGCGCTATCAGCTAAAATCACCAGACGAGCCTTGCGCCGGGCGCATGGCTATAACAGTATAGGGTTCTTACGGACTCGCGTCCTGTTTCTCCTCATCCGTCCCCACAGATCGGCCCGGAGTCCGCTATGGGCGTCCAACACGAACGCGTCGTCATCATTGGTTCCGGTCCCGCTGGCTACACGGCTGCGATCTATGCGGCCCGTGCCATGCTGAAGCCGGTCATGATCCAGGGAATCCAGCCCGGCGGGCAGATGACCATCACGACCGATGTCGAGAATTATCCGGGCTTTGCCGACGTGATTCAGGGCCCCTGGCTCATGGAGCAGATGCAGAAGCAGGCCGAGCATGTCGGCACGCGCATCATGTCCGACCAGGTCAGCAAGGTCGATTTGAAGTCACGGCCGTTCCGGATCGATTGCGAATCGGGGGCGAGCTATACCGCCGACGCCCTGATCGTCTGCACCGGCGCCCAAGCCAAATGGCTGGATCTGCCGTCCGAACAGACCTTCCGCGGCTTCGGCGTGTCGGCCTGCGCGACCTGCGACGGCTTCTTCTACCGCAACAAGGACGTGCTGGTCGTCGGCGGCGGCAATACCGCGGTCGAAGAGGCGCTGTTCCTGACCAATTTCGCCTCCAAGGTCACCGTCGTCCACCGGCGCGACGCCTTCAAGGCCGAAAAGATGCTGCAGGAACGGCTGTTCGCCCATCCCAAGATCGAGGTCGTCTGGGATTCGGTGATCGAGGAGATCCGCGGAAAAGACAGTCCGACCGCGGTCACCCATGCGCGGCTGAAGAACCTGCGCACCGGCGCCATCGACGAACGCAAGGTGGACGGCGTGTTCGTCGCCATCGGCCATGCGCCCGCCGTCGAGCTTTTCATCGGGCAGCTGAAGCAGAAGCCGTCGGGCTATCTGTGGACGGCGCCCGATTCCACCGCCACCGACGTTCCCGGCGTATTCGCCGCCGGCGACGTCACCGATGACATCTATCGCCAGGCGGTCACCGCCGCCGGCATGGGATGCATGGCCGCCCTCGAAGCAGAACGGTTTCTCGCCCACCACGCGACAATCCGCCAAGCCGCAGAATAAGTCAGCCAGCACCCAGCCCGAGGGAGAAAGCCCATGGATTGGGACAAGTTGCGGATTTTTCACGCGGCCGCCGCCGCCGGCAGTTTTACCCATGCCGCCGATACGCTCGGATTGTCCCAGTCGGCGGTATCCCGGCAGGTTTCCTCGCTGGAGCAGGACCTGAAGGTTCCGCTGTTCCACCGCCATGCCCGTGGGCTGGTGCTGACCGAACAGGGCGAGCTCCTCTACCATACCGCGCAAGACGTGCTGATGAAGCTCGAAAGCGCCAAGATCAAGCTGACCGATTCCAAGGAGCGCCCGCACGGTGAGCTCAAGGTGACCACCACGGTCGGCCTCGGCACCGCCTGGCTCGCGCCCCGCCTCGGCGAGTTCCTCGACCTCTATCCCGACATCCAGATCAAGGTGATCCTCACCGACGAGGAGCTCGATCTGTCGATGCGCGAGGCCGATGTCGGCATTCGCGTCCGCCAGCCGGTGCAGCCGGACCTGATCCAGCGCAAGCTGTTCCAGATCAAGTTCCACGCCTATGCCTCGTCCGACTATCTGAAGCGCCACGGCACGCCGAAGAGCGGCCTCGACCTCGACGGCCATCGCATCCTGGCCTTCGGCGGACGTGCGCCGAACTACATGCAGAACGTCACCTGGCTGTCGACCGCCGGCCGCAACGGCCTGGCGCCGCGTCCCTTCGCCATGACGATGAACAACATTGTCGGCCTGGTCTCGGCCGTCGAGCGCGGCATCGGCATCGCCGTCCTGCCCGACTATCTGGTGAGCGACGGCTCGGGGCTCGTCCAGATCCTCGACGAGGAAGAAATGCCGGTGCTCGATGCCTGGTTCGTCTATCCGGAAGAGCTGAAATCGGTCGCCCGCGTCCAGGTCTTCCGCGACTTCCTGGTGTCCAAGGCCCAGCGCTGGCCGGGCTGATCTCATCGCGATCTGCCCCGGGGTCGATCGACGATCGACCCTAGGGCCTCTCCTAGGATTCCCATCCGCCCCGCCGGCCTGCTAGGCTCCACATCCAGGGCGTGTATCCGGGGGAGCTGGCCATGGCCGGGATCGATCGACGGGCGGCCATCGGCGCGCTCGCGCCGCTTGTCGTGACGCTTGGCGCCATCATCGCCACCTATGCCACCGGCACCACCGCCCGCTCGATCGAGACGGCGGTCGGCAGCCCCTATCTGATCCTCGGCTTCTTCGCCGAGCGCTTCCCGGCCCTGGCCTTCGCCGTCATCTTCGTTTTGGTTCGCGTCCTGGTCGTCGCGATCCTCGCGCATCGCCCCAATATCCTGATGCGCCTCCTGCTGTTGATTCCAGCCCTCGCCCTGCTGCTCGCCGCAGCCCTATATCCGACCTTCGGCGGCATCATCGCGCGGCCGGGCTTCATGGGCGGCGGCTTCTCCCTCCTGGACGCCCGTATCACCGGCGTCGATGCCGGCCTGTTGCTCGGCGGCGCCATATCGGGGGTCATGCTCGGCCTGGTCACCGGGCTCGCCCGCATGATCGTCGACTGGTCCTGGGGCTTCACCTGGGGCCGGCTGGCACGGGTGATCCTGGCCTTCATCGCCTACGCCGCCATGGGCGCGCTGCTGGCCTGGGGCTGGGGCACGCTCGAGCAAGCCGGCGCCCTGTTCCCGCGGGCGCCACTCACCTTGATCGAGACCATTGGCCTGATCGGTATGATCATCGTCGCGACCGCGCCGCAGATCGTCGTGGCCGCCCTCAGCGATGCGGCACGGCGCAGCTAGCGATTCCCGCATGCCAGGTCGCGGATAGCGGTTGCCGCGGCCCCGATACGGGCCAGGCGAGCAGCGCGAAAGGCTTCCGCGGCAATGATCTTCGCGACCGCCGGCGGGCCGGAGACGTCGCCGCGCCCGCCATTTGCTCCTGGGAGTTACTTGCTCTTGGCGCTTGTCGCATCCTTGGCGAGGCCGGCCTCGAGCGCGTCGAGCCGCGCCTTGAGCGCCTCGTTCTCCTCGCGCGCCTTCACCGCCATGTCGCGCACCACCTCGAACTCCTCGCGGGTCGGCAGGTCGAGGTCGCGCAGCAGGCGCTCGGCCTGGGTCTTCACGAAAGTATCGGCTTCGCGCTTGAAGCCCTGGGCAAGCCCGGCTGCGTCGGTCATGAACTTGGCGAACTCGTCTGCGATGCGATCGGTGGTCTGGGTCATGGCGTCTCTCCAGGCTAGCCATGGGTATGGGGAGCTTCGACGACGAGTGCAAGAGACCGGCGCAAGAGTTCGTGAGACCTCGACTGCCGCTTGACACGCGCTCCCCGCGCCGGGCAAACCCGCGCCATGCCGGTTTCCGCGATCATGTTCCCCGCCTTCGATCCCGTCCTGATCCAGGTCGGGCCCTTCGCGATCCGCTGGTACGCGCTCGCCTATATCGCCGGCTTCTTCCTCGGCTGGTGGCTGGCCAAGCGGCTGGTCGCGACCGCCTCGCTGTGGCGCGGCGGCACCTCGCCCTTCGATCCCGCGCTGATCGACGACGCCATCGTCTGGGCCGCACTCGCCGGCATTCTCGGCGGCCGGCTCGCCTTCGTGCTGGTCTATAATTTCAACTATTACCTGGCCAATCCCGCGGAGATGATCGCGGTCTGGCACGGCGGCATGGCGTTCCATGGCGGTATTGTCGGCGTGGTGGTCGGCCTGTTCATCTTCGCGCGCAAGAACAAGGTCCCCTTCCTCAGCCTGATCGACGTCGCCGCGGTGGTCGCCCCGATCGGCATCATGCTCGGCCGGCTGGCCAATTTCATCAATGGCGAGCTCTGGGGCCGGGTCACCGATATGCCCTGGGGCGTGATCTTTCCCGGCGCCGGGCCCGACCCGCGCCATCCGAGCCAACTCTACCAGGCGACCACCGAAGGGCTTCTGCTGTTCGTCGTGCTGCTGCTGATCGCCCGCTCCGGCGGCCTCAAGCGACCGGGCTTCATGGCCGGCTGCTTCGGCATCGGCTACGGGCTCGCCCGCTCCTTCGGCGAATTGTTCCGCCAGCCGGACCCCCAGCTGGGTTTCCTGTTCGCCGGCGCCACCATGGGCCAGCTCCTGTCGATCCCGGCCATCCTGGTGGGCCTCTGGCTGGTCCTGCGCGCCCGCCGCCAGCCGCAATGACCGCGCTCGGCGCCGAGATCGCCGCGCTGATCGCGGCCGAAGGCCCGATGCCCCTCGACCGCTACATGGCGCTTTGCCTCGGTCACCCGCGCTACGGCTATTACATGACGCGCGACCCGCTGGGCGCGCGCGGCGACTTCATTACCGCGCCCGAAATCAGTCAGGTTTTCGGTGAATTGATCGGCGCCTGGGCGGCCGCGACCTGGGAGGCGATGGGCCGCCCGCCCCGCCTGCGCCTGATCGAATGCGGACCGGGCCGCGGCACGCTGATGCAGGACCTGGTCCGTGCGATCCGCGCCGCGCCGGATTTCCGCGCCGCCATCGACCTTCACCTGGTCGAGACTTCGCCGGTGCTCATCGCCCGCCAGCGCAAGGCCATGGCCGCCGCCGGGATCGAGGCCAACTGGCATGCTGATCTCGCCACCGTGCCGCCCGGCCCGGCCGTCCTGATCGCCAATGAATTTCTCGATGCCCTGCCGATCCGCCAGTTCGTCATGACCGACAGGGGCTGGCGCGAACGCGTGGTCGGCCTGGTCGATGACAAGCTCGCTTTCGGGCTGGCACCCGATCCGGTCCCACCGGCGCTGATCCCGGCCGGGCTGCGCCAGGCGACCGCCGGCGCCGTGGTCGAGATCTGCCCGTCCTTCCCGAGCCTTGCCGCCGCGCTCGGCGAACGCCGTGCGACCGGACCGCTGGCCGCCCTGTTCATCGATTATGGCCACGCCCGCCCGGCCCATGGCGAAACCCTGCAGGCGGTCCAGGCCCATGGCTTCGTCGATCCGCTGGCCGAACCGGGCGAGGCCGATCTCACCGCCCATGTCGATTTCGAAGCGCTTGGCCGGCAGGCCGCCGCTCACGGCCTTCGGGCGAGCGCCATCGTCACCCAGCGCGACTTTTTGTTCCGGCTCGGGCTACAGCCGCGCGCGGAAGCCCTGGCCAAGGCCAATCCCGGGGCCCTGGTCGGCCTGAAGGCGGCCGTCGAGCGGCTGATAGACCCGGCACCGACGGGAATGGGGTCCTTGTTCAAGGCCCTCGTTATCCATTCAGCCGATGTGATCGTCCCGGCGTTTGACAGCTGAGCGCGAAGCGGATTTGGTCCCGCCATGCTCGTGTCCTCTTCCGCCCTCGCCGCCCTGCCCGGCATTCGCCATGCCTTCTTCACCCGCGAAGGCGGCGTCTCCGAGGGCATCTATGGCTCGCTCAATGCCGGCATCGGCTCCAACGACGTGCCCGAGCATGTACGCGAAAACCGCCGCCGGATGACCGAGGCCCTCGGCGTCGCCGAGAACGCGCTGATTTCCTGTTTCCAGATCCACTCGCCCAACGTCATCGTCGCCGAAAAGCCGCATGACGGCGGCGACCGGCCGCGTGCCGATGCCGTGGTGACCCGCGTGCCCGGCATCGCCTGCGGCGTCGCGGCCGCCGATTGCGGACCCGTGCTGTTCGCCGATGCCGAGGCCGGCGTCGTCGGAGCCGCCCATGCCGGCTGGAAGGGCGCGCTGGGCGGCGTGCTGGAATCGACCATCGAGGCGATGGAGCGGCTCGGCGCCGCACGCGAGCGGATCCGGACCGCCATCGGCCCGCTGATCCGCCAGCCGAGCTACGAGGTCTCGACCGCCTTCGTCGATCAGTTCCTTGCTTCCGACCCCGCCTATTCCCGCTTCTTCGTTGCGGGAAAGCCCGACCACGCGCAGTTCGACCTGCCCGGTTTCATCGCCCACCGGCTCGGCGCGGCCGGCATCGGCACGATCGACGATCTCGGCTTCGACACCTATTCGGACCCGCAGCGCTTCTATTCCTACCGGCGCACCACCCATCGCCGCGAGCCCGACTACGGCCGCCACATCGCCGCCATCACGCTTGCCCGTTAACCGTGATGGTTAGCAAATGATGAACGCCGCCTGGACCGACGCCTGCGCGTCGGTTATCCCTGGCGGCGATCGGAGATGAGCCATGGCCAGAAACCTGCTCGACGGAAGCGTCGCCCTCCTGCTCGCTTCGCTCACGCTCGGTGCCTGCACCGGCGGTGACGGACCGGTCGCCGGCAGCACGCCGCCGCGTGGGGCGATCGCTTTCGAGCCGATCGACGGCGCACCCTCGGCGGTCAACCAGCGGGTGGCCGGGCGGCTGGCCGGCGAGGCCCAGGCCCGCCAGATCCAGGTCGTCGGCAACCGCGACGGCGCGCGTTACCGGGTGCGCGGCTACATGGCCACCGCCCGTTCCGGCGATACCGCCACCGTTTCCTATGTCTGGGATGTCTTCGACCCCGAGCGCCGGCGCTCCACCCGCATCGTCGGCGAGGAGCGCGTGCAGCCTCGTGGCAGCGATGCCTGGAGCGGGCTGGACGAGGCCGCGGCAAGCCGCATCGCCAGCCGCAGCATGGACCAGATCGCCACCTGGCTCGCCACGCCGCAGGGCGTACCGGCGGCCGCGCCGGCGACCGCGACAGTCCCGGCGCCCGAGCCCGCGCCGGCCGCGCAACCGGTTGTCGCCTCGTCGGCCGGGGCGTCGGGCACCACGCAGGTCATGACCTTCGCCTCGCCCCAGGCGGCGCCCGTCGCCGCCCCGCCACAATCCACGGTTGGCACCGGCGGCCCGTTGATACCGGTTTCCGGGTCCCGCTGACTGTCATTTCCGCGTCACAGCCTGTTGATCGCCGGATTCTCTGGCCTTCATGCCATTGTCGCGTGAGACCACGGTTGCTATGAGGGCCCCGCAGCCGAAAGCCAGCGGGACAAGCCTTATGTCGAGAAAACCCGGGATCAAGATCGTTTCCGGCAACTCCAACCGTCCGCTCGCCGAGGCGATCGGCGCTTATCTCCAGACGCCTCTGGCCAAGTCCTCGGTGCGGCGCTTCGCCGACATGGAGATCTTCGTCGAGATCCAGGAGAATGTGCGCGGCGAGGATGTCTATATCGTCCAGTCGACGTCGTTTCCCGCCAATGACCACCTGATGGAGGTGCTGATCATTTGCGACGCCCTGCGTCGCTCGTCAGCCAAGCGCATCACGGCGGTCATTCCCTATTTCGGTTACGCCCGCCAGGATCGACGCTCCGGCTCGCGCACGCCGATTTCGGCCAAGCTGGTGGCCAACCTGATCACCCGCGCCGGCGCCGACCGCGTCATGACGCTCGACCTGCATGCCGGGCAGATCCAGGGCTTCTTCGATATTCCAACCGACAACCTGTTCACCGCGCCCTTGCTCGCCCGCGACATCAAGGAGCGGCTCGACCTTTCCAAGGTCATGGTGGTGTCGCCCGATGTCGGTGGCGTGGTGCGCGCCCGCGCGCTCGCCAAGCGCATCGATGCCCCGCTCTCCATCGTCGACAAGCGCCGCGAACAGCCCGGCCAGAGCGAGGTGATGAACGTCATCGGCGATGTCGAGGGCAAGAGCTGCATCCTGGTCGACGATATCGTCGATTCCGGCGGCACCCTGGTCAATGCCGCCGAAGCCTTGCTGGCGCGCGGCGCCAAGGACGTCTCCGCCTATATCACCCATGGCGTGCTGTCGGGCGGCGCGGTGGCCCGTATCACCGCTTCGAAGCTGAAGGAACTGGTGATCACCGATTCCATCCTGCCGACTGAAGCCGTGCGGGTGGCCCGCAACATCCGCACGCTGTCGATCGCCAGCCTGATCGGCGAGGCCATCGCGCGCACCGCCAGCGAAGAGAGCGTCTCGAGCCTGTTCGAGGACTGAGCGGCGCCGGTCGTCGCCTTCAGAACCGCAGCACGACCTTGCCGAAATGCCGGCCGGAGCGGAAATAGTCGAGCGCGGCGCGCACTTCCGCCCGCGGAAAGACCCGGTCGATGACCGGCCGCAGGCCGCTTTGCCCGATGCCCCGGTTCATTGCTTCGAACGATTCGCGCGAGCCGACCGGAATGCCGCGCACCCGGGCCTTGCGCCTGAAGATGTCGAGCGGATTGATGGTGCCGTCGATCCCGCCGAGATAGCCGATCACGTTGATCTGCCCGCCCGGCCGGATCGCCGTCAGCGACTGGGCGAAGCTGCCTGGGCCGCCGACCTCGATGACATGATCGACCCCGCCGCCACCGGCCAGATCGCGCACGTCCGGACCCCACGCGGGAACATCGCGGTAATTGATGCCGCCACGCGCGCCCAATGCCTTCGCGCGTTCCAGCTTGGCGTCGCTGCTCGATGTGACGATGACGCCGGCACCTGCCAGCCTGGCGAATTGCAGCGCGAAGATCGAGACGCCGCCGGTGCCCTGCACCAGCACCGTGTCACCCGGCTTGATCCGGCCTTCGGTGACCAGCGCATGCCAGGCGGTGAGCCCGGCGCAGGGCAAGGTCGCCGCCTCCTCGTCGGTCAGATGCGCCGGCACGCGAACCACGCCGTCGGCGCGGAGCCGGACATAGTCCGCCAGCATGCCGTCGATCGGTCCGCCCAATTGGCCGCCGGCCTCGGCCATGGCGAAATCGCCGCCGACCCAACTCTGCCAGAACGTGCCGGCGACCCGGTCGCCGACGCCGACCCGCGTGACGCCCTCGCCGACCGCCACCACCTCGCCGGCCCCGTCGGAGAGCGGAATCAATGGCAGATCGAAGCCCGTGTGATAGCTGCCCTCGATGATCTCGACGTCGCGATAGTTCAGCGCCGCGGCGGCCACCCGGATCACCACCTCGCCGTGGCGCGGCGCGGGGATCGGCCGTTCGACCTCGCTGAGATTGGCGATACCGTGCTGTTCGATGACAAAAGCTCTCATGTCCGGTTTCTCCAGGGTCCGGGGTCGCGATGGGTTTGAGCTTTTGATCAAGCCGGCCTAGTATGCAAATTCATTATTCTCAGAATAATTATGCCCTGGAGACATGATGCTGGATGAAATGCGCAGCTTCGTGCTGCTCGCCGAAACCGGCTCGATCCAACTGACCGCCGAGCGCCTGCCGCTGACCCAGTCGGCCGTGACACGGCAGATCCAGCGCCTGGAAACCGAACTCGGCACGATCCTGCTCGACCGCCGCGTCAAGCCGCCGCGCCTGACGCCGGCGGGACTGGAAGCACTCGAACGTTGCCGGGCCATCCTCGGCGCCATTGGCGACCTCAAGGCGAGCACGGCTGCCGGCGCCGAGCCACATGGCACCCTTCGGATCGGCTTTGCCTCGGCGCTGGCGGCGGAGACCATTGCCGACGCGGTCCATGCGGTCCGGGCGCAATTTCCGAAGGTCGAGCTGCGCGTCATCGGCGGCTGGGCCCGCGATCTCGCCGATCTGGTCGGTGCGGACAAGCTCGACGCGGCCGTCATGCTGACGGCCGGCGCAGCGACGGTGTCCCCCTCCGGACTGCGCAGCGAGACGATCGCCGGCGAGCGCATGGTGGTGGTCGCGCCGGCGGAGCGGGTGCTGCCGCGCCGGCTGAGCTGCGCCACGCTTGGTGCCATGGACTGGGTGCTGAGCCCGGAGCCTTGCGATGCCCGCCACGCCCTCACCGCGCTTCTGGCGACCGCCGGCGCCGGCATCCGCATCGCCGCCGAGGTCCAGGGTCTGGACCTGCAGACCGCGCTGATCGCTCAGGGCGTCGGTATCGGCATGGTGCCGGCACGCCGTCTCGCGCCCTATGCGCGGCGCCATGGCCTGAAACGTCTGCTGGTTCCGGACATGCCGCTCGATTTTGATGTCCGGCTCATCCGGGGCCCGCATCTCGGCCGCATCGACCAGGCCGTCGACCTGATCCGCGACAGCCTCGCCAAGGCCTGGAGCGCGGTGGAGGCCGGCGTCCCGGCCCGGCCGAAGCTTCGCCGCCCGTCGGCCCTTGGCGGCTGAGCGGCAGCGGTCGTCCGGCGCCAGGAACAGCCCGGCTGCGGACATGGAAAATCCTGCCGCACGCCGCCTCTCGCCATCACAACGACCCGCCGCCGCTAGCGAACCCGCCCGAGACTCCGGCTGATCTTGGCGAGGTAACGCTCGCGATCGTCCTGCGAGGCGGTGTCGATCCGGTGCAGCGCCAGCCACAAGGTTCTGGCGCGTGGATGAACCAGCGGCCGCAGGCCGCGCAGCAAGGTGCGCCGGCCGGGCTCCGACATGACGAGACGCCACCACCACCAGGGCGAGCCGAGCGTCGAGACCGCGCCGATGAAACGGATATTGGTCATCACCCGTCCGATCGGCATGCGGCCCTCCGGCATGCCGAAGGTCGCGTGCGGCACCCAGACCCGGTCGAGCCAGCCCTTCAGCATGGCCGGCAGGCCGTACCACCAGGTCGGATAGACGAACAGCAGGGCCTCGCACCAGCGCAGCGCCGCGAGGTGCCCGGCGACCGGCGCTTCGTTGACGCCGGCTGTGTGATAGGCGCGCCGCTCCTCGGCCGACATGACGGGATCGAAGCCCTCGGCGTACAGGTCGAGGACACGCAATTCATGCCCGCCGTCCTGCAACGCCGCGACCGCGGTGTCGCGTATCGCCGCGGTAAAACTCTCCGGACAGGGATGGCAATAGACGACGAGAAAACGCATGTCCCACGGACCTTGTCGATACCACGGGAAACGTCCTTCCGGACACCCGAATCAAGGCATATTAAACTATTGAGTCGACTACTGAATTTACCAAAAAAATGGAACGCTCGCCCCGGCTAAGTTTAACCCTTGGTTCAGGTGAGTCGCCGAGGTTGCGGCAGCTTTCCCATGGCCAGTGCAGACCATTTTTATGCCGCAGTCCAACGCCCTTTCAGTCCGTGCGCGGATCCTCGTCATCGCCGTCATTCCGATCGTCGGACTGGTCGGGCTGACGGCCCTGTCCTGGTGGTCGTCGCGCCAGACGAACCACGCGATCGTCGAGCTGACGGCCGCCAACGACCTGCTCCGCAGCGCCTATGACCTGCGCACGACGGTGCGTGCGATGAGCGGGGCCATCAGCCTTCCGGCGACCGCCGAAGACGGCGATCAGGGTGCGCCATTCGCCCGCCTCGCCGAACGGGCCGGCCGCGACGCCGCGGCGATCGCCACCTCGCCGCTCGCAGCGATCTTCGCGCCCGAGGATCTCACGCTCGGCCTTGCGGCACCGAAACAGGTCGCGGCCGTGTTCGACCGGCTCGCTGCCGTCCAGGAACGCCTGGGACGGGATGCCGATTCAGGCCTGAACGGCGAATTGCGCCGCGCCATCCACGGCGTCGAGGACACGCTGCAGAAGCTCGCCTCGGTCTGCTGCGCCGACACGCGCAACTTTCAGATCGCCATGCTGCGCCTGCGCCGCTCCGAAAAGGACTTCATGCTGCGCCTGACCACCGAGGAACTCGAGCGGTTTCGCAAAGGCGTCGCCGAATTCGACGCCCTGCTGCAGGACAATGAGCTGCCCCTGCCGGCCCAGGCCAAGATGAAGGACATGCTGGCCGGCTATGTCCGCGGGTTTTCCGCCTGGGCCGAAACCGTGCAGGAACGGACACGGGAGCTCGCCAATGGCGTGCATACCGGCGAAGCGGCCGTTGCCGGCATCCAGAGACTGATCGATCGCGCCGCGCTCCAGCAATCCGAGGCGCAGCGCCGCATCGACGAGACCGCCGCCACCGCCCTGGTGCTGACCATTGGCGCCTCGATCCTGCTGACCGTCATGCTCGCCGGCCTCGCCTTGTTCTTCAGCACCGGCCTGATCCGCTCGATCCGCGCCTTGACCTCCACCATGTCGCGGCTGGCGGCCGGCGAAACCGACCTGACGATACCCGAGGCGGAGCGGCAGGACGAGCTCGGCGAAATGGGCCGCGCCGTCACGGTCTTCCGCGACGGCGCGATCGAGCGCCTGCGTCTGGAGGCGGCCCGCGACGAGGACGCTGTCCGGGCACGGCGTCAGGCCCGGGTCGACCAGTTGTTCGGCCGGTTCCGCACCGACATGGCCGACGTCGTGACCGTGCTGCGCAGCAATACCGAGCGGATGGAGACCACCGCCCGTTCGCTCAACGTCATCGCCCGCGAGGCCGACAGCCAGTCCGATTCCGCCGCTGCGGCATCCGAACAGACCTCGGCCAATGTCCAGATGGTGGCCGCCGCCGCCGAGGAGCTCGCCGTCTCGATCCGGGAAGTCGCGAGCCAGGTGACGCAGGCACAGGCGATCGTCGGACAGGCCGGCGACATCGCGAGCCGCACCAATGGCGAGGTCAACCGGCTTGCCGACGCCGCCGGCCGGATCGGCGACGTCGTCGCTTTGATCCGCGCGATCGCCGCCCAGACCAATCTGCTGGCGCTGAATGCGACCATCGAGGCCGCCCGGGCCGGTGTCGCCGGCCGGGGCTTCGCGGTGGTCGCCGCAGAGGTCAAGAGCCTGGCAACCCAGACCGCCCGGGCGACCGACGACATCGCCGCCCAGATCGCCGGGATCCAGGTTTCGACCGGCAGCGCGGTGGCGGCTATCCGGACCATTACCGGCACGATGAGCGAGATCACCAGCGTCACCGCCACGGTGGCGGCCGCGATCGAGGAACAGGGCGCCGCCACCGCCGAGATCGCCCGCAACATTCAGCGCGCCGCGACCGGCACGACGGAGCTGTCGCGCAACGTCTCGGGCGTCAAGGGCGTGATCGGCGAGACATCGGCCCAGTCGGCCAGCGTCCTGACCGCCTCGGACGCGCTGACCCATGCCGGCCAGCGGCTGTCCGCCTCGGTCGACGGCTTCCTGAGCGAGGTTGCCGCCGCCTGACGCGCCGCGTCGCATGATCGGCGTGGCCGTCTGCCAATGACCGGGTGCACTCCGGGCGCGACAATGGTAGAGGGCTGCCCATGGCTCCTCCTCTTTTGCAATTGCAGGATATCCGCCTCACCTTTGGCGGCACTCCGCTTCTGACCAGCGCCAATCTGTCGGTCGAGGCCGGCGACCGGCTGGCGCTTGTCGGGCGCAACGGCTCGGGCAAATCGACCCTGCTCAAGATCGCCGCCGGCCTGATCGAGGCCGATGGCGGCACGCGCTTCGCCCAGCCGAGCGCCACCATCCGCTACCTGCCGCAGGAGCCGGACCTGACCGGCTTCGCCACGACGCTGGCCTATGTCGAGGCCGGCCTCGGTCCCGGCGACGATCCCTATCGCGCGCGTTATCTGCTGAACGAGCTTGGCCTCTCGGGCGAGGAGGGGACCACCTCGCTGTCCGGCGGCGAGGTCAAGCGCGCGGTGCTGGCCAGAGCCCTGGCGCCTTCGCCCGACATCCTGATCCTCGACGAGCCGACCAACCATCTCGACCTGCCGGCCATCGAATGGCTGGAAAAGACCATTGCCGCCTCGCCATCCGCCATCGTCATGATCAGTCACGACCGGCGCTTCCTGGAAAACCTGTCGCGCGCCACCATCTGGCTCGACCGCGGCACCACCCGCCGCCTCGACAAGAGCTTTGCCTCGTTCGAGGCCTGGCGTGACGAAGTGCTGGAGCAGGAAGAAAAGGATCAGCACAAGCTCGACCGGCAGATCGCCCGCGAGGAGCATTGGCTGCGTTACGGCGTCTCGGCCAGGCGCAAGCGCAATGTCCGGCGGCTCGGCCAGCTCCAGGGCCTGCGCACCGACTTCCGCGAACATCGCAAGGCGGTCGGCAATGTCTCGATGACGATCAGCGACGCCGATCCCTCCGGCAAGCGGGTGGTCGAGGCGCGCGGCATCACCAAGGCTTTCGGCGAACGGGTCATCGTCGACGACCTCTCCATCCGCATCCTGCGCGGCGACCGGCTGGGCATTGTCGGCCCGAACGGCGCCGGCAAGACCACGCTGGTCGGTCTCCTCACCGGCACGCTCGCGCCCGACACCGGCAGCATCAAGCTCGGCACCAATCTCGCCATGGTGACGCTCGACCAGAAGCGCGAGGCGCTCGACCCCACCACCCCGCTGATGGACGCGCTGACGCTCGGCCGCGGTGACTATGTCACGGTCAATGGCGAGAACCGCCACGTCATCGGCTATATGAAGGACTTCCTGTTCACGCCCGAGCAGAAGGGCACGCCGGTCGGCGTGCTCTCCGGCGGCGAGCGCGGCCGGCTTTTGCTCGCCCGCGCCCTGGCGAGCCCGGCCAACCTGCTGGTGCTCGACGAGCCGACCAATGATCTCGACCTCGAGACCCTCGACCTCCTGCAGGAAATGCTGACCGATTTCCCCGGCACGGTGATCCTGGTCTCCCACGACCGCGATTTCCTCGACCGGGTCTGCACCTCCGTCCTGGTCAGCGAAGGCGAAGGCCGCTGGCTCGAATATGCCGGCGGCTATTCCGACATGGTCGCGCAGCGCGGCGTGGGCGTCACCGCCCGGGCGGCGGAGAAACAGGCCAGGCGCGCCGCCGAGCCCCAGGCAGCGCGTGACGACGGCCCGCAGGCCAGCGCCAAGCGCAAGCTGTCGTTTCGCGAGAAGCACGATCTCGACAGCCTGCCCAAGCGCATGGATGCGCTCGGCCGCGACATCGCCAAGCTGCAGGCGATCCTGGCCGATCACGGCCTGTTCGCGCGCGATCGCGCCGCTTTCGACAAGGCTTCCGCCGCGCTCGCCAAGGCGCAGGGCGAATTGCACGAGGCCGAGGAGCGCTGGCTCGAGCTCGAACTGCTGAAGGAAAGCCTCGAGGCCTGAAGCCCGGAAATCCGCAGACGCTTCGCCGGCTTGAAGCCTGCCGGCGATCTTGCGATGCTCACTCCCGCAGAGGTTGAATCGGGCCGCCAGACGCCCGGGCTGACACTCCGGGGGAAGCGGCATGGGGATCGACAGCGTTCTGATCCAGATCAATCCGACGGGTCAGCTGGCGCTCAACCTGATCCTGGCATTGATCATGTTCGGCGTGGCGCTGGAACTGCGTTGGAAGGACTTCACCGAAGTCTTTTCCCGGCCGCTGGCGCCGGTCACCGGCCTCGTCGCGCAGATCCTGATCCTGCCGGCGGTGACCTTTGTGATCACCATGATCCTGAAACCCCAGCCGAGCGTGGCGCTGGGCATGATCATCGTCGCCGCCTGCCCGGGCGGCAATATCTCCAACCTGATGACCCATCTGGCGCGCGGCAATACCGCGCTGTCGATCTCGATGACCGGCATCTCCAACATCCTGGCGGTGGTCACCACGCCGCTCAACATCCTGTTCTGGGCCGGCCTCAATCCGGCGACCGCGGCGCTGCTGCGCCAGGTCAGCATCGAACCGGCTTCGTTCCTCGGCACCACCGTGCTGCTGCTGGGCCTGCCGCTGGCGGCCGGCATGCTGACCGTGCATTTCCGGCCGCGCCTGGCGGAGCGGCTCCAACGGCCGTTCCAGATCGCCTCCTTCGTCTTCCTCATCGGCTTCATCGTCGCGGCGACCGCCGCCAATGGCCGTTATTTCCTCACCTTCGTCAGCGACATCATTCCCCTGGTGATTCTGCACAACACCATCGCGGTCGCGATCGGCTGGCTGGCGGCGCGGTTCTGGCGGCTCAGCGATTACGACACCCGCGCGATGGCGATCGAGGTGAGCATGCACAATTCGGGTCTGGGGCTGGCCCTCATTCTCAACCAGTTCGACGCGCTGGGCGGCGCCGCCCTGATCGCGGCCGGCTGGGGCATCTGGCATATCGTGTCGGGCTGGGCGCTGGCGGCTTTCTGGACCCGGCGCGACAGCAAGGCGGCCGCGGAATGAACCGGGGCATCCTGGTGACCGGCGCCGCCGGTTTCATCGGCCAGGGCCTGGTCAGGCAACTGGCCTCGCGTGGCGAAGCGCTCATCGGGCTCGACATCCGCGCGCCGGCGCAACCGGTGCCTGGTGTCGTCAATGAGCGCGGCGACATCTGCGACGGCTCGCTCGTCGCGCTCATGAAACGCCACAAGCCGCGGGTCGTGGTGCATCTGGCATCCGTGGTCGCTGCCGGCGGCGATCCCGAGCGCGACTATGCCATCGACGTGGTCGGTACCGGCAATGTCGTCAGGGCCTGCCTCGCCGCCGGCGTCACCCGCCTGGTGGTGACCTCCAGCGGCGCGGCCTATGGCTATCATGGCGACAATCCCCAGCCGCTCAGCGAGGCAGATCCGTTGCGCGGCAATGACGACTTCCCCTATTCGCGCCACAAGCGGCTGGTCGAGGAACTGCTCGCCGAAGCGCGCGCGACCCATGCCGAGCTCGAACAGGTGGTGTTCCGCCCCTGCACCGTGCTGGGGCCCGGTGTCCGCAACCAGATCACCGCCATTTTCGAACGCCCGGTGGTCATCGGCCTCGCCGGCAGCGCCACGCCCTTCAGCCTGATCAGCGAGACCGATGTCATTGCTGCCCTGGTCCGCGCGACCGATCCGGCAAGCCCATCGGGTATCTATAATCTCGCCGGTGACGGCACCCTGTCGCTCGCCGAGATCGCCGCGCGCATCGGCAAGCCCTATTGGCCGCTGCCGCCCGCCCTGCTGCGCGGCGCGCTGCGGCTGGCCAACCAGCTGACGCTGACCCGGCTCGGCCCGGCCCAGGTCAATTTCCTGCAATACCGGCCGGTTCTGTCCAATGACCGCCTGAAGACCGTCTTTGGTTATGTGCCGGCCTTGGCGGCGGCGGAGGTCTTCGACCGCTACTGGCAGGCGAGGGCCCGGTCATGACCTTCCTCGTCATTGGCGCCGGACCGGCCGGGCTCGCCACCGTCCGGGTGTTCAAGGAGGCGGGCCTGCCTTTCGAGGTGGTCGAACGCCATGCCGATATCGGTGGCCAGTGGCTCTACGACGCGCCGTCGAGCGGCGTCTATGCCTCGACCCATCTGATCTCGTCCAAGACCACCACGGCCTTCGCCGATTATCCCATGCCCGAGGACTGGCCGGCCTATCCCCACCACGCCCAGGTGCTCGGCTATCTCAGGAGCTATGCCCGCCATTTCGGCCTCTACCCGTCGATCCGCTTCAACCGGGCGGTGACCCGGCTGGCGCGCCGGGCGGATGGCTGGCAGGCGACCTTCGACGATGCGAGCAGCCGCGATTACGAGGGCGTGGTGATCGCCAACGGCCATCTGACCGATCCGGAACTGCCGCAGATCCCCGGCAGCTTTTCCGGCGAGTTGATGCATTCGAAAACCTACAAGAACGCCGCCATTTTCGACGGCAAGCGGGTGCTGATCGTCGGCATGGGCAATACCGGCTGCGATATCGCGGTCGACGCGGTGCACCGGGCCACCAAAGTGTTGTGGTCGGTCCGCTCGGGCAATCACTTCACCCCGAAATTCCTGCGCGGCAGGCCTGCCGACGAAGCCAGTCACAAGGCGAAATTCGCGCTGCCGCGCCGGCTGCGCTCGATCCTGCACGAGGCGGTGCTGCGCTTCGTCGTCGGCGCGCCCGAAAACTTCGGACTGCCGCGCCCGATGCACCGGCTCTATGACCGCACCCCGGTGGTCAATTCGCTGGTGCTGCAGCATCTCGGCCAGGGCGACATCCAGGTCCGCCCGCCGATCGAGGAGCTCGACGGCAACCGCGTCATCTTCACAGATGGCCGGGCCGACGAGGTCGATCTCGTACTGCTGGCCACCGGCTACCGCATCACCTTCCCGTTTCTCGACGAGGCGGCCCTCGCGGCTGAATTGAACTGGCGGACGCCGGCGCCGCACCTGCATCTGAACATTTTCCCGCCTGCCGACAACAACCTGTTCGTCGTCGGCATGATCGAAGGCGCCGGCATCGGCTGGCCCGGCCGCGACCTGCAGGCGCGAGCGGTTGTGGCCTATCTGACGGCCCGTCGCGACGCGCCCGACAAGGCCAGCGCCTTCCGCCGGGAGATCGCCCGCCATTGCGCGGCGCCGCGACCGAAGGATGCGGGGCCGCACGGCATCTTCATCGATTTTCTCGACTACAAGCGTGTGCTCGGCAAGCTCATCGCACAATTGAGCTGATTTGAGCCAAGGATGTTCGAGCACAGCATCGTTTGAACGACGCGCTTGGATGATCCTGCAAGGAAGGGCGGCCGGGCGATGACCAAGACCGCCCGGCAAGAGCCTCAGGCCGCGCCGGCGAAACGCTCGTTGAAGGCATAACCGGAACCGCGCACGGTGCGGATCGGGTCGGCCTCGCGCCCACGCTTCACCGCCTTGCGCAGGCGGCCGATATGAACGTCGACCGTGCGCTCGTCGATATAGACGTCACGGCCCCAGACGCCGTCGAGCAATTGCTCGCGGGTATAGACACGGCCCGGCGACTGCATCAGGAATTCGAGCAGCCGGAACTCGGTCGGCCCGAGCGTGATCTCGCGGCCGGAGCGATGGACCCGGCGCGTCTCGCGATCGAGCTCGATATCGCCCGACTTCAAGAGGCTCGACAGGTGCTCGGGCTTCGCCCGGCGCAGCAGCGCCCGGATTCGCGCCAGCAGCTCGGGGACGGAGAACGGCTTCACCACATAGTCGTCGGCGCCGGTGGCGAGCCCACGCACCCGCTCGCCTTCCTCGCCGCGGGCGGTGAGCATGATCACCGGCAGCCGCTCGGTTTCGGCGCGCAGCCGGATGCGCCGGCAAAGCTCGATGCCCGACAGCCCCGGCAGCATCCAGTCGAGCAGCATCAGATCGGGGACCGCCTCACGCAGCCGCACCTCGGCCTCGTCGCCGCGCATCACCGTTTCGACGCGGTAGCCTTCGGCTTCGAGATTGTAGCGGAGGAGAACGGTGATCGGTTCCTCGTCCTCGACCACCATGATGCGTGCGGTCATGAGATTATCCTTCGCGATTAACTGGCCGTCGTCACGATCGATGTGGTGTCGAGCTTCGGCCGCTCTTCGGCGAGCGTCGTGCCATTGACCACGTAGTAGATCGTCTCGGCGATATTGGTGGCGTGATCGCCGATGCGCTCCAGGTTCTTGGCGCAGAACAGCAGATGCGTGCAGGCGCCGATATTGCGCGGATCCTCGAGCATGTAGGTCAGGAGCTCGCGGAACAGCGAATTGTAGAGGGCGTCGATGTCGCCATCCGACTTCCAGACGTCGAGGGCGGCAGCCACGTCGCGCTGCGCGAAGGCGTCGAGCACCTCCTTGATGCGCTCGAGCGCCAGGCGCGCCATAGCATCGAAGCCGCCGGTCACCTTGGGCAGCGGCATCGAGCCGTTGATGGCGATGACCCGCTTGGCGATGTTCTTGGCGAGATCGGCGATCCGCTCCAGGTCGGCCGCGATGCGCAAGGCGCCGACGATCTCGCGCAGGTCGATCGCCATCGGCTGGCGCCGGGCGATGACCAGGATGCCGACCTCCTCGATCTCGCGCTGCATCGCATCGATGGTCGGGTCCGCGGCGCGCACCGTCGAGGCCAGCGCGACATCGCCGCGGATCAGTGCGTCGATGGCGCCGACGATCTGCTTTTCGGTCAGCCCGCCCATTTCGGCGACGCGTTGCGCCAACCCTTTCAGCTCGTTCTCGAATGCGCTGACGATGTGCTCGGTCATGCGGGTCTCCTGGTGGGCAGGGAAAAGGGGGCTTTTCCCTACCCTGATATGACGACGGTTCTATGCTTGCGACGTGACACATCAATGACGGTGAATCACGCAAGGCTTCAATTGCTTAGATGAGATGCGACAGGACCGCCGACAAGCATTTGCCGGCCGACTCGGCTATTCTGCCGCAGGCGACCCGCTGCGTGCCGGTGCCCCGGCGGCCGGCGCCTCGGCCTGCTCGGCCGCCGCCGCGGTTTCCAGCCGGACCGTGAAGGTCGCCCCGTCCCGCCCCTCGCTTTCGATCGCCAGGCGGCCGCGGTGGCGCTTGACGATATGCTTGACCAGCGCCAGGCCGAGGCCGGTACCGCCCTTTTCGCGGCTTGACGCCACGTCGACGCGGTAGAAGCGTTCGGTCAGGCGCGGCAGATGTTCCGGCGGAATGCCCGGGCCGTGGTCGCGGACCGCGACCACCGCCTCGTCGCGACGCTTGCCGCGCGGCTCGCGCCGGAGCGTGATCTCCACGGTCTTGCCTTCCGAGCCATATTTGATGGCATTCTGCACTAGGTTCTCGAACAGCCGGAACAGCTCGTCCTGGTCGCCCAGCACCACCAGCGCCGGCTCGGCGGCCGCGACGCCGACACTGACGCCAAGTGTCTGGGCATAGGGACCAAGGCTGTCACGCACCTGGCCGAGCAGCGGCACCAGATCGACCCGCGCCATCGGGCGGACATGTTCGTTCAGCTCGACCCGCGACAGCGAGAGCAGATCGTCGATCAGCCGGGCCATGCGATTGGCCTGGGCCAGCATGATCGCCAGGAACCGCTCACGGGCCGCCGGATCGTTCTTGGCGGGTCCCTGGATGGTTTCGACGAAACCGACCACCGAGGCCAGCGGCGTACGCAGCTCATGGCTGGCATTGGCGACGAAATCGGCGCGCAGGCGCTCCAGCCGACGCTCCTCGGTCAGGTCGCGCAGCGACACCAGCACGAAATCCGGGGTCGCTTCGTCGCGCGCCTTCACCGTCAGCGCCACCGGCGCCGCCTCGACGCGGAACCACCGGTTGACCGGCACCCGCTCGGTATAGTCGATCTCCTGGCTGGCATTGGTGGCGAGCGCCCGGCGCACCGCCTCGACCACTTCGGGGGTGCGCAGCGCCAAGGTCAGCGGCTCGCCGCGCTTGAGGCCGGCGATCAGGTCGATCGCCCTGGCATTGTGGCTGCGCACGATCAGTTTCGGATCGATCAGCATGGCCGGCGCCGGCAAGGCCGCGATCAGCCCTTCGATAGTGAGGTCGGTCAGCCGGGCGGCCCGGCGCGCCAGCTGTTCCGGATCCGGCGGGATCGGCGCGATGCTGGTGCGCCGCACGATCAGCGCGGCGACCGTCAACACCGCCACCGAACCGATGGCATAAGGCCACTCGACCTTGCGCCAGACGATCAGGAACACGGCGACGAGGAAGGCCACGACCATGAGCAGGACGCGCCCTTGCCAGCCCTGCAGTCGTGGCGGTTCCAACTCGTCGTCCATGGATGTGTTCCTAAAGCATTTTCGAACGCGGAGGCTACCGGTTCACGTCGGCAGGATGACGAAGAGGCAAAAAAGCGTCTCCCGATCGCACAAAAGGAAAAAGACGCCGGTGCCTGCCCAAGGCTGACTGTCATGCCGATGCGACGGTTCGATGACGGCGGTCACCCGCGTCAGTCGCGCCGGAACACCACGCTCGCCGCCCAACCGGTGAACAGCGCCATGGCGGCGGCGGCCATGCCGTAGATCAGGCCGTTGTCGCGCGCCGCATTGGCCACGAAAGCCTCGAAGCCGGTCTTGGTCACCTCGAAATTGGTATTCTCACGCGCCAGGATCACGCCGCCCGACATCAGATAGATGTCCACATCGAAAGCGCCCACCGGCGTATTGGCGACCACCGGGATGGTGGCGCGGAACAGGGTCGGCGTCAGGAAGGTGACGCCGGTCGGGTTCTCGCGGAACAGCCCGCGGGTCTGGTTGATCCGGAGGAAGGCTTCGCGAAAGGTCACCGTGCCTTCCGGGTTGGTGCCGGGCCTGGAGGTCGCGAGCGCGATGCCCTGCAGGCCGATCTGCTGGCGCCGGCGCACGTCGAGATCGGCCAGCGCCTCCGCCGGCTTGTTGGACAGGAGCGCATAGAAGGTCGGCACCTCGACGAATTCGCGCGCGTCGGTGTTCATCCAGATACCGAACATCCGGTCCTTGCGGCGCGTGATGACCTTGGCGCGCGGGCCACGCACCACCACCGCCATGTCATAGCCGCCGGAGCGCGCCACGGTCTGGCTGTCGCGCTCGATCGAACCGAACAGCACGATCTCCGAGCCGACGAAATTCGAGGTGATCTGCAGGCGGTGGGTCGACAGCGAGGTGATCAGCGCCTCGGCCCGGGCCGAGGCGGTCGCGGCGATCAGGCCGATGAGGGCGATCGCCAGCCGGGTCATCGGACCACCCATTCCATGATCGTATTGGAAAACGGGTCGTCCGGCCTGAGCACCAGGTCGACGAAGAAGCGGATGCCGACCGCCAGCACCACCAGGCCGAGCATCAGGCGCAGCTCCTCGCCCTTCATCGTCAGGGAAGTGCGGGCGCCGAACTGCGCGCCGATCACGCCGCCGATCATCAGCAGCAGCGCCAGCACGACATCCACCGAGGCATTGGTGATGGCGTGGAAGATCACCGTCAGCAACATGGTGATCAGCGTCTGCAGGCTGGATGTGCCGATGACGACGGAGGTCGAGACGCGCAGGAGATAGATCAGTGCCGGCACCAGGAGGAAGCCGCCGCCAATGCCCATCATCGAGCCGAGAAAGCCGATGCCGAGCCCGATGGCAATGACCGGGATGACCGATATGGTGATGCGCGAGCGCGGAAAATGGATGGCGAAGGGCAAGCTGGAAGCGACGCGCCGGTCACGCGTCGGCACCGGTTTCGGCGGCTCGCCGGAGCGCGAGCGGGCGATCGCCCGGCCGCTCTCGATCACCATCAGCAGACCGATGCCGCTGAGCAGCGTCACGTAGGACAGCGCGATGAACAGGTCGAGCTGGCCGGCCCGGCGCAGCAGCGAGAACGCCGCGACACCGCCGGCCGAGCCGATCACGCTGCCGCCCAGCAGCACCGAGGCGAGCTTCGCGTCGACCGCGTTCTTGCGCCAGTAGCTGAGCGTGCCCGACAGCGACGACGCCGCGATCTGGCCGGAGACGCTCGCCACCGCGATAGCCGGCGGAATGCCGATGAAGATCAGCAGCGGTGTCAGCAGAAAACCGCCGCCGACGCCGAACATGCCGGAAATAAACCCGACCGCCAGCCCCATGCTCAGGATCAGGAGCATGTTCACGGGCAGTTCGGCAATGGGCAGGTAAAGCTGCACGGCTCACCCCGGCGATGATCGGGTTGACCTCCGAAGGACCGGAAAATCCCTGCCGCGTCAAGGCTTTTGGCCGCAGGGCTCCAACCCGGCGGGCCGTGTCAGTAGGATCGTGGCATTCCCAGCACATGTTCGCCGACATAGGCGAGGATCAGGTTGGTCGAGATCGGCGCCACCTGGTAGAGCCTGGTCTCGCGGAACTTGCGCTCGACATCATAATCGGCGGCGAAGCCGAAGCCGCCATGGGTCTGCAGGCAGGCATTGGCCGCCTCGAACGAGGCATCCGCCGCGAGCAGCTTGGCCATGTTGGCCTCGGCGCCGAAAGCTTCGCCGGCATCGCACAGCGCCGCGGCCTGGAAGCGCATCAGGTCGGCCGCGCGAATGTTCACATAGGCGCGCGAGATCGGGAACTGGATACCCTGGTTCTTGGCGATCGGACGATCGAAGACGATTCGTTCGGTGCCGTACTTCTTGGCCCGCTCGATGAACCAGTAGCCGTCGCCGATACATTCGCCGGCGATCAGGGTTCGCTCGGCATTGAGGCCCGAGAGAATGGTCTTGAAGCCCTTGCCCTCTTCCCCGATCAGGTTCTCGGCGGGTATTTCGAGGTCGTCGAAGAACACCTCGTTGGTCTCGTGATTGACCATGTTGCGGATCGGCCGGACCGTCATGCCCCGGCCGATCGCCTCGCGCAGGTCGACCAGGAAGACCGACAGGCCGTCGGATTTCTTGGCGACCTGGTCGACCGGGGTGGTGCGGGCGAGCAGCACCATCAGCTCGGAATGCTGCACCCGGCTGGTCCACACCTTCTGGCCGTTGACGACATAGCGGTCATTGCCCTTCTTCACCGCGGTGGTCTTCAGCTTGGTCGTGTCGGTACCGGTGGTCGGCTCGGTCACCGCCATGGATTGCAGGCGCAACTCGCCGGAAGCGATCCGCGGCAGGTATTTGGCCTTCTGCTCGGCCGAACCGCCGCGCAGGATCGTCCCCATATTGTACATCTGGCCGTGGACCGCGCCGGCATTGCCGCCGGACCGGTTGATCTCCTCCATGATGATCGAGGCTTCCGTCAGGCCGAGCCCGGACCCGCCATATTCGGCCGGGATCAGGGCCGCCAGCCAGCCGGCCTTGGTCAGCGCCTCGGCGAAGGCTTCCGGATAGCCGCGCTCGTCGTCGACCTTGCGCCAATAGGCGTCGTCATAGGTGGCGCACAGCGCGCGCATGGCATCGCGCAGGTCGGCATGATCGTCGGCAGTCGGCAAGGTCAGGGGCATGGCTTCGGGTCTCCGCGCTGGGACCATAATGGCTCGGCGCGGCAGGGGATATCCGGCCGATGGCAGAGGCCGGATGCGTCAGGCGGCCGACTGCTCAGGCGTCGTCGGACGGCCCGCACCAGCCGGGCAGGTAGCCGGCCTCGTCGCCGCGGGCGATCGTCATCGCCTTGTTCAGCGCCGCTTCGAAATCCATGTCGATGACCTTGCGCTTGATGTGAAGGCGCAAATAGGCCGCCCACAGGAATTCCGAAAACGGCGTGGTGTCCTTGGCGAAACCGCCGGCCCGGCGCAACGATCCCGCCAGGCTGCGATAGGGATCGTCGACGAGCTCGGTCACGTTTTTCGGTATGTCCTGGAAATGCTGCCTGACGCCGCTGGCGTCATAGGGATGGGTCCAGCCCTTGAGATCGCAGACCGTCCAGAAATTGTCCTTGTCGAGGCTGGAAAGGTCGGAGATCACCGTCACCAGGATATCCTCGACGCCCTCTTCGACGAGCGCGCGCGCCAGGTGGTGGTGGTCGATGACGTAAAAGCGGTCCTTCGGACCCTTCAGCACCGGGATCATGTGGCGACCGAGGAAGTCGCCCTTCTTTTCGGTCGTGCGCCAGCGTCGGCGCTTCTCCTCCACCTCGCGCATGCCCACGGTGATCTGGGTCGGGCGAAGGTCGGTGATGGCGACCGGATGGACGACGGGCTCGCGCGGTTGCATCGGCATGATCTCGACGATGATGATCCGCCCCCAAGCCGCATTGATCCGATCACGGCCACGCAGCGAAGACTATTGGTAGTGCCACGCACGCCACGGCGCGAACTTTGCTTAAGCTGTCTTTGACGCCCTCTCCGGAAGGCATTACCGGTAGGATCATGGCCATTCTCGCGCAGTTGCACCACGTCACGCGTTACCTCTACGACCGGCCGGTGGGCCTCGGCCCCCAGGTCATCCGGTTGCGCCCCGCGCCGCACAGCCGCACCACGATCCCCAGCTATTC
The DNA here is from genome assembly GCF_059420385.1 of Phreatobacter sp. GW821-FHT04C01. Lineage (NCBI taxonomy): Bacteria > Pseudomonadati > Pseudomonadota > Alphaproteobacteria > Hyphomicrobiales > Phreatobacteraceae > Phreatobacter > Phreatobacter sp. GW821-FHT04C01. The sequence continues at coordinate 321,569 of NZ_JBWKTP010000002.1, read as the reverse complement.
GCTGAAGGTCGTGCCCGAGAGCCACTTCGTGAACTGGCAGCAGGATCCGCACGGCAACTGGCTGGCGCGCTTCGTGTTTCCGGAAAAGACCACCGAGTTCTCGGTCACCGTCGATCTCACCGCCGACATGGCGGTGGTCAACCCATTCGACTTCTTCATCGAGAGTTATGCCGAAACCTATCCTTTCCAATACACGCCGGCGCTCGCCGAGGAGCTGGCGCCCTATCTGGTGATCGAGCCTTCGGACACGCATTTCGAGAGCTATTTCGGTGGGATCGCGCGTGGCCCCACCCAGACGATCGATTTCCTGGTCGCGCTCAACCAGAAGCTCCAGAACGACATCAGCTACGTCATTCGCATGGAGCCGGGCGTCCAGACCCCGGACGAGACGCTCGAGCGGGCCTCGGGTTCCTGCCGGGATTCGGCCTGGCTGCTGGTCCAGATCGCCCGCCGGCTCGGCCTCGCGGCGCGCTTCGTCTCCGGCTATCTGATCCAGCTGAAGCCGGATCTCAAGGCGCTGGACGGTCCGGCCGGCACCGACAAGGACTTCACCGACCTGCATGCCTGGACCGAGATCTATATCCCCGGCGCCGGCTGGATCGGCCTCGACCCGACCTCGGGCCTGCTCTGCGGCGAGGGCCATATCCCGCTCGCGGCGACGCCACATTTCCGGTCGGCTGCGCCAATTTCGGGCAATGTCGAGCCGGCCGAGGTGAGTTTCGCCTTCGACATGCGGGTCGATCGCATCGACGAGCGGCCGCGGGTCACCGCGCCCTTCTCGGACGAGGCCTGGACCCGGCTCGATGCGCTCGGCGGCAAGGTCGACGCCGACCTGGCCACCCAGGACGTCCGGCTGACCATGGGCGGCGAGCCGACCTTCGTCTCGGTCGACGACTATGAAGGCGCCGAATGGAATACCGCGGCGGTCGGCCCGACCAAGCGCGAACGCGCCGACGAACTGATACGCCGGCTGCGTGACCTCTACGCGCCGGGCGGCTTCCTCCATTACGGCCAGGGCAAATGGTATCCGGGCGAAAGCCTGCCACGCTGGACCTTCGCGCTCTACTGGCGCCGCGACGGCAAGCCGATCTGGGGCGACGCGCGCCTGATCGCCAAGGAAACCGGCGCGGCCCCGGTCAGTGTCGATGACGCCGGTGCCCTTGCCGCCGGCATTGCGACCCGGCTCGGTCTCGATGCCGAGGCGGCGGTGCCGGCCTATGAGGACCCGGCCCATTGGATGCTCAAGGAGAGCGACCTGCCGGTCAATGTCGACGCGCTCGATTCCAAGCTCGAGGACGCCGAGGCGCGCGCCCGCATCGCCCGCGTGTTCGAGCGCGGCCTGACCAAGCCCTCGGGTTTCGTCCTGCCGATCCAGCGCTGGAACGCCGAGCCGGCCAAGCGCAACTGGATGACCGAGAAGTGGAAGCTCCGGCGCGAGCGGCTGTTCCTGGTGCCCGGCGACAGCCCGGTCGGGTACCGCCTGCCGCTCGGCGCCCTGCCCCATGTGCCGCCGACCTCCTACCCCTATGTCATCGACGCCGATCCGGGCAGCGTGCCGGAGACCTTGCCCGACCCGCAGGAGATCGCGGCGCAGGTGACCCAGCGGGTCGCCGCCGAGCACGAGCGCGAGGCCGGCCGCGCCGAACAGGTCGAGCAGATCATCTCGGGCGACAATTCGGTCCGCACCGCGCTCGCGGTCGAGCCGCGCGACGGCCGTCTCTGCGTCTTCATGCCGCCGACCGAACGGCTGGAGGACTATCTCGAGCTCCTCACCGCGACCGAGGCCACCGCCAAATCGCTTGGGCTCGCCGTCCATGTCGAAGGCTATCCGCCGCCGACCGACCCGCGCCTCAATGTGGTGAAGGTCACCCCCGACCCCGGCGTCATCGAGGTCAATGTCCACCCGGCCGCGTCCTGGCGCGACTGCGTGGCGATCACCCAGGGCCTCTACGAGGAAGCCCGGCTGTCGCGGCTCGGCACCGAGAAATTCATGCTCGACGGACGCCACACCGGCACCGGCGGCGGGAATCACGTGGTGGTCGGCGGTGCCAGGCCTTCGGACAGTCCGTTCCTGCGCCGGCCCGACCTGCTGAAGAGCCTGGTGCTCTACTGGCAGCGCCATCCCTCCTTGTCCTACCTGTTCTCCGGCATGTTCATCGGCCCGACCAGCCAAGCACCGCGTGTCGACGAGGCCCGCCATGACGGGCTCTACGAGCTTGAGATCGCCATGAGCATGGTGCCGAAGCCCGGCGAGGGCGTGCCGCCCCGGCCCTGGCAGGTCGATCGGCTGTTCCGCAACCTCCTGGTCGATTCCACCGGCAATACCCATCGCACCGAATTGTGCATCGACAAGCTGTTCTCGCCCGACAGCCCGTCGGGCCGCCTCGGCCTGGTCGAGTTCCGCGGTTTCGAAATGCCGCCCGACCCGCGCATGAGCCTTGCCCAGCAATTGCTGATCCGCGCCATCATCGCCTGGGTCTGGCGCGAGCCGCAGGACGGGCCGCTGGCCCGCTGGGGCACCGCGCTGCACGACCGCTTCATGCTGCCGCATTTCGTCTGGGAGGATTTTCTCGGCGTGCTCGCCGATCTCGACCGTGCCGGCTATGCGGTCGACCCTGCCTGGTTCGAAGCGCAATATGAGTTCCGCTTCCCGCTCGCCGGCATGGTCGACCATGCCGGCGTCAGGCTGGAACTGCGCCAGGCGCTCGAACCCTGGCACGTCATGGGCGAGGAGGGCGCGATCGGCGGCACCGTGCGTTTCGTCGATTCCTCCGTCGAGCGGCTGCAGGTGAAGGTCACCGGCGTCCAGCCCGAACGCCATGTCGTCACCTGCAACGGCCGGCCGGTGCCGCTGACCTCGACCGGCCGCAGCGGCGAATATGTCGGCGGCGTCCGCTTCAAGGCCTGGAAACCGGCCTCCGGCCTGCATCCGACCATTCCGGTCCATGCGCCGCTGACCTTCGACATCGTCGACGCCTGGAGCCGGCGCTCGCGCGGCGGCTGCGTCTATCACGTCGCCCATCCCGGCGGCCGCAACTACGAAACCTTCCCGGTCAATTCCTACGAGGCGGAAGCGCGCCGGCGCGCCCGCTTCCAGGACCACGGCCACACGCCCGGGCTGGTCGACCCGCCGAAGCCGGAACGCACCGGCGATTTCCCCGTCACCCTCGACTTGCGCCGTCCGCCGGTTCATTGAGCCGGGAGCGGGAAATCTCGACCATGACTCTGCGCGGACCACGCTCCACCGACACCAGGGCCGAACGCATCCTGGCGCTTCTGGCCCATTACCAGCCGCTGCCCGGGATCTATGACGAGATCCTGGACGGCCATGGCGAACCGCGCGAGCACTGGAAGCCGGTGCTGGCGAGCCTCGCCGATCTCGGGCCGCGCGAACTCGACCGCCGCTTTTCGACCGCCGACCGCTATTTGCGCGACAGCGGCGTGTTCTACCGGGTCTATGGCGACCAGACCGGCGCCGAGCGCACCTGGCCGCTCGCCCATGTGCCGCTGGTCATCGCGCCCGACGAGTGGCGCAGCCTCTCGGCCGGCCTCGCCGAGCGGGCCGAACTGCTGGAGACGACACTGGCCGACCTGTTCGGCGCGGGCGACCTGGTTCGCGACGGGCTGCTGCCAGCCGCCGCCTTTGCCGGCTCGCCGGACTTCCTGCGCCCGATGGTCGGGGTCAAGCCGCGGGGCGGCGAGCATCTCTGGCTCTATGCCGCCGATGTCGGCCGTGGCCCCGACGGCCGCTGGTGGGTTCTCGGCGACCGGGCCCAGGCGCCGTCGGGCGCCGGCTACGCGCTGCAGAACCGGCTCGCCATGGCCCGCTCGCTGCCGGAGATCTATCGCACCTTGCCGGTCGAACGGCTCGCCGGCTTCTTCCAGGCGATGCGCGCGCAATTCTCCGCGCTGGCCGCCGGCACCGAATCGCGCGTCGCGGTGCTCACGCCCGGTCCGCTCAACGAGACCTATTTCGAGCATGCCTATCTCGCCCGCTATCTCGGTTTCCTTTTGACCGAGGGCGCCGACCTGACGGTGCGCGACGACACGCTCTACATTCGCACCGTGTCCGGCCTGAAACGGCTGGAAATGGTCTGGCGCCGGCTCGACGCCGACTTCGCCGATCCGCTCGAGCTCAATCCGCGCTCCCGGCTCGGCGTCGCCGGCCTGGTCGGCGCGCTGCGCGCCGGCAAGGTGACCCTTGCCAATGGGCTCGGCACCGGCGTCGCCGAGGCCCGCTCGCTGCTCGCTTTCCTGCCGCCGATCGCCCGCGTCCGGCTCGGCCGCGACCTGCAATTGCCGCATATCGCCACATGGTGGTGCGGCCAGCCGCTCGAACGCGGCGCGGTCATCGCCGATCTCGACAGCTTCGTGGTGGCGCCGGCCTTCGGCCAGACCGTCCCGGGCGTGCTCGACGACGGCCCGGTCCTGGCCGGCGATCTCTCGGCCGAGGCCAAGCTGAGGCTCGCCGAGGAGATCCGCCTGCGCGGTTCCGATTTCGTCGCCCAGGAGGTGGTCAAGCTCTCCACCATGCCGGTCTGGCGCGATGGCTACCTGGAGCCGCGGCCGTTCATCCTCCGGCTGTTTCTCGCCAAGGTCGACGGCCGCTGGACCGTCATGCCCGGCGGCTTCTGCCGGGTCGGCGACCGCATCGACGCCCGCGCCGTGACCATGCAGCGCGACGGCCGCTCGGCCGATGTCTGCGTGCTGGCCGATGGCCCGGTCGACGAAACGACCTTGCTGCCGACCTCGGACAAGGTGGAATTGCGCCGCTCGACCGCCTCGCTGCCGAGCCGCGCCGCCGACAATCTCTACTGGCTCGCCCGCTACATGGAACGCGCCGAAGCAACCCTCAGGCTGGTCCGGGCGCTCGGCGACCAGGCCGGCACCGGCCAGTCGATGGCCGGCGAGGCGGTACGCCGGATCGTCGATCTGCTCGGCGCCTGGGAGGCGCTGCCGCGCGACCACATCATCACCGATCCCGCCGCGGTCGCCGCCACGGTGCTCCATGGCCAGACACCGGGGGGGCTCGTCGCGCTGGCCCAATCGGCCAGGGGCGCGGCCTCGGTCATTCGTGACCGCTTCTCCCCCGATGCCTGGCTGACCATCACCGACCTGGTCGCGCTGGCCGGACGGACCTCGGCCAATGCCGCCGACACCGATATTTTCGACCGGGCCGATGCCGGACTGCGCATTGCCGCCGCCTTTTCCGGCCTGGCGCAGGAGAACATGAACCAGCTTGCCGGCTGGCGTTTCCTGTCCATCGGCAAGCGGGTCGAGCGGGCGCTCGCGACCTGCCGCGCCACCCGCCAGTTCGCCGACCCCAAGGCCGGTGCCGGCGGTCTCGACGTGCTGCTGAGCTTCGCCGACAGCCAGATCACCTATCGCCGCCGCTATGTGATGGTCGCCGCGCGCGCGCCGGTGCTGGATCTGGTCGTGCTCGATCCGAACAATCCCCGCTCGGTGGCTTTCCAGGTCGAGCGGATCAGCCAGCACCTCAAGGCCCTGCCGCTGCATTCCTCCGACGGCCGGCTCAACAGCGCCGAAAGGCTGATTGCCCGTGTCCTGGTCGAATTGCAGACGGCCGATGCCCACACCCTGGATTCCAAACAGATCCTGGCACTCGAACAGCGCCTGATGGACCTGTCCGACGAGGTTTCCGGCCAATATTTCACCCACCGCGAGGCCGAACGGCCGATGAGCGCGGACGCGGACGAGATTCAGTGATGATCTATGAAGTCCGCCAGGTCGCCGACTACACCTATGCCGCGCCGGTGGCGGCCGCCCAGCATGTGCTGCGCGTCATACCGGTCGACCGCCTGGGGCAGCGCGTCATCGCCTGGGATCTGACGATCGCGCCGAAGCCGACGCAGCGGCGCGACACCACCGACTTCTTCGGCAATCACGTGGTCTTCCTGAATTTCGACACGCCGCACAGCCAGATCAGGATCGACACCCGGGCCCGCGTGGCGATTGCCGGGCGCAGCCGGCCGCTACCCGGCATGGACCCGCCCTGGGAACGCGTCCGCGAAACCGCCTTCGCCTCGGCCGATCTCTCGCCGGCATCGCCCGTGCATGCCCTGTTCGCCAGCCGCCATGTACCGCGCGATCCGACGATCCGTGCCTATGCGACCGCGAGCTTTCCGCCCGGCCGGCCGATCCTGGACGCCGCTTTCGATCTTGCGACGCGCATCCACGCCGACTTCATCTATGACACCGAGGCGACCGAGAACGACACGCCGGCGGCAGCAGCATTCGCCATGCGCCGCGGCGTCTGCCAGGACTTCGCCCATATCATGATCTCGGGTCTGCGCGGCCTGGGGCTGCCGGCCGCCTATGTCAGCGGCTACCTGCGCACCAACCCGCCCCCCGGCCAGCCGCGCCTCGAGGGGGCCGACGCGACCCATGCCTGGGTATCGGTCTGGTGCGGGCCCGAACTCGGCTGGTGGGGCCTCGATCCGACCAATGGCCTGATCGTCGACCGCGACCATATCGTGCTGGCGATCGGCCGCGACTTCGCCGATGTCGCGCCCAATGGCGGCGTCCTGGTGACATCGGGCGATCATGAGATCGCGGTTGCCGTCGACGTCAAGCCGGTCGCGGCCTGAACCGGCCCACGCCGGCGCCGGTCAGGCCCGGTGCGGCTCGGCCTCGCGCGCCGTCAGCGACAGCCATTCCCAGATCGCCGCCAGCACCAGCACCCCTGTCGTCACCAGCGACAGGGCGAGCGGCGTGAACAGGTGGAACTGCAACTCGGCGGCGCCGACCAGTGCCAGTAAGACCAGCCCGGCCAGATGGGACAGCGGGAAATTCGGCGCGCTCAGCCATTTGAACCAGCCATTGCCCAGGAGGAACAGCGCCGGCGCACCGACGATGGCGAGCAGCGCCGGCACTTCCACATGGCCTCCGGGATGGGCCAGCACCAGTTCGTCGGCCACCGCCGCGACGATGACGCCGGCGACGATGACGATGTGCAGATAGGTATAGCCGATGCGCGCCACCCGCCCCGGATCGGCGGCATGCGCGATGTGATGGGTGCCGCGCTCGGCGCCAATGGCGAAATAGATCCACCACATGGCGGCGGTGCCGACGAATGCCGAGATGAGTGCCGCGACCGTCGTCACGCTGACGGCCGATTTCTCGAAGGTCGAGCCGGTGATGATCAGCGATTCGCCGAGCGCGATCAGCACGAACAGGCTGCAGCGCTCGGCCATGTGGTGGCCGTCGACGTCCCAGTCGGCGGTCGACGAACGATCGAGTTTCGGCACCCAGAAGCCGGCCCAGGGCCCGAGATATTCGAGGCCGATGGCGATGGCCCAGAGCGCCAGCCGCGCATTGCCCTCGGCCAGGCCGCCGGCGATCCAGAACACGCCGGACAGCACCAGCCAGGACAGGATGCGCTGAAAATTGCGACGATTGCTTTCGCTCGCCAGACCGGTGGCACAGACGCAGAAAGCGGTGCGGCCAACCTGCATGAAGACATAGGCCGCGGCAAAGGCCAGCCCGCCGGCGCCGAAGGCTGAAGGGATCGAGATCGACATGACGAGGCCGGCCAGCATCAGCACGAACAGCGCCACGCGCACCGGCGTGCGGTCGGGATCGAGCCAATTGGTCGACCAGGTCGTGTAGACCCAGACCCACCAGACCGCGAAGAACAGCAACGTGGTTTCGATCAGGCCGGCCATGGACAGCTTGTGCAGCAGGGCGTGCGAAAGCTGGGTAATGGCGAAGACGAAGACGAGATCGAAGAACAGTTCGACCGATGTCACCCGCCCCCTCTGCTCAGACATCTTGTCGCGCAGGAAGCCGGCATGCCTGAACAGTGAAACCATCATTCACCCGCGCGCTTGAGCCGTCTCGGCGAGGCGGATCGCCCCCCGCGAACCGCCTCGCTTCAAGAAAATTTCCACCAGATGAACAAGCCGGCCAGCGCCGGCAAGCCGAAGACCAGGGCGAGGATCGGCGCTTCGTCGGCGACCGAATAGCCGGCGCGCGACACGCCGATCCACATGTTCACCAGCGCGCAGACCAGCCAGACCGGCAGGAAGATCTTGACCGCGGTGCCGATCGCCCCGCTGGCGTCGCCGCCAAAAAATCGGGCGACGAGCACGAACACCGCGAGCGCCAAGAGGCCGCCCGCGACCACCATCACCGTATGCATGCCCACCACCCCCTCGGCCGTCGATGCGAGCCCGATGATCGGGGGATCGGCGCGGCGGGTCAACCGCCGCGATGCCGCCTCAGGCCTTCGGCTTCCACAGCCGGCCGATATCGAAACGCGCCATGTCGTCGATCAGCTTGACGAAGTTGCCGGCCTGGAACTCGGCGGTCTGGCGCCCCTTCTCGGCCGTCGCCAGCGAGGCGTCACCCGCCGTGCCGTCGGGATGAATGTCCTGGGCGATCCAACCGAAGGCGTGGCTCACCGTCGGTCGCAGATAGGTGAATTCCTTCTCCATGCCGACCATGATCGGCTCGAACAGCTTCGCCTGGCTCAGGTCGACCAGGTCCGGCCGGAAATGCAGCATCAGCGAGGTCTCGACGTCGCCGCCATGAATGCCGTGATTGACGTCGAGCTCGCCGAACAGCCCCTTGGGCCGGCCGAAGGCGGTCCAGCTCGACACCACGGCGAGCTGACCGCAGCGGATGCGCAGCTCGCGCGCCACCACCTTCATCGGATCGAGATTGCCGCCATGGGAGGTCATCAGCAGGATCTTGTCGATGCCGGCGCGCTTGACGCTCTCGCCGATCTCGATCCAGGAGCGCAGCACGCTTTCCGCCGACAAGGTCAGCGTGCCCTTGGAATGAATATGCTCGTTCGACTTGGCCACCGCCTCGATCGGCAGGAACAGCGCGGTGACGTCGGCGCCGACAAGCGGGAACGCCGTCTCGATCATGCCCTTCATGATGCTGGTATCGGTCGAGACGGGCAAATGCGGGCCGTGCTGTTCGGTGGCGGCAAGCGGCAGGATCGCGACCGTGCGAGCCGGATCCAGGCGATCGAAATCGGTGGTCTTCAGGTCACCCCAGTGGCGTGACGGCATGGGAGGTCTCCAGAAACGAACGGTGTTGGCGGTTGCGCAAGGCGGTCGACCGCGCGCAATCTCCTGCGCAATCGCCGGCCCGGGCCCATGCCTTCGCATGGTTCGCGCCGGCAGCAAAGTTCCAGAGAGCGGGAGTGCCTTGATGAATTTCGACCTGATCCTGCGCGGTGGCCGCGTGATCGATCCCTCGCAGAAGCTCGACGGCGTGCGCGACGTCGGCTTTGCCGGCGGCAAGGTGGCCGCCGTCGCCAAGGATCTGAAGCCTGGATCGGGCACCGAAATCCGCGATGTCTCCGGTTATATCGTCACGCCCGGGCTGATCGACCTGCACACCCATGTCTATTGGGGCGGCACTTCGCTCGGCATCGATGCCGAGGATTTCTGCCGGACCTCGGGCGTCACCACCGCGATCGACACCGGCTCGGCCGGTCCCGGCAACTGGATGGGCTTCCGCAAGCATGTGATCGAGAAGAGCCAGGTGCGCATCCTGGCCTATCTGCATGTCAGCCACGCCGGCATCTACGGCTTCGACAAGCGGGTCATGGTCGGCGAGAGCCGCGAGATCATGCACATGAACCCGATCGACTGCGTCGAGGTCGCCGACAGGAATCGCGACCTGATCGTCGGCATCAAGGTGCGCGTCGGCCTTCATGCCTCGGGCACCAATGGCGAAAGCGCGCTCGACCTGGCGCTGCAGGTCGCCAACGAGGTCGGCATGCCCCTGATGTGCCACATCGACCATCCCCCGCCGTCCTATGAGCATGTCATCGGCCGCCTGCGCCCCGGCGACGTGCTGACCCATGCCTTCCGGCCTTTCCCCAATGCGCCCTGCACGGCGCAGGGCGCGATCAAGCCGGAGGTCATCGCGGCGCGCAAGAAGGGCGTCATCTTCGACATCGGCCACGGCAAGGGCTCGTTCTCGTTCAAGACCACGCGCAACATGCTGGCCGGCGGCTTCGAGCCGGACGTCATCTCCTCCGACGTCCACTCGCTGTGCATCGAGGGCCCGGCTTTCGACCAGGTCACCACCTTGTCGAAGTTCCTGGTCATGGGCATGCCGCTCGACCGGGTGATCGCGGCCTCCACGGTCAATGCCGCCATGGCGCTGAAGCGCCCCGAGCTCGGCAGCCTCAAGCCCGGCTCGGTGGGCGACGCCACCATCCTGACCATCAAGGAAGGTCGCTTCGACTATGTCGACGTGGTCGGCGAACATCTGATCGCCGACAAGAAGATCGTCTCCGAGGGCACCGTCATCGGCGGCAAGTGGTGGCACCCGAAGCGCTCGAACAAGTTCAAGAAGCTCGCGACCGCCTGAGCCGCGGCCGGGCGGTCAGGCCGCCCGGATCCGTGCCAGGAACCCGGACACCGCCCCGTCGAGCTGATGCGAGCCATCCTTCAGCCTCGACGCGGCATTGGTCATCGCGCCCGCCGCCTCCCGGGTCTCGTCGGCCGCGCGGGTGACCCGGCCGATATCGGTCTCCACCGTCCGCGTGCCCTCGGCGGCATCGGCCACCGCGCCGGCAATGCCGTGGGTGACGGCCGACTGTTCCTCGACCGCCGCCATGATCGACGACGACACCGAGCTGATCTCGCCGATCGTCTTGTTGATCGCCTCGATCGCCGCCACCGCCTCGGCGGTCACCGACTGAACCGCGCCGATCTGGCTCGCGATCTCCTCGGTCGCCTTGGAGGTCTGCGAGGCCAGGCTCTTCACCTCCGAGGCCACCACCGCGAAGCCCTTGCCGGCCTCGCCGGCGCGGGCGGCCTCGATCGTCGCGTTGAGCGCCAGGAGATTGGTCTGAGCGGCGATCGCGTTGATCAGATTGACGACGTCGCCGATCTTCTGGGTCGAAACCGCCAGCGTGCCGACGATCTCGCCGGTATGGGTCGCCTGGTCGACGGCGGAAGCGGCGATCTGCTGGGCCTGGGCGGTACGGCTCGAAATCTCGCCGATCGAGGACGCCAGTTCCTGCGCCGATCCGGCGGCGCTCTCGACGCTGCCGGCGGTCCCGGCCGAGGTTGCGGCAAGCGCCTGTCCGAGGTCCGAAACATTGCGGGCGACGACGCCGACCCGCGCTGCATTGCCGACGATCTCTTCGGCCGAGCCGGCGACCGTGGCGACCACCGACTGGACCGTCGCGGCGAATTCGTCGGCGAGAACCGCCATGTCCCGCGCCCGTTCGGCCCGGTTCGCCTCGGCATGCGCGGCATCCGCCGCCTTCAGCCGCGCGACCTCCATGGCATTGTCGCGGAATACCAGCACCGAACGCGCCAGCGCGCCGATCTCATCCCGCCGCTCGGTATCGCTCACCGCGGCATCGGTCCGCCCCTCGGCCACGGCGCTGACCGAAGCGGTCAGGCGCGACAGCGGCCGGGTGACGCCGCGCAGCACGGTCCACAACGCGACCAGGCCGGCCAACATAGCCAGGCCGATGGTGACGATGATCAGCCAGGTGAGGCTGCGCTTGGCGGCTTCGATCTCGCTCGACAGCACGGCCACGCGCTGGCTGTTGGCCTCGGCGAGGGCCGCCATCTCGGTGTTGAGCCGCTGCCGCGTGGTGCGGTTGGCGTCATTGTCGCCGATCACGCGCGCCGCGCCATTGCCCTGCGTCCGGCCGGCATTGGCCAGGTCGTTGCGCAACCGCACGAAGACATCCGCCTGTTCCAGCAAGCGGCGCCTGCTGGCCTCCTCCGACACCGGCAACAGGGCGGCCCATTCGGCAATGGTGGCGCTGAACCGCGCGAGCTGCTGGTCCTGTGCCTTGGCGAAGCGCTCGAGCACATCCTTGTCCGACGACATGTAAATGCCGCGCGATTCCATGACGACAGCAAAAATCAGGGCGTTCGCCCGCTCGGCCAGTTGCGTTATCCGCGCATTCTGCTCGATACTCCCCACCGCCCCCTGATAACGCTGGAAGCCATAGACCGCGACGCCGCCGATGATCAGGGCGGCGGCCGCGAGACTGCCAATGACTGCGAAGAGACGGGTCTTGATCTGCACCGGCATTCCCCCGGAGATGAATTTTCTTATGCGGTTACTGAGAACGGCCTTCCAATGGTTAACAAACCCATACGGAGATACCACTGGCTGCCTGTTTTCCCGGCAAAATGATAAAAAAAGCGACGTTTGGCATCCGCTGGCGGCGGCCCGCAGTCCGGGATTCTGTTCTGCTTTCCGCCGTGAAGCCCTGAACGAAAGCGTTTCGTGACGGCCTCAAGGGGCCTTGCATGACGCCTCAAAACGCGGCAACCAGCAGCATGACCATTCATCAGCCCCCTCAAGATCCCGCCCGCGGCCAGAAGCAGACCTATGACATCGCCGGCCTGATCGCGGCGCTCGGCGATGTCCCCGTCGTCACCGAGCCGGTGATCGTGCGTCGCCGCTCGCGCGATTTCTTCTGGTATTCACCCATCCTCGCCGAGGAGCTGAAATCGGTAGCGGCCGACATCATCGTCAAGCCGCGCAACGAGGCCGATGTCATCGCGGCTGCGGCCGCCTGCGCGCGGCTGCGGATCCCGCTGACGGTCCGCGCCGGCGGCACCGGCAATTACGGTCAGGCCATGCCGCTCGCCGGCGGCGTGCTGCTCGACATGACGGCGCTCGACCAGGTGATCTGGCAGAAGCCCGGCGTCGTTCGTGTCCAGGCCGGCATGAACCTGTTGAGCCTCGACAAGGCGACCCGCGAGCACGGCTTCGAGCTGCGCATGCATCCGTCCACCAAGCGCACCGCCACCGTCGGCGGCTTCGTTGCCGGCGGCTCGGGCGGCATCGGCTCGGTCGCCTATGGCGGCTTGCGCGAACCCGGCAATATCCTGGCGGCCCGCATCATCACGGTGGAGGAGCAGCCGCGCGTCCTGGAACTCCGTGATGACGCGGCCCAGAAGGTCAACCGCGCCTATGGCACGACCGGCATCATCACCGAGCTGGAAATGCCGCTGGCACCGGCCTGGCCCTGGGTCGACGTCATCGTCGCCTTCGACACGTTCTGGGAGGCTTTCGAGGCGGGCCGCGCGGTCGCCATGGCCGACGGCGTGGTGAAGAAGCTGATCACGCCGATCGCCGCGCCCATTCCCTCCTATTTCGGCGCGCTGAAGAGCGCCTGCCCCGAAGGCAAGAGCATTTTGCTCTGCATGATCGCCGAGCCCTTCCTCGACAGTTTCAAGGCGATCCTGGCCGGCCGCGGCACGGTGACCCACGAAGCGCCGTCGGAAGAGGGCCCCGGCCAGGTGCCGCTCTACGAATATTCGTGGAACCACACGACGCTGCAATGGCTGAAGACCGACCGCTCCATCACCTATCTGCAGCTGCTCTATCCGTTCGACCGGCTGGAAGAGAGTGTGCGCAGGATGACGACGATGTTCGAGGGCGAGGTCCTGCCCCATCTCGAATTCATCCGCTTCGCCGGCAATATCACCTGCAGCGCGCTGCCGATCGTCCGCTACACCACGCCCGAACGGCTGAACGAGATCATCGCGCTGCATGAGGAGCACGGCGTGCTCGTCGCCAATCCGCATGTCGTCAGCCTGGAGGACGGCTCGCGCCACAAGCGCGCCGACGCCGACCAGCTCGGCTTCAAGGCCGATGTCGATCCGATGGGCCTGTTGAACCCCGGCAAGATGAAGAGCTTCGTACCGGTGCGGTAGGCCGCGCCCTTCGTCCTGGCCGGGCTTGTCCCGGCCATCCACGAATTATCTCAGCTCCGACTTGTACTGGCCGCTGACACAAAGAACGCCGGTCTGCGCGAAAAACGGCCGGAAGACGTGGATGGCCGGGACAAGCCCGGCCAAGACGAGAAAGCCGCGAGGTCGGCCTCTGAAGGGCTCGGGTTGAACCCCCTCTCCCTCAGTTCTCGCGCTTCAGCGCGCTTTCGTGCCAGCGCCGCAGCAGCACGTGCGACAGCCAGCTGGTCGCCAGGAAGATCGCGATGCCGGTCAGCGAGATCATGATCAGGGCCGCGAACATGCGGGGGATCTTGAGCTGATAGCCGGCCTCCAGGATGCGATAGGCGAGCCCCGAGGACGAACCGCCCGAGCCGGCGACGAATTCGGCGACGACCGCGCCGATCAGGGCGAGGCCGCCCGAGATCTTCAGGCCGCCGAGGAAATAGGGCAGCGCCGCCGGCAGCCTCAGATAGCGCAGCGTCTGCCAGCGCGAGGCGCCGTAGAGCTGGAACAGGTTGATCAGGTTGTGGTCGGCCGAATTCAACCCGAGGATCGTGTTCGACAGGATCGGAAAGAAGGCGACCAGCCACGCGCAAATCAGCAGTGACAGGTTGATGTCGCCGACCCAGATGATGATCAGCGGCGCGATCGACACGACCGGCGTCACCTGCAGGATCACCGCGTAAGGGAACAGCGACTTCTCCAGCCATTTCGACTGGGTGAAGAGGACCGCGAGGCCGACGCCCAGGATCACCGCGGCGACCAGCGCGGCGGCGGTGATCTTCAACGTGACCCACAGCGAAGCCGACAGCGACGCCCAATCCTCGACCAGGGTCCGCGCGATCAGCAGCGGCCCGGGCAGGATGAAAGCCGGGATCTCGCGAATGCGGACCACCGCCTCCCAGGCGCCGAGCGCCAGGATGCCGATCACCAGCGGCGCGATGATGCCCGGCCAGGTCTCGGTCGAAATGCCCAGGACCTTGCGGTCCTCGCGATAGATCGGCCGGGCTTCAGCGTCGGTGCCGTCATGGGCGACGGCGGGGTGGGCGACGGCTGTCTGGGCGACGACCGGCGTCTTGAGGGTGGCCTCGCTCATGCTGAAATGGCCTCCTTGAGCTTTTCGGAGGCGATCCGGCACCAATGGGCGTAGTCGGCCGAGGTGCGGAACAATTCGTCGCGGGGATAAGGCGCTTCCACCCGGAGATCGGCCATGACGCGGCCGGGCCTTGCCGCCATCACCACGATGCGCTGCGACAGGTAGACGCTCTCGAACACCGAATGGGTGACGAAGACGGCGGAGAAGCGATTGGTCTCCCAGAGACCGAGCAGGTCGTCATTGAGTTTGTGACGGGTGATTTCGTCGAGCGCCGCGAAGGGCTCGTCCATCAGGAGAATCTTCGGCTGGGTGACCAGCGCGCGGGCGATCGACACGCGCATCTTCATGCCGCCGGAGAGTTCGCGTGGATAGCTGCGCTCGAAGCCCTTCAGGCCGACCAGCCCCAGCATGGCCGCGCCGCGCGCCTCCGCCTCGCCTGGCGACACCCCCTTCAGCTTCATCGGCAGCACGACATTGCCGAGCGCGGTTGCCCAGGGCATCAGGGTCGGGTCCTGGAACACGAAGCCGAGCTCGTGGTCGCCACTGGCCTCCGCCGCCGCCGGCCAGTCGATGGTGCCGACGCTCGGATCGCCGAGGCCAGCCATCATCCTGAGCAATGTCGACTTGCCGCAGCCGGACGGTCCGAGCAGGCTGACGAATTCGCCGGCCGCCAAGTCGAGATTGACGTCGCGCACGGCAATGGTGCCGTTGGCGAACTGCTTCGACACGTGCTGGATCGAGACGAGCGGCCTCGCGTCGCTCGCGGCACTTTTCGGGGATATCACAACCGACACGTCAGGCCTTGCCCACACCCTTGTTGATGAACCTCAGATCATAGGCCTTCTTGTAGTCGATGCCGGGCGGGAATACGCCGGCGTCGCGCATCTGGGTATAGAAGGTCTCCCAGCGGGCATCGGTCATGGCGCCGATGCCGAGCGTCAGGGCGTCGCCCGACAGGATGATGCCGCGCTCGGTCATCACCTTCACCGCATAGTTGATCTTGGCGATGTCCATGTCCGGATTGTCGCGCAGGATCGCGGCGTTCGCGGCCTCCACGCCCGGTCCACCCTTCATATATTCGGCCCAGCCTTCGAGCGAGGCGGTGACGAAGCGCTGCACCACGTCGGCACGCTCGGCGACCATCTTCCGCGAGATGTTGAAGGTGGTGTTGTAATTGGCGAAGCCGGCATCGGCGATCAGATGGGCGAGCGGAGTGACGCCGCCCTGCTGCTGGATCGCGAAAGGCTCGGACGACAGGAAGCCCTGCTGGCAAATGTTCTTGTCGGCCAGGAACGGCGCCATGTTGAAGGTATAGGGCCGGACCTGCTCGTCAACGAAGCCGAAGCGGGCCTTGAGGTAGGGCCAGTAGGACGAGCGGCCGCCGGCGGCGACCAGGATGGTCTTGCCCTTGAGCGCCTCGAAACTGTCATTGCCGACCCCCGGGTGGCAGATGATCACCTGCGGGTCCTTCTGGAAGATCGAGCCGATGCACAGGAAGGGCAGGCCCTCCTGGACATAACGGATCGCCTCGAAGGAGTTCGACATGATCATGTCGACGCGGCCGCCGAGCAGCAATTGCGACGGGTTCTGCTGCGGTCCGCCCATGCGGATATCGGCGTCGATGCCGTATTTGCGATAGATGCCGCTGGTCAGCGCCAGGTAGAAGCCGCCATGTTCGGCCTGAGCGCGCCAGTTCGTCTGGTAGGACACCTTGTCGAGGCCCTGCGCCGTCACCTGGCCCGACGTCATCAGATAGGCTGCGGAGACACCCGCGCCGAGCTTGAGGGCTGTGCGGCGCGTCAGACGAACGTGAGACATGGCGACCTCTTCGGTTTTGTCCTTGCAGGACTAATTCGATAGCGCGCAACGAGCAACGCGCGTGCCGCTTTATCCCTGGCTTTTGTATGGCTTCACTGACCAGCCATGCACAAGTTATCGGCATTTTGCCATAGCCTTGAGCGTGTGGCCGGTTTGATTCACACCGCCGTGCAATGCCCGCACGCCGGGAGTATCTTGACCGCGATCCAGTTCAGCCAGGCTCAAGGACAGCTGATGACCGTACCCGCGAATGCGCTCTCGCCCGCTCTCGACCGCCTGCGCGCCGATCTCGCCGGCCTCACGCTTGCCGACGATCCCGCCTCCATTCGCATGGCCAGCCGCGACTTCTTCTGGTTCTCGCCGATCCTGAAGGCCGAACTCGACGGCAAGCACGCCGACCTGGTCGCCGTGCCGCGCAGCAAGGACGAACTCGCCCGGATCGCTTCGGCCTGCGCCCGCCACCGCGTGCCCTTGACCATTCGCGGCGGCGGCACCGGCAATTACGGCCAGGCCGTGCCGCTGGCCGGCGGCCTGATCGTCGACATGCGCAAGTTCGACCGCATGATTTTCGCGCGCAAGGGGGCAGCCCGTTTCGAGGCCGGCGCCAACCTGCTCGACATCGACAAGGCGCTCGACCCGCACGGCCAGGAGCTGCGCTTCCATCCCTCGACCCGGGCCCAGGCGACCATTGGCGGCTTCGTCGCCGGCGGGGCGGCCGGCGCCGGCTCCTGCACCTGGGGCCAGATCGACAATCTCGGCGCGGTCACCGCGCTGGAGGTGATGACGGTGGAGGCCGAGCCCAGGCTGATCGAGTTGCGCGGCAAGGACATCCTGAAGGTGATGCACGCCTATGGCGTGAACGGCATCATCACCGAAGTCGAGGTGCCGACCGCGCCCGCCCATGACTGGGCCGAACGCATCGTGACCTTCGACAGCTTCACCGCCGCCGCCCGCTTCGGCGAGGCCTTCACCGAATGCGACGGCCTCGCCAAGAAGCTCGTCTCGATCCACGATCCGCGCATCGGGCCCTATTTGCGCCGGCTCGCGCCCTATCTCGACAAGGACCGCGCCTTCGCGGTGCTGATGATTTCCGAGCCGCAGGCCGATACCCTCGATCTCCTGATCGCCGACCATGCCGGCAAGGTCACCTTCCGGCGCGGCGCCGACGAGGCCAAGGCGGTCGCCTTCGGCACCCACAAGGAGCGCGGCGGCCCAGGCCCTCTCTACGAATACACCTGGAACCACACGACGCTGCACGCCATGAAGATGGATCCGTCCATCACCTATCTGCAGCTGCGCTACCCGCCACCCGACAGCCTGAAACTCGTCGCCTGGGCCGAGAAGCAATTCCACGACGACGTCTACCTGCACCTCGAATTCCAGCGCCGCCACGGCCAGGTGGTGCCCTCCAGCCTGCCGCTGGTCAAATACACCACGCGCGAACGGCTCGAGCAGATCATGGCCCAAGCGACGGAAGCCGGCATCCAGGTGTCCAACCCGCACACCTATGTGCTGAACAATGCCGGCTGGAAACAGATCAAGGCGCCGCAGCCCGAGTTCAAGCGGCTGGCTGACCCCCACGGCCTGATGAACCCGGGCAAGCTGCTCGGCTGGGAGACGGCGAACCAGGAGGCCGCGGAATAGCGCGTTGGGGCGAGGCTCCACGGTGTGGTGTGGCATTTGGGCCGAGCCCATCGCCTGCCGGCAGGGTCTCTACGTCATCCCCGGCCGAGCGAAGCGAGGGGAAGGGGATCCAGGGCCGGCGGGCTCCGCCTTCAACACAAGTTTAGAGCAGACTCCGCAGCTTCGACGTTTAAGCCCTGCAACCCCTGGATCCCCTTCCCCTCGCTTCGCTCGGCCGGGGATGACGTAGAGGTTCGAGTGCACAGCATCCGCGCTTAGTGACCTGCCATCGCCGAGCAATGAGATCGCCAGACGTTGTGCGAAACGAGGGTATCTCCCTCAACCACATTGGCCCTCCGCCTCACCCCTCCCCACGCCCCTCCGGCGGCACCGCACCGCGCTGCTGGACGATCCGTCCGTACTGCTCAGGCTGGCGGTGCATGTCGAAATTGAAGATCGTCGCCTTGTAGCTCTTCGTCAGGTCGAGATCGCAGCGCGCCACGATCAGCTCGTCTTCCTGAGTCAAGGCCTGACCGACGATCTCGCCGGTCGGCGCCACGATCGACGAGGCGCCGATCATCTCGCAGCCTTCCTCGACGCCGCATTTGGCGACGCCGACGACCCAGGTGCCGTTCTGATAGGCACCGGCCTGCATGACCAGCTGGTTGTGGAACTCGCTCAGCCGGTCATGGTCGGGCGCCGGCGGATTGTGCCGGGGCGTGTTGTAGCCGAGCAGGATCATCTCGACCGATTGCAGGCCCATCATCCGGTAGCTCTCGGGCCAGCGGCGATCGTTGCAGATCATCATGCCCATATGGCCGCCGAGCGCGTTCCACACGCCCCAGGACCGGTCGCCGACCTCGAAATAGCGCTTTTCAAGATGCTGGAAGGCGCGCCAGGGCTCGTGTCCGGCATGGCCGGGCAAGTGGATCTTGCGGTATTTGCCGACCTGCCGGCCGGTCTTATCGACCAGCAGCGCGGTGTTGAAATGCCGCCCCTCGGGCGTGAGCTCGGCATAACCGAAGGAAAAGCCGATGCCGAGCCTGGCCGCCTCGTTGAACAGCGGCGCGGTTTCGTTCGACGGCATTTCGCGCTCGAAGAAAAAATCGATCTCGTCCTGGCTCTCCATCCACCAGCGCGGGAAGAAGGTGGTCAGCGTCAGCTCGGGATAAACGATGAGGTCGCAGCGATGCGAGGCAGCTTCGCGCATCAGCTCGAGCATGCGCCTGACCACCGCGGCGCGGTTGTCGGCACGCTGGATGGCGCCCATCTGGGCGGCCCCGACTGTGATGATCCGGCTCATGCCGCTGTTCCTTCCACTGTTTGGCGAGCGACGACCACACGAGGCATCATCAACCCGGCCACGTCTTCCGCGCCGGAATAAGCAAGGCCCACACCAGAGATCCGCACGCGTTCCACAAGCTGTCTCCATGCCTTGCCGGCAGGCCGGGAGGCTCTCTCCCGGCGGCGCCAGCGTCCAACGTTCACTGCCTGTTTGATGAGCAGAAGAGCCAGCATGGCCGCCACCAGAGCTCTCACTCAAGGCCACCTTTTGCGCATCTGCGGCGCGGTGCGACTGGCACGCCGCTTGATGGCTCTTCAGCGCTGCGTTCCCCGACAGATGGTTTTGGAGACGGACATGATCCGCGAAGAGCTCACCGAGAAGATTCTCGACATCAAGCGCGAGAAGGACTGGACCTGGAAATACATCACCGAGGAGATCGGCGGCATCTCGCCGGTGCTGATCGTCGGCGCGTTGCTCGGCCAGATGAAACTGGTGAAGCCGCTGGCCGCCAAGGCGGCCGCCCTGTTCGGCCTCACCGCCAACGAGGAGAAGATGCTCAACGAGGTGCCCTATCGCGGCACGGCGATGCCGCCGACCGACCCGCTGATCTACCGCTTCTACGAGATGGTCATGGTCAATGGACCCGCCTGGAAGGCCCTGATCGAGGAGGAATTCGGAGACGGCATCATGTCGGCGATCGACTTCAATATCGAAATCGAGCGCGAGGCCAATCCGAAAGGCGACCGGGTCAAGATCGCCATGTCGGGCAAATTCCTGCCCTATAAATATTACGGCAACGAGCAGGGCATCCCCGACTACGGCTTCAAGGAAGTGTGACGAGGCACCGTCTATCCCGAGAGGCAGGCGTCTCTAGACTGGGCGGTGCCGATCCCGGGAGCCGCGCATGCGTCTCGTCCCCATCGCGGCGCTGGCAATGAGCCTTGCCGGCGCGGATGTTGCCGCTGCCGGCGATTGCCCGGTGGAGGCGCCGTGCCATGTCGCGACCGGCGACTACGTGCTGCGGCTGCCGGCCCATTGGGACGGCCGGAGGCCGCTGCCCCTGCTGATGTTCTTCCACGGCTTCGCCGACACGCCCGCCGGCGTGCTCGCCAATTCCGACATCGGTTCGCTGGCCGACAGCCAGGACCTTTTGCTGGTGCTGCCCGCGGGTCTTGACCGGCGCTGGTATGTCCGCCCCGGTGCACCCGCCCCCCGCGACGATCTGGCCTTCGTCACCGCGGTGCTCGACGACGTCATGGCCCGCTATCCCGTGGACGCGCGCATGGTGGTCGCCGGCGGTTTCTCGGCCGGCGGCTTCATCACCTGGAACCTCGCCTGCTATCGCCCCGGCCGGTTCACCGGCTTCCTGCCGGTCGCCGGCGCCTTCTGGGAGCCGGTGCCGGAGGGGCCCTGTCCCGGCGGCCCGGTCCGGCTGCGCCATGTCCATGGCCGATGGGATGGGACGGTGCCGATGGCCGGCCGCCGGGTCGGCGCCGGCGCCAAGCAAGGTGATGTCAGGGCGAGCCTGGCCGCCCTGATTCGTACCGACCATTGCGCCGCCGTGCCCGCGCAAAGCGAAGAGCACGGCCAGAACTGTTCGACCTGGCGCGGCTGCGCCGCCGGCGGCGCGCTGGCCTTCTGCAGCCATCCCGGCGGCCACGAGGTCAAGGCGCGCTGGCTGGCCGAGGGGCTCGCCTGGCTGCGGGCGCTCGACGCGCCCCGCCATTGAAACCGCTCAGAGCCCGCTCGACACCGCCAGCATGGTCTCGCCGCGGATCTCCTCGGTGAGCCGCTCCTCGAGCGCGGCAAATTCCGCCGTGGTCTTGATCTTGTAGGAGCGTGGATGCGGGAACGGCACCGGCACCTCGCATTTGAACCGGCCCGGCCGCGCGCTCATGACAAGCACGCGGTTGGCCATGAACACCGCTTCCTCGATGTCATGGGTGACAAACAGCACGGTCTTGTGGTGCTGCTCCCAGATCGACAGCAGCAGCTCCTGCATCAGCGAGCGGGTCTGGTGGTCGAGCGCGCCGAACGGCTCGTCCAGGATCAGCACCTTCGGATTGTTGGCGAGCGCGCGGGCCAGCGCGGCGCGCTGCTGCATGCCGCCGGACAGCATCTTCGGGTAGTGATTGGCGAACTGGGTGAGCCCTACCTGGGCCATCAGCTTTTCGGCGATCGCCTGGCGCTCGGCGAGCCCGACGCCACGCTCGCGCGGCCCGAAGGCAATGTTCTCGGCAACCGTCAGCCAGGGGAACAGCGTGTAGCTCTGGAACACCATGCCGCGATCGGCGCCCGGTTCCTTCACCGGCGCGCCATCGAGCGTGACGCTGCCCGAGGTCGGCTGGTCGAGGCCGGCGACGACACGCAGCAGGGTCGACTTGCCGCAGCCCGAGGGCCCGAGAATGGCGACGAACTCGCCTTCCGAGACGGTCAGGTCGACCGGCGCCAGGGCTTGCGTCGGCGGCCCGCCATGGACACCCGGAAAGGTTCGGGACACGGCCTTGATGACGAGGTCGCTCATACTGCGCTCCACGGGAACAGCTTCCGGTTCAGCGCCTTGAACAGGTAGTCGGAAATGAGCCCGATCACGCCGATGACGATGATGCCGAAAATGATCTGGCCGGTGGCGAGCAGCGCCTGGCTTTCGATGATCATATGGCCGATGCCGGAGGACGAACCGATCAGCTCGGCGACGATCACATAGGTCCAGGCCCAGCCGAGCACCAGGCGCAGGATCTCGGCGATCTGCGGCGCGGCATAGGGCATCAGCACGCGGGCGACGATGCCCCGGTCCTTGGCGCCGAGCGTCAGCGCCGCCTCGATCAGGTCGCGGCGGATCGAACCGACCGCCACCGCCACCATCAGGATGATCTGGAACACCGACCCGACGAAGATGACCAGGAGCTTCTGCACTTCGCCGACGCCGGCCCACAGGATCAGCAGTGGAATGAAGGCGGAAGCCGGCAGATAGCGGGCAAAGGACACGAAGGGCTCGAAAAAGGCCTCGACCGGCTTGTAGGCGCCCATGGCGAGCCCGATCGGCACCGCGATGATCGCGGCGATGACGAACCCGCCGAGCACGCGCCAGACGGTCATCCCGATGTCGAAGATGAAGCCGTGCTTGGTCAACAGCGTCCAGCCGTCATTCACCATGGTCAGCGGATCGGCCAGGAAGATCCGCGACACGAAACCGCCAAAGGTGAAGAAGCTCCACACCGCGAAGAACAGGACGAAGAAACTGATCCCGAGGATCACGCGCGACGTCGCGGAGACAGGTTGAAGAGGCCTCATGACGTCCTTTGTCGGTCGGGCGCCGCACAATGGGCGACGGGTCGCCCGGGCGAAGGTGACGGAAAAATGCGCAGGCGGAAATGCGGCGGATGCACTCGGAAATGAAGACCGCCGCACCCGGATGACCGGGAGCGGCGGCACGCTTCTAAAGCATTTTCACGCAATGGAAACCAGTCCGCGCCCCGCGGGCCGTTGTCTCACCGCAACAGCGAAGCGTCGCTTCACTGGATGAAGCGGGTATCGACCATGCGGGTGAAGTCCGGCTTCTGCCTGATGATGCCGAGGTCGAGCAGCAGGCTCGCGGCCTTCTCGGTGAACGGCAGCCAGTCATTGGCGAAGAAGGCGCGGTTCTCCTCCGGTCCCGACCAGCGCAGATAGCGCGCCGAGGCGCCGAACTGCTCGGGCGTCTGGCGAACGTCGGCACCCATCAGCGTATAGGCCCGCGTCTGGTCCGACTTGATCAGCTCGAGCGCTTCGAAATAGCTCTTCACCAGCGCCCGCACCGCCGTCTCATTGGCCTGGATGAAGGCCGGCGTGCAGCCGAACGTGTCCATCACCATGGGGTAGTCGAGCGTGGTCGCGATGATCTTGCCGGCCTGCGGCGCGTCGCGCACCGCCGACAGATAGGGCTCGTAGGTCATGGCACCGTCGTTCTGCCCGGCGATGAAGGCCTGCGCCGCCGGTCCCGGCTCGAGATTGACCACGGTCACGTCGCGAATGGTCAGCCCGTTCTCGCGCAGCATCCAGGCGAGACCGAAATAGGGCGCGGTGCCGGGCGGCGAGGCCGCGATCGTCTTGCCGCGCAGGTCGCGGATCGAATTGATGCCGGCGCGGACCGCCAGGCCGTCGGCGCCGTAGCTCTTGTCGAGCTGGAACAGCTGGGTCGTGGCGATGCCGCTGGCGTTCCAGGAAATCCAGGTCTCCACCGTGGTGGCGGCGCACTGGACGTCGCCCGAGGCGATGGCGAGGTGGCGGCTTGCCTGCGGGATCTTGCGGATGGTCACGTCGAGGCCGTTGCGGGCGAAGATGCCGGCCTCTTTCGCCAGCGTCAGCGGCGCGAACCCGGTCCAGCCGGAAATCCCGATCGAGACCTTGGTTTGCGCACTCGCGGGGCCGGCAAGAGCCAAACCCGCGACAACGGCGACACCGGCAAGCAGCCGGCGCGCAAAGGACCGTGGCGACATTCTCATACTCCTCTGGTGGCGGTCTCGAGCACGCCGCCTCTGCTTTCACTCTAGAAGTGCGAGGCCAGCGGTTTGGATACGGACATATCCTTAGAAGGCCGAAAAAGCCCGGGGAAAGCGCGATGGTTTCGCGCCTCACGCCCCCAGCGGCAAGGCGTAGGGGCTCTTGTCGCGCTTGAGGAACCGGCCATCGCCCGGGCTGCCCAGCACCTTGCCCTCTTCCACCACGGTCTTGCCGCGGGCGATCGTCATGACAGGATAGCCGGTGACCTCAAAACCTTCCCAGGGTGTGTAGTCGGACCCGTGATGCAGGATCGCCTGGCGGAGCGTTTCCTTGCGGTTGGCGTCCCACAAGACGATGTCGGCGTCGGCGCCGACCGCGATCGTGCCCTTCCTCGGATAGAGCCCATACATCTTGGCGTGATTGGTCGAGGTCAGCGCGACGAATTCATTGGCCGAGATGCGGCCCTTGGCAACGCCCTCCGACCACAGGATGGGCATCCGCGTCTCGACGCCCGGGATGCCGTTCGGCACCCAGCGGAACGAGGTCTTGCCCTTAGGGTTCAGCTTGCCGCGCGGGCTGTCGTAGAAGAACGGGCAATGGTCCGACGAGAAGGTCTGGAACACGCCCTGCTGCAGGCCCTCCCAGATCGCCTTCTGGCTGTCACTGTCGCGCGGCGGCGGCGAGCAGACATATTTGGCCCCGCTCATGTCCATGTTGAGGCCCTTCATGTCATCGGCCGTCAGCGTGACATATTGCGGGCAGGTCTCGGCATAGACCTTCAGGCCGCGCTGGCGCGCCCAGCGGATCTGCTCCATCGCCTCGCGGCCCGAGACGTGGACGATCATGATCGGCACGTCGAGGAGTTCGGCATGGCTGATGGCGCGGTGCGCCGCCTCGCGCTCGACGATCTCGGGCCGCGACACGCCGTGATAAAAGGGCGCGGTCTTGCCCGCCTGTTCCAGCCGGTCGGCCAGGAACTTGATCGAGTCGTAACCCTCGGCATGGACCATGACGAGCGCCTGCTCGCGCCGGGCGACCGAAAAGACCTCGAGCAATTGCCGGTCGCTCAGCACCAGGTCGTCATAGGTCATGAACACCTTGAACGAGGTGCAGCCGTCGGCGAACAAGGCCGGCAGCTCCTGGTTCAGCACCGTCGGCGTCGGGTCCGAGACGATCAGATGGAAGCCGTAGTCGATCAGCGACTTGCCCGCGGCCTTGGCGTGATAATCGCTGACGCAGGCGCGCAGCGACGTGCCCTTGATCTGCATGGCGAAGGGGATGACCGTGGTGTTGCCGCCGGCCGCCGCCGAGCGCGAGCCGGTCTCGAAACCGTCCGCCATGGTCACGTCCGGCCCGGAATCCTGGTCGAAATGAACATGGCTGTCGATGCCGCCGGGCATCACGAGCAGGCCCGAGGCATCGATGGTGCGGGCCGCCCCCGTGACCGCCTCGGCGAGCACTGCGATGCGGCCGTTCCTGATACCGATATCGCAGCGGATCGTGTCCGACGCGGTGACGACGGTGCCGCCGCGAATGGCGAGATCGAGATCGGACATGGCGGGCTCCTCAACAGCACGGGCGATCCTGTGGCACCCCATTTCCGCCATTGCGTCAAGCACGGAAAATTGTCGGCAGGCCATTCTCCATACGGACTGTGACGCGTTCGCCAATGACGAGGTCGGTCGGCCCGCGCGTCATCACCCGCGGCCCTTCGTCGAGCGTCACCAGCGCGATGCCATAGCCGCCGGGGACGTCGAGATCGGGTGTCGGCGCGCGATGCACCGAGGTCGCCGACCAGACCATGCCACCGCCCCCGGCCTCGATCGCCTCGATATCGGTCGCGGCGCAGGCCGGACACATCGCGCGCGGGAACTGCCAGATATGGCCGCAGGCGCGGCAGGCGAGAAGGGCGATGCCGCTCATGCCAGCCGCTCCAGCACGAAGCCGACATGGCTGGACAAGGTTCCGCCATCGGCGTGGCAATAGGCGAGCGGCGCGTCCGCGATTTGCCGGTTGCCGGCCTCGCCGCGCATCTGGCTGACCACCTCGGCGACATGGGCCATGAAGCCGGCGACGCCGGGATGGCCGAAGGACAGAAGCCCGCCATGAAGGTTGAGCGGCAAGGCGCCGTCGCGCCCGAACCGGCCCTCGCGGGCCGCTCGCCCTGCCCCGCCCGATGGCGCGAAGCCGAGCGCCTCCAGGAAGATCGCCAGGGTCGGCGTGAAACTGTCATAGATGCCGAGAAGCCTGACGTCGCCGGGCTTGCGGCCGGCCGTCTCGAAGGCCGCCGCACCGGCGATCCTGGCGCCGAGCCCGAGATCGCCGGGGATTTCCGAGATGTGCTGATGGGTATGGGCCTCGCCCCAGCCGGCCAGCTTGATCGCCGGCTTGCCGAGCGGCTCGGCCGAGACGATCACCGCCGCGCCGCCGTCGGTGATCGGACAACAGTCCAGCAGCTTCAGCGGTGTCGAGACCGGTTTCGACGCCATGACATCGGCGACCGTGATGGCCTTGCGCAACTGCGCCAGCGGATGGGCGCCGGCATGACGTCGCATCAGGACGGCGAGTTCGGCAAGCTCCGCCTCGGTCGCGCCGGTATCATGGAGATAGCGCGCCGCGAGCAGGGCGTAATAGGCGGGTATCGAGGCGCCGAGCGGCACTTCATGATCGGGATGGCCGACGGTTGCCAGCGTCTTCACCGCATCGTCGCGGCTCTGGCCGGTCAGGCGGTTTTCGCCACCGACCACCAGCACGTGCCGGCAGGCACCGGCCGCGATCAGGTGGCGTGCCAGCACCAGCGCCATGGCGCCGGTCGCTCCACCGCATTGCGCCTGATGGGCATGGCGCGGCTTCAATCCCAGCCTTTCGCAGACCACCGTGCCCATCATCAGATGGGGATGGGTGGTAGCGTAACCGGTGATCAGCCCGTCGAGCTGGTCGCGCGCGAGACCGCTGTCGGCCAGCGCCGCCAGCACCGCCTGTTCCATCAGGTCGAGCGGCTGCAGGCCTGGATGCTTGCCATAGGCGGTGAGGCCAATGCCGGTCAGATAGGCCATCACCGGGCCCCTGGTGTCACCAGCGCGTCGAGCATCACGGCCCCCTTGGCGCGCACCAGCAGCGGATTGACCTCGATCGTGTCGAAGCGCCCGGCATTGGCGGCGGCAACCCGGGAGAGCGCGGCCAGCGCCCTGGCGGCGGCCGCCACGTCCACCTTTGGTCTGCCGCGCAGGCCGTCGAGCAGGGCGCGTCCCTTCAGCCCGTCGATCATGGCCAGCGCCTCGGCCTCGTCTATCGGCGCGGCGCGGAAGGCAACGTCCTGCATCACCTCGACGAACAGGCCGCCGAGCCCGACCATGACCACCGGGCCGAAGACCGGGTCCATCCTGGCGGCGACGATCAGCTCGACGCCCTCGCCCGCCATCGGGCCGACCAGCACGCCGTCGATCCGGGCTTGCGGGTGGACCACCGACACCGTTTCGATCATGGCGCGCGCCCGAGCAGCGGCGTCGCCGGGCGCAACGTTCAACGCCACGCCACCCGCATCCGACTTATGCGTGATATCGGCCGAGACGATTTTCAACGCGACCGGTCCGGCGAAGCGGGCAGCAATGGCGGCGACAGCCTCCGGCGTCCCCGCGACCTGTTCGGGCAAAGCGTCGAGCCCGGCCTTGACCAGGAACGCCTTGGCCGCGGCCTCGGTCGCCTCCGCGCCGGTCAGCCCCGGCGCGTCGGCGACATCGATCGCCAGCCGCTTGTCCATCCTCAGCGCCCTGCCGATCGCGGCGAGCGCGCCGAGCGTCGCCACCACCCGGCTCGGATCCTCGTTCAGGATGAAACCCTTGGCGCGATAGGCTGCCAGCACCTCCTCCGGCGCCGACACAGCGAGAGCCATTGTGCGGTCCTCATAACCTTGCATGGCTTTGGCAATGACGGCTTGCAGCTTCTCGCCCATCACCGGCGAAGCGATCCAGGTCATGAAGAAGCCAGCCACCGCATCGACCTCGCCATCCTCCAGGATGGCGCGCAGCGCACGACCGACCAGCCCGAGATCGTTCATCGCCTGGGCGGTGAAATCGACCGGATTGACGAAGGAGCCGAGCGGGTTCTCGGCCTTCAGCCGCGCTTGCGTCGCCTCCGGCATGACCGGCAGAACCAGGCCGGCATCATCGGCGTCATCGGCCATCAGCACGCCGGCGCCACCGGAAATGGTCAGGACACCGAGCCGGTTGCCGACGAGCGGGCCGCGCCGCGCCAGCCCCTCGACCACATCGATCAATTCTTCGGTCGTGCGCGCCCGGTAGCCGCCCATCTGGCGCACCACCGCATCGAACACCTGGTCGTCGCCGGCGAGCGAGGCCGTGTGCGACATGGCGGCCGCCGCGCCGGTCTCGGAGCGGCCGACCTTGATCAGCACCACCGGCTTGCCGGCAGCGCGCGCCATGGCAAGCGCGCCGAGAAAGGCCGGCCCGTCCTTCACGCCCTCGACATAGGCCGCGATCACCTTGACGCCGTCGTCGCCGGCCATATGGCCGATCGCATCGGCGACCGTGATATCGGCCTCATTGCCTGTGGCGAGCCAACGTGCGGCGCCGAGCCCGCGCCTCCGCAGCAGCACATAGATATAGCTCGCATAGGCACCGGACTGGCCGATGATGCCGATCGGCGCATCCGGCGCCCGTTCGCCTTCGAGGAACGAGCCGAAGGTCGCGGCGTGACCGGACGAGGCATTGTAGACCCCGAGGCAATTGGGCCCGAGCAGGCGCATGCCCTTGGCGCGTGCGCTCGCCACCAGCTCCTGCTGGCGCAGGACGCCGTCGGGGCCTGCCTCCGCGTAATTCGCGGTGAAGATCACCGCACCGCGCGCGCCTTTGGCGGCCGCCTGTTCCAGCGCCGGCAAGGCGAATTCCGGCGGCACCGCCACCACCACGCAGTCGAGGCCGCCGGGCACGTCGGCCAGCGACGGATAGGCCTTCAGCCCCTGGATCTCCGCGCGGTTCGGATTGATGGGGTAAAGCGCCCCGGCAAAGCCGGTCTGCTTGTAGTATCGGATCGGCCGGCCGCCGATGCGGGCGGGATCTGCCGAGGCGCCGACGATCGCCACCGCGCGCGGCGACAGAACCGCATCGATGCCCTCGACGCGGGGACCGCTCATGCAACCGGTTCCGCCTCGAGCACGATGCGCCCGCCGGCCCGTCCGGCGGCGAGATCGGCGAGCGCTCCGTTCACCTCGGCCATCGGCCGGCGCTCGATCGCGACCGGCGGCAGGCCGACGCGGCGCGCCAGCGCGACGAATTCCTTGAGATCCCTGAGCGAGCCGACATAGGAGCCGCGAATGGTCACCGCGCGCATCGGCAGATAGGGCAGCGGATAACGCAGTTCGCCGCCATAGAGCCCGACGATCACATAGGTGCCGCCCTTGCGCACGCAATTGATGCCGAGCGTGCTGGTCTGCTCACTGCCGACGAAATCGAGCGCCGCGGCGAGCCCGCCCTGGCCGAAGGCCGAGAGCTGCTTCGCGGCATCCGGCGCGAAGGGATCGAGCGTCGCGGCGACACCGATCGTCTCGGCCGCGGCGCGCTTTTCCGGCGACGGATCGATGGCGATGACCGGTCCCAGGTCGAGCGCCTTCAGCAGTTGCAGCGCCATCTGGCCGAGCCCGCCGCAGCCGAACACCGCGATCTTTTCGCCGGCCCGATGCGGCTGGATCTTCTTGATCGCGCTGTGCACGGTAACGCCGGAACAGGCATAGGTGGCGGCGACCGCCGGGTCGATCCCGTCGACATCGACCAGGAATTCAGCATCCGGCACCAGCACATGCTGGGCGAAGCCGCCGCGCGCCTGGACGCCGTGAAAGCGCGGGGCGGCGCACAGGTTCTCTTCGCCCGTCCGGCAAAGCGCGCATTGGCCGCAACCGATCCAGGGATGCACCAGCCGGCGCATGCCCGGCTTCACCTCGGTGACTTCGGGCCCGACCGCCTCGACCGTGCCGAGGATCTCGTGGCCGAGGGTGAGCGGCGGCGCGATGCCGCGCTGGGTCAGGTCGAGCGTCCGCCCGGCGCCCAGATTGTAGGTGCCTTCGCGAATATGCAGGTCGGAATGGCAGACGCCGCAATGGCTGACGCGGATGAGCACTTCGCGGCCTTTCGGCACGGGCAGCGGCTCGGTCTCGGCGACCAGCGCCTCGCAAATGGCGTTGAGGCGCCAGGACCGGGTGGACTGGGACGAAGCGAGTGACGGCACGGCGTTTCCCCTGATGCTGAGCTGACGGCGCTGCCCCGGTTGACCCGGATGTTGGAGCGAACGCTAGCACGCGGGCGGACGCTGTAAACGCGCCAGGCGGCGGAGCCCCTGCCCGTTCCCGGCAGGGCTCGGTCAGCGGTTGTTGAACTCCGGCTTGCGCTTGGCCAGGAATGCCGCGATGCCCTCGCGAAAATCGTCGGTCGCAAACAACAGGCCTTGAGCCTGGGCCTCCATTTCGAGCGCGGTGTCGAGGTCGGTGACCGGGGTCGCCAGCACACGCTTGGTCGAGGCGATCGCGGTCGGCGCCAGCGCGGCGATGCCGGCCGCCAGGATCCCTGCGCGTTCGAGCGTCGCGCCATTGGGCGCAACCTCGTCGGCAAGGCCCAGGCGAAGCGCTTCGCTCGCGCCGAAACTTGCCGCCGTCAGCATGATCCGCCGTGCCGCGCCGCCGCCGATCCGCCGGGGCAGCGTATAGGCAAGGCCCATGTCCGGCATCAGCCCGATCTTGGGGAACGAGGCGGCGAACTGCGCGCCCTCGGCCGCCACCACCAGGTCGCAGGCCGCCGCCAGGGCCAGGCCGCCGCCCGCCGCATTGCCCTCCACCGCCGCGATCACCGGCTGCGGCCCCTTGACAATCAGCCGGATGCAATCCTGCACGACCGCCAGCCGCTGGCGCAGGCTCCAGGGTGTCGTATCCGCCATGGTCGAGATGTCGCCACCTGCCGAAAAATGGCCGCCGGCGCCGGTCAAAATGATGACGCGGACATCCGGATCAGACTGGGCCGCGACCAGGCCGGCACGCAAGGCGGTGCGCACCGGCACCGACAGCGCGTTGCGGCGCGTGCCATGGTCGATGGTCAGCGTCGCGACGGCGCCGGAGACGGATAGCGTGGCGGTGCCCTCGCTCATGAGACAGGACCTCGATCGGTGTTCGCGGAAACGGCCGCAGAGGGAAGCCGCGCGGACCGGGTCCGTCAAGCCCTGCCGCCGGCCGGCCGTGCCAGGTGCCCGACCAGTTCGCGCGCATGCAGCGGCAACTGGTCGAGCCCGCGCATGCACAGGGACAGGCGCCGCGTCGCCCAGCCGTCGCTCAGCCGGACCGGCCGGATCGCCATGGAGCGCTGGCATTTGCGGGCCGCGGTCTCCGGCACGATACCCAGGCCGACGCCGTGCTCGACCATGCGGCAGACGGCCTCGAAGCTGCGCATGCGGATCCGGAACGACAGGGGATGGCCAGCCCGGACCGCATGTTCGCCGAGATAGTCCTGCAGCGCGCTGCCGGCGTTCAGGCCGACGAAGTCATGGTCGACGACCTCCTGGAAGGATACCCTGCGCGCTCGCGCCAGCGGGCTGTCGCGCGGCACGACCAGGACCAGCCGGTCGATGGCGAAGGGCAGGCATTGCAGGGCACCGGGATCGACGGCATCGGAGATGATGCCGATCTCGGCAAAGCCACCGGCGACCGCCTTGACGATGTCGGTGCTGAGGCGCTCCTTCAGGTCGATATCGACATGGGGATGGCGCGCCAGGAAAGGCGCCAGCGCCTGGGGCAGGAATTCCGTCATGGCGGCGGTATTGGCGAGCAGGCGGATATGGGCCTTCAGGCCTTTCGAATATTCGCCGAGCTCGCCCCGCAACCGCTCCATCTGGCGCAGCACGATGCGGGCATGATGCATCAGCGCGTCGCCGGCGGGCGTCGGCTTGACGCCCCTGCGGCCGCGTTCGAGCAAAGGCAGGCCGATCGCCTCTTCCATGCCGCGCAGGCGCGCGCTCGCCGAGGGCAGCGCCATGTTCGCCTGGGCCGCGCCCTGCGTGATGCTGCCGGCCTCGACGACCAGGAAGAACAACCGGAGATCGATCAGGTCGAAACGCATGACGCAGAGCGTATCATCGGATCAGCCTTCGTCCCAGCCTAAGGCTGAATGCGCGACTTCCGCATTGTCCCGGCGGCCCGTTCCTGTCCAATGGCGCCATGATCGATTTTTCCGCACCGCATCTCGCGACCATCACCCTGACCTTCTTCCTCGCCGGCGTGGTCAAGGGCGTCACCGGCATGGGCCTGCCGACGGTCGCCATGGGTCTGCTCGCAACCGTCATGCCGCCGGTGGGCGCCGCCTCGCTGCTGATCGTGCCATCCTTCGTTACCAATGTCTGGCAATTGCTGGCCGGGCCGAGCTTCGCGGCGCTGGCCGCACGGCTCTGGCTGATGATGCTGGGCATCATGGCGGGCACCATCGCCGGATCCTGGCTCCTGACCAATGACAGCGGCGGCTGGACCACCATGGCGCTCGGCATCGCTCTCATCATCTATGCCGCGACCAGCCTGATGGCCTGGCAACTCTCGATCCCGGCGCGGCTGGAACCACGCCTGTCGCCTCTCATCGGCCTGGTGACCGGCGCGATCACCGGCGGAACCGGCGTCTTCGTCATCCCCGCCGTCCCCTATCTCCAGGCCCTCGGCCTGAACAAGGAGGACCTGATCCAGGCGCTCGGCCTGTCCTTCACCGTGTCGACCATTGCGCTCGCGATCGGGCTGGCGGGCGGTGGCGCGTTCCAGGTCGCCAGCATCGGCGCCTCGGTCCTCGCGGTCGCGCCGGCGCTCGCCGGCATGGCCCTCGGCCAGATGATCCGCCGGCGTGTCAGCCCGGTCACGTTTCGCCGCTGGTTCCTGATCTGCCTCCTGCTGCTCGGTGTCCAGCTCCTGCTGCGCCCCTTCCTCTAGGCTCGCGACGAAGACTGCGTCGTCGTTCGCGACCACCCCGACTGGACAGGCTGCCAGGACCGTCTAGGCTCCCGCCATCCCCAGGGAAGGGTTGGCGGAATGGCGCTGAAAGCCGTGGTTTTCGACTGGGCCGGCACGATGATCGATTTCGGCTCGCGTGGGCCCATGGGCGTCTTCGTCGAAGCTTTCGGCCATTTCGGCGTGCCGCTGACGATCGCCGAGGCGCGCGGTCCGATGGGCCGTCCGAAACGCGACCACATTGCCCGGTTGCTGGCGCTGCCGCGCATCGCCGCCGCCTGGACCAAGGCCCAGGGCAGCGCGCCGACGGAAGCCGACATCGACCGCGTCTACCAGGTCTTCGTGCCGATGAACGTCGAGGTCGCCGCCAATTTCGCCGATCTGATCCCGGGCGCCGCCATGATCGTCAAGGCGCTCAGGGCACGCGGCCTGAAGATCGGCTCGACCACCGGCTACACCCGCGAGATCATGGCGCCGATCCTGCCGCTGGCGGCGGCCCAGGGTTACCAGCCCGACAATCTCGTCTGCGCCGACGACCTCGACGAGGGCCGGCCGAGCCCGCTGATGATGTATCGCTGCTTCGCCGATCTCGGCGTCTACCCACCCGGCGCCGTGGTCAAGGTCGACGACACCGTGCCCGGCATCGAGGAGGGCCTGGCCGCCGGCACCTGGACCGTCGGGATCGCCGCGTCAGGCAACGAGACCGGCCTGTCGCTCGACGAATGGACTGCGCTGACGCCTTCCGAGCGCGAGCGCGTGCTGAGCCCGGCGCGCGAAAAGCTGGAGGCGGCCGGCGCCCATGTGGTGATCGACACCGTCGCCGACCTGATGCCGGTCATCGAGAGCATCGACCGGTTGATGGCCCAGGGCGAGGTGCCCTGAACCGGGAATCACGGGTCGCGCCGCGCCGCGTCATATCGTTCGCGCGCCAGATCGAGCTCGGGGAAGTGGCGTTCCGCCCACCGGTCCAGTACGACCAGCGCGTCGCCGAGCGAGCGGCCAAGTGTGCTGAGCCGGTACTCGACATGGGGCGGCACGGTCCCAAGATCGTGGCGCTCGATCAGGTTGTTCCGCTCCAGCTCCTTCAATGTCTGGGTCAGAACCTTTTGCGATATCCCGCCGATCTTGCGCAACAACGCTCCGTTGCGCGCCGGTTTTTCGGCCAGGGCCGTCATGACCAGGATGCTCCACTTCCCGGAGATCAGTTCGAGTGCGTGTCGCGCCGAACATTCGGGATCAAATACACTGGGCGTGCTCTTATTGGGCTGCGTGGAAGCAGGGAGAAGGACAGGTTTTTTCATCGTTACCAAAAGGTGCGTACTTGTCCGGCGGCTCTCGCCGGACCTAAGTACTCCGGTCAATTCTGCCATATCGCAACTGTGCGCACGCCTGTCATCCCGCCGTTTCGCACCACCGGTCGACATGACGCATGCACGGCACCGGATCGGGAAAAGCCATGAAGGCGATGATACTGAGTTCCAGCCCGCGCAAGAACGGCAACTCCGCGACCTTGGCTCACGCGGTGGCGGCCGGCTTGCGCGACGCCGGCCATGAAAGCCACTTCATCTCCGCCGGCGACATCGTGAAATCCTTCCTCGGCGATTGCCGGGTTTGCCGGCGGCCCGACGGAAGCTGTGCGATCGACGACGAATTCCGCACGAATTTCTTCGATCATTATTTGCCGGCCCACGGCTTTATCGCGGCGACCCCGATCTATTGGTATGGAATGTCCGCCCAGTTGAAGGCGTTTTTCGACCGCATGTTCTGCTATGTCGCCGCCTCCCATCCGCAATCGGCCGCCGTGGTCGCAGGAATGCAGCACAAGCGCATCGGCCTTGTTCTCAGCTCCGAGGAGACGTTCCCGACCGTCTCTTCAGGCATCGTGCAGCAGTTTCAGGAATTCAGTCGCTATACGCGCTCGACTTTCGTCGGCCTCGTGCATGGCCATGGCAATGCCCGCGGCGAGGTCTCGCGCGATCCACGGGACCCCTTGGGCAGTGCCTATCGCTTCGGCCGGGATTTCTTTGCCGCCCACGCGACGGATTATCAGATCGATACGCCCCGTTCCGGCCGGGTCTGGGCCGAGGCGCGGACATCCTGACCTCGGGCGCCGGCCGCCCCATCGGCGGGCGGGCCGTCACGACAGCCGATGCCGTGCCCACCTCAGGCCCTTGCGACCTCATCCGGCGACAGCGCCATCAGGCTGACATGGGCCGCCACCACGCGCCAGCCCTCGGGCGTGCGCATCCAGGTCTGCATTTGCCGGCCGATCTTGCCGGCCATGCTGTCGCGCCGGAACAAGGTCGCGGCGGTCGCCATGTCGCGGCCATAGGTGGTGATGACCGTGCGTTCCAGGGTTCGTTCCAGCCCCACCGGCGAACGTCCCGCCCGGAACGCGGCGATCTCGTCGAAGCCGTGGAGGATCTCGGTCGCGCCGTAGCGCACCGTGTGCGGGCTCGCCCAGAACAAGGCGTCGAGCGTCTCGACGTCATTGCTGGTCAGCGCCTGCTCATAGCGGGCGAACGCCGCCGAAACCTCGGCATGCACCTCCGGATCGTTGATGATCATGCCGGCTCCCCGAGACTTGCGACTTTCGACGCGGCCACGCCCTGCCGTTCGAGCTGAGCCGCGACGCGTATCACGATATCCTCGCGCCAGGGCGCGGCGATCACCTGGACGCCGATCGGCAATGCCTCGCCGTCGAGCCAGACCGGCACCGCCATGACCGGCAGGCCGATGAACGAAAAAGGCTGGGTGAACAGCCCGAGGGACGCCCGCACCGGCAAGGTCCGGCCGCCCGGCGCGAAGGTCTTCTGGCCGAGCGCGGGGGCCTGCGTCGGCGTCGCCGGCGCAATGATCACGTCGACATCCCGGAACAGGTCGAGCATCGCCGCGCGAAAACGGCTCCTGAAGCGCTGGGCCTTGTTGACATAGGCCGCCGGCAGGAGCGCGCCGGCGATGAACCGGTCGCGGGTATCGGGATCGAAATCATGGGGCCGGCTCTTCAACCGGTCCAGATGAAACGCCCCGCCCTCGGAATTGGTGATGACATAGGCCGCGGCCCGTGCCTCGGCGACGCCGGCGATCTCCACACCGGCCGCCGCGCCCAGCGCCTGCGCCACCCACCCGGTCGCGGCGCGCGCCTGGGCGCCGGCATTGGTGTCGAAATAGCCGGTGGCCCGCGCGATCCTGAGGCCCTCGATGCCTCGGCCCAGCACCGGCAGCAGCGGCTCCGCCAGCCGGTCCTGGCAGACCGGGTCATCGGGGTCGAAACCGGACATGGCATCGTAGAAGGCGGCGCAATCGGCGGTCGAGCGTGCCAGCGGACCGAGATGGTCGAAGCTTGCGACGAAGGGAAAAGTGCCGGCCTTGGACAGGCGCCCATAGGTCGGCTTGAGGCCGAACAGGCCGCAGAGCGACGCCGGCACCCGGATCGATCCATTGGTGTCGGATCCGAGCGTCACCGGCGCCAGGCCGGCGGCGGCCGCCGTGCCGGAACCGCCGGACGAGCCGCCGGACATGCGGCTAAGGTC
This sequence comes from Phreatobacter sp. GW821-FHT04C01, assembly GCF_059420385.1. Lineage (NCBI taxonomy): Bacteria > Pseudomonadati > Pseudomonadota > Alphaproteobacteria > Hyphomicrobiales > Phreatobacteraceae > Phreatobacter > Phreatobacter sp. GW821-FHT04C01. The sequence continues at coordinate 285,049 of NZ_JBWKTP010000002.1, read as the reverse complement.
GTGCGGGTTGCGCGAGGGACCGTCATGGGCATTCTCGCCGGTGAAATCATAGGCATATTCGCCCATGTTGAGCGCGCCGAGCAGCACCGCACCGGCGTTGCCGAGCCGGGCGATCAGCGCCGCATCGCGTGTCGCCAGCGCATGGTCGCGATTGATCCTGGACCCGGCCAGCGTCGGAATGCCCTTGATGTCATAGAGGTTCTTCACCGCGAAGGGCACGCCGGCAAGCGGGCCGAGAGCGAGCCCCCTGGCCCGGTTCTGGTCGACCGCATCCGCCTCCGCGAGCGCCCGCTCACGGGTCACCGCGGTGAAGGCGCCGAGTGCGGCATTGTGCGCGTCGATCCGGGCGAGATGGGCCTCAGCCACCAGACGCGCCGAGAAGCGGCCGTCGCGGATGCCTGCCGCGATGTCTGTTGCCGTCAGGCTGATGATATCCGCGGTCATCTCAGGCCTCGAACACCGGTGCCGGCTCGTCGTGATCGACGAGATCGACCGCGTCGAGTGCGCGCGCCAGGCGGATTGCGATCTGCAGGTTGGCGATCACACCGGGGCGAAACGCCTGCGGCACGGCGAGGCCGAGCACCGGCGCCACCGCGTCGATGATGCGTTCGGCCTCCTCGGGGGCGATATCAGCCAGGGGCATCAAATGTCTCCTTTGCCGGCAACCCCAGGCAATCCGCATACAGGAGACGATATTGATCGCGAGAATGCATAAATCTTAGGCAACGCCACCGCAATCGCGGCTGCGGACCGCGCCGATATCGCGGTTTTTGGCTCCCTTCGGATCTTCACTCGCCGCTCCCCTGTCCTGGCTTGCCTGAGAAAGCCTGTCAGGCAAGTCCGGGGCCAAGGGCACTACTCCAGGGTGCCGATCGCCTGCTCGACCGCCTCGACCACCGCGCCGGAGCGCACCAGGCCGAGCGCCTGGCCGATCTCGGTCGCATACCAGCGATCACCATCGAGCGCCGGCTGGATCACCTCGCGCACGGCGGCGAGCGCCGCCGACGTGCCCTTGCCGAGCGGATAGCCCTTGGCCACCGGCTCGACCAGCGACAGCGCCTGGCAGGCCATCAGGATCTCGCCGGCGATGATCTGCTCGGCGTTTTCCACCACCGTGCGCGCCTTGCGGCCGCACCAGGTCGAATTCGACACGTGATCCTCGGCATTCGACTTGCCCGGAATGCTGTCGACCGAGCCGGGCGTCGCCAGGTGCCGGTTTTCCATCACCAGGGCCGACATCGAGCACTGGACGGTGGCGAAGCCGGTATTGAGGCCGCGCTTGCCGGCCAGCAGGTTGCGCGGCAGGCCGTAGCTCATGGTCGGATCGACCAGCCGGGCCAGCCGGCGCTCGGAGATCGAGGCGAGGTCGGCAATGGCGATCGCCAGCACATCCATCACCTGGGCGACATATTGGCCGTGGAAATGGCCGCCGGAAATCGACACATAGCCGCCTTTGGCGTCGTCGAAGATCAGCGGATTGTCGGTCGCCGAATTGATCTCCGTGCCCAGGATGCCGTCGACATAGGCAATGGCCTGGCGCGCCGGCCCGTGCACCTGCGGCGCGCAGCGCAACGAATAGACGTCCTGCACCCGCGGCGAGGCCGGCGCGCCCGGCGCCCGCGCTTCGTCCGGGAAGACCACGTCGCGGGCGGCCTGCGAGCAGCGCTTCGTGCCTTCGGTCAGCCGGAGCACATTGCGCGCGACGCGGGCCTGTCCCTCGTGCGGCCGGGCGGCATGGACCCGCGGGTCGAAAGCCGCGAGCTCGCCGCGCATGGCTTCCAGCGACAGTGCCAGCGCCACGTCGACGGCCTTCAGCAGACGCCGGGCGTCATGGCTCGCCAGCACGCCGAGCGCCAGCGACACGGTCGAGCCGTTGATCAGCGCCGAGGCATCCTTGGCGCCCATCGGGAAATCCGGCGCCAGACCGGCCTTGGCGATCGCCGCTCGGGCCGCCATGCGCTTGCCCTTGTAGATGATCTCCGCCTCCGGGAAGCCGCAGACCGCGCCAGCCATATGGGCGAGCGGGGCGAGATCGCCGGATGCGCCGACCGAGCCCTTCTCCGGAATGACCGGATGCAGCCCGGCATTGAGGAAGGCGATCAGACGCTCGACCAGTTCGACCTGCGGCCCGGAGAAATTCGAGGCGAAGGCATTGGCGCGCAGCAGCATGGTGGCGCGCGTCACATCCTCGGCGAAGGGCTGGCCGATGCCGGTCGCATGGGCATAGACCGTCTTGGTCTGGTAGGGGATCATGTCGGCGATCAGCACGCGCTGATCCTTGAACAGGCCGACGCCGGTGTTGAAGCCGTACATCAGCGGCACGTCGTCGGCCATCCAATGGGCGTCGATATAGGCGCGGGTCGCGGCGATCTTGTCGCGGGCGGCCGGATGCAGCGCCGCCTTCTCGAACCGGCCCGCGGCGCTGGCCCGCGCCACGCGCACGACCTGCTCACCCCTGAGCTTCACGCCGTCGATCTTCACCGTCATGACGAACCCCCGCGCCTTCAACCTTTGCAGGGTTGATCGCGGGTTTTCGCCCGTGCCGTCAAGCGCCGATGACGACGCGCCGGGAGACAGAGGCCGCCGCGCGCCGATCAGCCGCGGCTGTAGAGCAGCCTGCAGCGGATCGTGCCCGACAGCCGCCGGATCTCGTCGAGCACGCTGTCGGCGTCAGCCACCGTGCCGTCGGCGTCGAGCACGACATAACCGACATCGCCGTCGGTCTGGTAATATTGGGCCGCGATATTGATCTCGCGGGCGGCGAACACGTCGTTCAGGCGGCGCAATTCGCCCGGCAGGTTGCGCTGCACCTGGATAAAACGCGTGCCGGCAGGCCGCACCGGCAATTGCACCTGGGGGAAATTGACCGCGCCCCAGGTCGAGCCGACATCGGAATAATCGACGAATTTGCGCGCGACTTCCGCGCCGATCCGCTCCTGCGCCTCCTCCGTCGAACCGCCGACATGCGGGGTCAGGATCACATTGTCGAGACCTTGCAGGGGCGAGGCGAACTGGTCGGCATTGGACGACGGCTCGATCGGGAAGACGTCGACCGCGGCGCCGCCGAGGTGGCCGCTCTTCAAGGCCTTGGCAAGCGCCTCGAGGTCGAGAATCGTGCCACGCGCATTGTTGATGAGATAGGCGCCTTTCTTCATCGCGGCGATCTCGGCCTTGCCGATCAGCCCCTGGGTCCCCGGTGTTTCCGGCAGGTGCAGCGACACCACGTCGGCGCGCGCCAGGAGATCCCTGAGGTCGTCGGCCGGTTCGACATTGCCGTGGCGCAGCTTGTCGGTCTGGTCGAAATAGATCACCCGCATGCCCATGGCTTCGGCAAGCACGGCAAGCTGCGAGCCGATATTGCCATAGCCGACGATGCCCAGCGTCTTGCCGCGGATTTCGTAGCTCGCCACCGCCGACTTGTCCCAGCCGCCCTCGTGCGCCCGCACCGATTTCGGGAAGATCCGGCGGAACAGCATGACGATCTCGGCAATCGTCAGCTCGGCGACGCTGCGGGTGTTGGAGAACGGTGCATTGAACACCGGCACGCCGGCCCGATTCGCGGCGACCAGGTCGACCTGGTTGGTGCCGACCGAAAAACAGCCGATGGCGATCAGCCGGTCGGCCGCCGCCAGAATCTCCGGCGTGATCTGCGAACGCGACCGAATGCCGAGCAGGTGGACCCCGCGCACCGCCTTGGCCAGTGCCTCGCCGTCGAGCGCCTTCGGCAGGCGCCGGATATTGCTGTAGCCGGCGTGCTGCAGCAGGCCGACCGCCGTGTCGGAAATGCCTTCCAGCAGGAGGATCTTGATTCGGTCCTTGGGGAGCGACAGTGCGACCGTCATGGCGTGGCCCTCATGCTGTGCATCGGCTTTTTGGCTTCGGCTTCGCGGCACGCCATCGCAGGAAGTGCGAATGGCCGCAAGTCGCCAATGCTCCGTCACGGCCGAAAGCGGCCCAGATATACGAAAACCGCCGTGGGGTCCTGCGCCCCCGCGACGGTTTTCGTATGCGACAGAGATGATCCCGCGGCGGAGGCACCGGCGCGGGCGTTGGGGTCAATCGCTCACTTCGAGCGGTCGATCATCGCGTTCAGCGTCTCGTGAGTACGCTTCAGCTCGGCGATCGCATCCTCGATCTCACGCTTCTGCTGTTCCAGATGGGTGATCTGCTCGAGGCATTTTTCGCGCGACAGCTTGAGCTGCTGGTCGGCACCGGTATCGTGGCGCTCGTGCGCCTCGACCATTTCCGAGATCTCGGCCAGCGTGAAGCCGAGGCGCTTGCCCTTCAGGATGAGCTGCAGGCGCACGCGGTCGGTCGCGCTGTAGAGGCGGGTCAGGCCCTCGCGCCGCGGCGACAGCAGGCCCTTGTCTTCATAGAAGCGCAAGGCCCGCAACGTCACGTCGAACTCACGAGCCAGGTCGCCGATCGTGTAGACAGCCGGGCCGCTCTTGGCGGCTTCGGCGTCGTCTTCGATCCAGAAGACGTCGTCGTCGTTGTTGCGTGTCATCAAAGCCTTCCGTTCCATTTTTTGCTCCGTCCTCTAGCTCGAGGGGATACGATCGGGTGGGATGGCTCACTCATAACCGATAGGGACGTCTCAAAGGGCAATGCACCGCTTTCCGATAGGTTAGTTACCGTTAGGATAGGGCTCGAATCTGAGCTCCATCGCAAGGCCGGGGAGCACTATGTGTGATTCTATCAGTTAACAGGCAGGAACCAAAGTTAACAAAAATTTGTCGCCGTTAACCCGTCCTTTACCATGATTGCCAAGATTGCCAGATGGGAGTGTCCGCTGCCGCGACAAGGATTCGCAGGAAGCGGGTACCCTGGACGCAACTCGGTACACCCCGACCGGGGCGTTGCGCCCGATCAACCGCCAGGCGGGTGGGAACGTTATGCGGCACACCGTTCCATGGAGTGTGAAAGGTGTTGATCACGACGCCCGGGAAGCAGCCAAGGAGGCTGCCCGGCGCTCGGGGCTGTCGCTTGGCGAATGGCTGAACACCGTGATCGCGGATCAGGCCACCGAAACCGGCACGGCTGACACCGATCCCGGCATGTCGGCGGTGACCCGACGCCTGGAAACGATCACCGAGCGGCTTGATGCCGCGAATCGCCGCGAATCCGACACCGCCATTCCGCGCAGCCGCATGGCCCGCGACGACAGCACCGACATCGTCCGGGCGCTGGACGCCGTGGCGCGCCTCGCCGAAATCTCGGAACGCCGGTCGGCCGCCGCCATCGAAGCGGTCGAACAACTGGCCAACGCGCGCAACCTGGCATCGCCGCGCATCGAGCCGGCGCCGCGGGCGCAAGCCACGCAGCGCGAAGCCGTGCCAGCCGCGCCAGCCGCGCAGCGCATGGAAACAGCCGTGCCGGCCGTCGAGCCCGACGTGCCGCTGGCGACCCGCGCGGCCGACAGCTCGCCCCAGGCCCAGCTCGACGAGATCGCCCGTTCGATCCGCGCCATGAATGCCGGCGTGGCCGCCGGCCATGTTGCCGAACGCGCCAGCCAGGCACCGCCGCGGCTGTTCGACCAGGATCTGGACGCGACCGTCGCCGAGATCGCGGCACGCCAGCGCGTCCTCGACTTCGATGCCCCCGAGGCGCTGCCGCTCGTCACGCCCGTTCCGCCCGCGGGCTTCGTCCGCGACCCGGCCCAGAACGAACGCCATGCCCCCTCGCTTCCCCAGCAGGGCCTTGGTCCGCTCGCCGAGCGGCTCGATTCGCTCGGCCGCCGCATGGACCAGATCCTCAAGGATCCGCTGCCGCGTGAGGCCGGCCCCGACCGGGCCGCGATTTCGGCCGAAATCCAGAAGCTGTCGCAGCGCATCGACACCGTGAACCGGCCGCCGAGCGACGGCCTGGAGCGCGAGCTGAAGGCGCTCTCCGGCCGCATCGAGGCCATGCGCAAGGAGATGGCTGCCCGCGAAACGGCGCAGACCGATCTCGCCGTGGCCGATCTGCGTGCCGATATCGCCCAGCTTGCCGCCCGCCTCAATGATCTGGCGCCGCGCCGGGCCGTCGAGACGCTGGAAGCCGAAATTCACGCCCTCGGCGACCGGGTCGCCACCGTCAGGGCCCAGGGTATCCCGGCCGAGGCGCTCGAACATCTCGTCGCCGAATTCGAACGCACGGTGACCAGCCTGACCCCGGCCGAGGGCATCGCCGAGGAGCTGAAGGCGATCTCGCGCAAGCTCGACATGGTCAAGGCGCGCGGCGGCGACGACGCCAATCTCGACCGCCTGACCGATGAAATCCTGTCGGTTCGCGAGCTGGTGGCGGGCGCCGCCACCCGCGATGCCGTCGAAGCCCTGGCCGACCAGGTCGCCACTCTTGCCGACCGTCTCGAAAACGTCGTGCCCGCCCGCAGCGAAAGCCATGCCGAGGCGGTCACCGCGGCGATCGAAGCCCGCATCGAGGAAATCGCCAACCGGCTCGAAAAGGCCTCGCGCCGACCGGCCCCGGCCGTGGCCGCCGCCGTCAACCCGCAGCTCGAGGAAGCGCTCAGGCGGCTCGCCGACAAGCTCGAAGAGAGCCACAGCCGGTCCGGCGATCCGAAGGTCCTGGGTGAGCTCGAAAAGCACATCCTCGCGCTGGCCGCCAAGATCGACGCCTCCGACGCACGTTTCACCCAGCTCGGCACCATCGAGCGCGGCCTCTCCGATCTGTTCGTCCAGATGGAGGAAATGCGCTCGAGCACCATCGACGCGGCCGAGCGGGCCGCGCGTGGCGCGGTGGCCGATCTCGGCAAATCCGGGCGCGCCCCGAACGCCCAGGTCGATGCGCTGAAGAGCGACCTCGAAAGCCTGCGCACCGCCCAGGCCGCCAATGAGGAGCGCACCCACGGCAGCCTGGAAGCCGTCCACCAGACCCTCGAACGCGTGGTGCGGCGGATCTCCGAGCTCGATCCGGCGGTCCAGGCTCCGGCCATGCCGCCGGCGACGCCGCCGGTCTTCGCCAAGCCCGTATCGGAGCCGCCGGCCGCCAAGGCGGACGTCGCCCAGCGCCCGCCGGAGGCCGCCCCGCCGGCCGCGGCGGCGCGTCCGGCCGCCGCCCAGGCACCGCGCGTTCCCGCGGCTCAGCGCACGGAAGCGCCGCCGGCCGCCCAGCGGACCGAGGCACCGGCGGTCGGGGTCGACCTGCCGCTGGAGCCGGGCTCCGGCGCGCCGCGTCTGCGGCCCCCTGCCCCCGGTGCCGCGCCGATGGGCGGTTCCAAGGCCGATTTCATCGCCGCCGCCCGCCGTGCCGCGCAGGCTGCCTCCGAGTCCAGCATTTCCGGCCCCGTGCCGGCAGATGACAAACCCCGGTCCCTCATCGCCAGATTGCGCGGCAAGGTGACCAGGCCCAAGGCCGAATCGGTGGACGACGTCACACCGGCCAGAGCCAAGGTCCGTGTCGCCCGCGACACGGCGAACCTCGCCCCGCCGGTTGCAGCCGCCGCACCGATCGATCCGATGATCGAAAAGGTGGGGTCGGACATGGAACAGGCAAGCATCGGCTCGCGCCTCGCCGCCAACCGGCGCACCATCATCGTCGGCATTGCCGCTGCCCTCCTGGTCGTTGCGGCGGGCCTCTCGACGATCTCCAACCTGCGCCAGAAACCAGCCGAGGACGGCGCCACGCCGCCGGCGCCGAGCGCGGTGGCTCCGCAAGGCAAGATCGATACCCAGCCGGCGCCGATCGCCAGCGCCGAGCCGCGCCAGGTGGCGCCCAGCGAATTGTCGCCCGCGCTGCTGTCGCCGGCCGCCACCGAGCCGCCCGCCGGCATGGCGCCGGCCGCCCCCGCGCAGGCCCCGCAGGACGACAACAGCGCGCCCGCGACCACCGGCTCGGTGCCTGCGTCGCCGCGCATCATACCGCCGGGCATGACGGTCTCGCCGGCCGGCTGGCAGTCGGTCGGCCGGGCCGGCGAGCGCCAGACCACGATTCCCCCCGCCCTCAAGGCAGCCGCCGAAGGCGGCAACCCCGCGGCGGCCTTCGAACTCGGCACCCGCTACCTCGATGGCCGCGGCGTTCCGGTCAGCGCCACCGAAGCGGCCAGCTGGTATCAGCGCGCCGCCGACGCGGGCCTGGCTCCCGCGCAATACCGGCTCGGCAGCCTTTATGAAAAAGGCACCGGCGTGACCCGCGACCTGCCGGGCGCCCGAAGCCTCTACGAAAAGGCGGCGGAGGCCGGCAACGGCAAGGCGATGCACAACCTCGCGGTGATGTTCGCGCAAGGTGCCCTCAGCGAACGCCCGGATTACCGGACCGCCGCGCAATGGTTCCGCCGCGCCGCCGACTATGGCGTCGCCGACAGCCAGTTCAACCTCGGCATCCTCTATGCCCGCGGTCTCGGCGTCGATCAGAGCCTCGCCGAGAGCTATAAGTGGTTCGCCCTCGCCGCCCTGGGCGGAGACCAGGACGCCGCCAAGAAGCGCGACGAAGTCGCCGGCCGTCTCGATCCGCCAACCCTGGTGGCGGTCCGCCTGGCCGTGCAGACCTTCGCCGCCAAGCCCGAGCCGGAGGGCGCCGTCAGGGTCACGCCCCCCGCCGGCGGCTGGGGCGACGAACCGCGTGCCGCGGCCACCACCCCGCCGCCTCAGCGCCGGACGGTGCACCCGGTATCGTCGCGCTGAACGCCTGATCGCGCCGAAGCGCAAGGCCACGCCGCCCTGCCTTCGCGTCGTGGTTGACAGAGTGCCGGCCCGCCCCCTCAATGCTTGAAAACATGAGGGGAAACATCCATGGCCGCAGCCAATCCGCTGGCTCCGATCCCGCATCCGCCGAAAAAGCCGATCGTCGGCAATATGCTGACGGTCTCCAGCGAGACGCCGCTGCAGAGCCTCATGCAATTGACCCGCGAGAACGGGCCGATCTTCTGGCTCGACATGATGGGCACGCCGCTGGTGATCGCCTCCGGCGCCTCCCTCGTCGACGAACTCTGTGACGAGAAGCGCTTCGACAAGGCGGTGCGTGGGTCGCTCAGACGGATTCGCGCCATTGCCGGCGACGGCCTGTTCACCGGCGACACTCAGGAAGCCAACTGGGCCAAGGCGCATAATATCCTGCTGCCGACCTTCTCGCAGCGCGCCATGGTCAACTACCTGCCGATGATGCTGGATATCGCCTCCCAGCTGATGCTGAAATGGGAGCGCCTCAACGCCGAGGACGAGGTCGACGTCGTCCACGACATGACCGCGCTGGCGCTCGACACCATCGGCATCTGCGGCTTCGACTATCGGTTCAACTCATTCTACCGGCGTGACTATCACCCGTTCATCGACGCGCTGACGCGCACGCTCGAGACCTGCATGATGCAGCGCGGCCTGCCGTTCGAGAACGTGCTCTTGAGGAAGCGGCTCGGCCAGCTCAAGACCGATGTCGACTTCATGAACAAGCTGGTCGACGACATCATTCGCGAGCGCCGGCGCGGCGGCCAGGGCGGCAGCCAGAACGACCTGCTCAACTACATGCTGGCCGGTGTCGACAAGCAGACCGGCGAAAGCCTGTCCGACGAGAATATCCGCTATCAGATCAACACCTTCCTCATCGCCGGCCACGAGACCACCTCGGGCCTCCTGTCGTTCACCCTCTATTTCCTGCTGAACCATCCGGATGTGCTGGCCAGGGCCTATGAGGAGGTTGATCGCGTGCTGGGCACCGATATCGGCGTGCAGCCGACCTTCGCCCAGGTCAACCAGCTGACCTATGTCGCGCAGATCCTGAAGGAGGCGCTGCGCCTGTGGCCGACCGCGCCGGCTTTCGGTCTCTACCCCTATAAGGACGAGGTGATCGGCGGCGAGTACAAGCTGAAATCCAAGACCTTCGTCACCGCGCTGACCTTGATGCTGCATCGCGATCCCGCGGTCTGGGGCAGCAATCCCGAAGCTTTTGATCCCGACCAGTTCTCGCGCGAGGCCGAGGCCGAACGGCCGGTCAATGCCTACAAGCCCTTCGGCAACGGCCAGCGCGCCTGTATTGGCCGCCAGTTCGCCATGCAGGAGGCCGCCCTCGTGCTCGGCATGATCCTGCAGCGCTTCCAGCTGTTCGACCACGCCAAGTACCAGCTCAAGATCAAGGAAACGCTGTCGATCAAGCCCGACGGCTTCAAGATCAAGGTCAAGCCGCGCCCCGGCCGCACCCGCGGCACCACGATCGCGGCGGCCGGCGCGCCGGCGGCGGCTGCGCCCGTCGCCGCGACGGCGGCTCGGCCCAAGCATGGCACCGCGCTGACCGTTCTCTACGGCTCCAATCTCGGCGCGACCGAAGAGGTGGCGCGCGCCATCGCCGAATCAGCCGAGACCAACGGCTTCGACGTGACCCTGGCCGAAATGGACAGCCATGCCGGGCGGCTGCCCAAGGACGGCGCGGTGGTGATCGCCTGCGCATCCTATAATGGCGGTCCGCCCGACAATGCCGCGCGCTTCGCCGCCTGGCTCGCGGACGCGACCGACCCGGCGCTGCTCGCCGGCGTCACCTATGCGGTTTTCGGCTGCGGCAACCGCGACTGGGCCTCCACCTATCAATCGGTGCCGCGCCAGATCGACGAGCGGATGGCGGCGCTGGGCGCCCGGCGCATCCGCGACCGTGGCGAAGGCGACGCGCGCGAAGACCTCGACGGCCAGTTCCAGACCTGGTTCACCGGCCTGTTCCCGGCAATCTCCGAGGCGCTCGACCTCGGCATCGATTTCAGCGAGAGCCCGGCCGCGGCCCCGCTTTATGCGGTCGAAACCCTGGAGCGGTCGGCCGCCAATCCGGTGGTCACCGCCGCCGGCGCCCGGCCGATGACCGTCGCGGTCAACCGCGAGCTGCAGATCAAGACCGGCAATGCGCCGTCGGATCGGTCCACCCGGCATATCGAGGTGGTGCTGCCTGAGGGAGCGAGCTATCGGCCCGGCGATCACCTGAGCGTCGTGCCGGTCAATGGCGAGGCGCTGGTCGAGCGCGCCGAGCGCCAGTTCGGCTTCGGGCCGGACAGCCAGATCCGCCTGCGCACCGAGGGCGGCCGGCGCAGTGCGCTGCCGATCGACGTAGCGCTGCCGGTGCGCCAGTTGCTCACCGAGTTCGTCGAGCTGCAGGCGGTCGCGACGCGCAAGCAGGTCCAGGCGCTCGCCGACCACACGCGCTGCCCGATGACCAAGCCGAAGCTCGCTGCGCTGGCGGCGGACGTCGAACCCGGCGGCTACAAGAGCGAGATCTGGACCAAGCGCAAATCGATCCTCGATCTCCTGGAGGAGTTCCCGGCCTGCGAACTCGGCTTCGGCGCCTTCCTGGAAATGCTGCCGCTGATGGCGCCGCGCTATTATTCGATCTCGTCCTCACCGCTGGTCGCAACGGACCGCTGCAGCGTCACGGTCGGCGTGGTCAGCGGGCCGGCGCGCTCCGGCCGCGGCACCTATCAAGGGATCTGCTCCAACCATCTCGATCGCCTCGGCGAAGGGGCGACCGTCCACGCCATGGTCAAGGAGACCAAGGCCGGCTTCCGGCTGCCCGACGATCCGGAAAAGCCGATCGTCATGATCGGCCCGGGCACCGGGCTCGCGCCTTTCCGCGGCTTCCTGCAGCAGCGCGCCCGGCTGAAAGCCGAGGGCCGATCGATCGGACCGGCGGTTCTGTTTTTCGGCTGCCGCCATCCGGACCAGGATTTCATCTATCGCGACGAGCTGGAGGCTTTCGCCCGCGACGGCATTGTCGACCTTCATGTCGCTTTTTCGCGGCACGACGGCAGCCGCACCTATGTGCAGGACCTGGTCAAGGCCGAACGCGACAAGCTGAAGGGGCTGATCCAGGCCGGCGCGATCATTTTTGTCTGCGGCGACGGCAGCCGCATGGAGCCGGATGTGAAACGGACGCTGGTCGGCATCTATTGCGACGACAAGGAGGTCTCGCTGGAGGAAGGCGAGGCCTGGATCGATCGCATGGGCCGCGACAATCGCTATGTCCTCGATGTCTGGGCCGGAAGCTGAGGCGTCGGGACGGGCGCCGGCATCATGGCGATGCCGGTCAGGTCACATGGTCGCATTGACTTGTATGCTGCAGCGCACAATATACGCCATCTAGGGAAGTGAGCGCCCTCGGGGATTCGGATCCACGAGGAGACCGCCACCATGGCACGAGCATCATCCGCGCTCGGCACCATCCGTGAACTGTCCGACTTGGAGCAGCCGCTTCATCGCGACCACCTCATCCGGCTCGATCCGGAGGGGCGCAGAGACCGTTTCAACGGTATCGCCGACGACACGTTCATCGCGCGCTATTCCGTACGTTGCTTCGCCGGCGCCACCCGCGTCTTCGCGCTGGTCGACCATGACGGACACGTGCGCGGCACGGGCGAACTGCACCCGCCGGAAGGCGACGAACCGGCCGATATCGCCTTCTCGGTGGAGCCGCAGTTGCGCCGTCAGGGCATCGCCTCTCGCCTGTTCCAGGCGGTGATCGCCGCCGCGCGCGCCGAAGGTTTCGACCGGCTCAGGATCACCTCGTCGAGCGACAACCAGGCCATGCGGGCGCTCGCCCGCAAATTCGGCGCGAGCTTCGCCTTCAGTTATGGCGAGGCCGTCGGCACCTTGCTGGTCGCGCCGCCGCCGCTGGCGGCAGGCAATGACGGCAAGGCGCTGCGGCAGGCGCGCGCGCCGGCACTGGCGGGCTGGTGAGGCCAGCCGGAACCGGCGCCTTCGACGGCGAGATCGTCAGCAACCCATGCAAAAAGGCCCGCCGGATGGCGGGCCTTTCGCATGAAGGGTGAAGTCGATCGGCTGGCGTATCAGGCGGTCTTGCCGAACGAAGCGAGCTTGCCGGCTTCGGCCTGCAGCGCCTTGGCGCCGTCGGTCGCGACCTGGCGCACGGTGTTGAAGGCGTCCTGGGCACGCACGATGTTGGTCTGGCCAAGCTCGCGAACGAAAGCCACATAACGCTGGGCCGCATCGCTCGGGCACGACGCGTCGGCCAGCGACTGGATGCCGCCGAGCGTCAGATTGACATTGGCGATGGTGGCGTCGATGACGCCGCGGGACACCGAAGCGCCGGCGCCGACAACGGCGACCAGGGCCTTCTCGACGGTCGCGGTGGCATTGAGCGCGCCCTTCTCGGCATCGGCGGCGCGCGCCTTGGCGGTCTCGGCATTGCGCTTGACGAAGTCACGGGCGGCAGCGGGAACCTGGATCTTTTCCTGGGCGCTCTTCAGCGTCTCCATGATCTGGGCAACCGGTGCGAAAGCAGTGGTCTCGGCGGTCTGGGTTTCCGCGGACTGGGTCTTGGCCTTCGAGGTCTTGTCGGTCATCGTCGTCTCCATCCTCAATTGAGCTATGGTTGACCCCGTCCATCTGCGGCCCGGGGAATGGCAAGCTTATCGCACAGCTTATTGTGCAATGCAACATAGAAAATCATTGCGATGCAACATTTATGAATATCCCTTCCAAGACAATACCTTACGAGGCAACAGGCGGTACGATTGGCCGGCTTCCGCCGGTTTCGGCCTCGCAAGATGTGCCGTTGCGGGCCTTTCCCAGCGGAGCCCGCGGCCTTATCTCGACATGCAGGTTCAGCCGGAGGTAGGCATGGCTTTCCCGGACGCAGCGCCCCAGGCCACCGCGCCCTCCCGCTTGGCGGGCGGCGGCGAAATGACCGCCCGTGACCGCGAGAAGCTCGGCGCGCTCCGGCGCGTCAAGATCGTGGCGACCAGCCTGCTCGGCGCCAGCGTGTCGCTGATGGTGATCGCCAAGCTCTTGGAGCATCGCCATCCGGCCTGGGGTTTCGTCGCCGCCTTCGCCGAAGCGGCAACCATTGGCGGCCTGGCCGACTGGTACGCCATCGTCGCCCTGTTCAAGCATCCGATGGGCGTGCCGATCCCGCACACCGCCATCATCCAGAAGAACCAGAGCCGGATCGCCGAGAGCCTCGGGCAATTCGTTGAGACCAATTTCCTCGCGCCGGGGCCGGTCGAGGCCAAGTTGCGCGAGGTCGATTTCGCCGGGCTGATCGCCACCTGGCTGTCGGACCCGGAGAAGAGCGGCAACCTCTCGCGTTTCGCGCTGAAGCTGCTGCCCCAGGCGATGGCCGGCATGGATCAATCGGGCATCAAGGAATTCATCTCGACCCGGCTGATGGAGCAGATCGGCAGCCTCAAGATCGCGCCGCTGGCCGCCCAGATCCTCACCTCCATCACCGATGACGGCCGGCATCAGCGCCTGCTCGACGAATTGCTCGGCGCGCTGGAAAAGCTGCTCGCCGACCAGGCGGCGCTCGACGGCATCCGCGACAAGATCCGCGAGGAGCTGCCCTCGCTGTTCAACCTGTTCAAGGCCGACGCCTATCTCTTGCGCAAGATCATCAAGTCGACGCTGTCTTTCCTCGACGACATCCGCGCCAACCCGCAACACCAGTTGCGCGGCGAGTTCGACCGCTTCGTCATGAGCTTCATCGACAACCTGCGCGACAGCCCCGAATATGCCGAGAAGGCGGAGAAGCTGAAGCAGGACCTGTTGACCCGTAAGGAATTGCGCGGTCTGGCCCAGGACATCTGGAAGAGCCTGACCACCTTCCTCGAGAAGGACCTGAACTCGCCCCAGTCGATGATCGAAAAACAGCTCGGCAACCTGCTCACGGATATCGGGCGCAAGCTCGCGACCGATCCCCGCATGGGCGCCGAGATCAACCAGGGTTTCGTCGTGGCGCTCGCGACCTTCGTCGAGACGCAAAAGAGCGGCGTGTCGCGTTTCATCGCCGAGCAGGTCGAATCCTGGGACATGCAGCAATTGATCCGGCTCATCGAAATCAATATCGGCCGCGACCTGCAATATATCAGGCTGAACGGCACGCTGATCGGCGGCCTTGCCGGCCTTCTGCTCCACACCATCGAGGTTGTCTTCAAGATCGCTTGAAACCTTCGGCGCACCCGCCTAGTTTTTCCAGGTGGAGCATCGACAGGGCGCGACGGTGCCCTTGGTGCAGTGCCAAGCGGAGAAGCGACCATGACTCAGACGCCTCAGTCGATCCTGGAGATGTTCACCAAGCTCGGACAAGATCTGAAGATTCCGAGCGTCGACATGGACAAGATCATCGCCCACCACCGCAAGAACCTGGAAGCGCTGAGCGCCAGCGGCAAGGCGGCGGCGGAAGGTGCTGCGGCCTTCGCCGCCAAGCAGCGCGAGATCATCGAGGCCGCGATCAAGGACATCCAGTCGGCCGCGCAGGGCTTCAAGATGCCCGGCAGCCCGCAGGAGGCGATGGCGGCGCAATCCGAATTCGCCAAGAAGTCGATCGAAGCTGCCATCCGCAACACCAAGGATGTCGCCGAACTGATCCAGAAATCCAATCAGGACGCCCTGCGGATCATTCAGGATCGCATGAAGGAGAGCTTCGAGGAGATCAAGGCGAGCTTCGCCAAGAAATAGGCGCTGGCGGATCTTCGCGCGACATAAAGGCGGAGCCGCCGGCGGCCCCGCCTTTTTTACGTCCGCGCGGCCTGCCGCTCAGTGCGGGCGTGTCGGATCCGGATAGAAGACCTTGCGCCAGCCGCCGCGATCGAAGGGCTTGAAGCTGCCCTCGGCCTGCGCCAGGCGGTCGGCCACCGCATAGACCGCGGCCGGATTGTGCCCGAGCCCGCAATGGCTGCCCAGCACCTCGATATTCTCGGTGATCGGCCCCTCGACCTCGACACAGCACTGCCAGGCGCAGATGCCGTCGGTGCGGCTGTAGATCGCCGTCGTCGGCACCGGCGGCGCCGTCGCGACCACGCCGCCCATGTGGTTGTCGCGATTGTCGACCTTGTGGCCGGAGGTGAATTCATAGAGGCGCCAGGCATTGGTGGCGGTCGGCGGGCCGGCGAAAGGACTGCCGAGCGTGATCACCGAACGGACCCTGTCGGGCAATGCCTTGGCGAGCTGGCGGGCATAGATGCCGCCGAGGCTCCAGCCGACCAGGCTCACTTTCCGGCCGTGCTCGTCATTGAGCTGTTTCACCCGGTCGAGCATGCGCCGCTCGAAGCCCGGCAGCAGGCCGTAGTTGCGGCCGAGATCCCAACCGTGGGCCGAATAGCCCTGGCCGGCGAGGAAGGTCCTCAGCGGTCCGGTCGACCGGTCGGAGGTGATCAGTCCCGGCAGGACAAGGACCGGATGACCATCGCCCCGCGGAGCGGATGCGATCAGCGGATAGGCCGCCACGAAGGCCGCCAGTTCAGGGATCGCCCGACCTTCCATGAGCAGCAGAGCCGTCGACGGCGGTGCGAGGGTTTCGGATGCGGATGCCATGCCGGTTCCTCTCTCATGCGGGAATCCGGTATCCGAAAGCCCGCTCCTTGGTCCGCGCCGATGTGCGACGGACATCAAAGGTAGATCACTCCATTGCCGTCGCCACAAGCCGGCGGTCCGCGGCTGTGGACAGGCAATGGTTCGTGCCATCCTAGATAGGACGCCGATCGAGGCAGCAAAAGGCCTGGCGCGAGCGGAGGTCCCGTCGGACCTTGCGATCCGATCGGGACCAGCTCGACCGATGGCTCTCGGTCCGCCGCCTCAGGCCGGGACGCCGTGGACGCTGCCGCCCTCGGCGCACCTGCCGCCGCTACTTGGGCGGAGCAGCGGCCTTGGCCTTCGCCGGCGGCGCGGCCTTCGCCTTGGCAGCCGCCGGAGCCTTCGCCTTCGCCGGAGCCTTGGCTTTGGCCGCGGCAGGCGCCTTGGCTTTCGCGGCCGCCGGTGCCTTGGCGGCGGCCGGAGCCTTGGCCTTGGCAGCTGCCGGGGCCTTCGATTTGGCGGCGGCCGGCGCCTTCGCCTTCGCTGCCGCCGGGGCCTTTGCCGCTGCCGGTGCCTTGGCCGCGGCAGGGGCTTTCGACTTGGCGGCGGCCGGAGCCTTCGCCTTCGCCGCAGCTGCTGCCGGAGCCTTCGATTTGGC
The DNA here is from genome assembly GCF_059420385.1 of Phreatobacter sp. GW821-FHT04C01. NCBI lineage: Bacteria > Pseudomonadati > Pseudomonadota > Alphaproteobacteria > Hyphomicrobiales > Phreatobacteraceae > Phreatobacter > Phreatobacter sp. GW821-FHT04C01. The sequence continues at coordinate 268,180 of NZ_JBWKTP010000002.1, read as the reverse complement.
GGCGGCCGGAGCCTTCGCCTTCGCTGCCGCCGGGGCCTTTGCCGCCGCGGGCGCCTTGGCCGCGGCAGGGGCTTTCGACTTGGCGGCGGCCGGAGCCTTTGCCTTCGCCGCAGCTGCTGCCGGAGCCTTCGACTTGGCGGCGGCCGGAGCCTTCGCCTTCGCCGCGGCCGGAGCCTTTGCCTTTGCTGCGGCCGGAGCCTTCGGTTTCGCAGCTTCCTTCGTCTTCGCCGTTGCCTTCGCCATTGCCGTCTCCTTGGGCTTGGTAGCGACCTCAGCCGCGGCGGCAGGAGCGGCACTGACGCCGAACCTTTTCGCCACGGCTGCCTTCAGTTCGTCCAGGGCGTCGCCGAGATGATCGGCGAGCCTGACGATATCCGGAACCGCGCGGCGGTCGGCGGTCAGGCCGAAATCGAGCTTGTCCAGATAGCTCTGCACTGTCAGGTTGAGCCCAATGCCGTGCACTGGGATAGAGACGGGATAGAGGGCCAGCACCTTGGCGCCGGCGCAGTAGAGCGGGAACGGCGGCCCCTGCGTGTTGGAGATGACCACGTTGGCGCCCATCGGGATGACATCGGCCAATCCCGACTTGCCGAACAGTTGCATCATCCCGGGCAGGAACAGCGGTGCACCGAGCAAGGTGAAGTCCTTGGGCGCCGCATCCTTGGTGACGCCGGCGATCGATTTCGACGTGGTCGCGGTCTTCTGAATCGACATCAGCCGCTCCAGTGGATCGGCAATGTCGGTCGCCAGCGGACAGCTCATGCCGAAGACCTGATTGTTGATGTCGGTATTGCCGGCCTCGCGCAGCGAGATCGGCACGAAGGCGATCAGCGGAGTCGCCGGCAGCGCCTTCTTGTCGAGCAGATATTGGCGGAGCGCGCCTGAGCAGATCGCCATCACCACGTCGTTGATCTTGGTGCCGGTGGCCTTGCCGATCAGCTTGGCGTCGGTCAGCGACAGCGAGCGGGCGGCATAAGCGCGCTGGCCCGATATCGTGACGTTGAACGGCGTCTTCGGCGGCAGCACGGTCGGCAGCGTCGGCGGCCCGCTCTCGGCCTTGTCCTTGTCGCTCCCCGGAGCCAGCAGGCCGGCGACCGTCGTCAGCATCTGCGCGCCGGCGGCGAGCACCGTGAAGTGCTGGCGCACCGCATTGCTCATGAGGGTATTGAGATTGGCGAGAGCCCTTTCGGCCGGGTCTGGCTTGGGCTTTTTCGGGGCCGGCTCCGGCGGCGGCTCGACCTCGCGCGGCGTCTCCGAGATATCGTAGAGCGCCTTGGTGATCACCATGCCGGCGCCGCCGTCGACGGCGGCATGATGCACCTTCGAATAGAGCGCCACCTGACCGTTCTCGAAGCCCTCGATGACGGTGAACTGCCAGAGCGGACGCGACCGGTCGAGCGTCACCGAATGCAGGTCGCCGACCATCGCCTCGAGCTGCGCGAAGGTCCCGGGCTTGGGCAGGCTGGTGTGCTTGATGTGGTAGTCGAGATCGACATTGGAAGCATCGACCCAGCCTGGATGGTCGAGGTCGAGAACCGTGCGCGCGAGCTTCTTGGAAAAGATCGGGATCAGGTGCAGGCGCGTGGCGAAGAAGGTGCGGAAATGGTCGTAGAACGATCCGCTCAGGCCGTGCGGTTTTTCATAGAGCGTCAGCCCCGCGACATGCATCGGAGTTTCGGGCGTTTCCATGTAGAGAAACGTAGCGTCGATGCCGCTGAGCTGTTTCATCTTCGTTTCCCCTGGGGCCGATTTTCTCCTGCGCCGTGGCGGAGGGCCTAGCGCGGGGCTCGGTGCCACCATTGAACGCCGATACGCTAACCGAAGGCAAGTCCATCCTCTCCTCAGTCAAGCTGCTGATTTTTCGTGATTCTCGCAAGCTATTCGCGCGACCTCTCCGAGAGCGGCCTCTTGAACGCGACAGCCAAGCCGCTCTAAGCTCGCCACAACGAAAAAATAGCGGGAGGGTAAGCTCTTGGACCGGTTCTGGCTGAAGTCTTATCCGGCCGGCGTTCCTGAGAACGTCGACGTCAACAAGTACTCCTCCGTGGTGGCTCTGCTCGAAGAGAGCTTCGCCAAATATCGCAACGACAAAGCCTATATCTGCATGGACAAGGCACTCACGTTTGGTGAGGTCGATGCACTGTCTGCGGCACTCGCCGGCTATCTTCAATCACGCGGTTTGAAGAAGGGCGATCGCGTCGCGATCATGATGCCCAACGTCCTGCAATACCCGGTCGCTGTCGCCGCCGTGCTGCGCGCCGGCTTCATCGTCGTCAATGTCAATCCGCTCTACACGCCGCGCGAGCTGGCGCACCAGCTGAAGGACTCCGGCGCCCAGGCGATCATCATCCTGGAGAACTTCGCCGCGACGCTCGGCGAGGTGATCGCCGAGACGCCGATCAAGCATGTGATCCTGGCTGCGGTCGGCGACCTCCTCGGCTTTCCGAAAGGCACCATCGTCAACTTCGTGCTGCGCAATGTGAAGAAGGCGATCCCCGCCTATTCGCTGCCCGGCGCGATCCGCTTCAACACTGCGCTGGCCCGCGGCCGGAGCCTTGCTTTCGCCAAGCCGGAGATCACGCCCGACGACGTCGCGGTGCTGCAATATACCGGCGGCACCACCGGTGTCTCCAAGGGCGCCACGCTGCTCCACCGCACGCTGATCGGCAATCTCCTGGCCTCCGAGGCCTGGACCCAGCCGGGGCTCAGGCGCAAGCCGATCGAAGGCCAGCCGGTCTTCATCTGCGCGCTGCCGCTCTATCATGTCTTCGCCTTCGTCTCCTGCGCGCTGCTCGCCATGCGCATGGGCGGCGTCAATGTGCTGATCCCCAATCCGCGCGACCTCGGCGGCCTGATCAAGGAACTGGCGAAGTACCGCTTCAACGTCATGCCCGGCGTCAACACGCTGTTCAACGGGCTGGCCAATCATCCCGACTTCGCCAAGCTCGACTTCTCGCATCTCCTGATCGCCAATGGCGGCGGCATGGCGGTGCAGGAAGCGGTGGCGAAGAAATGGCTCGCCCTGACCGGCTGCCCGATCGTCGAGGGCTACGGCCTGTCCGAGACCTCCGCCGGCGTCACCTGCAACCCGACGGATTCCTCGGCCTATACCGGCACGATCGGGCTGCCTCTGCCCAATGTCGAGATCCGCCTGCTCGACGACGACGGCAAGGATGTGCCGCTCGGTTCGCCCGGCGAAATCGCCATTCGCGGCCCGCAGGTGATGGCCGGCTACTGGCAGCGCCCGGACGAGACGGCCAATGTCATGACCCCGGACGGCTTCTTCAAGTCGGGCGATATCGGCATCATGGACGAGCGCGGCTACATCACCATCGTCGACCGCAAGAAGGACATGATCCTGGTCTCCGGCTTCAACGTCTATCCCAACGAGATCGAGGGCGTGGCGGTGAGCCATCCCGGCGTGCTCGAATGCGCCGTGGTCGGCGTGCCCGACCGCAATTCCGGCGAGGCCGTGATGATGTTCGTGGTCCGCAAGGATCCAAACCTCACCAAGGAAGAACTGATGAAGTTCTGCATGGACAATCTCACCGGTTACAAGAAGCCGAAATATATCGAGTTCCGCACCGATCTGCCGCGCACCAATGTCGGCAAGATCCTGCGCCGCGAACTGCGCGACCAGGCGATCAAGGACATGACCAAGGCCGCCTGACCGACCACCCGACCGCTTCGCATGATCACATGACCAGGAGCATGACCCATGGCCCGCGCCCCGGCACCCAAGTCCACTGTTGCCAAGACGGCAGCTGCAAAAGCCGCCACTGCCAAGCCCGGCGCATCCGGCAGGGCCGCGCCGGCGAAGGCGAAAGGCAAGGCGAAGGCCGAGCCCGCCGAGATGCCCGCCACGCCCGCCGCGACGCGCGCGGCCGAGGCCAAGACGGGCGCAGCCAAGGCGGGGGCGGCGAAACCGTCCGCCGAAGCCAGGCCAGCGGCCCGGTCGCTCGCTGACGAGATCGCCGAGGAGGCCTCGCAGAATACCCTGGCGCTCAATCCGCTGGTCGGCCTGCGCGGCGAGGATCTCATGAGCGCCGCGAAGACGGTGATCGGCGCGCTGGCGGCCCAGCCGCAGATCGTCGCCCAGCAGTGGATGGGCTTTCTCGGTGAGCTCGGCAAGATCGTCACCGGCCGGTCCGAGGTCGCGCCCGACCCGAAGGACAAGCGTTTCGCCCATCCCTCCTGGAGCGAGAACGCGCTGCATCGCGGCCTCATGCAATCCTATGTCGCCTGGGCCAATACCGTGACCGAGGCGGTCGCCAAGACCAGCCTGCCCGACAAGGACGCCGCCCGCGCGCGCCTGGTCACCTCGATCTTCGTCGACGCCATGTCGCCGTCGAACACCCTGATCGGCAATCCGCTGGCCCTGAAGCAGGCCGTCGACAGCAAGGGACAGAGCCTGCTCGACGGCATGAAGAACTACCTTGCCGACCTCGCGCAGAATGGCGGCCTGCCGAGCCAGGTCGACATGTCCAAGTTCAAGGTCGGCGAGAACCTCGCCAACACGCCGGGCACGGTGGTGTTCAAGAACGAGGTGCTGGAACTCATCCTCTACACCCCGACCACCGACAAGGTCTTCGCGCGCCCGCTGCTGATCGTGCCGCCGCAGATCAACAAATATTATGCGGTCGACATGTCGCCGAACAAGAGCATGATCCGCTTCCTGCTCGCCAACGGCATCCAGCCCTTCTGCATCTCCTGGCGCAACCCCACCGCCCGCCAGCGCGACTGGGGTCTCGACACCTATATCCAGGCGCTCGACGAGGCGGTCGACGCGGCCCGCGAGATCACCGGCCAGGACACGATCAACGTCATGGGCTCGTGCTCGGGCGGCATCACCACATCGACCTATGCCGGCTGGCTCGCCGGCCAGAAGCTGGACAAGCTCAACGGCATCGTCCTGGCGGTCTGCGTGATCGATACCGAGGCCGGCGCCGACACCGATTTCTCCGCCCTTGTCACCCCGGAGACCGTGCTCGCCGCCAAGCAGATGTCGGCCACGAGAGGTATTCTCGACGGCCACGAACTGGCCAAGATGTTCGCCTGGATGCGGCCGAACGACCTGATCTGGAACTACTGGGTCAACAACTACCTGATGGGCAACCAGCCGCCGGCCTTCGACATCCTGTTCTGGAATGCCGACACGACCCGGCTGCCGGCGCGCCTGCACGGCGACTTCCTCGACCTGATCTTCACCAATCCCTTCGTCAACGCCAACAAGATGGCGATCCACGGCACGCCGATCGACATGCAGAAGGTCACGGCCGAGACCTATGTCATCGGCGGCACGACCGATCACATCACGCCCTGGAAGGCGGTCTATCAGACCGCCCGCATCTATGGCGAAGACACCACCTTCGTGCTGTCCAACTCGGGCCACCTGCAGAGCCTGCTGAACCCGCCGGGCAATCCCAAGGCCTGGTTCGTCACCGGCAAGGCCGGACAGGCCGATGCCGATGCCTGGGCCGCCGGCGCGGCCAAGCAGGAGGGCTCCTGGTGGACCCATTGGGTCGACTGGCTGAAGCAGCGCGGCAATGGCGAGGTGGCCGCGCCGAAACAGGCCGGCAGCAAGACGCACAAACCCATCGGCCCGGCACCCGGCACCTATGTGTTCGAGCCCTGAGGCCGGCCGCCTTATCCCCAGGTCCACCGGCGGATGCTGCGGCAAACGGCGATCTGCTAACCTTCGTGCCGACCAAGCCCGATCGGTGATTCCCCGCGCCGGCGCGCGCCCCTGAGGAGCATGCCTTGACCCAAGCCCGGACTGCCCCAGCGAGCCCGCCGGCCTTCGACATCAGGATGATCGACGTCGGCGGGCAGGTCCTGCGCGTCGGCATCAAGTCCGGCGCCAAGAACAAGCCGCCGCTGCTGATGTTCAACGGCATCGGCGCCAATCTCGAGCTCGCCGAGCCGTTCTTCGAGGCGCTCACCGAGACCGAGGCGGTGATCTTCGACGTGCCCGGCATCGGCGGCTCGCCGGCGCCCACCTTGCCCTACCGGCCCTCGACGATGGCAAGGCTCGCCTACGACCTGATCGTCCAGCTCGGCTACGATCAGGTCGACGTCTCCGGCGTATCCTGGGGCGGCGGCCTCGCGCAGCAATTCGCCTTTCAGTTCCCCAAGGTCTGCCGCCGGCTCGTCCTGGTTTCGACGTCGGCCGGCATGATCATGCTGCCGGGCGCGCCCAATGTGCTGGCCAAGATGGCGAGCCCGCAGCGCTATACCGACCGCGGCTACATGAAATCGATCGCCGCCGAGATCTATGGCGGCGCCTTCCGCAAGGACCCGAACCTGATCGACCGTCACGCGGCGGCCATGCGCGGCTCGTCGCAATATGGCTATACGCTGCAGCTTCTGGCCATGCTCGGCTGGACCAGCGTGCCCTGGCTGTGGATGCTGCAGCAGCCGACCCTCATTCTGTCGGGCACCGACGATCCGCTGATCCCGGTGATCAATGCGCGCCTGCTGGCGACGCTGATCCCGAAGGCGCGCCTGGAACTGATCGACGACGGCCATCTGTTCGTGGTGACCGATCCGGCGCGCTCCGCGGCCATGGTCGAGGCCTTCCTCAACGAGCCGTAGGCCCTGCCCCTTCGACCGGATTTCAGGCCTCGGCCGGCTTCAGCTGCTTGCCGACGACGGCAACCGCCTGGACGAAGCTCTGCGCAGCCTCGATCGCGATGGCGAGCGAGGCCAATGTATCGGCGAGATCATCGGGCAGGGCGCGCAAGGCCGCGATCTCCGCCTGGATTCGGCCGGCGGCCGCGCAGGCATGCTCGGTGAGCCCGGCCGCCGCCGCGGCCACCACCGTGAAACCTTTGCCGGCCTCGCCGGCCTCCGCCAGTTCCATCGTCGCGTGCAGTGCCAGCAGGTTGAACTGCTCGGCGATGCTGGTGATCATGCGTCGTGCCCCGTCCACGGTCCGGACCGCGCCACGCGTCCGGGCGTGGCCATCGCCGCGACTGCTATCGCCGCGCGCAAGGCGTTATCGGCCCGGCCCTGGTTGACTGGCATGCGGCCGGCCGCCTCGGGCGGCACGGACGTCGGCGGCTGATTCGGCATGGCGCCCTCCTCGCGTCCGCCTGCGATGGCCTGCCGGGCGGCCTTGTTGCAAGCCAAATCCGTCAACGTCGAATGTGCAGGGCCGGGCCGACTATTCGGCGGGCTGTTCCGCCCCGTTGACCGGCGTCGGAGCGGCGGCCCCCGCATGGGCCTGAATGGCCAGGATGCGGTCGGCCAGGCTGAGCTCGCCACGCACCTTGCCGGTCTTGCCGGCGGCATAGTCGGCAAGCATGGCCTCGATCTTCGAATTCGGCCCTTCGAGCAGCGCCGTCACGCGGGCGACTTCGACCGCCACCGCGCTGACCCGTTCGCGCAGCAGGGCGTTGTCCCGGCCGTCGCGGCTCTTGGCCGCCTCGATGTCACGTTTCAATTGAGCGAGATCGCGCTGGATCTTCTCGCGGTCGTCCCGCGCCTGGGCCAGCGAACCGTCCAGCACGCCCTTTTCGGCCTTCAGCGTTTCCGCGGTTTCCCTGAGGCCCTTGACGGTTTCGGTATTGCGCATGGTCTGGGCCGCCAGCTTGGTCTTGAGTTTGTCGCGCTCGGCCTCCAGCGTGGCGAGCGCGCGCTCGGCGGCGTCGCGCGCCTCCTGCTCGCGGCTCGCCCGCTGCTGCTCGGTGGCGATCGCGCCCTTCAGATTCTCGATCTCCACCTTCAGCTGCGCGGTCCGGCTCGCCTCGGCGTCGAGGCTCGCGCGCAGCGCCGTGATGGTGTCGCCAAGCTCACCCGCCCGCTGACGCTCAGCCGTGAGCACGGTCGCGGTTTCCGCGAATGACTGCCGGTGACCGGCAAGGTCGGTCTCGGCCTCAGCGAAACTCTTGCTGAGCTGGGTCACCTGGCTGCGCAGGTTTTCCGTCTGCGTGCGAAGCGCCACGATCTCGACGCGCTGGCCATCGCTTTCGACCAGCTTGGCCGCCAGTTCCTTGTCGAGGGCGGCGAACTCGGCTTCCTTCTGCGCCAGGACCGTGGCTGAAACGGTCAGCTCCCTGGCCTTCTCCGCATCGGCGGCGACAGCCGCGGCGAGCGCCGCCTCGAGCTCCGCCTTGCGTGTCTCCAGGCCGGCGACCGTCGCCGCCCGTGCCCGCAGCTCGACGTCCAGGTCGCGCATCGCCTCGGTCCTGCGCGCCAGCTCGATGGTCTGGTCGTTGACCTTGCCCTGCAAGGTCTCCGCGCTCATTTCGAGGCGGCGCGCGGCGACCGCGAATTCGGCGCGCAACTGATCCTTGTCGGCCTTGATCTCCGCCATCGAGAGTGGAATGGCATTCTCGACCCGCCGGGTGGTCAGCCTGACCGCACGCCGCCACACGGCTCCGAGCAGACCGAGCGCCAGGAGCGCGGCCAGCAGGAACCCCAGGGCGAAGACCATGGCGGTCTCGATCGTCACGGTCGGGCTACTCCCATGCGCGTCAGGGTCGGCAACTCCCTTCTGCCACGCCAAAACGGCCGCGGAAAGGTCCGCGGCCGTTCAATCCATATCATGAAAGCAATGTGCCGGGCTTTGCCCGGCACCGGTCAGAACGGGTTCCAGGTCGGGCTCGGCGTGAACTTCAGGTAGCCGCCATTGACGCCCAGGCGCGCGCCGACGCCGGTGCGGATCGGCACCACCAGCATGTTGTCGGCGGCCAGCGCCGTCATGCTGAGCCCGCCGACCAGATAGGCCGAACCGTTGACGCCGAGGAACCGGCGATAGAGATCGTCGGGATTGCGGACGCGGTAGGCCAGCATCATCGTGCGGTCGCCGTCGCCGCCGAAATCGAAGCCGAGCGACGGGCCCTGCCAGAACACCTTGGTGTCGCCGCCGTGCTTGGTATAGAGCACGCCCTCGCCGTAGCGCAGCCCGGCGACGAAGGCCCCCGAGCCTTCCTGACCCAGGATATAGGCACTCGGCTGGCCCCATTGCTGGGTCGCCCGTTCGACCAGGTTGGCCAGCCCCCGGCTGGTGCCGCCGAAAAAGCGATGGCCGGCCGTGACGACCTCGTTGCCGGAAAAAGTCTGCGGCGTTTCCGATTGATAGGACCGCTGCGCCAGCGCCTGTCGGTCGAAACCGACCAGGGCCGTCGCGGCGAGACCGGTCAGGATGGCCCGCCGGTCAAACTTGGAAAGACTGCGCATTGATCACCTCGCGGCAAATGTCGGTGCGGCCGCCTTGGGCACGCCCTTGGGCAAATAAGCTAGTGGATGAAGGTAACCATTTGGTCACCAGGCCATGATTTCGACGTTCTCGGTAACGAAGTGCACACCGTGAATTGCGAAGCTCGCTCAGTGATTCGATGACGTGCAGATTTGGGGAAGATGATGTCGGTGATGAGGCAGTTCCTGCGCCCTCTGGCCTGGACCATGGCGATCACGGGGCTTTATGCGGGCTTTGCCTTGATCATCGCGATGGCCGACGGCCAATCGTCACCACGCGCCGCCACCACCGAGCGGGTTGTGACCGATCGTCTCACCGGGCTCGCCCTCTATGGCATCGACCCGGTCGCCTATTTCACCGACCGCGCGCCACGCGAGGGCCTGCGCGACTATGAACTGCCCTGGGCCGGCGCCACCTGGCGCTTCCTGAACGAGGGCAATCGCGCGGCCTTCATGCGTGATCCCTCGGTCTACGAGCCGCGCTTCGGCGGCTATGACCCGATCGCCGTCGGCGAGGGCAATCCGGCGACCGGCCACCCCTCGGTCTGGAGCATCCACGAGGAGCGGCTCTACGTGTTCCATTCGGAACGCAACCGCGCCCGCTTCGCCGCCGATCCGGAGGCCGCCATCGCCAGGGCCGAGGGCCATTGGCCGGCTTTGCTCGCCACCCTGGTGCCCTGAGCCGGCGCTTCGACAACCGATGCGGCCGGACCGACGGCCGACCTGACGCAGCCGGCGCGCTGGTGTAAGAGGCATTCGCCACCCGCGAGGCTCGAACCGCCAGATGACCATTTCCAATGACGACGACCTGATCCGGCTCAAGGCGATCGGCCGGATCGTCGCCCGTGTGCTCGAGGCCATGGGCGCGGCGATCGAGCCGGGCATGACCACCGCCGAGCTCGACGGCATCGGCCGCGCGCTCCTCGACCAGGCCGGCGCCCGGCCGGCTCCGGAAATGGCCTATGGCTTTCCCGGCGCCACCTGCATCAGCGTCAACGAGGAGATCGCCCACGGCATTCCGGGCGCGCGCATCATCCGGGCCGGCGATCTCGTCAATATCGATGTCTCCGCCGAAAAGGACGGCCTGTTCGCCGATACCGGCGCGTCCTTCCCGGTGCCGCCGGTGTCGGCCAAGGTCGCCAGGCTCTGCCGCGACGGCCGGCGCGCCATGTGGGCCGGCATCCGCGAGGTCGGCGTCAACCGGCCGCTGGCCGGCATCGGCGACGCCGTCGGCGCTTTCGCCGCCAGGAACGGCTACACGCTGGTGCGCAATCTCGCGAGCCACGGCGTCGGCCATTCCCTGCACGAGGAGCCGACCGAGATCGCCACCTGGCCGGATCGCTCCGAGCGGCGGCGGATGACCGAGGGCCTGGTCTTCACCATCGAGCCGTTCCTGTCGCTCGGCGCCGAATGGGCCGAGGACGGTGACGACGATTGGACGCTCTACAGCGCGCCGATGGCGCCGACGGTGCAGTACGAACACACCGTCGTCGCCACCCGCAACGGCGCCGTCGTGGTGACCTTGGCCGGCTGACGGGCCCCGCCGGCTTCATTCCGGCGCGTGGCAGACCGCCTCGATATTGTAGCCGTCCAGGTCACGGACGAAGGCGCCGTAATAGGTCGGGTGGTAATGCGCGCGGATGCCTGGCGCACCATTGTCGGTGCCGCCGGCGGCGAGCGCCGCGCGGTGGAAGGCGTCGACCTCGGCGCGTGTCGCCGCGCTGAAGGCGATATGCAGGCGGCCCTGGTGCGCGCCGCCGCCGCTGACCCAGAAGAACGGCCGGTCGCCGCCGAAGCCGCTGACCTCGCGTCCCGGATCGGAAAACTCCATCAGGATCTTGATGCCGAGCGGCGCCAGGGCCGCCACGTAGAAGGCGCGGGAGCGCGCATAGTCGCTCGCCGACACACCGAGATGATCAAGTCCGCTCATGCTCTCCTCCCACGTGCGGCGCCCGGCGCCGGTTGCTAGATCACCTGATTGGCAAGCGTCGCCTCGCCGCGGCCGAGCCGCGCCAGGTTCTCGATCAGAAGATCGACCACGCGCGCCTCATAGGCGGCGGTCTCACCGCCGACATGCGGCGTGATCAGCACGTTCTCGAAGCCCCAGAGCGGCGAGGTCGCCGGCAAAGGCTCCTCGCGCAGCACGTCGAGCCCGGCGCCGGCAATGCCGCCCGCCTTGATCGCCTCGATCAGCGCATCCTCGTCGACCACTTTGCCGCGCGCGCAATTGATCAGCAGCGCCGAGGGCTTCATCCGGCCGAGCATGGACGCGTCGATCAGATGCGTCGTCTCCGGCGTCAGCGGACAGGTCAGCGCCACGATGTCGGCTTCCCCGATCGCCTCGGCCAATTGGGCCGGCGAGACCAGGTGGTCGACCCCGTCGAGCTTGACCGAGGTGTCGCGCTTGACGCCGGTCACCTTCATGTCGAAGGCCCGGGCGAAGCGGGCGAGCCTCAGCCCGATGCCGCCGAGCCCGACGATCAGCAGCGACTTGCCGGCGAGCTCGTCCTCGCGCTCGGCCGGATTGCCGATCATCGGTCGCCAGAAGCGCTTGGCCTGGTTGTCCCGGCTCGTATGAATCTTGCGGGTCAGCGCCAGCATCAGGCCCATGGCGTGCTCGGCGACCGCATTGGCGTTGACGCCCTGGGCGCTGGCGAGCCTGATGCCGCGCTGGCGCAGCACGGCGAGATCATACTGGTCGAGGCCGGCGCTGATCGACTGGATGAAGCGCAGCTTGCCGGCACGCTCGACCGGCGCGTTGCGCCACATGCCCGAGACCACCACGACATCCGCCTCGCCGATGCGGGCGGCGAACTCCTCCGCATTGCGCACCTCGAAGGACTTCAGGCCGGTGGCGCGCCGGGCGAATTCCTCGCCCATGCGATAGGCCGCGTGGGCAAAGCAGATGGTGAGATCGGCAGCTGCGGGGAACGATGCGGTCATGGCAAATCCGGACTGGAGGGCTCGAACGGGATCATGGCGCGGCGCCCGGCGAAGGCAACCCGCATGACGAGACGACGGTGGTCGGCATGGCACTTGCCTTGAACCAGCCCGATCCGTCAAACCGCCAGGGCGCGCAGCGCCGCCACCGCTTTCGCATAGGTTGCCATGACCGCTTCCCCGTCCGCCCCGCACCTGCCCGGCCACGGCCGCTACGCCTATAGCCCGATCAAGGCACGGCCGGTCTATGACTGGCCTGGCGGCAAGCGGCTTGCCGTCTATCTCGGCGTCAATCTCGAACACTTCGCCTTCGGCACCGGGCTCGGCGCCGAACTCGCGCCGGCGGGCCCGCAACCCGACGTGCTGAACTACGCCTGGCGCGACTACGGCAACCGTGTCGGGATCTGGCGCATGGTCGACCTGTTCGACCAGTTGCGGCTGCCCGCCTCGGTGCTGGTGAACAGTTCGATCTACGGCTATTGCCCCGAGGTGATGGATGCCTTCCGGGCGCGCGGCGACGAAGTGCTCGGCCATGGCCGCAGCAATTCGGAGCGCCAGGGCGTGCTCGACGAAGTCTCCGAGCGCCAGTTGATCGCCGAGACCACGGCGACGATCACGGCAGCCGAGGGAACGCCGCCGCGAGGCTGGCTCGGCCCCTGGATCTCGCAGAGCCATGTCACGCCGGATCTGCTCGCCGAAGCCGGCTACGGCTACCTGCTCGACTGGTGCCAGGACGACCAGCCGATCTGGTTCGCCACCCGCGACAAGCGGCGCATTCTCAGCCTGCCCTACCCGCAGGAGCTGAACGACATTCCCGCGATCGTGGCGCGCAAGGACTCGGCCGAGCAATTCGCGGCGATGATCATCGACCAGTTCGACGAGATGCTGGAGCAGTCGGCCTCGGGGCCGCTGGTCATGGGCATCGCGCTGCATCCCTATATTGTCGGTCAGCCCTACCGCCTGCGCCATCTGCGCCGGGCGCTCGCCCATATCGCGGAGCGGCGCGAACAGATCTGGCTCTGCACCGCCGGCGCCATCGCCGCCCATGTCGCCGGCCTGCCCGAGGGCATCGTTCCGGGATCGTGAGGGCTGCCCTCATACGGCCGTCCCCGTCCGGCGTCACGACGAGCGTCGCAGGGTCTCTACGTCACCCCCGGCGAGCGCCCTGCGGCAGCCGGTCGATCCGCTCAGCCAGGTGGTTCGAATGCCTGACCTCCCCTCAGCTCATCTTGTAGGCGAGTTCGCGCTCAGCCCGCGGCGGCAGGAATGTCCGGTTGAAGATCTCGGCCGCCGCCGGCGTGCGCGCCAGTTCGTAGCCGGTCACCACCATGCCGATCGCCCGCGTCAGGCGGTCGTCCTTGACGTCGCCCGAACCGATCTCACGCAACTCCGGCGAGATGATCAGCTTGTCGAAGGCATATTGCAGCCGGCGCTTCTCCACGGGGATGTTGACCAGGCCGTCATAGGCCTGCACCGCGGCCATCGCCATGGTCTGATCGGCCGCGACCTCGATGCTCGCCCGGTTCACCGCCTTGACCAGTCCGGCCACGGCGCGCGGATTGTCGCGGATCAGCTTCTGCGACACCATCATGCCGTTGGAATAGAGATCGAGCCCGAAGTCGCCGAAGGCAAACCAGGTGAAATCCTTGTCCGGATCCTGGCGGTTCAGCACCAGGTTGAAATAGCTGGTGATGTTGAACACCAGGGCCGCGTCGATCTGGCCCTGGATCAGCATGGGCTCCTGCAGGTTGGGCGCCATGCTGGTCAGTTTCATCTTGGCGAGGTCGAGATTGTTGGCCTTGGCGAAGACCGGCAGGAGCCGCGTGGTCGGCGTGCCCGGCGCACCGCCCAGCGTGCGTCCCTCCAGGTCGCGGATGGTCTTGATGCCGCTCGACGTCTTGGCGACGAAGGCAAACGGCGGCTGGTTCCACATCTGGTAGACCATCACCGGCGTGTCGGCCGGCCGCGTCGCTGCATTCTGAATAATCGCATTGATGTCGCCGAAGCCTGCATCATAGGCACCGCCCATGATGCGCGTGACGGTGGCGCCCGATCCCTCGCCTTGGTCGATGATCACATCCAGGCCGGCCTCGCGGAAATAACCCTTGTCGCGCGCCACGAAAAACGGCGCATCGGAGCCTTGCGTTTTCCATCCCAGGGTGAACTTGATCGTTGTCGGCGCCTGCGCCCGCACATGTGGCGCGAAAAGCGTCAGGCCGAGGGCTGCGGTCGCTGTCCGGCGAGTGATCATGGTCTTGCTCCGTGCTGAGGCTCACGCGTCGCGTGGCCGGCCATGCCGGAACGAGGCTTCGCAAGAACTTTGCCAAGGCTCGGCGTGAGCGCTTCGGCGCGGTGACGGCCGGCCCTAGCGATGCTCGGGCGGCGCGCGGAAGATCTCCTGCTCCTGGCCCATGCGATTGGCCTGACGCCGGCCGTCGAGTGTCCGGCAGCCATTGCCCGCGATCGCGACGACCACGGCTTCACCACGCAGCACGCGCGTCGTCTGGACGAGGTCGCAGTCGCCGACCGTCCAGCGGTGGCTGAGCTGCTGCAGGCCCGACCAGGACACGACATCGCCGGGCAGGTCGAGCTTTGGCGAGAACCGCCGCGCCTGGGGGTCCCACACCGGCGCGCTGAGCGGCTTGATCCGGTCGAGCGCCTCACCCTCGGCCAGATAGAGCCGGCTTGTCGAGACGTTGCCGACCCGGCGGCAGAACACCACGAAGACGGCATCACCATTGTTCAGCCAGAGGCCATGATTGACGCTGACGTCGCTCGGCGGGGCTCCGCGCCGGCCGGGCGCGGGCACGTCGCGGACGCATTCCGGCGCGCGCCGGCGATGGACCGCCAGGACCTGCGGCGGCAAGGCGTCGAAGCCGGCCCCGGGACCGGCAAGCCGCTGCGCCATGGCGTCGCGCGCATCATTGCCCAGCCGCGGCGCCCGCGGCGAACCGGCGTTTCTGTCGGCATCCCTCCGGCCTTGCTGCCGGTCGATCCAGATGAGATCGGTGCCGAGCGCCGGTATATCGATGATGCCGCCGTGCGCGCCCCCGGGACCATCGACGGTCAGGCTGGAGCGCCGCTCGCCCTGTGCGATCAGCCGTGCCAGCAATGTGGTCGCCTTGGCGCGGTCGAGCAGCACGGCGCGGCCGGCCGGCCCCTGCATGGCCCAGGCCGCGGGCGGAAACACCAGCGGCGACGTGTCAGTCGCACCGCCCGAATCGGGACCGAAGCGCAGCGTTCCATCCGGCGCCGCCGCGTCCACGACGGCGATCTCCCAGGTGGCGTCGGGCGCATAGCCGCGGCTGATCTCGATGACCCCGGAGCGCAGGACGCAACGATCGAGCACGACCGAGCAGCCGAGCCCATGCCCGGACGAATGCCGGCTGCCGTCGGCCGCGACCTGCGCCATCGCGGCGGAACCGGAGCCCAGGCCCAGGCTTCCGGCAAAACCGAGGGCGGCGAGGACGAAACGAAACACGGTCATGGCGATGCTGCCGCAAACGGGAAAGAGGCAGCGCCTCTTCGCCCATCGCGGTTTCAGCCGCCCGACGCCGGGTGTCTCCGCCTGTTTCAGCCGGCGGCGCGCTTCGGCCAATGGGTCGCGCCGGCGAGCTCGGCCTGCGCCGCGACATATTCGCGCTTCAGCCGGCTGACGAACTCACCTGTGCTCTCGACGCCGTTGACCGCGCCGATGCCCTGTCCCGAACCCCAGATGTCGCGCCAGGCCTTGCTCTTCGACGAACCGCCGGAACCGAAACTCATCTTGCTCGGATCGCCGTCGGGCAGATTGTCGGGATCGAGGCCGGCATTGACGATCGAGGCCTTGAGATAGTTGCCGTGCACGCCGGTGAACAGGCTGGAATAGACGATGTCGCCGGCTTTGCCGTCGACGATCGCCTGCTTGTAGGCCTCGGTCGCATTGGCCTCGCGGGTGGCGATGAAGGCCGAGCCGATATAGGCGAGATCGGCGCCCATGGCCTGGGCCGCCAGCACCGCCCGGCCGGTGGCGATCGCTCCCGACAGCGCCAGCGGCCCGTCGAAGAACTGCCGGATCTCCTGGATCAGCGCGATCGGCGAGATCATGCCGGCATGGCCGCCGGCGCCCGCCGCCACCGCGATCAGCCCGTCGGCGCCCTTCTCCAGGGCCTTGCGGGCATGGGTGATGTTGATCACGTCATGCAGCGTGATGCCGCCATAGGAATGGATCGCCTCGTTCAGCTCCGGCCGGGCGCCGAGCGAGGTGATCACGACGGGCACCTTGTATTTGACGCAGAGATCGATGTCGTGCTGCAGCCGGTCGTTCGATTTGTGGACGATCTGGTTGACCGCGAAGGGCGCCGAGGGCGCGTGCGGATTGGCCTCGTCATATGCGCCGAGTTCGTCGATCACCCGCTTCAGCCAGTCTTCCAGCACCGGCCCGGGGCGGGCATTGAGCGCCGGGAAGGAGCCCACGACGCCGGCCTTGCATTGCGCGATGACCAGGTCCGGGTTGGAAACGATGAACAGCGGCGAGCCGATGACCGGAAGCTGGAGGCGGCCGGCGAGCGAGGCGGGAAGCGTCATGGGCTTGGGCGATCCGGGGCTGATGAACGGGACGTGTATCGGCACGTCACGCCATCAAAGCCGATCGCGGCGCGGGGCGAAAGCCCCGTCGGAGGACAGATGGCGACCTTGCCCCGCCTCAGCCGTAGCGCGCCTCGTAACGTGCCTCGCCCTGCGGCGGCGGCGTGACGGCATGGCCCTCGTCGGCATATTGGTTGAGCTTGTTGCGCAATGTCCGGATCGAGATGCCCAGGATATTGGCGGCATGGGTCCGGTTGCCGAGCGTATGGCCGAGCGTATCGAGGATCAGGTCGCGCTCGACATCGGCGACGGTCCGGCCGATGAGCCCGCGGGTCACCGCCTCCGCCACGTCCGCCGCCTGGGCCGCCACCGCATCGCCGCCGCGCCGCTCGTCGAGCCTGGCGCCGTCGGGCGTGCGGATCGCATCGGCGCCGATCTCGGCGCCGGACGACAGCAGCACCGCCCGGTGGATGGTGTTTTCCAGCTCGCGGACATTGCCCGGCCAGCGGGCGACCGTCAGTTGCCGGCGGGCATCGGCCGACAGCACCCGAACCGCCATGCCATTGGCTTCGGCATATTTCTTGGCGAAATGGGCCGCCAGCTCCAGCACGTCGGCCGGCCGGTCGCGCAGCGGCGGCAGCTTCAGGTTCACCACGTTGAGCCGGTAGAGCAGATCCTCGCGGAAAGTGCCCTTGCGCACCTCGTCGGCGAGCGTCCGGTTGGAGGTGGCGAGAATGCGGATATCGACCGGCACCGGCCGGGTGCCGCCGACCCGGTCGATCACCCGCTCCTGGATGGCACGCAGCAGCTTGGACTGCAGCCGGATGTCCATCTCCGAGATTTCGTCGAGCAGCAGCGTGCCGCCATTGGCCTCTTCGAACTTGCCGACCCGGCGCGCCACGGCGCCGGTGAAGGCGCCCTTCTCGTGGCCGAACAATTCGCTCTCCAGGAGATTGTCCGGGATCGCGGCGCAGTTCACCGCCACGAACGGCGCCTTGGCGCGGTTCGACTTGGTGTGGACGTAGCGCGCGAGCACCTCCTTGCCGGTGCCGCTCTCGCCGGTGATCAGGATCGAGGCATCCGAGCCGGCAACCTGGTTGGCCAGCTGCACCACCCGCGCCATCGCCTCGTCGCGATAGATCAGGTGACGGGCGTCATTGGCCACCGCCGCCAGCACCGCCGCGATCAGCTCCGGGTCGGGCGGCAGCGGGATATATTCCTTGGCGCCGGCATGGATCGCCGCGACCGCCGCGCGGGCGTCGTTGGAGGTGCCGCAGGCGACCACCGGCACGGCGATCATTTCGTCCGCCAGCGCCTTCACCAGGGCGCGCACGTCGATCGCCACGTCGACCATGATCAGGTCGGCGCCGCGGGCGCGCATCACCCTCAGCGCGGTATCGATATCCTCGGCATTGGTGACGGCGGCGCCCTTGTCGACCGCCATCTTGGTGGCGATGGAGAGCTGGCCCTTGAGCGTTCCGACGATCAGGAGGCGCATGGTTCGGGTTCCTTCAGCGGTCGGCCTTGATGATTTCGGTCATGGTGACGCCGAGCTTGTCCTCGACCAGCACCACCTCGCCTCGCGCCACGAGGCGATCATTGACATAGATGTCGATGGCTTCGCCGACCTTGCGGTCGAGCTCAAGCACCGCGCCGGGACCGAGCTTCAAGAGCTCGCCGACATCCATGCGCGAGCGGCCGAGCACGGCGGAGACATGCACCGGCACGTCGAACACCGCCTCCAGGTCGGCCGCGGTCTTCGAGCCGCCATCGCCGTCGGCGGCACCGAAGGCGGGAAAACCGCCCTCGCCCGGCACCAGATCGATATCGGCATCCTGTTCGAGATCGGGCAGCGGCATGCCGTTTTCGGGCGTATCGGTCATGGCGTCCTCTCGAAGGTGGCGGGCGTCTCGGGGCCCAGGTAACGCTGCACGGCCTCGGCGATCCTCAAGGCGGTCTCGTCGCGGTCCAGCACGATGCCGCCGGTCGACCATTCGATCCGGCAATCGCCCGGCGCGATGATCGGTTCGGCCAGGATGACCAGGCGTCCGTCGAAGCCGCGTTCGGCGGCGAGCCGGGTCAGCTCGGTGCGGGCATCCTCGAGCAGGTCGTCATGCACGCGCACCACCAGATGCGGCACGCTGCGCAGATTGGTGAAGCAGTCGCCCGCCAGGGCGCGGATCTCGGCCAGCGGCTGGCGCTCGACCAGCGAGGCGGCGAGCTTGGTGGCGACCGCCACCGCGATGTCGATCGCCTCCTGCTCGAGCCGGCTCTCCAGCGCCATCAGCGCGGCCGCCGCGTCGACCATGCGGCTGCCGATGCTGCTGAGCGCCTGCGCCCGCTGCCGCTCGATCGACGCCATGGCCTGGCTCTCGCCCTGCGCCAGGCCGGCCGAATGGCTCTCCTGGCGGGCCAGCGCCACCACGGCCTGATGCTCGACCAGCGTCACCTTGGGCTCGGACTCCTGCTTCGCCTCGGCGGCGAACTCGGTGTCGAACAGGAATTTGACCGGTCTCGTCATCATCGTTGTCCTAGAAGACCAGTTCGTCGTCGGCACGGTTCTTGGAGATCATGATCTCGCCCTTGGCGGCGAGATCCTTGGCGAGGTTGACCAGGATCGCCTGGGCCTCGTCGACATCCTTGAGCCGCATCGGCCCGAGCGCCTGCATGTCGTCCTGCAGCATCTTCGCGGCGCGGGTCGACATCTGCTTCAGGAAGAAGTCGCGCATGGTCTGGGTCGCGCCCTTCAGCGCCACCGCCAGCTTGTCCTTGTCGACCTGGCGCACCAGCGTCTGGGCCGAGCCGGAATCGAGCTTGGCGAGGTCGTCGAAGGTGAACATCAGGTTCTTGATGCGCTCGGCCGAGTCGCGGCTCTGCTCTTCCAGCGCGGTCAGGAAGCGCGTTTCGGTCTGCCGGTCGAACGAGTTGAAGATCTCGGCCATCGCCTCGTGGCTGTCACGGCGGCTGGTCTGCGACAGGTTCGACATGAACTCGGTGCGCAGGGTCTGCTCGATGCGCTCCAGCACGTCCTTCTGGATGGCTTCCATCTTGAGCATGCGGCCGACCACGTCGAGCGCGAATTCCTCGGGCAGGATCGCCAGCACCCGGCCGGCATGTTCCGGCTTGATCTTCGACAGGACGACCGCGACCGTCTGCGGATATTCGTTCTTCAGATAGTTGGCGAGCACCTGCTCCTGCACGTTGGAGAGCTTCTCCCACATGTTGCGGCCGGCAGGTCCCCGGATCTCTTCCATCAGCAGCGCCACGCGCTCGGACGGCATGAATTGCGACAGGAGCCGCTCGGTCGCGTCGAAATTGCCCATCAGGCCGCCGGCCGACGACAGCCGGCCGATGAATTCGAGCAGCAGGCCCTCGACCACCTCGGCGCCGATATTGCCGAGCTGCGACATCGCGATCGACAATTGGCGGATCTCGTCGTCGTCCAGCATCTTCCAGATCCTGGCCGAGACCTTGTCGCCGAGCGACAGCATCAGCACGCCGGCGCGCTGGGCGCCGGTCAGTCCCTTGGCCGCATCGGTCGAGACCCGGCCGCCGCCGGAGAGGGCGGCGAGCGCGGAGGCGAATTCGCTTTCGCGGGCGGTGCCGGCGCTGCTCATTTCGGCTCCGCATCGCTCAGCCACTGACGGATGATCGACACCGTCTCATGGGGGTTCTTGTCGACCAGCTCGCCGACCTTGGCGAGCGAGGCGGCATGCACTTCACCGTGGATCTGGGCCATCTCGATCATGCGCATGGTCGGGTTGTCGGACGGCACCAGCGGCGGCGCCGGGACCGGCAGGCTGGCGGCGGCGGCCTGGGTCGCCGCCTCCGCGGCAGCGGCGCCCGCCGACGCCGCCGCGACGGCAGGCAGCTTGGCCGGCGGATCGGGCGTCACGATGCGCTTCAGCAGCGGCCGGACCACGAACAGGATGACCAGACCGGAGACGAGCAGCAGCACGGCGAGCTCGATGCCCGAGCGGACGTCGTCCTTGGTCGGTTCATAGACCTGCCACCACGGCCGGGGCGGTTCGAGGGCGGCGAGCTGCGGGCCCTCGGCGAAGCGCAGGTTGACCACCTCGACCTGGTCGCCGCGCCGCTGGTCGAAGCCGATCGACGACCGCACCAGCGCGCCGATCCGTTCGAGCTCTTCGGCCGCGCGCGGCTGGTAGTTGATATTGCCCTGGCCGTCGCGGGCATAGATGCCGTCGACCAGCACGGCGACGGATACCCGCTTGATCCGGCCGCCCTCGACCACCTCGGTGCGCTGGGTGCGGGCGATCTCGTAATTGATGATCTCCTCGGACTTCTTGCTCGCCTCGCGGCTGTTGTTGGCGGCCGCGGTATTGTTGGCGCCGGGCAGTTCGTTGCCGACGGTGACCTGGCCATCGCGATTGCCGTCCGCCGAGCTCGATTGCTCTTCGCGGGTCTGGGTCGACCGCACCACCCGCCGCTCCGGATCGAAATCGTCCGAGGTCTGGGTGATCCGGTTGAAGTCCATGTCGGCGGTGACCTGGACGCGGGCGCGGCCGGGGCCGACGACGGAGGCGATGATGCTTTCGACCTGTTCGCGCAGCCGCTGCTCGTGGCCGACCCGGCGTTCGTCCGCGGTGGTGCCCGACATGCCCGCGGGATCGCCGGCGCCGTCGGCCAGGAGCCGGCCGCCCTCGTCGACGATCGACACCCGCTGCGGCGACAGGCCGCGCACGGCGGAAGCGACCATGTGCCTGATGGCGCGGATCTGCGGCGGCTCCAGCCCGCCGCGCATGCGCAGCACGATCGAGGCCGAAGGCTCGACGCGTTCGCGCGAAAACAGCGGCCGCTCCGGCATGACCAGATGGACCCGCGCCGACTGGACCCGCTCGATGCCGCGGATGGTGCGGGCGAGCTCGCCCTCCAGCGCCCTGAGGTGGTTGATGTTCTGGACGAAGGAGGTCGACGACAGGGCGTCGCCCTTGTCGAACAATTCGTAGCCGACGCCGCCGCCGCGCGGCAGGCCGCCCTCGGCGAGCTGCATGCGCACGCGCGCCACCTGATCCTGGGTGACGAAGATCTGGCCGCCGTCATTGCGGATCTGGAAGCGGATCTGCCGGCGCTCGAGTTCCTTCACGACCTGGGCGGAATCCTCCAGCGTCAGGTCGGAGAACAGGAGCGACATGTTCGGCTGGCTCATCCGGAGGATGATGTAGATGAAAAAGCCGACCAGCCCGAGCGCCACCGCGCCCATGGCGGCGATGCGCGTCGCGCCGATGTTCCTCACGAACTCAAGGATGCCGTTCAAATGCGTCGGGCCTCTTGCACCCCCGAACCGGCGTCGGCCGGTGCGGTGGGCAAGAATTGCCGGGTGGGTGGTTACCAGGGAGTTAACGCGGGCCTAACGATCGCCTTCAGCGCAGCGATTTCAGCACCACCCCGATGCCGCCGGCGAGCAGCCCGAGCATGATGATCGTGTTGAACAGGCTGGTCGGCACGAAATAGATCGTCAGATTGGTCAGGATCCCCGCCAGGATGATCACCACGCCGGCGAACAGGAGCAGGAAGCCGAGGCGCGACCCGCCGTCGAAAAACAGCATGCCGATGCCGAACAGGAGCGGCACCAGCGACAGGCCGAAGGCCGAGTAGCCGCCGAGCGTCCAGGACCCGCCGGAGACGGTGACCTGGGTGGTGAAGAGATAGGCGCCGGCGATCGTCATGCCAAGGCCGACAAAGAACGGGATCAGCCCGCCCGGCGTGCCGCCGGCGCCGCTCAAACGAAAATCCGGCATTCCCTGCTCTCCATGCGATCTGGTCCGGCCCCGGGCCGATGCCAAAGAACTGACATCAGCGCATCCCGGGGGCAAGCCGTAGGCGGGGGCGTGGTGCGCGCATGCCGCAGCCCGGGCCGAAATTGTCGCATGCCCGCGATCGTAACTCTCCGTTAACCATCCCCCCGGCAAATCTTGCCCAGGGCCGTTCATCTCTTCGCCGGCCCGGGGGCGTGGCATGACCGATGTGACGGCAGGTGGGGCGGCAAGGGCCGCCGGCGCGGGAGGTCTGTCGCTCGGCGCCATGACCGGCTGGCTGACCAGGCCGGATCTCTGGATGGCCGTCGGCGTGCTCGGGATCCTGGTGATCCTGATCTTCCCGCTGCCGGCTTTGCTGCTCGACGTCATGCTGGCGGTGTCGATTATCACCTCGGTCATGATCCTGATGACCGGCCTGTTCATTCACAAGCCGCTGGAATTCTCGTCCTTCCCGACCGTCCTCTTGATCGCGACCATGCTGCGGCTGGCGCTCAATCTCGCCTCGACCCGCCTCATCCTGTCGCATGGCCACGAAGGCACGGCCGCCGCCGGCCATGTCATCGAGGCCTTCGGCAATTTCGTGATGGCCGGCAATTTCGTCATCGGCATCATCGTCTTCGCCATCCTGGTGATCGTCAATTTCATCGTCATCACCAAGGGCTCGGGCCGCATCGCCGAGGTCGCGGCGCGCTTCTCGCTCGACGCCATGCCCGGCAAGCAAATGGCGATCGACGCCGATCTCTCCGCCGGCCTGATCGACGAAAAGGTGGCCAAGTCCCGGCGCAAGGAACTGGAAGACGAAAGCTCGTTCTACGGTGCCATGGACGGCGCCTCGAAATTCGTCAAAGGCGACGCCATCGCCGGCCTGCTGATCACCTTCATCAACATCGTCGCCGGCCTGATCATCGGCGTCGCCCAGCAGGGCATGCCGTTCGGCGAGGCAGCGCGCACCTATACCATCCTGACCGTCGGCGACGGCCTGGTCTCGCAGATCCCGGCCCTGATCATCTCGACCGCCGCCGGCCTGCTGGTCTCCAAGGCCGGCGTCACCGGCTCGGCCGACCAGGCCCTGATCCGCCAGCTGACCGGTTATCCGAAGGCGCTCGGCCTGTCGGCCGGCGTCATGGGCCTGATGGCCTTCCTGCCCGGCATTCCCTTCATTCCGTTCTTCGGCCTGGCGGCCCTTGCCGGCTACACCGCCTTCGCGGTGTCGCGGGCCGCCAACCGCACCGCCGCCGCCGAAGTGGTGCAGGCCGCGACCGAGCACGCCGCCGCCAATGCCCCGCCCGCCGAAGAGCCGATGGCCAGCATCCTGAAGATCGACGACTTGAAGGTCGAGCTCGGCTACGGTCTGTTGCCGCTGGTCCAGTCCGAGGGCGGTTCCGACCGGCTGACCGACCAGATCAAGGCGCTGCGCCGGCAATTGGCCACCGACATGGGGTTCGTCATGCCCTCGGTGCGCATCCTCGACAATGTCCAGCTCCAGCCCAACCAATATATCATCCGGGTCAAGGAGGTGGAGGCTGGCCAGGGCTATGTCTGGCCGGCGCAATATATGGTGATGGATCCGATGGGCGGTCAGGTGGACCTGCCCGGCGTGCACACCACCGAACCGACCTTTGGGCTGCCTGCCACCTGGGTCGACGCCAATCTCAAGGAAGAGGCGAGCGTCCGCGGCTACACCGTGGTCGATGCGGCGACCGTGCTGTCGACCCATCTCACCGAGATCCTCAAGGCCAATACCTCGGACCTTTTGAGCTATGCCGAGGTGCAGAAGCTCCTGAAGGAAATGGCCAAGGACCAGGCCGACCTGGTCAAGGACCTGGTGCCGAGCCAGATCACCATTTCCGGCATTCAGCGGGTGCTGCAGGTCATGCTCGCCGAGCGTGTCTCGATCCGCGACCTGCCGGCGATCCTGGAAGGCATCGCCGAGGCGGTGTCGTTCACCCGCTCGCCGACGCAGATCGCCGAGCATGTCCGCGCCCGTCTGTCGCGCCAGCTCTGCGCCCAATATGCCGGGCCCGACGGCGCGCTCGCGCTGATCGCGCTGTCGCCGCGCTGGGAACAGGCCTTCGCCGACTCGATCATCGGCCAGGGCGACGACCGCCAGCTCGCCATGCAGCCCTCGAAACTGTCCGAATTCATCACGCTCGTGCGCGACGCCTTCGAGGATGCCGCCCGTATGGGCGAGGCCCCGGTGCTGCTGACCAGCCCGGGCATCCGCACCTTCGTGCGCTCGATCGTCGAGCGGTTCCGCTCGCAGACGCCGGTGCTCAGCCAGGCCGAGGTCCATCCGCGGGTGCGGCTGAAGACGGTGGGCAGCGTCTGAGCCAGGCGCGCTCCATCCTGCCCGCCATGGCGCGAGGCCGAGCCGCGAGTTAGACATCCCTCATGCGTTGGCCGGTCGCCGCCAGGATCCCGTTCCGGAAATCGCCGCTTTTCGCGGCCGGCGCCACGTCATGGGGCCTTGCCCTGCTCCTCGATCTTGCGGCCTTCGCCGCCGCGGCGCAGCCGGGTGGATTGCGCGTCGGCGATTGCTGGTACGCCGATGTCCAGCAGGAAAAGACCGAATTCCGCCTGTGCATCACCGCCGAGAATTTCGTCGAGGGCGTGGTCATCCGGAAGGATGCGCTCGGCCCGGGCGTGAATGAGGGCTGGCCGGTCCAGGCGCGCTTTCGCGTCGAGCAGGGCCGGCTGCAGATCCTGGTACCCAACCAGCCGCCGAACTGGCTCGCCGCCGAAACCGACCCGTCGCGCACCGATGGCTGCGCCATCGCATTTTCGAGCGATGGACAAAGGATGACCTCCTCGGATTGCAGGGTCCGCGCGACCTGGTGCCGTCACTCGCCGCAGGAGCTGCCGCCGCTTTGCCGCGAGGGCGAGCGCCGCCGCCGGCAAGCACCGGCGGCGAACCGCCGCGACGGCGCGGCACGTCCCTAACCTTCCGCCGCCGGCGACAGATCAGCGCCACAGGCCCTTCTGCTGCAGCCAGGTCTGAATCACCTGGGCGACCTCGTTCGAATTGCGGTCCATCATGATCATATGGCTGTTGCCGCGAATGCCGGCGGCCGGCAGGTCGACGACATCGACATGGCCACCGGCCGCGCGAATCCGCTCGGCGAAACCGATGCCGGTGCGCCGGATCGTCGGCCAGCGCGGATCCTGTTCGATGAAGTCGCCATAAAGCATCAAGGTCGGCACCGTCTTCAGCACATCCGCCTTGGCCGGATCGCCGATGCTCGACGGCTCCACCGCGACCAGCGCCATCACCTTGTCGGGACGCGCCTGGGCGACCCGGAAGCCGAACTGGCCGGCCTGGCTGTGAAACACGATCACGCAGGGACAGACCTTGTCGACTAGCGCGACATAGGCGGCGATGGTCGGCTGGTCGGTGGTGGTCCAGCGCGGCGAGAGCTGGCGCGGAAACTGGTCATAGGCCTCGGTCGGGAACTGGCTGCCCGGCAGCACGCGCCGCTGGGCCGGATCGTTGCTGTAGGAGCCCTCGCCCTGGCCGATGCGGAAGCGCTCGAAGGGGTTGCCGACCGGCAGGTGCAGCGCCGGCGCCGGCCAGATGTCGGGCGAGGCCCAGCCGGAGCGGCCACGCTCCACCGCGTCGGAATTGTAGACCGTCCAGCCCCGGCGCAGGAACCAGTTGACCCAGCCCTCGCGCCCATCGGGCGTGGTCTCATAGGTGACGCCCGACAGGCCGCCGCCGTGCCAGAGCAGGATCGGCACCCGGCCACGCTCGGTGCGCGGCCTGAACCACTGCGCATACATCTGCTCGACCGCGTAGAGGCCGTTCGGATCGACCTTGGCCGGCGGCCCGCCGGGCGTGAGGACGACCTCGCGCGACGGCTGTCCGGAGACCTCCGCGAGCCTGCCGCCGACATGGAACGAGCCCATGCCGACGATCTCGAGCGGCGGCTCCTCGGCAATGGCGGGCACCGCGAACCACGGCGCGCCGAGCGCGAGCGCGGCGACCAGGCAGTGAACCGACGGCAAACGGAACATGGGCGTCTTCTCCGGAAAAGCTGTTGTCCGGCGGCTGGTACAGGGCCGGCGCGCATTGGCGCACCCACTATCCCGGCCGGTCGCGAGCCGCGTCAATCGGCAGAGGCGACAGCGGCGCGCACCGTTTCCGATTTGTGCGATTTTTGAAAAACTGAGCCAAATGAATTCACAATTGTTTCCTTCTGGGCAAGGGCCAATTGTCAACGGACCGCGCTCTTCGCGGCCTCAACCAGGGACCTCCCCGATGCCCATCATCCAGATCAAGTTCGCCGCTCCGTCATCCCAGCCGAACCTGCCCGACAAGATCGCGGCCGCGGCGGTGCGCATCACCACCGACATCCTGCGCAAGAACCCGAAGCTGACCGCGGTGACCGTCGAGGAGTTGGAGGCGGCGCGCTGGTTCGTCGGCGGCCCCTCGCTCGCCGCCCAGCACAAGGCCTCTTTCTATCTCGACATCAAGGTCGTCGACGGCACCAATACCAAGGACGAGAAGGCGGCCTATGTGGCTGCCATTTTCGCGGCCATGGCGGCCTTGCTCGGCGACCTGCATCCGGAAAGTTATGTCTATGTCCATGACGTCCGGGCCGAAGCCTATGGTTTCGGCGGGCTGACCCAGGAGCACCGCTATATCGCGGGGCGCCTGGCCGAGACGCGCTGAGGCCCGATCGCATCGAGACGGCCCGCCGCACCGAAGCGGGACCGCGGATTAACCGTTTCTTCATCCTTCGGTCGACGCCGCTCCGCGCTTCGGCCAGGATGATCGGCAGCGGACGTTCCGGGACGGGAATGGAGCGCGATCATGAGGTTTTCGATGTCGCCAACTCAGGCCGTGGCGTTGACACTCACCGGCAATTTCATTGTCTGGGGACTGATCATCGCCGCCGGAATGCACTACCTGACCTGATCAGGACCTGGAGACCCGGCCTCGACGGCAACCACCGCCGGGGCCTCGATCTTTGCGGGCGGACACGCGCCCGGTTCAGGCCTGGCGGCTGGCCCGCACCGCCTGGGCATGTTCGGTTTCGCCACCCCCGGCGAGGATCCGGGCTTCTGCGGCCCAGTTTTCGCGCTTGGCCCGGTCGGCAAATCCGGTGAAATCGGAAACATATGTCAGCTCCGCCTCGCTCATGGCGGCGATCTGGTCGAAATGCCAGATGCCAAGCTCATAGAGCCTGGCCTGGATCGCCTGATCGATACCGCTGATCAGCGTCAGATCGTCGGCCTGTCCAAGCCGCGGGCCAACCAGGCCCTGCGGAAGCGCTCCGCCATGGACCTGAGCGAGGTCGGCGATATTGCCTTCGCCGCGCGATCCGTCGTCCCTGGAACTCGCCACCTCGCCGCGGCTGGCCCGTTCCGCGAACTCCGTCATGCCACCCCTGGCCAGAACCGCGGCCTGGCCAACCCAGTCTTCGCGCTCGATCCGCCCCGGGAAGGCCAGATAGCCGCCGACCCATTGGCTTTCGGCCGGAGTCCAGGCGGCGATCTGATCGAAATGCCAGACACCGAGCGCGTGCAGCCGCGCCTCGTTCTGCTGGCCGATACCGCGGATCAGCTTGAGATCATCGCCGCCCTCGCCGCGCGGCGCGGCCAGGCCCGTCGGCTTGCTGCCGCGCGCCATGGCCTCGGCGGCCGCGGCCGCGCCCGTTAGCGCCTGGGTGGCAGCGGCATGCGGGTGCGCGTCGACCATTCCCGCCGGTGGATCGAGCGACGTCTCGGCGATCGCCTCCAGCCGCTCGATCGCTTCTTCGACCTGCTCGCCGCGCTGGGTCTGGCGGGCCAGGCTGCCGATGACGCAGCCGCCGAAGAAGGCGATGGTGAACAGGAGCGCGGTGTCGAGCCAGAGGCCCGGCCGGCCGGGCAGCCACTTCAGCAGGGCCGCCACCACCGCCGTGACCAGCAGAAAGCCGGCGAAGCCGACCCAGCCGCTGCGGCCGCGATTGTCCGGACGGCCGGCGCTGACCCAGCCCCAGATGAGCCCGCCGGCAAGGGCGATGGCGAGCGGCAGCCAGAAGGTCTGAACAAGGTACAGCATGACCGTTCTCCTCAGGACCGCGGCAAGACGGCGAACTCGACCCGCCGATTGAGCGCCATGTTCGCTTCACTGTCGTTTGGAACCACCGGCCGCGACGCGGCATGGCCGACCACGACCAGCCGCTCGGCGGCAATGCCGCGACGCACCAGTTCATCGCGGATGACCTGCGCGCGTTCCTCCGACAAGAGCTGGTTGCCATTGGTCAGGTTGCGGATATCGGTGTGGCCGGCGACCTCGATGCGCAGTGCCGGATCGCAGCGCCCGAGCGCCGCCACCAGCCGGTCGAGCACCTGGCCATGCTCGGCGCGCTGCTCGGCCTTCCAATAGTCGAACAGGATGCGATCGCCCTCGAGCGCGGTCGAGATCGCCACCATGCAATCCGGCCAGCGCTGAACGCCCGGCTGGGGTACCGCGGCAGGCGGAGCCGGGCTGCCAGGGCCGACGCCGGATGCCGACGTCGCCAAGACCGGCGGCGAAGGCGCCGGTGGCGCCGGCGGCGGCGTAAGATCGGCGGCGAGCGGCGGCACCTCCACCGGCGCCGGCAGCTCGGCCGGCGGCAGCGTGATATCGGAACGCGCGGTCACCGCCGCCCCGAGCCCCGAAACCGCCTGGCGCACCGCGGTCGCGGTGTCGAAATCCGGCGCCCTGCCGGCCAGCGCGAAGGCCCGGTCGGTCAGTTGCGCCGTGCCCTCGCGCAGCCGCGCCAGCTGGCCGAGCGCCAGCCCGCTCACCGCCGCATAGTCGACCCCGGGGGCGAGGCCCGAGGCCACCTGCATCTCGTCGACGATCCGCGCCCGGCCCGCCGCGCCGGTAGCCAGCGCCAGCACCGTCGCCTTGGCCGCCGCCGATGGCGCGAAGCCGGAAAGCGTCAGCACCCCCTCGCGCTTCGTCGCGCTCCAGGTGAACGGGCTGACCGCGGGCGGCGCGATGGCCAGGTTGCCGATGCTGAAGCCGTCGGCCGGATCCTGTGCCTTGGCGATGCTGTCGAAGGCAGCCGGGTTCGCAGCGACGCCGGCCAGCGAATAGACCCGGTCGGTGATGGCCGCGGTGCCGCTGGCGAGTTGGCCGATCTGGCCAAGCGCGGCGATGGCCTTGGCCTCGACCGCCTCGGGCAGGCCCGCCGCAACCTGCATCTCGTCGATCACCTGGCCCGATGTCGCGGCGCGAGCGGCGGCGAGAATGCGGTCGCGAGCCGCCTCGGAGGCAACGGTTCCGGTGAGCGTGATGCCGCCGAGCGTCTTGGTGGCGTTCCAGCCGGCAACCGGCGGCGGGACGGCCGCTGGCCGTGGCTCGGAAAGCGGCGCTGTCGCCGGCCCTGCCGCGGCCGGACCGACCGGGACGGGCGGCGCCGGCTCCGGCGTTGGTGCCGGCGGCGGTGGCGGCGCGGGCGCCACGACCTGCACCGCACCGCGCGCCACACCCTGCGGCAGCGCCCCGAGCGCCACGGTGATCAATGCCTGGGTCGCCTGATCGGCGGCATTGCCGGCAAAGGAGAAGGTCGAGCCGACCAGCGCGGTCGATCCGTTGGTGACCCGGCCGAGCTCCTGGATGCCGATCAGCGCGGCCGCGGTCGCGGTGGCGGGCACGTCGCGCGCCGTGGTCATCTGGTCGACCACCTCGCCACCGGGAACCGCTGCGCGCGCGGCCGCGACGATCCGGCCGCGCGAGCCGTCAGGGGCGACCTGTCCCGACAATGTCATCGTCTGGCCGTCCCGGCGGGCCGACCAGCCGAACGGATTGGCGGCCGGCAGCAGCCCCTGCGGTATCGCGGCGCGCCTGACGCCGAAGGTATCGTCGGCGCTCCGGGCGGCTCCGGTCAGCGCATCGGTCGCCGGCGCTTCGCCGGTGATCGTGGCATCGCGGCCGGCCATGGCAACCGTCGCCCAGGGCTTGCCGTCGACCGTCGGCCCGGCGGCGGCGATCGCGGCGGCGGCCCGGTGCGCCAGGTCGCGTTCGATATCGGCCTGTTTCCACCAGAGCGATGCCCCCGCCAGCAGGGCCAGGGGCAAGAGACCGGAAAACCAGGAACGCGGCTGCAACGGCATGATATCGTCCTCGCTTTCCCGCGGGCTGCGCATGCGAGGGCCTCGATCGGCCCTCGCCGCCCCCCTGGGTCGGCTGCCTGTGTCTGTCTGGATACAGCTTCGTGACCCGGACGACGGGGAGTCAAGTCGGTCGAGCGCAATTTCGCCATGATTCCCAAATGTTCGGCTGTCTGCCGCGCTGAGCCGCCACCGGCGCACGACAGTTGCGGCCCGGCGCCTGCCGCCCTAGCCTGGATCCAGGTCGCACCTGCGGAGGCCGCATGAGTGTCGAGGGTATCGTCCCGGTCGCCGCGACACCGGCGGTCGACGGCACACAGATCAAGGCGCTGATCGATGCGCTCGGCCTGAAGCCCGGCCAGGCGATCGAGGCGCGTGTCGCCGCCATGGTCGCCGACGGCATCGCCAGGCTGGTGATCGGCGACGGCACGCTGGATGTCCGCACGCCGCAGGCCCTGCCCGTCGGCGCGACCTTGACCATGACGGTCGAACGCCAGGGCCAGGCGCTGCGCCTGCTGCTGGCGACCGTCCCGGCCGGGATCACGGCCGGCACGGCGCAACCGGCGCTTTCACCCGCGCTGCCCGTCGCGCCGGCCGCCGCCGGTCCCTTGTCCGCCGCCACGGCCGGCCTCCTGCCCGGCCAGGGCGCCGCCAATGTCGTGGCCGCGCTGGTCGACCTGGTCGCGCGCGAGACCAGCGCTTCGCGGCTGGCGGGCGCCGTCGACGGCGCCCGGGCGACGGTCATCGCCCGCGGCTCGCCGGATGCTTCGCGCGTGCTCGAATCCGCGGCCGGACAGCCGCAACCGGCCACGCCGCGCGAGGCGCTGGTCGAGGCGGTCCGCGCCGCCGCCGCCCGCCAGGACAGCCTGAGCCCGCTGTTCGCCGACATCGCCGCGGTCGCCGAAGGACGCGGACCGGCCGCCGCCGCCACCTTGCCCGAGCCGGTCGCTCGCGCCATGGCCCAGGTGCTCGGCTTCCGCCTGGCCGCCGAGGCGGCCGCCACGCCCGCCGGCCTGGCGCGGGCGGTCGCGTCCGCCGGGACCTTCCTCGAGGCCACGCTGGCAGCCGGCACGGCGCCGCCGGCCGACCTGAAGGCGGCGCTTGCCGTGCTGCGCGGCGCGCTCGGCGCCTGGGCCCACGATCTCGGCCTGCCCGACCAGCCTCAGGCCGCCCCGCGCAATCCCGATCACGAAAGGCCGCCGTTGCGCGGTGCCCTGCCGCAAGGCCAGCCGCCGGCCGCCTCCGGTCTCCAGGCCGACGCGACGCCGGCCGAGACGGTGGCCAGACTCATCGACCGGACCGAGGCGGCGCTCGCCCGCATCACCTTGCTGCAGGCCGCCTCCCTGCCGGACGCCCGCGAGATCGGCCGGCCGGATGTGCCGCTGCAGACCACCGTCGAAGTGCCGCTGCGGATCGGCAACGAGACCGCCATGATGCAGTTCCAGATCGTCCGCGAACGCTCCCAGGAGGAGAAGACGGCCGGCCCCGTCGCACCGGGATCCGCCAACTGGACCATGCGCTTCTCCATGGAGGCCGAGCCGCTCGGCCCGATCCACGCGGCCGTGCGTTGGCGCGACGGCCATGTCCGGGTTCAGCTCTGGGCCGAGCGCGAGGGCGTCGCGGCCCGCCTCGACCAGGCCAGGGCCAATCTGAGCGACGCGCTCGAAGCGTCCGCCTTCACCATCGATCAGCTCTCGATCGTCGCCGGCAAGCCGGCCGACCCGCGCGAGCTCGCCGCCGTGCCGCAGCCGCCGCGGCTGGACCGGCTGACATGACCGACGAGACCGGACCGAAGCGCCCGCCCGTCGCCGTTGCCCTGCAATATGAGCAGGGCAAGGATCACGCGCCACGCGTTACCGCCACCGGCCGCGGCGCGGTCGCCGAGAAGATCATCGCCACGGCGCGCGAGCATGGCATCGCGGTGGAGGGCAATGCGCTGCTCGCCGAGGCCTTGTCCGGCGTCGAACTCGACCAGGAAATTCCCGAGGATCTCTATCGCGCGGTTGCCGAAGTGATCGGCTTCGTGCTGCGCGCCGCCGGCCGTTTGCGATGATGATGCCCGAACCTTGTGCGGGCTTGTGACAATTTGGCGGTTGCCGCGGCTCGCGTGATCCGCGCAAATGCGCCAGGATGCAAAAAAATCGCGGGAGGATTTCATGACGACGATTACCGCCACCCCGAACCGGCCCTGGGCGAAATTCTACCCCGTCGGCATCCGCGCGACGATCGACGAGGCGCCCTACCCCTCGCTCGCCGCCATGGTGCGGTCGATCGCCCGGACCTATGCGACCCAGCCGGCCTTCTCGCTCTGCCTGCCCAACGGCATGGGTGGCACGCTGACCTTCGCCGATATCGACCGGCTGTCGGATGCCTTCGCGCTCTATCTGCGGGAACAGCTGCAGTTGAAGCCCGGCGCCCGCGTGGCGCTGCAGACCCCGAACGCGCTGGCCTTCCCCATCGTCGCCTTCGGCGTGTTCAAGGCCGGCTGCGTCCTGGTCAACATCAACCCGCTCTACACCGCCGACGAGATGGGCAAGGTGTTCGCCGACGCCGAGCCGGACTGCCTCGTCGTGATCGACATGTTCGCCGACAAGCTGCCCGCCGCCTTCGCCATTCACAAGGTGCGCCACGTGGTGATCAACCGGATCACCGAATTCATGCCGTGGCTGCAGGGCGCGATCGTCGGTTTCGTCCAGAAATACAAGGACAAGTCGGTGAAGACGGCGCCGGTGGCGCATACCACCTTCCAGGCCGCGCTCGCCGCCGGCGAGGCCAGGCGCGGCTCGGTCGACGTCATCAGCTATTCCAACGATATCGGCCTCGATACGCTCGCCTGCCTGCAATATACCGGCGGTACGACCGGGGTCTCCAAGGGTGCCATGCTGACCCATGGCAACCTGATCATGAACATGGCCCAGTCGCTCGAAATGGTCGCCGGCGACATCGAGAAGGGCAAAGGCACCATTCTGACGGCGCTGCCGCTCTATCACATCTTCGCCTTCACGGTGAACATGCTGGGCTTCTGGTATCTCGGCGCGCACAACATCCTGATCCCCAATCCGCGCCCGCTGAGCAATCTGAAGAAAGCCTTCGAGAAATATCCGGTCACCGCGATCACCGGCGTCAATACGCTGTTCAACGGGCTCAACAACGAGGCCTGGTTCAAAGACAACCCGCCCAAGCATCTGAAGACCGCCTCGGCCGGTGGCATGGCGCTGCAGGAAGCGGTCGCCACGCGCTGGCTGCAGGTCACGGGAACGCCGGTCATCGAAGGTTATGGGCTGACCGAATCCTCGCCGGTCCTGTCGTTCAACCCGCTCGGCAATGTCCGCTCCGGCACCATCGGCATCCCCGTGCCCTCGACCGACATCAAATGTGTCGACGACGAGGGCCGCGAGGTGCCGCTCGGCCAGCCGGGCGAACTGGTCGCCCGGGGGCCGCAGATCATGGCCGGCTATTGGCGCAAGCCCGACGACACCGCCAAGACCATTCGCGACGGCTGGCTCTATACCGGCGACATCGCCACCCAGGACGCCGACGGCTTCTTCAAGATCGTCGACCGCAAGAAGGACATGGTGCTGGTGTCCGGCTTCAACGTCTTTCCCAACGAAGTCGAGGATGTGCTGGCCAAGAACCCGGCGGTGCTGGAGGTGGCGGTGGTGGGCGTGCCCGACGGCGCCGCCGGCGAGGCGGTCAAGGCCTATATCGTCAAGCGGCCCGGCACGGAGATCACCAGCGAGCAGATCCGCGCCTACTGCAAGGAGCACCTGACCGCCTACAAGGTGCCGAAATTCGTCGAATTCCGCGACGAGTTGCCCAAGTCCAACGTCGGCAAGATCCTGCGCAAGGATCTGCGCGCCGAGGAGCTGGCCAAGCGGCTGAACGGCTGAACGGCCGGGCCAAGGCGGCTTGCGCGCCTTCGCCCCGCCGCCTTCGCCGGTCACGCACCGGCGCCACGCCCGGCGGGCCGCAGCCGGAACACCTTGATCGGCGCTGCCGCCGGCAGCGGTATCGGCTCGAGGAAGGCCGGAATGTCGCCGCGCGCGAGCCGCGCGCCGAACCGGTCCACGTCTTCCGCCTTGTCGAGGCTCGGCCCGAGCGACGGACAATCCACCACATAGGTGGCGCCGACACCGCGCAGCAGCCGCTCCGCCTCGGCCATGTCTTTGCTGGTCCAGATCGCGATCTGCGCATGCAGCGCGGCGTTGAGCCGGTGATAGGGCGCGGCCAGGGCCCGGTGCGGCGTGAAGGCGACGACGAAGGGGCCGATATCGATGGGGCCGACGACCAGGCCCGGCGGCAATTGCGCCAGGGGGGTGACGGCCTTGCGATCGAAACAGGCCGAGGTCTCGGCGGGTGCGGCGATCGCCGGCCGCGGCCGCAGCAGGCCTTCGAGGCCAAGTGCGGCGCCGGCGACCTGGGACAGCATCACCTGGTTGAACAGGGCGAAGAAGCAGAAGCGTAGCGTCGCCGCGGAGATTCCGGCACTGGCGGGCAACCGCGCCGCGAATACCGCCAGCGAGACGCAGGACAGCACCGTGACATAGGGCAGGAGCTTGATCTGCCAGGATGCCAGGACCGCCGCCGCGGCGAGCATCACCAGGCCCACGAGCCTGCCCATGTCGCGCGGCGCCAGCCGCCAAAGCCAGGTCTGGGCGACGAGGGCTGCAGCCAGGGTCAGCGCCGCGGTGAGCGCATCGCCCGGGGCGGTCCGCGCGAGCTTCAGCAGCGACTGCGTTTCGGAAACCTGGGCCAGCCAATTGGCCTTGACCAGCGGATCGACCAGGGCGAACGGCCCGCCCAGGCAAACCGGCTGTGACATCACATAGGCCGCGAGGGCCGCCAACCCGCCGGCGCCGACGACCAGCCATCGCGCCAGGGCCCGGTGCGCCAGCGTCTCGCTTGCCATCATCCGGACCGAAGCGGCGCCGATGCCCGCCGCCAGGACGATATTGAGACCGAGCGCGTCGCAGGGAATGTCGAACCAGCGATCGGGCGCGACGCCGGCGAGAAAGGCCAGGGTGAGCGTGACCGCGCAAGCCGTGGTCATCGACGCGGCGACGCGCGCGGCCTCGCGCTCGAACAAGCCGATCAGGGTGACCAGCGCGATCAGGGCAACGACCAGGGACAGGCCTTCATAGCCGATGGCGAGGCCGAATCCGGCGAGCATTCCGGCCAGCGGCGCCACCCGTCGATCGGCATAGGAGCGCGCCGCGACCAGGATTGCGCCGGCAACGGCAATGACCATCACGCTGTGATGGTCGATCCGGCCCAGCCGGAATTGCGACAGGGCCGACAGGCTGGTGGCGGCGAAGGCGATCGCCAGCGTCGCGGCGAGGCGCCCGCCCTGCCACCCGGCACTGCGCGCGACGAGGCCGAACAGGGGTACCAGCAACAGCAGCGGCCAGACCGCGCGGGCGGTGAGCTCGGCCTGCTCCGCCGGCAGGAACCAGCCGAACAGCGTGATCAGGCCGCCAATGCCGACATCGACCAGCCGGGACCAATGCGAGAAGAGACCGTCGGCCAGGCCGAAGCGGTCGGTATGCAGGTCGAACCACGATTTGCCGCCGAGCCATTCGCGGACCTGGAGCAGCCGGACCGCGTCATCGGTATCGCCGAGCCGGTCGGGCAGCACGGACAGGCGAAAATGAAGCTCACGCGCCGCGGTGAACAGGACCGCCAGCGCCAGCCAGGCCGCGACCGGCACCTGCGTCAGCCAACGCAGCCGCATTCGAAGGCCCGGCGCGGCATCGTCGATCGCAGTCATAAGCAGCTTCCTGGCGACACGCCGGCGCGCGCCCACGGCACCTGCTTCTAGAGGAAAGGCCTTGTTTGCTGGTTAACCTGCCCGGCGACGGCCGCGGCGACGCGTTTCTCTCCCCTTAACGGATATCGGCTATCCATCGTGCGTCCCGCCGGCCGCGACGGCTCCGCACCGGCCGGCGGAAATCGAAACGCGTGTCGACAGGTCGCCATGACGCAGCAGCAGCACACCGACGTCTTCGTCATCGGCGCCGGCCCGGCCGGACTGACGGCAGCCTATCTGCTGACCAAGCAAGGCGTGTCGACCACCATCGTCGAAGCCGATCCCGACTATGTCGGCGGCATCAGCCGCACGGCGAGCTACAAGGGCTTCCTGTTCGATATCGGCGGCCATCGCTTCTTTTCGAAATCCCGCGAGGTGGTCGATCTCTGGAAAGAGATCCTGCCGCAGGACTTCATCGAAAGGCCGCGGTTGAGCCGGATCTATTATGACGGCAAATATTATTCCTACCCGCTCAAGGCCTTCGAGGCCCTGACCAATCTCGGCTACGTCGAATCCACGCTGTGCATGCTGTCCTTCATGTACAAGCAGGTGTTCCCGAACGAAAAGCCCGAAACCTTCCAGGAATGGGTGTCGAACCAGTTCGGCGACCGGCTGTTCTCGATCTTCTTCAAGACCTATACCGAGAAGGTCTGGGGCATGTCCTGCGACGAGATCTCCGCCGACTGGGCCGCCCAGCGGATCAAGGGCCTGGATCTCTGGAGCGCGCTGGCAGCCGCGCTGCGCAAGTCGATCAGCCCGAACACCACCGCGCGCGGCAAGGACGGCAAGCCGATCAAGACCCTGATCGAGAGCTTCGAATATCCGCGCAAGGGCCCGGGCATGATGTGGGAGGCCGCCGCCGCCAAGGTCCGTGAGCATGGCGGGCACATCCACATGGGCCACAGGCTGCACAAGCTCGCCCGCGACGAAGCGACCGGCCTCAGCACCATCGAAGTCAGGACGGTGGAGGGCGAGATCAAGACCTTCACCGCGCGCCATGTCGTCTCGTCGGCGCCGATCACCGAGCTGATGGCCTCGATCGACCGCCCCCTGGCCTCGCGGGAGGCGGCCGCCCGGCTGCGCTATCGCGACTTCATCACCGTCGCGCTGGTGGTCAACAAGCCCGACCTGTTCCCCGACAACTGGATCTATATCCACGAGCCCTCGGTGAAGGTCGGGCGCATCCAGAATTTCCGCTCCTGGTCGCCGGAAATGGTGCCGGATGCCAACCTCGCCTGCCTCGGCCTGGAATATTTCTGCTTCGAGGGCGACGGGCTCTGGACCAGTTCGGATGACGACCTGATCGCGCTCGCCAAGCGCGAACTGGCTGAAATCGGCCTCGCCACCGAGGCCGAGTGCATCGACGGCTGCGTCGTCCGGCAGAAGAAGGCCTATCCGGTCTATGACGAGGGCTACAAGCAGAACGTCCAGGCGATCCGCGACGAACTCGCCGGCGCGTTTCCGGACCTGCATCTGGTCGGCCGCAACGGCATGCACAAATACAACAACCAGGACCACGCGATGATGACCGCCATGCTGACGGTCAAGAACATCCAGGCCGGCAGCAAGCTGTTCGATATCTGGAATGTCAACGAGGACGCCGAATATCACGAAGCCGGCCAGTCCGGCGCACAGGACGCGCTGAACAGCCAGCGCATGGTGCCCGGCCGTGTCGCCCGAAGCGCTTGAGTTGACGCTGCGGCGGCCGGACGGCACCGGCCGTCCGTCGCTGGCCGACCGGATCCTGGGTTTCGCGACCTCGGGCATTCCGCAGCAGGCACTGGTCTATGGCCTGGTCAGCGTGCTGGCGCTCGGCATCGACCTCCTGGTCTATTTCGGCCTCATCCATCTCGGCACACGGGCCTCCGTGGCGGCGGTCGCCGGTTACGGCATCGGGCTCGCCGTGCATTTCCTGCTGTCGGCGCGGATCGCCTTCGACGGTGCCGCGACCCGCAAGTCGGCCGCGCGGCTGTTCTGGCAATTTGCGCTGAGCGGTGTCTGCGGACTGGTGGTGACGGCGGCGACCGTCGCCCTGCTGGCCGACTACGCCGGCATCAGGCCGATCCTGGCAAAGGCCGTCGCGGTCGCGCTGAGTTTCGTCCTGGTGTTTTTGCTGCGGCGGACCTTCGTCTTCGCGTCTTCCAAGTCCGGATGAGCCGCGCTAGCCTCCGGCCATCCGCCGGAGGCGACCATGCATGACGACCACGACAGCCATGATGATCACGACCATGGCCATCAGCACGGCCATGATCATCACCACGACCACGATCATAGCGAACTCTCGCCGATGGACGCCCGTGTCCGCGCCATCGAGACGATCCTCGTCGAAAAGGGCTATGTCGATCCGGCTGCCCTCGACGCGCTGATCGAGACCTACGAGACCAAGGTCGGCCCGCATAACGGCGCGCGTGTCGTCGCCAAGGCCTGGGCCGATCCGGCTTTCCGCGGCCGCCTGCTCGACGACGCCACGGCGGCGATCGCCGAACTCGGTTATGTCGGCCGCCAGGGCGAACATATGGTGGCGATCGAGAACACGCCCGACACCCACAACATGGTCGTCTGCACGCTCTGCTCCTGCTACCCCTGGCCGGTGCTCGGCCTGCCGCCGGTCTGGTACAAGTCGGCGCCCTACCGGTCCAAGGCGGTGCGCGACCCGCGCGGCGTGCTGGCCGATTTCGGCATCACGCTGCCCGCCGGCAAGGCGATCAAGGTGTGGGATTCGACGGCGGAAGTGCGTTATCTCGTGCTGCCGGAACGCCCCGGGGGCACCGACGGCTGGAGCGAGGATGAACTTGCCCGGCTGGTCACCCGCGATTCGATGATCGGCACCGGTCTTGCCAACCCGCCGGAGGCCGCATGACCGCCGCCAGCGCCGGACCGGGCTATGTCACCCATGCCGATCTCGGCGGCCGGACCGGGCTCGGCAGGATCGTGCCCGAAAAGGACGAGCCCTGGTTTCATGCGCCCTGGGAGAAGCGCGCCTTCGCCCTGACATTGGCCATGGGCGCCACCGGTTCCTGGAACATCGACCAGTCGCGATCAGCCCGCGAACAGGAACCGAACTATCTCGACATGAGCTATTTCGAGATCTGGACCGCGGGCATCGAGCGACTGATGATCGAGCGCGGCCTGATCACCGCCGCCGACATCGAGGCCGGCCATGCCGTTAGCCCTGCAAGGCCGCTGCCGCGCAAGCTGATGGCGGAGAATGTCGCCGCGGTGCTGGCGCGCGGCGGCCCGACCAGCCGCGACGTCGCCGCGCCCGCCCGTTTCGCGGTGGGTGACCGGGTCAGGACACGCGAGATCCCGGTCCCGACCGGCCATACGCGCCTGCCGCGCTACGTCCAGGGCAAGACCGGCACCGTCACCCATATCCACGGCGGCCATGCCTTCCCCGACGCCAATGCCACCGGCGCCGGCGAGGCTCCGGAATGGCTCTACACCGTGCGTTTCGCCGGCACCGACCTGTTCGGTCCCGAGGCCGATCCGACGACGTCCGTCTCGGTCGACGCCTGGGACAGCTATCTGAGCCCCGCCTGATGACCGCTTCCCCAGCCAACGGCATCTCGCCGCAGGACATTTCCGCCCTGCCCCATATCCCCTGCGACGCGGAAGGCCCGGTATTCCGGGAGCCCTGGGAGGCTCACGCCTTCGCGCTGGCCATCAGCCTGCACGGCAAGGGCCTGTTCACCTGGCCGCAATGGGCCGAGACGCTGTCGGCGGAGATCCGCCGGGCGCAGGCTTCCGGCGACCCCGATACCGGCGAGACCTATTACGTCCATTGGCTGAAGGCGCTGGAGACCTTGGTCATCGCCCGCGGCGTCGCCACCGAAAGCCTGATCGACCAGACCACGGAAGCCTGGCATCGGGCCGCCGAAGCAACCCCGCACGGTCATCCTATCGTATTGAATTCCAAGACGATTTGATGACCACGCGCACGTGATCCGAAAACCGTGCCGGGACCGGCGAAATAAGTAGCTCCGCGAGTTGACGCTGCGCGAGGCGCGAGGTTCCGTGCCGCGGGACGCAAAGCATTTCCTAAAGCCCGATCTCCGCCACCAGCCTCCGCCCGCCCGTCCCCGGAAGGAGCGACAGGGAATACCGATGCGCGCTCTGTTTTTCGCGGCTTTCGCCGCCCTCGCCCTCCTTGCCTCGCCGGTGACCGCACGGGCCCAGGGCCAGCAGGATTTCACCATGATCAACCAGACCGGCTACACGATCGACGAGATCTATGTCAGCCCGGCCTCGGCCAATAGCTGGGGCGAGGACCTTGCCGGCGACGACAGCCTCGAGCACGGCCAGCAGTTCAACGTCTCGTTCCGCCCCGGCGTCCAGGCCTGCAGCTGGGACATCAAGGTCGTCTACAGCGACGGCGACACCTCGGAATTCCGTGGCGTGAACCTTTGCTCGGTGAGCAAGGTGACGCTGTTCTGGAATCGTCAGGCCGGCACCACCCGCTTCGTCACCGAATGAGGCAGGCGGCGGAGCTGCCCCGGGTGGCTGGCCCGCTGCGAAGACCGGCAAGGGGCGGCCCGATCGGGACCGCCCCTCGTCACATACCGATCCGGGATATGCCGGCTCGTCACGGTCCGGATCAAGGCGGCAAGCCGCGCCGCCGCTGCCAGAACGGCATATCGGTGAAACGGTGCTCGGAGGCGTAGAGCGCCATTTGCCCGCTCAGATGAGCCGCGATCCCCTCCAGGAAGCTGTTTTCGTAGCGGAGCGCCACGGCAGTGTCGCCGGCGAGCAGGCCCGCGACGCTTTCGGCGGCCTGGATGCCGCTCCACAGCGCGGTGGCGAGCCCGTTCGCGCCGAGCGGATCAAGGGCGCTTGCGGCATCACCGGCACGGATGATGCGCGGCTCGACCAGCCTTGATGCCGTCACGGTGCTGGCAGCCGCAAAGTGGAGATCGCCCGCCAGGGCCGGATCGAGGCCGAGGCTCGACAGGCGCGGTGCGATCGCGATGGTCCGCGACGCCATGTCGGCCCACGTCGCGACGTCGTGTCGGAGGCCGGCCGGCAGCAGATCGGAATCGGTGAAGAGGCCGGTCATGATGCGGCGACCCGGCATCGGCGCCATGTACCACCAGCCCAGCGCCACCGCCTCGACAAGCGTGGCGGCGGCGGTTTCGACATCCTCGTCCAGCGGCAGAAGGCGGAAGCAGGCCACCATCTTGTCGAGCCGGCGCAGCGGCGGCGCGGCGGCGGACGAGATGGCGGAACGGCCGGTGC
Source organism: Phreatobacter sp. GW821-FHT04C01 (assembly GCF_059420385.1). Lineage (NCBI taxonomy): Bacteria > Pseudomonadati > Pseudomonadota > Alphaproteobacteria > Hyphomicrobiales > Phreatobacteraceae > Phreatobacter > Phreatobacter sp. GW821-FHT04C01. The sequence continues at coordinate 226,570 of NZ_JBWKTP010000002.1, read as the reverse complement.
AATCGACCACGAATTCAGTCCCGATCGATGAACCGTCGCTCAGCGCGACGACAACCTGGTCCGGCGATCGCGACAGCCCCCGGACCATGCCCAGGGCGCGCTCCACGCCGCCGGCGTCGAGCGCCGCCGACATGCGCGCCTCCAACCGCCGCCGGTCGATATGCCAACCCGATGCGCCCGCCTCGGACGCCGCGGCACGCCGCAGCGAGGAGCCGCCCCAGACGGAATAGCGTCCCTCGCTCGCCAGCGCCGTCTCGTCGTCGAGCAGTCCGAGCCAGCCGAGGCTTTCGAGCTGCGTCGACGCACGAAACGAAAGCGTTTCGCCGCGATTGGCGATATCGCCGCGCGGCGCGACGAGCAGCGGCCGATGGCCGCGCAGCAGCAGGCTCCGGGCGCAGGCCATGCCTGCCATGCCCGCGCCCAGAACGACGACCGGCCTCATTCCCGCCGGTCTGGCGCGTGGTTCAGGCCCAGGTCCATCGATCCCCGCTGGACTTCGACGAAGACCTCCCTGGGAATGGCCGGGACATCCTTCGGGCCGTCGCGGCGCACCACCACGCCCATCCGGGTCCACAGCTCGATCATCCGGCGCAGGCCGTCGGTGTAGCCGGCCTCGACATGCAGGCCGATGCCGGCCGCGCCGCGCGACCAGGCGACGCGCGCGTGATAGAAGCGCAGGCGTTCCTCGAGCGGAATATCGGCCCGCATCATCTGCCTGTAGAAGCCCTCCGGAAGGACATCGACAGGCAGCAGCGCGGGCCACCAGACGGGCGTCGGGAAACCGTCGCCGGTGAGGACGGACTGGCAGCTGAACGCGTCGCCCTGCCAGGGCACACCCATCCAGCGCGTCAGATCGCCGGGCGCCTGAGGCCCGACCGGGGCGCCATGGTCGCGCCGGAGCGGATGGCCGGCGAATACGTTCTGCGGGTTGAGCTGCAGCCCGACGTCCTGAACCAGGCCTTTCCGGTTGGATATGGCGATGCGGAACGGCAGCGGCGTTTCCTTCGGCGACCGGTAGAGGGCTGCGTGACGGATCGGCCAGGTGATCTCGACCCCCGGATGGAATGCACCGCCCGAGCAGGCGTCGAGGGCTGCCCGCGTGAGTGCTTCCGGCCGCAGCGACAGAGGGATGTCGTCGATCTGCCGGACCGCATCGGCGGCGGGATCGTTCAGGTCGTTGACGAAATTGCCGCTCGCCCAGTCGCTCAGGATCTTGTGCTGGGTCGGCGTCAGCGTGAGCCAGCCGGTCGGGCTGCCCGGGAAGTTGACGCCGTCACCGAGCATCGGCGGCAATGCGTCGGCGCGGACGTCGTCACCCCCCGGCTTGCGGAACGCCGCCAGCACCTTGTCGCGCGCAGCGCGCGCGCCCGGTCCCGGATCGGCCAGCGACGTGACGACCGCGGGATCGGAGAGATCCTCGAGATCGTGCCAGGCCTTGCCGAGAAAGGACGCCTGCGCGACCCATTGCATCGTCCCCGAACGCCTGAGGATCGGCAGTACATCGCGGCGGAAGGACAAGGGACCAGCGGGCGCCTGCATGTGGCCCGCCGCGATCATCGCCTCCCGCGCCGCATCGTAGAGGCTGACGATCGGCTCGATCTGCGGCGCGAATTTCGGGCCACAGGAAACCACCCAGGCCGGCTCGCATTCCATGTCGCTCGCGCCGGCCCGCACGGTGGCTTTCACCCAGCCGTCGCACCAGTCGTCGTGCCAGCCGTCATTGTTGGTGAAGTCGCGCACCGGGTTTTGCGGCAAGGCGGTGGCCGAGACGCCGTCGGCGGGAAATACCAGGAGGCGACCGGTGTCGTCGGTGCGGAGATGCCCAAGCGTCACGGGCAGCTTGTTCCAGAACGTGCCCGCCATCTGGTAGGCCGGGTTGCGTCCCTCGCCATTCTCGGCAGCGCCGCCGATGCGCACCGGCCCGGCATCGATCACCAGCATTTTCTCGCGACGGTTCGGCGCGATCGAGGCGTTGCGCAGCGGGCCGGGGATGCCGGGCGCGTGCTCACCGCCGTCCATGGCGTTCGAGTAGCCGTACCAGGCCGCCTTGCTGTTGGCGACATGCACCGTCCAGCGCAAGCCGTCGGCCGCGCCGAGCTCCCGCACCACGCGGCCCTGATCGTCATAGCCATAGACCCGGAAGCGCTGGACCTGCTTCTTGATGCGATCCGGCCCCTGCTTGAAGCCCCCCGGCGGCTCGATCATCAAGCCCGGAACCTCGGGCGCGAGGAACCATTCATCGCCATTGCCGACACGCGAGAAGCCGATGGCCGGAAAAATCGCGGCGCGAACGATCCGCGCCCCGGCGGGAGCCGGTTGCTGCGCCTGCGCGGGCGACACGGCCGCCTTGAACAGGGCCGGCGCGGCGAGGCCGAGAACTGATGCGTTGATCAGAAAATCGCGACGTTTCATGCGACAGTCCTTCGCTTTATTCGGTTCCGTAGAGAAAAATCTTTAATGGGACATTGCCTCGCGACGTCGAGCAAGATGCCGCCGCCGATGGATGCCGGCCCGCCGCCTGCACCGTGCTTGCCGGGCGGGCGGATGGCCAAGCCACCAGCCCGCTCCGGCGCGATCCCGACCCCACGAAACGCCGCCAGGCGCCCTCGGCCCCCGAGCCGGGCGCCATCGCGCGGCAATACCGCGTGAGGCGCTGGGGGCTGCCTCCCCGGCTCTCAGAACCTGAGGTTGAGGTTGGCCTTGACCGTCTGGTCGGAAAGGCCCGCGCCGAACTGGCCGCCATAGGTGACCCCGAAGATGGCGGTCGGCGAGACCGCGAAGTCGAGACCGGCCTCGACCACGGCGGCGTCACGCGCGATCGGCACACCCGAAATCGTGAAGGCGCTGCCGCCGGCCAGGGCCAGCGACGCGAGCGGCGTCACATCGCCGAAGGCGTGCCGCCAGCCGAGCATGCCCCGCGCCTCGGCGCCGATCCCACCGAGTTCGAAGGCGCTCGAGGCTTTCACGCCGAGCGTCGTGAAGGTGGCGTTGGTCGTGGCGCTCGCCGCCGACAGTGCCGCCGGACCGCCCGCCTCACGCAGGCCGCCGGTTGCAAGGCTCACATGGGCCAGGTTCGCGAAAGGCTCGAAGGCGATCTTGCCGGCGCGAATGCCGTAGCCGAATTCGCCGAACACCTGCGCCGTGCCGGCGTGGAGATTGCCTTTCAGGCTGTCGGCCAAGGCCGCGAGGCTCACCGAGCGGCTCGTCGAAAGGTCGTGCCAGGCATAGGCGGCCCCCATGCGGAGCGCGAGATCACCCCACATGGTGCCGCCATAGAGACCGGCATGGTAATTGTCGCTCGCGCCCGCGGAACTGCGATCGCGGATGTTGAAGCTCGTGCGGCTGTAGCCGGCGACGAGACCGAGCCGCCAGGTCTCTAAGGCGAGCCCGTCGGCTCCGATCAGGAAACCGCCGGTGGACCGGGAGAGGTGCGCGGCATTGCCGTCGCCGCCGGTATGGCCCCAGGAGCCGAAGGCCTGGCCCCAGACCGCGAAACGCCCGGTGTCCGCGGCAATCGCCCGCGGCTGGCCGTCCTCGTAACGCACGACCGGAGCACGCGAGGCACCGACGGTGTCGAAGGCCGAGCGCAGCCGGTCGATGGCGGCATTGCGCACGAAGCGGCTATCCTCGATCAGCACCGTGCGGGCGGAGGCATGGATCTCGCCTGCGAGCAGGCTCAGCGCGGACGGCAGCGCCGTGGGAGCGACCCCGTAGAGACCGGCGTAAAGCGCGCCCGCGGCGCCGCTCAGCGCCAGCCCGGCCGCGGGCCGCGCATTGTCCAGCGCGCCGCCCACCGCATTGGCATTCGCCGTGGCCCGCAGGCCGTTGGCGGCGAGGTTGCCATAAGCGGTCGGCGTCACGACCAGGCTCAGGCCATGGCCACCATAGAGTGCGTCGAAGCGGGTGGCGGGCGCCAGTCCGTCGAGAGGTTGCGTCAGGGCCGAAAATGACCCCGCCAGTCCGCCACTCGCCTGGATGATCGAGAAGGATGTGCCGAGCGCAGGGGTGAAGGCATTGGTCGCGCTGCCGGTGATGCCGCGCAGCATGGGCGCAAGCGTACCCGCGACCGTGACCGTTCCGTCGACGCCGGTCGCGACCAAGCGGGAATAATTGCCCGCCCCCGTCCCGGTTCCCGTACCGTCGATATCGACCTGGAATGTCGCGCTGCCCGACAGGGCCACGGGGCCCGCCACCGTCAGCGTGCCGGGTGAATTTCCTGGGGCCAGGCGACCGGCCACGCTCAATGGCGCGTTGATGATGCCGGTGCCGCGCAGCGTGCCGTCCGTCCCCACCACCACGGCGGAAGCGACCGACCCGTTGATCGAGAGGCTGCCGCCGGCGACGTAGGAGCCGCCGGTATAGCTATTGGCTCCGGCGAGAATGAGTTCGCCCGCGCCGGTCTTGATCAGGCCGCCCGCGCCGGAAATGTCGTTCGCGAAGGTCGAGGTCATGCCCTGGGTATCGAGCACGGTCGTCCCGACGAACATGCCATAGCCGAGGACGGCCTTGCCGGCATTGACCAGGCCCCAGCCATAGACGTCGTTGACGCCGCCGGCGCCAAGAGGCGTCGCCGTGGTCAACAAGGCCTGCTGCAGGTCTTGGGCCGTGAACCAGGGAAAGGCTTCCTTCACCAGCGCCGCGACCCCGGACACGACGGGAGCGGCCATCGACGTGCCCGAGTCCACCCGATAGGGAGTACTTCCAGGACCGGTCGAATAGATATCGACGCCGGGCGCGGCGAGGCAGAAATTTTTGGCGCTGCCGCATCGATTGCTGAAAGATGCGATCTGATTGTTGGCGTCGACCGCCACCACGACCAGCCAGCCCCTCTCGAGTTCGGGGACGAGAACGGGCAGGCCGCCAAGCACATCCACATGGGGCTGGCTGTCGTTTCCGGCGGCGAAAACCATCAACGCCCCCGCTTGCACAGCCGCCTTTGCCCGGGCGATCGTGAGGGGAAAGAAGCCGTCGAGATCGCTCCGTGAGTAGTCGGCGACGTTGCAGCGGCCAGGATGCAGATCGCATTTTACGGAGAGACTGCTGTTGATGATGCTTGCCCCCTGGCCGGTGAGAAAGCCCCAGGCGCTGCTCAAATAATGGTCCGCCGTCGGTACGCGGACATGCTCGCTGTTGTAGCTTCCGATTCGTCCGGGAATGACCACCGCATTGAACGCCGCACCGTGCATTCCAACACCGTCTCGCGCGGCGGCGACGATCCCCGCGACGTGGGTTCCGTGTGCGTCGGGATCGGCCATGTCGCCCGGCAGGATCGGACGATCCCTGGAGAAGTCGTAGCCAGGCAGCACTCTGCCCGCGAATTCCGGATGCCGCGCATCGAGCCCTGAATCGGCAATCCCGACCACGACGCCGGCACCCGTGAAGCCGAGCGCATAGGCCTGGGCGGCATTGATCTGCGCCAGCGCGCCCGAGCGGAAATATTCCGGCGTTTCCCAGGCCGACAGGCTCTGCGCCCCGAGGGAACCCGCCCCAGGCACGACAAGCCCCAGAAGGCAAAGGCCCAAGGCAGAAGCACGAAGGAAAGGGTTCATATCCGCAAGATCCCGCGCGACAGCCGCTCACGGCGCCGCCCACCCGCGCCGCATCGCCACGCCTGCTGGCGCGCCGAGGGCATCGCCCCCGGAGCGTCTGCGCGCCCCGCCCTCGGCATTGAAGAACACGCCGGCACCGGGGAGCCGGTTTTCGACCTTCTCAGGGTTACGGGATTTTCGCACGGATATCGGAATGAAATCCGAAACATTGCCGAAGCCACGAGCTGCCCCACATTGCCGGTATCGGGTCACGATATCTTGGCTTTGGTATACGCTCTCTGATCGCCCCTTCTCGCCAGGATAGAACAGGGCATTTGGGCGACGCCAGAATTCAAATGTAACGAATGTCGCGAGATGTAACGCGATGTAACGGAAAGCGTGGCGGCGCCGCATCAGGGCGACAAATTGCCGCTTTGCCGGCTTCACCCGCCGGTCAATCGGAGGTCATCACATCACCGCGCGGAGCGTGATCCTGACGCTTGTGCCCTCACCTTCTGTACTTTCCACCGCGACATGTCCGTCATGGGCCCGGACGATTTTCTCGACGAGAAACAGTCCCAGCCCCGAGCCTTCCACGCTCTCGGCGTTTGAGCCGCGCGCGGCGCTCGTGAACACATGGGGCAGGTCGTCAGCGGGAACGCCGATGCCGCGATCCGCAACCGCGATCACGATATCCGCCCCGGCCATCGTGAGGGACAACTCGACCGGCTCATTGCCTTTCAAGGCGGTATATTTGACCGCGTTCTCCAGCACATTGACGATGGCCAACTCGAGCATCCCGGCATCGGCCATGATGGATACCGCCGCCGCCCGCGGATGCACCGACAACCGGATGTCCGGCTCGCTCAAGAGATCACGCGCCCGCTGGAAGGCGGAGGCGACGACTGAAGCGGCGCTGACGCGAATGATCTGCGCGCGAAAAGCAGGGCCTTGCAGCTTGCTCCGGGCAAGATTGATTTCGAGCATTTCGACGAGCCGGGCGATCGCCCGCCTGATGCGTTCGATGCGGCCGCGGTTCGAACCGTCGTCGCGCCCCAGCGCCAGGCCGATGCTGTCGACGGTCGAGCGGATGGCGGCGAGCGGAGTGCGGTATTGGTGCGAGATGACTTCCAGGAAGCGCACCTGTTGCAACTGGGATTGCTTCTCCGCCAGGAGCGCCTCTTCCGCGGTCCGGCGCGCCTTCACGAGCTCGCCGGTCCTCTCCTCGACCAGCCGGCTCGCCACCTGTTCGGCGGCCTTTGCGGTCAGAAGCGCGTCCTCGCGCATGCGGCGGTTCAGGGCCTCGGCGGCGCGCAAGCGGACGGCCAGCGACCCGGTCAGCAGGATCGTCAGGATCAGCCCCGAGATCCCGTAGCTGTGAACGGTCCAGTGCGGCAGCCAGGCATGGCCCAGACGCTGCATCATCGAGAGAGAGGCGCCGACGAAGAGAACCGCGAAGGCCGCGGCCCTGAGGCGGCTGGCGGCCCCCTCGTCATTCATCTGGCGCAGCCCCTGCGCCATATTGACGACGGCCATGGCGATGCTGAAGGCCGTACCGACCGGACCGAAAACGAGATTGCGGCCTGCAAAAGCGAAACCGACGCCGACGATGCCGGCCAGAGCGGCGAACTGATAGAGGCGGTGGAGCAGAGTTGCCGTCTTGCGCAGTTCCAGGATGCTCGAATAGGCGAGCGCGCTGGCGGCCAGCCCGGCCCAGGCGTTGAAGCCGAGAAATATGTCGTTGGCCGCGCCGTCGTCCGGAAACAGGTAGACGTGGCTGAAGCCCAGATTTCCCATGTAAATCAGGATGATGCCCAGCGTACTGAAGGCCAGCACCGGATACTGCACCTTGCGGTCGAAGTAGAAGAAGATGAACTGCGTCACGAAAAGCGCGCCCATGCCGCCGAGCCAGGCGCCATAGGCGCCGGCGGTCGCCACCGTCCGCCACCCGCGGTCCGCCACCGAGTCCAGCCGCAGATTGAGATATGTGGCCGAGTTGGTGTTGAGGATGCGGATATAGACCTCGGTGGTCATCCCCTCCGCGAGTTCGAGACGGACGGCGTTGTCCAGCCCGGAGAGACCGTCCTGAGGCAACGGCCGGTGATCGCCCGTCTCATGGCGGAGGAAATCCTTCGCCTCCGCGCCCCTGCCGGGTTGCGCGGCATAGATGTCGATGATGTCGAGAAAATTCGGCGTCAGGGACAGAACCGCCGGCGTCCTGGCAATGCCGGGCAGCGTCAGCCTGACCCAGATCGCGGTGCCGACATAACCGAAATTAATGTCTTGTCCTGGGACGGGACGAAACTGTCGCTGTTGGGCTGGATCGAGAATATCGGCAAGGGTCAGCGCCGATGAGGCATCGGCCAGAACCGAGACGGTGCCGTTCAACGCGGGCAGAGCCGGCGCGCCGGCCTGCGCGCCCCATGCGGAAGCCGAGGGCGAAAATCCCTGGAACAGCGCGAGCAGCAGCAAGGCGACGAACCGAATCGACGTCAGGTTCCTCAGGCGGCGCATGCACGGCAGATCTGTTTCTCCGGAACGCCCGATTTTAGCTTGAACCCCGCGGCCGATCGCGCCACTCAGTGTCTTCAGCATCCGCACCCGGAACACACTTTCGCAGTTACTGGTCCAGCGACGGTCATGACGACAGCATCTGTCTTCTCGAAAAACCCGGCTGATGAGAGTATCCTTCACGACTTCAGGGTCATCCTTGTCGAAGATGATCATGATCTGCGGCAAAGCATTGCAGACTACCTGCGGCTGCGGAAGATACATGTCACCGAAGTCGCATCCGGGATCGCGCTCTACAAGGCTCTGCGGCAAGAGCGCTATGACATTGCCGTCCTGGACGTCAATCTCCCCGACGTCAGCGGTTTCGAATTGGCCCGCGACATTGCCGCCCAACGGGATATGGGGGTCATCATGCTGACCGCCCGCACCGGCCGGGACGATCGCGTCCGGGGCTACGCGGATGGCGCCGATCTCTACCTGACCAAGCCGGTCGACAGCGAGGAGCTCGCGCTGGCCATCATCAATCTCGGTCACCGCATCCGCCGGGCCGGAGCCGGGAAGGTCACGGAGCAGACGGCGCCCGCCGCGGCGGGCGAGGATGCGCCATGGCGGCTCGACCGGCAGGGCCAGGTGCTGCGATCACCAGGAAGCGCTTTTGCGAGGCTGTCGGCGCGAGAAACCGTCCTGCTGGAATACATGGCCCAGCGTCCGGGCGTTACGGTTTCGCGGGACGAGATTTCCACGCTGTTCGGCCAGGCCGCACCGGCCCCCGAAAGCCGGCGCATCGATGCAGCCTTTGCGAGGCTGCGCTCGAAGCTCAGGGCCGAAGGCATGGACCTGCCGGTGCGGGTTGTTCACGGCACCGGCCTGCGCCTGGTCAAAACGATCAGGGTTGTCTGAGCGCCGAGGTCCGGGCATCCGCGCGTTTCGCGCGACGCGGGCCGGCCCGTATCGCCGGCGCGCCATCGATGCCTGAATTGCATCGCGCGGGCGTACCGGATGAGCCTGTGGCTTGTGCCGCATACGCCATACCGGCCGGGCCCGAGCCCGGCCTTGGCGTCCTTCACAGCGGAATGCGGCCGCTCAGGCGTCGACCGTCGCGTTCAATGCATTTTCCTGGATGAACTCGCGCCGCGGCTCGACCACGTCGCCCATCAGCTTGACGAAGATGTCGTCGGCCTCGTCGACCTCCTTCACCTTGACCTGCAGGAGCGAGCGGGCATTGCGGTCGAGCGTGGTTTCCCAGAGCTGGCTGGCGTTCATTTCGCCGAGACCTTTGTAACGCTGCAGCTTGACGCCGCTGGCACCCGCCTCCTTGATCGCCTCGAACAGGGCGATCGGCCCGGAGATCGGCAATTCGCCGCTCTTGCGGCGAAACACCGCCGGCTTGTCATAGACCTCGTTGAGGCTCTTGGTGTGCTCGTCGATGCGGCGGGCTTCGGCCGAGGACAGCAATGCCGCGTCGAGCACCGCGACCTCTTTCACGCCGCGCACCGTGCGGCTGAACACATAGGACTGGCCGTCGAAACGGCCTTCCCAGCCGCGCTCCATCTCCTCGGCGATGGCATCGAGGCGAAGTGCGGTCTTGGCGGCGATCGCCTCGGCCAGCGTCGGCTCCTTGATCGCTTCGATATCGAGCGCGCCGGCGATGGCCGCCTGCTCGACCACCGCGCGATTATAGCGCGAATGGATGCTGCCGATCAGGTTCTTCACCTGGCGCGCTTCGTCGACGATCGCGGCAAGATCCGCGCCGGCGCGGATCTCGCCCGTGCCCATCACCAGCACGGCGTCGTCGAGGCCGCCGTTCACCAGGTAGTCGTCCAGCGCCCGCTCGTTCTTGATGTAGGTTTCGCTTTTCCCCCGCGCGACCTTATAGAGCGGCGGCTGGGCGATGTAGACGTGGCCCCGGTCGATGATCTCGCGCATCTGCCGGAAGAAGAAGGTCAGAAGCAGCGTCCGGATGTGCGAGCCGTCGACGTCGGCATCGGTCATCAGAATGATCTTGTGATAGCGCAGCTTGTCGGCATTGAACTCGTCCGGGCCGATGCCGGTGCCGAGCGCGGTGATCAGCGTGCCGATCATTTCCGACGACAGCATCTTGGCGAAGCGCGCGCGCTCGACATTCAGGATCTTGCCGCGCAGCGGCAACACCGCCTGGAAGGCGCGATCGCGGCCCTGCTTGGCCGAGCCGCCGGCGGAGTCACCCTCGACGATGAACAGTTCCGACTTCGCCGGGTCGCGCTCCTGGCAATCGGCCAGCTTGCCGGGCAAGGAGGCCACGTCCAGCGTAGTCTTCCGCCGGGTCAGATCACGCGCCTTGCGCGCGGCCTCGCGCGCCGCGGCGGCCTCGGCCACCTTGTGGGCGATCGCCTTGGCCTCGGTCGGATGTTCCTCGAACCAGCTGCCCAGCGCCTCGTTGAGCACGCTCTCGACCACCGGACGCACCTCGGAGGAGACCAGTTTGTCCTTGGTCTGCGACGAGAATTTCGGATCCGGCACCTTGACCGAGACGATGGCGGTCAGGCCTTCGCGGCAATCGTCGCCGGTCAGATCGACCTTTTCCTTCTTGGTGACGCCGGACGCGCCGGCATAGCTGGTGACCTGGCGCGTCAGGGCGCCACGGAAGCCGGCGAGATGTGTGCCGCCATCCCGCTGCGGGATATTGTTGGTGAAACAGAGCACATTCTCGTGGAAGCTGTCGTTCCACCACAGCCCGACCTCGACGGTAATGCCGTCGCGCTCGGCCTTGATCATGATCGGCTGTTCGAACAGGCCGGCCTTGTTGCGGTCGAGGTAGCGCACGAAGGCTTCGATGCCGCCCTCATAGAACAGCTCGACGCGCTTTTCCTCGGCGTGACGCAGATCGGTCAGGATGATCCGGACGCCGGAATTCAGGAAGGCGAGCTCGCGCAGCCGGTGTTCCAGCGTGGCGAAATCATACTCCACCATGGTGAAGGTGTCGGTCGAGGCGAGAAAGGTCACCTCGGTGCCGCGCTTGCCGTTGGCCTCGCCCAGCACCGCCAGCGGGGCGACCGGGTCGCCATGGCGGAATTCCATCGAATGATGCTTGCCGCCGCGCCAGATCGACAGCCTGAGCCAGGACGACAGCGCGTTGACCACCGACACGCCGACGCCATGCAGGCCGCCGGAAACCTTGTAGGAGTTCTGGTCGAACTTACCGCCGGCGTGCAGCTGGGTCATGATGACCTCGGCCGCCGAGACGCCTTCGCTATGGATATCGGTGGGAATGCCGCGGCCGTTGTCGGTCACCGTCACCGAGCCGTCGGCATTCAGGGTCACCGTGACGGCGGTCGCGTGGCCGGCCAGCGCCTCGTCGATCGCATTGTCGACCACCTCATAGACCATATGGTGCAGGCCGGACCCGTCATCGGTATCGCCGATATACATGCCGGGGCGCTTGCGGACGGCATCCAGGCCCTTGAGGACTTTGATGCTGTCTGCGCCATATTCGGCTTCCGGGACGTCCTTGCGGGCGGTTTCAGCCATGGTGGGCGGGTCTCCAAAGCGGCCGGAAAGGCCACAATCTGTGCCTTGCGATTCGGTTCGCCAGTGTAGCGGGAGATACTCATATAGTCGCTCGCGCCCACGCACGCGAGGGCAAGCCGGCAGATAAGCCGTTCGGGCGGCCGGCTGGGGATTACCCGGCCAGGAGGCGCTGGATGTCCTCCAGCGGATGCGCGGTCAACTCCTTGCCGACCTCGCCGCTGATTCGTTCGGCGACGTCGCGGTGGAATGCCTTGCGCAGGTTGCCGAGAACCCGGGGCGGCGCAACCACGACCAGCTCCTTGAACCGGGCGGCCTGTGCGTAGCGATGCAGCGCCTGGGCGATCTCGACGGCGAAACGCTCCTCGCCGAGCCGATGCCAGTCGGTCTGTTCCATGGCGCTGCGGCGTGTGCCCGTGCCGGCGAAGGACCGCCCGGGGCGCTCCGTGCCCTGTTCGCGGGTTGCCGGGTTGTCGTGCGCGAGCACCTCCTCGATAACCAGGGCGAGCCGCGCCGCATGCCCCTTGTTGCGCAGGAACAGCGCCTTCTCGCCGTCGCCGATGAGAACCAGGGCATCGTGGGGAATTCTGATGTCGGGCATGGTCACCTTGATCCTTGGTCGAAGAAGAGGCCGGGTCGAAGAAGAGGCCGGGCTGAAGAGAAATCCTGGGTTGAAGAAGAACCCGTGACGGCTACCTGCGTTCCGACGGGTGGCCGGCTGCGGCCAAAGGTCGTCTCCGGCCGGCCCGATTGCCGCGTGCCGGTTGGCCGCGCGCAGGCTATCTTCGCGGGCGAATCATCCTTTTCCGTGACCGGCCCCCGCCGGACGGGAACGGCTTGGCCGGACCAGACTGGAGGCCCGACATGAGCACGCTCAACCGCCGCACCGTCCTCATCGGCGCCGCTTCTCTGGCGACGCCTGCCCTCGTCGGCGAGGCCCGGGCGGCGACATTCGCCGGTTTCGTCGAGAGCCTGTGGCCTCAGGCCTCCTCGGCCGGCGTCGCCCGCGGCACATTCGACCGCGCCTTCGCCGGCGTCCAGCCGAACCCGCGGGTCATCGAGCTGTCGCAGCGCCAGCCGGAGTTTCGCAAGACGCTCGGCGACTATGTCGATCTGCGCACCTCCAACAAGCGTGTTACCAATGGCCGCGCCGCCTTTGGCGAGCATCGCGCGGTTTTCGCCGCGGTCGAGAGCCGCTTCGGCGTGCCGGGCGAAATCGTCTGCTCGATCTGGGGCAACGAGACCTCCTACGGCACGTTCAAGGGCGACCATTACGTCGTCCAGGCCATGGCCACGCTCGCCCATGCCGGCCGCCGCACCGACTTCTTCCGCAGCGAGCTGATCGCCGCCCTGCGCATCCTGCAAGCCGGCGACGCGGCGCCGCAGACCATGATGGGCTCCTGGGCCGGCGCCATGGGCTATGTCCAGTTCATGCCGACCAGCTTCCTGCGCTTCGCCGTGGATTTCACCGGCGACGGCAAGCGCGACATCTGGAATTCGGTCCCCGACGCCATGGGCTCGGCCGCCAATTATCTCCTGCGCAACGGCTGGACCGCCGGCGTGCCCTGGGGCTTCGAAGTTCACGCGCCCGGGATTGCCGGCAATCGTGGCAGCCGCCAGGCGATCAGCGCCTGGGGCGCCCAGGGCGTCACCCGCATCGGCGGCGGATCGATGGCGGGCGGCGCCGCCGCGAGCCTGTGGAAACCGGCCGGCGAAGCCGGGCCGCATCTCCTGCTCACCGGCAATTTCAATGTGATCAAGCGCTATAACAACGCCGATTCCTACGCCTTGGCGGTGGGCCATCTCGGCGACCGGATCAAGGGCGCCGGACGCTTTTCCAAGCCCTGGCCGCCGGGCGAAGGCGGGCTCGTCCACGCCGAGCGCGAGGAGATCCAGCGCCGGCTGAACGCGCTCGGTTTCGACCTCGGCGATCCCGACGGCATCATCGGCGACAAGTCGAAAGTGGCGATCCGCTCGATGCAGGGGCGCTTCGGCATGCCGGCGACCGGCGATGCCGACCGGGCCTTCCTGGAGCGGCTCAGGCGCGGCGGTTGAACCGGCTTAACGCTTCGTTCACCATGGCCATTGTTCCACTGGTTCTTCGGCGGGTCGCGACCCGGGTCGGAGGCGTTTGGCATGGATCGTTCCCGCAAGGCCCTGCAAGGCTTCGCCGTCGTCCTGGTGGCGACGCTGGCAACCGTCATGGCCGCGCCGGCGCCTGCCGGCGCCCAGGATGGCGGCTTTTCCAGCTGCATTCAGACCCTGCGCCGTGACGCCCAGCAGCGCGGCATTCTGCCGCAGGTTTTCGAGCGCTCGACCGCCGACCTGACCCCTGACACCAGCATCCTGCGGCTGCTCGACGCCCAGCCGGAGTTCTCCCGTCAGCCCTGGGAATATATCAACGGGCTGGTGGCGGCGAACCGCATCGCCGAAGGCCGCCAGCTGCTGCAGCGGCACAAGGCCGTGTTCGACCGCGCCGAGCAGGTAACCGGGGTCGACCGGCACATCATCGCCGCGATCTGGGGCATCGAGACCAGCTTCGGCAAGGCCAAGGGCAATACCTCGGTGTTGCGTGCCACCGCAACACTCGCCTGCTACGGCCGCCGCCAGGAGTTCTTCCGCGACGAATTCCTCGCCGCCTTGCAGATCGTCGCGCGCGGCCACGTCGCGCCGCAGAATTTCCGCGGCTCCTGGGCCGGCGCCTTCGGCCATACCCAGTTCATGCCTTCGACCTTCCTGCGCGCCGCGCGCTCCGGTTCGGGGGCTGCCCATATCGACGTCCTCGGCTCGGTCGCCGATGCCATGATGTCGACCGGCAACCTGCTGCGCGAGGAGGGCTGGGCCCGCGGTCAGGGCTGGGGTTACGAGGTGGTGCTGCCGGCCAATCTCGACCTGGCGCTGGCCGGCCGCGACCGGCCGCAGAGCATCGCCCAGTGGGAAGCGCGCGGCGTAACCCGCGCCGGTGGCCGGCCGTTCCCGCGCCGCAACGATCAGGCCTTCCTGCACCTGCCCGGCGGCGCCCGCGGCCCGGCCTTCCTGATGCTGCCGAACTTCCGGGTGATCATGAAATACAACAACTCGGAAAACTACGCGATGGCGGTCGGCCACCTCGCCGACCGGCTGCATGGCGGCGGCCCGTTCATGCGCCCCTGGCCCGTCACGGAGCGCGCCCTGTCGCGCGACGAACGTATCGAATTGCAGCAGCGGCTGGCCCAGGTCGGTCTTTACAGCGGCACCGTCGACGGCAAGCTCGGCGCCGGCACCCGCGAGGCGCTGCAGCGGTTCCAGGCGCGCGCCGGCATGGCCGCCGACGGCTTTCCGACCGCGGCCGTGCTGCAGCGGCTGCGCCGCGGCGGCTGACACGGGGGTGACACCGCATGTCCACCCTTGCGCCATGCGGGCCTGTAGCCGCGCTCCGGCTTCGTGATAGAAGGAGAGGTCCGGCGCCGGGGGGCATCGGAACCGAGGTCCAGGCGTGAAGCGGTTCGGATATGTCTTGGCTTTGCTGGTCCTGGCCGTCGCTTCAGCCGCGGTCAGCGGCTCCTCGCGCGCCCAGACCGGTTATTCCGACGACCGCTTCCCACATCTGTTCGCCCCGCGCGACCAGCGCCCGCGCCTGTTCACCATCCCGCCGCAATCCACCCGCCCGGTGCCCGTGGCGCGGACGGTCCAGCCGGCGCCGGCCGAGGCCACCCGGCCGCCGCATGAACGCGCCGGCGCCGCCGCCACGCCCGAGGTTGCCCCTACCACCTTCGTGCTGGTGCTCGGCGACAATCTCGCCGAATGGCTCGCCTTCGGCGTCGAACGCGCCTTCGAAGACGTGCCGGAGATCGGCGTCACCGACAAGACACGCCTGTCGTCCGGCCTCGTTCGCTCCGAATTCTATGACTGGGCCAAGGCGATCCCCGAAATCCTGGCGCATGAGACCAAGGTCGATTTCATCGTCATGATGCTCGGCTCCAACGACCGCCAGGCGCTGCGCGTCGAACGCGACACGTTCGAGCCGCGCTCGGAGCGCTGGCGCGAGCTCTATATCCAGCGGGTCGACGCCGCGATGCTCGCGCTGAAAGCCCGTGGCGTTCCGGTCTACTGGGTCGGCATGCCACCGCTGCGCGGTCAGCGCGCCTCGGCCGACATGGCCTATCTCAACGATATCTACAAGGAACGCGCCGCCCGCAACGGCGTGACCTATGTCGACGTCTGGAACGGCTTTGTCGACGAGCAGGGCCAGTATTCGCAGTTCGGCCCGGACTTCGCCGGTCAGATCCGGCGCCTGCGCACCGCCGACGGCGTCCACTTCACGTCAGCCGGCGCCCGCAAGCTCGCCCTGTTCGTCGAACAGGACCTGCGCCGCGATCTGGTCGGCCGCATTACCCCGGCCGTGCCCGGCGCCCCCGCCGCCGAGCGGCCGCGTGCCCCCGACGGCGGCATGCCCCTGCCGGAGGCGGCGATCCCCAATCTCGAGACCGAGCCGCCCAAGCCGCGGCCGCTGATGGGCCCGATCCTGCCGCTCGCCGGCAATCCGACCATTCCCCGCCCGTCGGCCTCCGGCAATCCGCCGCCGGCCCCTGCCCCGGCCGCGGCGCTCGGGCTTGCCGGCGAGCGCCCACCGGCGCCGGTGCAAGGGGCGGCCGCCGCCGTTCTCGTTCGTGGCGAGGAGCCGACGCCCACCCCGGGACGCGCCGACGATTTCCGCTGGCCGCGCGGCGCGGTGGCCACGTCCGTGCCGGAAAATGCAACCGGACAGTCGGCCGCGACCGCCGGAACGCCACCCACACGCTGAACCCTCGGCCCTTTGGCCAGTGGCGCCATCACGAGCGCTTCGGCAATAATATTGCGCTGCACAAGCCGATTGCCTTCCATTTATGATTCGGCAATACAGCCGCTGGCAACAAACCGCATCCAAACCGACTTTTCACCATGGATTGCCGCTTGTAACCCTGTTTGAAATCTGTCAAAGAAGCGACTTCAGAAAGGTCAGCATCGCTGCCCTATCTGCAATAGGCCCCGCAGGGGTAGTCGAAAGCGGCCCAAGGCCGCAAAGTGACAAGCCGGCCGGCACCGGGAACCTCGGGGTCGCAGCCGGCTGGGTGTGTCACAGTCAGGGCATGAAACGGCGGCACTTTGCCGCGAAACGAGGTCGAAGATGAGCGCTCACGGTTTTGGTGCGGGCAAGGGTCGGGGTATCGAGGCGCGGACCAACCGCACCACGAAAGCCAATACGGCCACCCGTACGAAAAACCGCACGCGCCCGATCGTCCATCCCGGCCTGCCGGCGGCGCAAGGTCTTTACGATCCGGCCAACGAGCAGGATTCCTGCGGCGTCGGCTTCATCGCCGACATGAAGGGCCGCAAGTCGCACAAGATCGTCCAGGACGCGCTGCAGATCCTGCTCAACCTGGAACATCGCGGCGCGGTCGGCGCGGACCCGCGCGCCGGTGACGGCGCCGGCATCCTGGTGCAGATCCCGCACGCCTTCTTCGCCAAGAAGACCGCCGAGCTCGGCTTCGAACTGCCGGAGCCCGGTCATTACGCCGTCGGCTACATTTTCTTCCCGCGCGACCTGGAAGGCCAGGCGATCGTCCGCGAGACCATCGAAAAGGTCATTGCCGACGAGGGCCAGACCCTGCTCGGCTGGCGCGAAGTGCCGACCGACAACGCCTCGCTCGGCTTCAGCGTGACGCCGACCGAGCCGAAGCACATGCAGCTGTTCGTCGGCCGCGCCGCCGATGTCGCCTCGGAAGACGAGTTCGAGCGCCGGCTGTTCGTCCTGCGCAAGGTCATCTCGAATGTGGTCTATGACCGCAACGACCCGAAGACGCTAGGCTATTACCCGGTGTCGCTGTCGTGCCGGACCATCGTCTACAAGGGCATGTTCCTGGCCGACCAGCTCGGCAGCTATTATCCCGACCTGCACGATGAGGCGTTCGAAAGCGCTCTGGCGCTCGTCCACCAGCGCTTCTCGACCAACACCTTTCCGACCTGGTCACTCGCCCACCCCTACCGCATGGTCGCCCATAACGGCGAGATCAACACGCTGCGCGGCAACGTCAACTGGATGGCCGCCCGCCAGGCCAGCGTCGACAGCGAGCTGTTCGGCAACGACATTTCCAAGCTCTGGCCGATCTCCTACGAGGGCCAGTCCGACACCGCCTGTTTCGACAACGCGCTCGAATTCCTGGTCCAGGGCGGCTATTCGCTCGCCCATGCGGTGATGATGCTGGTGCCCGAGGCCTGGGCCGGCAACAAGCTGATGGATGAGGCGCGGCGCGCCTTCTACGAATATCACGCCGCGGTCATGGAGCCCTGGGACGGTCCGGCCGCCATCGCCTTCACCGATGGCCGCCAGATCGGCGCGACGCTGGACCGCAACGGCCTGCGCCCGGCGCGCTGGTTCGTCACCAAGGACGACCGCATCATCATGGCGTCCGAAATGGGCGTCCTGCCGGTGCCGGAAGACCAGATCGTCCGGAAGTGGCGGCTGCAGCCGGGCAAGATGCTGCTGGTCGACCTCGAGCAGGGGCGCATCATCTCGGATGAGGAGATCAAGGCGGATCTCTCCAGCCAGAACCCCTACAAGGACTGGCTGACCAAGTCGCAGATCATCCTGGAGGACCTGCCGCCGGTCGAGCCGCGGGCCTCGCGCACCGACGTGCCCTTGCTCGATAAGCAGCAGGCCTTCGGCTACACCCAGGAAGACACCAAGATCCTGCTGGCGCCGATGGCGACCACCGGCCAGGAAGCCGTCGGCTCGATGGGCACCGACACGCCGATCTCGGCGCTGTCGACCAAGTCGAAGCTGCTCTACACCTATTTCAAGCAGAACTTCGCCCAGGTGACCAACCCGCCGATCGATCCGATCCGCGAGGAAATCGTCATGAGCCTGGTGTCCTTCATCGGACCCCGGCCGAACCTGTTCGACCTCGACGGCACCTCGCGCCGCAAGCGCCTGGAAGTGCGCCAGCCGATCCTGACCAACGAGGATCTGGAAAAGATCCGCTGCATCGGCCATCGCGAGGATTCCTTCGACACCAAGACGCTCGACATCACCTATCCCTCGACCAAGGGCGCCGGCGGCATGGCGGAAGCGCTGCAGCTTCTGTGCGACCGCGCCGAGGCGGCCGTCCACGGCCGCTACAACATCATCATCCTGTCCGACCGCATGGTCGGTCCGGACCGCATCCCGATCCCGTCGCTTCTGGCGGTCGCCGCCGTCCACCACCACCTGATCCGCAAGGGCCTGCGCACCGCGGCCGGCCTCGTCATCGAGACCGGCGAAGCGCGCGAGATCCATCACTTCTGCTGTCTGGCCGGCTACGGCGCCGAGGCGATCAACCCCTATCTCGCCTTCGAGACCATGGAGGAGATCCACGCCCGCGGCGAGCTGCCGCCCGAGGTCGATGCCGACGAGGTGGTCAAGCGCTTCATCAAGTCGATCGGCAAGGGCATCATGAAGGTGATGTCCAAGATGGGCATCTCGACCTACCAGTCCTATTGCGGCGCGCAGATCTTCGACGCGGTCGGCCTGTCCACCGAATTCGTCCAGCGCTTCTTCACCGGCACCGCCACCCGCATCGAAGGCGCCGGCCTGGCCGAGATCGCCGACGAGACGGTGCGCCGGCACACCGCCGCCTTCTCCGACGATCCGACCTTGCGCACCACGCTCGAGGTCGGCGGCGAATATGCCTACCGCATTCGCGGCGAGGACCACGTCTGGGCGCCCGATACGGTCGCAGCACTGCAGCACGCCGTGCGCGGCAACAGCCAGGACCGCTATCGCGAGTTCTCGCGCCTGATCAACGAGCAGGCCGGCCGGTTGCAGACCATACGCGGCCTGTTCCACATCAAGATGGCGGAAGAGGCCGGCCGCACGCCGGTGCCGCTCGACGAGGTCGAACCGGCTGCCGACATCGTCCGGCGCTTCGCCACCGGCGCCATGTCCTATGGCTCGATCTCGCGCGAGGCCCACACCACGCTCGCCATCGCCATGAACTCGATCGGCGGCAAGTCGAACACCGGTGAAGGCGGCGAAGAGGCCGAACGCTTCAAGCCGCTGCCGGACGGGCGTTCCATGCGCTCGGCGATCAAGCAGGTCGCCTCCGGCCGCTTCGGCGTGACCACCGAATATCTGGTCAATGCCGACATGATCCAGATCAAGATGGCGCAGGGCGCAAAGCCCGGCGAAGGCGGCCAGCTGCCCGGCCACAAGGTCGATGCGGTCATCGCCAAGGTGCGCCACTCGACGCCCGGCGTCGGCCTGATCTCGCCGCCGCCGCATCACGACATCTATTCGATCGAGGATCTGGCGCAGCTCATCTACGATCTGAAGAACGTCAATCCGGCCGCCGACATCTCGGTCAAGCTCGTCTCCGAAGTCGGCGTCGGCACGGTCGCCGCCGGCGTCGCCAAGGCGCGCGCCGACCATGTGACGGTCTCCGGTTTCGAGGGCGGCACCGGCGCTTCGCCGCTGACCTCGATCAAGCATGCCGGCAGCCCCTGGGAGATCGGCCTTGCCGAAACCCACCAGACGCTCGTCCTCAACCGCCTGCGCTCGCGCATCTCGGTGCAGGTCGACGGCGGCCTGCGCACCGGCCGCGACGTGGTCATCGGCGCCCTGCTCGGCGCCGACGAGTTCGGCTTCGCCACCGCGCCGCTGATCGCGGCCGGCTGCATCATGATGCGCAAGTGCCACCTGAACACCTGTCCCGTGGGCGTCGCCACCCAGGATCCGGTGCTGCGCAAGCGCTTCCGCGGCCAGCCGGAACATGTCGTCAACTTCTTCTTCTTCGTCGCCGAGGAAGTGCGCGAGCTGATGGCGGCCATGGGCTATCGCAAGTTCGACGAAATGGTCGGGCAGATGCAGATGCTCGACAAGAAGGCGGTCGTCGCCCATGGCAAGGCCCAGGGCCTCGACTTCTCCAGGCTGTTCCACAAGCCCGACGTGCCCGACACCGTCGGCATCCGCCGCCTGGAAGACCAGAACCACCATCTGGAGGCCGTGCTCGACCGCAAGCTGATCGCGGAAGCGCGTCCCGCCATCGAGGACGGCAAGCCGGTGGTCATCGAAACCCGCATCGGCAGCGTCAACCGTTCGACCGGCGCCATGCTGTCGGGCGCCATCGCGGCGGTCCACGGCAATACCGGCCTGGCCGACGACAGCATCCATGTGAAGCTGAAGGGCACCGCCGGCCAGAGCTTCGGCGCCTGGCTTGCCCGCGGTGTCACCATGGAGCTCGAAGGCGAAGCCAACGACTATGTCGGCAAGGGCCTGTCGGGTGGGCGCATCGCCATCTATCCGGCCAAGGAAGCCGTCGACCTCGACGCCGACAACTCGATCATCGTCGGCAATACCGTGCTTTACGGCGCGATCGAGGGCGAGTGCTACTTCCGCGGCGTCGCCGGCGAACGCTTCGCCGTGCGCAACTCGGGCGCCATCGCGGTGGTCGAGGGCACCGGCGATCACGGCTGCGAATACATGACCGGCGGCATCGTCGTGGTGCTCGGCCAGACCGGCCGCAACTTCGCGGCCGGCATGTCCGGCGGCATCGCCTATGTGCTCGACGAGGCCGGCGATTTCGCCTCGCGCTGCAACATGTCGATGGTCGAGCTCGAGCACGTGCTCGAGGAAGAGGAACTGCTGGCGCAGCACTACCATCAGTCCGGCGGCCTGGAGGGCCATGGCCGGGTCGACGTGATGAGCGACATGACCCGGTTCGACGCCGAGCGTTTGAACCAGCTGATCGCCAATCACGCCCGCTATACGGGCTCGAAACGGGCGCAGGACATCCTGGACCGCTGGTCCGAGATGCTGCCGAAGTTCCGCAAAGTGATGCCGGTCGAATACCGCCGCGCGCTCGCCGAGATGGCCGCGCAGGCCGAACAGCGCCCCTTCGCGCTGGCAGGAGAATAATGAAATGGGGAAGGTAACGGGTTTTCTCGAAGTCGATCGCCAGGACCGGCGTTATGCGCCGGCCGGCGACCGTATCCGCCACTACCGCGAGTTCGTCATCCCGCTGAGCGAGGAAAGCACGCGCAACCAGGCGTCGCGCTGCATGAACTGCGGCATTCCCTTCTGCCACACCGGTTGCCCGGTCAATAACCAGATCCCGGACTGGAACGACCTCGTCTATCAAGGCAATTGGGAGGAGGCGAGCCAGAACCTCCACTCGACCAACAACTTCCCGGAATTCACCGGACGGGTCTGCCCGGCGCCCTGCGAGGCGTCCTGCACGCTCAACATCGAGGACACGCCGGTCACCATCAAGACGATCGAATGCGCGATCGTCGACCGGGCCTGGAACGCCGGCTGGATCAAGCCGGAGGTCAAGGCGAAGAAGACCGGCAAGACGGTTGCCATTGTCGGCTCCGGCCCGGCGGGGCTGGCGGCTGCCCAGCAGCTCGCCCGCGTCGGCCATGACGTCCATGTCTATGAGAAATTCGCCAAGGCCGGCGGCCTGCTGCGTTACGGCATTCCCGACTTCAAGATGGAGAAGCGCCTGATCGACCGGCGCATCAGCCAGATGGAAGCCGAGGGCGTGACCTTCCGCTACAACGAGCATGTCGGCGTGACCACGCCGGTCGACAAGCTGATCGCCGACTACGACGCCGTGCTGCTGACCGGCGGCTCGGAACAGCCGCGCGACCTGCCCATCCCCGGCCGCGATCTCGACGGTATCCATTTTGCCATGGATTTCCTGCCCCAGCAGAACCGCCGCGTCTCCAACGAATCGATCGGCACCAATGAGCCGATCCTCGCCGGCGGCAAGCATGTGGTGGTGATCGGCGGCGGCGATACCGGCTCCGACTGCATCGGCACGTCGGTGCGCCAGGGCGCCGTCTCGGTGACCCAGCTGGAGATCATGCCGAAGCCTCCGGAAAAGGAGAACAAGGCGCTGTCCTGGCCGCTCTGGCCGTTGAAGCTCAGGACCTCGTCGAGCCACGAGGAAGGTGCGGAGCGCGATTTCGCCGTGCTCAGCACCGAGTTCTCCGGCGTCAACGGCAAGGTCAAGAAGCTGCGTTGCGTGCGCGTCGACGCCAAGATGCAGCCGATCGCCGGCAGCGAGTTCGACCTGCGCGCCGATCTGGTGCTGTTGGCCATGGGCTTCGTCAATCCGGTCTATGCCGGCATGCTGGAAAGCCTCGGCGTGACACTCGACCCGCGCAAGAACGTCCAGGCCAACCAGACCGACTACAAGACCTCGGTCGACAAGGTCTATGCCGCCGGCGACATGCGCCGCGGCCAGTCGCTGGTCGTCTGGGCGATCCGCGAGGGCCGGCAGGCGGCCCATGCGATCGACAAGGACCTGATGGGCACGACCACCCTGCCGCGTTGAGCGGTGACATCGGCCCTGTCTCCCGCATAAGCTCGCCCGGATTTCTCACAGCGGTTATTGCCCGCGTGAAAAATCCGGGTTCGGGCACAGGGATTCCATTCGATGTTTTTCGCAAGCGACAACGGGCTCGGCGCCTCCGACAAGGTCATGCAGGCGATCGTCGCCGCCAATGCCGGCCCCCGGCTCGGCTATGGCAATGACGATGGCACCAAGAAGGTCGAGCGGATGCTGTCCGACCTGTTCGAGCACGACGTCGGCGTCTACATGGTCATTACCGGTTCGGCGGCCAACGGGCTGGCGCTGTCGACGCTGACGCCGCCCTGGGGCATCATCCTCTGCCACGAGGAAAGCCATATCATCGAAGACGAATGCTGCGGCCCGGAATTCTTCACCGGCGGCGCCAAGCTCGTCGGCATTCCCGGCCCCGGCGCCAAGTTCAGCGCGGTAGCGCTCGAACAGGCTCTCGCCCGGCTGCCCAAGCGCGTGCCGCACAATGCACCGGCCCATGCGCTGTCGATCACCCAATCGACCGAATATGGCCTGGTCTATGCGGTCGATGAGGTGAAGGCGCTGACTGCGATCGCCAAGGCCAGGGGCCTGAACGTCCATATGGACGGCGCGCGCTTCGCCAATGCGGTTGCCTCGCTCGGCTGCAGTCCGGCCGAACTGACCTGGAAGGCCGGCGTCGACGTCTTGTCCTTCGGCACCACCAAGGGCGGCGGGCTCGCCTGCGAGGCCATGGTCTTCTTCGATCCGGCCAAGGGCGCCGACATGGTGCGGCGGCGGATGCGCGGCGGCCATCTCCTGTCCAAGCACCGGTTCCTCGCCGCCCAGATGGAGGCCTTCATCGGCGACGGCCACTGGCTGGAGCTTGCCGGCCACGCCAATGCCATGGCGACCCGGCTCGCCGCGGGCCTGGCGGCCGTGCCGGGCGTCAAGGTGCCGTTCACCCCCCAGGCAAACGGTGTCTTCCCGATCCTGCCGAAACCCGTGGAAGCGGGCCTGAAGGCCGCCGGCGCGGT
The DNA here is from genome assembly GCF_059420385.1 of Phreatobacter sp. GW821-FHT04C01. Lineage (NCBI taxonomy): Bacteria > Pseudomonadati > Pseudomonadota > Alphaproteobacteria > Hyphomicrobiales > Phreatobacteraceae > Phreatobacter > Phreatobacter sp. GW821-FHT04C01. The sequence goes on along the minus strand of NZ_JBWKTP010000002.1, from coordinate 202,672 downwards.
GTTCTACCCGTGGTCGGACAGGAGCCTGCCGGCCGGCACCACGGTTGGTCCGGACGAAACCGTCGTGCGCCTGATCACCAGCTTCGCCACCCGGCCCGAGGACGTCGACCGGTTCATCGCGACCGCTGCCGAGGCCGCCGCTCCGCTTGCCGCGGAATGACCAGGCCGCGCTGAACTTTTCGCGAGCTGCCCTTAAATCGCCGTTCTCCTTGCCGAAGTGTTGACCTGGGGCTTCGCTGGGGAAAGAGGACGCAGATCGTGCGCCAAAATCTATATCTGGCGGCCGCCGTGGCCGCTCTCGCCGTCGGGATGAGCCCGGCCCAGGCGTTGCCGTTCGGCGCGATGCAAGACGCCGCCGGCGCGGCCAGCCAAACGGTCCAGGTGCAATATTGGGGCGGCGGCTGGGGGCCACGCTACGACGAGCCGCGCTACGAACCACGCTACGAACCGCGCTTCCGCGAACCACGTTATCTCGATCCGGAACCGGAAACCGACGCCATTCATCCCGGCGAAGCCGTCACCATCACCCGTTCGATGGGCTATCGCGCGACGACCCGGCCGAGGCTCGTCCAGGGCGCCTGGGTGATGGACACGATCGATCGCCAGGGCCTGCGCGTGCGCGTTTCGATCGACGCCTTCAGCGGCCGGCCGCTGCGCGTGCGCTACATCGATCCGCAGGGGCCACGTTTCGGCACGCCGCCGGTCTGGCCCGAGGAGCGGCCGAACTTCCAGTCCCGCGACGGCCGCCAGCCGATGCAGCGCGACGGCCGGCTCGAGCAGGACTTCGATCGGCCTGGGCAACAGCGTCCCGAACAGCGGCCCGAACGGCCGCAGCGCGCGGCGAAACCCGAACGCGACATCACCGCGCGGCTGGTGCCGGTGCCGGTGCCCCGCCCGCAGATCGACCCGCCCGGCATGGTGCCGCCGGCCGTCCTGCCGCCCGTCGCCATTCCGCCGGCCGATGCCACTCCGGCCGCACCGCCGCCGGCCGCCCGTATCGCGCCCCAGGATCAACCCCTGAGCGTCGAGCCGCGCATCCCGTTCACCCCGCCCGCCGCTCCGCCGGTGCAGGAGGCGACGCCTCCGGCCCCGATCGCACCCGCGCCGCCGCCGACCGCCGCCTTGCCGCCGGCTCCCGTTCCGGAGCCGCCGGTGATCGTACCGACGCCCGAGATCGTGCCGCCGCCGCAGGCCACGCCGGTCGAACCGCCGGTTCCGGCACCGCCGACCGCGGCACTCCCCCCAGCCCCTGTCGAACCGCCCCCGGCGCCGGTGATCACGCCGGTTCCGACGGTGCCTGCGCCGGTCGAGGCCGCCCCGGCCGTCCCGCCGGCGACGCCGCCGACCGCCGCGGCAAGGCCGGCCGAACCGGATGACGGCGTCATGGTCGACGGCCGCTTCCTCGGCCCGAATGGCGAAACGCTGCCCGGCGCACCAGAGCCGCGCGCCGGCGTCCGCCAGGTCACGCCGCAGGGCCAGCCCGCCGACTGACCGATCCGCCGGCCCTGCGGGACCGCCACAACGAAACGCCCCGGTGCAAGCACCGGGGCGTTCGCGCATGGGAGAACCGGTTGGAGGCCGGTGCAGGCACTGTCGGAGACGGTGAGCCTCAGGCGGCTTTCTTGGCCTGGGTGCTCTCGATGACGCGGGCGCCGTCGCCATTGGCGATGGTAATGTGCCGCGGCTTCATCGCCTCGGGGATTTCGCGAACCAGGTCGACATGCAGCAGGCCGTGCTGGAGCGCCGCACCTTTGACGAAGACATAGTCGGCAAGCTGGAACCGGCGCTCGAAAGCGCGGGCGGCAATGCCCTGATGCAGATATTCGGCTTTGGTTTCACCTTCGGCCGCGACCTTCTCGCCGCGAATGGTGAGCGCCTGTTCCTTCACTTCGATGGACAGGTCCTGCTCGGTGAAGCCGGCAACGGCAACCGAGATCCGGTAGGCGGTCTCGCCGGTCTTCTCGATATTGTAGGGCGGATAACCGGGAACCGGGACATCGGCGCCGGATCCCTGGTCGAGCAACGAAAACAAGCGATCGAAGCCGACGGTCGAACGGTAGAGCGGAGCAAGATCGAACGTACGCATGGATGTCCTCCTTCAAGCGACATCAGAGTGGGGCCCGCCGGATGGCCGGGCCGTTCGTGAGGTGCAGCCGCCAGGGGCCTGCACGGCAATTGAGTTGGGGATCACATTTCCGCTTCGCAAGCCCCCTTCCAAAAGCCGGGCAAGGTCCCCGCGAAAGTCGGGCAAGGGGTCTCCGAGGATCGGAATTGGCGCGCGCGCGGGGCGCCGGCTTTCTGAAAGCCACGTGAACGCGGCTGTCCGGGCCGGTTCAGCGGGCGGCGGGCATGATCGGCGCGATGAGACGATCAGGCACCGGTGGTTCGGCCGGCGCCCTGTCCAGGAGTCCCGAGGTTTCCCGATGATCATGGTCGCCCCCGGCAAGGCGGTGCTTCTGCTTTGGGCCGGCATCGTGCTGGGCTCGATCGGAACCCTGGCACTCGCCGGCCCCGCCAATCTGGTCTCGACGACGCCGGACAGCGGCGCGCGGCCGGCGCCCGCGCCCTTGGACGAGGCCGTCCTGCCCTCGGCCGAGATCGCCGGCCAGCTCGGCCGGCGCGGCTATGCCCTCAGCGAGCCGATGATCCGGCGCGGCCCGACCTATATGGCCACCGGCGTCGACGGCCACGGTCGCCGCCTGCGCATCGTCATCGACGGACGCAATGCCGAGATCATCGGCATGCGGCGTGTCGACATCGACCGGCCGCGACCGCACGGGGCCGAGCCCAAGGCGCCGGTGACACCGCCTCCGTCGCGCTGACATTCCCGCATCATTCACCATCGCGCGGCCAAATCCTTGGCGCTGGACCGGATCCGTGGGAACCATCCCTCTTCCAGCGCCTCAGGGAGACGGAGCGGGCTCATGGTTTTGCAGATCGTGCTCGCCGCCGCCTTGGCCCTCGTCGCGCCCGCCGCAGCCTCGGCCATGCCGGTCGTGCCGCCCGCTCGGTCGGACCTTTCGGCCGGCCGGGCGCTGCCGGTGCAATGGCTGCCACGTAACTATCCGTTCGACCCCTGCGCGCCCGGCGCCCCGCCGATCCGTGTCACCAAGCATGACGATTGGGGGCGGGCGTTCTACGCGCTGGAGCCCGCTTCCTATTATTGCCGGGAAGCCAGGGGCGAGGTCTACCTGCTGCCGCCGGCCCCGCCCGCCCTGGTCGTCGTCCCGCCATCCGGTTATGACGGCCGCGGCCGCCCGGTCTACCGCTGGCGGCTGGTGCCGGCCTGGTAGAGGCGAACGCCGTCTCGCAGCCGTCCCTCGTTGCTCCCGCCGGCATGGTCATGTCACCGTGGCCGGACGGGCGCTATCCTCTTGAGCTCTCGCCGATTCGCGACCTTGGTGCGCTGATGGATCTTGTCGCCCTGCCCGACCGCCCGGTCCCCGAAGGCGCCCGCGCCGGCACGGTCACCACCGCGGACGGCGTGCCGATTCGCTATGCCCGCTGGGAGCCGACTGGCGCGCCGCGCAAGGGCACCCTCGTGATCGTCCAGGGGCGCACCGAGTTCATCGAGAAATATTTCGACGTGATCGACGAATTGCGCCACCGCGGCTTCGGCGTGCTGACCTTCGACTGGCGCGGCCAGGGCGGCTCCGGGCGGCTCACCGGCGACATCCGCAAGGGCCATGTCCGGCGCTTTTCCGACTATCAGATCGATTTCGCCGCGATCATGGACACGGTCGCCCTGCCGGACTGCCGGCCGCCGTTCCACGCGCTCGCCCACAGCATGGGCGGCGCGATCATGATCGAGGCGCTGAAGGCCGGCCGGACCTGGTTTGACCGGGTCGTGCTGAGTGCCCCGATGATCGGGCTCGCCCAGGTGCCGCGGCCGACCTTGCCACTCGCGGCCCTGACCGCCTTGTCATGGCTCGGGCTCGGCAGCATGACGATTCCCGGCGGCTCGCTCGAACCTCTGTCCAAGCGCCCGTTCGGGACCAATCCGGTCACCTCGGACCCCGCGCGTTATGCCCGTGTCGGCGCCTATGCCGACATCGACCGGCGCCTCGGCATGGGCTCGCCGACCATCTCCTGGGCGCGTGAAAGCCTGAAGGCCACCGCGGCCTTCGCGCATCCGCTCTATGCCGCCGATATCCGCCAGCCGATCCTGATCATCGCCGCCGGCAAGGACCCGCTGGTCTCGACACCCGCGGCCGAGGCGTTCGGCACGCGCCTGCGCGCCGGCCACACGGTCGTGGTGCCCGGCGCCAAACACGAAATGCTGTTCGAGCGTGACGTCTATCGGCGCCAGTTCTGGGCCGCCTTCGATGCCTTCGTGCCGGGGGAACAGCCGTTCCTGTAGCGCGCGGGCGTCAGCCGTTCAGGATCGCCATGGCCTGGGCGTGCACGCGCTTGTCGCCGGCCGCCAGGATCCGTCCGCCGTCGCCGGCCGGGCCGCCGTCCCAGGTGGTGACGATGCCGCCCGCCCCCTCGATGATCGGCACCAGCGCCAGGATGTCATAAGGCTTCAGGCCGGCCTCGACCACCAGGTCGACATGGCCGGCCGCCAGCATGCAATAGGCATAGCAATCGGCGCCGTAGCGATAGGTCCGGCACTGGCTTTCGATCCGATCGTAGCGGGCCTTGTCGGCATCGCCGAACATCTTCGGCGAGGTGGTCATGATGGTGGCCTCGGCCAGCGCCGCACAGCCTCGCACGCGCAGCGCCCGCGCGCCGGCCGGGCCTTCATAGCGGGCCCGGGCGCAATCGCCCCAGAAGGTCTCGCGGGTGAACGGCTGATGCATCATGCCGAAGGCAGGCATGCCCTTGCGGGCCAGCCCGATCAGCGTGCCCCAGACCGGGATGCCGGCGATGAATGCCTTTGTGCCGTCGATCGGATCGAGCACCCAGACATGCTCGGCATCGGGGTTTTCGGTGCCGTGCTCCTCGCCGACGATGCCATGGGCGGGAAAGGCCGCCTTGATCATCCGGCGCATTGCCGCTTCACCCGCCCGGTCGGCCTCGGTGACCGGGTCGAAGGCGCCGACCTCGGCCTTGTTCTCGACGCCGATGCTCGATCGGAAGAACGGCAGGATCGCTTCGCCGGATATCTTTGCCAGTTCGTGGACGAAAGCCTCGATGTCGACGGCGCTCACGGGGGACGTCCTCTTCTCTGCCGGCCGGGTAGCCTGTCCAAAAGCTATAGGCCGGCGGAGCAAAACCCCGCAACCCGTCTGCGGGCGGGCCCAGCCATTCGGATGGCCCGGATGGGCGCGGCATGCGCGCCGCCAGCCATGGATGGGGGCCTGCGCTGTCCCGGATGCTCTTGTCCCGGCCGATGCGACCATGCAGGGTCCCGCCGCGGAGGAGATCATCAAGGGCATGGGCGAAACGGCATTGGCGAGACCCGCCATGATCGCGTTGGTGGGCACGCTCGGCCTCGCCACCGCTTTCAGTCAGTTCTATCGCAATTCGGTCGGCGTCATCGCCACCACGCTGACCGGCGAGCTGGGGCTGACCGCCGCCCAGCTCGGCACCCTGTCATCGAGCTTCTTCCTGGTCTTCGCCTTGTGCCAGATCCCGGTCGGCATCGTCATCGACCGCTACGGCCCGCGCACCGCCATGCTCGGTTCGGCCGCCTTCGTGGTGCTCGGATCGGCCGTCTTCGCGCTGGCCGAGGGCAATATCGGCCTGCTCGCCGGTCGGTCGCTGCTCGGCATCGGCTGCTCGACCTTCCTGATGGCACCGCTGGTCATCTACAGCAGGGCATTCCCGCCGGCGACCTTCGCCTCGCTGACCGGCCTGCACCTGTCGATCGCCAGCCTCGGCAATATCGGCGCGACCGTGCCGCTGGCGCTTGCCACCGAGGCCTTCGGCTGGCGCGCGGCTTTCGTCGCGGCAGGGCTGGCCTGCGTCGCCCTGACCTTCGCGATCTTCGCCATCGTCAGGGGCTCCTTCGTCGAACCGCAAGGCTTAGCGCCGAAGGAGACGCTCGCCGATGCGCTGAGGGGGGTCGCGCGGGCCACCCGGGTCGTCGGCTTCTGGCGGCTGTTCCTGATCCAGTGCTCCAGCTACTCCACTTTCGGCCTGATCATCGGCCTCTGGGGTGGCCCCTATCTCGCCCATATTCACGGCGCCAACGTGCAGACCCAGGGCCAGGTGCTGCTCGCCATGGCGATCGCCCAGGTCGGCGGCATGCTGTTCTGGGGCATGGCCGACCGGGTCGTCAGGGCCTATCGGCCGGTCACCCTCGCCGCCGCCGGCCTGAGCGTCGCCCTGCTCGCCAGCCTCATCCTGTTCGGCCACCGGGTCGGTCTGCCCGGCGCCGCGGCCATCATCGCCGCGCTCGGCTTCAGCTGCGCCTTCGCGCCGGTCATCGTTGCCCATGGCAAGTCGATGTTTCCCGCCACCCTCACCGGCCGCGGCATGACGCTGCTCAACATCGGCACGGTCGGCGGTGGTTTCGCCACCCAGTGGCTCACCGGCCTCGCGGTGAAGGCGGTGGCCGGCCCTGCCCTGGTCTATCCGGTTGCCGCTTTCCAGGCCGCCTTCGGCATGCAGGCGATCCTCCTGGCCACCGCGGCGCTGGTCTATGCCGGGGCGCCGGATCCGCGCCGCGCCCTGCGCTGATCGTCTGCCGACGCGGTGCTGGCCGTCAGCCCTTGCGAAAAAAATGGGTCAACCATCTTGCCTTTTTCGGAGGTCCCAGCCATATTGTTGCAGTGCGGTGTCGCCCTGCGACATCGCGCAGCCCTCCTTGGGCGTTTCCTCCCTAGACTTGGGCCGCTCACGAAAGTGGGCGGCCTCTTTCTTTTCAAGGTCCAATTTCTCGAACATTTTCAAAGAGAAGACCTGGCACTTCCGTGGCACGTCAGGGGCCGGTCCTCGGTGCTGTCGCGCTGCCGCGACACATCGGCTTATTGTGCATTGCACCCTAATCAATTGAACAGTCAGACCCGAGTCGCGACCTCCCCAAGGCCCGGCCACAGCTGCGAGTCGCCTCGGCGACGCCTCAGCCATGCACCTCGCGAATAGCTGCTCTGGCTACTCCGCGGCGATCCGCCAGCCGCCGGGCCGATCGAGCGGCAGGCGCATCAGGCTGTCGGCGAGCGCCATCAGGTCCAGCCGCAAGGCGTCGAAGCTGGGGCTGCGGCGATAGGTGCGCTCATCCATATAGATCGCGCGATTGATCTCGATCTGCACGGCGTGGGTGCCGGCCTGTGGCTGGCCGTAATGTTCAGTGATGAAACCACCGGCATAAGGCTTGTTGCGCACGACATTGTAGCCGCGGCCGCGCAGGACCGTTTCGATGACGTCGCTCACCACCGGCGAGCAGCTGGTGCCGTAGCGGTCGCCGATGACGATATCGGCGCGCGGGCGATCTTCCCGCGCCGGCGCCAGCGACGGCATGGAATGGCAATCGACCAGCAATGCCTCGCCGAAGGCCCGGTGGGCACCCGCAACGATCCGCCGCAAGGTCCGATGATAGGGCTTGTAGATCGCCTCGATGCGCGCCAGAGCCTCCTCGATCGGCAGCCGGCGCGCATAGATCTCCTGGGCTTCACCGACCACGCGCGGCACGGTTCCGAGCCCGCCCGCCACCCGCATCGAGCGGGTATTGGCGAAGGTCGGCAGGCGGCCGTCGAACATGCGCGGGTCGAGTTCGTAGGGCTCGCGGTTCACATCCACCATCGAGCGCGGAAAATGCGCCCGCAGCAGCGGCATGCCGCGCTCGACCACGCCCTCGAACAGGGCATCGACATCGGTATCCTCGGAGCGCCGCAAGGTCGACAGGTCGAGCCGCACCTGCTGCAGGAAACGCGGCGGATAGACGCGGCCGGAATGCGGCGAGTTGAACACCACCGGAGCGACCAGAACATCCGGTTCGAGCGCCTCGAAAGCCGGATCGAAATCGCTGATAAGGGCGTCGCTCATCGCAGGTCCGTATCTGGCCTCATTGGCGGTTGCCACCCCGAATGCCGCATGCCCAGGATGTCCTTGGTCGAGCTTAGCCCATGCCGCTTCGCGATGAAAAGGTCGGAACAGCCCTGCTCCCATGCAGCGCCCGCCCGCCGGTCGGCAGCGGCCGCGTCGCGGCGACGGCCATGCCGCGCTGCCGCGCATGTTGCCCGATGCCGGCCCATGTCGGTTTCAGGTCACCGTTCGGGGCTTGAAAACAGCTCCGTATCGCCCATCCAGCTTCCGCGCGGCCCGCCTTTGGCCACGTCTCAGGGCTGTGCATAAACCGCCCGAGCGCTACCTGTCGGCAGTATTCTTGCTTTCCCCTTCACGCCATATTTACCGTCCGCGTGTTGAGTATTGCCCGCTGGCGAACTCCGGTTCGGCCGCACTGCATTTCCTGGCATGGCGAAGGACCGGACGGGCCTATGGGCAAAATTCTGCTGGCTGAAGACGACAACGACATGCGCCGGTTCCTGGTGAAGGCACTGCACAATGCCGGCTACGACGTGGCCTCCTTCGATAATGGACTGTCGGCCTATCACCGCCTGCGCGAGGAACCCTTCGAGCTGCTGCTGACCGACATCGTGATGCCGGAAATGGACGGCATCGAACTGGCGCGCCGGGCGACCGAGCTCGACCCGGAGATCAAGGTGATGTTCATCACCGGCTTCGCGGCGGTCGCGCTCCAGCCCGACTCGCAGGCGCCGAAGGATGCCAAGATCCTGTCCAAGCCGTTCCATCTGCGCGACCTCGTCAACGAGGTCGAAAAAATGCTGGCACAAGCCGCATAATCTGTCCCCAACCGGTCTTGCACCGGCCGGCGTTCCCCACTATACGGAGCGCCTCGCATTCGCGGCCCCGGCCGCAAAGGGCGCGTAGCTCAGCGGGAGAGCACTACGTTGACATCGTAGGGGTCACTGGTTCGATCCCAGTCGTGCCCACCATTTAAAACCCCGGCGAAGCCTTTGGCTCCGCCGGGGTTTTTCTTTTGCGGCCGCGATGCGGAGCCGGAGATCACAAGGCTGATCTCGAACGCCATCGATGTCCTGAAACCGCCCAAGACGGCATGTCGGCCCTGGCGCGCGAAGCTGCTTCGGACGGCCCAGCTTGCGAAGCCGGCCGCGATCATGCCTCGCCAACTGCGGTCGGCCCAGGTTCCCCGACCGGGATCGGCGAACATTCCGATGGGGTCATTGTGCAAATCGGCACGCCCGTGATCCGACGCGCACAGTGCATCGATCATCCTTCCCCTGGCCGTGGCGAATTGCCTTGTGCGGCAACAGGGACGGCGATCGAAACGCCATTCCGTCGCGGCCTGCGGATCGGGCTGGCTCCCGGGCCGGATCGGAGACAAACCCAACTACGATGCCGCGGAGGCTGCGTCGCCCCGGCGCGACCGCGGCCTTTTGCGTTTCCCACCGTCGCCGCCTGGGCGGCGGCGCGCCCAGATCGGATGCGCGGGCCGCCCCCCCCGTCGGGCCGGACCATGAGGCTCTTGCCGGGGGCCTGCCGCGCGCTCTACGCGACGCGCCGCCACGGAGGGCGACGGCAACCGGTCAAGGCGCCCGCCCTCAGGCCGTCTTGATCCAGACGGCCTTCACGTTGAGATATTCCTCCACGTGCTGCATGCCGCTCTCGCGGCCATATCCACTCATCTTGTAACCGCCGAACGGCACCGCCGGATCCATCGCCTGGTAGCAATTGATCCAGACCGAGCCGGCGCGGATGCTGCGGGCAAGCGTATGCGCCTTGGTCACGTCGCGGGTCCAGACGCCGCTGCCGAGGCCGAAGCTTGTGCGGTTGGCCCGCTCGGTCACCTCTTCGATATCGGTGAAGGGAATGGCGGAGATGACCGGTCCGAAGATCTCTTCCTGGGCAATCCGCATGTCGTCCTTCACATCGGCGAAGACGGTCGGCGGCACGAAATAGCCATGCGCCAGGTCGCCATCGGTCAGCCTGGCGCCGCCGGACAGCGCGCGTGCGCCCTCCTCCCGGCCGATCGTCAGATAGCCGGTGACCCGCTCGAGCTGCTCCGGCGAAACCAGCGGCCCGACCTGCGTGTCGGGATGGCTGCTATTGCCGACCCGGAGCGTCTTGCTGAAAGCGGCGACGCGGGCGGTGAACTCCTCATAGATCTTCTGCTCGACGAAAAGCCGCGTACCGGCGCTGCAGATCTGGCCGGAATTGGCGAACACCGCCATCGCGGCGCCCGGCACCGCGGCGTCGAGATCGGCATCGGCGAAAACGATGTCGGGCGACTTGCCCCCCAGTTCGAGCGAGACCCGCTTGAGGTTGCCGGCGGAGGCCTGGATGATCTTCTGGCCGGTCAGGTGGGACCCGGTAAAGGCCACCTTGTCGACATCGGGATGAGCGGCGAGCGCGGCGCCGGCGGTCTCGCCATATCCGGGCACGACATTGACGACACCCGGCGGAATCCCGGCCTCCTCGCAGAGTTCGGCCAGCCGCAACGGCGTCAGCGGCGCCTCCTCGGCCGGCTTCAGCACCACCGTGCATCCGGTGGCGAGCGCCGGGCCGATCTTCCAGATCGACGCGGTCAACGGCCCGTTCCAGGGAATGATCGCCCCGACCACACCGACCGGATCCTTGACGGTGAAACTGACATAGTGGCCAGGCAGCGAGTTCTCGATCGTCTCGCCATGAATCGCCGTCGCCTGGCCGGCGTAATAGCGCAACATGCCGATGGCGCGCAGCCGGCTGGCGGTCGTGCGGCTGATCGGCGCACCCATGTCCAGCGTATCGAGAGCCGCGAGCTCGTCGAAATTCCGTTCGACCAGGTCGGCGAGCTTCAACAGCAGGTTCTGCCGCTCGAACGGCTTGAATTTGCTCCAGGCGCCGTTGAACGCCCGGCGTGCCGCGGCGACCGCGCGATCGATGTCCTCGCGGTCACCCTCGGCGACGGTCGCGAGCACCGCGCCGGTGGACGGATTGATCGTCTCGAAGGTTTTCCCCGAAGCCGCGTCAACCCACCTGCCGTCGATGAACATCCGCTTGGTCTTGCCGTCCAGGAACGGGTGGCGGGCCGCCGGAACATGAATGGTCATGGCTTTCGACCTCAATGGCGGATCGGCATTGCCGATCCTTGTGCGCTATATTCAAGAAAACATAACGAGGATCTTGGAACCGTGTCCAGCACGGGTTGCCGCCAACGTTGCAGGCCTGCCCTCACAGGTGGCGGCCTCTCCATCGGCTCGATGAAGGACAGCCTGCGCGCCTTGCCCGATGCAACCGATCGGCGGCCCGGCCGAGGGCCGACGGGCAGGACGGGGTCCGGCCACGGCGATCGCCCGTCCTCGATCACATGCGCGTGACCCTCGTTATTCCCGTAACGATATAACGATTACCTCTGTATTGGCCAATAGGACATGCGCTCGGGCGCGTCGAAACGGGAGGTCATGCCCATGATGACACGACGTCTTCTCCTGGCCAGCAGTGCGATCGGCCTCGTCGCGGCGGCCGGCGCACCGTGGCTGGCCGGCGCCACGGCCGCCGCCGAAACCTTCGAGGTCGCCCTGAGCGACGCGGACTGGCGCAAGCGCCTGAGCGCCGATCAATTTGCCGTGCTGCGCCAGAGCGCCACCGAGCGTCCCTACACCAGTCCGCTGCTGCATGAGGAACGGCGCGGCGATTTCACCTGCGCCGGCTGCGACCTCCCGCTGTTTTCCTCCACCACCAAATTCGACAGCGGCACCGGCTGGCCGAGCTTCTGGGCGCCGCTGGAAAACGCGATCGGCACGACCCGGGACACCTCCTTCGGAATGGTCCGGACGGGTGTCCACTGCCGCCGCTGCGGCGGCCATCTCGGCCATGTCTTCGACGATGGGCCCCGGCCGACGGGCCTGCGCTATTGCATGAACGGCGTCGCCATGCGCTTCAAGGCCGTGGCCGCCTGATCGCCGGGAGGCCTTTGCCATGATCCTGTTCCTGCTAGCCTATCTCGGCGGCGTCCTGACCATTGTCAGTCCTTGCATTCTGCCCGTGCTGCCCTTCGTTTTCGCGCGGGCGGAACGGCCGTTCCTGCGCAACGGCCTGCCGATGCTGGCCGGCATGGCCGTGACCTTTGCCGCAGTGGCATCGCTTGCCGCCGTCGGCGGCGGCTGGGCGGTCGAAGCCAACCAATATGGCCGCACCGCGGCCCTGGTGCTCCTGGCCTTGTTCGGCGTCGCGCTGTTGCTGCCCCAGGTGTCGGAATGGGCGACCCGGCCGCTCGTCGGGCTCGGCGCGCGCCTGTCCCGATCAGCCGAACGCGGCGCCGAGGCGAGCGGCGCGACGCTGCTGCCGTCGCTGCTGCTCGGCATCGCGACGGGTCTCCTCTGGGCCCCTTGCGCCGGACCGGTCCTGGGCCTGATCCTGACCGGCGCGGCGCTCCAGGGTGCGAATGTCGAGACCTCCTTGCTGCTGGCCTCCTACGCCGCCGGAGCGGCAACCTCGCTCGCGCTCGCCCTGCTTGTCGGCGGCCGGGTCTTTGCCGCGATGAAACATTCGCTCGGGGCGAGTGAATGGGTCCGCCGCGGTCTTGGCGCCGCGGTGCTCGCCGCCGTCGCGGCCATTGGGCTCGGGCTCGATACCGGCTTCCTCACCCGCCTCTCGCTGGCGAGCACGGCGAGCCTGGAGCAGGGCCTGCTCGATCGGTTCCAACGCGAGACCGATAGGCCGGCGCAGTCCTCGGTGGTCATGCCGGGCAGCCCTGCCATGATGAACGGAAATCCCGCCATGATGAGCGGCGCGCCTGCGATGACCGGTGGCAATCCGGGCATGATGATGCAGGGCAGGCCGGTCGCCCGGAGTGAGCAGCTGCCTGATGAAGGCGAGCTGCCCTCCTTGTCGGGTGCGGTCGCCTGGTTGAATTCGGCCCCCCTGACCGCCGAGGCGCTCAAGGGCAAGGTCGTGCTGATCGATTTCTGGACCTATTCCTGCATCAACTGCCTGCGCGCGATCCCCTATGTGCGGGCCTGGGCCGAAAAGTACCGGGATCAAGGGCTGGTGGTGATCGGTGTTCACGCTCCCGAATTCGCGTTCGAGAAGAACCTCGCAAATGTCCGCGGCGCCGTCTCCGATCTGCGGATCGACTATCCCGTCGCGATCGACAACGATTATGCGATCTGGCGCGCCTTCAGGAACCGCTACTGGCCGGCGCATTACTTCATCGATACGCAAGGTCGCGTGCGCCATCACCAGTTCGGCGAAGGGGGTTATGAGGCCTCCGAGCGGATTATCCAGCAGCTCCTGGCGGAGGCCGGCAAGACCGGCCTGTCAACCGATGTGGTGGCGGTGAATGCCGCCGGCGTGCAGGCCGCCGCGACCGCCGACGTCCGGTCCCCCGAAACCTATGTCGGTTACGAGCGGGCGGCCAATTTCATCTCGCCCGGCGGCGCGGTTCAGGATACCCGTCACGTCTATGACGCGCCGGCGCCGAGGCTCAACGAATGGGGACTTTCGGGCGATTGGACGGTGGGCGGCGAGCACGCCGCGCTCAACACCCCGGAGGGCTCCATCGTCTATCGCTTTCACGCGCGTGATCTGCATCTCGTGCTCGGACTTGCGCCGGACCGGGGTCCGGTCCGGTTTCGCGTCACGATCGATGGCGCGCCGCCCGGCGCCAGTCACGGCATGGATGTCGATGCCGATGGCCTGGGGACCGTCACCGGCCAGCGTCTCTACCAGCTCATCCGCCAGGGCGGAACGATCGGGGATCGCACCTTCGAGATCAGGTTTCTCGATCCCGGGGTGGAGGCCTATGCCTTCACCTTCGGCTGAAAACTAGGCGGGCCGTCAGGCCCGGCGTGGGACAAGAGTCCCGCCGGCACGTGAGCGCGACGGACAAGACCTCCGGCACCGCAATCGGGTCTGCAGCTTATTCGACCGCGGACCACGCTCGCGAGGCGGCGACGCGCGCCGTCCTCGATTATCCATGGTGGCACCGTCGAGCGGCACAAGCCTCTCGGAAAGCCTGGGGGCGAGGACATGTGAAGCGCCTCCGGCGCCTCACGCGGCCTCGAGTACGCGCGCCAGCAGCGGCTGCTCCAGTTCGAAACGCCCGTCGCGGCCCGGGATCGCCAGGCGTGCGAATGCCCGCTCGATCCGCTGCGCGCCGGCGGCCGCCGCCGCCATGCGGGCCGGGTCGCCGGCGGTGACGCGCGCGACGAAGGCTGCCACGTTTTCGAACCGCTCGATCCGGCTGAAGACGATGGCCTGACGCTGTTGCAGCAGCCCGCCGGATTGGGCGGCGTCGATCGCGTCCTGGGCCAATGCGCGCACCTCCGTCTCGTCCTCCACCGGCAGGAACGCCTCGAAGAAGCTGCCCTTCGCAAGCGGCTCGACGACCACGATGGGCCGCGACGGGCGAGCGACGCGGCAGGCCTCCCGCAAGGCGGCCGCCATGGCCTCGGGCGGCACATGGTGCAGCGAGTTGAGAAACACGCAGCCGTCGAAGCTGCCGCTCGCGAACGGCAATGTCTCGGCCGGCGCCTGCAGGATGGTCGCGCCCGGCGCGCCCGCGCGGGCCTTTTCAACCGCGGCCGGATCCGGGTCCACGCCGACCACCGCGGCGCCACGCCTGACGAGCGCACCGGCGAGCAGCCCGCCGCCACAGCCGATATCCAAGATGGTCTTCCCGGCCAGCGGACGAAACGTTTGTTCCAGAAGCTCCAGCGTGTCCATCAGTACTCCCGGATAAGGCGTCGTGGTTCGAATGTGTCCGGCCGCGACCCGGTCCCCGACGGCGGGAGCCAACGCAATGGCCCCCGCCGCGCTTCCGCTAGAATTTGGCGGTCATGCCGGCATAGACGGTGCGGCCCGGCCCCGGCTGATTGACCAGCCCGAGTGGGTCCACATAGTAGACATCGGTCAGGTTCTCGATCCGGAGATTGGCCGTCAGGTTGTCGGTCAGCTTGTATTCGGCGAAGACGTCCACCAGCGTGTGAGGCCGCCAGTTGATCTGCGCGATGAACTGGCCGAGCCCCTGCGCCGTCACGGCGCCGTGGCCGATCGCCCTTGGGCCCACATGGCTGATCCGGCCGCCGACGGTGAGTGCGTCGTTGAGCAGCTTCTGCGCCACCGTCACATTGACCGAATATTGCGGCGGCACATGATTGGTGGCGTAGTCGCCGTAGAACGAGCTGCTGGCGCATGAGTTCGCGGTCCGGCAGAACTGGACACCCAGATAATAATTGGCCGCCAGCTCGAGGCTGAAGCCGCCGACCTGATAGCGGCCCGAGAACTCCAGGCCCTCGAACTTGGCGCGGTCGATATTGTAGATCTGCATGCCGTACCAGGTGAAGCCGCGCGGATCGTCGAACGGCCGGAATTCACGCGCGATATAGTTGCTGACGTCCCAGTTGAAATAGCCGAACTTCATCTGCAGCCGGTCATTGGCGGCAACGAGGTTCTCACGCGTCAGGTTCGCGCCGACCTCCCAATTGCTCGAGCGCTCGGGCCGCAGGTTGGGATTGGGGATCAGCGTGAAGGCCGACATGGTCTCGACCAGGCTCGGGAAGCGCAGCGCGTTGGAATAGTTCACATAGAACTGGGTACCCTTGAACGGCTCGACCGTCACGCCCGCCGAAGGGCTGAGGCCGCCTTCGCTGCGGTTGGGGACCGGGTTCAACTGCTCCGGGCTGTTGGCCTGGGTGCGCCTGTCCTCCGACCAATAATGCGAATAGCGCAGGCCGCCATTGAGCGTCAGCCACTCGAACGGCTTGTATTCGAGTTTGCCGAAGGTTCCGCTTTCCCGTCTCACGCCGTCGCGCAGGTTGAGCCAGCCTTCCAGGGCGTTGGTATAGGCGCTCGGGCGGGTATCCTCGGTCTGGTAGGACAGCCCGTAAGTGAGTTTCACCTGCCCCAGTCCGAGCGACCATGCCGAGGTATTGGCGACATCGCCGCCCCACATCCGGGTATCGGAACCGGTACGGAAATTGGCCGGCAAGCCAAGCGATTGCGGGGTCGGGATCGGCGAGCCGCGCCGCGGATTGCGCAGTTCGAGATAGGTCAGCCACAGATTGGCCTTCAGGTCGATGAGATCGTTGCCGACCGGGTTCCACCGGTAACGCAGCGTGCCGGTATCGAGACGGGTGCCGGCCGTCTGGCTTTGCTGCCTGGGCTGGCCGCGATCGTCGGTGAACTGGGAGGCGAGCAGGTCGCCGGCCTCGCTGCGATAGCCGGTATAGCCGATCTGGACACTGTGGCCGCCCTCGAAGCGCAGGGTTCCCTTGGCCAGCCAGGAGCGCGTCTCGAGCTGAGTATTGAGAACCTCCTCACCCGCGCGGTAATTGGTGATGCCGCCGTTCTGCAGATAGTTCGGCCAGTTCTGGCACCATCCATAGCTGTTGCAGATGCGGCGCGGCCCGACATTGACCGGTTCGGCCGCCGGCCCGTTGGTCCCGGCGTGATAATTGCCGCGGCTGCGCTGGGCATAGCCGACCAGAATGTCGAAATTCTCCTGGCGCCAGGCGGTCACCAGGCTGCCCGAGCCGTTGGTCGGCGTGAGCAGGCCGGGCCGGTCCATGCCGCTGCGGGAGGGCGTGGCGACGGGAGCCGCCCCCGGCGTGAACGGCCAGCTATAACCGCCCACCGCTCCGGGCATCGGCGAGGACGAGTTCGTGCCGATCTCGCCCTTGGCCCGCACGCCCCAGTTGCGGCCCGCATCGATGATGTCGTCGGCCGCGAGCGTCCGCATCGTCACCGTGCCCGCCATGCCACGCGAGGCGACGTCCGAGCCCTTCCTGACGTCGATGCTGGCGAGCAGGTCAGGATCGACGAATGTCCGGTTCGAGACGCCCTGATAGCCTTGATAGACCGTCACCCCGTTCTCGGCGCCGTCCACCGTCACCGCCACGCGCCCCATGCCCTGCATGCCGCGGATATTGACGTCGATCGAACCGGCGCCGTTGCGTGCCTCACCCGACATCACACCGGGCGTTCCGCGGAAGATGTCAGCGGGGCTCGAGCCGCGAAAGCGCTCGATCGTCTCGCGTGAGATATGGCTGACCGGGCCGGGCGTCCCATAAGGCTCGTCGGCGCCCGCCATGCGGCCGCCCGAGACATCGATCGTATCGAGCGCGATCGCGCCGTCGGGCCCGGCCTCGCCGGCCGCCGACGTCGCGGGACGCTGGATCGTCGCGGTATTGGCATTGCTGAACCGATAGCTCAGGCCCGAGCCCGCCAGGAGCCGGCTCAGAGCCTCGGCGCGGCTGTAGGAGCCCTGGACGCCCGGCGAGTTGATGCCGCGCACCAGATCGGCATTGAAGAAAAGCTGGAGCCCGGTGACGTTGGCGAGTTGCAGCAATGCCTGCGACAGCGGCTGCGGGCGAATGTTGAGGGATACCGGCGCGGTCGCCGGCCGGGCCTGGGCCAAGGCGGGCTGCTGCGGCACCATGGTCGCGGCAAGCCCGGTGCTCGCCATCAGCATCGCCGCCAGGACCGACCGCCGCGCGGTCGACGGAGAGCCGCCGCCGCTCGCCGCTGCCTCGAAATTGCCTGTGCCTGCCGTCCTGCTTCGCATGGTCCACCCGCGCTTCTTCCCGCTTGCGGCGGGACCGCCGAAGGGCGCCGTGAACATCCCCTCAATGGGTCTGACACCCGGAAGGGCCGAACCAATGATCGGGCCGGACAGAAATTTCGCGACCCGATCGCTCATCGCGCCGGATAGACGATGGCCAGATAGGGCGAGACGTGAAGGACCTTGATCGGCAGCGCCTCGGCGATGGTCTGCAAGGCATCGCCCGGCTGCCGGCTGTCGAAAATGGCGGTGACCGGCGTCTCGCCGATGCGGCTGTCGGTCAGGATGATGCGTCCGCGCCGATAGCGCTCCAGCTCGCTGAGAACCCGGCGCAGCGGCACGTCCTGAAACACGATCCTGTCCTGGCGCCAGGCGCCGGTCACCGCCAGGTCGGCCTCGCTGAGGCCCCCCGGTCCCGTGCCGTCATAGCTCACCTGCCAGCCTTGCTCGACCCTGACCGGCGCGGCCGCCGCCGCGCGCACCAGGACGGCATGTTCGCTGACCGTGACGGTCACCAGATCGTCGACATGCTTCACGTCGAAGCGCGTGCCGAGCGCCTCGGTCCGGCCGCCGCCCGCCGCCACCGCGAAAATGCGGCCGGCCTCGGCTGCGACCTCGAAGAAGGCCTCGCCGCGATGCAGAACGACCTTTCGCGACTTCGGCGTGAAATCGAGCGACAGCGCCGAATAGCTGCCCAGTTCGACATGGCTGCCGTCGGGCAGCAAGACGGATCGCCGTTCGCCGATGTCGGTGGTGTAGTCGGCGAACAGGTCGCGGCGGCCGAACCCATAGATCGCGGAAGCTCCGGCGAGCAAGGCGATGCCGCCCAGCACCCGACGCCGGCTGACGGGCGACGAACGGCGGCGCAACCGCTGCATTTCCGGCTGGACGATGTCGAAGCGCTTCCACAGCGCCTCGGCATGGGCCCAGGCGGCCGCGTGGGACGCGTCGGCATCGAGCCACGCCCGGAACGCGCGGCGCTCGTCGTCGCTGACGCTCTCGTCGCGCAGCCGGACGAACCATTCCAGGGCTTCGAGCACCAACGGTTCCGTCGCGTCTTGCCCCATGGCCCTCTCGGTCCCGATCATTGTCTTGGCCGCCTCCGCCCGCGACGCGCAACGGCGGCCCTCTTGTCTATGACACCCGGGACGCGCCTGATGATGATGCGGGGGTGTTTTTTATCCGAGGCGCCGGTTCAGGTCGGCGAGCGCCGCGACGATCGAGCTGATCACGGTGTTGCGGGAGACGCCCTGGCGCGCCGCGATCTCGTCATAGCTCAGCTCCTCGAACTTGTGCAGGACGAAGGCCTCGCGCCGCCGTGGCGGCAAGGCCGCGACAGCCCGCAGGACCCGCCGCAACTCGCTGCGGTGGAGCGCCATGATCTCGGGCGTCGGCGCCGGATCGGCGATCGCCTGAAACTCCTCCGGCGTCAGCGCGACCTCGAATTTGCGGGCGGCGTCACGCAGGTGATTGAGCGCCAGGTTGCGCGCCGTCACGGTGAGATAGGCCGGACAGTTCTCCAGGCTGTCCGCGTCCACCTTGGCCATCAGCTTGACGAAGGTCTGATGGACGAGATCGTCGGCCGTCGTCCTGTTGCCGACAAGCCGCCGGATGAGCTGACCGAGCCGGCCTCGCTCCGCGGTATAGAGGTTCGCCAGGTCGATCGCTTGCGTGGTCATGGGCCCTGCTCATGCACCGTGCCGGAAACACGGCAGGGGAACGGCGCCCCAGACGTCCGATGCTGGGAACTCGATAGGCGAATCAAATTTCGTGTTCAAATACAATGTTTTAGATCGTCTCTAAAGTCGGCTGGCCGGTCTTTTGAGCGGTTCGACGAAAGCCGTGCAAGCGGCTGAAATATCGAATGTGCCGGGCATCGCGGAAGACGCGGCCGGCACTCGCTCTTGCGGCGCGGACACGCCGATCGGCCCCCGCTGTTGCAGTCATGCCACATCAGGTTGGCGCAGCTCAGCTCGTGCCTAGCCGCCGCCGTCCGCCTCTCGCCGGGACGGCAGGGACAGGCGGCCCGTCGGCCATCTGCCCGGCCGGCCGGTTGCGATGCCCGTTGAAAACACCAATCAGGCCGTGAGTTGGCTTTGTTATGGCTCTAGACTGAGACCGTCCCTCCCCCGTCCAAGCCACGGCCCATGCTCACGCTCAGCCTCAGAATCGACATCGACCCGACAGGCCGCATCGGACCGGGAAAGATCGACCTCCTGGAAAAGATCGCCGAGAGCGGATCGATCTCCGCCGGCGGCCGCGCCATGGGCATGTCCTATCGCCGCGCCTGGGAACTGGTCGACGAGCTCGGCCGGATCTGCGGCCACGCGGTGGTCGTCAGCCAGTCGGGCGGCAAGCATGGCGGCGGCGCCACGCTGACCCCGTTCGGCGCCGCGTTGATCGCGCATTATCGCGCGATCGAGCGGGCGACCTTCGCCGCCGCGCGCCCCTATCTCGCCTCGCTCGCGGCCGAGATGGCGCAAGACGCGCCCCCGCCCGCCGCGCCGGACTGAAACCCGGTTCACAAGTCCGCGGCTTCACCGCATGATCGGCCAGGACAAGCCGTCGGTCGGCCTCGCCACTCCATCGGCGCGTCCGTCATCGCAGTCGGGGACACCGGACATGGAGCTGGTCACGCTCAAGGACATGATGCCCGCCAGCCGGCAGCGATATCCGGTCGAGGAATGGTCCGACAGGCTGAGAGGCATCTGCGGGCGCTTCCAGCCGAAGCCGCTGGAAGCGTCCCGTCTCGTGACCGGCGCGCCGGCGATGACGCTGGCCGGCGGCCTGGAACTGGCACGCATCGCCAACGATCTCGATGTCATCAGGCGCGACCGGCAGGATATCCGGGCGGACTACGGCGAGAGCCTGTTCCTGCTGGTCCAGCTCGAGGGGGTCTGCGGCATCGAGCAATATGGCCGCCAGTCGGTCATCGCGCCGGGCGACTGCATCCTGGTGGATTCCGCCAGCCCCTCGGTCTTCCACTTCGGCGGCAAGTTCTCCAATCACCTGTCGGTGCATTTGCCGCGCCAGATGCTGTTCTCCTCGAAGTCGGTGCGGTTCGAGGTGTCCCGGCGCCTGGAGGCGGGCGACCCGATGTCGGCCATGCTGCGCGCGCTGGTGGCCAAGCTGGTCGGCACGGATGCCGGCGACCGGCGCGCACCGCACCTGCGCCAATTGCTTTTCGACGCGACACGCCAGGCCTTCGCCGCGGACGGCGACGACGACCGTGCCCGGCCCTCCGACAGCGCCTGCGGCCGGCTGGAGATCGTCCAGATCCTGATCGACCGGCATCTGACCGACCAGCGCCTGACGCCGCAATGGCTGGCCGACACGATCGGCATTTCCCTGCGCACGCTGCAGGACGACTTCAATACGCTCGGCACCACCGCGACATCGCTGATCCGCACGCGCCGGCTACACCTTGCCCGCGATCAGCTGCGCCAGAGCCGGCCGGCCGACGCTGGCCCGACCATTGCCGCGGTCGCCTATTCCTCGGGTTTCAACGACATTTCCTACTTCAATCGCTGTTTCAAGCGAGCATTCGACTGCTCGCCGAAAGACATCCTGCCGCATTAGCCCTAAGAGCAGGTCGCGCCCTGGTCCAATTCGCGCTGCGCCGCTGACCAAGACAAACCTGCCCGATGCTCGCCTAATGGCAAAAAACGCCTTGGGAGGAGCACAATCCATGGATCGCTACGCGCTGGTCATCGGCGGCGAACGGGTCGCCACCAACCGCTTCGCCGATGTCACCAATCCCTCCACCGGATCGGTGGTCGGTCGGATGCCGCTCGCCACCCCAGCCGATCTCGACCACGCGGTCGCCGCGGCCGCCGCGGCCTTCCAGGCCTGGCGGCTGGTGCCCGATGCCGAACGGGCCGAAGCCTGCCGCCGGATCGCCGCGACGATCGAAGCCCATGCGGAAGAGCTCGCCCGCCTCCTCACCGAGGAGCAGGGCAAGCCGCTGAACGGCCTCGGCTCCCGTTTCGAGATCGGCGGCGCGCTCGCCTGGACGCGCCACACCGCCGATATCGAACTGCCGGTCGAGGTGCTTGAGGACGGCGAGGCCGGCCGGGTCGAGCTGCACCGCAAGCCGATCGGCGTGACCGGCTCCATCACGCCTTGGAACTGGCCGGTCATGATCGCCTGCTGGCACATCATCCCGGCGGTGCGCACCGGCAATACCGTCGTCATCAAGCCCTCGCCCATGACCCCGCTCAGCACCATTCGCCTGGTCGAGCTGATCAACGAGGTCCTGCCCCCCGGCGTGGTCAACGTGGTCACCGGCGAGAACGATATCGGCGCCCTGATGTCGTCTCACCCCGGCATCGCCAAGGTGAGTTTCACCGGCTCGACGCCGACCGGCCGCAAGATCATGGCGAGCGCCGCGGCAACCCTCAAGCGCCTGACGCTGGAACTCGGCGGCAACGATGCCGGCATCGTCCTGCCCGACGCCCGGCCCGCCGAGATCGCCGAAGGCCTGTTCTGGGGCGCCTTCATCAACAACGGGCAGACCTGCGCCGCCCTGAAGCGGCTCTATGTCCATGACAGCATCTATGACGCGGTCTGCGCTGAGCTCGCGGCTTATGCCCGCAAGGTGGTCGTCGGCGACGGCTTTGCCGAGGACTCGGTGCTCGGGCCGGTGCAGAACCGCATGCAGTTCGACATCGTCTCGGCCTATGTCGACGAAGCCCGCGCCAAGGGCGCCCGGATCCTGACCGGCGGCAAGCCGGCCGGCGGCCAGGGTTATTTCTATCCGGTGACGCTGGTCGCCGACGTCGATCACGGCTGCCGCCTGGTCGACAACGAGCAATTCGGCCCAGCCTTGCCGATCATTCGCTATCACCATGTCGCCGAGGCGATCCGCAAAGCCAACGACAATGCCGCCGGGCTCGGCGGCTCGGTCTGGGGCCGGGATCTCGCCGAGGCCAAGGCCGTTGCGAGCCAGCTCGAATGCGGTTCGGTCTGGATCAACAAGCACGGCGCCATTCAGCCCAATGCCCCCTTCGGCGGCGTCAAGCAGTCGGGCATCGGCGTCGAGTTCGGCGCCGAAGGCCTGAAGGAATTCACCACCATCCAGACCGTCTTCTGCTGAGCCTGGTCGGCACCTGCCGAGGGCGGGTCCGGGCCGGCGACCCGCCCGGCCATGGATCCGCCTTCGGGCCGCGCATGGCGAGCCGGCCGGACGAGGGCCATCGACAGGCGCCGGAAAATCGGCCTTCATGGTGGTTCCGACGATGCGAACCGGCCCTTTATGACCGAGCAAAAAGCCCCTGACGAAAGCTTGCGCACCGCCCCGGCTGCCGGCCGCGCAAAGCCGGCGGGCCTGCTCTCGGTCGACGAGGCCTGCGCGCGGGCGGCGAGCCTCATCCGCCCCATCACCGGCACCGAGACGGTTCCGCTGGCCGCGGCGGTCGGACGGGTGCTGGCCGCGCCGCTCATGGCCCGCATCGCGATTCCACCCTTCACCCAATCGGCGATGGACGGCTACGCCCTGCGCGCCGGCCAGGGGCTCGCCGAGGCGACCACGCTGGTCGTCACCGATCGCGTCGCGGCCGGTCACGGCGGCCGACCCGTCGGAGAAGGCGAGGCCGCGCGCATCTTCACCGGTGCTCCCCTGCCCCCGGGGACCAACGCCGTGATCATGCAGGAACACGTCCGGCGCGATGCCGGCACGATCACCATCGGGCGGGCCATGCGCGCGGGTGACAATGTCCGTCCGCGCGGCGAGGATATCGATCCCCCCGAGAGCATCCTCGACCAAGGAACCAGGCTCGATGCCCGCCATATCGGGCTCATCGCGGCGCAAGGTTATCGCGAGGTGGATCTGGTGCGGCGGCCTGTGATCGCGGTCGTCTCGACCGGCGACGAGCTGCGCCAGCCCGGCGAGGACCTGGCGCCCGCCAGCATCTATGATTCCAACCGGCTGATGCTGCTGGCGCTGATCTCGGCCGCCGGTTTCGCGGCGGAAGACGGCGGCTGGGTCCCCGATCGATCCGAGGCCATTGCCAGCCGGCTGACGAGCCTCGCTGGCGGATGCGACCTGATCGTCACGACCGGCGGCGCCTCGGCCGGTGAAGCGGACCACTCGGCCGCCGCGCTCAGGCTCGCCGGCGGCGTCGGCGAGGCGCTCAAGATCGCGCTGAAGCCCGGCAAGCCGGCGGTGGTCGGCCGGATCGGCGCGACCGGCTATCTCGGCCTGCCCGGCAATCCCGTCGCCAGCATGGTCTCCTGGATGCTGCTCGGACGGGCCATGGCCTCGGCCCTGGTCGGCGCGCGGCCGCAGCGCGATCGCGGCTATCCGGTCCGCAGCCTGTCATGGTTCCGCCGGCGGCCGGGCCGCACCGAATTCGTTCCGGCCATTCTCGCGAGCGACGAGCAAGGCCGGGCGGGAATCGAGATTCTCGGACGCGGTGGTTCGGCCAGGCTGAGGCCGCTGGTCATCGCCGACGGCTTCGCCGAAATCGCCGCCGGCAACGAGGGCGTCGCCCCCGGCGACGAGCTGCGCTTCCATCCGTTCCGCAGCATTCTCTAAGGCGGCGAGCCACCGCCGGCCTGAGCTAGGCCTTGATATAAACCCAGGCCTCGACACCGGATTTCAGCCGCACCGCGACCCGCTTGTAGTCGGCGACCTCATAGGCATCCGCCGCCGCCAGTTCGGCCTCGCTGATCTCGAAGACCTTGCCCGCGACCGCGTCCTGCGGATCGTCGCTCGCCATGACGATGGGGTGGAAATTGGTGCCGCTCTTGGCAATGACGTCAGGGTCGGTGATCTCGATCATCGACTGCCTGTAGCCCGGCATCGCGTCGTCCGAGCCCGTCAGGAGGCGGCCGAAGGAGGACAGTTGAACCCCCTCCTGCTGCAGGGTTCCATAGGAGAAGAGGCGTACCATCCGTTCATTGCCGCTCATTCGTCAGGCTCCGTTCGTCGTCCGGCCGCGAGGTCGTGGACGATTCGGGCCGCAGACCCTCATTCTGCCCGCTGGAAGACATCCTTGACAGTCTTCACCACTCCCGCGTCGTTGATGGCATAGCCGGGCAGGCGCGCGATCGCGTCGTGGAAAACCGGGCTCCGCATCACGGCCAGAACGCGTTTCATCGCGTCCTGTTCCAGCAATTGCCGCTGGCAGACGAAGAAATAGTCCTCGGTCAGCAGGGGGATGAAATCGAGCCCGAACTGGCGGGCCGCCGCCTCGACGCCGAAGCAGACATCGGCCATGCCGCTGGCGACATAGGCGGCGACGGCGGCATGGGTGAATTCGATCTTGGAATAGCCCTCGATCCGCGCGCCCTCGATCCGGTGCTGCGCCAGGATCTGGTCGAACAGCAGGCGCGTCCCGGAATCGGGATCCCGATTGACGAAGCTGACGCCCGGGCGCGTGAGCGCGGCAGGCGAACCGATGCCGAGGGGATTGCCGCGCTTGACCATCAATCCCATTTCGCGGGTCACGAAACCGATCACCCGGTGCAGGCCCGGCGCCAGCCATTCCCTCTGGGCGGCGATGCTTTGCCGGCGCAGCGCACCGCGCGGCAAATGCATGCCGGCAAGGTCGCAGCCCTCGCGCGCCAGCGAGGCCAGCGAGGTCTGATTGCTCACGTAGCGCAAATCGATCTCGAGGCCTGGTTCGCGCGCGAGCAGATCCCGCAGGGCGGCAACCGCGAAGCCATGGCTCGCATGCACCCGGATGATCGACGGGCGATGCGGAATCAACTGGTTGATTTCCGTCTCGAGCTCCTGCGAAAGGTTTTCGAGCTGCGGCTTCAGACGCGCGCGCAGCCGCTGACCGGCCCAGACCAGCTTGTCGCCCAACGGCGTCAGCGTGGTTCCCCGGCCCCGTCGGCGCTCCACCAGCGGCGTTTCGAAAAAGGCCGACCATTTCTCGATCAGGTTCCAGGCATGCCGGTAGGACATCCCGGCCTGATCGGCCGCGCCGGCGATCTTGCCCGTCGCGCGGATCTCATTGAGGAAGTCCAGCATGACCAGCATGGACTGCGGCTCGCCGTCCTTGCTGAACCGCCAGACCGGTTCGATCTCGATCCGGATCACTGCCGCCCCTTCACGCCCGAGAGCCCGCTCAATTATGCAATTGGATTCATAATTGCCGAGGCTGGGGATTTCGACGTCCGACATGCGCTTACAGTCGAATATAGGCAATCCATATCATATTTTGCAACGACTGAAAGTGGCGTATGGATCAAGGCCAGACGAGCACGGTTCTGCTCTTAAATATGCTGTAAATTTCATATTTGGAGAAACGTCATGGCTGATGGTCGCGTTGTCGCCGCGCAGGAGCTGCTCATCGACGGAAGGCGGGTTCCGCCCCTGTCCGGCCGTTATTATCAAACCCTGAACCCAGCCACCGAAAGGGCCATTGCCACGGTCGCCGAGGCCGGGGTCGAGGACGTCGATGTCGCCGTGAGGTCGGCGCGCGCCGCCTTCGAGGGCAACTGGAGCCAGATCCGCGCGGCGGAGCGCGGCCAACTCCTGCTGAGGCTCGCCGAGCTGATCCGCCGCGACCAGGACGAGCTTGTCGCGCTGGAGAGCCTCGATACCGGCAAGCCCGTGTCGTCGATCCGGCGTCAGGATCTGCCCGCCGTGCTCGACACCCTGGCCTATTATGCCGGCCTCGCCGACAAGATAAACGGCCAGGTCATCCCGACCCGCGCCGACGCTCTCACCTATACCGTGCGCGAGCCGCTGGGCGTGGTCGCCGCCATCGTGCCCTGGAACTTTCCCTTGATGATCGGCATGTGGAAGATCGTGCCGGCGCTCGCCTGCGGCTGCACGGTCGTGCTGAAACCCGCCGAGATCACCCCGCTGACGGCACTCAAGATCGGCGAACTGGCCATCGAAGCAGGCTTTCCCGCCGGCGTTCTCAACGTCCTGCCGGGCTTCGGCCGGGTCGCCGGCCAGGCCCTGGTCGACCACCCCGACATCGACAAGGTGACCTTCACCGGCTCGCCCGGCGTCGGCCGCCAGATCCTCCGGGGCGCGGCCGGCAACCTCAAGCGCGTCACCCTGGAACTCGGCGGCAAGTCGGCCAATATCATTTTCCCCGACGCCGACCTCGACGCGGCGGTCAAGGCGGCGGCCGCCGGCATTTTCTTCAACAGCGGCCAGGTCTGTTCGGCCGGCTCGCGCATCCTGGTCCACGACGCGGTTTATGACGAGGTGGTCGAGCGGCTCGCGGCGCGGGCGGAGTCGATCCGTCTCGGCGATCCCGGCGACGTCGCGACCGGCATGGGGCCGGTGGTCTCCAAGGTGCAGATGAACAGCATCCTCGACTACATCGATATCGGCGTGAAGGAAGGCGCCTCGATCGTCACCGGCGGCCGGCGTGTCGGAGACACCGGTTATTTCGTGGCCCCCACGGTCTTCGCCGGGGTCGAGCACGGCATGCGGATCTCGCAGGAGGAAATCTTCGGGCCGGTGGCCGCGGTCATCCGCTTCAAGGACGAAGACGACGCCCTGCGGATGGCCAATGGCACCGCCTTCAGCCTGGCAGCGGGCATCTGGAGCGCCGACATTCGCCGGGTGCATCGTTTCATCCGGCGACTGAAGGCCGGCACGGTATGGGTCAACACATTCGGCCCGACCGACGTGCGCCTGCCCTGGGGCGGCTCGCGCGATTCCGGTTTCGGCCGCGAGCATGGCGACATGGCGATCGAGAACTTCACCGAACCCAAGGCGGTCTGGATCAATACCGGCCGCTGATCGGCCCCGGCGCCGGGTCGCGGCGCCACGGGATCATCGCGACGAAGCGTCGAACTGCTGCGCCTCGTGCTGAAGCCAGGCGCAGAACAGCGACGATTTGCGGTGCCGTCGCGGGCGTCTGAGCGCGACATAGTCCTGGCCGCCGGCGATGAACCCGTGGGGCGCGATCAGCCGGCCGGCCCGAATGTCGTCGGAGACGAAGGGCCAGGGCGCGATGCAGACGCCGAGCCCGGCGGTGGCCGCCTCCAGCATGAAATAGAAGTGCTCGTAGGTGGTGCCCGCTCCATCCTCGATCGCGATGCCGGAGCGCGCGCACCAATCCGGCCAGGACCGGGGCCGCGTACGCGCGTGCAGCAGCGTAACGCCGGCAAGAACCGGAGGCGCCGATCGCACCAGCGACGGCGCCACAACCGGGCCGATCTGCTCGGCGAAGAGGTGGATGACCTCGGCGCCATCCGGCCAGGGGCCGGCCCCGGCACGGATCGCCACGTCGAAACCGTCGCGGCCGAAATCGACCGGGCCGGCCGAAGCGGTCAGCCGGACCTCGATGCCGGGATGGGCGGCCTGAAAACGATAGAGCCGCGGGATCAGCCAGCGCATGGTGAAGGTGCCGGGGCAGGAGACGTCGAGCGGGCCGTCCTCGGTATCGGCGACCAGGCGGATCGCCATGTCCATCTGGTCGAAGGCCGAAACGAGCCCCGGCAGCAAGCGCCGCCCGGCCTCCGTCAGGCGCAGCGCATTCTTTGGCCCCTCGAACAGGGCAACGCCCAGGACATCCTGCAGATGCTGCACCTGGCGGCTGACCGCGCTGTGGGTCACGTGCAATTCCTCCGCCGCCAGGGTCATGCGGCCGAGGCGGCCCGCGGCCTCGAAGGCACGCAGGGCATTGAGCGACGGAAGCCGGCGAGCCATGTGAGTTTTCCGAACAAGTTCTGTTCGATCATATCGCTTTCCCGCCAGAGCAAAAGAGCGCCTTTGTCGCCTCGTGAAAACGGTCGCAGACGAAAAAGGAACAAGACGATGATCGTGACCTGGGTCCTGTTCCTGGTTCTGGCATGGCTTACCAGCGCGTTGCGGCGCAAGACATTCGTGGAAGCGCGCGCACCCCGCTCCAGCGATGCCGGCCATCGGCGCGCCCACCGGACGCATGGATCCCGGCAGTCGTTCTGAAGCCGGCCGAACCGCCGAACCAAAACCGATGCGAAACGTCCGCGAATGAGGTGCGAGAGTGTCGAACAGGCATGACGACGGCAGTGCCGGCGATGCGAATTACGGCGTCATCGGCATCGACTATGCCAGGTATCGCCAGCCCGATCCCGCCATTGCGGCCGTCATCGGAGCAGCCCTGGGCCATGCCCGCACGGTCCTGAATGTCGGTGCCGGCGCCGGTTCCTATGAACCGATCGACC
This sequence comes from Phreatobacter sp. GW821-FHT04C01, assembly GCF_059420385.1. NCBI lineage: Bacteria > Pseudomonadati > Pseudomonadota > Alphaproteobacteria > Hyphomicrobiales > Phreatobacteraceae > Phreatobacter > Phreatobacter sp. GW821-FHT04C01. The sequence goes on along the minus strand of NZ_JBWKTP010000002.1, from coordinate 174,075 downwards.
GCCAGGTCACCGCGGTCGAGCCTTCGGCTTCGATGCGGGCGCAGCGGCCGGCCCATTTGCCGCGGGCGGTCGATGCCGTCGCCCAGAACCTGCCCTTTGCCGATCGCAGCTTCGACGCGAGCATGGCGACCTTCACGGTTCACCAATGGCCAGACCTGGCGGCTGGCCTGATCGAAATGCGCCGCGTGACGCGTGGGCCTGTCATTGTCCTGACCTGCGATCCGGCCGAACTCGACCGCTTCTGGCTCGTGTCCTATGCCCCGGCGGTGATCGCCGTCGAAGCGCGGCGCTATCCCCCCATCGAGACGATCGCGGCCATCCTCGGCGAGACCAGCACGGTGACCTCGGTGCCGATCCCCCTGCATTGCACCGACGGTTTCGGCGAGGCTTATTATGGCCGGCCCGAGCTGCTGCTCGATCCCGGCGCCCGCCTCGCCAACTCGGCCTGGAGCTTCGTCGACCCGACCCTTGGCGACCGTTTCGCCGCCGACCTGCGGCGTGATCTCGACAGCGGCCTGTGGGACCAGGGACATGGCCACCTGCGCCGGCAGCCGGTCTTCGAAGGTTCGCTGAAACTGATTGTCGGGCGCGCCTGAACATCGCACCTTGACGCGACGATCACTGCTCGGGCGCCGGCGATGAACCATCATCCAATCCGTATCGTCACCGCCATCGCGCGCGACCGGCGTGGCCACATTCTGCTCGTTCGCAAGCGCGGAACCGAGACCTTCATTCAGCCCGGCGGCAAGCTCGAAGCGGCGGAGACGCCGATCCAGGCGCTCCGGCGGGAAATCGCCGAGGAATTGGGAGCAGCCTTCGACCCGACCGCGGCGATCTTCCGCGGGCGGTTCAGCGCCTCGGCCGCGAACGAAGCCGGACGCTCCGTGGACGCGCTCGTCTACGAGGTCGCGCTGAGCGGTCCGGTCGCGCCGGCGGCCGAGATCGAGGAGATCATCTGGCTCGATCCGCAAGCCCCTGGCGAGGCGAAGCTTGCTCCCTTGCTGCGCGAGACGATCCTGCCGCTGCTCGCGGCTGCGGGCATGTGATCCCTGCCCGCGGGCGGGGCCGTCAGTCGACGCTGATCCGCACCAGGTCGCGGACCGAGCGGCCGGCCCGCCGATCGCCGGGCACCACCAGCCGCAAGCCCTGGTTCGGCAAGGCGGCGCCGTTCAGCCGGTTGGCGATGATGACCGGCTTGCCGGCGAATTCCGGCGACAGCTCGGCAACCGCGACCGCCACCGTGTAGCCGTCCTTGCCGACCGCGCGCAGGGTCATGCGCGGGTGGTCGCCGTGCCTCGCCGGATCGATCACCCCCGATGTCGTCAGGACGTCCCAGAGCAGCGGCCCGCTCCATTCCGTCGTCTCCTCGCCGCGGCCGGTGCGCTGCGTCACCCGCTGGGTCGTCTGGGTGAAAGCCGCGAGGCGATCGAGCGTCAGCGCCACCGAGGTGCCGTCCTTGCGCTCGAGCAGCAGACCCGGAGCCGCATGCGCGGGCGCCGGTTCGGCAACCCGCCCGGCCGCCGGGTCGGTCTCGACCACCGGCAGCAGGCCATGGCGCGCCAGGATGGACTGGCCGGCCTCCGAGAGCAGGAACAGGGCGAAGCGCCGGGCCTCGGGCCGCTCCGACATGGCCGCCAGGCCGTAGACCGCGGTCACGTCGAGTGTTGCCGGCAGGCGCCGCGACACCAGGCCGGGCACATCGCGCATGACCTCGGCATGGCCACTGCAATAGGACAGGAGGATATCGGCCTTGTCGGCAACGAAGATCGAGGCGGCGGCCGTCCGTCCCGGCAGCGGCGCCGGAGAATTCGGCCCTCCGACCAGTTGCAGCGCCTTGTCTTCCAGCACCTTCCTGGCACCAGCCCGAACGGCTTCCGCCCGCGCGAAGACCTGCCAGGCATAGTCGCCGCCGGGATCCGCGCCGGGCGTCGAGGTGGCGAGCCGCACGGCTGGATCGATGAGGCGGGTGACCAGGTTCTCGTCGGTCAGGCCGAGGCTCGTCCGCGACAGGACGCAGAGCTTGTTGCGGGCGAAGGCCACGACTGGCGCGGCGCGGCCGGCCGCGGCCAGAAGGCGCGGATGCGCCAGGTCCGCCGACAGGAACAGGTCGGCCGGCTCACCGCCCTCGAGCCTTTGGCGCAGCGAACCCGAGGGCCCGAAAACCGCCTCGGCGGCCACGCCGGAGGCGGCGATGACGTCCTTGAGCGGCGCGCCGAGGCTGCCGGCGGCCAGGATCCGCAATGGCTGCGCGACGGCGGCAACCGCGCTGAACTGCAACGCCAGCATCGTCGCCAGCACGATGGCGCCGGTTCGGCGCCTGGCGAAAATCCCGCTCCGCATATTGGCCTCGCTCGTCCCGGGCCCACGCGAAGACCGCGCGGCCGGCATCGCGCTATATGTCACTGGATATAGCGAATCCGCAATCCAGGCCGCGCGATCCGGCGACCGGCGGCGATCACTTGTAGCGTTCGCAGAAGGTCGCGCCCGGGGCGACGTCCGACGCGGCCTTTCCGAGGGAGCGCCACCAGGCCTCGAGGCTCGGCCGGTCCGGCCTCAGCTTCACCGCGAGACCCTCCGCCATCCGGAGCCAGGATCCGAACAACCCCTCGGGAACGGCGATCAGCACCGGAATGTCGCGCTCGATCGCGTCCGCCAGGACCTCGAGCAGCCCCGCCCCCGCCATTTCCAGGGATCCGTAGCGATTGAGGATGACGATGTCGGGCCGTCGCCTCAATGCCAGGGACAAGCGGGCGCCGATGCTCTGCAAGGCCGTGCCGCAGGCCGCGGTGACGGCCTTTTCCGCGCCCGCCGCGTCGCCGGGCTCGTCGTCATCGGGAACCAGGATGAACTCGGCCGCGCCGCCAGGACCCGGCTCGCCCGGGCGGCGGCGCTGGACGACGCCGAGTGCGTCGAAGCCTTGCCCCAGCAGGTGACGAACGAAACCGCGCAGCACGAGATCCGGATTGTCGCCGGGGCCATAGACCATGGCCGCGACATCGCAATCGCCGTGGAACTTGGGCCTGCGGAACCTGGGCCTCGCCTGCTCCGTCATCGCCGTCCTCGCTTCCGGGCTCAGGCCGCGGCCGTCGCCTCCGCCGCTCGCGCGAAGCGATCCGGCGCGGCGATGGCGGCGACGAAACTGGCAAGGCTCGCCGTGCGCAGCGGGATGTACGGCTTGCCCGCATCCCGGCAGAGCTTCTTCACCTGGCCGGCGGCGTGATGGCTGATGCAATCGACCGGAAAGAAGGCGGCGTCCGCCTGGCTGATCAAACCTGGCAGCAAGGCGGCATTGTCCTCGATCCCGCCGTCATGGGCGAGCAGCAGGCCGCCGCGCCCGGCCGCCAGGACTTTCAACTGGTCGAGCAGCTTGGGCCGGCCGCCGACATAGAGCAGGGTCAGATCCTGCAGATCCCGCGCGATCGGCGCCGGCCGATCGTCGTCCGGCCTGCCCAGGCGCAGCGCGTCTTCGAGCGCCGAGAGCTCGCCCTGGAGGTGATCCTCCCGGTCGGCCAGTTCGGCATTGCGTTTCCGCTCGGCCAGGACCTGCTCTTCGGCCTCCCTCAGGCGCGCGGCCAGGGCCTGCGCGTGCGCCTTCTCGGCATCGAACCGCTGTGCCAGCGCCGACATCGCCGCGCCGGCCTGCGGGTCGGGCCTCGCCTGGTCAGACACGGCCCGCCTGGATATCTCGATCTCCAGGCCCTCGACGCGCCGCAACAGTTCGGACCGCTCATTGGCGGCGGCCATGAGGCGAGCCTCCTGGCGGGCGATCTTCTCGTCGCGCTCGCCGAGATCGCGTTCGAGCTTGCGCAGGCGCGCGATATCGACCCGGTTGGAGGTACCGACCATATGCGACAGCATGTGAACTTCGCCGAAGACCTCCTGGATCAGCGGGCGATCGGCGGCCGGGTGAGTCAGCACGGCCCAATAGGCGCCGGGAATGTCGCCTTGATCGAGCGCCTGAAGCCAGAGCTCCCGCACCTCGGCCACGGTGGAAGCCTTGGCGAACCGCTTGATCGCCGGCTCGTGACGCTTGTCGAGCGCCTTGTGCAGCAGCTTGCCGGCGAGATCGTGCTGGCCGGCAGCGCGCACGCCGCGCCCGTGCAGGACGTGGTCGGTCGCGGTCTTCGCATCGGCTTCGCCCAGCTTCACGAAGAACTGGCGCAACTCGGCGGCGCTCAGGCACGTGCCGACGATCGAGCAGTGAAAATGTGGCGAGATGTCCCAGATCTTCGAGCGGCGATGCCCCTTGGGATCGCTGACGACGAGCGGCGCCTGGCTGCGCGCCCGGTCGAGGACCGAACCGATCCCGGTGTGCTGATGGCGGTGGAGGACTGTCAGGATCGACACGTGCCGCTCGCATCGTTATGTTCATACAGACATAACGCTAACCGGCTTTCCCGCCGTCCGCAACACTCTGGCCGTGTCAACCGTCGATCCCCATGGACCTGGCGCTATTCCCGCCCGGGCCCAGCGTCGGGAGAGCCGGCGGTTGCCGGAGCGCCGTTCCGCGAGAGGACACGATCCCCGGCATGCAATATCAACCCACTGACATCGCCATTGTCGGCGGTGGCGCAAGCGGCGTCCTGCTCGCGATCCAGCTCATGCGCCAGGCCGCCGGCCGCCTGGGGGTGACCCTGGTGGACCGGGGTCCGGATATCGGTTTCGGGCTCGCTTATGCCACGGGCTGCGCGGGCCATCTGCTCAACACCCGGGCCGCCGACATGAGCGCGCTACCGGAAGAGCCCGATCATTTCGTCCGCTGGCTCGGCGTCGATGCCGGCAGCGGCGACTTCGTCTCGCGGCAAACCTATGGACGCTATCTCCAGGCCATGTTGAGGCACACCGCCGAGCAAAGCGCCGGACGGCTGCGCCTCGTCGCCGGCGAGGTCGTCGCGGCGGCGCCGGACCGCGACGGCGTGCTGCTGACGATCGGCGGCGCGGTGCCGATATTCGCCCGGCTGGCCGTTCTGGCGACCGGCCATCGCGCCCCGAGCACCGATCGCGGCGTTGCCCTGCGCGGCGACCCCTGGAGCCCGGATGCGCTCGAAGGGCTCGCTGCCACGGCCCCGGTCCTGCTGATCGGTACCGGCCTGACGATGATCGACGTGGTCATCTCGCTGATGGAACGGGACCATGTGGGACAGATCGTGGCCCTGTCGCGGCGCGGGCTGCTGCCCAGGACCCACCCCAGGGTCCCACGCCCGGCCGTGGTTGGCGCCACCGACGCCCTGTTTGCCGGCGAGCTTTCGGCACGCCTTGCCGCGTTCCGGTCCATGGCCCGTGCGGGGGCCGGCTGGGAGGCGGTCATGCAGGCGCTGCGCCCGCACAACGCCGCGCTGTGGCAAAGCCTCGACGAGCGGCAGCGCCGCCGCTTCCTGCGCCATCTGCGGCCCTGGTGGGACGTCCACCGCCATCGCGTGCCGCCGCAGGTCGGGCGCGGGCTGAAGGCCGTCATCGCCGCCGGCCAGCTTTCGATCGTCGCCGGGCGTGTCGTGGCGATCGATGCGGCCTCCGGCCCGGCCAGCGTCACCATCGGCCTGCGCGGCAGCGGCCGGCGCGAGGTCCATGACTTCGACCGGGTCATCGACTGTACCGGCCCGCGCACCGACCTCGATGGCGAAGCGCCGCTTCAAGCACAATTGGCGCGAGACGGCCTGGTGCGCGTCGATCCGCTGGGTCTCGGCTTCGACGTCGGCGACGACGATGCGCTGCTCGGCCGAGCCGGCACCGCCTCCCCCCGCCTGCTGGCGCTCGGGCCGCCGACCCGGGGCCGCCACTGGGAGATCACCGCGATCCCGGACATTCGCAAGCGCGCCGCGACGATGGCCGCAGAGCTGATCCGCACGATCACGCCCTGACGGATTCGCAATCAACGGAGATCGCGCGGCCGCCCCGTCGGCCGATCGCACAGCTACGCCCTTTGATCCGTTGACAAGATTTTCGCTTCGGCCCTAGAATTCCGATTATTGCAACCTAGTTGCAAATAATGGAACTTTGATGAGCCTGGCCAACGCCGCCGCCGTCCTGCACTGGCTGAAACGCGACCGTGTCGATGTCGCGGTCGGCGAGCTGTCGGCGGCCATGGGCTGGCCGAAGAGCTCGGCCTCGCGCCTGCTCAAGGATATGGCCGCCCATGGCCTTCTGGAGCGCGACCCGCTCAGCCGCCGCTACCGGCCCGGCCTCCTGATGCTCGAGCTCAGCCGGCAATATCTCTCGCGCGAACCCTTGATCGAGGCGGTCGACGCCGAGCTGCGCGCGCTGACCGCCCGCACCGGCTATTCGACGGGGATCTCGATCCTCGACGGCACCGAGATCGTCGTGCTGCGCAGCCGCGCCGGCACCAATCCGCTGCGGGTGGTGACGCCGCCCGGCACCCGCGGGCCGGCCTGGGCCAATTCGACCGGCCGCTGCCTGCTGGCGCGCCTGCCCGATGCCGAGATCGCCAGGCGCTTTACGCCCTTCCCGCCGCCGGCCCGCCCCGGCGCGCCCAACGACCTCGACGCCCTGATGCAGCGCATCGCGCTGACGCGCCGGCGCGGCTTCGACGAGTCCAACGACGAGTCGCTCGCCGGCGTCAGCGGCATTTCGGTCGCCATTCTCGACCCCGAGGGCACCACGCCCTTTTCGCCCTATTTCGCCTTCTCCGCCGCCCAGGTCGGGCGGCCGGAGCGACAGGAACTCGCCGACATGTTGCTCGACATGGCAGCCCGGCTCGGCGGCACGCCACGGTCGGCACTGGACTTGCTGGAACGCGCCCATGACTGACCGACCCGTGGCTACTGACCGACCCATGGCTGATGCAACGATCCGGCCGCCCCGGCCCGCCATTTCGCCGGTCGCCTGGGCCATCGGCCCGGCGCTGCTGCTGTTCGTGGTGTTTTTCGTCGCCCCCTTCGCCGCCATGGCGCTCCTGTCGTTCCTGAGCGGCAATCCGACGACCAATCCGAACGTCTTTTTCACCACCCGCCACTATGAGCGGCTGGTCGGCGACACGCTCTATTTCGAGGCACTGGTCGCCACCTTGCGCATCGGCGCGATCACCACCCTGGTCTCCCTGCTGGTCGGTTATCCGCTCGCCCACTGGATGGCGCGGATCCAGTCGCGCACCGGCCACGCCTTGCTGCTGATGGCGGTGATCGCCCCCATGCTGACCGGCATCGTGGTGCGCACCTTCGCCTGGATGACGCTGTTGCAGGATCGCGGCGTGATCAACGTCACCTTGATGTCCTGGGGCCTCACCGACCACCCGCTGAAGCTGATGTATAACGAGTTCGGCACGGTGGTGGCGCTGGTCCACATCTATGTGCCCTTCATGGTGCTGACGCTCACCGGCGTGATCGGCCGGATCGACGAGCGCCTCGAACAGGCCGCGCGCAATCTCGGCGCCAACCGCTTCCGCGCCTTTCTGGAAGTCACCTTGCCGCTCAGCCTGCCCGGCATCATGGCCGGCTCGCTGCTGGTCTTCGCCTTGTCGATCAGCGCCTATGTGACGCCATTCCTGATGGGCGGCACCGACGTGCTGACCTTGCCCATGCTGATCTACCAACAGGTCGGCGCGAGCTTCAACCTGGGCTTCGCCGGCGCGCTCGGCGTGGTGCTGCTGGCGGTCTCGCTGGTCATCATCATCGCCTATAACAACGTGCTCGGCCGCTTTGCCGGCGGGGAGAAAATGGCATGAGCGGCCGCGGTTTCGATCCGGGCCGGACGGCCTATTACACGCTCAACGGCGCCATCCTGGTGTTCCTGCTGGCGCCGATCGCCATCGTCGCGGTCTTCGCGCTCAATCCGACCCCCTATATCTCGTTCCCGCCAACCGGCATCACCCTGCGCTGGTTCGAGAAATTCTTCACCAGCAGCGAGTTCATGGGCGCCTTCTGGCTCAGCCTGAAGGTCGCGGTGATCGTGCTGGTGCTGTCGATGCTGATCGGCGGGCTCTGCGCGCTCGGGCTGGCGCGCGGCAACCTGCCGGGCAGCCGCGTCCTGACCGCCTTCTTCATGTCCTCGCTCATGCTGCCGGCGATCCTCACCGGCCTGGCGCTGTTCCAGCTCTACCTGCTCTCCGGCATCGGCCGGCCGGTCTGGGGGCTGGTGATGGGCCATACCCTGGTCGCGGTGCCCTATGTGCTGCGCACGACGCTGGCGGTGCTGCACAATTTCGACCGGCGCATCGAGGAGGCGGCGGCCGTCCACGGCGCGCCGCCCTGGCGGGTCTTCTACGAAGTGACCTTGCCGCTGATCCAGCCGGGCGTCGTGGCCGGCGGCATCTTCGCCTTCATCGTCTCCTTCGACCAGTTCCCGATCTCGCTGTTCCTGGTGCTGCCCAAGGGCGAGACGCTGCCGGTCGTCTTGTTCAACTACATGAAATTCGACCTCGACGGCGCGATCGCCGCCGCCTCGATGGTGTCGATCCTGATGGCCGTCTCGGTGGTGGTGCTGCTGGAGAAGGTCATCGGGCTGAAGGCCTATGTGAAACTCTGAACAAAGCCATTCGATTTCCAGATTCCGACGGGAGGCTCTCATGACATCATCAAGGACCAGCAGGCGTTCCGCCCTGAAGGCAGGCGCCGCCGCGATGTTCGCGCTCGGCGCGCCGTCCATCCTCAAGGCCCAGACCGCTACCCTCAACATCACCACCTGGGGCGGCAAGTGGGGCGAGATCATGAAGGCCGACCTGCTGCCGGCCTTCGAGCGCGAGTTCAAGTGCTCGGTCATGGCCGACCAGGCCTTCCCGTTCCTGCCCAAGCTGCAGGCGAGCCCGCGCAACGCGCCGATCTATGACGTGCTGCACACCAATTCCAACGAGCAGTGGAAGGCCTTCGACGAGGGCATTGTCGGCGCCAAGCTGAGCGTCCGCGACGTGCCCAACCTGAAGGACGTCTACCCCTACGCGGTCAGCGACAAGATCGTCGGCGTGTCGATCTTCACCTCCGCCATTGGGCTGGGCTACCGCACCGACAAGGGGCTGGCCAAGCCGACCTCCTGGAAGGCGCTCGCCGATGCCAAGCTCGCCGGCCAGCGCGGCGGCTACCTGATCCCGGTCAACAGCCTCGGCCAGGCCCACCTGATGCTGCTCGGCAAGCTCTATGGCCGCGGCTATGACGATCTCGACGCCGCCTACAAGGCGCTGGAAGCGCTTAAACCCATCAAGCTGTTCGACTTCACCGGCCAGATGGAAAAGGCCCTGCTGTCGGGCGAAGTGACCATGGGCATCATCCACGACAGCGGCGTCTACCGCTACGAGGGCACGCCGGAGCCGGTCGACTTCGCCATTCCCAGCGAAGGCGTGCTGGCGCTGGAGCAGGTGCTGAACGTCACCCCGGGCTCCAAGGTCAAGGAGCTCGCCTACGCCTTCATCGACTATATGCTGCGCCCCGACGTGCAGAAGAAGCTCGCCGAAGCCGTCTGGTATTCGCCCTGCAACACCAAGGTACAGCTCGACGCCAAATATCAGGCCAAGCTGTTCAACACGCCGGAAAGGGTCGCCCAGCTGATCCAGATGGATTGGAAATGGTACAATGCCCGCAAGGACGACATCGACCTGCGCGTCGCCCGGATCCTGAGGGGCTGATGCCGACCGCCCCCTCGTCTCCGGCGTCGATCACCCTCGACGCCATCGTCAAGAGCTATGACGGCCGCGTGCGGGCCGTCGACGACATCTCGCTGACCATCGCGCCGGGAGAGTTCTTCTCCCTGCTCGGGCCGTCCGGCTGCGGCAAGACCACGACGCTGCGCATGATCGCCGGCTTCGAGACGGTCGATACCGGGCGAATCAGGATCGGCGATCGCGACGTCACCGACGTTCCCGTGCACAAGCGCGACATGGGCATGGTGTTCCAGTCCTATGCGCTGTTCCCGCACCGCACGGTGGCGGAAAACGTCGCCTTCGGCCTGCGCATGCGCGGCGTGCCGAAGCCGGAGATCGCCGAGCGGGTCCGCACGGCGCTCGCCCAGGTCGCCTTGACCGGCTACGAGGACCGCAAGCCCGGCCAGCTCTCCGGCGGCCAGCAGCAGCGCGTGGCGCTGGCGCGCGCCATCGTCATTCGTCCGCCGGTGCTGCTCTGCGACGAGCCGCTCGGCGCGCTCGACCGCAAGCTGCGCCAGCAGATGCAGTTCGAGCTGAAGCAGTTGCAGAAGGAGCTGGGGGTGACGCTGGTCTTCGTCACCCACGACCAGGAAGAAGCGCTCGCCATGTCCGACCGGATCGCGGTGATGAATGCCGGCCGGATCGAGCAGATCGGCACGCCCGGCGACATCTATGAGCGCCCGCGCACCCGCTTCGTCGCCGACTTCATCGGCGAGATCAATCTGATCGACCAGCCCGGCGGCCGCACCCTGGCGGTCCGGCCGGAAAAGATCGTGCTCGACGGTGCCTCGACGGTTGGCCCGACCGGCCGGATCGACAGCGCCAATTTCCTCGGCGGCCAGACGCTCTATCGCATCATCATGGCCGACGGCCGGCAATTGCTGGCCAAGGAAACCAATATCGGCGACCGGCCGATCCGCGCCATCGGCGACCAGGTCCGCCTCGGCTGGAGCCCGACCGACGCCGTCCAACTGGAGAATTGACCATGTCCCGCACCCTTGGCGTGGCCACTATCGGCCAGGCGCCGCGCGACGACATCGCCGCGCTGTTCGCCGCCCATGCGCCGGCCGGCACCCGCGTTGTCCTGCGCGGTTGCCTCGACGGTCTCACCGACGAGGCGATCGCGGCGAGGCCGCCGCTTGACGGCGCCGATACGCTCTACACCCGCCTGCGCGGCGACCAGGACGTCAAGATCTCCAAGGCCTTCGTCATCGAACGCGCGCCGGAAACGCTCGGCCTGCTGCGCGCCGACGGCTGTGACGCCATCGTCTTTGCCTGCACCGGCGAGTTTCCGCCCTTGGCCGGGGACGCGGGCGTGCTTTATCCCTCGCGTGTGCTGAACGGGCTCGCCACCGCGCTGCTGCCGCAGGGCCGGCTCGGCCTCTTGGTGCCGCTGCCCGAACAGGCGGAAAAGCTCAAGGCCAAATGGACCCGGCCCGGCCTGGAGATCGTCGCCGAAGCGCTGAAGCCGAGCGCGACGCCGGAGGAGGCCGCCGCAGTCGCGCGGCTCCTGGCCACGCAGCGGCCCGACCTCGTCGCCATGGATTGCATGAGCTACACGCCGGCCACCAAGGCGGCCGTCAAGGCCGTCCTGCCGGTGCCGACCATCCTGGCGATCACCGCCACCGGCCGCGTCATGAACGAATTGCTGGCCTGAACCACCGGCCCCGGGGCGCTCGCATCGCGGCGTTCCCGGGCGAACGGCCTATCCTTGAAGCGTTGGCGCTTCGTCACGCCTTGCGAAACCCCATGACCAGATCCCCATGACCGAAACCCGCGACATCACTCTCGACGATATCGAATCGCTCGCCGTCGGCGCCTGGATCCTGGGCACCGGCGGCGGCGGCAGCTCCTATCACGGCCTGCTCAACATGCGGGCGCTCTATGCCGAGGGCCTCAAGGTCCAGCTGATGCAGCCCGACCAGCTCGCCGACGACGACTGGGTCGCCGCCGTGTCCAACATGGGCGCGCCGCTGGTTGGCCAGGAGCGCCTGACCGACAGCCGCACCATTGCCCGCGCCGTCAGCCTGATGGAGGACCATACCGGCTTCCGCTTTCGCGGCATCATGGCGCTGGAGATCGGCGGCGGCAATGCGATCCAGCCGCTGATGGCGGCGGCCCATCTCGGCCGGCCGGTCATCGATGCCGACATGATGGGCCGCGCCTATCCCGAAGCGCAGATGACTTCGGTCGCGGTCGGAGGCCTGAAGCCTTATCCGCTCAGCACGGTCGATTGCCGCGGCCTGGAGGCCGTCATCGAAAAAGTGCCGACCTGGAAATGGATGGAGCGGGTCAGCCGCAAGGTCTGCGCCGAATATGGCTCGATCGCCTCGACCTGCAAGGCGCCGCGCACCGGCGCCGAGGTCAAGCAGTGGTGCATTCACGGCACCACCACCAAGGCGATCAAGATCGGCCATGCGGTGCGCGAGGCGCAGCGCCGCCACGAGGATCCGATCGCCGCCATCCTGTCGGTCGAGCCGGGCAAGCTCATTTATCAGGGCAAGGTCATCGATGTGGAGCGCCGGGCGACCGAAGGCTTCCTGCGCGGCTCGACCCGCTTCGACGGCCTCGACGGCTGGCGTGGCACCAAGCTCGAGCTGAGCTTCCAGAACGAGTGGATCGTCGCCTGGCAGGACGGCGAACCGATCGCCATGTCGCCCGACCTGATCTGCGTGCTCGACAGCGTCACCGGCGAGGCGGTCGGCACCGAGACCATTCGCTACGGCCAGCGCGTCACCGTCATCGCCCTGCCGCCGCCGCCGGTGTTCCTGACCCCGGCAGGCCTCGCCTATGTCGGCCCACGGGCCTTCAACTACGATATCGACTTCAAGAGCGTGTTCGCATCATGAGACGAATTGGCATCGACGTCGGCGGCACCAATACGGACGCCGTGCTGATCGAGGACGGCAAGGTCGCCCGCGCCGTCAAGGCGGCGACCAGTGCCGACGTCACGACCGGAATTCTGGAGGCCCTGGCCAAGCTCGCCGCAACCGGGCTTCTCCGCGACGGCCGTGTCGACGCGGTGATGATCGGCACCACCCACTTCATCAATGCCGTGGTCCAGCGCAAGAGCCTGTCGCGGGTCGCGGCGCTGCGCCTCGGCATGCCCGCCAGCGCCTCGCTGCCGCCCTTCTGCGACTGGCCGGCCGACCTCGCCGAACTCGTCCGCGGCGGCGTCTGGATGGTCGAGGGCGGCCACGAATATGACGGCCGTCCCTTCATGCCGCTCGACCGCGACGCGGTGACGGCGGCCGCCCGCGACATGAAGGCCAGGGGCCTGACGGCGGTCGCGATCTCGTCGATCTTCTCGCCGCTCGATCCCAGCCACGAGCGCGAGGCGGCGGCCATCGTGCTTCAGGAAAACCCCGACGCGGTGATCACCTGCTCATCCGAGCTCGGCCGCATCGGCCTGCTCGAACGGGAGAATGCCGGCCTGCTGAACGCCGCGCTGACCGATCTCGCCCGCGAGACCATCGCCGCCTTCGAGCAGGCCATTCGCGACAGCCGGATCGACGCACCGCTGTTCATCACCCAGAACGACGGCACGGTGGCCGAAGCCCACCAGGCGATGAAGCTGCCGGTCTACAGCTTCGCCTCCGGCGCCACCAATTCGATGCGGGGCGCGGCCTATCTCTCCGGCCTCGACGAAGCCATGGTGGCAGATGTCGGCGGCACCACCACCGATATCGGTCAGCTCCGCAACGGCTTCCCGCGCGAGGCCAATTCGGTGGTCAAGGTCGGCGGCGTGCGCACCCTGTTCCGCATGCCCGACCTGGTCTCGATCGGGCTCGGCGGCGGCAGCCACGTGACGCTCGACCCGCTCGCCATCGGGCCGGTGTCGGTGGGCTATCGCCTGCTCCAGGACGGCATCGCCTTCGGCGGCGGCCAGTTGACCACCACCGACATTGCGGTCGCCTCCGGCCTGCTGCCGCTCGGCGACAAGGCGAGGGTGGCACATCTCGACGCCGCGACCTGCGACCGCGTCTTCGCCGAGGCCAGGCGCATGGTCGAGGAGACCGTCGACCGGATGAAGACGGAAGCCGGCGACGTGCCGCTGATCGCGGTCGGCGGCGGCGCCTTCCTGATCCCCGACCGGATCGACGGCGTCTCGCGGGTGATCCGCGTCGCCCATGGCGATTGCGCCAATGCGGTGGGCGCGGCGATCGCCCAGGTCTCCGGCGAATGCGACCAGATCTTCCGCGACCTGACCCGCAATGACGCCATCGCTGCGGCCACCGCCATCGCGGCCGATCGCGCCGCCGGCGCCGGGGCCGACCGCGCGACGCTCAAGACCATCGAGACCGAGGACATGCCGATCGCCTATCTGCCGGGCAATTCGCTGCGCGTCCGGGTCCGGGTCGTCGGCGACGTGGCGAGCGAAGCGCGGGCCTGAGCCCGCGGCGGTCATCGTCCGGCCGCGACGCGACGAGCCGGACGATGACCGCGCCGGCAAGGCCTCGGGTTTTCCCCGAGCCCGACCGGCGCGGGGCCCGATAGTCCCGCGCCGGCGCACGGAGCACCTTGCGCGTCGGAACCGGGGAGCCCTCGAGCCATCGCGCCCGGCCGAGCCGGGTGACGCATGGCCGATCAACCATCTTCGGCTCCGCAGATGGGTCGCGCTGTTTCCGACCAAAGCGCCGCCTGCCGCACCGGCATGGCGCTGCAGCGGACCCGCATGGCTGCCGAGCGGACATTGATGGCGGTGATCCGGACGTCGCTGTCGCTGATCGGCTTCGGTTTCACCATCTTCCAGTTCTTCGGCCATCTCAGGGAGACCGGACTGCTGGCGAGCGGCAGTCCGGCACCGCGCAATTTCGGCCTGACCCTGGTGCTCCTCGGCGTCGGCATGCAGGCCATCGGCCTCGTCCACTATGTGCGCTTCATGGCCGGGCTGCGGGCGGAACGGCAGGAGATGATCGCCACGGGATTGATCCCGGACGGCCGCGCCGGCCCGGTCTCGCTGACCATGGTCGTCGGGCTTCTCCTGTTCCTGACCGGCCTTGCCGCGATCGCCAGCATGGCCTTCAACGTCGGTCCATTCGGCTGAAGGCGGCCCCGCGTTAGAGCAGCAGGCCCTTAAGGCTGTGCAGGACGACATCGACCGGCAGTTTCATCAGCAGGACGGGAATGAAGGGCAGCGCCATGCTGGCGACGAGCATGACGACGCTCTGCAGGTCGATCGGCACGACGCGGATGGACTGGGCATTGCCGACCACCTGATAGAGATCCGTGGTCGCGGAGAAATCCGGCGCCCCGAGCGCATCTTCGGCGACCCGGCGGTCCCCCGCGATCCATCGCGCTTCGAATTGCTGCCCGACTTCGCCGGCGAGCCTGCCATAGGCGAACACGCCGCGATGGGCTTCGCGGATGAGTGTGCCGGTGAACATCATGACCGGCGCGACCAGCAGTCCGAGCACGACGACCAGGGGACTGACCGCGGCGACCTGCTGGGCCGGCGGAAAGGCCGTATTCTCCAGGAACTCGTTGATGAAACGGCCGGCGACGATCGTGCTGGTGGCGAGCGCCACCACGGCGAAGGCGCGCAGGGAATGGCCGACGAACAGCAGGCCGGCGGAACGATCCGGGTGAGACGCCACCAGCCTGAGGTCAAGCCGCGACACCAGCCAGAGCAGGCGTGTCCACAGCACCAGGCGCCAGAGCCAACCGAAAAACAGGAGCAGCAGCAGCGGCAGGCTGACCAGGGCATGCCACCAGCCGGCCGCCGACAGGCCGACGGCCGCGCCGGCGGATTTCTGCCACGCGGGAACATGTTCCGGCTGAACCGCGGACATCACGGCGACCACCGCGAGGAAGGCCAGAACCGCCGTGACCAGCTCGGCGCGTGGCGACCAGAGCAGTCGCCGGGTCGACGACAAGGCCTGCTCGAACCGGCCGTCATCGGCGTCGCGGACGAGCCGTGCCTCGCGGAAATGCCCGATGATGGCGCCGAGCTGCCGCGCGCAGCCGGCCTCCGCCAGGATCAGCAACGGGGCGGCGCAGAGCGAGCGGGCGTGCAGGCCGAAATCGAGCAGCGGCCCGCCGAGCCCGCCCGTCTGCGCCGGTCCGGATCGAAGCGCGACGAGCACGAACAGCGGCACCCAGCCGACCAGCACCGCGACCAGCGCCCGGCGCGGCACATTGGGCCGGCCCGGCCGCACGAGCCCGATCCAGCTCTGGACGCGGCGAGGTGGCCCACCTTCGAACAGCAGCGTCTCCGCGGTGGCGTCCGCGATATCTGGACCGTAGCGGCTCGTCTCGGCGGTCATGGCGCATCCCTCGCGAGCGGCCCGCTGCACGGCGCAACCGGGGCGGATGTGGATCGGGCAAGGCCCCGAACCGGCGTGGCATCGTCACCGTCGACCGGTCGGCCGGTTCGCCGCCGCGATAAAAATGAAGGCCACCCATCGGCGGCCTTCAGTTGGACTTGGGGTCGAGACGCTCGGGGAGGAGACGCACGACCGGCGCAGACCATGCGCCAGGCGAGGATGCAGCCCGTCATCGGGCGCAGTCATGAAGCCCCCGATCGGACGTCATGGCGATCAGGCAATGCCCTGGGGTGGAAACGGAACAAATACTGAGACCGTCGCACCCGGGCGCCCGACAAGGCGCTACGGCACGGGGGGTCCGGCCGGCTTGCCGGCGTGTTTCACCTCTTGCGCCGCCCGGCGAAACACCGTCTCCATCAGCCATTGCTCGTTCGGATAGCGGTCGGCCCACTCGTCCCAGCCGGAATCGCGGCGATACTGGCCGAGCAGGCCCGAAGCGAGGATCGCCGCCGGATCCACGTGCGTCGGCCGCTCGCAGTCGGGCGCGACATAAAGCGCGTCGGCCCGGCAATAGAGTTCGCACATGAAGCAGGTCTGGCAGTCGGCCTGGCGGGCGATCACGGGCGGGCCGGCCTCGGCGGCGTCGAACACATTGGTCGGGCAGACCGCGACGCAGGCATTGCAGGCCGTGCAGCGCTCGGTGATCACCAGCTCGATCACGATACCAACTCCCCGGCACGGACAGCCGATGGCGGCGAGCCCGCGTCCGGCCTGACCCGGATGTCGTCAAAACCGCCGACCAGCAGGCGTTGGCCGAGCCCCGGATCGAGGCCCGGGCGGTCCTCGCGCCTGTGCATGCCACGGCTCTCGTCGCGGGCGAGCGCCGCCGTCAGCGACCAGCGCGCCGCGGCGATCAGCGCGGCGGTCTCGCGCGACGCCAGGATCTGGGAACCGTCACCGCCGGCGTGATCGGCGATGAGACGCCAGGCCGCGTCGAGCGCCTGGCGCGACCGGCTGAGCCGTGGGCCCGAGCGGAACAGGTTCTTGTCATAAGGATGCATCTCGGAGCGGACGGCCGAACGCAGCGCGGCGAGATCGACCGGCCCGGCCGAAGCCGTCGGCGCGAGGCCGGCGCGGCCGAGCGGCCTCAACCCCGCCCGGTCGTTCGCCCCGGCCCGGCGGGCGAAGGCCGCCGCTCCCTGTCCGGCCCAGGTGCCCGACGACAGCGCCCAGGCGGAATTGACATTGCCACCGCCCGAGCTCGCGCCGGCGACGCGCTCGCGGCTGGCATTGTCGCCGGCGACAAAGAGGCCGGGCACCGTGGTCGCGCAGTCCCGGCCCACGACCTGGACCCCGCCGATGCCGCGGATCGTGCCGTCATTGTGCAGCGTCACCGCGAAGCGCTGCCGATAGGGATCGATGCCCCAGCGGTCGAAAGGCAGCATGACATTGGGCGAAATGGTCGGCAGCCGCGCCTGGATGTCGGCGGGCAGGCGATGCAGCGAGCAGAACACCGGGCCGGCCAGCAGGGCCCGGGCGATGCGCTCGGTCTGGTCCGGCCCGAACGGCGCGTCGATCTCCCGGCCGTCGGCGTCGTAATAGGTCGCGAAGGCATAGGACATGGTCCGCGTCATGGTCGATCGCGCGGGTGCGATCGTATAGGCGGCGGTGAATTCCATGCCCGACAGCGCGGCGCCGGCCTCGGCCGCCATCAGATAGCCGTCACCGGTATTGGTGCGCGAGCCGAGCAGGTGCGACAGGAAGCTGGTGCCGCCGGCGGCGAGCACCACCGCTCCCGCGCTGATGCGCCAGGGCCGGTTCGCCTGCTGCCGCTGCAGGCCCTGCGCGCCGCCGATCGTGCCGTCGGCCGTCGCCAGCAGTTCGAGCGCCGGGCTGTGGTCGAGAATGGTCACGCCGCGTTCGGCCGCGAGGGCGCGCAGCGCGCGCATATATTCCGGCCCGCGCACGGCGCGGTAATTGACCTCGCCGCGATCGTCGGTCGGGAAGCGATAGTGCCGGCCGAGCGTCGGCAGCGTCCGCCAGGTCTGGTCGATGATGGCATGCATCCAATCGGCATCGCCGAGACCGAAGGCAATCGCCTGGCGGCCGCGAACGGCATTCTCGCGCGCCTCCGGCGGATCGGGCGGCGCCCACCAATGGCCGGGCCCGGCCGTGGCGGTGACGCCGCTCGTGCCGCAATAGCCCTTGTCGACCAGCACCACCGAAGCGCCTTCGGCGGCGGCCGCCGCCGCGGCCCAGGCGCCGGCCATGCCGCCGCCGATGACCAGCACGTCGGCGGCGCGCTCGAACCGGTCCGGCAGGCTGTTTCGGCTCCCAGTGCGGTCGATGCCGGTCATGACGGTCCGACGACCACCGCGCTGTTGAACGAGGTGTCGAAGAATTGCCGGACGTCGAGCTGGCGCTGCACCAGGCCGGCGGCGGTATAGAGGTCGGCGGTCGCCTGCTGGTCGGCGACCACCTTGTCGTCGATCCGTTCCGGATTGCTCGGCGCGGTCTCGAACGAGAACTTGGCGACCTCGAAGGAGACGCCGACCAGGCCCGCCCAGAAGCGTGCATAGTCGTCGACATGGCTGTTCGCCCAGAGCCTGGCGAGCGCGACGCGCCGGACGATCTCGGCCACCGCCGCGCGCTTGGCCACGATCGCGCTGTCGAGCGCGTTGAGATAGCTCAGCCCGCTCAGGATGCCGTTCGAGCCGTCGACCACCACCCGGTAATTGTCGACGACGCGGCCCTGGGCGATGAACACGCCCCAGGTCGACCATGCGTCGACCGCGCCGGATTCGAGCGCGGTCTTGGCCTCGGCCGGCAGCAGGAAGGCGAATTTCACCGTGTTGAACGGCAGGCCCTGCGCCTTCAGCGCCGAGAGCACCAGGGCCTGGCCGATCGAACCGCGGCTGGTGCCGATCGTCTTGCCCTTCAGGTCGGCAACCGTCCCGATCGGCGAATTGGGCTTGACCAGCAGGGCGGTCGCCGCGCCGGTGGTGCGATGGGCCGCGACGATCTTGGCCGGCGTGCCATTGGCGAGCGCGAAGGTGGTCGGCGCGTCGCCCGCCCAGGCGAGATCGACGGCGCCGGCATTCAGCGCCTCGAGCAGGGGCGCTGCCGCGACGAACTGGTTGATCTCGATCCGGAACGGCAGGTCGGCGAGCTGGCCCGAAGCCTTCAGCAGGGCTTCGACACCGCCCTTCTGGTCGCCGAGCCGAAGCAGCACCGACGGCTGCGCCCGGACCAGCGCGGGCGCGGCGAGCAACGCCGCGCCTGCCGCCAGCAAGGTCCGGCGCGAGGTCGTCGCCGGACCACCCGCCATAGCGCCGAGGACGATGTCTCTGCTCATTGCTCGATATCCCTGTGATATGCCGCGGAGCCTGCGCGCCGGCCCCGATGACGTCATCCGAACGGGCTCCCGATCGCTCCGGCGAGCCTGCTCCGAAGAGGCCTGAAGTGTCCGGGCGGCATCCTGCACTGTCAACGAGAATGTTCTTTATTAAGAACGATACGATCGCCAAAGAAGGATCTCCCTTGGAACCACGACGAAGCATTTCTTCCCACGCACGCACTGCGCGCGCTCAAAAGTGGCAGGAAAAGCCGCCGACCCGATTTCAACTCGCAAAACAGGTCCGATCGCAACGTCATTTTCCGCCTGAAAAATCGGCAGACGGCATTTGCATTCTCCCCGAGCCATCCTGAAGAGAACTGTCAGCCCCCCTGTACCGTTCTTTAAAAAGAACGTTCTTGTTGACTCCGGCCATCATGCCGTGAACCCTGAGACGGCTTTCGAAGCCCGGGGAGCGGCTCTGGAACCGGCGCTCCGGCCATCGGGCCGGACGCTGCCGAACACGATCGAGGTGACCATGACGGGGGCGGTGACGACATCGGCGGCGGCGCGCCCGTCACCGCTCGCGGCTCTGGTGCGCTATCGCCGCTTCGCCGCGCCGCTGGCGCTCGTCGCGGCCTGGCAGATCGCCTCCTCGCTCGGCGTCACCCCAGGGCGCTCCGTGCCCTCGCCGGTGCAGATCCTCGCGACCTTCTGGGGGCTGATCCGGTCCGGCGAGCTGTTCGAGCATCTCCTGATTTCGCTCGGCCGCGTCTCCGCCGGCCTCGCCATCGGCGTGACGCTCGGCACGGTCCTGGCGCTGGTCGCCGGCCTGTCGAAACAGGGCGAGGACGCGGTCGACGCCACCTTGCAAATGGTCCGGACCCTGCCGCATCTGGCGCTGGTGCCGCTGTTCATCCTGTGGTTCGGCATCGGCGAGACGCCGAAGGTCGCGCTGGTCGCGCTCGGCACGCTGTTCCCAATCTATCTGAACCTGTTCTCCGGCATCCGCGGCGTCGACACCAAGGTGGTCGAGGCGGTCGGCACGCTCGGCCTGACCCGGCTCGAGCTGATCCGCCATGTCATCCTGCCCGGCGCCCTGCCCTCCTTCCTGGTCGGCCTGCGCTATTCGCTCGGTGTCGGCTGGCTCAGCCTGGTGGTCGGCGAACAGATCAATGCCACCAGCGGCATCGGCTATCTCGCCATGTCGGCCCGCGACTTCCTGCGCACCGACATCATCTTCGTCGCCCTCATCGTCTACGCCATGCTCGGCCTCGCGGCCGACCAGATCGTCCGCTCCGTCGAGCGCGCGGTGCTGGTCTGGCGCCCCAGCTTCGTGAAGGAGTGACCCGATGACGATCCATGTCGGCCCGATCGCCCTTGAGCCTGCCGGCCCGGCCGCCGAACCCGTCGTCCGCGTCTCCGGCCTCACCCGCGCATTCGGCGGCCCGAATATCCTCGACAGCCTCGATCTCGCCATCGCCCCCGGCGCTTTCGTCGCCCTGCTCGGACGCTCCGGTTCGGGCAAGTCGACCCTGCTGCGCACGCTCGCCGGGCTCGACCAGGCGCCGGCCGGCACGGTCGAGGTGCCCCAGGAACGGGCTGTGGTGTTCCAGGAGCCGCGCCTGGTGCCGTGGAAGCGGGTCTGGCGCAATGTGGCGCTCGGCCTGCGTGGGCCTGATGTCCGCGGGCGGGCGCTGGCCGCACTGACCGAGGTCGGCCTGTCGCACCGCACCGAGGCCTGGCCGCTGACCCTGTCCGGCGGCGAGGCGCAGCGCACGGCGCTCGCCCGCGCGCTCGTCCGGGAGCCAAAGCTCCTGCTGCTCGACGAACCCTTCGCATCCCTCGACGCGCTGACACGGCTGCGCATGCAGGGCCTCGTCGCCTCCTTGTGGCGGGCCCATGCACCGGCCGTGCTATTGGTCACCCACGACGTCGACGAGGCGCTGCTGCTCGCCGATCGCGCGGTGATCCTGGACCAGGGCCGGATCATCGCCGATATCCCGATCCGGCTCGCGAGGCCGCGCCGCCATGGTGACCCGGCCTTTATCGCACTACGCGCGCGCCTGCTCGCCGAGCTCGGCGTCGACGAGAACGAGATCGGCGGCATCGAGAGCGAAGCGGTGGCCGGCGGCACAGATGTCGATGTCCGCCCGTCGCCGGCGAACGGACCCGTTTCCAACCAGGCGGCGCCCGGCCGGGCGGCGGCGATCTATGCCGCCATGCACTGACCCATTGGGCCGATGCGATCGTGCCGGGCTCGCTCGAAACCAAACGCAAGGCACCGATCGCCATCGACCACACCGTGGTGCGCGAAACGCAGGGCGAAACCGACCTGTTCACCCGCCACGGCGCGCCGCCCACCAGGATCGACGGGACGGCCGCCTTCGACCGGAGCTGCACCACGAGCCCCAGCCTGGGCGATCGAGGGCTCAGGACAGCTGACGACGTGCCGGCCTATATGGCATCCGCCGGCGCCCGCTTGACCACCGACGCCCCGTCGACCAGGCGGGCGGTGGAGGTTGCCCGCGCGACCAGCTGCCCGTCGGCCCCATAGAGGCGCGCCTCCAGGAAGGCGATGGTGCGGCCGAGCTGGACGACCTGCCCCTCGCCGACGAGCGGCCCGGGCCTGGCCGGCGCCAGGAAACTGACATTCATGTCGATCGTCGCGGTATAGCGTTCGCCGCCGCTCATGATCCAGGCCGCCGGCCCCATGCAATCGTCCAGCATGGCGGCCAGGAAGCCGCCCTGGACCGTGCCGGCCGGGTTCAGGAATTCCGGCCGGCCCTCGAAACCGATGCGCACCGTGCCCTTTGCCCGGTCACAGGCGAGAAGCCGCCAGCCGAGCAGGTCCGCCGACGGCGACCGCGGCATTGCAGGACAATCGATCATGGGACCTCCGCGCCGGATTGAACGCGGCGAGCATGACGGCCCGCTGCTGACAGCGTTGCGGCAACAGCGGCGGCACGATCACCCGGCATCGCGCGCCACCCCGAACCTCGCCATCGCCCGCGCCGGCCGGGCCCGCGACCGACCTCCACGGCCAGGAGCCGCATTGCACCCGCCCGGGTAAGCCTTTCCTCTGATAGTGCCGCCCGGCCCGAGCTTCTAGACTTTGCCGACCGTTGTTCGCTCCCGACGACGTATTCGACACCCTGGCCGACGCAGCCCCGACGGCATGACTGCAGTGCCCTTGACGCCGCGCCGCCGGACCGATGGAGCGGACATTCGATCGCATCGGGAGAAGCGCGTGACCGACACCGCCATCGACACCCACATCCATCTCGACGACGCGAAGCGCCGCATCAAGGCGATCTTCATCGGCTCGGTCGGCAATCTGGTCGAGTGGTACGACTTCTACGCCTATACCGCCTTCGCGCTCTATTTCGCGCCGGCCTTCTTCCCCTCGACCGATCCGGTGGTGCAGCAGCTGAACGCCGCCACCCTGTTCGCCGCCGGCTTCATCGTCCGGCCGCTCGGCGGCTGGCTGTTCGGCCATCTCGCCGACCGCTACGGCCGGCGCGTCTCGCTCACCGTCTCGGTGATCATGATGTGCGTGGGATCGCTGATCATCGCGGTGACGCCGACCTATGCCACGATCGGCTTCGCGGCCCCGGTCATGCTCGGCCTGGCGCGCATCATCGAAGGCCTCAGCCTCGGCGGCGAATATGGCGCCAGCGCCACCTATCTCACCGAGGTGGCCGACCCGAACCACCGCGGTTTCTATTCGAGCTTCCAATATGTGACGCTGATCGGCGGCCAGCTCACCGCCATCCTGGTGCTGCTGCTCCTGCAGAACGTCTTCCTCACCCACGAGCAGTTGGTGGCATGGGGCTGGCGCATCCCCTTCGTCATTGGCGCCTGCCTCGCCATCGTCGCCGCCTTCATGCGCCGCCATATGCACGAGACCGAGGCCTTCCTGGAGGCCAACAAGGCGCCGAAACGGACGAGCTCGCTGCGCGGCCTGCTCAACTATCCGCGCGAGGTGGCCATCGTCGTCGGCCTGACCGCCGGCGGCACCGCCGCCTTCTACACCTTCACCACCTATATGCAGACCTTCGTCCGCCAGACGGTCGGGCTCGACGATCTCACCACGACCTATGTGATCGCCGCCTCGCTGATCTTCGCCGCGCTGCTGCAGCCGCTCTACGGCGCCCTGTCGGACCGGGTCGGCCGCAAGCCCCTGCTGATCTTCTTCGGCCTTGCCGGGACGCTGCTGACCGTGCCGATCCTGACCACCTTGGCCGGCACGAAGTCGCCCTTCATGGCCTTCCTCCTGATCTCCGGCGCCTGGATCTTCACCGCCTGCTACACCTCGATCAACGCCGTGGTGAAGGCCGAGCTGTTCCCGACCTCGATCCGGGCGACCGGCATCGCGGTACCCTATGCCGTCACCGTCTCGATCTTCGGCGGCACGGCGCCGGTCATCGCGCTCTGGTTCAAGCAGCAAGGCCACGAGCAGTGGTTCTACTACTACCTGTCCGGCGTCATCTTCGTCTCGCTGCTGGTCTATGCCAGCATGCGCGACACCAAACACAACTCGGCCATGCACCGGCACGACTGAGCGGCCCGGCCCGATCGGCAGGCGGCGCCGAGGCGGGCCGAGGCCTGGCGGTCGGCCCGCGCGAGCCGGTCTTTCCGGCATGGGCGGGCCGCTCGGCGCCCGGTCGCCTGCCTGGCCGGGCCTGTGTTACAGATCTGCCACGCGCCCGAACCGGCGAAGGCAGTGCTGCTGAGAGAAGACTTCAATGTCCCGGACCATTACCTGCATCGAAGACCTGCGCCTGATCGCCAAGCGGCGGGTGCCGCGGATGTTCTACGACTATGCCGATTCCGGCGCCTGGACCGAGAGCACCTACCGCGCCAACGAGGCCGATTTCGGCCGGATCAAGCTGCGCCAGCGGGTTGCCGTCGACATGAGCAACCGGACGCTCGAAAGCACCATGGTCGGCCAGAAAGTCGCCATGCCCGTGGCGATCGCGCCGACCGGGCTGACCGGCATGCAGCACGCCGACGGCGAGATCCTGGCCGCCCGCGCCGCCGAAAAGGCCGGCATTCCCTTCACGCTGTCGACCATGAGCATCTGCTCGATCGAGGACGTCGCCGAGAACACCTCGAGCCCGTTCTGGTTCCAGCTCTACGTCATGCGCGACCGCGACTTCATCAACAAGCTGATCGACCGCGCCAAGGCGGCCCGCTGCTCGGCCCTGGTGCTCACCCTCGACCTGCAGATCCTCGGCCAGCGCCACAAGGACATCCGCAACGGCCTGAGCGCGCCGCCCAAGCCGACGCTCGCCAACCTGATCAATCTCGCCACCAAGCCGCGCTGGTGCCTGGGCATGCTGGGCACCAAACGGCGCACCTTCCGCAACATTGCCGGCCACGCCAAGGGCGTCGAGGACATGACGTCGCTGTCGGCCTGGACCGCCGAGCAGTTCGACCCGACGCTGAGCTGGGACGACGTCAAGTGGATCAAGGACCGCTGGGGCGGCAAGCTGATCCTGAAGGGCATCCTGGATCCCGAGGATGCCGAGCTCGCGGCGCGCAGCGGCGCCGACGCGCTGATCGTTTCCAACCATGGCGGCCGCCAGCTCGACGGCGCCATGTCCTCGATCGCGGCCCTGCCCTCCATCGTGCAGACCGTCGGCGACCGTATCGAGGTGCTGATGGACGGCGGCATCCGGTCCGGCCAGGACGTGATCAAGGCGCTGGCGCTCGGCGCCAAGGGCGTCTTCATCGGCCGCGCCTTCCTCTATGGCCTCGGCGCCATGGGCGAGGAAGGTGTCACGACCTGCCTGAACATCATCCGCAAGGAGCTCGACACCACCATGGCGCTGTGCGGCCTGCGTGACGTCAAGACCGTCGACCGCAACATCCTGGTCACCCCGGGCTCCAGCTCCAACATGCCCGTCTGACCCATCTGCCGGGCGCGGCCCTTTTGCAGAAAGAGGAAGAACTTATCGTCGCGGCGCGCCTGCCGCCGCGGCGAGACAGGATCATCTTTTCAAACCGGCCATTCGCGACAATAAATTTCCAATTCGCGCATTCTTTTAAAAGAACAATTCGGTTGACATAACGACCGGACGCCATCATTTTGAACTCACTGCACAGCGCCCGGCGCTGGACGGTCGCGGGATTTGATGGAGCAGCTTGCACCGCGTCACCAAGGGCTAAAGCGCCACGAAGCGAATTCGTGGGCTCCCGTTTTGGAGAGTTTGCGATGAGCTTCGGGACTTGGCCTTCGGGCGCTTCCTCCCAGACTGAACACTGCCACCGGATGTCCTCGGTGATGGGGTCGTGTCGACGCTCCCAAGCGTCGATCATCCCTCCCTCGACCTCCCCTCGAAGAGGCGCCGGCGACGTCCGGTGGCAGATTTTTCATGTCCGACACCATCATCATTGAACTCGACGACGAGCCCATCGGCCTTGGCCAGCGTACCCGCGGGGGTCTGCGCTTCTTCGCCTCCGCCAGATCGGTCCAGTCCCTCGACCATCAGGTGTTCCGTTCGATCCACGGCATCGAGCGCGCCGCCCGCGACCTGATCGCGACGGCGCGGCGCCGCGCCGCCTGATCCAGTCATTCCCGATCGCGACAGGACCCGGGGTTCCGATCCCGGGGCCGTCGCCCCATTGAACGAAGCCATTGCATCATGAACGCCGTCACCCAATTCAGGGACCCCGTCGCGGTCCTGCCGGCCGCCGAGCCGGCCATTCGCTTCGAGGCCTTGTCCAAGGTCTATCCGGCCCGCAATGCCGATCCGGCGGTCACGGCGCTCGACGCGGTCACCCTGTCGGTCGCCAAGGGCGCGATCGCCGGCATTATCGGCCGCTCCGGCGCGGGCAAGTCGACCTTGCTGCGTGCCATCAACGGCCTGGAGCGGCCGAGCTCCGGCTCGGTCTTCGTCGACAATATCGATGTCGCGGCCCTCGACACGGCCGGCCTGCGCAACCTGCGCCGGCGCATCGGCATGATCTTCCAGCACTTCAACCTTTTGTCTTCGCGCACCGTCTTCGACAATATCGCCCTGCCGCTCGAACTCGCCGGCACGCCGAAGCCGACGATCAAGGCGCGTGTGGACAATCTGATCGAGCTGGTCGGCCTGGCCGACAAGCGCGGCCGCTACCCCGCCGAATTGTCCGGCGGCCAGAAGCAGCGGGTCGGCATCGCCCGGGCGCTCGCCACCGAGCCGAAAGTGCTGCTGTCGGACGAGGCGACCTCGGCACTCGACCCGGAAACCACCCGGTCGATCCTCGCCCTGCTGCGCCGGGTCAACGAGATCACCGGCGTCACCATCGTGCTGATCACCCATGAGATGCAGGTGATCAAGGAGATCTGCGACCAGGTCGCGGTGATCGAGGCCGGCCGGATCATCGAGGAGGGACCGGTCTACCAGGTCTTCGCCGCGCCCGGCACCGAGACGACCCGTACCTTCGTCTCCTCGGTCACCGGTGGCGAACTGCCGCGCGACATCGCCGCGCGGCTGACCTCCGACCCGGCCGGCGCCCGCCATGCCGTGCTGCGCATCGTCTTCACCGGCGAGAACGCCACCGCCCCGATCCTGTCGCGGCTGTCGCGCTCGCTCGACATCGACGTCAACGTGCTGTCCGGCCAGGTCGACGAGATCGGCCGCCAGCCCTTCGGCAATCTCATGGTGACCATCCCGGCGAAGACGGAAACCGTCGGGGCCGTCACCGGGCTGATCAACGCCCATGGCCTGAAGGTGGAGGTGCTCGGTTATGTCGCCTGAAATCATCAACCTGATCTGGGCCGCCACCGGCCAGACCCTCTACATGGTCGCCGCCGCGGCCCTTGTCGGCACCCTCATCGGCCTGCCGCTCGGCCTGTTCCTCGCCACCAGTGGCAAGGGCGAGCTGTTCGAATGCGTTCCGGTCAACCGGGTGCTCGGCGTCGTCGTCAACGCCACTCGCTCGACCCCCTTCATCATCCTGGTGGTGGCGATCATCCCGTTCACCCGGTTGATCGCCGGCACATCCATCGGCACCACGGCCGCCATCGTGCCGCTGACGGTGGCATCCGCCCCGTTCATCGCGCGCATCATCGAAGCGGCGATCCGCGAGGTCGACCAAGGCCTGGTCGAGGCCTCCAAGGCGATGGGCGCGACCTCGCTGCAGATCGTGCTGAAGGTGCTCCTGCCCGAGGCCCTGCCGGCCATCGTGCTCGGCCTGACGCTCACCGTCGTCAGCCTCATCGGCTATTCCGCCATGGTCGGCGCGGTCGGTGCCGGCGGCCTCGGCGATCTCGGCATCCGGTTCGGCTACCAGCGCTTCATGCCCGACGTCATGGCCGCCGTGGTCGTGGTCCTGATCGTGCTGGTCCAGGCGGTCCAGACCATTGGCGAGGCGATCGCCCGCAAGGTCAACAAGCGCATCCGCGGCGCCTGAGCCGCCGGAGTTCCCCCAAATCCCCTCGTCAACTCATTCCCTTCGAACCTGGAGATCCCTATGTCCGATCATCGTTTCGACCGCCGCACCTTGCTCGGCGCCGGCGCCTTCACCCTCACCGCGCTGGCAGCGCCCAGCATCGCCCGCGCGCAGGCCCCGACCGTCATCCGCATCGGCGGCACCGGCGGCCCGCATTCGCAGATCCTGGAAGCGGTGAAGCCGGTCGCCGCCAAGCGTGGCCTCGACCTCAAGATCACCGAGTTTTCCGACTATATCATCCCGAACGCGGCGCTGGCCGCCGGCGAACTCGACGCCAATTCCTACCAGCACAAGCCGTTCCTCGATCAGCAGAACGCCGACCGCAAATATGACCTGGTCAGCGTCGGCCTGACGGTCAATTTCCCGCTCGGCGTCTATTCGAAGAAGTACAAGACCTGGGCCGAGGTGCCGGATGGCGCCCAGATCGCCATTCCCAATGACCCGACCAATGGCGGCCGCACGCTGCTGCTGTTCCAGGACAAGGGCCTGATCAAGCTGAAGGCCGGCGTCGGCTACAGCCCGACCGTCGTCGACATCATCGAGAATATCAGGAAGTTCCGCTTCCTGGAGATCGAGGCGGCGCAGACGCCGCGCTCGCTCGACGATGTCGCGGCCGCCGCGGTCAATACCAATTTCGCCATTCCCGCCGGCCTCAACCCGACCCGCGACGCGCTGCTGCGCGAAGACCCGAAGGGCCCCTATGTCAACCTGATCGCGGTGCGCGCGGTCGACAAGGACAAGCCCTGGATCAAGCCGCTGGTCGAAAGCTACCAGTCGGCGGAGGTGAAGGCCTTCATCGAGAAGACCTTCCAGGGTTCGGTGATCGCGGCCTGGTAAAGCCGCCGAAACAGGGGCCGGCCTGCGGGCCGGCCCTTGCTCAGCTCCGTTGCAACGCCAGGTGCGCGCCCAGGCCGACCAGCATCGCGCCACCCGCCCGGCGCAGCAGGCGCTGCGCTCGGCTCGAGCGCCGCAGCCGCGTCTCCACCGCGCTCGCCAGCAGCACGCAGACGATATCGGCGAGCGAGAACATCAGGTTGACGAAGGTTCCGAGCAGAACGAACTGCAGCCAGATCGGCACGCCGCCCGCGGGATCGATGAACTGCGGCAGGAAGGCCAGAAAGAACACCGCCGTCTTCGGATTGAGCAGCTCGACGGTGACGCTCTCCAGGAAGGCACGCCGGCCGGATTGCGGCGTGGCACCGGCCGCCCCGCCACCGGCCTCGCCCTTGGCGCGGAACAGCGAAATGCCCAGCCAGACCAGATAGACGGCGCCGGCGAACTTCACCACCATGTAGAGGATCGGCACCGCGTGAAACAGGATCGACAGCCCGGCCGCCGCCGCGATCACATGGCCATAGCCGCCGAGATGAATGCCGAGTGACGCCATGAAGCCGGACCAGCGCCCGCCGGCCAGCGTCCGGGCGGCGGCATAGAGCATGGCCGGACCGGGCATGAAGGCGAAGATGGCGGTCGTGACGAAGAACGCCAGGAGCACGTCCAGGGAAGGCATTGCGGGCCTCGCCTCAACTCATGGTCGGAATGCGGGTCGCAACCTCGCGCTCCCGCGGGTCCGGACTTTGCGACGGCCCGGCGACGACGCCGGCCCGGTCGACGGTCGCCAGGCGCGCCACCCGCATGGCCTCATGGATGTCGGCGAGATCTTCCATCTTGAACTGCAGAGGCATGTACAAGGCTGCGGGTCCTTCTTTTCGACGGCGACCCGGTTGGCGGCCGCCGGCTGGCGCGACCGTCATACTCGCGTGGAAGCGGTCTGCCGTGAAGGGCCATTTCGGTTGAAGCGAGAAGGCCGGTTTGCCCTGCCGCCAGACGAAAAGCGCAGCCGAATCAACCCTCTCCCAAAGGGAGAAGGTTGATTTCGCTGCGCTTTCGCTCGCTTCGACGTTTCCGGAAAACCTCGCGGCCCGTAGATCCCGCCCTTCACTCCGCCGGCACCACAGCCGTCACCTCGCGGTCGCGCGGAAAGGTCAGGGCGGCGAGCGCGATCAGCGTGCACAGGCCCGCCAGCACCTGGAAGGTCAGCGTGAAGCCGCCGGTGCGATGCAGCCAGGCGACCAGCCAGACCGCGCAGGCGCCGACCCCGAAGGTGATGGTGTAGCGCGCCGCGAAGGCGCGGGCCCGCCACTCGTCGCTGGTATATTTGCCGGTCATCGCATCGTTCAGCGTCACCTGGCTGTACATGACGGTGACCACCCCGGTGGCGGCGATCAGCATGGCCCAGTCCTGGGCGACCGAGGCCAACAGCAGGAACGGTGTCAGCGCGAAACCGATCGGGATGAACAAGGTCCGCAACGGATAGCGGTCGATCAGATGACCAACGGTATATTGGGAGATCGCACCGCAGAGATAAACCATGAAGCCGATCGTGCCGACCACCGCCGGCGCCGAGCCGAACATGGTGATGCGCTCCTGGATCAGCTTGGGCAGGGCCACCGTCACGGCGTTGAAGGTGATGCCGAGCGAAAACGCCACGAACAGCAGGATGACGAAGACCCGCATCATCTCGTCGCGGCCGATGCGCGCCTGGCCGCCGGCCTTCGAGCCGAGCCGCTTCTCGTCCCGGACATTGGCCATGAAGGCGATGCCGACGACGATGCTGACGAAACCCGGAATGAAGAAAGCCGCGCGCCAGCCGAACCATTGGGTCAGGGCGCCGGTGATCAGCGCCGAAAACGCCACGCCGAGATTGCCCCAGACGCCGTTGATGCCGATGTCGCGGCCGAGCTTCTGGGCGTGTGACACCAGCATGGCCGTGCCGACCGGGTGATAGATCGCGCCGAAGCCGCCAATGGCGGTGAGCCCGATGGCGAGTTCGGTGGCATTGCGGGCAAGGCCCGTGGCGGCCACCGCCAACCCGCCGCCGATGAAGAAGATCGCCAGCATGTTGCGCCGGCTCCAGCGGTCGCCGAGCCAGCCGGCCGGCATCGACAGGGCGCCGAAGGCGATGAAGCCGCCGAGCGACAGCGGCAAGAGGTCGCCGAAGGGCACGCCGAACTCGGTCGCCATGGTCAGCACGGCGGTGGCGAAGATCAGCATCATCAGGTGGTCGAGCGCATGCGCGATATTGATATAGGCGATGACGGTGGTCGGGCGGTTCATCGGAGGCGTCCATTGGCGGGATCAGCCTGGCCAGACTAGGATGGCTTATGAAGGATGTAACGCCAACTCCTGTCGACAAGACGCCAGACACCGCCTTCGAGGCCGGCATTGGCGTTCTGGCCCGCCGCTATCCCCAGGGCACCCATCTGGCCCTGCACCGGCACGAAACGGCACAGCTCATCTTTGCCGTGGCGGGCACCATGCAGGTCACCACGCCGACCGGCCGCTGGCTGGTGCCGCCCGAGCGCGCCGTCTGGGTGCCGGTCCGCTTCGCCCATGCCATCGACATGCTCTCGGATGTCGAGATGCGCTCGACCTATGTCGCCGCCTCCGCGCCCCATGGCGGCTGGGTCGCGCCGGCGCCAAGCCAGGATCGGGTGATCGCGGTCTCGACCTTGCTGCGCGCACTCATTCTCGCCCAGTTCGATCGGCCGCTGACGGCTGGCCGCCGCCGGGCGATCACAGCCCTGCTGCTCGACGAAGTGGCGCGCGCCGAACCGGCGCCGACTTTCGTCCCGATGCCGCGCAGCCAGGCGATGATCCGGCTCGCCGAGGCCGTCATCGCCGATCCCGCCGGCACGGCCGACCTCGCCGATCTCGCGGCGCGCGCCGGCACCTCGGTGCGCACCGCCTCCCGGCTGTTTCCGGCGGAGACGGCATTGACCTTCAAGGCCTGGCGCCAGCGCGCCCGCATCATGGCGGCGATCCAGGTGCTCGGCCGCGGCGCCTCCGTCAAGGAGGCGGCGCGAGCCCTGGGCTTTTCGTCTTCGGCCGCCTTTGGCGTCGCCTTCAAGGCCGTCACCGGCAAGAGCCCGGGCAGCTTCTTCGATCCGGCCGGCCGGTCCGCCGATAGCGGCCAGGCCGGCTGAGGCGCCTCACACCGCGCGGGGCAGCGGCTGCGCGGCCTTGGCCGCGGCCTCCGGCTCGCTGGTCAGGGCGTGCAGGAAGTGGCGCACCT
Source organism: Phreatobacter sp. GW821-FHT04C01 (assembly GCF_059420385.1). Taxonomy (NCBI): domain Bacteria; kingdom Pseudomonadati; phylum Pseudomonadota; class Alphaproteobacteria; order Hyphomicrobiales; family Phreatobacteraceae; genus Phreatobacter; species Phreatobacter sp. GW821-FHT04C01. The sequence continues at coordinate 142,375 of NZ_JBWKTP010000002.1, read as the reverse complement.
CTTCGGCGAGCCGCGACGATTGTTCGGCGAGATCGCCCGATGTGGTGAACACCTCCGCGGCCACGCCCTTGGTCTGGTCGATCCCGTCATTCACCTGCGACACGTTGGACGACAATGTGCGGGTGGTCTGCGCCGCCATCTGGGCGCTCGCCGCGATCTCGCGGGTGGCCGCATCCTGCTCCTCGATCGCCCCGGCGATCGAACTGGTGACCGCGTGGATCTCGGTCATCGTGCGCGCCACGTCGCGGATGGTGCTGACCGCGCTCGCGGTCGAGGTCTGGATGCCGGCGATCTGCTGGGCGATCTCGCCCGTCGCCTTGGAGGTCTGGGCGGCGAGCTGCTTGACCTCCTGCGCGACGACCGCGAACCCCCGCCCCGCCTCGCCGGCCCGCGCCGCCTCGATGGTCGCGTTGAGCGCCAGGAGGTTGGTCTGCGACGCGATCGCCTGGATCAGGCCGACCACGTCGCCGATCTTCTGAGCCGCATCGGAAAGCCGCGCCACATCCGCCGAGGATGCTTCCGTCATGCCCGTGGCGCTGCGCACCACCATTGTCGCATTGCCGACCTGGCGCGAGATTTCGTGGATCGATTGGGTCAGTTCCTCGGCCGCCGAGGCGACCGTCTGGACATTGACCGAGGTTTCCTCCGACGCGGTCGCCGCCGACATCGCCTCGTCGGAAGCGCTTGCTGCGATGGCGGTCAGCGACTGTGACGTCGCCTGCATGCGCCGGGCGCTGCCGTCGACGATCTGCAGCACGCCCTCGGTCGCCTGCCGGAACGCCGCGACGGCCGCGTTGACCTGCTCGTTCCGGGCCGCCCGCTCTTCCAGCAGCACCTGCTGATAGGTCGAGATGGCGAGGTCCAGGTCGAACAGCACCACCTTGTTCAGGCTCTCGATCAGCCGCGCGGCCGTGGCCGGCGCGAAACGGTGCTTCTTCAGGACGAGACGGGCGAGCTCCGACAGCATGAATTGGTAGCCGCCGATATACCAGCGCGGCTCCAGCCCGATGCGATGATGAGCACGCCCGATGCGGTCGATGCTTTCGGCATAACCGGCATCGAAGGTACCGCTGAACAGCCGCTCCCAATGCCGGACCTGGGCGCTTTCCAGCGCGCCTTGCCGGCTGCCGATCAGTGCCGCCATCTGCGGCTCGGCCTGCAGATGGGCATAAAAGCGCTGCAGGATGCCGCCCAGCGCCGGCGCGATCAGGGCCCACAGCGGCTTGAGATCGGCTTCCGTGCCACGGTCGATCCGCGCGAAAGCCAGCCTTGCGGCGAGATCCCGGTCCTGTGTCATGAAGCAGCCGTCCCATGCAACGAAATACGATGCCGGATAACTGCCCAAGAATGCTTAATGGATTGTTTATACATAACCAGGCTTGAGAAGCCGAAATGTCGAATATGAAACGAAATAACGGACAAAAAATTTCGCATTGCTCTAAATCAAACAAAAGCAAATCAGCGTCAAATAATCGCGACGCAGGGGCTACAAGCCTGCCGCACTGGCCCTTCCGTCATTTCGTCGGGCGCACCCCGGCGCATTAGACTTGGCGACGGAGGCGACGATTGGCCCTCAACGCAGCGACGGCGCCCTGCCCAGGACGCGCAGCAGATCGGCATGGACCGCCGCGATATGCTGTTGCAGGAAACCGCAGGCCGCCTTGATCTTGCCGGCACGGCACAGCGCGATCAGTTCGCCATGCTCGCGCTCGGCCGTCCCCATGGCTTCGGTCCGGCTGAGCTGAACCCGGGTGTAGCGGTCGCTGGTCTGCAAGAGCGAGATGACGATCGCCTGCGTCCGCGGCTGTTTCGCCCGGGCATAGAGCGCCATGTGGAAATCGGCGTTGAGCACGCCCCAGCGACTGACGTCATGGGCGGCGATCGCGCCGACGAACTGCTTCTGGATCGCGTCGAGCCTGGCGAAATCCTGCGTATCGAACAGAGGTGCCGACTGCGCCAGCATGCGCGGCTCGAGAATGGCGCGTAGCTCGAACACGTCGTTGATCTCGTCGAGCGACAGCTCGGAGACGATCGCGCCCTTGTGCGGCGCGATCCGGACCAGGCCTTCGGCCTCCAGCTGAAACAGCGCCTCGCGGACCGGAATGCGGCTCACCCCGTAGGTCTCGGCGAGCGCGTCCTGGCGCAGTTGGGCGCCGGCCACGTGGGACCCGTCGAGGATCGCCTGACGCAATTGGTCGGCGATCGCGGCGGACAGGGTCTTGTGCTTCAGGGGAACGTTCATGCGAGACCCACCTTACAGCATTTTGCGCCGGGCGCAGCATCGGAAAGAGGGAGGAAAATGCGCCAGAACAAGGAGTTACCACGACGTGGCGGAGCGGCCGGCGGCCCGCGCCCGACGCTGGAGAAATTGCTTCGCCGGCGCTTGACTCGGATATTGTATAAAATCTACGATCCGAAAATTCCAGAGCAAAACGCACTCAAAAAAGCGAGGGCATCGATGATCGAACACGCGATCCCATCACCGGCGGTCATCGCGCCCTATCGGCTGATCACCTGCGCCTCCAACCGGCTGCTGGCCGCCGAGCGCCTGGCGATCATGGGCCTCATGTTTCTTCTGACCGGGCTGATCCTGGTCAATGTGGTGACCCGCTACACCGGCTTTCCGATCTATTGGATCGACGAATCGGCTGTTTATTCGGTGGTCTGGCTGACCTTCATCGGCGCCTCCGCGATGACCCGCCTCAGGCTCGATTTCGCGGTGACCATGCTGACCGAGCGCCTGCCGGCCCGGGCGATGAAGATTGCCAAGGTGATCTCGACCGGCGCGGTCGTCGCCTTCGGCCTGGCGCTCGCCGCCATGTGCTGGCTGTGGATGGACCCCGTCGGCATCGCGCGCGCCGGTTTCGACGCCCGCGAGTTCGCCGGCGAGACCTTCAACTTCCTCTATACCGAGCGCACCCAGACGCTGAACTGGCCGACCTGGGTGCTCTACCTGATCCTGCCGATCTTCGCGGTTTCGATGACCGTGCACGGCGCCGCCAACATCCTGGAGGACCTGGAGTTCGTGCCCAGGGCGGCCCATCCCGGCTTCCGGCTCTCCGATGTCGACGCGGTGAACTGACATGGTCACGTCCGCAGCCTTCATGGTCATCATGCTGGTCGGCGTGCCGATCGGTCTCTGCCTCTGCATCGCCGGCATGGTCTACATCGTCGCTTCCGGCAATCCGCTGCTGTTCCAGAGCTTTCCGCTGCAGCTGTTCGGCGGCGTCGACAGCTACGGCCTGATCGCCATTCCGCTGTTCATCCTGATCGGCGAGATCATGAATGGCGGCGGCATCACCAAGCGCATCATCGACCTCGCCATGGCCTTCATCGGCCAGCTCCGCGGCGGGCTCGCCTATGTCAACATCCTCGCCAACATGTTCGTCTCCTCGATCCTGGGATCGGCGACCGCGCAGGTCGCGATCATGGCCCAGATCATGGTCCCGGAAATGGAGAAGAAGGGCTACGACAAGACCTTCGCCGCCGGCCTGACCGCCTATGGCGGCATGCTCGGCCCGATCATCCCGCCCTCGGTCATGTTCGTCGTCTACAGCGTGCTGGCCCAGGTCTCGGTCAGCGACATGCTGATCGCCGGCATCCTGCCCGGCGTGGTGCTGACCGCCCTGTTCTGCGTGGTCATTGCGCTGATGGGTTATGTCTACAACTACCCGCGCGCCGAACCGATGACGCTGCGCGAGCGCGTCACCACCATTCTCGGCGCCTGCCCGACCCTGCTCATCCCGATCGTCATCGTCGGCTCGATCCTCGGCGGCCTCGCCAATGCCACCGAATCCGCCGCCGTCGGCACCATCGCCGCGGCGCTGGTCGGCCGCTACTGGACCAAGGAGTTCTCGTTCTCCCGGCTGCCCGAAATGATGCTGCGCGCCGGCATCTATTCCGCCGTCGTGCTGTTCCTGGTCGCCGCGGCCGCGGTGTTCTCCTGGGTTCTGATCTTCGGCAAGGTGCCGCAGGAGGCCGCCGCCTGGATCCAGTCGGTCGCCAAGGATCCGATCAGCTTCATGCTGCTGGTCAATGTCATCCTGCTGGTCATCGGCACCGTCATCGACGGCATTCCCGGCCTGATCATGACCGTGCCGATCCTGCTGCCGATCGCCACCGAGGTCTACCACATCGACCCCCGGCAGTTCGGCGTGGTGGTGGTGGTCAACCTGGTGCTCGGCCTGCTGTCGCCCCCCGTCGGCCTCTGCTTCTTCGTCGCCGCCGCGGTCACCGGCGCCAAGCCCGGCAAGATGTTCCTCGTCACCATGCCGTTCTTCGCCGTCTCCTGCGTCCTGCTCGTGCTGCTGTCGCTCTATCCGTTCCTGTCGCTCGCCCTCCTGAAATGACCGCCACTGCCTCGAACCCACCGGAGTGATCCATGACCCTCAGCCGTCGTCATCTCATCACGGCCGCCGCCGCCGGCATTGCCTTTCCGCTGGCCGCGCCGTCGCTGGCGCTCGCCCAGGCGCGCGAATTCCGCCTGGGCATCCTCACTCCCAACGGCCATCCCTGGAACAAGGCGGCGCTGAAGGTCGGTGATCTCCTGAAGGCCGAGACCAATGGCCGCCTGTCGCTGACCGTGTTCCATTCCGGCCAGCTCGGCAACGAAGCCGCCATGCTGCAGCAGATGCAGTCGGGCGCCCTCGATATGGGCTGGATCATGGCCGCCGAACTCGGCTCGCGCGTGCCGGCGATTGCCGCGATCACCGCGCCCTATGTGGTCGATTCGACACCGAAGATCGCCAAGCTGGTGCGCCATCCCGTGGCGATGAAGCTCTTCGACGTGCTGCCGCGCGAGACCGGCACGGTCGGCCTGGCCTGGGGCACCACCGGCATGCGCGCGATCTTCTCGGCGCGCGACATTTCAACGCTCGCCGATATCCGCGGCATGAAGCTGCGCATCAATGCGACGCCGGTCTATCGCGACTTCTACCAGGCGCTCGGCGCCGCGCCGACGCCAATCCCGACGCCCGCCGTGTTCGACGCCATGACCAATGGCCAGGTCGACGGCCTGGAGGCCGATCTCGAATTCTCCTGGAACCAGCGCTTCGACAAGGTGTCCAAGGTCATCCTGCAGATGAATGCCGTGTTCATGCCGATGATCGCGCTGGTCTCCGGCCGCGTCTGGCAGACCGTGCCGGCGGCCGATCGCGAACTGATCACCAAGGCGGTCAAGACCGCGCTGGATGCCCAGGTCGACGAACTCGCGCTGAACGAACCGAAGCTCATCGAGCAATTCCGCGCCGCCCCCATTCCGATCCGCACCGCCAATGTCGCCGACGCCCAGGCGGTCATCCAGGAATTCGACAAGATCTGGCTGCCCAAGGCGCCGGTTCTCGCCGACCTGCGCAAGGTCGGCGCCAGCCTCTGAGCCCTCTCCCGTTCATCGTTTCAGGGGCGAGGCCCGCCGCCTCCCCTGCCTTTGGAGACCACCAATGAGCCCGCGCATTTCCTGGGAAGGCGTCTTCCCGGCCGTCACCACCCAGTTCCACGACGACCTCTCCCTCGACATCGACGCCACCGCCAAGGTCATGGACGGCCTGATCCGCGACGGCGTCTCCGGCCTGATCATCTGCGGCTCGGTCGGCGAGAACACCTCGCTCGAGCGCAAGGAGAAGGTCGCCATCATGGAGGCGGCGAAATCGGTCGCCGCCGGCCGCGTGCCGGTGCTCTCGGGCATCGCCGAATTCACCACCGCCTTCGCGGTCGAGACCGCCAGGGAAGCGGCACGTGTCGGTATCGACGGCATCATGGTCATGCCGGCCCTGGTCTATTCGTCCAAGCCGCATGAAACCGCCGCGCATTTCCGCGCGGTCGCTTCCGCCACCGATCTGCCGGTCATGCTCTACAACAACCCGCCGATCTACAAGAACGACGTGACGCCCGACATCCTGGTGACGCTTGCCGATGTCGAGACGGTGGTCTGCTTCAAGGATTCCTCCGGCGACACCCGCCGCTTCATCGACACGCGCAACAAGGTCGGCGATCGCTTCGTGCTGTTCGCCGGCCTCGACGACGTCATCGTCGAGAGCGTCGCCATGGGTGCCGCGGGCTGGGTCTCGGGCATGTCGAACGCCTTCCCGCGCGAGGGCGAGACCCTGTTCCGGCTGGCCAAGCAGGGCCGTTTCGCCGAGGCCATGCCGCTCTATGAATGGTTCATGCCGCTCCTGCATCTCGACGCCCGGCCGGACCTCGTCCAGTGCATCAAGCTGTGCGAGCACATCATGGGCCGCGGCACCTGGCTGACCCGTCCGCCGCGGCTGGCCCTGCTGCCCAACGAAAAGGCCGAGGTCGAGGCGATCATGGCCGCCGCCCTGAAGAGCCGGCCTGTGCTGCCCGATGTCGGGCTGAAAATCGCGGCCTGACGCAGCACGTCACATAACGCTCCTCCGCATTTGCTGGCCATTAAGCACGATGCGGAGGGGCGCGGCCGGGGTTAACCCGCTGTTGAGCGCCGTCGGGTCCTTTGCCCCTCGACCCAGGGGCGTTCGATGGACAGGACCGCGACGACATTCAGCCTGCCGACCTGGCGCGTCACGCGCTGGCTGGTCGAGCCGGGCGCCGGCGTTCCCGACAATATTCGCCAGGCCCTGATCGCCAGCCTGTTCGGCACGCTGCCGATCTTCGCCGGCGGTGTCATCAACACCATCCTGGTGTCCGGCGCCATCGCCCTGCGCAAACCGGAACCGCTGTTCATCGCCTGGCTCTGCCTGGAAATCATCCTGTGCCTGTCGCGCCTGGCCGTGCTGCTGGTCGCGCAACGGGCCGTGGCCGAGGGCCGCAAGACACCGACCGACATTTCCATCATTCTCGCGGTGTGCTGGGGCGCCAGTGTCGGCTTCGGCACCTTTCTCGGCATGACCTGCGGCGACTGGGTGATCGCCACCCTGACCTGCCTGTCGGCTGCCGCCATGGTCGGCGGCATCTGCTTCCGCAATTTCGGCGCGCCGCGCATGGCCGCGATCATGATCGTGCTCAGCCTTGGCCCCTGTTGCCTCGGCGCGCTCTTTTCCGGCGAATTGATGCTGCTCGTCGTCTTCCTGCAGATCCCCTTCTATCTCTACAGCATGAGCGCCGCCTCGTTCCGGCTCAACCGGATGCTGGTCTCGACCATGATCGCCGAGCAGGAAAATGCCCATCGCGCGCGCCACGATGCCCTGACGGGGCTGTCGAACCGTACCGGCCTGACCACCGCGATGAGCGACCGGCTGAAGGCGCATGGCGATGGCCAGGCGCACCTGGCCCTGTTCTACCTCGACCTCGACGGTTTCAAGACGGTCAACGATACCTATGGCCATGCCGCCGGCGACCGCGTGCTGCAGATGGTCGCCGACAGGCTGAACCGGCTGGTGCGCATCGGCGACGTCACCGCCCGGCTCGGCGGCGACGAATTCGTCGTGCTGGCCGAGGCCATCGATCCGACCGCGGCGGCCGGTTTCGGCGAACGGCTGATCCATGAGATCGCCGGCAAATACGATCTCGGCCAGGGCGCCGAGGCCTTGATCGGCGTCAGCATCGGCATCGCCTGCGCGCCCGACCATGGCACCGATGTCGCGACCTTGCTGGCCGCCGCCGACGCGGCGCTCTATGTCGCGAAATCCCTGGGCAAATGCCGCTGCGCTCTGGCAACTCCGGGCGTCACCGCGGCGAGCCCGCTCTGGGCTGCGCTGCCTCCCGCCCGCGACGCCGCGACCGGATCAGCCCCGGGCAACCGCTCGGCGGCCTAGGCGTCCAGGCCCGGCGCTCATCCGTCGAGATGGGTTCCGAGCCATTCGCCGAGGCGCGCCATGGCCGTCCGCGCCATGCCGACCCGACCGGTATGGCGCATGAAGCCGTGCGCCATGCCCCTGTAGGGTTCACATGTCGCATCGACGCCGGCGGCCTTGAGCTTGGCCGCGAGAGCCGCGCCTTCGCTGAACAGCACGTCGAGCTCGGCCAACTGGATGAGCGTCGGCGGCAGGCCGGAAAGGCCGGCACGAAGCGGTGCGGCATAAGGATGGTGCCTCAGCGCCTGCCCCGGTGCATAGGCTTCCCAGAACCCGCGCATGAGGTCGCGGGTGAGAAAGCAGCCTTCGGCGAATTCCCGGTAGCTCGGGGTTGCGAGGTCGAAGTCGCAGACCGGATAGAAGGTCGCGACGGCCTTCAGGATGTCCTCGCCTCTGTCGCGCAGGCAGAGCGCGACACCGAGGGCGAGGTTCCCGCCGGCGGAATCTCCCGCCACGGCCAGGCGCCCCGCGTCGATGTCGAGGCTTGGGCCGTTCAGCCGGATCCAGTGTGTGACGTCCGCGCACTCCTCCAGCGCGTGCGGGAACCGGGCTTCGGGCGACAGGGCGTAGTCGACACTGATGACCGCCGCGCCCGCGGCAAGCGCGATCTCCCGCGCCAGCCGATCATGTGTCTCGATCGAGGAGCGAACCCATCCTCCCCCGTGGAAGAATACAACCGCCGGCAGGCGCTTGCCGGCGTTCGGCCGGTAGTGCCGGCATTGCACGCGCCGGCCCCGCGCGGGCACCCAGATGTCGGATACCGAAAAAACCGCGGGACGCTGCTCATTGGCAAACAGGGTCGCCGCGTCGAGGCGTTCGCGTTGCCAGGCAAAGGGCAGATCCTGGTCGATCGGTCCCGCCCGCAGCGCCTCGCGCTCGATGAGCTTCAGGACCTCCAGCATTTCGGGGTCCCACCTTGGGTCGTTCTTCACGGGCACCGGTCAGTCCTGTTCGGCCTCGACGAAGGCAGAGACTGGACCGGACAGGAAGAAGAATTCAATGCCGGACCTGGCGCCGCCGTCGCGCGGCGTGAAACCCGGCACCGGCCTGGCGGTGTGGAAAAGGCCCAGATAGACGCCCGCTGCCGCGACGCGGATCTCGTCGATGAGGTCGAGCCCGCCGCCCCAGTTGGGGAAAGCCGAATAGTGCATGACGAGCGAGGGGCGGCGATCGACCGTCGACGGCGCGATGTTCCAGACGAACCGCGAAAGCCGGCATATCTCTCCGGCTTTCGTCCGGTAGCGGTTCAGCCCGTGACCCATGTGACGGCCGAAGGCCTCGGGCTTGTAGGATTTTCCGAGCCAGTAATCCTTTCCGAGGCTCGCCATCGTCGATCGCCACTCGGCACTGCTGTAACCGGGCAGGGCAGAGATGAATTCGCCGTCCATTTCGGCGACCGTCGGAGCCGGCAGCGTCCTGAACAGCGCGTCCAGCTCGTCCCGCGTGAGCTGAGCGAGCGTCTCGAAGCTCCACCCGGGCGGCGTCTTTGCGGTGGCCTGTGCCATGCTGCTATCCTCCTTCCCGCAATTCACGCGCTGCGCATCGTCTTGAGATCGATCCCGCGCGTCTCGCGCATGGTCAGGATCAGCCCGACCGCGATGACGTTGAGGACGACGGTATAGGCGGTGAAGGCCCAGGGCATGCCCTGCGCGCTCAGCCACGTATTCAGGTAGGGCGCCGTGCCGCCAAAAATGGCCCCGCCGAGCGAACTGGCGATGCCGATCGAAACGGAGCGGGAGCCCGTCGAAACCTGCTCCGCCATCCACGCCGGCCAGATGGCACCGAGGGAGGCCCACAGGACCAGCGCGATCGACTGAGCGACGAAGAGCGACCAGGCCGACGAATTGAGCAGGCTGAGCAACCAGAAGGAGATCAGGGCGAAGCCGCCGCAGGTGAGCAGCGCCATCGGTTTGCGGCCGAAGCGGTCCGACAGCGCGCCGAAGATCGGGAAGGCCAGCATGCCGATCACCTGCGCCGCCAGCGTCGCCCGGAACGCTTCCGCGGCCGGCACCTTCTGGATGGTGATCGCGTAGGTCGAGGCGAAGGTCAGCCAGGTCGCATAGACGACGTTGGACGCGCCCAGGATCAGGACCAGCCTCGTGCAGCTCCACAGCAGCGAGGCCGTGCTTTCCGGTGCGGCGGTCCGCTCCGTCGGCTTCTGCTCGGCCTCGAACACCTCGGTCTCGATGGCGGAGCGGCGCAGATAATAGGCATAGACGCCCACCGCCGCCCCGACGAGGAAGGGTATGCGCCAGCCCCAGGACGCGAGCTGTTCCACCGTCAGGCTCTGGGTCAGGGTGACGCCGAACAGGGTGGCGAGGATGACGCCGAAGGCGATGCTGGTGAAAACGGTGCTCGACCAGAGCCCGCGGGACCTGGGCGGCGCGATCTCGCTCACATAGACATAGGCTGCCGCGCTCTCCCCGCCATGGGCGAGCCCCTGGATGATCCGCGCCACCACGAGGAGGACCGAGGCGGCGGCGCCGATGCTCGCATAGCTCGGTATGACCGCGATCATCAAGCTGCCGAACGCCATTGCCATCATCGACACCACCAGCGCGATGCGGCGGCCTCGCCTGTCGGCGAAGCGGCCGAACAGCAGCCCTCCGATCGGGCGGGCGACAAAGCCGACGGCGAAGATCGCGAGCGTTTGCAGGAGCGCCGAAAGCGGGTCGGTCGGCGCGAAGAGCGCGCGCGCGATATAGGGGGCGAAGGTCGCGTAGACAGTCCAATCGAACCATTCGAGGACATTGCCCGTGATCGTCGCGCGCAGCGAGCGAAGGCGATTGGCGTCAACGCCCGCGGATGCGTTCTGTATCGATGACGTGATCGTCACTGTTTCCTCCCATCGTTGGGATGATTGCTTGGATCACCCCGTTTCTGTTGATTGATGTCGGCCGTCTTACTGCTCGTCCTCCATGGCTCTCCGCCGGATCCGCGTCGCTTCGGCGTCGAGCGCGCCGGCCGGGTCGAGGACGACGCCATAGGCATCGACGGCGTGGGCGGCCGTTACGTAGCCGGCTTCGATATCCGCCAGCACATGTGCGACGTCGCGTTGGTGGGGTGGTCCGTAGCCGCCGCCGCCGCCGGAGGCGACACGCAACCGGTCACCGGCCTCGAGACTGAAACGGCCCTTCCAGGCCCGCGTCGTCTTGCCGTCCTTGCCGATGATATCCACGAAACAGGCGAGGCCGGGCTGTCCGCCGGCGAGCCCCCAGGGTGGACATTGGCCGCGTTCGAACTGCAGGTTCACTTGGCAGGGCGCGACGATCCGATAGGTCTTCTCGACGCCCAGGCCACCGCGCCGGCGGCCGGCGCCGCCGCTGTCCGCCCGCAGCTCCTTCGAGACCAGCAGGAACGGGTAGAGCGCCTCCTGCATCTCGGCGGGAATGTCGGGCACGTCGCCATGGGCATTCGAGCGCAGCGGGAAGGCGCCATCCTCGTCGGCCGTCGCGCCCCAGCCGCCGGTCGCCGTGTCGAGATTGGCGAACAGTTCTCCCGTGCGCGGCAGCCGGCCGAAGAAGGAATGGACGCCATAGGTGCCGTGATGAGCCGCGGCGACATGGTCCGGCAATGCCTGTCCCAGCGCCTTCAGGATGGTATCGACAACGGTCGGGATGGTGTTGCCCGAGCCGCCGATCGGCGCATCCGGGCTGGCGGTGAGGAAGGTGCCATCGGGCGCCTCGACATCCAGGAGGTCGAAGTCGCCCTGGTTCACCGGTTCCTGGGGCGTCAGGACATATTTCGCGGCGATACGGGCCGAGGCGATCGCGCCGCCATTGCGTCCGGCATTCGACGGGCCGCCCATTTGCGGACCGAGGCCCGACAGGTCGACGCCGATACGCCCGTCTTCGGCCCGCACGGCGACGCGGATCGGCACGCGCACGCCCTTCTCGCCGTCAAGGAAGCTCTCGGCGACAAAGGTTCCGGGCCTGGCCTTGGCGATCACCTGGCCGGCCGCGGCCCGCGCCTGCGCGCGCATTGTCGTCAGCGTCGTCCGGAGGAGCGGCGCTCCCCGGCGGCCGGCGATGTCCAGCATCAGGTCCCGGCCGAGCAGGCAGCCGGCCAGCTGCGCTTCCAGATCGCCGAGCAGCAGGCGCGGGAAGCGGCTGTTGGCGGCGCACAGGCGGAAGACGTCCTCGCTGCGCCGTCCGCGATCGAGGAGGCGCATGCAGGGGATTTGCAGGCCCTCCTGCCACACATCGGTCGTCTCGGTTCCCGTGCATGAGCCGGGCGTCGAGCCACCGACATCAATCCAGTGGACGAGAACGCAGAAGAAGCCGAGAAGCGGGCCGTTCGCCTCACCGCCCTCGCGCACGGGCGTGAGCAGGACGACGTTGTTGAGGTGCTGTCCAAGCGTCGCCGCCGAGTTGGTCAGCACGGCATCGCCATGCAAGAGCGTGTCGGCGCCGTGGACGGACAGGGCCTCGCGCACCCCCGTTCCCAAGGCATTGGCGACGAAGATCGGCAGGCTGCCGCGCGACTGGGCGATCAGCGCGCCGTCGGCGTCGACCAGGCCGACGGAATAGTCCTTGTATTCCTGCACGAGCGGGCTGAAGGCGCTGCGCTCGATATTGCGCTCGATCTGGTTCGGGATCGACAGGATCTCATGCCTGAGGATCTCGATCTCGATCGGATCGGCAGCCACGGCTGCTTGGGTGAGGGCGTCGCTCATGGATCGGTTCCTCAGCCTTGTCCGATGGAAATGGTGATCTCGCCGAGCATCCCGACGATGGCCGTGTCACCCGCGCCGATCAGCAGCGTGGAGCTGTATTCCTCGACGATCGCGGGGCCCGTGATCGTGAAGCCCGCCGGCAGATCCGCCCGGCGCCAGACCGGGGCATCGACCCAGCCACGCGATCGCACGGAGAGTTGCCGCGTCTCATGGCGCGGCCCTTGCGATGTCCGAGGCGGCAGGACGGCAAGCGCTGCGAGGCTCGGGCGAGGCGCGTCGCCTTGTGCGATCACGCGCAGGCCCACCACCTCGGGGAAGAAGCCCTGCCCCAGCACGCGACCGAAACGCTTGGCATAGATCGTCTCGAAGGCGGCCAGCAATGCCTCTTCCGAGAGTTCGCCGTCGAAGCCGACCGTCACATTGTGGCGCTGGCCGCGGTAGCGCATGTCGGCCTGCCAGTGAAGCGTCGCCCGTTCATCGCCGAATTCGCGGGCCGCCGCCTCCAGCACCTCCGCTTCGAGTTCTTCGCGCACGGTTGCGAGCGCGGTCATGCCGGCGGGCGAGAGAGCGGCGACGAGCGTGCGGGCGATGTCGATCCGCGCGTGAGCCAGCAGCATGCCGACCGCTGAGAAATTGCCGGGCTGGGGCGGCACGACGACCTGGCGGATGCCGAGCTGGCGGGCAAGCTCCGCGCCGAAGATCGGACCGCCGCCGCCGAAGACGAGCAGCGCAAAGTCGCGGACATCATGGCCGCGCGCCACCGTGATTTCCTTGATCGCCCCCGCCATCAGCGTCGTGGCGAGATCGAGAATGCCCTGGGCGACACGGGTGGTGGCGACCGCGTCGCGGCCGTAGCCGAGCGGTTCGCCCACGCGGTCCTGGATGGCGCGGATCGACGCCTCGCGATCGAGCTTGAGCCGCCCGCCCAGAAACGAGCCGTGACCGATCCGCCCGAGCGCGAGATTGGCGTCCGTCACCGTCGGATCGAGGCCGCCGCGCCCGAAGCAGGCAGGTCCAGGCTCGGAGCCCGCGCTCTTCGGGCCGACGCGCAGACGGCCTTGGCCATCCACCCAGGCGATCGAGCCGCCGCCGGCGCCGACTTCGACAATATCGAGAACCGGGCTGCGGATGGGGAAACCCTGCTCGTAGCCGCCCACCCAATAGGTCGACTGGACCTCGAACTCGCCCTGCTCGACCAGCGCACACTTGGCGGTCGTACCGCCCATGTCGAAGGCGACGACGCGCGCGAGCCCGAGGCCGCGGGCATATTCGGCCGCCGCGATGACGCCGCCGATCGGGCCGGACTCGACCAGTGAGACCGGACGCTCGACGGAGGCACCGAAGGGCATGACCCCACCATTCGAGCCCATCATCGCGAAGGTCCCGGAAAATCCTTCCGCGGAGAGCCGCTCGGAAAACCCGTCGACATATCGGGCAATGGCCGGTCCGACATAGGCATTGGCCGCGGCGGTCGACGAACGCTCGTATTCGAACCATTCGCGCGACAGCGAGGTCGCGGCCGTGACATAGACACCCGGCAGTTGCGCCTTCAGGAGTTCCGCGGCCCGCTGCTCGTGCGCCGGGTTCGCATAGGCATTGAGAAAGGTGACCGCGACCGCCTCGACGCCGGCCGCCCTCAGCACGGGGACCAGCGCCGCCACCTCTTCCTCCGCCAGGGCCTCGATCACCATCCCGTCCGATCCGATTCTTTCGGTCACCTCGAAGCGCAGGGCACGGGGGATGAGCGGCGGTTCGCGACGGCGCTTCGTGTCGAAGGGCGCCGGGCGATTGCCGCGGCCGATTTCCAGCACGTCGCGAAAGCCGCGCGTCGCAACCAGGGCGGCCCGCGCGCCACGGCGCTGAAGGAAGGCATTGATGACATGCGTCGTGCCATGGCGAAGCCAGGCCGCTTCACGCGCCGACCCGCTTGCCTCGGTGATGCCGGCGACGACGCCATCGACCAGATGGCCATAGGTCGTCAGCGTCTTGCCGAACCGGATTTCGCCGGCCCCGGCGTCATAGACGGTGACGTCCGTGAACGTTCCACCCGTGTCCGCGGCGATGAATTGCACCTGGCGTCTCCCCGACCGTTATTATCCTGGTCAGAGAGTGCCGACGGGCGGGGCGAGCGAATAGGCGCGATGCCGGACACATGACAGTGCGGAATCTGCACGAATGCCGGAGCCTCACGGCGACAGGCGGCGATGCAGAAGAAGCAGTTCCTGGGCGATATGATCGGCCAGCAGCCGCGTGCGCAGCGGCACTGCCCGATGGGCCACGAGGACCCACATGGCCGGCGGATCGCCGTCGGGATAGACGCATTTCAGATGCGGCAGCAGCTCGACCAGCTCGCCCGCCGCCAGGGCCTCATGGACGAGCTCCTCGGCGAGGCGCGCAATTCCCAATCCCTGCTTCGCCAGCGCGACGAGCAGCGTCCAGCTGTCGCAGGAGATGTGCGAATTGATCCGTTCGGAGTGGAGACTTCGATCCGCCGCCTCGAACGCCCATTCGGATGGCTCGCTGACCGTCTGCGTCAGGCAAAGGTGGCGTGCGAGATCGGCCGGCGTCTGCGGCGCCGGGTGCGACGCGAGATAGGCCGGCGAGGCGACGAGCCGTCGCCGATAGCCGAAGACGCGCCGGCCGACGAGATTGGCGTCGGGCCGCCGGCCGGCATGCATGGCCAGGTCACAGGCACCGTCGAGCAGGCGAGCCGGTTCCTGGGTGATCGAGATCGCCACGTGAACATCCGGCTGGCGCTGGGCGAAGCTTGCCAGGATCGTCGGCAGGTAGGCGGCCGCTGCATAGTCGTTGGTGGCGAGACGCACGACGCCCGAGGCCTGGCCTTGCATGGCCCCGATCTCGTCCCGCATCTTGTTCCAGTCGAACAGCGCCGAGCGGGCCCAGGTCAGCAGCGCGATGCCGGCCTCGGTGGGAGCCAGCGACCGGGTCGTTCGCAACAGGAGCTTCGCGCCGAACTCGGCTTCCAGCGCCGTCAGGCGCCGGCTCGCGAGAGACGGCGAAAGGCCGAATTCCCGTGCGGCAGCGGCGATGCTGCCCCGATCGATCACCGAACAGAAAAGGCGGAAAGCGTCGATATCCATTTGCGACTACGGCCGGAGCTTCGATGGCGACAGTAGCAGATGTCGGTCATCGATATCGACGCCCGACGGCGAAGGCTTGCTCCGGCGAACACGGGTTGCAAGCCGGCGCGGGCCGCCGCATACCGAGAACGACACCTGAAGCAGGCCGAGCCATGTCCCGCACCACCTTCTTCTGCATCGACGGCCATACCTGCGGCAACCCGGTGCGCGTCGTCACCGGCGGCTCGATCCCGCGGCTTGCCGGCGACACCATGTTCGAGCGGCGCCAGCATTTCCTGCGCGAATTCGACTGGATCCGCACCGGCCTGATGTTCGAGCCCCGCGGTCACGACATGATGTCGGGCGCCATTCTCTACCCGCCGACGCGCGCCGATTGCGACGTCGGCATCCTGTTCATCGAGACATCCGGCTGCCTGCCCATGTGCGGCCATGGCACCATCGGCACGGTGACCACCATCATCGAGCATGGCCTGGTCACGCCGAAGACGCCGGGCCTGCTCAGGCTCGATACGCCGGCTGGCCTGGTCGAGGCGCGTTATGTCCAGGACGGCGCCGCTGTCGACAGCGTCCGGCTGACCAATGTGCCGTCATTCCTGCTCGGTCGCGGCTACGAGGTGGAGGTCGAGGGGCTGGGCGCCATTCAGGTCGATGTCGCCTATGGCGGCAATTTCTACGCCATCGTCGAGCCGCAGCCTGGATATCGCGACCTCGAGGACCTGCAGCCCTCGGACGTGCTGCGCTTCAGCCCGGCGCTGCGCCGTGCCTTCAACGCGCGCCACAAGATCGCTCACCCGGAAAATCCGGCGCTCGATCAGCTCACCCATGTGCTGTGGACCGGCCGGCCGCTTCATGGCGGAACCGCACGCAATGCCGTGTTCTACGGCGACAAGGCGATCGACCGCTCGCCTTGCGGCACCGGGACCTCGGCCCGCATGGCCCAGCTCGCCGCCACCGGCCGGCTCGCCGCGGGCGACGCCTTCGTCCACGAATCGATCATCGGTTCGAAATTCACCGGCCGGATCGAGGGACGCGCCCGCGTCGGCGATCGCGAAGCGATCATCCCCTCGATCGAAGGCTGGGCGCGGGTGACCGGCACCAGCACGATCACCATTGACCAGCGCGACCCCTATTGGGCCGGGTTCCAGGTCGCCGATCGATAGCGCCAGGCCGGCTCAAGGCCGCGGCGCGACCACCGGATAGACCGAGGTGAACGGCTCGATGCGGACGACGCCCGCCGCGAAGACACCGACCTTGGCCATTGGTGCCATGACCAAGGCGCCATCGGCGCCGCGCTGTACCGAATAGCGCCAGAGCGACATCTGTCCCTCAGCGGCGATCTTGCGCGAAATCACTTCCGCCTGGGCCCCCGCGCCGAGCGTCGCCAATTCCGCATCCGGCACGCCGATGAAGATTTCGTCGCGTGGCCCGATCACCTTGAACAGGGCGATGCCGCTGGCGGCCTGGGCGGAACCGACGGCGGAAGCCGCGCTGCCGGCGAGCCCTGCCGTCAGCACGGCGAGGCTGCCGGCCATCAGGCTGCGACGGGCAATCGAGGTCGAGAGGGCCATAACGGGATCTCCTGGCAAATCGGGCGAACAGCTGGAGCCGGCGAGCGGTATCCGTCCGGCGTGTGAGGACGGGTTTCGCGCATCGACATTTCAGTTCGACGGCTCCGCCGCACCGCCGTGTTTCGATCTCGGTGCCGGACGTGTCGCCAAGGCGTGAGCAGGCGGGTGCGGTCCACCGTCGTGCCGCGGTCAGGCTTGACAGAACGGCGCACCTTGTATGTAACGTTATTACATAACTTGCCGCTGCCGCAGGCGGTCCGGAGCAGCCACGCATGCCTTTCCCTGATGCCTTGAAGTCGTCTTCCCTCGGCCTCCTCGCCTTGTCGATCCTGTCGCCGGGGGCCCGGGCCCAGACGACGACCTTGCCCGAAATCCTGATCGAGGCGCCGCGTGCCGCGCCCGCGGCCAATGCCACCGGCCTGACCGACGGCCAGCTCACCGTCATCGACCGCGCCTTCGTCCCGGTCACCGTGGTCAACGAGCGCGACATCCAGCGCAATGGCGGCGCCACCCTCGGCGACCAGCTGTTCAACCTGCCCGGCATCACCGGCAACAGCTTCGCTCCCGGCGCCGCCAACCGGCCGGTCATTCGCGGCCTCGACAATGCCCGCGTGCGCATCCAGGAAAACGGCATCGGCGCGCAGGACGTCTCCGACCTCTCGGAAGACCATGCCGTGCCGATCGACCCGCTGGCGGCCGAACGGATCGAGGTGATCCGCGGCCCGGCAGCGCTGCGCTTCGGCTCGGCGGCCATTGGCGGCGTGGTCAATGTCAGCAATGAGCGCATCCCGACCCGCCTCGGCCCCGAGGGTGTCTCCGGCATGGTGCGCGGCTCGCTGTCATCCGGCGACAACGGCATCGATGGTGCCGCCCAGGTGCGCGGCCGCTCGGGCAACTGGGCCTATTCGGCCGATGTCTTCGGCCGCAATGCCGGCGACTACGCCATTCCCGGCGGCCGTCAGGCCAACAGTTTCGCCAATTCCTTCGGCGGCTCGTTCGGCGCTTCCTACTTCTTCGACAACGGCTATGTCGGCGCCTCGATCTCGCAGTTCCGCAGCCTCTACGGCATTCCCGGCGTCGAGCCTGCCGCCAATCGCACCCGGATCGACCTGATCCAGACACGGATCGCCTCCAAGGGCGAATTCCGCTTCGACAGCCCGGTGATCGACGCCGTCAGGTTCTGGTTCGGCGGCTCGCTCTATCGCCATAACGAGGTCAATTACGCGCCTCCCGGCTGGGAGATCGGCGCGACCTTCCGCAGCCAGGAGCTGGAGGGCCGCGTGGAGACGCAGTTCAAGCCGCTCGGCACCCCGATCGGCACGCTCAATTCGGTCTTCGGCATCCAGGTCGGCGCCAAGAATCTCGGCACCTCGGGCGAGGCCGGCGGGCTCCTGGCGCCTTCGACCACCCGCAGCGCCGCCGCCTTCTATTTCGGGGAGCTCGCCTTCTCCGCCTCGACCCGCATGCAGGCGGCCTTCCGCCTGGAAAACACCCATGTCGCCGGCACCCAGGCCCTGTTCCCCGCCGATTTTCTCGGCGGCTCGGGCCCGATGATCGAACAGGCGCGCGCACGCGACTTCGCGCCGATGAGCGCCAGCCTCGGCCTGTCGCAGGACCTGCCCTACGGCTTCGTCGGCAGCCTGACCGGCCAATATACCGAGCGGGCACCACGCGCCCAGGAGCTGTTCTCCAAAGGTCCGCATGAAGCCTCGGGCACCTTCGAGATCGGCGATCCCAACCTGCGCAAGGAGGCCGCGACGACCATCGAGCTCGGGCTCCGGCGCGCCCAGGGGCCGTGGCGGTTCGACGCCTCGGCCTATTTCACCCGCTTCTCCGGCTTCATCTACAAGCGCCTGACCGGCGCCCGCTGTGACGAGGACTTCGCGTCCTGCGGCAGCGGCACGGAATTCCAGCAGATCGTGTTCAGCCAGCAGGACGCGACCTTCTACGGCGTCGAACTGCGCAGCCAGCTCGACATCGGCGAGCTCGGGAGCGGCACGATCGGCGTCGAGGGCCAGTATGACTTCGTGCGCGCCCGCTTCGCCGACAACACCAACGTGCCGCGCATCCCGCCGCACCGGCTCGGCGGCGGCGTCTATTGGCGCAACGACAACTGGTTCGCCCGCATGACCCTGCTGCACGCCTTCAGCCAGAACGACATCGCCCCCAACGAGACGCCGACCCCGGGCTACAATCTGCTCAACGCCGAGGTCAGCTACCGCATGGCGCTGCGCGGCTCGGCGTTCAAGGACGTGACGCTCGGCCTGGTCGGCACCAATCTGCTCGACCAGAACATTCGCAACGCCGTGTCGTTCCGCAAGGACGAGGTGCTGATGCCCGGCCGGAACGTCCGGCTGTTCGCGACGGTCCGGTTCTGAGGCCGAATTCCCCGCCCACCTTGCGCAACGTCACCCGGCCGGGGATGATCGGGTGATTCTTCGGGGCAATGGGTGGGACGCATGAAGACCTTGGCCATGATCGCGGTCGCGCTGGTCGCGCTCGAACACCTCTACATCCTGGTCCTCGAAATGTTCTTCTGGGACAAGCCGAAAGGCCTGCGCGCCTTCGGCATGACCCAGGAATTCGCCACCTCGACCAAGGCGCTCGCCGCCAATCAGGGGCTCTATAACGGCTTCCTCGCCGCCGGTCTCGCCTGGGGCCTGGCGATCGCCTCCGCGCCGGTGCAGATCTTCTTCCTGCTCTGCGTCATCGTCGCCGGCGTCTTCGGCGCGGCCACCGCCAAGTTGCAGATCCTGTATATCCAGGCCGTGCCGGCGGCGATCGCACTGGCCTTGGTGCTGTTCACGCGGTGAGCGTAAAACGCTGGTGGATCAACCCTCTCCCAAAGGGAGAGGGTGGCGCCGTCAGGCGCCGGGTGAGGGGCGTGAGCTCTCAGGCCTGCAGCCGACGCTCACGCCGCATGCCGCCCCATCCGGAGAGGGACGTCCCCTCACCCGGCAGCTGCCGCTGCCACCCTCTCCCTCTGGGAGAGGATCATTTCACACCTCTCCCCGCCCCTACTTCACCTGCCGCTTCTCCAGCTTGCGGGCGAGCGTGCGCCGGTGCATGCCGAGCCGGCGCGCGGTCTCGGAAATGTTGAAGCCGGTCTCCGCCAGCATCTCGTGAATGCGCTCCCATTCCAGCGTCTTGATCGAGGTCGGCCGTTCCGACAGGGCGACGCCGGCGTCGCCCGCGGCCTTGCTGAACGCCTCCTCGATATCGTCGGTATTGGACGGCTTGGCGAGATAGTGGCAGGCCCCGAGCTTGATCGCCTCCACCGCAGTGGCGATGCTCGCATAGCCGGTCAGCACGACGATCAGCATGGCCGGATCATGGGCATGCAGCAGTTCGACGCAGGCGAGCCCCGATGCGCCGGCGAGCTTGAGGTCGACGACCGCATAGCCCGGCGAATGGTCCTTCAGCAGCACCACCAATTCGTCGCGCCCGGCCGCCAGCAGAACCTCGTAGCCGCGCCGCTCGAACGACCGCTTCAGGGTCCGCGCGAAACCGGTATCGTCCTCCACGATGGCCAGCAGCCGGTCATCAGGCATGTCTGCGGCCTCCGATCGTGAGCGTGGCGAGCGGCAATTCGATCGTCACCACCGCGCCGCCCTGCGGGCGATTGGCGGCCGACGCGACGCCGCCGAGCTTGCGCACCACATTGACCACCAGGAACAGGCCGAGGCCGCCGCCCGGCCGTCCCTTGCTCGACTGATAGGGCTTGCCGAACTGCGCCAGCATCTCCGGCGGGAAGCCGGCGCCCTTGTCGCTGATCTGCAGCACCAGCATGCCGGCATTGCGTCCGGCGGCAAACCGAATCCAGCCGGGCGATGCCTCGAGGGCATTGTCGAGGACGCTGAACAGCACCTGTTTCAACGCCGAATCGGAAACGATCGCGACATCGGCGCCGAAAGCGTTCTGATAGGCGAGCGTCGTGGCCGAGCGCGCGGCCCGCCATTCGGAAACGAGCTCGTCGAGGAAGGCGTTGACCGTGGTCACCCGCGGCGCCTCGCCCCTCGCCTCGCCGGCCGACAGGAGGATGCCGGTGACGATCGACTTGCAGCGCTGCACCTCCGCCTGCATTTCCTGGATCTCCTGGGCCAGTTCCGGATCGTCGGAGAGCTTGGGCATGCGCCGCCAGTCGCTGAGAATCACCGCCAGCGACGCAAGCGGCGTGCCCAGTTCATGCGCCGCGCCGGAAGCCAGGAGGCCCATCCGGACGATGTGATCCTCTTCCGCGGCATGCTGCTTCAGCGCGGCGAGACGGGCGTCGCGCTCGCGCAGGTTCTGGCTGATGCGGGTGACGAAAACCACCAGCAGGATGGCGTCCAGCACGAAGCAGACGAACATCCCGGCGATGTGCAGCGTGATGGTGTCGCCGAACTCCGGATGGTGCGGCGCGAGCGGCCGGTAGAACTGGGTCAGGCCGACAAAGCTCAGGCAGGCCGCGGCGACGACCGCCCAGGTCAGCCGGCTGTCGAGCAGCACCGCCCCGAGAATGACCTGCAGCAGGTAGAGCGAGGTGAACGGATTGGTGGCGCCGCCGCTCAGGTAGAGCTGGGCGGTCAGCGCCGCCACATCCAGGATCAGCGTCATGAACAACTGGTTGTTGCCGACATCCGTCCGGTTTCTGAGCCAGGCGACGCTGGCAAGGTTGTGCGCAACCAAGGCGCCGAGCACGATCGACATCGGCCCGAGCGGCAGGGCGATGCCGAGCACGAGTTCGACCACGGCGATGGTGACGATCTGGCCGACCACCGCGATCCAGCGGAGCTGGATCAGCAGGATCATGTTCTTGGCGTTGGCCGCGCCGTCGGCCGCCGGCAGGCCGGCAGGCGCGTCGCGGTTCGCCGGTGTCGCCGGCAGGCCGGAATGCACGACGCCGGAGACGGCCCCCCCGCGGGCGGCCCCGTCCCCCAGGCTTGCGCCGGTCCACCGGCTCATGATCTCGGCCCAGTCACGCACGCGTGTCGCTTCGCCTTAAGGGCGGCTGTCTGGTCTCCGCCGCCACGATCCTATGCCGGCTCGCCCGCAGGCGCCATTCGTCGCGCGCGACGAAAACGGCCGCCGCCGCCACCATCAGCGCCAGCGTGAGCCAGGTCAGCGCATAGACCAGATGATTGTTCGCGAATGTGATGACGGTCAGGCCGCCGAGCGGCCCGCCCCCGCCGCCCGACAGGGCATCGGCGTCGATGAAATAGGGCGCGTTCGACGCCAGTCCTCGCGCCGCGGCGATGGCGCCGACATCACGCGAGAACCAGCGTCCGGCCGCGGCGTCATTGCTGCGCAGGAAGGCGCCGCCGGGCTCGCTCATCCGGACGAGACCGGTGACCGTCGCCGGTCCCGCGATCTGCCCCGCCGGCCGCGTCGCGGGATCGCGCCGGCCGGCGGCGACGAAGCCACGATTGACCAGCACGGTGAACCCTTCGGGCGTGCGGAGCGGGGTGAGAACCCAGAAGCCGCCGCCATGCTCGGTCACGGCTTGCACCTGGGTCTCGAGATCGTTGAGAAACACGCCGTTGATGCGAACCCGCCTGTAGGCGTCGTCGCGGGCATTCAGCGACGGCCAGGCGAGCGGCCCCGGTGCGGCCACCGGCGCGGCATGGATGCGTTGTTCGACCTGCGCGATCAGCCCCAGCTTCCAGACCCGGCGTTCCAGCTGCCAGACGCCGAGCCCCGCCAGGGCGGCCACCGCCAGCGCCGCGAGAAGGCCGAGCAAGGCCAGGGCGAAGGCCGGGCGCGGCCGCCTCTCGCGATCGCCGACGCGCGATCCGGCCGCCGCGGCGCCAAGCTGGCCCCGCCCGGCCCGGCCCTGCTGCGCGCCGGCCGCCGCGGTCACCGCATCGACCCCATGTCGTGGCCGGGCATCATGTTGGTGGTCAGGTGGAACATGACCCAGAGCGATCCGACCAGCGTGATGCCGACCACGATCAGCGTGAAGATCAGCGCCATCATGGTCCAGCCGCCCTCGGACTTGGTGTCCATGTGCAGGAAGAACACCATGTGGACGACGATCTGCGCCACCGCCAGAGCGGTGATGATCAGGGCCGTCGCCTGGGCATTGCCGAGTGCGCCGGTCATGACCAGCCAGAAGGGTATGGCGGTGAGCACGACCGACAGGCCGAAGCCGATCAGGTAGGTCCTCAGCGAGCCGTGGCTCTCGCCGGCGTCATGCCCGGCGTCGTGGCCGTGATGCGCGTCCGAACTCATCGCAGCATTCCCATCAGGTAGACGAAGGTGAAGACGCCGATCCAGATGACGTCCAGGAAGTGCCAGAACATGCTGAGGCACATCAGCCGCCGCTGGTTCGCCACGATCAGGCCGCGCTGGCCGACCTGCACCATCAGCGTCACCAGCCAGATCAGGCCGAAGGTGACATGCAGGCCATGGGTGCCGACCAGCGTGAAGAACGACGACAGGAAGGCGCTGCGCTGCGGCGTCGCCCCTTCATGGATCATGTGGGCGAATTCGTAGAGTTCGATGCCGAGGAAGGCGAGGCCGAACAGGCCGGTGATCGCCAGCCAGAACTGGGTCTCGCCGACCCGCCGCTTCACCATGGCCAGCATGGCGAAACCATAGGTGATCGACGACATCAGCAGCATGGAGGTGTTGAGCGCCACCAGTTGCAGGTCGAACAGGTCCTTGGGTGCGGGGCCGGCGGCATATTTGCCGCCCAATACGCCGAAGGTGGCGAACAGCACCGCGAAGATGAGGCAATCGCTCATCAGGTACATCCAGAAGCCGAGCATGGTGCTGCCGCCTTCGGGATGATCGTGTTCGTCCGCCAGATAGAAGACCGGCGCCTTCGGGGCGGTCGCCGCGTCCATGATCGCTGTCGTGGTCATGATCTCAAACCCGCGCGCCAAGGAGGCGCGTCCGCTGGTCCTCGGTCTCGACGACCGCCTCGACGGGAATGTGGAAGTCGCGCCCGTAGTTGAAGGTATGGCCGATGGCGACCGCCAGCAGGGCCACGAAGCTCAAGGCTGCGAGCCACCAGATGTACCAGATCATCGCGAAGGAGAAGACGATGCTGATCCCCGCGAGGATGACCCCGGTGCCGGTATTCCGGGGCATGTGGATCGCCCGGAAGCCCTGCACCGGCCGGACATAGCCCCGCCGCTTCATGTCCCACCAGGCGTCGTTGTCGTGCACGACCGGCGTGAAGGCGAAATTGTAGTCGGGCGGCGGCGAGGAGGTCGACCATTCGAGCGTGCGGCCGTCCCAGGGGTCGCCGGTCACGTCGGTCAGCGCCGCGCGCTTGCGGATGCTGACATAGATCTGCACCAGGAAGCAGAGAATGCCCAGCGCGATCAGGAAGGCGCCGAAGGCGGCGATGATGAACCAGATCTGCAGCGACGGATCGTCGAAATGGCGCAGCCGCCGCGTCACGCCCATCAGGCCGAGCACATAGAGCGGCATGAAGGCGAACCAGAAACCCACCACCCAGAACCAGAACGACAGCTTGCCCCAGAACGGATCGAGCTTGAACCCGAAGGCCTTCGGGAACCAGTAGCTGATGCCGGCGAACAGGCCGAACAGCACGCCGCCAATGATCACGTTGTGGAAATGGGCGACCAGGAACAGGCTATTATGCAGCACGAAATCGGCCGGCGGCACCGCCAGCAGCACCCCGGTCATGCCGCCGATCACGAAGGTCAGCATGAACGCCACCGTCCACATCATCGGCAGCTCGAAGCGGATGCGGCCCCGATACATGGTGAACAGCCAGTTGAAGATCTTGGCCCCCGTCGGGATCGAAATGATCATCGTCGTGATCCCGAAGAACGAGTTCACGCTGGCGCCCGAGCCCATGGTGAAGAAGTGGTGGAGCCAGACCAGATAGGCGAGGATGGTGATGACGACGGTGGCGTAGACCATCGAGGTATAGCCGAACAGGCGCTTGCCGGCGAAGGTCGAGGTCACCTCGGAGAAGATGCCGAAGGCCGGCAGGATCAGGATATAGACCTCCGGATGGCCCCAGATCCAGATGAGGTTCACATACATCATGGGATCTCCACCGAAGTCGTTGGTGAAGAAATTGGTGCCGAGATAACGGTCGAGCGACAGGAGCGCCAGCACTGCGGTGAGCACCGGGAAGGCCGCGACGATCAGCACGTTGGTGCAGAGCGAGGTCCAGGTGAAAACCGGCAGCCGCATCATGGTCATGCCCGGCGCGCGCATCTTGACGATGGTGGCGATCAGGTTGATGCCGGATAAGAGCGTGCCGACGCCGGCCACCTGCAGCGACCAGATGTAGTAGTCGACGCCGACATCCGGGCTGTAGCCGATGCCCGAGAGCGGCGGATAGGCCAGCCAGCCGGTGCGCGCGAATTCGCCGACGAACAGCGACATCATCACCAGCAGCGCGCCTGCGGTGGTCATCCAGAAGCTGAAATTGTTGAGGAAGGGAAAGGACACGTCGCGGGCGCCGATCTGCAGCGGCACCACGTAGTTCATCAGGCCGGTGACCAGCGGCATCGCCACGAAGAAGATCATGATCACGCCGTGGGCGGTGAAGATCTGATCGTAGTGATGGGCGTTCAGGTAGCCTTCCGAACCGCCGAAAGCCATGGCCTGCTGCAGCCGCATCATGATCGCGTCGGCAAAGCCGCGTAGCAGCATGACCAGGCCGAGCACCATGTACATGATGCCGATGCGCTTGTGGTCGACGGTGGTGAACCACTCGCGCCAGAGATAGCCCCACAGGCGCAAATAGGTCAGCAGGCCGACCAGGGCGAGACCGCCGAGCGCCACCACGGCGAAGGTGACGACCAGGATCGGCTCGTGCAGCGGCAGCGATTCCAGCGTCAGGCGCCCGAAGATCATCTTCGAAAATGCGGCATCGGGGAACATGGTGTCAGCGCCCTCGGGTCAGGAATTGGGGGACCGCCGCGTCTCGACGAGCGAGGAGGTCGTCGGCCAGCGGATCGGCGCGAAGGATGGACGGGGCAGGCCCGCGCCGAGCAGCGGCGAGGCATTGGCCTGGCGGCGCGGCGTTGCCTCCAGGTTGAGCTGCGCGACATCCTCGGCCGTGCAGATGGCCGGAACGAAGGCGCGCTCGGGTCCGAGGATCGCGCCTCGCCGGACATATTTGTCATATTGCAGCGGCAGGACGTTGCGGGTCGCCGCCAGGCCGAGGCCGCCCTTGGCGTCGATCGCCATCATCTCGCTCATGCACATCTTGCTGGCTTCGACGCACATGTTGAGGATCGCCCGGTAGAGCCCGGGATCGACGGAGGCGTAGCGGCGCACCGGCTCATTCTCGCTCGGCCGCTCGAGCACCAGGTAGCTGCTGCGGGTCAGCGCACCGCCGGCGGCCTTCTGGTCGGCGACCCACGTGTCGAAATCGGCCTGGGCGAGGCCAAGAAAGGCGAAGCGCATGCCGGAGAAGCCGGCGCCGCTGTAATTGGCCGAGAAGCCCCGGAAGCTGCCGGCCTCGTTGATCACGGCGTGAAGCTTGGTCTCCATGCCGGGCATGGCATAGATCTGGCCGGCGAGCGCGGGGATGTAGAACGAGTTCATCACCGAGGACGAGGTGATGCGGAAGCTGATCGGCCGGTCGACGGGGGCCGCCAGTTCGTTGACCGTGGCGATGCCATATTCCGGGTAGATGAACAGCCATTTCCAGTCGAGCGCCACGACATTGACCTCGAGCGGCCTGGTCTCGTGGGCGACCGTTTGTCCCTGGGTGATCCGGCCGAGGGGCCGGAACGGATCGAGCAGATGCGTGCCCATCCAGGTCAGCGCGCCCAGGCAAATGATGATGAACAGCGGCGCGGCCCAGATCACCAGTTCGAGCTGGGTCGAATGGTCCCAATCCGGTTCGTAACGCGCCGCGTTCGACTGGCGGTAGCGCCAGGCGAACAGGACGATCAGCACCATCACGGGTATGATGATGATCAGCATCAACACCGTCGAGATGATCACGAGATCGCGCTGCTGCGCGGCGATATCGCCCGACGGGGTCAGCACCACGGCGTTGCAGGCGCTCAGCAGCAGGAACAGCGGCAACAGGGCAACGGCGCGAAAGCGGCTCAAAATGACCTCGATCAAGGGAGGCGAGACAATCCGGCTCTTTCGTTAGCTGCGGCGCAACATGGGCGACATTGGACAATTTGCCCAATCCCCTCGCGCCGCGATCCGCGACAAGACAGACCGATGAACCAGTCCGCCATGTCGTCCAATGGGACGCCGGCGCCGGAGTAAGGAGCGCAGCCCGCCATGAATGCGCAGGTCACCGAGCCATCGTCATCCTTGCTGGAGCAGGCATCCGTCCCCCCCAGCGCCTCGCATGGCGGCGCCAAACCCGGCGAGATCGCGATCGGCGTCATCATCGGCCGGACATCGGAGTTCTTCGACTTCTTCGTCTACGCCATCGCTTCCGTCGTGGTGTTTCCGAAACTGGTCTTCCCCTATGCCGATCCGCTGACCGGCACGCTCTATTCCTTCGCCATCTTCGCACTCGCCTTCGTCGCGCGGCCGATCGGCACCATCCTGTTCATGGCCATCGATCGCGCCCACGGCCGCAGCGTCAAGCTGACCATCGCGTTGTTCCTGCTCGGCAGTTCGACGGTCGCCGTCGCCTTCCTGCCCGGTCACGACCAGATCGGCTCGGCCTCGGCCGTGCTCCTGGCGGTGTTCCGGATCGGCCAGGGCCTGGCGCTCGGTGGCGCCTGGGACGGGCTTGCCTCGCTGCTGGCGCTCAACGCACCGCCGGCGCGGCGCGGCTGGTACGCCATGATCCCGCAGCTCGGCGCGCCGCTCGGCCTGATGGTGGCGAGCGGCCTGTTCGCTTTCTTCGTCGGCAATCTCTCAGCCGACGACTTCCTGAGCTGGGGCTGGCGCTATCCGTTCTTCGTCGCCTTCGCCATCAATGTCGTCGCCCTGTTCGCCCGCTTGCGCATGGTGGTGACGCCGGAATTCACCCATCTGTTCGACAGCCGCGAGCTGCAGCCGACGCCGATCAAGGACACGGTCAGGGCCGAGGGCCGCAATGTGGTCATCGGCGCCTTCGCGCCGCTGGCGAGCTTCGCCCTGTTCCACATGGTCACGGTGTTCCCGCTGTCCTGGGTGTTCCTGTTCACCCAGCAGGGCCCGGCCCGCTTCCTGGTCATCGAGGCCATCGGCGCGGCCTTCGGCGTCGCCGCCATCATCGCCTCGGGCCCGATCGCCGACCGGTTCGGCCGACGCACCTTGCTCGGCGCCTCGGCCGTGGCGATCGCCGTGTTCAGCGGATTCGCGCCGCAATTGCTCGACGGCGGCGACCTCGGCGAGGCGATCTTCATGATCCTCGGCTTCGTGCTGCTCGGCCTGTCCTTCGGCCAGTCCTCGGGGGCGATGGCCTCGAACTTCTCGCTGGCCCATCGTTACACCGGATCGGCCCTGACCTCGGATCTCGCCTGGATGTTCGGCGCCGGTTTCGCCCCGCTCGTCGCGCTGATCCTGTCGAGCCGCTTCGGACTGATCATGGCCGGCGCCTACCTCCTGTCCGGCGCCGTCTGCACGCTGATCGCGCTCAGCGCCAACAGGCAGCTGGAACTCTACGATCGCTGACCCGCGGCGCGGCACGGGCCTGCAGGCCGCGGCAGCGGCAGGCGCCCTTTACGGGATGGCCACCGCGCCGCGCGGGCAGTGCCGTTCGCGCCCTGGGCATCCGCCTGCTCATCTCGCCGCGCTCGCCGGACCGCCCATCCTATTGTTGTCCCGTCCATGCCACCCCCTCCCATGGTACGGCCGCGACCGGCCGAGGCGGCGGCGGAACAGCTCCTCAACAATCCGTATCCGGCGCCGTGGAAACAACGACAGTTTCCGTTGGCAGAGCGATATTACGCCGGCGTCATGCCCATCAGCCGCCGAAACACCACCGAGAAATGGGCATGATTGGGGAACCCGCAGGCGGCGGCGACCTGGCCCACCGGCAGAATTGACGATGACAGCAATTCCCGGGCGCGGTCGATCCTGGCCTGCATGAGGGACTGATGCGGCGAGCAATTGAATGTCGCCTTGAACGTCCTGGCGAAATGGCTGGCGCTACAATGGACGGCGCCCGTCGGCTCCTCGATGCCGATGTCGCTTGCGACATTCTCCCTGATATGGCTGATGACGTCGTCCGCCTTGGCCTTGCTGAACTGGCCGGCGACGGTGCGGGGAAGGGCCAGGTCCTGGCGTGTCGCATGACGGGTCAGCAGATGGGCGACGAGCGCACGCGCCAGGTCGTCGCTGAACAGCTGGCCTCGCGACGACGGCAGGCTGAGTGCCTGCCTGATGTTCTCGAAGATTGCCAGCGTCACCGGATCATCGTCGCCCAGGGCTGGAACCAGCGCGATCTTCTCGGGATCACCCCTGAACAGAACGGCGCCGACCCCGCTGACGATACGGGCGCGCAAACAGACATGCATCGCTTCGACAGGATTATCCAAGGTGACGCCGAGCGCGCCATGATTGTACGACAGGTTGACCGTACCGGGAGGCACCAGGCTTGTCGTTTGCGAACCCATGATTGTTCGGCGGATCGTCGTGACCTGCTTCGGGGCAATGGTCAGCCAAAGGTGCGGCGTATCCTCGTAGACATTGTGATGAGGCGCCTCCTGCAGCACCATTGCACAGAGCGCCGACCATCCGCGCCCCCATTGAGCTGGAGACGATCCGTGGCGCGGGCTCAGTCCGCAGCGGGCTGACCCGATCGAGAGAAAAACCCTGCATGTCCTGGACACTTCACCGGGAACAGACACAACCCATGAGTTGTCGCCTGGAACTGTGACTTAGGTTGGTTCGCATCACTTTTTGGCCGTCCGCGCCGCAAACCGGCCCGTCGGCCCTGCCGCACCCGGCCGGCGCGCAAACCTATCCAGGGCATCGCCCGGTGCCGGTTGCGCGCCGATCTTCGCGGCCAATGCCACGCCCTTGAACTCGCGAAGAAGATCGGGATCGAGCTTGCCGCGCATCGTGCCAAGCATCTCGTAGGCTTGCGTGCTGGAAAACGCCTTCTTGTACGGCCGTTCCTCGATCAGCGCCGCGAAGATGTCGCAGATGGTGATCAGGCGGACCGGATCGGTGATCCGGGCGCCCGCCAGGCCGTCCGGATAGCCGCTACCGTCCAGCAATTCGTGATGATGGCGCGCGACGTCGCAGAGATCGTGCTCCCGCGGATAATGCATCGCAATGAAGTCGCCACCGATCGCCGCATGGGTTCGCATGACCGCCATCTCGTCGGACGTCAAAGGCCCCGACTTGTCGAGAATGGACAGGGGGATGCGCGCCTTGCCGACGTCATGCAGGAGCGCGGCCTCGGCCAGCCTGGCGCGATCGTCGCGCCGAAAGCCCAGATGGATCGCAAAACCGTTCGCCAGTCCCGCGACGAGCAGGACGTGCCGCTGGGTCTGAAGATGAAAGCTCATCGCGCTCTCGACCCATTGGGCAAGAGACGTCAGCCTGAGCGCATCGTCAATGCTTCCGGCAACGTCCTTCAACTCACCGAGCGTCGGAAGCTCGTCGCGCGAAGCCTTCGTCATCATCTCGTTCAGGGCCAGTCCCACCGACTGGACGGCCCGATCAAGAGGCGGAGAGATGGCCTGCCGAAGGCATGAGAAGGCCTCCAGTATCTCTTCTCGCCGCAGCGGGCGGCGAACCATGACGTCGGCTCCCAGGCTCTGTGCCTGAACCGCCTCGAGCCTGTTCGTGCCGGTGACGAACAGGAACCTGCAATCAGGCCGCCGCACCGCGAGTGGCGCTGCCCGGCGCAACATCGTCACATTGTGCGAATTCCCGAGATCGACATCGACCGCGACAATGTCCCGGCGGTTGATGGCCGCGCTGGTCAAGTCGTCGACGCCGATCATCTCGGCATATCCGACCTCCCGGAGCGTGGCGGGCAGGATGGAATCGCGCGAACCGGCATCCGATATGACGAGGCAGGATAACGACATGGCTTTCGATTTCCATCACCCGCGACGTCGAATGCGGCGGATGAGCGCCGCATGCGCACCAGGAAGCGACCGGCTGGAAGCGATCGGCACAAGACCTTCGCGATTCGCGTCCGGCTGGTTCCGGGGCCCGAGATCCAGCCGGTCATTGCCATTCGCAACGCGCTTCAAACTGCCAAGTCCGGGAGCCGGGAGGCCGGGGTCGCCGCATGCGAAATTCGGACCCGGAACGGTGATGGTGACGAATTGTCCACTGTCCGCGATCGCCGATCCGGTTCTCCTTTCGTTGGCAGCCGGACCATAGGGACCGAGGGCGCATGGCCGGCCGGCAATGGCCGTGCCT
Organism: Phreatobacter sp. GW821-FHT04C01; assembly: GCF_059420385.1. Lineage (NCBI taxonomy): Bacteria > Pseudomonadati > Pseudomonadota > Alphaproteobacteria > Hyphomicrobiales > Phreatobacteraceae > Phreatobacter > Phreatobacter sp. GW821-FHT04C01. The sequence continues at coordinate 110,997 of NZ_JBWKTP010000002.1, read as the reverse complement.
TTCGGGCCGGGCCCATCAACCCCGATGCCACATGCCGACGTATCGCTGCGATCGGTCGACAGGTCGCACGCCATCATTGCGTCCGCGAGGATCGCCTTCGAGGCAAGAAGGCGCGCTCGCAATGCTGCGGCGCCAATTCCGGTGGAGTGCGCCGGACACATTCTTCCGGAAGGAGGAAGAGCCGGACCGGCGGCTTCCTGCGCGTAAGCGGCAGGATCGCTCGCAGGCCATGAAATCGAACACCGAAAACCCGAAAACGGGGAAGTCCGCATGATCTCGAAATCGCCCCCCGACGCGCAGTTCGCCTGCCGATCTTGGACTGCTCCGTCCTTCACGGGGCAGAGCCGCAGTGCTGATTCGACCTGCAGTCGAATCGTCGGGACGTTTTCACAGCAATTTCATCGCTGGTTATAGAACGATGATCCGCCCGATGGACGATCGTCCTGATGGCGATACAGGCGCCGCAGGCCGGTTGGCGCGAAAGACCATCTCGCGACTAAGACGTTGATGCAGCCACGGGCTGGTGCAGAAGCGGCCGGCACGACGGACGACCCATTCTGGCCGATCCGGGTCGCTCCGCCGCCATTGACCACTCTGCCCCGGCAGCGAGCCGTCATGGTGACGTCACAGCCGGCAGCCGCCGTGGCATGAGGCAAATCGATCCGGTCGGGTCGGGGACACCCGGCGCCTTGCCTTGCGCGTGCTGTTCCGGAACTCCGGCCACAGGGTTCGGCCCCTCCCCCAAGGGATCCTGCCGGAAGGTCCTATGTCAGTCGTCGCGCACGTCCAGCCCCGCCTTGCGCAGGCCATCGGCAAGGCTTTCGATGATGTCGCCGGGATAATTTGCGCGCGCGAACATCCTCGCAGAATTCGCGCTCATATTCCGGGCATGGGGACAGCAGATTCTCGACGCGCTCGCGGGCCTGGTCCGTGCGGCCGAGCTGGCCATAGGCCGCCGCCATGATCGCATCGGTGATATTGAGACCGCCCGCAGAAACAGCCATCATTTTCAGATTATCGACCGCGTCGGATTCCCCCTTCATGTAGTGCATGAGCAGGGGAATCGGCGGTTCCGCTCCGAAACGCGCAGCTTCGGCGAAGCCATCAGACGATCCAGAGCCGACCGGATCGTCGTTTCGTCAATGACCGTCGTCGACCGAAGGGTCGGCGGCGCCGTCACCGGGGCCGACGCCGGGTCCTACACGCCGAGATAGGCGCCGCGCACCTTCGGATCGGCGAGCAGGGCGCGGCCCTCGCCGGTCAGCGTGATCGTGCCGGTTTCCAGCACATAGCCGCGATCGGCGATCGACAGCGCCGAATAGGCGTTCTGCTCGACCAGCAGCACCGTGATGCCGCGCGCCTTCAGCGCCAGGATCGCCTCGAAGATCTGCTCGACCAGAATCGGCGCGAGCCCCATGGACGGTTCGTCCAGCAGGATGAGCTCGGGCCTGGCCATCAGGGCCCGGCCGATGGCGAGCATCTGCTGCTGGCCGCCGGAGAGCCCGCCCGCCTGGAGGGCGCGTTTCTCGGCGAGCACGGGGAAGCTCGCATAGACGCCGTCGAGATCGGCGGCGATCCCGCCATCCTGGCGCGACCAGGCGCCGAGCCGGAGATTGTCCTCGACCGACAGCGGCGAGAACACCTGGCGGCCCTCCGGCACCTGGGCGATGCCGAGGCCGACCCGCTTATGCGCATCGATCCGGTCGATGACCTCGCCCTTGAAACGAATGGCGCCCGCGGTCACCGGCTGAACGCCGGAAATCGCCCGCAGCAAGGTGGTCTTGCCGGCACCATTGCCACCGACCAGCGTGACGATCTCGCCGGCCTTCACCTCGAGCGAGACACCGTGCAGCGCCTCGATCCGGCCATAGCCGGAGCGCAACCCCTCAACCGAGAGCATGGGCAGCCTCCCGGGCTCCGAGACCGCCGAGATAGGCGCGGATGACATCCGGATTGGCGCGCACCTCCCGCGGGCTGCCCTCGGCGAGCGGCTTGCCGTGATCGAGCACCAGGATCCGGTTCGAGATCTTCATCACCAGCTTCATGTCGTGCTCGACCAGCACCACGCCGACACCGCTTGCGGCGATGCCGTGGATGACCCGGTCGATCTCCTCGGTTTCCACGGGATTGCAGCCGGCCGCCGGCTCGTCGAGCAGGATGAGCTTCGGCTCGACGGCGAGCGCCCGTGCGATCTCCAGCCGCTTCAGCGCACCATAAGGCAGTGAGCCGGCCGGAAGGTCGGCCACCGGCTTCAGCCCGACCAGATCGAGCAGCGCGAGCGCCCGGGCACGCGTCTCGCGGTTCTGCCTGCGAACCGAAGGCCAGGCGAACAGGTGCGCCAGCACGCCGCGCCGCTCGCGCAGATGGCAGCCGACCATGACGTTCTCGACCGCGCTCATGCGGAAGAAGATCTGCAGGTTCTGGAAGGTGCGCGACAGGCCGCGCGCCGCCAGCAGGTGCGGCTCCAGCCCCGTGACGTCGTCGCCGCCGATCAGCACCCGGCCGCTGTTCGGCAGGTAGACGCCGGAGACCATGTTGAACAGCGTCGTCTTGCCGGCGCCGTTCGGGCCGATAATGGCCAGGATCTCGCCGGCCCTGGCCTTGAACGACACGCCGTCCACCGCCTTGACGCCGCCGAAGGCGATGCCGAGACCGTCCGCCTCGAGAACCACGCTCATGCCGCCCTCCGGAACAGCTTCTCGCGCAGGGTCGGCACGATGCCCGAGCGCAGGAAGATCATGAACAGCATGATGAAGGCGCCGATCATCAGGTGCTTGTAGTCGGACAGGAAGGTCAGCGTCTGCGGCAGCACCACGATGACCGCCGTGCCGATCACCGAGCCGACGATCGACCCCATGCCGCCGATGACCACCATCGTCACCAGCTCGACCGAACGCAGGAAGCCCGCGGCGTCCGGCGTGATGTGGCCGTCGAACAGCGCCAGGAAGCTGCCGGCGAGCGAGGCATAGACCGCCGAGATGACGAAGACGGTGAGCTTGTAGCTGCTGACGTCGACGCCGACGACCTTGGCCGCCACTTCCGAATCGTGGATCGCCCGGAGCGCCCGGCCGGTCGGGCTGTCGATCAGGTTGAGCGCCAGCCAGGCGGCGATGATCATGGTGCCGCCGCCGATCCAGTACCAGGTGTCCGAGCCGCGCACCGCCCAGCCGAACAGCTCCAGCCGGGGCACGCGCATGCCGTCGGGCCCGCCGGTCCAGGCCGCCTCGTTGGTGAACACCATGGCGATGAGAATGCCGAAGCCGAGGGTGGCGACCGCCAGGTAATGCCCGCGCAGGCGCAGGATCGGCCGGCCGGCGACATAGGCGAGCAGCGCCGAGACGGCGGCACCCACGGCCATGGCGGCAAGCCCATGCAAGCCGAAGCGCTGCGGCAGGATCGCCACCGCATAGGCGCCGATGCCGATGAACCCGGCATGGCCGAGGCTGACCTGGCCGGCATAACCCATCAGCAGGTTGAGCCCGATCGACGCGATCGCGAGGATCCAGACGATGGCGCCGACCCGGTAGTAGAACGATGACGGAAACACCAGCGGCGGCAGCGCCACCAGCAAGGCCAGGACGACAAGGGTGCCGAGCTTGTCGCCCGTGAGCGCGGCCGTGAAACGGGCGAATGGGCTCGGCGACGGTCCGGTCGGGGCGGCGGTGGGATTGGCCATCGTCTCAGACCCGCTCGATCTTGCTGCGGCCGAACAGGCCGTTGGGCATGACGAACAGCACCGCCAGGATGACGATGAAGCCCACCGCGTCCTTGTATTGCGAGGAGATGTAGCCGGCGCCGAAGGCCTCGAGCAGGCCGACGCCCAGCCCGCCGACCACCGCCCCCAGCGGATTGCCCATGCCGCCGAGCATGGCGGCGGCGAACCCCTTCAGCCCCATCAGCGTACCGACATCGTAGCTGGTCAGCGTGATCGGGGTGACCAGCACGCCCGCCACCGCGCCGATGGCCGCCGACACGGCGAAGGAGAAGCCGATGACGAAGCTGGTATCGATTCCGGAGAGCCTGGCGGCGACCCGGTTGGCGGCCGTCGCCAGCACGGCCTTGCCGAACAGGGTGCGCTCGAAGAAGGCCCAGAGCGCGACCACGACCACCGCGGCGCCGGCCAGCACCACCAGGCTCTGCGGCAGCACGGAGGCGCCGCCGATCCGGATCGGATCGTCGCCGAACCAGGGCGGCAACTGGTGGAAGCGCTTGTCGAAGACGATCGCCGCGGCGCCGCGCAGGAAGATCGAGGCGCCGATGGTGATGATGATCAAGGTCACCGGCGAGGCACCGCGCGCCGGCTCGATGGCGAGCCGGTGCAGGCCGATGCCGATGGCGGTGGTGGCGAGAATGGCCCCGAGCGCGGCGAGCGGCACGGGCAGCCCGGCCAGCGTCAGGAACACGGTGGCCATGCCGCCCAGCATGACGAATTCGCCCTGGGCGAAATTGACCACGTCGGAAGCGTTGTAGATCAGCGTGAAGCCAAGCGCGACCAGCGCATAGACGGCGCCGACCGTGAGCCCGGAAAAGGCGAACTGCAGAAATTCGGCCATGATGATCCTAAACCGCGATCGTCATGGCCGGGCTTGGCCCGGCCATCCACGTCTTCAACCTGCGAGCATGCGCGAAAATCCGGGCCGAGGCCCGGAATGGCTCACGACCGGTCAGCTGCCGCCTTCCGGCACGATGGTCCAGTCGCCGTTGCGGATTTCCAGCATCCGGAAGGCGGTGAGGTCGAGACCCATGTGATCGGTCGGGCTCATGTTGACCACGCCGGCCGTGCCCATGAAGCCGCGGATCTGCTCCAGCGCGTCGCGGATCTTTTTCGGGTCGGTGGAATTGGCCTTCTTGATCGCCTCGACCAGCAGCATCAGCCCGTCATAGGCATGGCCGCCGAAGGTCGAGACCGGCTGACCCGAGCGCTGCTCGTAGGTCGTGCTGTAGCCGACCACCACCGGCTTCTGCGGGTCCGAGTCGGGCAGCTTGGCCGCCACCAGCAAGGCCGCCGCCGGCAGGCGCACGCCGTTGGCCGCTTCGCCGGCGAGCTCGATGAACTGCTTCGAGGCGACGCCGTGGCTCTGGTAGAGCGGGAACGGCACGGCGAGCTGGCGATAGTTGCGGGTGACGATCGCCGGGCCCTGGCCGAAACCGGCATTGACCACCGCCTGCACGCCGGCCCGGTTGCGGATATTGGTGAGCTGCGGCGTCATGTCGGAATCGCGCGGGCCGTAGCGTTCGGTATGGGCGATGGTGATGCCGAAGCGCGGCGCCACCGCCACGCACTGGTCGTGCATCGAGGCGCCGAACCCATCCGTGCCCGAGATCATCGCGATGGTCGTCAGCTGGCGCCGCTGCAGATCCTGGAAGATCTTCTCGCAGGCCATCTTGTCGGTATGCGGCGTCTTGAACACATAAGGCCTGACCGGCTCGATGATCTGAATGGCGCCGCCGAGCGAGATGAACGGGACGCGCGCTTCCTCGAAGATCGGGATCATCGCCATGGTGGTGCCGGTGGTCGAGCCGCCGACCATGGCGACGATCTTGTCGTCCTCGACCAGGCGCGTGGCGAAGGTGCGGGCCTGATTGGCGTCACCGCCGTCGTCATAGACGATCAGTTGCAGGCGCTGGCCGTTGACCCCGCCGGCGGCGTTGATCTGCTCGACATACATTTCCAGCGTCCGCTTCGAGGGATCGCCGAGGAAAGAGGCGGGCCCGGTCGCCGACAGCACCGCGCCGATCTTGATCTGAGCCTCGGCCGCTCCGGCTGCGAAGGCGACGAGCGCGGCCGCGGCGGCGCTCGTGAATATCCGTCGGGTCCAACCCGCCATGGCAATCCTCCCTGGTCTCGTTTCCTGCAAGGCACCTGGGGTTCGTTCGTCCGACCCGCGTTGACACCTCACGCTGTCCGCGTATTAATTAACCAACCGCCCGGTCAGTCAAGTGGCAACTCGCCAAAACCGAGCGGACAAATGAAGATCGACACGCCCGGCATCATGCGACGGGGCGTGCGGACGCGGAAACACCAGGAGTGGACGATGGACGAGGCAACCGTGCTCGTCGACATCAGGCCGGGTTATCACGTGCTGACGTTGAACCGGCCCGACAAGCTGAATTCCTTCACCGGCGTCATGCACCGTGCGCTCAAGGCGGCGCTCGATGAGGCCGAGGCCGACAAGAGCTGCAAAGCCCTGCTGATCACCGGAGCCGGCCGTGGCTTCTGCGCCGGCCAGGATCTGGCCGATCCGGAGATCGCGGCGGAAGACGGCGATATGCCCGACCTCGGCGAGGCGCTGGAGAAGAACTACAATCCGCTGATCCGCAAGCTGCGGGCCCTGCCGCTGCCGGTCATCTGCGCGGTCAACGGGGTTGCCGCCGGCGCCGGCGTCAGCCTGGCCCTGGCGAGCGACGTGGTCATCGCCGGCCGCGCGGCGAGCTTCGGCCAGGCCTTCGTCAAGATCGGCCTCCTGCCCGACTCGGGCGCGACCTATTTGCTGCCGCGGCTGATCGGCCCGGCCCGGGCGCGGGCCTGGGCGCTCACCGGCGACACGCTGAAGGCCGACCAGGCCGAGGCCTGGGGCCTCGTGCACAAGGTGGTCGACGACGCGGCCCTGATCGCCGAGGCCGAAGCGCTGTGCCAGCGCTTCGCCGCCGCCTCCGCCGCGAGCCTTGCTGCGATCAAGCGTGCCTTCGACATCGCCGACGGCAATGGCCTCGACGCGCAGCTCGACTACGAGCGCGACGAGCAGCGCCGGCTCGGGCGCGGCCGCGACTATGCCGAGGGCGTCGCCGCCTTCATGGAGAAACGCAAACCGGTATTCGGAGGCCGCCCATGAAGGAAGGGCATGCCATCGACGAGACCGCCGTTGCCGGGGCCGCCTCCGCGGCCATGTGGGCCGACGACAAGGCCTCCCGCGCTCTCGGCATGACCCTGGTCGAAACCGGCCCGGGCCGCGCCGTCCTGACCATGCCGGTCACCGAGGCCATGACCAATGGCCACGGCATGTGCCATGGCGGTTATATCTTCACGTTGGCCGACAGCGCCTTCGCCTTTGCCTGCAACAGCCACAACACCCGCACCGTCGCGCATCATTGCGCGGTGACCTTCGTCGCCTCGGGCAAGCGCGGCGACCTGCTGACCGCCACCGCCCGGGAGATCTCGCGCACCGGCCGGTCCGGCATTTCCGATGTGACCGTCACCGACCAGACCGGCGCCGTCGTCGCCATTTTCCGCGGCCATTCCCGCACCCTTGGTGGCGCGATCGCGCCCGACCATCCGGCCCTGTGAGGCAAGCCATGCTGGACAAGACCCGCTACCAACCGCTGATCGATCCGATCGAACGGGCCTCGCGCGACGAGATCGCCGCCCTGCAGACCGAGCGCCTCGCATGGTCGCTGCGCCACGCCTATGACAACGTGGCGGCCTACCGGCGCAAGTTCGACGAAGCCGGCGTTCATCCCGACGATTTCAGCCGGCTCGAAGACCTCGCCAAATTCCCGTTCACCACCAAGGCGGACCTGCGCGACAACTATCCCTTCGGCATGTTCGCCGTGCCCCAGGACAAGGTCGTCCGCGTTCACGCCTCCTCGGGCACGACGGGCAAGCCGACGGTGGTCGGTTACACCCGCAAGGACATCGACACCTGGTCCGATGTCGTCGCCCGCTCGATCCGGGCGGCCGGCGGACGGCCCGGCATGAAGATCCACGTCGCCTATGGCTACGGCCTGTTCACCGGCGGGCTCGGCGCCCATTACGGCGCCGAGAAGCTCGGCTGCACGGTGATCCCGGTCTCCGGCGGCATGACCGAACGCCAGGTCCAGCTCATTCAGGACTTCAAGCCCGAGATCATCATGGTGACGCCGAGCTACATGCTGGCGATCCTCGACGAATTCAGGCGAATTGGCGCCGACCCCCGGCAATCGTCCCTGCGGACCGGCATTTTCGGCGCCGAGCCCTGGACCAATTCGATGCGCGCCGAGATCGAGGATGCCTTCGCCATGGACGCGGTCGACATCTACGGCCTGTCCGAGGTCATGGGGCCGGGCGTCGCCAATGAATGCGTGGAGACCAAGGATGGCCTGCATGTCTGGGAAGATCATTTCTATCCCGAGGTGATCGACCGGGTCACCGGCCAGGTGCTGCCGGATGGCGAGAAGGGCGAACTGGTCTTCACCTCGTTGACCAAGGAGGCCATGCCGATTATCCGCTACCGCACCCGCGACCTCACCCGGCTCCTGCCCGGCACGGCGCGCTCCATGCGGCGCATGGAGAAAATCACCGGCCGCTCGGACGACATGATGATCGTGCGTGGCGTCAACGTCTTCCCGAGCCAGATCGAGGAAAAGATCCTGACCGTGCCTGAGCTGTCGGCCCATTACCTGGTCGTGCTGACCCGCGAGGACCGGCTCGACGAAATGGACATCCAAGTCGAGGCGCGGCCCGAGGCGATCGGTCCGGAGGACCGCCAGCGCGCCGGCGAGCGGCTGGCCCAGGCGATCAAGGAAACCATCGGCATCAGCTCGACCGTCACGGTGGTCGCGCCCGGCACGCTCGAACGCTCGCTCGGCAAGGCCCAGCGCGTGCTCGACAAGCGCCCGAGGCACTGATCGTGGCTCGTCCCCGCGCCGCCGACTATGACGACAAACGTGCGCATATCCTGCACGCTTCGGCGGAGCTGTTCTCACGCCAGGGTTACGACCGCACCTCGATCAACGACATCGCGGGAGCCTGCGGCGTTTCCAAGGCCTTGATCTATCATTATTATCCGAACAAGGAACAATTGCTGGTCGACATCATCCGCCGTCACCTGGCCGATCTCCTGGAGGCGGTGCAGCGGGCGGCCGGCGCGGCGCCGCCGGGGGATGTCAGGCTGCGCGCCATCATCGGCGCCCTGCTCGAGGCCTATCGTGACGCCGACACCCTGCACAAGATCCAGGTCAGCGAGCTGTCGCGCCTGCCGCCACCCTACCAGGATGAGCTCAAGACGGTGGAACGCGCGCTGGTCGTGCTGTTTTCCGATGCGCTGGCGCTGGCGGTGCCGCAGCTCGCCAGCCAGGGCGCGTTGCTGAAGCCGGTGACCATGTCGCTCTTCGGCATGCTCAACTGGCACTACATGTGGTTCCGGCCGGATGGCCCGATGACCCGCGAGGCCTATGCCGACCTCGTCACCCGGTTGATCCTGGCCGGCGCCCGCGACATCGCCGAGCGCGGCCGGCTGGAAGCGGCCGAATAGCCCGGCGCGGAGCGGGTCAGGCGAAATCGAAATCGACGCTGACCGCCTGGGTGCCCGCCGTCGCGCGGCTCTGGCAGGTCAGCACGAAACCCGCCTCGACCTCCCAGGGTTCCAGCGAGAAATTCTGGTCCATCGCCACCACGCCCTCGACCAGCTTGGCGCGGCAGGTACAGCACATGCCGCCCTTGCAGGAATAGGGCAGGTCCAGCCCGTGGCGGATCGCCGCCTCGACCACCGTCTCGGTCGGATCCATGGCGATGCTGTGCAGCGCCCCGTCGAGCCGGATCGACAGCGGCAACCCGTTGGAAATATCGGGCTTGCGCACCACGGCCGGGGCCTGCCGGCTGCCCTCGGTGGCGAACAGCTCGGAATGGATATGGTCATGCGCGATGCCGAGGGCTTCCAGCGTCGCGCGCGCCTCCGTGATCATCGTCTGCGGCCCGCACAGGAAGGCCTGGTCCACGGTGCCGCCTTGCAATCCCTGCAGCACGAAAGTCCGGATCTTTTCGGCATCGATGCGGCCGTGGCTCACCGCGAAATCCGAGGCCTCGCGGGACAGCACGTGATGGACCGAGAAGCGGCCGAGGAACGTGTCCTTCAGGTCCTCCAGCGCGGTCTTGAAGATGATCGATGCGGCATTGCGATTGCCGTAGATCAGCACGAAGCGGCTCGCCGGCTCGCGCGTCAGCACGGTGCGGATGATCGACATGACGGGCGTGATGCCGGAGCCGCAGGCGATCGCCAGGTAGACCCGCGGTTCAAGGGGTTCGAGCGGCGTGGTGAAGCGCCCCATCGGTGTCATCACCTCGATCGGGTCGCCGATCCTGAGCATCTCGTTGGCGAAGGTCGAGAAGCGGCCGCCGTCGACCCGCTTCACCGCCACGCGCAGGTCATTGTCGTCGACGCCGGTGCAGATCGAATAGGAGCGGCGCAATTCCTCGCCTTCGACCGCCGTCTTCAGCGTCAGATATTGGCCGTGCTCGAAATGGAAAGCCGGCTTCAGCGCGTCGGGCACCGCGAAGGCGATCGACACGGTATCCTGCGTCTCGCGCCTGATATCGCTGACGACAAGGCGATGGAAATGCGGGGCATGGGCAGGGGTCATGATCGGCGCCCTCAGAGTTTGTGAATCTTTCGACGTTTGTGATTTTTCGGATGAACGGAATCAAAGGCTCAGAGGGAGCGAAAGCGGCCATTCTGGGAAAGATGCACAAACTCTCAGATGCATTTGAAATAATCGAACGGCTCGGCGCAGGCCCGGCAGCGCCAATGCGCCTTGCAGGCGGTCGAACCGAATTCGGAAACCTTGGCCGTATCGGCCGAGCCGCAGCGCGGACAGGCAACCGTCTCCTCGCCGAACAGCGCGCGCCGGCCGGCCTTGCCCTTGGGCGGCGCGATGCCATAGGCGGCGAGCTTGGCCTTGCCGGCCTCGCTCATCCAGTCGGTGGTCCAGGCCGGCGACAGCACGCTGGTCACCTTGACGTTGGTGAAGCCGGCCTCTTCCAGCGCCACCTCGACATTGAGCGCGATCAGGTTCATCGCCGGGCAGCCGGAATAGGTCGGCGTGATGACCGCCTCGACCCGGCCGCCGACGATATTGACCTCGCGCAGCACGCCGAGATCCTCGATGGTCAGGACCGGCACTTCCGGATCGCAGACGGCAGCCGCGACCGCCCAGGCCGAAGCCTGTTGCCGTGCCAGATCGAGAGACGTGACGGCAGCCATATCGGCCTCACCAGGTGGCGTTCGGATAGGTGCGCTGCATGTACTGGAGTTCGGCGAGCAGGAAACCCATATGCTCGCTGTGCCGGCCTGCCCGCCCCCCGGACTGGAACGCGCCGACCCGCGGCCGGGTCAGGGTCGCCTCCGCCAGGACGTGGTCGACGGTCGCCTCGAATTGCGGCCGGATCGCCTCCGGGTCGGGCACGAAACCGGCATCGATCGCACTGCGCATGGCGGCGTCGACGTCGAACAATTCACCGGAATAGGGCCAGAGCTCGTCGAGCGCGGCCTGAGCCCGCCGGTGGCTTTCCGCCGTGCCGTCGCCGAGCCGGATCAGCCATTCGCCGGTATGGCGCACGTGATAGGCCATTTCCTTCTCGGCCTTGGCGGCGATCGCCGCCAGCGTCGCGTCGCTCGACGCGGTCATCGCCTGATGGAACGGATGCATGAACGCCGAGAACAGGAGATGCCTGGCCATGGTGACGGCGAAATCGCCGTTCGGCTGCTCGACCAGCAGCAGGTTGCGATATTCGCCCTCGCGCCGGAGATAGGCGAGTTGATCCTCGTCGCGGCCTTTGCCCTCGACCGCGCCGGCATGGCTGTAGAGCGAGCGCGCCTGGCCGATCAGGTCGAGGCCGAGATTGCCGAGCGCCAGGTCCTCTTCCAGGACCGGCGCGTGGCCGCACCATTCCGACAGCCGATGGCCGAGCACCAGGGCGTCGTCGGCAAGCCTGAGGGTTGCGAGAAACAGCGGGCTGTCGGTCATGACCTCGGTTCCTCACATATGCCCGACATCGTCGGGCACTTCGTAGAAGGTCGGATGCCGGTAGATCTTCGAGGCGGTCGGCTCGAACAGCATGTCCTTGTCGGCCGGATCCGAGGCGGTGATCGCCTGCGACGGCACGACCCAGATCGAAAGCCCCTCGCCGCGCCGGGTATAGGTGTCGCGCGCCGCCTGCAGCGCCATGGCGGCGTCGACGGCGTGCAGCGAACCGACATGGCGATGCGCCATGCCGTTGCGCGAGCGGATGAAGACTTCCCAGAGCGGCCAGTTCTGCGTGGTCATGGTGTTCACTCCGCGGCTTGGGCGAGACGGCGCGCGGCGCGCTTCTCGGCATGCGCCATGGCCGCCTCGCGCACCCAGGCACCCGCCTCGTGCGAGCGGTTGCGCTGGGCCAGCCGCTGCCGGTTGCACGGGCCCTCGCCCGCCAGCACCCGCTTGAACTCGTCCCAGTCGATCGGGCCGAAACGCCAATGGCCGGTCGCCTCGTCGAAGGCGAGCTCCTTGTCGGGAAATTCGAGACCGAGGAAATGGCCCTGCGGCACGGTGGCGTCGATGAATTTCTGGCGCAGCTCATCGTTGGAGAAACGCTTGATCCGCCAGGCCATGTTCTGGTCGGTGTGCAGGCTTTCCGCATCCGGCGGCCCGAACATCATCAGCGCCGGCCACCACCAGCGGTTCAGCGCGTCCTGGGCCATGGCCTTCTGGTCGGCATTGCCGCGCGCCAGCGTCATGACGATCTCGTAGCCCTGGCGCTGATGGAAGCTCTCTTCCTTGCAGATGCGCACCATGGCGCGCGCATAGGGGCCGTAGCTCGTCCGGCACAGCGGGATCTGGTTCATGATCGCCGCGCCGTCGACCAGCCAGCCGACCATGCCGATATCGGCCCAGGTCAGGGTCGGATAGTTGAAGATCGAGGAATAACGCGCCTTGCCGGTATTGAGCTGGTCGTTCATCTCCTCGCGGCTGATGCCCAGCGTCTCCGCCGCCGAATAGAGATAGAGGCCGTGGCCGCCCTCGTCCTGCACCTTGGCGAGCAGCGCCGCCTTGCGCTTCAGGCTCGGCGCGCGGGTGATCCAGTTGCCCTCCGGCAGCATGCCGACAATTTCCGAATGGGCGTGCTGCGAGATCTGCCGGATCAGGGTGCGCCGGTATTTCTCCGGCATCCAGTCGTTCGGCTCGATCTTTTCGTCGCGGTCGATGCGCGCCTGAAACCGGGCGTCCTTGACCTCATCGACCGGAACCGGTCCGTCGTCCTTCACGTTCAGGGCCTGCGTGTACATGGCGCGCCTCCGGATGAGTGAAGCCAGTATGTTACAAAAATTCTAGAAAGCAATATTTTTCGTAATACAACACGCAAGATTCGTCGCTGCGATGCAGCATGCGGTTTCGTTTCAGAGGCTGCGGAAACGGCGCGCCAGGTCGACGACCGGCGGCGCCAGCCGTTCGGCGTCGGCGGCCGCGACCTGGTCGAGATGGGCCTCCGACGGCGCGGCGAGCGCGGCATAGAGCGCCGCGACGAGATCACGGGCCTGGCGATCGGGCCGGTCCGGCGGCAGCAGGTCCTCGGGCAGGCCGGGATCGCGGATGACGATCCGCCGGAAGGCATGGACGCTCAGGATCCTGAGCACGAAGGCATCCGCCGGCCGCAGGCCCACGCCATCGCCGGCCGCGGCGCGCAGACCGGCGTGATCCGCGACGAAGCGGCGGTAGCCGTCGGCGGTCGCGGCCATGCCGAGGACCTCGGTCGCGAGCCGCCGGGTCGTCGCATCATCGGCCGAGGCGTCGAGCAGGAAGGCGCCGTCGGGCAGCCTGGCGGGCGCCGCCGATGCCGGCGCCACGAACACGCCCGGCACGAAGGGGCGATAGCCGGCGGCGGCGAGATCGGCGATATCGAGCGCCTTCTTGGCCTGGGCCGGCATGATGGCGATGCGGAAACCACCACCCGCGGCCGGCCGCTCGCCGGCATAGACCCGCCTGAAGGCCTCCGCGAAGGTGCGTTCGGCCGAAGCCGACAGGCCGTAGCGCGGCCGCTTGCCGGCGGTGCGCCGGACGAACAGGCCATCGGCGCCGAGCCGCGACATGGCCGTGCGCACCGCGCCGGCTTCGATGCCGAGGCCTCCCATCAGGTCGATCAGCGCCCGGATCGACAGTTCGCCACCGCGCGGCACGATCGCGTCGCCGAACAGCGTCACGATCAACGATGCGGTGCGCACCGGCCGGTTCGCCAGGAACCGGTGCCTGAGGCCTTCGGCCGCCGCCGTGATGTCGGGTCTGCGCGTTTCCATGTCATGAGCGCTAGCGCGGCGCGGCGCCGCGCGCAATCACCCGCAGCGGCCGGCCCGCCGCGGCGGACGGCCGGCTCGCCGGCATGGTCTAGGCCATCGGGCCGAATGTCTGCCGGAGCAGACAAAGACTATAGGGACGTTAGGGAAACCAGGTCTTGCGCAATCGTTTGCGATTTCAAGCGGTCTGCGCGTTCGAAGGAATGATCGCATGCTGAGGGTTGTCATCGTTTTCGGATTGCTGGCCATCGCGGGAGGCATCGCGACCTGGCGCCCCGATCTCGCCGAGCAGGTTTATGTCAAGGCGCAGGCGCTGATGAAGCGCGAGGCGCCGGCCGCCGAGACCACCCGCCGCGGTCCGCCGCCGGCGGTACCGGTGACCCTTGCCCGCGCCGAGCGCCGCTCCGTGCCGATCACCGTCGACGCCATCGGCACGGTGCAGCCGATCGCCTCCATCCAGATCAAGCCGCGCCTCGACACCCAGGTGGTTGCCGTGCACGTCGCCGAAGGCGCCCAGGTCAAGGAAGGCCAGCTGCTGTTCAGCCTCGACGACCGCGTCCTCAGGGCCCAGATCGGCCAGATGGAAGCGCAGGTCGCCAAGGACAAGGCACAGATCGAGCAGGCCGTCCGCGACCGCGACCGTACCACCGACCTGGCCAACCGCCGCGTCGGCTCGGAACTGACCCGCGACCAGGCCATCACCGCGCTGAAGTCGCTGCAGGCCCAGCTGCTCGCCGACGAGGCCAGCCGCGACGCCCTCGTCGCCCAGCTCACCTATACCCAGATCACGGCGCCGGTCGCCGGCCGCATCGGCTCGATCGTCGCCAAGCCCGGCGCTTTCGTGCGCTCCGCCGACACCGCGCCGCTCGCCACGCTCAACCAGATCGATCCGATCTACATCGCCTTCGCGGTGCCGCAGAACACCTTCTACGAAATGCGCGCGATCCTGAATGCCGGCGCCGCCGGCGCCCAGCAGGTGACGGTCGAGGCCACTGTCGGCGGCCAGACCTCGCGCGGCGGCATCGCCTTCATCGAAAACACCATCGATCCGACCACCGGCACGGTGATCGCCAAGGCACGCATGGAAAACGGCGCCGAGCAGCTCTGGCCCGGCGCTTTCGTGCCGGTCAAGGTGACCCTCGGCATCGAGAACGATGCCGTGGTGATCCCCTCGGCGGCCCTGCAGGTCGGCCAGAACGGCCCCTATGTCTTCGCCGTCAAGGATGGCCGTGCCGCCGTCATCAATGTCACGGTGGCGCGCTCCTCCGGCGACGTCGCGGTCATCTCCAAGGGTCTCGCCGGCGGCGAGGACGTGATCACCTCGGGCCAGCTTCGCCTGGTCGCCGGCATCGCCGTGGTGGCCCGGCCGAATGCCGCGGCCAACGAAGTCGCCGCGCCGGGCAAGCAGAGCTGAGGGGCCAGGACCATGCTTTCGGAGCTCTGCATCCGCCGACCGGTCATGACCATCCTGCTGATGGTCTCGTTCATCGCAGCCGGCATGTTCGGCTACAAGCAGTTGCCGGTCGCCGCGGTTCCGCGCGTCGACTTTCCGACCATCCAGGTTCAGGCCCAGCTGCCCGGCGCCAGCCCGGAGACCATGGCGTCCTCGGTCGCCCTGATTCTCGAGAAGCAGTTCTCGACCATTGCCGGCGTATCGTCGATGACCTCGACCTCGTCGCTCGGCAATACCTCGATCGTGCTGCAGTTCGACCTCAACCGGAACATCGACGGCGCCGCGCTCGACGTCCAGTCGCAGATCTCGTCGGCCATGCGCCGCCTGCCGGTCGACATGCCGACCCCGCCGAGCTTCAGGAAGGTCAATCCAGCCGACCAGCCCATCGTCTTCCTGTCGATCGCCTCTGACCTGGCCAAGCTGTCCGACCTCGACCGCTTCTCCAATTCGGCCATCCTGCCGCGCATCTCGACCTTGCCCGGCGTTGCCCAGGTGCTGGTCTTCGGCAGCCAGAAATATGCCGTGCGCATCCGCGCCGACCTCGACCAGCTCGCCTCGCGCGGCCTGAGCCTCACCGACCTGCAAAATGCGCTGGTCAACGCCAATTCGAACCGTCCGGTCGGCTCGGTCAACGAGGGCTCGCGCTCGGCGATCCTGGATGCCACCGGCCCGGTCAACCGCGCCGTCGATTACGGCCCGGTCATCGTCGCCTGGCAGAACGGCGCCCCGGTGCGCGTCTCGGATGTCGCCACCCCCGTCGACAGCGTCGAGAACGACCGTGTCGCTGCCTGGCTCGACGGCAAGCGCTCGCTGGTGCTCGCCGTCCAGCGCCAGCCCGACGCCAACACCGTCGAAGTGGTCGATCGCATCCGCGCGCTGCTGCCGCAGATCCAGGGCGAGGCACCGGCCTCCTACGAGATCAAGGTGCTCAACGACCGTTCGGAATCGATCCGGGCGTCCATCGAGGACGTCGAGTTCTCGCTGATGCTGGCCGGCGGCCTCGTCGTGCTGGTGATCTGGTTCTTCCTGAAGAGCGTGCGGGCGACCATCATTCCCGCGGTCGCCCTGCCGATCTCGCTGGTCGGCACCTTTGCCGGCATGTACCTGCTCGGCCATTCCATCGACAACATCTCGCTGCTGGCGCTGACCCTTGCGGTCGGCTTCGTCGTCGACGACGCCATCGTCATGCTCGAAAACATCATGCGCCATATCGAGGAGGGCATGGAGCCGTTCCAGGCGGCGCTGGTCGGCTCGCGCGAGGTCGGCTTCACCATCATCTCGATGACCATCTCGCTGGTCGCAGTGTTCATCCCGGTGCTGTTCATGGGCGGCGTCGTCGGCCGCATGTTCGCCGAGTTCGGCCTCGTCATCTCGATGGCGATCCTGATCTCGGGTGTCGTGTCGCTGACCCTTACCCCCATGCTGTGCTCGCGCCTGCTGAAGCCGGTCGACCACAATTACCGGCCGATCCTGCCGCTGCGCCTGTTCGAGAGCTTCTTCACCGGACTCACCCGCGGCTATAGCTGGGCGCTGCGCAAGGTCGTCGGCGTGCCGCTGATCATGATCGGCGTGACCCTCGCCACCTTCGTGTTCACCGTCATCCTGTTCCGTGACATCCCCAAGGGCTTCTTCCCGGTCGAGGACAACGGCCTCATCACGGTCTCGACGCTCGGCCCGGACGATTCCTCGTTCGACGCCATGGTGACCCGCCAGACCGAACTCTCCAACGCGATCGCCCGCGATCCCGACGTCATCTCGATCAATTCGACGGTGGGCGGCGGCAACGCCGCCAATACCCAGAATTCCGGGCGCATGTTCATCACCCTGCGCCCCAAGCCCGAACGCAAGGCGAGCGCCAACGAGGTGATCCAGCGTCTGCGCCGGGTCACCAACCAGATCCCCGGCATCCAGGCGTTCTTCCAGCCGATCCAGTCGATCACCATCGGCGCCGTGCAGACCCGCAGCCAGTATCAGTACACGCTGCAATCGCCCGACCTCGAAGCCTTGCGCCACTACGCGACGATCCTCGAGGCCAAGGTGCGTGAGCTGCCGGGCATTCTGGACGTCAACTCCGACCTGCAGATGAAGGCCCGCTCGACGCTGGTCGACGTCAACCGCGACGCCGCCTCGCGGCTCGGCCTGACCGCCGACCAGATCCGCTCGACGCTCTATTCCTCCTTCGGCGTCCGGCAGGTCTCGACCATCTATGCGCCCGAGGACACCTATCAGGTCATCCTGGAAGCGGATCCCAAATATAACGACACCGCCGCCATGCTGCGCCGGCTCACCGTGCGCACGCCGAGCGGCACCATCGTGCCGCTCGACGCGGTCGCCACCATCCGCGAACAGCCCACCGCACTGACCGTCAGCCACCTCGCCCAGCTTCCGGCGGTGACCATCTCGTTCAACCTGCCGCCGGGCGTCGCCCTGTCGCAGGCGGTCGAGCGGATCGAGGCCGCGGCCCGCGATGTCAACCTGCCGGCGACCATCGCGACCAGCTTCCAGGGCTCCGCCCAGGTGTTCCAGCAGGCCGTCGCCAACCAGGGGCTGCTGCTGTTCGCCGCCGTGCTGGTCATCTACATCGTGCTGGGCGTGCTCTATGAGAGCTTCATCCACCCGCTGACCATCCTGTCGGGCCTGCCCTCGGCCGGCATCGGCGCGCTCTTGACCCTGCAGTTCTTCGGCCTCGACCTCTCGGTCATCGCCATGATCGGCGTGGTCATGCTGATCGGCATCGTCAAGAAGAACGCCATCATGATGGTCGACTTCGCGGTCGAGCGCCGACACCACGGCATCGCGGCCAAGGAGGCGATCATCGAGGCCGCGACATTGCGTTTCCGGCCGATCATGATGACCACGCTCTGCGCCATTCTCGGCGCCTTGCCGATCGCGCTGGGCGCGGGTGCCGGCGCCGAGCTGCGCCAGCCGCTCGGCCTGGCCGTCGTCGGCGGCCTGATGATGTCGCAGCTGCTGACGCTGTTCATCACGCCGGTCATCTACATCATGTTCGACGGCCTCAGCGACTGGTTCAGCCGGCGCGGCAGCCAGAAGGCCGCGGCCGCCGCCGCGGTCCCCCACGGCACGCCCGCCGAATAGGGCCGGAAGCGCCCCGGGTGGACGTCTCCAGACGTCCACCCGGGGCGGCCCTTGGCGACCGCGCCCGCTACCCTGGATCGGAATTCCGGGTTTCGGGCTCGGGGACAGGTGAAAAACGTATCCAAACGTATCCGGAGGCCGATCCGCGGGCCTATCGCGGTGTCCTGCGTTGACAGCATGACACCCTGAGCCTTACCCCTGTCGGACATGTCTCGCCGCATCGCCGTCGTCGCCGACGATCATGGACTTTACCGCATGGGCCTGGCCTTCACCCTGAAGGACCGGCTTGGTTTCGACGACGTCGAAGAGGCGAGCTCGCTTGACGAGGCGCTGGAGAAGCTCGGCGAGATCGGCGACGTCGCGCTCGCCTTGTTCGACCTCTCGATGCCCGGAATGGCCAGTGCCGCGAGCCTCGCGGCCGTGCGCGAATGTTATCCCGATTTGCCCATCGCGGTGGTCAGCGCCTCCGAGGATCGCAAGGACGTGCTCGAGGCGCTCGCCGCCGGCGTCAACGGCTTCGTCCCGAAACGGCTCATCGAGGACGATCTGGTCGCCGCGCTGAAGGCCATCGTCGATGGCGCGATCTTCGTCCCCGCTTCGCTCGCCAGCGGCATGCCGCCGCGCGCGCCCGCATCCGACATGGCGGAGCGGACCGGCGAACCGCCCGATCTCGCGCGATTGACGCCGCGCCAGCGCGATGTGCTGGCCCTGCTGCTGCGCGGCCATTCCAACAAGGAGATCGCCCGCGATCTCGACCTCGGCCACGGCACCGTCAAGATCCATCTGGCCGCGCTGTTCCGGCATCTCGGCGTGCGCAACCGGGCGGCCGCCGTCGCCGCGGCCGCGGCCCTCCTGCCGCGCGCCTGATCAGGCGGCGACCAGCCGCGCGACGGTGGCGCGCAGCGCCGGCACCGCCACCGGCTTGGTCATCCAGGCGATGCCGCTCGACTGCAGCCGCGCCAGCGTCAGCGGGTCGGTCGCGCCCGTGACGATCAGCGCCGGCAGCTTCACGCCCCTGCCCTGCTGCCAGCCACGCACCAGATCCAGCCCGTCTATGCCCTTTTCGAGCTGGAGGTCGATGACGGCCAGATCGATCGGCAGGGCCTGGGCGAGTGCCCGCGTCGCCTCCTCGGCGCTGTTCGCGGCGGTGACGGTGGCACCATCGTCGCGCAGCGTTCGCGCCAGCGCGTCGACGATCATGGGCTCGTCGTCGAGGATCAGAATATGCCGGCCGGCGAGCGAGACCGAGGGAATGCCCGGCCGCGCCTCGATCGCCGGCGCGCCATGGTCGGCGATCGGCAACTCGACCCGGAAAACCGTGCCACGGCCGCGATGGCTCGCCACACCGACGCGATGGCCGAGCAGGTTGCAGAGCCGCCGGACGATGGACAGACCAAGCCCCAGGCCGTCATTCTGGCCATGGGCCGCCTGTTTCGATCGCTCGAACTCCTCGAAGATCCGGTCGCGATCCTCGATCGCCACCCCGGAACCGGTATCGTGAATTTCCAGCACGGCGACGGCCCCACGCCGGCGCACGCCGACCAGGACGCCTCCCGAGGCTGTGAATTTCAGCGCATTGGCCACGAGGTTGCGCAACACCGTCTCGATCAGGATCGGGTCGCTGACGACGGCAAGGCGCGAGGCCACCAGCCGGAACTCGAGCCCGTTGGCGGCAGCCTGCGCGCGAAATCCGGCGGCGACCCGCTCGAGCAGGTCGCCGATCACGAAGACCCTGGGCTCGGCGACGACAATGCCGGCATCGAGCCTCGACACGTCGAGCAAGGCGTTGAACATGTCCTGCAGCGACGACAGGGTCGTCTCCATATTGGCGACGAGCCGGCGCGGCTCCTCGCCGCTGACCCGCCGGGCCAGGGCGCTGGCAAACAGCGACAGCGCGTGCAGCGGCTGGCGCAGGTCGTGGCTGGCGGCCGCCAGGAACCGCGATTTCGCCGCCGTCGCGGCGACCGCGTCGTCGCGCGCCATGCTCAGCGCCCGGTTGGCGGTTTCCAGCTCGGCGGTGCGGTCGGCGACCCGCACCTCCAGCGTATTGGCGAGGTGCCTCAACGCCTCCTCGTTATCGGCCAGGCGATCGATCATGCCTTGCAGCGAGGCAGCCAGCGACACCACCTCCTTGGACGAGGATTGCGGCACCTCGATCACCACGCCATCGAGCGCCTCGGCGAGACCGACGCGATCGGCGCGTGCCGCGATCGCCTGGATCGGGCTGGCGATGCGGCCGGCGACCCACCAGCCGGCCATCAGCACGAGCAGGCCGACGAAACCGCCGGCGGCGATGATCTGCCGGCGCAGCGTATCGACCGGGGCAAAGGCAATCTCCGCGCTCGATGTCACCACGATCTGCCAGCCGAGCCCGTCGACACCGCGCCCGCCGGCGGCGCGGCTGGTGCCGATCAGCAGGACCCGGCCATCGGCGATCTTTTCGATCTCGAAGCCGTCGGGACGCTCGGCGATGTTTCGGGCGAGCCCGGGGTCGAGATGGGCGGGGTCGCCGATGATCACCCGGCCGTCACGGTCGAGCACCATCACTTCGAGGTCCGACTGTCGCTCGCGCGAGCGCGCGATGAGGGAGCGGCGGAGGTGACCGAGCCAGTCCCAGCTGATCAGCATGCCGAGCCGGCCGATCACCTCGCCCTCGGCATTGCGGACATTGGAGCCGATCTCGATCACCCGCTCGCCGGTCGGTGTCAGGGATTGCGGCCGCTGGCCGCTCTCGTTGGTCGCACCCGCGCGGTCCCGCGCCGACTTGAACCACAGCCTCTCGCTGACATTGGAGCCCTCGTCGAGGCCGCCGGAGGCGACCGTCACCTGGCCGGCGGTATCGGCGACGCCGATCCACACCACCTCTTCAACATTGGCCCTGACCCGGTCGAGAATGGTGCGCCGTGCCTTGTAGGAACTCTGTGGATCCGCGAAGGCCGGGATGGTCGCGATGGTCCGCAGGCTGCGCCAGCGCTCGTAGACATCGCTCTCCAGCGCCTCGCGCATGAAGCCGGCGAGGTCGGCGAGCGACCGGCCGATCGAACGCTGCGCCTCGCGCGTCGCGGTCCAGACGACCACCGCCGTGACACTGAAGATCAGTGCCGCGGTCAGCACCGCCAGCGTGCCGGTGAGGATGCCGCGCAGACCCGGGCGGGCAAGTGGCGTCGCGAAAATGGCCATGGGCCAAGTGTCGTCTTTCGGCGCGCGCGCGTCAAAGCCGAAGCCGCCGGAACTGGCACGCGCCGGCGGCGGGTCTGCCGCCGGGCGAGCGGCACGGAACGGTGCCCGGCAGGGCGTGGGGGCTCTGCCGGGCGAGGATTTGACTAGCGGCGGATGAACAGCGCGACCGTGGCGCTCAACGCACTGGCGATCGCCACGATCAGGAACACCAGCGAGGTGTCGTTGTGGGTGTCCATGAACTTGCCGATCAGCGGCTCGCCGAGCCCGGCGAACAGATAGGCGAAGAAGTTCATGACGCCGATCGCGGTGCCGGCGCGCTTATGTCCGACGAGATCGGGACAGAGCGCCCAGAACGACGACTGCGGACCGTAGACGAAGAAGCCGCAGAGGAAGAGCACGACCAGGCCCTTGTAAACATCCGCGACCGGGATCGTGTACATGTAGAGCGAGGTGATCGCCGCGAGCACCATGTAGAGCACGATCGCCAGATAGCGCTTCGAGTTGAAGATGCGGTCCGACACCCAGCCATTGGTGGCGGCTCCGATCGCCATGCCGACCGGCAGCGCGATGCTGATCCATTTCGGATCGATGACCGAGGCCCCGGCGCCGGCCTTCGCCCAGTTCGAGCCGAGGAAGTGCACTGGCACCCAGATCAGCAGGCCGTAGCGCGCGGCGTTCTGGAAGCCGATGGCGAGGCCGCCGACCAGCAGCCGCCAGTTCTTCAGCACGCCCTTGTAGCGCTCGAACGAGCTTTCGTCGTCGGCGACCACCGTCGCCTTGTCGTTGTCGGTCGCGTCATGCGGCGACTTGAAGCCCATGTCCTCCGGACGCTCGCGCGCCACCAGATAGAAGGTGATGCCGCCGACCAGCAGCAGCAGGACCGGGATGCGGAAGATCCAGCGCCAGTCCAGATGCAGGTAGTGCACGACGATCAGCGAGGTGACGAAGGACAGCACCGAGGCAAGCCCCGCCGCGAAAACATACCAGCCGAACACCTTGCCGCGCTCGTTGCGCCCCCACCAGTTGGACAGGAGCCGGCTGCCCGGTGCCCAGCCCATGGCCTGGAAATAGCCGTTGATGCCCCAGCAGACGCCCAGGCTGACCACGCCGGTGGCGAAGCTCGTCGCCCAGTTCATCGCGCAGGACAGGATGGCGCCGGCGCTCATCACGCGGCGGCCACCGAACTTGTCGCCGAGATTGCCGTTGATCGCCTGGCCGATGGCATAGGCCCACAGCATCACCGCGCTGACCCAGCCGAGCGTCTCCTTGGTGACGCCGAATTCGGCCTGGATGCCGGGGATCGCGAAGCCGAAGGTCTGACGGCCGGTGTAGAAGAAAAGGTAGCAGAACATCGCCGCCAGAAGCATGCGCCACTGGGCTCTGCGAAAGGCCTCGTCCGTCACGGTCGCGGCCGGATAGGCAGGCGTATTGTATGAGACGCTGCTCATGATGTGTCCCTCCCGGGGGGCTTATTTGTTTTGGTCGTTATTCTGCGTGGTATCGTCGAACGGCCTCGGATCTCGGGTTGTCTGCAATCATGTCCGCGCGGATGCGCCGGGGCGCAGGTCAGGCCGTCCAGGGCATCGACCAGGTCCGCACGTTGGTGAAGCTCTTCATCGCCTCGACCACGCCTTCCTTGTCGCCAAGGCCGGAATCCTTGATCCCGCCGAACGGCGACATCTCGATGCGGTAGCCCGGGACTTCCCAGACATTGACCGTGCCGACCTCGAGCTCGGCGACGAAACGCTGGACGTAGTCGAGCCGGTTGGTGCAGACCCCCGACGAAAGGCCATAGGCGGTCGAGTTCGAGACGCGGATGACCTCGGCGATGTCGTCGGGGCAGCGGATGATCGGGATCACCGGACCGAAGGTCTCCTCGCGCACCAGTTCGCAGTCATGGGGCACGCGGTCGACCACGGTCGGAGCGAACAGCGCGCCCCGCCGCGGCGCGCCGTGGAGGATCTCGGCCCCGTGCCTCGCCGCATCGTTGACCCGGTTCTCGAACAGCATGGCGGAGCGTTCGTTGATCACCGTGCCGACATCGGTCGCCGGGTCCATCGGGTCGCCCGATTTCAGCATCTTCGCCTTGTCGACCACCAGCCTGGAGAAATCGTCGGCGACGCTGTCGACCACCAGGATGCGCTTCACCGCTGTGCAGCGCTGGCCGGAATTCTTGGTCGCGCCCTGCACGGCGAGCTCGGCCGCCTTGTCGAGGTCGGCATCCTCCATGACGATCAGGGGATCGTTGCCGCCGAGCTCGAGCACGATGCGCTTGTAGCCGGCGGTCGCCGCGATGTGCTTGCCCACGCGCACCGAGCCGGTAAAGGTCACCAGGGCGGCATCCGGATCGGTGATCATCGCATCGCCCATGGTCGACGGATTGCCTGTCACGACCGACAGCATCTCCGGCGGAAGGCCGGCCTCGTAGAGCACATCGGCCAAGGCCAGCGCGGTCAGCGGGGTCAATTCGGTCGGCTTCAGCACCACGCGGTTATTGGTGGCGATGGCCGGGGCGAGCTTGTGGCTGACCATGTTGAGCGGGTGATTGAACGGCGTGATCGCCGAAATCACCCCGAGCAGCGGCAGGCGGGTCGTAAAGATCTTGCGGGCCTTGCCGTTCGGCGAGATGTCGCAGGCGTAGATCTCGCCGTCGTCCTTGATGGTCAGCTGGGCGGCGAAGGACCAGACGTCATAGGCCCGGCTCGCCTCATAGAGCGAGTCCTTCCAGCACAGGCCGGTTTCGGCGGTGATCAGCCGGGCGAAATCCTGCCTGCGGTCGCGCAGCATCTCAGCGGTCTTCTGCAGGATCTGCTGGCGCTCGTAGCGGGTCAGGGCCGGCTTGAAGGCCCTGGCTTTCGCGAAGGCCTCGCGCACATGTTCGGCGCGCGCCGCCGGCACCGTGCCGACCACCGCATTGTCATAGGGGTTGAAGACCTCGACCATGTCGTCGGTCTGCACCAGCCGACCGGCGATCCGCATGGATTCGCGGCGGAACGGCAGCTTGACGTTGGCGTTCATGGCTCACCTCACCAGGTTCAGGGCGACGTCGAAGACGTCGAAATTGCGCAGCGTCCGGCCGGCCGGGACCTCGATCCTGCGGTTGGCGATCATCGGCACGGTCTGTTCGGTCAGGCCGCCGTGAGAGCGCAGCGGTTCGGTGAGGCCGGAGAGGTCGTGGCGCGCGGCTGCGGTGCCGAGAACCTTGTGGCGCCCGGACAGCACCACCACGTCGCCGATCCGGTCGGCCGGCAGCTCATAGCGTTCGCAGGCCTCGCGTGCCGAGATCGACACTTCGACACCCTCGACATCGGCCAGCAGCCGGATGACGTCGGCCTGCCTGCCGGCATCGACATAGACGGTCGCGAAGGACCCCAGAGCGCCGTGATGGGCGACATAGGGATCGGTGATCGGCAGGATGACGCGCGTCGCGCCGGCACCGAAGCGCCGGTCCAGGATCTCCTGGAGGTAGATCACGTCGGGTTCGCCGTTCGGCAGGTGCTTGTCGTTCATGCCGTGGTCGGCGGTCATCACCAGCGTGCAGCCGGCGGCGTCGAGCAGACCGACATGGCGGTCGAACATCGCGTAGAAACTGTTGGCGACCGGTGAGCCGGGCGCGGCCTTGTGCTGCACGTAGTCGGTGGTCGACAGATACATGAGGTCGGGCCGGAAGCTGCCGATGAGCTTCACGCCCGCGGCGAAGACGAATTCCGAGAGATCCGCCGAATAGACCTCCGGCAAGGGCAGGCCGACGAAACCGAGTACGTCGTCAATGCCGTTTTCCACCTTGCTGGCCTTGTCGGCCTTCTCCGAGGAGAAGGCGATGGCCGTGCCGCTCGTGAAGTCGAGGCCCTTGCCGAGCAAGGTCCTGAGCTTGTCCTTGGCGGTCACCATGGCGACCTTCAGGCCGGCCTGCTGGAACGCGGCGAGGATGGTCGGCGCGCGCAGGAAGCGCGCATCGTTCATCATCACCTCTTCGCCGGCCTCGCGGTCGTAGAAGAAATTGCCGGCAATGCCGTGCACGGCCGGCGGCCGGCCGGTGATGATCGAGAGATTGTTGGGATTGGTGAAGCTCGGGATGACCGAGAGCGCGGTCGTATTGGCACCGGTCGTCATCAGCCGGGCGAGGTTCGGAGCCAGGCCCTGTTCGATCGCCTGTTCGATATAGCCGGGCTCCGAGCCGTCGATGCAGATCACGACGACGGGTCTGTCCGGCCGCCGGTAGGCCCGGCCGTTGATGACGACGTCGGTATCGATCCTGTGATGCATGGTCATGATGTCGCCTCCCCTCAGGCCGCCGCGGCCAGGACCGCTTCGCGGCTGCCGATGAAGTTGCGGCCGCGCTCGCCCTTCAGGGCCTCGTCGATCGCGCCGATCCAGTTCTCGCGGGTCACGCCGTAATCGGTCGCGCGGGTCGAGACGCCGAGCGCGGTGAGAAAGCCGTCGAGCAGGTCGGCGCCCTGGAGCAGGTCGTCGCCGAAGATGCGTTTCAGCGCGGCGTCGCAGGCCTCGTCCTTGCCGATGACGCTGCGCATCACCGCCGGCAGGCTGAACGAACAGGCTATGCCGTGGACCGTGCCGTGGTGGAGCGTGAGGTAATAGGACAGCGAATGGGCGAGCGCCGTCTTGGTGTTCGAGAAGGCAAGACCCGCCGACAGGCTGGCGCGGGCGACGCGGGCCCGGAGCGCGACGTCGTCGAGCCGGCGCAGCAGCGGCGGCAGCGCCATCAGGATCTCGCTTGCCGCGAACACCGCATGGTTCGCCGAGACCGGGTTGGCATTGACGTTCCAGATGCTCTCGAGGGCATGGGACAATGCGTCCAGGCCGGTGCTGAGCGTCAGCGCCCTGGGAATGCCGAGCGTCAGCTCCGGATCGAGAATGGCGTGCTCGGGATAGAGGTTCGGGCGGGCGAGCGAATATTTCCGCTTGGCTTCGGTGTCCCAGACGGTCGCCCAGCAGGTGACCTCGCTGCCCGTGCCCGACGTCGTGGGAACCGCGATGATCGGGACGTTGAGCAGCGTCTCGGCGCCGCTGCGGCCCTCGAGATAGGCCTGCACGCGGGAGAAATCGCCGCCCGATGCGGACAGCACCTTGGCCGTGTCGATGACCGAGCCGCCGCCCAGCGCGACGATGGCCTCGGGGGCTTCGGTCGCCGTGCCGAACGTGCGGCACGCGACGCGCAGGCCGTTGAAGCTCGGATTCGGTTCGACATCGCGGACGACGACCGCGGGCTGCCAAGTATGGCGAACGACTTGATCGACGAGCGCGTCGAAATAGGGATTGTCGTTATAGGTCAGCAGGCAATAGCGCCGCCCCTTCAACTTCTCTGCGATCGAGGAGATCGCACCCTCGCCGAACGTTACACTGACGGGGTTGGCGTAGGTCCAGGATGGCACGGCTCTTATCCTCCCAACGGGTCTGCTCTTGTCCCGAAAGGAAGCGCCTCGTCACCCCATATGTCGAATTGATTTACTCTTCCAAGCCTATATAAAAAAACTATGAGGCACACGCAGCTCCGCTCGTTCCACGAGGTCGCCGCGGCCGGCAGCGTGACCGCGGCCGCGCGCCAGCTCCATGTCAGCCAGCCGACGCTCACGACCCAGATACGCGCGCTCGAAGAAGAATATTCCGTCGAGCTGTTCGTCAGGACCGGCGGACGCATGCGGCTGACCGAGGCTGGCCGGCAGCTCCAGCAGATCACCCGGCGCATCTTCGCCGAGGAGGCGGACGCCAGGCATTTCCTGACCGAGAGCAGCGAGTTGCGCACCGGCCATCTCAGGGTTGGCGCCGTCGGCCCGTTTCACGTCACCGAAATGCTCGTCGCCTTCCACGCCCGCTATCCGCAGATGGAGATTTCCGTCTCGGTGGGCAACTCGCACGACGTTCTGCAGAGCCTGCTCGAGTTTCGCTCGGATGTCGCGATCCTCGCCCATGTCGAGCCGGATCCGCGCCTCTGGATTTCCCAATACAGCAAGGATCCGATCGTGGCTTTCGGCCGACGCGACCATCCGCTGTTCGAGCGCGCGCGCGCCGGCATCTCGATCCACGAACTGCACGACCAGGCCATGGTCATGCGAGAACATGGCTCGAACACGCGGCGCGCGACCGAGGAGGCCATGGTCAAGGCCGGTGTCACGCCCCGCATCGTCATGGAAATCGGCAGCCGCGAAGCGGTGCGCGAGGCGGTTGCAAGCGGCGTCGGCTTCGGCGTGGTCTCGGTCGCCGAATATATCGGCGACGACCGGCTCACCTACCTGCCGGTGATCGATGCGCAGATCTACAATTATGCCCGCATCGTCTGCATGCGCGATCGCATCCATTCGCGCCTGATCGGCGCCTTCCTTGCCGTCACCAAGGGGCTGAGAAAGTCCCGGGCGGGTGCCTCGCAACGTTGACCGGCGCCGGGCCGGCGAGGCGCGGAGAACATGGGCCGAAGGCGCGGATCAGCCCCCGCAGCCGCTCACGGCGGCGACGCGATCGATCTCCCCGGCAGGCACCGCACGCGTCAGGGCTTGAGCGACATGATCAGGCCGGTCGCCGGCGAGATCCTGCCTTCCAGCGTATCGTGATAGGCCGCCTTGATCGCCGCCGGCCCATGATGGTCTTCGACCTTCAGCCAGCTATCGACGGAAGCTGACAATTCGGTCCAGACGCCGGCGAAACGCTGCTCCAGTCCGCCCGGGCCCCAGTCGCCATGGCGCTTGGCGATCTGGTCCGGCGCGAAGAAGAATTTCGGCCGCGCGCCCGGCAGATCCATCCGGCCCGCGAGGCCCTCCCAATGGGTGCCGCCGACCCGGCAGGAATAGACCAGCCGCTCGGCGAAACGCTCATGCACCCGGGTCAGCACCGCGGCGCTGCCGGCCATGTCGACATAGACGCTGGGAACCGCGGCATCGAGACCGCCGATGCCGTCATAGGTCACCACCCGGTCGAAATAGCCGACCTCCGCGACAAAGGCGCGGTTGCCCGGCGAGGTCAGCCCGACCACGGCGACATCATGGGCCGCCAGCCGCTTCAGGCAGAAGGCGAGGCCGAGCGAGGTCTTGGACGAAGCGCTCGACACCAGCACCTGGCGCGCACCGAAAAAGCCGTTGTCCTCGAGGAAGTCGGCGATCAGGAAGGACGTCACGACCAGGGGCTTGAGGATCATCTGCACGCTCTCGCCGGTCCGCGAATAGGCCGGATCATGGGCGACCCGTTCGTAGACGTTGTAGACCGCCGGCAGGTTCTTCCGGTGCTCGCTCAGATCGATGAAGCGTTTCGGCGACAGGCGGCCGGGCTCGACCACCAGATGCGAGGACATGGGAAAATAGCCGTAGATCCGCTCGCCGACGGCGAGCCCTTCGGCACCCGACGCGACGACATCGGCGAAGCCCCAGACCGGGATGCGGCCGAAACCTTCGCCCGCCGGGAAGAAGTCCCAATAGGACATCTGGTCGCCAAAGGCGGCATAGGTGATGTTGTTGGCGGTCAGGGCGAAATGATCGAGCGCCAGCACCGCCTTGCCAGCCGCGACCGCCGCCGCGACGTCGATCGGCTCGGTCGTCAGCCGCGACCGGCGCAGGTCATGCCGGCTCACTTCGAAATTCACCGCGTTCAACACCGCAGCGCCTTCGGTCATGCCTGGTCTCCCGTTGGTCCGCGCCACATCCGACGATCCGGCTGGACAGTCGGCGGAACCGGCGGCTGACGCGTATCGATACACGATACCGGACGACGGCCGCCAGATGGTCGAAAGTCGGGCGCGCCCTCAGCCGCCGGCCGCCGCGGAGGCCGCGACCCGCTGCAGGATGGCGTTGATATCGGCGCCTTGCGGCAGGATGCCGTAGGAACGCCCGCCATCATGGGCGATGCGCGTCGCGATGAAGGCATCCGCCACCGCGCGCGGCGTATGCCGCATCAGGAGCGAGGCCTGCAGCGCCAGCGCCATGCGCTCGGCGAACTGACGGGCCTGGGCTTCCTGCGGCACGGATTTCAGGCCGGCCTGCAGGTCGTCGACATAACGGTCGAGACGGGAATCGACGCCGCGCGACAGGGCCAGCTCCTGGGCATAGGCGTCGCGCGCCGCCGGTTCCTTCATCAGCGTGCGCAGGATGTCGAGCGCGATGACGTTGCCCGAGCCTTCCCAGATGGCGTTGAGCGGCGCCTCGCGATAGAGCCGCGGCAGCGGGCTCTCCTCGACATAACCGGCGCCGCCATGGCACTCCATGCATTCATAGACGAAGTTCGGATTGCGCTTGGTCAGCCAATATTTGCCGACCGCCACGGCGAGCCGCGCAAAGGCCTTTTCAGTCTCGCTCTCACCGGAAAAGGCGCGGGCCACCCGCATGGTCAGCGCCGCCGCCGCTTCGTATTCCAGGGCGAGATCGGCGATCACCGCCCGCATCACCGGCTGGTCGATCAGGGTCTTCTGGAAGGCGCGGCGATAGCTGACGTGATGATGGGCCTGGGCCAGTGCCATGCGCATGATGCCGAGCGTGCCGGCCATGGTGTCGAGCCGGGTGTGGTGCACCATGTCGATGATGACGGGGACGCCGCGTCCCTCCTCGCCGAGCAGCACGGCATAGGTGTCGTGATATTCGATCTCGCTCGAGGCGTTCGATTTGTTGCCGAGCTTGTCCTTCAGCCGCATGACCTGCAACGCATTGCGCTCGCCGTCGGGCAGGATGCGCGGCACCAGGAAACAGGACAGGCCGCGCTCGGTATTGGCGAGCGTCAGGAAGCCGTCGCTCATCGGCGCCGAGCAGAACCACTTGTGGCCGACCAGCCGATAGGCCTCGCCGTCGCGCCGCGCGACCGTGCTATTGGCGCGGACGTCGCTGCCGCCCTGCTTCTCGGTCATCGCCATGCCGACCGTGATGCCGGCCTTGCCGGCGATCGGCTTCAGCGGTCCGTCATAGCGGCCGCCGATGATCTTCTCCAGCCAGGGCGCGGTGACGTCGGGCTGATGGCGCAGCGCCGGCACGCTCGCATAGGTCATGCTGATCGGGCACATCACGCCCTGCTCGGCCTCGGTGAACAGCGCCAGCGCCGCCGCGTGCGCGACATGGCTGCCCGGCCGGTTCTCGGCCCAGGCGATGGAATGGATGCGGTGGCGCATCGCGATCTCCATCAGCCGGTGATAGGCCGGATGGAAGCGCACTTCGTCGATGCGCCGGCCGTAGCGGTCGAACACGGTGAGTTCCGGCGGAAAGCGATTGGCCTCCTCGCCGAGCGCCAGCACATCTTCCGAACCCATTTCGGCACCGAGCGCCGACAAAGACTGCTCGACCCATTCGCCACCCTCGCGCCGCGCTGCCTCGTGCAGCACGGGGTCCGACAGGAACAGGTTGCGGCCGGCGAACTCCGGCGGCTGGTTGGTAACGTCGTGAGTGACAAGCCGGGTTGCGGGCGCGTAGCGAGGCATGACCGGTCTCTCCGCATTCTCGTGGGACGCGAAGCTTGCCACGGAACGCCGGCGGCGACCATAGGTTGAAACCGGTGCGTTAGCCCGGCCTGGCGTGCAACCGCCCCATGAGCGACGGGGCGAGCGGCGTCGCGTCGCGAAAAGGGCGCTGGCTTCGGCGTCCTGCACGATGCCCCGCCGTTTTGCGAAGCAGGGACTGCCGGCCGGTCGAACCGGCGGCGCAGCGAGGCCGCGCCACCGGACGGTTATCGTGGCGCGGCGTCAGCGCAGGGTCTGGGCCTGGTTCGACACGAAAGCGTCGAACGGCAGCTCGGCGACGCGGAACCAGACATGCTCCTTCTTCCAGTAGGGCAGCCAGGAATCGTAGAACTTCTTGAAGTTCGGGTTCGAGGCGGCGAGTTCGCCATAAAGCGCGAAAGCCTCCTTGAAGGCGGCCTGCATGACGTCCTGCGGGAAGCCGCGCAGCTCCGCGCCATTGGCCACCAACCGGAACAGCGCATCCGGGTTCTGGTTGTCATATTTGGCGATGCTCAGCAGCAAGGTCTCGGTGCAGGCGGCCTCGACCACTGCCTTGTAATGGGCCGGCAGGGCGTTCCACTTGTCCATGTTGACGACCAGCGGAACGTTGGCGCAGCCCTCCCACCAGCCGGGATAGTAGTAATATTTGGCGACCTTCTGGAAACCCAGCTTCTCGTCGTCATGCGGGCCGGAGAACTCGGCCGCATCGATCGTGCCGCGCTCCAGCGCCGGATAGATGTCGCCGCCGCCGATCTGCTGCGGCACCACGCCGAGGCGGGCCAGGATCGTGCCGCCGAGACCGGCGATGCGGAACTTCAGGCCCCTCAGGTCGGCGACCGACTTGATCTCCTTGCGGAACCAGCCGCCCATCTGCGCGCCGGTATTGCCCGACGGGATCATGTGGACATTGTAGGATTTCATGAACTCGCGGACGAGTTCGATGCCGCCGCCCTGGTGCAGCCAGGCGTTCTGCTGGCGCGTGTTCAGGCCGAAGGGCAGCGAGGTGTCGAAGGCGAAGGCCGGATCCTTGCCGATATAGAAGCTCGACAGCGTATGGCTGCATTCCACCGTGCCGTTCTGCACCGCGTCGAGCGCCTGCAGCGCCGGCACGATCTCGCCGGCGGCGAAGGGCTGGATCTGGAACTGGTTGTCGGTCATCTCCGCCACCCGCTTGGCGAGGTGCGTGCTGAGCCCATAAAGCGTGTCCAGGCTCTTCGGGTAGCTGGAGGTCAGGCGCCAGGAAACTTTCGGCAGCGACTGGGCGATGGCCGGGGTCGCGACCGCTGCTGCGGCGCCGGTGACGAGACCGGAGGTCTTGATGAATTTGCGGCGGTCCATGAGGATTCCTCGTGTCGGGTTCTTGTGGCGGCAAGGGCTGATGGCGGCCATCGAACCGGGCCGCATCGCCGCGCCGCCAGCGAAGGCGCGGAACCTAGCCCGATCACCCTCGCCATTGAACTGTTTTATCGTCGCGGCAGCCCGTCTGGGAAACGGTCCGGTGAAACCCTAGGAAGCCGCGCGGATCGGCCGAAATGAATTCCGCCGATGGCCACGATCGGGCTAGCCGATGCCGGCTTCGGCGGCATCGCCCGGCTTCAGCGACGCATGCAGGTGATCCCGCAGCGCCCGGGTCGCCGCACTGGGCCGGCCGGGCGCCAGATGCAGCGCGATTTCGGACGCCGGCAGAGGCGGCAGGCCGGCCTCGGCGCCGATCAGCCGCAGCCCCGGACGGGCTGTGCCGGCCTTGACCACGGTCACTGCGGCGCCCGAGGCGGCCATCGCCTCGACGGCACCGATGCTCGAACTGCTGAACAAGAGCCGCCAGCGCAGGCCGGCGGCGTTCAGTGCCTCGAGTGCCCATTCCCGATACATGTTCGGTGCCTTGAGCAGGGCCAGCGGCAGCGGCTCGATGCGCGCGCCGTCATGGCTGTCCGAACAGGCCCAGGAGGTGCGCTCGATCCTCAGGACGTCGCCGCGGCCGTCGCCCGCCTTCTGCGTCGCCAGCACCAGGTCGTAGCCGCCGCCGAGATCGTTGAGCAGGTCGCGCGTGAAGCCCGTGGTCACCTCCAGTTCGACGCCCGGATGCGACCGGACGAACCGCGCCAGGGTGTCCGGCAGCACGATCGTCGCATAGTCGTCCATCACGGCGAGCCGCACGGTGCCGCTGACGCCCTTGGCATTGACCACGTCGAGCGCCTCGTCGTGGAGCGCGACGATGCGGCGCGCATAGGCCAGGAAATCCTCGCCGATGCGCGTCAGCTGCACCTCGTGCGGCGAGCGCTGCAGCAGGGTCTGGCCGGCCAACTCCTCGAGCCGGCGGATCTGGGTGCTGATGGTCGACTGGGTCCTGAACAGGGCGGAAGCCGCACGCGTGAAGCTGCGCAGCTCGGCCACGGTGACGAAGCACCTCAGGAGATCGATATCGATGTTTCGCAGCATGTCGGCACGCCCGGTGACGGCGCCAAGCCCGCGAGCGGACGCGCCACGGCCAGGATCGAGCCAAGCAGAGCGCGCCGCAAGCCCCGGCGCGGCGCCGCGCCTGACCACGCCATGATCGATTCCGCCGATGGCTCCGATGCCGCTTTCCAATTTCCCGGCCCGCCTTGCCGCGACTAGCGTCCGGCCGGGCGTCCCGGTGGCGCCAGAGCCGCCGGAAGGAAGCGAACCGATGCCAGCCTTGAGATCGAACATGACGACCGAGGGCCG
The DNA here is from genome assembly GCF_059420385.1 of Phreatobacter sp. GW821-FHT04C01. NCBI lineage: Bacteria > Pseudomonadati > Pseudomonadota > Alphaproteobacteria > Hyphomicrobiales > Phreatobacteraceae > Phreatobacter > Phreatobacter sp. GW821-FHT04C01. The sequence goes on along the minus strand of NZ_JBWKTP010000002.1, from coordinate 77,123 downwards.
CGAGCGCGCCGGTGCGCGGGCGCTGTGGCGCGCAACCGGCCTCAAGGACGGCGATTTCGGCAAGCCGATCATCGCCATCGCCAATTCCTATACCCAGTTCGTTCCGGGCCACGTGCACCTGAAGGATGTCGGCGACATCGTCGCCGCCGAGATCTGGGCCGCCGGCGGCGTGCCGCGCGAGTTCCACACCATCGCGGTCGATGACGGCATCGCCAATGGCCATGCCGGCATGCTCTACAGCCTGCCGTCGCGCGAGATCATCGCCGACAGCATCGAATATATGGTCAATGCCCATTGCGCCGACGCGCTGGTCTGCATCTCGAACTGCGACAAGATCACGCCGGGCATGCTGCTCGCGGCCATGCGGCTGAACATACCCACCATCTTCGTCTCGGGCGGCCCGATGGAATCCGGCCGGGTGCCGAACCAACCAGGGGCGCCCCGGCTCGACCTGATCTCGTCGATCCGTCACGGCGCCGATCCGCAGACATCGGATGCGGCGCTCGCCGCGATCGAGCGGGCCGCCTGCCCGACCTGCGGCTCCTGCTCCGGCATGTTCACCGCCAATTCGATGAACTGCCTGACCGAGGCGCTCGGCCTGGCGCTGCCCGGCAACGGCACGCTTCTCGCGACGCACAAGCTGCGGCGCGAACTTTTCACCGAGGCCGGGCGGACGATCGTCGCGCTGGCCCGGCGCTGGTACCGGCAGGACGACGAACGCGCCTTGCCGCGCGGCATCGCCACCGCCTCGGCTTTCACCAATGCCATGACGCTCGACATCGCCATGGGCGGCTCGACCAACACGATCCTGCATCTGCTGGCCGCCGCGCAGGAGGGCGACGTCGCCTTCGACCTGGCCGCGATCGACCAGCTGTCGCGCCGCGTGCCCAATCTCTGCAAGGTGTCGCCGGCCACCGACCGCTACTTCATCGAGGACGTTCACCGCGCCGGCGGCATCATGGCCATCCTCGGCGAACTCGATCGTGCCGGCCTGATCGATCGCGGTACGGCGACCGTGCAGGGCGCTTCGCTCGGCGCGGCGATCGACGCCTGGGACATCCTGCGGTCGGACGACGCGAGGCTCGCCGATTTCTACCGCGCCGCGCCCGGCGGCGTCAGGACCATCGTGCCCTTCGGCCAGGACAAGCGTTATCCCGACCTCGATCGTGACCGCACGGCCGGCTGCATTCGCGACCTCGCCCATGCCTATAGCCGCGACGGCGGGCTGGCGGTGCTGCACGGCAATCTCGCGGACCAGGGCGCCGTGATCAAGACGGCCGCGGTCGCGGCGGAGATGCTGGTGTTCGAAGGCCCAGCCCGGGTGTTCGAATCCCAGGATGACGCGGTGGAGGGCATCCTCGGCGGCCGGGTCGCGGCCGGCGACGTCGTCGTGGTGCGTTATGAAGGACCGCGCGGCGGGCCGGGCATGCAGGAAATGCTGCATCCCACGACCTTTCTCAAGTCGATGAAGCTCGACCGGCATTGCGCGCTCGTCACCGACGGCCGCTTCTCCGGCGGCTCGGGCGGACTGTCGATCGGCCATGTCTCGCCGGAGGCGGCGGGCGGCGGCGTGATCGGCCTGGTCGAGGACGGCGATCTCATCGCCATCGACATCCCGGCGCGCATGCTCATGCTGAAGGTCGAGGCGGCGATCCTGGATCGGCGGCGGCAGGCGATGGAGAGCCCGGGCGGCGCGAACTGGCGGCCGAAATCGCGCACCCGCCTGGTCTCGAAAGCCCTGCAATCCTATGCCGCGACTGTTTCGGACGCGAGCCGAGGGGCGGTTCGCACCATTGCCGCGGCGGCCGAGCCGCACCGGCTGGCAAATGCCCCGGGCACCAGGCAGGGCATGCGCGCGCCCGAAACCGTCGCCTGACCGAGCGGTCGGCCGCGGCCCGCTCAGTTCAGCCGCTCGACGGCGAGCGCGGTCGCCTCGCCGCCGCCGATGCACAGGCTGGCGACGCCGCGCTTCAGGCCCTGGCGTTCCAGCGCATGCAGCAAGGTCACCACGATCCGCGCGCCCGAGGCGCCGATCGGGTGGCCGAGCGCGCAGGCCCCGCCATTGACGTTGACCCGGTCATGGCCGATGTCGAGATCGCGCATCGCCGCCATCACCACCACGGCGAAGGCCTCGTTGATCTCGAACAGATCGACCTCGCGGGCCGACCAGCCGATCCGTGTCAGCAGCTTGCCGATGGCGCCGATCGGCGCGGTGGTGAACCAGGCCGGGTCTTGCGAATGGGTCGCGTGGCCGACGATGCGGGCGATCGGCGTCAGCCCCTGCCGCTCGGCGTCCGAGGCGCGCATGACGACCAGCGCCGCCGCGCCGTCGGCATTGGCGCTCGAGCTCGCCGCGGTCACCGTGCCGCCGGCGCGGAAGGCCGGCTTCAGCGTCGGGATCTTCGCCGCGTCGAGCTTGCGCGGATGCTCGTCCTGGCTGAACACCGTCTCGCCGCCCTTGGCGCCGGCCACGGTGACGGCGATGGTCTCCTTGTCGAAGGCGCCGGTTTCGATCGCCGCCTTGGCGCGCCGGAGCGTCTCGATCGCGTAGGCGTCCTGGGCCTCGCGGGTGAACTGGTAGCGTTCGGCGGTATCCTCGCCGAACGTGCCCATGGCGCGGCCGCCTTCATAGGCGTCTTCGAGCCCGTCGAGCATCATGTGGTCGATCAGGCGATCGTGGCCGGCGCCATAGCCGCCGCGCGCCTTGGCGAGCAGGTAGGGCGCGCCCGACATGCTCTCCATGCCGCCGGCCACCACGATATCGGCCGAACCGGCGGATATCAGGTCGTGGCCGAGCATCAGCGCCTTCATGCCGGAACCGCAGACCTTGTTGACGGTAGTCGCGCCGACCGCATCCGGCAGCCCGGCATGGCGCGCGGCCTGGCGGGCCGGCGCCTGGCCCTGGCCGGCCGGCAGCACGCAGCCCATCAGCACTTCGTCGACGCACTCCGGCGCGAGCCCTGCCCGCTCGACCGCCGAGCGGATCACGCCTGCGCCCAGCTGATGCGCCGGGACGGCGGCGATCTCGCCGCGGAACCGGCCGAGCGGCGTGCGAACGGCGGAGACGATCACGACAGGATCTGATGCGGGCATCGGCATTCTCCTTATTACATGATGCTTGACATATAATACGGAAACCCGCACTCCATCAAGGACCGGGGAGCTGGCCGATCGGGGGATCCTTTCCATGCGTTATGCCGCAGGACATCGCGAGGAAACCCGTCGCCGCGTCATCGACGTCGCGGCGCGCCGTTTCCGCAAGGACGGCATCGAGGCGGCCGGGGTGGCCGGCCTCATGGCCGATGCCGGCCTCACCCACGGCGGCTTCTACGCCCATTTTGCGTCGAAGGAGGCCCTGGTCCGCGACGCGGTCGTTGCGGCGCTGACCGCCGCCCGCGATCACCTGGCGGCCGAGGCCGCGACCGCCCGCGCCGAGGGCCGCGACGGACTTGAAGCGATCGTGACCGCCTATCTGCGCCCGGGCCATCGCGACCGGCCCGAGATCGGCTGTGCGATCGCAAGCCTCGGCGCCGAACTTGCCCGCCACCCGGAAGAGACCCGCGAGGTTCTCACCGACCAGATCCGCGCCACCGTCGCCGTCATCAGGGCCGAGCTGCCGCCGGTATTTTCCGCAAGCGAGGCCGACACCGCCGCCGGGGCCATCTTCTCGACCATGGTCGGCGCCTTGCAGATGGCCCGCGCAGTGACCGATCCAGCGCTGTCCGACGGCTTCCTATCGGGCGCCAAGGCGGCCGCCCTGGCGATCGGCCGGCAGCCGCCGCGCTGAACCGGGGCATTACGCACGTGCCGGTGCCGACATCATGACCTCCGAGGTCATCGACCTGGGCCATGGGGTCCCTAAAAGGGTTGCTCATCCACGATATGGAGCGCCCATGGCCATCGTCTATACCATCGAGATCGCCCTCAAGCCCGGTGCGGCAGCCGCCTTCCTGGCGCTGCTGACGCCGGTTCTCGACGCCATGCGGCACGAGGCGACATTCGTCAACGCGGTGCTGCACCGGGACGGCGGCGACCCGGATCGCTTCATGCTCTACGAAACCTGGGCCGATGCGAGGGATCTCGAGGACGTGCAGATGGCGCGCGCCTACCGCACCGCCTATTGGCAGGGACTGCCGGACCTGTTGCGCGAGCCGCGGCAGGTTGCCGCCTGGCAGCCGCTGCGTGCCGATTTCAAGGCCGAGGCGCCGCGGGCGGGGTAAGGATTCCGACACCCTGCGGGACGGCTCCGCGGGCCCGCACCTTGCAGTGCAACACATTATCAATGCCCCCGGAGAATGATGCGGCGCTTTGCATCGACCGGCCCGACACGGGCGGGTCCATACCGGGGGCTCATGGCCATGGGATTGAGGGATCTGCTGGCGCCGTCGGCGCGGCGGATGACGGTCGTCGCGAGCGTCATCCTCGTCGCCGGGCTGGCCGCGACCTTCGCTGCCCGGACGATCGCCGAACGCTGGATCGCCGCCGACATGCAGCGGCGATTCGTCGCCGATGCCGGCGACACCACCACGGCGGTCGGCGAGCGCCTGCGCACCCATGCCGAGGTCCTGGTCAGCATGCAGGGTCTCTACGCCTCGATCGGCCGTATCGACCGGGCACAGTTCCGCCGCTATGTCGACGTGCTGGATCTGGCGCGCCGCTATCCCGGCTTCCAGGCATTGCAGTCGCTGCGCTATGTCAGGCCGGAAAACCTCGACGCCTTCGTGGCCGAGGTCAGGGGCGATACCAGTGTCGACCCGCAGGGGCAGCCGGACTTCGCCGTCCAGCCTCCGGGGCAGCGCGCCAGCTATAACGTCGTCGAATTCGTCGAACCGTTGCGTGGCAACGAAAACGCCTTCGGCTTCGACGCCGGCGCCAATCCGGCGCAGCTCGATTCGCTTCGCCGCGCCGCCGAGACCGGCCGCCTGGTCGCGACCCCGCCGGTCCGGCTTGTGCAGGACACATCGGGCGGCCAGGGCTTCATCCTGCGCGCGCCGATCTATCGGGTCGGCGAACCGGCCCAGACCGCGTTGCAGCGCATGGCGGCGCTGCGCGGCTTCGTCGCGACCGTCTACCGGATGAACGACCTGATGCGCGGCGTGCTGGATGTCCGCACCTTGCAGCAAATGCATATCCGCGTGGTCGACCGGGGTTACGCCAAGGCGACGCCGGAGGGCGTGATCACGGCCGAGCCGGAGGATGAAGGCGGCATCGCGACCTTGATGTATGACAGCCTGGAGCCCAACCTCCGGCTGGTCACGCCGGTCGCCTCCTCGCCGCTCGGCATCTCGGCCGAGCGATCGCTGGTGGTCGGCGAGCGGGTCTGGCGTGTCGAGCTCACCGCCCGCGCGGGCTCGACCTACGAGCTCGATCGTTCGGTGCCCAACCTGGTGTTCGGCAGCGGCCTGGTGATCAGCCTGCTGGTCACGCTCCTGTCGATCCTCACCATGCGGTCGCGGCGCCTGTCCGGCAGCCTCAGCGCGCTCGACGCCGAACAGCGTGCGCTGGTCGACAACCCCCTGGCCGGCATTCTGTTCACGAGGGGACATCGGATCCTGCGCGGCAACCGGCGCATCGCCGACCTGTGCGGGCGCGCGCCCGACGACCTGCCCGGCAGCGCGATCAATGATCTGGTGGCGACCCAGACCGATGCCGAGGCCTTCGACGCGGCCCTGACCCGGATCCGCGACAGCGCCATGGCGACCGAGGTCCAGCTGCATATTCGCCGCCGGAACGGCACGACGCTGATGGTCGACGCCTATGGCAAGCCGCTGACCGCCGGTGGGCGCAACGGTCCGGGCGAGATCCTCTGGGTCATCCAGGACCGGACCGACGCCCTGCTGGTCGAGGCCGAGCGGCGTGACCATGCCCGCGAGTTGCAGGACGCCAACCGGCGCCTGACCGCCTCGCTGCACGCCGCGCAGATCCGCACCCGGGAGATCGCGCTTCTGACCGAGCTCAGCGGTCTCCTGCAATCCTGCCAGAGCCTCGACGAGATCTTCGCGGCCGTGCAGAGCTATGCCGGCCATCTCTTTCCGGCGGAAGCCGGTGCCCTCTACCTGTTCAACGAGAGCCGCGACGCCGTGCAGCGCGGGGCCCACTGGGGCGCGCTGAAGGCCGATGTCGCCTCGTTCCACCCCGAAGCTTGCTGGGCCCTGCGCCGCGGCCGGACCTTCCCGATGTCCGAAGCCAGCCAGGGGCTGACCTGCGGCCACGCGGCGGCCTGCTGCGCCGTGCCGGGTTCGGCCTTCGTCTGCCAACCGCTGATCGCCCAGAACAATTTGCTGGGCCTGCTCTATCGGGAAATGGCCGAGGAGGAGGCCGCGGGCGCGGCCGCCAATCAGCTGGCGACCATGCTGGCCGAGCAGGTCTCGCTGGCGATCGCCAATCTCGAACTGCGCGAGCAATTGCTCAGCCAGGCCATTCGCGATCCGCTGACCGGACTGCACAACCGCCGCTACCTCCAGGAGGCGCTGACGCGCGAGATCGGCCGCAGCGCGCGTGGCGGCAAGCCGCTGTCGCTGGCCATTCTCGACATCGACCACTTCAAGCGCATCAATGACAGCCACAGCCACGAGGCCGGCGACGCCGTGCTGCGCGATATCGGCCGGATCCTCTACGAGACCGTGCGCAAGACCGACATTGTCGGCCGCTATGGCGGCGAGGAGTTCCTGCTGCTGCTGCCGGGTGTCGGGCTGGCCGCGGCCGAGCAGCGCGCCAACCAGGTGCTCGCCGCGGTGCGCCGCATGCGCGTCGCCTGGTCGGGCGGCACGATCGACGGCATCACCGCCTCGATCGGGCTGGCGGTCATGCCGCTGCACGTCGAAGACGGCGAGGATCTGCTGGCCGTCGCCGATGCCGCACTCTATCGGGCCAAGGACCAGGGCCGGAACCGCGTCGTGGTCACCGACCGCAACGCCGCGTCGCCGGCGCCGCTGCAGCCTTCGGCTGACGCCAAGCCGACGCTCGGTCCGGTCAAGGCGACCCGCTGACGGCGGCAAAGCCTCGGCCACCCATGCGATCGCCGCCTTGGCCGGCGGGCGGCATTTTGCCGGCGCTTGATGCCTGCCGGCGGTTTGGCTATGACACGCGGCCCGTTGGATGGAGATGCCCGTGATTGTCCGCACCATGACCATTGCCGCCGCCATGGCCGGCTGGGCCGCGTCTTTCTGAGGACCTTCCGGTCCTGACCTGAAACGACGCCCCGACAGGCCATACGGCAGCGATCTCCGCGCTCGTGTCATCCGACCCGAGTCCCGACCAAGCGTCGCCACGACGCCTGCCGAGTTTCCCCATGACCACCGACAACCGCGCGGCCATGCGCCGTGTCTCCGCGTGCCTCCGCGCCACCATGAACTGCGGCGACAATGTCTTTCGCCTGCCGTCCTTCACCGTCATGATCGACGCGGCGAGCGCCGATCCCTTCCGCAATTACGCGATACCGGACGACGGCGCCGAACCGGCCGACGGCGAGGTCGCGGACCTCGTCGCGCTGTTCGCGGCGAAAGGCCGGGCGCCCCGGCTCGAATATGTCCCCGACCTGGTTCCGGCCGTTCTGCCCCGCCTGCTGTCGAACGGCTTCAGGATCGAGCGCCTCCTGCCCTTGATGACCTGTACGCGGGCAACATTGGCGCCGGTGCCCGAGCTGCCCGGCATCGAATGGCTCGTCGCCGAACAGGCGGCGGATCTCGAGGCCGCCGCGCACGTCCAGAACGAAGCCCATGGCGTTCCCGAGACCACCACCGCCGATATCGAACGCCTGCGCCATGCCGTGCGCAAGGGCGGCGCCGTCGTCCTGGCCCGCACTACCGGCAACGGCGAACCGCTCGGCTCCGGCCTTTATGCACCGCCGCATGACGGCGTCACCGAGATCGCCGCGATCGGTGTCAGGCAGGCCGCCCGCCGGCGCGGCATCGGCGGCGGCGTCACCGCCCTGCTGGCGGCGCGCGCCATGGACCGGGGCATAGCCTTCCCGTTCCTGATGGCGGCGCGCGAGGACGCGGCGTGGCGGACCTACCGCCGGATCGGCTTCGCCGACTGCGGCACCATGCTGCACATCTCACGCTGAAACGACCCGCGTCCCGGCCGGCGGCCGGGACGCGGCTGTCCTCGGACGGGCCGATCCGTGGATCGCACCCCTCGCCGTTCAGGTCAGCTCCAGCACCACCCGCTGCAGCGAATGGTCGTCGGGATCGACGCCGACGACGAAACCGAGATCGCGCGCCAGCGCCAGCATCCGGTGGTTCTCGTTCAGCACCTGGCCGTAGATGCGCTTCGTGCCTTGCTCGCGCGCATAGTCGATGATCAGCCGCATCATGGTGATCCCGAGGCCGCGGCCCTGCATGTCGCTGCGGATGAACACCGCATATTCGGCATTCTCATTGTCGGGATCGGCATGCAGCCTGACCGTGCCGATGAGGTCGCCGGTCGCCTCCTCCAGCGCTACCAGCACCATCGAGCGCGCATAGTCGATCTGGGCGAGCTTGGCGATGAAGGCGTGGCTGAACTGCTTGATCGGCGCGAAGAAGCGCTGGCGCAGGTCGTCCGGATCGACCCGCTCGAGGAAATCGCGAAAGATCGCCTCGTCCTCCGGCCGCACCGGCCGGATGCGGAACCGATAGCCGCTTTCGGTCTCCACGGTGCGTTCCCATTCCTTCGGATAGGGGCGAATGGCGAAGCGCGGATGGCCGCCCGCGCCGAGCTTTGCGGCCTTCGGCGCGCCGACCGCGATGCGGGCGTCGAGCGCCAGGACCCCGGTGGCATCGGCCAAGAGCGGGTTGATGTCGATCTCGGCGATGTCGGCGAGATCGGCGGCCAGCTGCGACAGGCGCACCAGCACCTCGGCAACCTTGGCACCATCGACCGCCGGCACGTCGCGATAGCCGGCCATCTGCTTGGCAATGCGCGTGCGGGCGATCATGTCGCGGGCGATGCGCATGTCGAGCGGCGGCAGCGCCAGCGCGCGATCCTTGATCAGTTCGACCGCCTTGCCGCCGCGGCCGAACAGCATCACCGAACCGAAGGTGCGATCGTCGGCGAGACCGGCGATCAACTCGATGGCGCCCGGGCGGTGGATCATCGGTTGCACCGTCACGCCTTCGATGGTCGCCTTGGGCACCTCCCTGATGATGCGGGTCAACATGTCCGCGGCGGCCGCTTCCACCGCCTCGCGCGTCGCGAGGCCGAGCTGCACGCCGCCGACATCCGACTTGTGCACGATGTCGGGCGACAGGATCTTCACCGCGCAGGCGTGGCCGTCGCGCAGGAATTCCACCGCGTGGTCGCCGGCTTCCTGGGCCGTCCGTGCCAGCCGGATCGGGATGGTGGCGATGCCATAGGCCGACAGGATGCGGTCGACCAGGAGCGGATCGAGCCATCGGCGTCCCGCCTTGACCGTCTCGGCGATCGCCGCGCGCAGCCTGGCGAGGTCGGCCGGCGGCACGATCTCGGCGCTTTCCGGGGTCTCCAGCAGGGCCGCCTGGCCGCGCGTATAACCGACGATATGCATGAAGCCGCGAATGGCTTCCGACTCGGTCGGATAGCTCGGCAGGCCGGCCTCGGCGAAGATCGTCGTCGCCTCCTCCTGGTCGCCGAGCCAGACCGAGAAGACCGGCTTGACCCGTTCGCCCCTGGACCGCCTGGAGGTCACCACATTGGCGACCGCCGAGGCCGCCTCATGGCTCGGCAGCAAGGCGGTCGGGCAGTTCATCACCAGCACCGCGTCGACATTGGGATCGTCGAGGGCCGCCTGCATCGCCTCGTCATAGCGGGCGGCGTCGGCGTCGCCGATGATGTCGATCGGATTGCCATGCGACCAGATCGCCGGCATCGACGCCTCGAGCCGGGTCAAGGTCGCGGCGCCGAGGCTGGCGAGCTTGCCGCCGCGATCGATCAGGCTGTCGACCGCGAGAACGCCGAGGCCGCCGCCATTGGTGACGATGCCCAGCCGGTCGCCGTGAAACGGCGTGAAGCGCGACAGCGTCTCGGCCGCCGCGATCAATTCGTCCAGGTCGCTCACCCGCACCAGGCCGGCCCGCGCGAAGGCCGCGGCATAGACGTCGTCGGCGCCGGCCAGGGCGCCGGTATGCGATCGGGCCGCGTTGGCCGCCGCCCGGTGCCGTCCGGATTTCAGCACGATCACCGGCTTGGAACGCGCCGCCGCCCGGGCCGAGGCCATGAACTTGCGCACGTCGGTGACCGCCTCGATGTAGAGCAGGATGGCGCGGCTGCGATAATCCGCGGCGAAATAGTCCAGCCAGTCGCCGACATCGACATCCAGCTGATCACCGATCGTCACCACTCCGGAAAAGCCGATATTGCGCATATGCGCCCATTCCAGCAGGGCCGCGGCGATCGCTCCCGATTGCGACACGAAGGCGAGCGACCCGGGCCTCGCGCCGCGCGAGGCAAAGCTCGCGTCGACCTTGCCATGCGGCGCGATCACGCCGAAACAGTTCGGCCCGACGATCCGGAGACCATGGGCGCGGGCCGCTTTGGCGATCTGGCCCGCCGCCGCGCCGTAACCGTCGCGCTCGAGCGCCGAGATGATCACCGCCGCCGGCACCCCGAGCGCGGAGGCTTCGGCGACCAGCCCCGGAATGGTGCGGCCGGGGGTCGCCAGCACGACCAGGTCGGGGACGGCGGGCAGAGAACCGAGTGACGGATAGCAGGCGAGCCCGTCGAGCATCTGGTGATGCGGGTTGACCGGGTAGAGCCCGCCCTCGTAGCCGGCCCGGCGCATGTTGGCGAGCAAAGCCATGCCCATGGAACCCTGCCGGTCGGTGGCGCCGACAATGGCCACCGACGACGGCGTGAAATAGCGATCGAGCCGGTAGAGAGACATGGGACCTCCCGAGCGAACCGACGCTCGCGACCGATGCTGAAGGTTCGCCCGCGCGGGATCAAGCGGACCGGATCGACAACGTCAAACCGGCGTCGTCATGACACCCCGCGGCGGGCCGCGCCGATATCGGCCGCGATATCAGGCCTCGCTTTCGTATTTGTCCAGGAAAGCCTCGATGGCGAGCTTTCGGAAATCCGGCAAGGCCAGCCGCAATTGTTCATGCGTCCAGTCCCACCAGGCCAGCGCCTGCAACCGTTCGGCGACCCGTTCGTCGAAACGGCGACGGATCGGCCGCGCCGGATTGCCGCCGACGATCGTATAGGGTGCGACGTCCTTGGTGACGATGGCGCCGGCCGCCACCACCGCGCCGGTGCCGACGGTGCGGCCGGCGAGCACCACCCCGCCATGGCCGATCCAGACGTCATGGCCGATCGTCACCGCATGGGAGCGGCGCCAGTCGAAGAAGCCGGCTTCGTCCGGCTCGCCGTCGAAATAGCGCGAGGCGCGATAGAGGAAATGGCTCTGGCTCGCCCGCTCGGTCGGGTGATTGCCCGGATTGATCCGGACATGCGCGGCGATCGAGCAGAATTTGCCGATATCGGACATGTCGATCTGGCCGTCCTGGACGATGTAGGAATAGTCGCCCATGACGGTTTCGGAGATCACGGTGCGCGCACCGACCTCGGTATAGGCGCCGAACCGGCTGTTGCGGACGATGGCGTCCGGGTGGATCGACGGTTCGAGGCCGAGCTTGGTCATGTCGGGTCTTTCTGCTGTGCGTGCGCGCGCCCAGGGGGCCGAGCCGGATCGTCTTGCCGGCCCGAATGACACAACAATGACACCTGGATGACAATTCCGAAGTAATCATCTGCGACTATTGCTTGAGGTTCCCGGCAGAACATCGTCACAAAACTGTTATTCGCCTGTCCTAGAGCCGAGAGATGACGAGATGGCGGCCTCTGCTCGCTGCCTGCCGCGTTGTTTCATCCGAGGCTCAGCCCCATGCTCACCATCGACAAGGTCACCCGACGATTTGGCGCGAAGGCCGCCGTGTCGGACGTCTCGCTCGACATCGCCGAGGGGGCCTTCATCGGCGTGATCGGCCGTTCGGGCGCCGGCAAATCGACGCTGCTGCGCATGATCAATCGCCTGCAGGACCCCTCCGAAGGCCGTATCCTGTTCGACGGCCGCGACGTCACCGGCCTTCACGGCGCCGAACTGCGCGCCTGGCGCCAGTCCTGCGCCATGATCTTTCAGCAGTTCAACCTGGTCGGCCGCCTCGACGTGCTGACCAATGTGCTGATGGGCCGGCTCAACCATGTCAGCCAGGCCCGCGCCCTGCTCAAGCTGTGGACGGCCGAGGACAAGGCCATCGCGCTGTCGGCGCTGGAACAGTTCGACATCGGCTCGCTCGCCAGCCAGCGCGCCGAAAGCCTGTCCGGCGGCCAGCAGCAGCGCGTGGCGATCGCCCGCGCCCTGGTCCAGGAACCGAAATTCATTCTCGCCGACGAGCCGATCGCCTCGCTCGACCCGCGCAACACCCGCATCGTCATGGACGCGCTGCAGCGGATCAACCGTCACTACGGCATCACGGTGATCTGCAATCTTCATTCGCTCGACCTCGCCAAGACCTATTGCGACCGCCTCGTCGGCATGGCCCAGGGCCGGGTCGTGTTCGACGGCTCGCCGGCCGAACTGACCCATGCCGCAGCGCGCGAGCTCTACGGCATCGAGGCCGACGACGTCATCGACAGCCATACCCCGGTTCCCGCGGCGGCCGGCGCCTTTGCCGCCGCGGCTCTGGCCTGACCCGTTCGCCCAATCCGCCTTTTTTCGGAGACACGACCATGTTCACCCGCCGCAACGTGCTGGCCGGCCTCGCCGGCCTCGCCATCGCCGCCACCGCCGTGCAGGCCCAGACGCAGAGCTGGCAGAGCCGCTATCCCGAGCTGGTGCTCGCCGTCATCCCGGCCGAGAACGCCTCGGGCGTGACCGAGCGCTACGCTCCCTTCGTCGACTATCTGGCGCGCGAGCTCGGCACCAAGGTGACGCTGCGCATCGCCAATGACTATGCCGCGGTCATCGAAGGCCAGCGCGCCGGCCAGATCCAGCTCGCCTATTACGGCCCGGCATCCTATGTCCGCGCCCGCACCGTCACCAACGGCGCCGTCGAGCCCTTCGTCACCTCGATCAATTCCGACGGTTCGATCGGCTATTATTCGGTGCTCTATGTGCGCGCCAACAACCCGGCCACCAAGATCGAAGATCTGCGCGGCAAGAACCTCTGTCTCGTCGACCCCAATTCGACCTCCGGCAACAATGTGCCGCGCTTTGCCCTGAGCAAGCTCGGCATCACCAATCCCGACCAGTTCTTCGCCCGCGTCGTTTATGCCGGTTCCCACGAGAACGCCGTGACCGCCGTCCAGCAGGGCACCTGCGACGCCGCCTTCAACTGGTGGAACTCCGAGACCGATTCCAACCTCTCGCGCATGGCCAACAAGAACATGGTGCGCGCCGAGGACTTCAAAATGATCTTCAAGTCCGACCTGATCGCCGGCTCGCCCTACGCCTTCATCACCTCGCTGCCGGAAGAAGCCCGCGCGGCCATCCTGAAAGCCTTCATGGACGCCCCGGCCAAGGCCAAGGCCGCCTTCGACCGCCTGTCCGACGGCAAGGATCTCGGCTTCCACGCCGTCTCGCATCGCGACTACGAAACCATTGTCGAGCTGCAGAAATTCGTCGACCAGATGCGCCGCGCGCGTTCCTGAGCGACCTCCGAGCAACCTCCCGGGGTGGGTCCTTTCGCGGCCCACCCCGTTTCTTTGCCGGGCGCTCAAATCCTTCTCCGGAGACACGTTCATGGCGAGCGCCATTCCCCGCCTGCCCGACCAGCAGCTCGAGCCGCTTCGGCGCGCCTATGGCGAAGCGGTCGGCGCCAAGCGCCGGCAATTGATCCTCGGCCTCGTCCTGTTCGGCTGCGCCACCTTCGTCGCCGGCGCCGTCACCGATGTCGATCTGTCCAAGTTCGTCGGCAATCTCTGGCGTTTCACCGATTACATCGGCCGCATCTTCACGCTGGACAACGGGCCGGCCACCGGACGTTTCGTGCTCGTCGATCCGGTCGAGTGGATGTGGGGCTTCAGCAAATGGCTGACGCTTCTGGCCGAGACGCTGCTGATCGCCTATGTCGGCACCGTGCTCGGCGCCATTGCCGGTTTCGCGCTCTGCTTCTTCGCCGCCGGCAACCTGACGCCGAGCCCGTGGATCCGCGTCGGCGCCAAGCGCTTCCTGGAATTCTGCCGTACCGTTCCCGAGATCGTCTTCGCCCTGATCTTCGTCGTCGCCTTCGGCCTCGGGCCGGTTCCCGGCGTGCTCGCCATCGCCATTCACACCGCCGGCGCGCTCGGCAAGCTGTTCGCCGAAGTGGTCGAGAATATCGACATGAAGCCGGTCGACGGCCTGACCGCCACCGGCGCCACCTGGACCGAGACCGTGCGCTTCGCCGTGGTGCCGCAGGTCCTGTCGAATTTCGTCAGCTATGCGCTGCTGCGTTTCGAGGTGAATGTCCGCGGCGCGGCGGTGATGGGTTTCGTCGGCGCCGGCGGCATCGGCCAGGACCTGATCGAGGCCATCCGCAAGTTCTACTATTCCGACGTCTCGGCGATCCTGGTGCTGATCATCGTCACCGTCATGGTCATCGATCTCGCCACCGAGCGTGTGCGCCACCAGCTGATCGGCATGGAGAAGCGGTCATGACCGCGAACACGCTGCACCCCATCGTCGCCGATGCCCGCGCCCGCGAGGCCGACCTCAGAACCCGCTATCCCGATATCTTCACGCCCTCGATCGGCCATCGCGCCCGGGTCATCGGCACGCTGGTGGCGCTTGCCGCCCTGCTCGTCTTCGGCCTCGTCCAGCTGGAATTCTCCCTGCCGAAACTGCTGCTCGGCCTCGGCAAGCTCGCCGAATTTCTCTGGCGCATGATCCCGCCCTCGACCGGCAGCTGGTCGAAATTCCTGATCTACCTGCACGCCCTGGCCGAAACCGTCGCCATCGCCTTTCTCGGCGTCATGGCGGCCGCCCTGCTCGCCTTTCCCTTCGGCTTCCTCGCCGCCAAGAACGTCATCCCCAATGGGGTGGTGCATTTCCTGTCGCGGCGCTTTCTCGACACCATCAGGGGTGTCGACGAACTGATCTGGGCACTGATCTGGGTCAGCGTCGTCGGCCTCGGTCCCTTTGCCGGCGTGCTGGCGCTGGTCACCGCCAATTTCGGCGTGTTCGGCAAGCTGTTTTCCGAAGCCATCGAGGCGGCCGATCGCAAGGCGGTCGAAGGCGTCGCCTCGGTCGGCGGCAGCGGGCTCGACGCCATGCGCTTCGGCCTTCTTCCGCAGATCCTGCCGGTCATCGGCAGCCAGGTGCTCTATTATTTCGAAAGCAATACGCGCTCGGCCACCATTATCGGCATTGTCGGCGCCGGCGGCATCGGCCTGCATCTGGCCGAGCAGATCCGGGTGCTGGAATATCAGCAGGTCTCGGCCCTGATCCTGATGGTCCTCATCACCGTCATGGCCATCGACGTCGTCTCGACCCGCCTGCGCTTCGCGCTGATCGGCGACAGCGCGCAGAGGCGCTGAGCGTCGGAGGCAGTGCGCGAACTTCAGGCTGGTGCCGCTGCGCGGAGATTTTGACTGGCCGATTTGGCTGCAAACAAGTCGTGGATGCCCGGGACAAGCCCGGGCAAGACGATGTGCGAGCCTCACACGACCCTGGGCCGCGGCACGGACTTGTGGCTATCGAGCCCGAGGCCCCCTCGAAGGCACTTCTCGTCTTGGCCGGGCTTGTCCCGGCCATCCACGACTTCACTCCTATTGCTCATAGAGAACGGCCGTTCCGGGGTGTGCGCCATTCCAATGGGCGATTTCCGCTTGGGTCCATCGGCGCAATGCCAACCAAACCCGGGTCAACTGAATGTTCACGGCTGAAAGCGCAGCGACAGGCGCCGCGACGCCCATCCAGCCAAAGGGTCACAATCACCGGCAAGCCGGTCCTAGCTTCCCACCGTGATGCGCACCCGGTCGGCGGAGAAATGCGAGCGGCCCCACTGAATCGGAATGCCGTCGGGGTCGACATTGACGGCCTCCATGACAAGGATCGGCCGGCCGAGGCCGACTTCCAGCCGTTCGGCATCGATCCGGTCGGCGATAGCCGCGCCGACATGGGTGGAGGTCCGCCGGTAATCCGGCACGCCGCAAGCGGCGAGCGCGGCCGAGATCGAGCCGGTCGCGGCATAGACCTCGGGCACCCGGGCAAAGCGCGGCAAGGGAAAGGCTGAATAGCCCCAGGAGATCGGCACCCCGTCGGCGAAACGCATGCTGTCGACCATGACGACGGGATCGTCGGGCACCAGATGCAGCGCGGCCGCGACCTCGGCCGTCGCCCCGGCGATACGGTGAGCGATCAGCCGGCCCGCCGGCTCGCGTTCCTGGTCCAGTACGATCTCGGAAAAGCGCGTGCGCATGCCGATCGGATAGGCCAGCGGCTTGGCCTCGACATAGGTGCCCGACCCCTGCGCCACCCGCACCAGCCCCTTCTCGACCAGCGATTTCAACGCCTGGCGAACGGTATGCCGGTTGACGCCGAAGCGCGCCGACAAGGCGGCTTCCGTCGGCATGCGCGACCCCGGCGGCAAGCCGCCGCCGACAATATCGGCCTCCATCGCCTCGGCGATCTGCCGCCAGACCGTGACACCGCCGCCGCGTGCCAGCATCGCTTGCCTCGTCATTCGCCTGTCATGGCCCCGGTGGGAAATGCGCCGCGCGTCGCGGCGGCCCGCCGCAGCCCCCTTTTCATCCGATCGTCGATATCACGCCGGGACGATGTGATCATTCGGCTTGATCATCCAGCGGCACTGTCATAAAAGTATAGTCATCTAGATGAATATACAACCCATGACCCAGCCAATGACCGACACTGATTCCCCACCCGACGCCATCCAGGCCGCCCGCAAGGCCGCCATGGCCATCGCCGCCCGGGCCACATCGGCCGAGCTGGCATTGATCGAAACCACGATCTCGCCCATGCCGGCGGTCCGCACGCTCCGGGCGCCCGAGATCGGCCTCGTCATGGTGCGCGGCCGCATCGGCGGCGACGGCGCCCCCTTCAATCTGGGCGAGGCGACCGTCACCCGCGCCGCCGTGGCGCTGCCGAGCGGCGAGGTCGGCTTCGGCCACGTGCTCGGGCGCGATGGCGAAAAAGCCCGGCTGGCGGCGCTCGCCGACGCGCTCTGGCAGAGCGAGATCCATCGCGCGGCGGTGGAGACGGCGCTGCAGCCGGTGCGCCGGCGCCTCGCCGCCGAAAAGACCCTGAAGGCCGAGCGCACCGCCGCGACCCGCGTCGACTTCTTCACCATGGTGCGGGGAGACAATTGATGGCCATCGCCCTTGCTTATGCCGACCCGGTGCATGAGGCGCAGCAGGCCTTCCGCGCCGTGATGAATGCGCTCGCCCGCCCCGGCACGATCCAGCCGGTCATGGGCCTTGCCGAAGCGCCCGCCCCGCTAACCCCGGTTGCCGCCGCGGTCATCCTGGCGCTCGCCGATTTCGAGACCTCGGTCTTTCTCGACGCAGCCTTGTCGACCGACGAGATCCGGACCTATCTCAGCTTCCACAGCGGCGCCAAATTGACGCGCGAACCGTCGCAGGCCGCCTTCGCCGTGATCGCCGACCCGCCGGCACTTGGCGGTTTCGACACTTTCGCGCTGGGCACCGACGCCTATCCGGATCGTTCGACCACGCTGATCCTGCAGGTGCCGAGCCTGAACGCGGGCCGCGCCCTCAAGCTGGAAGGCCCTGGCATCAAGGGTTCCGCCGGACTGGCCGTCGAGAACCTGCCGGCCGACATCGTCGCCCGCCTCGCCGACAACCACGCCTTGTTCCCGCGCGGGGTCGACCTGGTCCTGGCCGGCCCCGACGGCGTGGCCGCCCTGCCGCGCACCACCCGCATCAGCGAGGCCTGACATGTATGTGGCAGTCAAAGGCGGCGAACGCGCCATCGACAATGCACACGCTTTGCTCGCCCATGCGCGGCGCGGCGATCCCGCGATCCCCGAGGTGGCGCCCGCGCAGATCCGCGAGCAGCTGACGCTCGCCGTCGACCGGGTGATGACCGAAGGTTCGCTTTACGATCGCGATCTCGCCGCGCTCGCCATCAAGCAGGCGCGCGGCGATCTGGTCGAGGCCGCCTTCCTGATCCGCGCCTTCCGCACCACCTTGCCGCGCTTCGGCGCGAGCGAGCCGGTGGACACCGCCGACATGGCGGTGCGCCGGCGGGTTTCGGCGACCTTCAAGGACCTGCCCGGTGGCCAGGTGCTGGGGCCGACCTTCGACTACACCCACCGCCTGCTCGACTTCCTGCTGGAAGCCGGCGCCCCCGTCGCCGAACCGCCGACCGCCCCGGCCGACGACACCGCCATGCCGCGGGTCACCGACCTGCTCGGCCAGGACGACCTGATCGAGCGCAACCCGCAGGCCGAGCCCGGCGCGCCGGTCGGCGACCTCACCCGCGAACCCCTCGATTTCCCCGCCGGCCGCGACCTGCGGCTGCAGAACCTGGCGCGTGGCGACGAGGGCTTCCTGCTGGCGCTCGGTTATTCGACCCAGCGCGGTTATGGCCGCACCCATCCCTTTGCCGGCGAGATCCGGCTCGGCGAGGTCGAGATCGAGCTCGAAGTCGAGGATGTCGGTTTCGCCGTGCCGCTCGGCGACCTCACCATCACCGAATGCCAGATGGTCACCCAGTTCAAGGGCTCGTCCACCGAGGCGCCGCGCTTCACCCGCGGTTATGGCCTCGCCTTCGGCCATTGCGAGCGCAAGACCATGGCCATGGCGCTGGTCGACCGGGCGCTGCGCGCCCGTGAGCTCGGCGAGGAGGTCACGGCGCCGGCCCAGGACGAGGAATTCATGCTGATGCATTCCGACAACGTCCAGGCCACCGGCTTCGTCGAGCATCTGAAGCTGCCGCATTATGTCGACTTCCAGGCCGAGCTCGGCCTGGTCCGCAAGATGCGCCAGGAGCTCGCCGCGCGCGAAGCCAGGACGCCGCTGGAAACGCCCGATCTGAAGGATGCCGCGGAATGACCGCCCACTATAATTTCGCCTATCTGGACGAGCAGACCAAAAGGATGATCCGCCGGGCCATCCTGAAGGCCATCGCCATCCCCGGCTATCAGGTGCCCTTCGCCTCGCGCGAAATGCCCATGCCTTATGGCTGGGGCACCGGCGGCGTGCAGGTGACCGCGGCAATCCTCGGCGCCGACGACGTGCTGAAGGTGATCGACCAGGGCGCCGACGACACGACCAATGCCGTGTCGATCCGCAAGTTCTTCGAAAAGACCTCAGACGTCGCGACCACCACGGCGACGGCGGATGCGACCATCATCCAGACCCGCCACCGGATCCCGGAAAAGACCCTCACCGACAACCAGGTGCTGGTCTACCAGGTGCCGATCCCGGAACCGCTGCGCTTCCTGGAGCCGCGCGAGACCGAGACGCGCGTCATGCATGCGCTGGAAGATTACGGCCTCATGCATGTGAAGCTCTACGAGGACATCGCCACTCACGGCCATATCGCCACGACCTATGCCTATCCGGTGAAGGTCGAGGGGCGTTATGTCATGGACCCCTCGCCGACGCCGAAATTCGACAATCCGAAGATGGACGACTGCGCCGCCCTGCAGCTGTTCGGCGCCGGCCGCGAAAAGCGCATCTACGCCGTGCCGCCTTATGCCAGCGTGGTGTCGCTCGATTTCGAGGACCATCCGTTCGAGCCGACCAAGTTCGACCGGCCCTGCGACCTCTGCGGCGCGCGCCACACCTATCTCGACGAGGTCATCACCGACGACCGCGGCGGCCGCATGTTCGTCTGTTCCGACACCGACCATTGCGAGGAGCGCCGGGCCGAGGGCCATCGCGGCGAGTTGCTCGGAGAAGCACCGAAGGCCATCGCGGGAGCAGCATCATGACCGACCAGCCGCTGATGACCGCGGAAAACGTGTCGAAATTCTACGGCGCCCGCACCGGCTGCCGCGATGTCTCCTTCGACCTCCATGCCGGCGAAGTGCTGGCGGTGGTCGGCGAATCCGGTTCGGGCAAGTCGACGCTCCTGAAACTGCTCTCCGGCCAGATGGCGCCCTCCGCCGGCCGGGTGATGTATGCCATGCGCGACGGCGTCACCCGCGACATCGTCTCGCTGTCGGAGGCCGAGCGGCGCTTCCTGTTCCGCACCGACTGGGGTTTCGTCCACCAGGACGCCGCCGCCGGCCTGCGCATGGGGGTCTCCGCCGGTGCCAATGTCGGCGAACGGCTGATGGCGGTCGGCTGGCGTCATTACGGCCGCATCCGCGAGGAGGCCGAGACCTGGCTCGACCGGGTCGAGATCGACCCCGACCGGATCGACGACAAGCCGGCGGCCTATTCCGGCGGCATGCGCCAGCGGCTGCAGATCGCCCGCAACCTCGTCACCAATCCGCGCCTGGTCTTCATGGACGAACCGACCGGCGGCCTCGACGTCTCCGTCCAGGCCCGCCTGCTCGACCTCGTGCGCGGCCTGGTCGCCGATCTCGGTCTCGCCGCGATCGTCGTCACCCACGATCTTGCCGTGGCGCGGCTTCTGTCCCACCGCATTCTGGTGATGAAGGATGGGCGCGCCATCGAGACCGGCCTGACCGACCAGGTGCTGGACGATCCGCGCGAGCCCTATACCCAGTTGCTCGTCTCCTCGATCCTGCAGCCGTGAGGAGCGTCGACATGACCGCGATCCTGACCCTCGACAATGTCGGCAAGACCTTCACCATGCACCTGCAGGGCGGCCTGACGATTCCCGTCGTCAGCGGCGTCTCGCTCGCAGTGGCGCCGGGCGAATGCATCGTGCTCGGCGGCCCCTCGGGCGCCGGCAAGTCGTCGATCCTGAAAATGATCTACGGCAATTACCGCACCGATTCCGGGGCCATCCGCATCGTCGCCCAAGGCGGCGCCGCGCCTGAGACCGTCGACATCGCGACCGCCGCGCCGCGCCGCGTCCTGGCGCTGCGCCGCCACACCGTCGGTTACGTCTCGCAATTCCTGCGGGTCATTCCGCGCGTGCCGGCACTCGCCGTGGTGGCGGAAGCGGCCATCGCCTTCGGCATCGACCGCGACGAGGCGGAGACCCGTGCCCGGGCGCTGCTGACCCGCCTCAATGTGCCCGAGCGGCTATGGTCGCTGCCGCCCTCGACCTTTTCCGGCGGCGAGCAGCAGCGCGTCAACATCGCGCGCGGTTTCATAGCCGATCATCCGATCCTGCTGCTTGACGAACCGACCGCTTCGCTGGATGCCAGGAACCGCGCCGCGGTGGTCGAGCTGATCGACACCAAGAAGGCCGACGGCACGGCGATCGTCGGCATCTTCCACGACGACGACGTCCGTGAGCGGGTCGCCACCCGCATCGTCGACGTCACCACATTCGCCGCACGTGCCGCATGAGGAGCCAGAGACGACCATGAGAGCAACCACCGACAAGGGCTCCGCCTCGCTCTTCGCCCGCCGCGTCGTCCTCGCCGATCGCGAGGTCGCGGCCACCATCGTCGTCGAGAACGGCGAGATCGTCGGGCTGGAGGAGGACCGCCAGCGTTCCGACGCCATCGACTGCGGCGACGACCTGATCATTCCCGGCCTGGTCGAGCTGCACACCGACCATCTCGAGCCGCATTACGCGCCGCGGCCGAAGGTCTATTGGGATCCGCTCTCGGCGGTCTTCGCTTATGACGCGCAGATCGCCGCCTCCGGCATCACCACGGTGTTCGACAGCCTGCGGGTCGGCCGCGACGACGACCGCCCCGGCGTCTCCGACGCGCTTTTGGAACTCTCGGAAGCAATCGAGGCGGCCAAGAAGACCGGGCTGCTGCGCGCCGACCACCACACCCACCTGCGCTGCGAGATCCCCTCGCGCGGCGTGGTCGAGGAGGCCGCCGACTATCTCGCCCGTTTCGACGTGCGCCTGATGTCGCTGATGGACCACACGCCCGGCCAGCGCCAGTTCCGCGACGAGGAAAAGCAGCGGATCTATTATCGCGGCAAGAGCGGCCTCGCCGAGGACGAACTGACCGCCCTGTTCGAATCCCGCAAGGCGCGCTCCGCCATCATCGCCGAGCCGAACAAGCGTGGCCTGGTGGCGCTCGCCCACGAGCGGCGGATCGCGCTGGCGAGCCATGACGACACGCTGGAAGAGCATGTGACGGAATCGCTCGCCGACCAGGTGTCGATCGCCGAATTCCCGACCACCGTGGAAGCGGCCCGGGCCTCCCATGCCGCCGGCATTTCGGTGCTGATGGGCGCGCCCAACGTCGTCCGTGGCGGCTCGCATTCCGGCAATGTCTCGGCGGTGGAACTGGCGGAAGCCGGCGTGCTCGACATCCTGTCGTCCGACTATGTGCCGATCAGCCTGATCCAGGGTGCCTTCGGCCTCGCCGGCGTGCCAGCGGTCGGCGGCCTGCCCGGTGCCATTCGCACGGTGTCCAAGACGCCGGCGGCGGCGACCGGCATGACCGATCGCGGCGAGATCGCGCTCGGCAAGCGCGGTGACCTGGTGCGCGTGGCGCTCGTCGGCAACCAGCCGGTGGTCCGCCAGGTCTGGCGCACTGGCCTCAGGATCTCCTGACCATGTCCATGTCCGGCGCGCTTGACCCAACGCCGGCCGACAGGCCCGCCCGGATCGGGCCGGGCCGGCTCGTGCTGGTCGTCGGCCCGAGCGGCGCCGGCAAGGACACCCTGATCGACGCGGCACGCCGGCGGCTTGCCGGCGGCGACGCCGTGCTGTTCCCGAGCCGGGTCGTCACCCGGCCGCCCTCGGCGGCGGAAGCCAATGCCGAGGTCGACGCCGCGACCTTCGCGACGCTCGCCAAGGTCGGCGGCTTTGCCCTGTCCTGGTCGGCGCACGGCCACCACTACGGCATTCCCGTCGCCATCGATCACCTCTTGACCGAGGGCCGCACGGTCGTCTGCAATGTCTCGCGCGGCGTCATCGAGACCGCCCGCCGGCGCTACGAGGCGGTGATCGTCGTCGAGATCACCGCGCCGCCCGAGGTGCTCGCGGCGCGGGTGGCGGCACGCGCCCGTTCCACCGACGGCGACGCCGCGGCCCGGGTCGCCCGTCTCGTCGAGACCAGTGCGCCCGCCGACGTGACCATCCTCAATGACGGCCCGGTCGAGGGCGCGATCCGGCAGTTCCTCGATATCGTCGACATCTCCGGCAAGCCGGCCGGTACCGCACGCTAGAACCGCCGGCAACCGAAGACCACGAACGGCCCCCTGGGGGCATGACCGGCCGCCATGCGGTGCCCACGGCGATCAATCCCGCCACAGCCCCTGGAAAAGCGCGCGACGCGCGGTAGCTTGCTCCATGATGCCGCCGCGTCGAGGCGCCACGGCTCCAGGCCCGCAGGAGGATCCTTCCTTGAATCGTTATGTCGCCCGCATTCCCATGATGGTGCTTTGCCCGGAACCGATGGAATTCGCCATCAAGGACGTGCTCGAAGGTGAATACGAGGCCGACTATGACGGCATCGGGCTCGACATCCTCGATATCGGCGCCAATGTCGGTTCCTTCACGCTCTGGGCCGCGGCCCGCTGGCCGGGCAGCGCGGTGAAGTCTTTCGAACCGCACCCTGGTACATTCGACTATCTGCGGCGCAACACCGAGGGCCGGCGCGACATCACCATCGTCAACGCCGCCCTGTTTCCAGGGCCCGACAAGCGCGCCACCTTCGTCAGCCGTTATGCCGGCGACGGCGAATCCGGCCTTGCCGCCTATTCCGGTGACACTTTCGTCGAAGGCCACATGGCCGAGACCTATGAGGTCGACGTGGTCGATCCGGCGAGCCTGCCCTCGGCCGATGTGGTCAAGATCGACATCGAGGGCGGCGAAGGCGACGTCCTGTCCCATCTCGACCTGTCGAAGACCTCGCTCGTCCTGCTGGAATTCCAGAACCGCAGGAACCGCACGCAGATCCGCGACATCCTGGCGGCCGATTTCGAGACCCTGCACGACGAGGAATGTTCCTGGGACCCGCTGCTCGACTATCGCGGCTACCGGCAGGACCTGAAGGGCGACGCCTATGGCCGGATCTTCGCGGTGCGCAAGAACGTCACCCGGATGACCCGGCGGCCGGCGATCACGCTTTGAGCCCTATCCGCCGGCGACCGGTTCCATCCAGTGCGCGGCGGTGCCGTCCCTGATCCCCTGGATGCTGACATAGGCGAACAGGCTGTCCGGCGAAGCGCCATGCCAATGGCGCTCGCCGGCTGCGAACCAGACGCAGTCGCCGCTCCTCACCTCCTCGACCGGCCCGCCGTCGCGCTGCACGCGGCCGACACCGGTCAGCACATAGAGCACCTGGCCGAGCGGATGGCTGTGCCAATGGGTCGCCGCGCCCGGCTCGAAGGTCGCGCGCACCACGGTCGGTTCGCCGTCGACGGCGCTGGCGATCAGCGTCTCCGCCCAGAACGGCCCGCTGGCGATGGCCGTGGGGCCGCGGGTGATCGCGCTCCCCGCACGGATGATCGTCATGGCTTGCGGCACCCGCGGCTTTTCGTCCACGCCGTCGTCACGGATGAAAGGCAGCTCCGCCCGGTCAGGACCGCTGTGCATGACCGACCTCCGCGCGCGTATCGCTCGCCGCCACCATCTGCGCCTCGCCACCACCGAACGACCACTCGTCGGCATGGGTCGTGGAGATGATCACCATGACATCCGCAGGGCATAGCCCCGGTGCCGCGGCGAGCAAGGCGACCAGGCGCCGATAGAAAGCCTGTTTGACCGCGGTGCTGCGAAGCCGGCCGGCGGTGATCTGGATCAGCACGAAGTCATCCGAGCGCGGACCGCCGAGATAATGCCGGTCGAAGACCAGTTCACCCGGCGCGAGCTGATGGATCACCTGGAAACGGTCGTCTTGCGGCACGTCGAAAGCCTCGACCAGGGCCTGATGAAGACCGCCGGACAGCGCCCGGAGATAGTCCGGCGACTTGCCCTTGAGAAGCGAGATGCGTGCAAACGGCATGGGCCGTCCTCCTGATGCGACAGGCCAGGCGCCTTGGCGCGCTTGACGGAAGCCATCATGGGGCCACAACATGATCCGTAAAATCAGGAAATCATGGATCAATAATCCTGATATTCAGGACAATGACATGCACCGGATCACCTTCGACCTCGACGTTCTCCGCAGCTTCGTCACCGGCGTCGAACTCGGCAGTTTCGCCCGCGCCGCCGACCGGCTGGGCCGATCGACCTCGGCGGTCAGCGCGCAGTTGAAGAAGCTCGAGGATCAGGCGGGAACGCCGGTCTTCCGCCGCGCCGGCCGGGGCCTGGCCCTGACCGATGCCGGCGAAGTCATGCTTGGCTATGCCCGCCGCCTGATCGAACTGAACGACGAGGCCGCCGCGGCCGTCGGCGGTGTCGAGCTCGAAGGGTGGGTCAGGCTCGGCATGCCCGAGGATTTCGGCGAGGTGCTGCTGCCTGATGTGCTCGGCCGTTTCGCCCGCGCCAATCCGAAGGTCAGGATCGAGGCCCGGGTCGGCCGCAATGCCGACATCGTGGACCGGCTGATATCGGGCAAGCTCGATCTGGCGCTGGCCTGGGACGACGGCACGGCGCGGCTGAACAGCCGCCACCTCGGCAACTGGCCGATGCGCTGGATCGGGCCCGCCGCCGGCCCCTGGCCCTATGGCACCGGAGAAGCCGTGCCGCTGGCGACCTTCGAAGCGCCTTGCCTGATGCGCAGCGCGGCGACCAGCGCGCTCGACCATGCCGGCCTGGCCTGGCGGGCAGCTTTCACCAGTCCGAGCCTTGGCGGTCTCTGGGCCGCGGTCTCGGCAGGGCTCGGCTTGAGTGTCAGGACCGAAATCGGCCTGCCGGCGACGCTGCGCGCGCTCGCGCCGGGCGAGGCGGGACTGCCGTCCCTGCCCTCGGTCGGGCTCGCCCTGCATCTGGCCGAAGCCGAGCCCGCGCCGGCCACCGCCCGTCTTGCCACGATCATGCTCGAAGCGCTCGACGAAGCGGCGCCGGCCGCGCCTATGAAAAAGGGGCCCGGCGTGAGCCGAGCCCCTCTGTTGGCCTAAGGGCGGACCGCTCAGCGGGCGCGCAGGAATTCCGGCACGCGCAGCAGCGCCATCTCGTTGTCGTCGGCCCGGTTCGGGTCGCGGCTCGACGAGAACGGCAGGTTGTTGTCATTGCCGACGATGATGTGGTCCGCGTCGACGATCTCGACATTCTCGATGGTGAAGAACGGGAACTGGAAGACGCCGCCGGACAGCGGCACGCGGGCGCGCTTGTCCGGATCCTGGATGCGCAGGAGGTCGATGAAGCCGATCTTGCGGACCGGGCCGCCGGCATTGGCATCGGTCATTTCGATCTTCCAGATCCGCTTGATGCGCGGCAGCGCATGGAAGCAGTTCTCGGCGCGCTGGCCCTGCGGGCAGGCCCGCTCCGGCACGCCTTCATTGTCGTCGCGCACGATGATCATGCCGGTGGTGGCGTCGATCATGTTGAAGTCGCCGATCGACAGGTTGTTCTCGTCGAGCATGAACTTCCAGTGGCGGCCGGTCCAGCGGGCGGCCTGCACATCGAATTCCAGGATGCGCAGATATTGCTTGCCGTCGAGCATTTCGAGCGCATTGGTCTGGGTGTCCCACAGCGCGCCTTCGAGCAGCGGATAGAGGAAGCGGCCGTCCGGCGAGGCGGCCATGCCCTCGAAGCCCTTGGAGCGGCGCACCCGGAAATTGACCGGTCCGCCCGGCACGGCGGGCGTGGTGACGGCCGGATTGTCCGGCGAGCGCACCACCTGGCCGTCGACCAGCGTGTCGAACACGGCCTCGACCTTGCCGGTCATGTCGATGCGGATCAGATAGGGGCCGAACTCGTCGCCGATCCAGATCTTGTCGCCGACGATCTGGAAGCTCTCCAGGTCGAAATCCGAGCCGGTGAGGTAGCGCCGCTCGGTCGCCTCGTTGGCGATGCGGAACGGCACCTTCTTGTCCGGATCCGACAGGAAGATGGTCTGCAGGCGTTCGAACGAGCCCTTCTCCCAGTCGATCCGGTAGCGGTTCAGGTAGAGCATCGAATCGGGCGAATTGGCCTTGGCGCCGAAGCCGTTGTCGGTGATCACCCAGAAGGTGCCGTCGGCCATGCGCTTGATGCCCGAATGGCCCTGGGCCGGCTGGCCGCGGAACGGCACCGACAGGCCGGTCGGCCGGCCGGCGGAAAGCCCCATCACCGAGCCGACGGCGTCGTTGCGCGCGGCGCCGGTAAACTTGCCCGGGGTCTGCAGGTCGGCCGGCGCATCCGACGGCGGCTGGATGAAGGTCGCGGCCGGCAGCATGGCATGACCGGCGAGCGTCGCCGGAAATTCCTGCTGGGCAAAAGCGGGGGATGCCGCGAAGACCGCGGCGGCGAGAACGAGAGCGCGCATCAATGGCTCCAAGGAGATTGAACAGGGGTAATCGAACGCGCGTTCCCTGCGGGATCAGCCTGACAGGCGCGTTACGGTTCCATGACACCTGGATGACCCTCCCCCGGCGCCGCCCGGTTGCGACGCTCGGCCGCAGCGAGACGTAACGGGAGGCCCGGCCGCTCCGAATGAGCTCTCGACAGGGCCGGTGAGCCGGCCGACAAGGAGGTTGCGCCACGCTTCCAGACGCCCCAACGACGCCTCGAGGACGCCCCGTGCCAGAGCCGCTCTCCCCCGATGTCTGCGTCATTGGCGCCGGTTCCGGCGGCCTGACGGTTGCCGCCTTCTGCGCCGCGCTCGGCGCGCCGGTCGTGCTGGTCGAAACGGACGCGACGGCCGGCGGCGGCGCGACCAGCGGCTGCGTGGCGACCAAGGCCTTGATGGCGGCGGCCCGGCGTGCCCATGACATCCGCCAGGCCGCGGGTTTCGGCATCACGGCCGGCGAGCCGCGCATCGATTTCGCCGCGGTCCTGCGTCATGTGCGCGAGGTGGTCGCCACCATCGCGCCGAATGACTCGGCCGCGCGTTTCGGCGCGCTCGGGGTCAAGGTGATCCGGGGGGCGGCGCGTTTCACCGGCCCGCGCGCGGTCGCGGTCGGCGACATCGCGATATCGGCGCGGCGTTTCGTCATCGCCACCGGCACGCGGCCGCTGGTCCCGGATATCCCCGGGCTCGACAGCTTGCCGTTTCTGACCTGCGACACGCTGTTCGACCTCACCGCCTGCCCGCGACATCTCGGCGTGCTCGGCGGCGGCCCGGCCGGCCTTGCACTGGCGCAAGCCTTCCGCCGGCTCGGCGCCGAGGTGACCGTGCTCGAACGCGACCGGCTGCTGCCGGCCGAGGACCCGGAACTGGTCGATGTGGTCAGGCGCCAATTGCAGGACGAGGGCATCGCCCTGGTCGAGGGCGCCGAGGTGATTCGGGTCGAAGGGGAAGCCGGCGCGCTGCGCCTGGTGGCGAGGCAGGGCGACGACGAGGGCGCCGTCGCGGTGTCGCACGTGCTGGTCGCGACCGGCCGCGGCGCCCGCACCGATGGTCTCGGGCTCGAGGCCGCCGGCATTGCCGTCGGCCCCGCGGGCATCACCATCGACAAGCGCCTGCGCACCACCAATCCACGGGTCCATGTCGTGGGCGATGCCGGCGGCGGCCCGCAATCCACCCCTGTCGCCGGCTGGCATGGCCAGATGGTGGCGCAGAACATCCTGTTCCGCCGGCCGGTCCGCACCGACGGCGTCGCCGTGCCGCGCGTCGTCGATACCGATCCGGCCATCGCGCAGGTCGGGCTGACCGAGGCCGAGGCGCGACGGCAGGACCCCAAGGCGCGGACGCTGCGCTGGCCTTTCGCCGAAAACGACCAGGCGGTGGCCACCCGCCGCCGCCGGGGCCATATCAAGCTGATCGTCTCGGCCCGGGGCCGGCTGCTCGGCTGTTCCGTCGTCGGCCCCGAAGCTGGCGAAATCATCGGCTATTACGCGCTGGCGCTGGCCAAGGGCGCGAGCGCCGCCGATATCGCCGCCATCGTTCTGCCCTATCCAGGCTTATCAGAGGTGGGCAAACGCGCGGCGGGTACCTATTTCCAGTCGCGCCTCGGCTCTCCCTGGCTCGGTCGAATGATCCGTCTTCTGCGGCGCTTCGGCTGAGTCTATGATCGCATTGGCTTTTTGGATCCTGATTCATGCCGCGACAGACGTCACAGGACCCGGCAGAGGACGCGGCGGCGAAAGCCCTCGCCGAGCGGCGGCGGGCTGACCTGGACGTCGCGGCACCGATTCCCTCGCGCGGCGTCGGCCTCTCGGGCAAGCTGCTGATTCTGACCGGCATCTTCGTGATGGTGGCGGAAATCCTGATTTTCCTGCCCTCCATCGCCAATTACCGCATGAGCTGGCTGGACGACCGGCTGGCCTCCGCGCGCACCGCCGCCCTGGTGCTGGAGGCGGCCCCCAGCGGCATGGTGCCGGAAGCGCTGGTGCGTGAACTGCTGAACAGCGCCGGCGCCCAGGCCGTGGCTCTGAAGACCGGTCAGGCCCGCCGCCTGCTCGCCGTGTCGGAACAGCCGCCCGAGGTCGACGTCACCGTCGACGTGCGCGAGCGCACCTTGCTCGGCTCGATCGAAAGCGCGTTCGAAACCCTGTTCGCACGCGACGGCCGCACGCTCCGGGTCATGGGCACGGCACCCCGCGCCGGCGATTTCGTCGAGATCGTCATGGACGAAACGCCGCTGCGGCGCGCCATGCTGCGCTTCTCGAAGACCATTCTGCTGCTCTCGCTGTTCATTTCCGGCATTACCGCGGCGCTGGTCTATCTCACCTTGCATCTCATGTTCGTCCGGCCGATGGCGCGCCTGACCAATACGATGATCGCCTTCCGCGAAAACCCGGAGGATCTGAGCCGGGTCATCGTGCCCAGCGGGCGCAAGGACGAGGTCGGTGTCGCCGAATACGAACTGCAGACCATGCAGCAGTCGCTGCACGACATGCTGGCGCAGCGCTCGCGTCTCGCGGCGCTGGGCCTGGCGGTCTCCAAGATCAACCACGACCTGCGCAATCTGCTCGCCTCGGCGCAGCTGTTTTCCGACCGGCTGGCCGATGTGCCCGACCCGACGGTGCAGCGCTTCGCGCCGAAAATGATCCAGGCCCTCGACCGCGCCATCGCCTTTTGCCAGTCGACGCTGTCTTATGGCAGGGCTCATGAGGCCCCTCCTCAGCGCAGCGCCGTCGCCTTGGCCGGGCTTGCCGACGAGGTGCGCGACACCATGGGCCTCGGCCACGAAGCGCGGATCGCCTTCGTCAACGCCGTGCCCGACACCCTGACCATCGATGCCGATCCCGATCACCTGTTCCGGGTGCTGCTCAATATCGGCCGCAATGCCCAGCAGGCGCTCGAGGCGCGCGCGCCGAACGATCCCGTTCGCGACCAGATCCGGGTCATCGGCCGGCGCGAAGGCGCCGTCACCGTCATCGAGATTTCCGACACCGGTCCCGGCATTCCCGAGCGGGCACGCGCCCACCTGTTCGAAGCCTTCCAGGGCTCGACGCGGCCCGGCGGCACCGGCCTCGGCCTTGCCATCGCCTCCGAACTGGTGCGCACCCATGGCGGCACCATCGCGCTCGCCGAGGGCACTTTGGGCGCGACCTTCCGGATCGCCATTCCCGATCGGCCGATCGATCTGGCCGCCGTCCGCAAGACGCAGAAGCGGCGCGCCTGAACGGCCGCCGCCCCGGCGCTCGCCTGGCCAATGGCCGATCGCCGAATCAAGACCACCGGGCGCCGCGACGGCTTCGGTCACCGCACGCCAGGCGGCGATGGATTCGCGCAGGGCAGCAGGTCTTCGGCCGACGCCCGCTCC
The DNA here is from genome assembly GCF_059420385.1 of Phreatobacter sp. GW821-FHT04C01. NCBI lineage: Bacteria > Pseudomonadati > Pseudomonadota > Alphaproteobacteria > Hyphomicrobiales > Phreatobacteraceae > Phreatobacter > Phreatobacter sp. GW821-FHT04C01. The sequence goes on along the minus strand of NZ_JBWKTP010000002.1, from coordinate 46,403 downwards.
GGCACCGTGCTCGCCGGGCCTTGGCCAAATCCAGTGTTTTCGCGGCACCCGAGAAATCATCCACAAGGTGCCGGACATGCTCTTGCAATCCTCGGAGAAACAGCTTATTCGACCGCCTCCGTTCGAGGCGCTCGTCGCTTCCGAACGCGGCGCGCGCCCGTAGCTCAGCTGGATAGAGCACCAGACTACGAATCTGGGGGTCAGAGGTTCGAATCCTTTCGGGCGCGCCATTACACCTCAGGATGTGCGAACTCTGTCGCTTGCGATCTGTATCGCAAGTGCTTGGCTCCCAACCTAATGCAGCGTCGGACAGCGCTCAGAAAAGAACAAGACATCAAGTCGGTGTCGCACTTCTCCAGTCGCTAACCTTGCAACTGCGCGTGTTGCCCTCACTGCCTCGCAGTTGCCCGTATCTCCACCGAACATGACGACACGATCCGGCGTTTCGCGCTCTAACATTACAGTTGCGCTTTTGACTTGAGATGAGCTTGTCTTTCGGCCGCTTGATGAACCCGCCGCCAGAGCGACCAGGCGATGACATGTGCGGGTTCGATACGCCGTTGGGCCAGACGGGTTTGCAATGCGGCGGATTTCCTGAACTGGCCAGCGGATCAAGTGCCGGTTTTGCGCCTTGTGGAGGTTCTTATTTTTTTGGGGGCTGCGGCTTGGCTTTGGCATGGTAGCGGATCGCCGCCATCATGGCGAAGGCTGGCAAGACCAGCAAGACATGGCCATGCCGGGACTGAACATCCAAGCTATCGCTTCACTTTGCGAAGATAGGCCTGGAAACCGCGTTCCGCCTCGCCAGACGCAATCGACATGCCCTCATACCGAACCTCGCTCGGCGTCACGCCAAACTGCTCGCGGAAAGCCCGCAAGAACTGATTGCTGCTGGAGAAACCCAACTTGTGGGCAATGCTGGTGATCGAAGCGGTCTTGCCTCGGTGCGAAAGGAGCTGGCGGTAGGCGGCATTCAGCCGCCTGTCGCGGATGACGGCCCGCACCCCGCCGTCCCCGGCGAACATCCGGTAAAGATGGGAGCGCGACACCCGGAACTGCTGCATGAGAAGTGCCAGATCGAGGTCCGGGCGGTGTAGGTTCGCATCGATGAATTGCAGGACACGTTGGCGGAATATGCGGCTCAGCACCGGATCCTCCGGCAGCTCGTCGACCGTCCGGCCGGCAATCACGGAGACGAGCAGCGTCGTGACCGCCTCCTCGATGGCGAGCGCAACCGCGATGCCCATGGATGGCAAGCGGTCCAGACTCAAAATGAGATCGGAAATCAGCTGGGTGACCGGCAGGCCGGCCTTGAGGACGAGGCCGTCCAGGGGCCGGCCGGCCAGCGCCCGATCCAGCGGCGCGCGCGGCAAAACAAGGGGCAGCCCTGAACCAGCAGAAAACTGACTTGTAAAAGCCCGGCCAAGATCCAGAAGGCAGACATCGCCATCTTCGATGGTCATCGTGTGCCCCTGGCAATCCATCTTTCCGTTCACCGCCGTGAAAAGTTCGAGCATGTAGAAATCGCTCATCTCACTCCTCAGGGTCAGGCGCCGGCTTCGGTTAAGGTGCTGGGCACCGAAGGTCGTACGGGAGACGATCAGTCCGGCAATAAAACGTGCGTCGATCGATCCTTCCAGATGGGTGTTGCGCGCACTTTCAAGCGGCTCGGCATCAAAAAACGGGGCAACCATCTCGCGCCAGTAATCGCTGCGCAAATCCGGCTCGACGGAGTTTGTCGATAATAAAAGCCTGTCCTCCATGTCTTCGTTTAAATCTTCCCCAAGCCGCTTTCAACTGCCCGCATCATTGTATGCCGGCTCATCATGAGATGAGCCCTTGCGCCGAAGAAAAAGAGCCCCTGCGCCGATCGCAAGCTGCGCGTTGCCTTTATTTCTGAAGTGGCTGGCTACGGTGCGGGGGCGAGGATCATGAATAACAATCGTGGCGAGAGCCGCATCTCCCTTCTGCTCGGGAGCACGGCGCTGGTTGGGGTTGTGGCCATCTGCCTGAGATCGGAAGCTGCCGCGCAGACCTTCACCGGCAGCCAGACGACGAGTGGCCCATTTGCCAGCGGGACGCAGCTTTTCTACGACACCAGCGCGCTGAACGCCTCGGCCGCCAATGCCGTCAGCGGCGGGAGGCAGTATTTCTACAACACCAGCGTGCTCAGCGCCTCTGCCGCCAATGCCGTCAGCGGCGGGTATCAGTATTTCTACACCAGCAGCACGCTCGACGCCTCGACTGCCGATGCCGTCAGCGGCGGGTCGCAGATTTTCCTCGACACCAGCGCACTGAACGCCTCGTCCGCCAATGCCGTCAGCGGCGGGACGCAGAATTTCTACATCACCAGCACACTCAACGCCTCGGCCGCCAATGCCGTGAGCGGCGGGACGCAGAATTTCAACAACACCAGCGCGCTGAACGCCTCGGCCGCCGATGCCGTCAGCGGCGGGACGCAGTATTTCTACGACGGCAGCACGCTCAACGCCTCCGCCGCCAATGCCGTCAGCGGCGGGTATCAGTATTTCAACAAAACCAGCGCGCTGAACGCCTCTGCCGCCAACGCCGTCAGCGGCGGGACGCAGTACTTCTGGGAGAGCGGTGCACTCAACGCCTCGGCCGCCAACGCCGTCAGCGGTGGGAGGCAGAATTTCAACGCCACCAGCGCACTCAACGCCTCGGCCGCCAATGCCGTCAGCGGCGGGGAGCAGTATTTCTACGATACCAGCGTGCTCAACGCCTCAGCCGCCCATGCCGTCAGCGGCGGGACGCAGGAATTCTGGGGCACCAGCACGCTGAACGCCTCAGCGGCCAACGCCGTCAGCGGCGGAACCCAGGTTTTCAACCAGACCAGCGCGCTGAACGCCTCGGCATCCTACGCCGTCAGCGGCGGGACGCAGAATTTCAACAACGCCAGCGTGCTCAACGCTTCCGCCGCTAGTGCGATCAGCGGCGGGACGCAGATATTCTACAACACCAGCGTGCTCAACGCCTCTGCCGCCAATGCCGTCAGCGGCGGGTTTCAGGGTTTCAACGACACCAGCGCGCTCAACGCCTTGGCCGCCAATGCGGTCAGCGGCGGGACGCAATATTTCTACATCACCAGCACACTCAACGCCTCGGCTGCCAATGCCGTCAGCGGTGGGACGCAGTTTTTCATCGACTCCAGCGTACTCAACGCCTCGGCAGCCAATGCCGTCAGCGGCGGGACGCAGAATTTCTACAGCACCAGCGTGCTCAACGCCTCGGTCGCCAATGCGGTGAGCGGTGGGACGCAGAATTTCGGCGACACCAGCAAGCTCAACGCCTCGGTCGCCAATACGGTGAGCGGTGGGACGCAGAATTTCGGCGACACCAGCAAGCTCAACGCCTCGGCCGCCAATGCCGTCAGCGGCGGGTTGCAGTTTTTCTACGACACCAGTTCGCTGAACGCCTCGGTCGCCAATGCCGTCAGCGGCGGGGAGCAGAATTTCAACAACACCAGCACTCTCAACGCCTCCGCCGCCAATGCCGTCAGCGGCGGGGCGCAGTATTTCTACCACACCAGCACATTGAACGTGCTGGCCGACAATGCGCTCACGAAGGATGTGACGGTCAATTTTGACAATCAATTTGGCGGCGTCGGCGGTACGTTGCGGCTCAACGGTTACAGCACCGTGGTCGGCGCCATCCAGAGTTTGTCGGCCGGTTCGGGTGTGATCGAGAATGGCGGCGCTGCCGGCAGCATCCTGACGATCGACGGCTCGACCGCAGGAAACTCATCCTTCTCCGGCCTGATCCGCGATGGCGGCGCGGGCCGGCTGGGGCTGACGCTGGCCAGCGGCGGACTGACACTTTCGGCGATGAACACCTACACCGGCCCGACGACGATCAATGGCGGCACGCTGGCGATCACGTCGACAGGCGGTATCACCTCCAACGTCACCAACAACGCGAGGTTCGAGAACGCCGGCACGGTTGCCGGCAGCGTGACCAACAATGCGGGGGCGACCTTCACCCAGACCGGCGGCAGCGTCTCGGGCGGCGTGTCCAACGCCGGCACGGTGAACGCCAATGGCGGTGCGCTCAACGGCGCGATCGTCAACAACGCCGGCGGTATTTTCAACGTTACCAGCGTCGTCACCGGCAATAGCACGTTCGGCAACGCCAGCGGCGCAACCCTCGCTGTCGCAGCCACCGGCGACTATACCCTCGCAGGGCCGCTGACCAATAGCGGCCTCGTCACCGTCACTGACGGAGGCGCGCTGACCGCGAATGGCGGCATCACGAATAATGGCACGCTGACCATCCAGAACGGTGGCAAGGTCAGCAGCACGTTCGGAGTTATCAGCCTCAACGGCGGCACGACCGGCACGGTGACGGTCGACGGTTCCGGTACGACCTGGACGAATTCCGGCGACATCATTGTCGGCAACTCCGGCGCCGGCACGATGACGATCCGGAACGGTGGCACGGTCAGCAGCACGTTCGGGTTCATCGGCTCCAACACCGGCTCGACCGGCACGGTGACCGTGGACGGCTTCAGCTCGACCTGGACCAATTCCAGTGCTCTTGCTGTCGGCTATTCCGGCGCCGCCAATCTGACGATCCGGAACGGCGGCAAGGTCAGCAACACGTTCGGAGTTATCGGCGCCACCCCCAGCGCGACCGGCACGGTGACGGTGGATGGCTCGACCTGGACCAATTCCGACATTCTCTATGTCGGCTATTCCGGCACCGGTAAGCTGACCATCCAGAACGGCGGCTCGGTCTCGGCTTCGGGCGTCACCATTGCCGCTAACGCCGGTTCGACCGGCACGCTCAACATCGGCGCCGGGATCGGCGACCCCGCCGCGGCGCCCGGTACGTTGAACACCCCGACCGTCGCTTTCGGGGCGGGCAACGGCCGGATCGTCTTCAACCACACGGCCTCGGACTACATGTTCGCTCCTGTCATGTCCGGCGCGGGTGCGGTGTTGGTCGAAGCCGGCACGACCGTCCTGACCGCGACAAGCGACGCCTTCACCGGCCCCACCATGGTCGATGGCGGCACGCTCGTCGTCAACGGCTCGATCGCGGCAAGCCCCGTGACGGTGAACAACAGCGGCACGCTCGGCGGCAACGGTACCGTCGGCGGGTTGGTCGTCAATGTCGGCGGCACTGTCGCGCCGGGTAACTCGATCGGCACCTTGAATGTCATTGGCACCGTGACCTTCAAGGCGGGCTCGATCTATCAGGTCGAGGTGAATGCGGCTGGTCAATCCGACCGGATCAATGCGACTGGCATAGCGACGATCAACGGAGGAACGGTCCAGGTCTTCAATGCGCCAGGCACCTATAGGCTAGGAACGCGCTACACCATTCTGACGGCGGCCGGCGGCCGGTCGGGGGTCTTCGATGGGCTGACGCAGTCGCTTTCGACGCCGTTCCTTTCGTTCGGCCTGAGCTACGATCCGAACAACGCCTATCTCGACATTTCCCGCAGCACCGTGACCTTCGCCTCGGCTGGCCAGACGCTCAACCAGATCGCGACCGGCGGAGGGTTGGACACAGTGTCACCGTCGAGCCCGTTGGTGAACGCTCTTGTCCCGCTTGATATGCCGACCGCCCGCCATGCGTTCGATCAGCTCTCGGGCGAAATGCACGCCTCCGCGAAGACGGCGCTGATCGAAGACAGCCGCTTCGTGCGCGAGGCGGCGATCGACCGTCTGCGCTCGGCCTTCGATGCCGTCGGCGCGGCCAGGACGCCGGTGATGAGCTACGCATCCGGCGGCCCCGAATATGTGCCAGCCACCACCGACCGCTTCGCGTTCTGGGGCCGCGTCTTCGGCTCCTGGGGCCATACCAACGGTGACGGCAATGCCGCGCGCCTCAACCGCTCAACCGGAGGCTTCTTCGTCGGCGGTGATGCGCTTGCCTTCGACACTTGGCGTCTCGGCCTCCTGGCCGGCTACAGCCGCACCAACTTCAGCGTTCGCGACCGCAGTTCGTCGGGCACCAGCGACAATTATCACCTCGGCCTTTATGGCGGCACTCAGTGGGGCAATCTCGCCTTGCGCACCGGTGCAGCTTATACATGGCACGACATCTCCACCAGCCGCTCGGTTGTTTTCCCCGGCTTCTCCGATAGCCTGAAAGGCAGGTACAATGCCGCAACAGCACAGGCCTTTGGCGAACTGGCCTATGGTATCCATGCCGGGAATGTCGGTTTCGAGCCTTTCGCCAACCTGGCTTATGTGAGCATTCATACGGACAGCCTCCGCGAGACCGGCAAAGCAGCGGCGCTATCCAGCAACGCCAGCTCGACGGGTACGGCCTTCACCACACTGGGTCTGCGTGCCTCGACGACCTTCAATCTTGGCGGCATCGACGCCACGGTCCGTGGCACGTTCGGCTGGCGCCACGCGTTCGGCGACGTGACGCCGCTTTCTACCATGGCTTTCTCGGGTAGCTCCGCGTTCACGATCGCTGGCGTGCCGATCGCGCGTGACGCGGCCGTGGTTGAGGCGGGCCTCGACTTTGCTATCGCGCCCAACGCTACGCTCGGCATCTCCTATAATGGCCAGTTCGGCTCCCGCGTTTCCGACCAAAGTATCCGTGGCACTTTCAATTGGAAGTTCTGACATCAGGTGTCGGGGTCAGGATTGTTGGAAGTCGCGGCGAAAGCCTTCTGCGTTTCCGGCAACAGGACGTCACTCGGCGGCGATCACCTTGCCGGGGTTCAACACTCCCCTCGGATCGAGGCTGCGCTTGATCAACCGCATGAGGTCGAGCTCCGGCCCGGCCCGGTAATGCGCGAGTTCCGCCACGCGATAGCCGCCAATGCCGTGCTCGGCCGAGACCGAGCCGCCATGGGCCGCCACGACATCATGCACCGCGCGGTTCAGCGCCGCACCGTCCACCTCCGGCCCCACCAGCACGTTGAAATGGACGTTACCATCGCCGGCATGGCCGAAGGCATTGAGCCGCGCGCCGGGAGCCGCGGTCTCCAGCCGCGCCGCCGCATCGGCCAGGAAGGCCGGCAGCGCCGGGATCGGCACGGAAACGTCGTGCTTGAGGCTGCGCCCCTCCTTCTGCTCGGCCTCGGTGACACGCTCGCGCAGCGCCCAGAGCCGCTCCGCCTGGGTCTGCGATTCAGCGATCACACCATCCGTCGCGATCTCCTCGTCGAGCGCCCGGGCGAGCGCGGCCTCGACCGCGTGGCGCAGCCCTTCGAGGCTGGCCGAGGCTTCCAGCAGCACGAACCACCCCTCGCCCGCCACCGGCGCCTTCAATCCGAAATGCCTGTCGACGATATGCAGGGAGAAGCCTGAAATCAGCTCGAAGGCGTTGATCGTGTCGCCGAGTTCATCCTGCATCACCTTGAGCAGACGCAGCGCCGCCGCCGGATCGGGCACCGCGAGCAGGCTGGTGACGACATGTCGGGGCTGCGGCAGAAGCCTCAGCACCGCGGCCGTCACGACGCCGAGTGTGCCCTCCGTGCCGATATAGAGCTGTTTCCAGTCATAGCCGGCATTGTCCTTGCGCAACGGCCGCAAGCCGTTGACGATCGTGCCATCCGGCAACACGACCTCGAGCCCGAGAACCAGTTGCCGCGTCATGCCATAACGCAGCACATTGGAGCCGCCGGCATTGGTCGCGATCACGCCGCCGATCTGAGCCGAGCCCTCGGCGGCGAGGCTGACAGGCAGCAGCCGTCCGGCTTCAGCAGCCGCATCCTGGGCCGTCGCAAGGATGCAGCCGGCTTCGACCGTCAGCGTCATCCCGACCGGATCGACATGGCGGATCGCGTTCATCCGCGAGAGCGAGAGCACGACCTGCAGGCCGCTGTCATCCGGTACGGCGCCGGCGGCGAGCCCGGTATTGCCGCCTTGCGGAACGATGGCGATGCCGCGCTGGTGTGCCAAGCGCATCACGGCGGCCACTTCCGCCGTGTCGCGCGGCCGCAGCACGCAGGCCGGGGTGCCCTTCGTCGTGTGGCGCCAGTCGGTCGCGTGGACCGCCATGTCCTCCGCCGATGTCAGCACCGCGCCCTCGCCGAGAAAATCACGGAACGCATCGATCATAGGAGCAAACCCTTGGGAGCAGAGAGCCGGGCCGGATCCAGAACCCTCCGGCCTCACAGGGCGTCTTGACGCCACGGTCAACCATCCGCTTGACGGTCACGCGTATCGTCATGGCGCCGTTCCGTCGCCACAAGAGCATGGCGAGCGCCATGTCGGCTGGAACGCGCGAGAGTGTCACGAGCCCGGACCCGCACCGGCTCGTCGACCATGGCGTTGTCGACCGCGACCGCGCCGTCGCCGCTGGCGAGGACCTTGCGAGCCCAGGCGATTTCGGCTTCGCTGGGCGCGAAGCCCGCATGGATGGCGCCGATCTGGCGCGGATGGATGCAGAGCTTGCCACCGAAGCCGAGAGCGCGGGCGTGGCGCGCATCGTTTGCGATCAGCGTGGCATCGTCGATGATTGTCGTCACGCCGTCGATCGGCGCGGGCAGCCCTGCGAGGCGCGAGGCCAGGACCAGTTCGCCACGCGCCGCCAGCAGCGCCTCTCGGCTATGCGCGCAGCCGAGATCGGCGCAGAAGTCGACGCTGCCGAATGCGATGCGCACGACGTTCCGCGTGCTCGCGATGCGGCGCGCATCGGCGAGGCCGCGTGCGCCCTCGATCAGAGCGATCACCGGGAGCGCGGAAGCCTCACATAGCGCGCCGAATGCAAGGCTCGCCTCCGCCTTGGGCACGATCACGGCCGCGAAACCGTGTCCGGCGAGCGCGGCCATGTCGGCCGCGTGCCAGGGCGTGCCGATGCCGTTGACGCGCACGAGGATCGGTCGGCAGCCGAAGTCGCCGCGCAGGGCGTCGCGGGCGCTGTCCTTGCGCTCGGACGCCACGGCATCCTCGAGATCGATGATGACGGCATCCGCCCCGGACCTGGCCGCCTTGGCGAAGCGCTCCGGCCGGTCCCCGGGCACGAAGAGATGGCTGCACGCGTTATGCATCCAGAAGCCCTGCCTTCAGATGTTCCCGCCCCCTCAGACGGGACTGCGGGCGACCAGTTGCTTGGCGATGATGATGCGTTGCAACTCGTTGGTTCCTTCGCCGATGACCAGCAATGGCGCGTCGCGATACAGCCGCTCGACATCGTATTCCTTCGAATAGCCATAGGCGCCGTGGATCCGCATCGATTCCTGGCTGTTCTCCATGGCCGCTTCGGTGGCGAAATACTTGGCCATGCCGGCCTCCATGTCGCACCGTTCGCCACGGTCGAATGCTTCCGCCGCCTTGTAGGTGAGCAGGCGCGCCGCCTCGGTGCGCGTCGCCATCTCGGCGAGCTTGAGCTGGATGGCCTGATGCTCGCAGATCGGCTTGCCGAAGGTCCGGCGGATCTGCGCATAGGCCACCGCTTGCTTGAGGGCGGCGGCCGATACGCCGACCCCGCGCGCCGCCACGTTGATCCGCCCCAGTTCCAGCCCGCCCAGGATCTGCTGCAGGCCATGGCCCTCCACGCCGCCGATCAGGCGATCGACGGGAACCCGATAGTCTTCGAAGACGAGTTCGCAGGTCTCGATGCCGCGATAGCCGAGCTTGGGCGTCTTGCGCGCGACGGTGAAACCCGGTCCCTTCTCCGCGATCAGCAGGCTCATGCCCTTGTGCCGCGGCGTCGCGTTCGGATCGGTCTTCACCAGCAAGGCGAGAGTATTGCCGTACAGGCTATTGGTGATCCAGCTCTTGGCGCCGTTGACCACGTAAGTGTCGCCCTCGCGGCGCGCCACGGTGCGGATCGCCTGCAGGTCGGTTCCGCAATCGGGCTCGGTCAGGCCGACGCCGCCGCGCAACTCGCCGGTCGCGAAACGCGGCAGGTAGGCGCGCTTCTGCGCTTCCGTACCGAAGCGCTGCACCGCCATGCACATGATGAGATGAGAGTTGACGATGCCGGCGACCGACATCCACACCGCCGACATCCGCTCGATAACCTTGACATAGGTCTTGGCGGAGAGCCCGAGGCCACCATACTCGGCATCGATGGTGCAGCCGAAGAGGCCGAGCGCCTTCATCTTTTCGACCATCTCGGTCGGATATTCATCGCGATCGTCGAGATCGCGCACATAAGGCTTCACCTCCACCTCGAGGAAGCGATCGACGCTGTCGAGGATCAGCGCCTCGTCCTCGTCGGCCTGCGCGCCCATTGCCCTATTCATGTCAAAGCTCCGCCTGTTGTTGCGCGGCGACGGCAACCGATCGGCCGCTGCGCCGTCCTGGTGTTGAATGAGAGACGCGCCTCGCCGAGGAACCGGCAAGCGGCCGTCCGGCGTCGAAGGTCCTGACCGACCGCTGTCTCACGCCGACGACACCCCCGCGTCGCCGCCGAAAACGCAATCAGACTAGTTCCCGCAGACGAGCTCCCGCCCGCGCGCGGCGAGTTCCGCGAGATAGCGCGCATTGCCCGAGCCGAGCGGCGGGCATGCCGCTTTGGGCGGGCGCTCGCCATTGATCTTCAGCGGCGATGCCAGAACCTGCAGATTGGGCTCGGCCGGATGGCGGACCGACGTCACCATTCCCGCTTCCGCCATGAAATGGTTCGAGAAGGCTTCGGGAACGGAATAGATGGGCGCCACCGGGATGCCCCCCGCGAGCACGGAAAGCCACTCCTGCGTCGTGCGCAGCGCCATCGCCGCGTCGAGCTCGACGGTGAGCGCGTCGCGGTTGCCGCGGCGGGCCTCCTGACTGGAGAAGCGCGGATCGGTGACGAGGTCGGCCCGGCCGATGCCCAGCGCGAATGCCTCCCAGAACTTGTCCTTCATGCACATCACGTAGATCCAGCCATCCTTGGTCCGGACCGACTGAACCGGGATGATCGAGGGATGCGCGCTCCGCGGGAGGCGCTGCGGTTCGGCGCCGGCGTTCAGATACCAGGTGGCGAGATAGCAATGCTGATGCGTCGCGACGTCGAACAGGTTGGTGTCCACGTCGCATCCCCGCCGGCTCGCCCGCGCCGCCATCAGGCATCCGAGCAGGCCGACCATGCCGGTAATGCCCGTCATATAGTCGATCATCGACAGGCCGATGCGGCTCGGCGGCCCGTCCGGCTCGCCCGTCACGCTCATCAGGCCGGCTTCCGCCTGGGCCAGGAAGTCATAACCCGGCCAGCCGCGGCGACTGTTGTCGCGGCCATAGGCGGAGATGTGCAGGCAGACGATAGCCGGGTTGATGTCGCGGAGGCTCGCGAAGTCGACCCCGAGTTTCTCCGGCAGGTCGCCGCGCAGGTTGTTGACCACCGCGTCGGCCGTCGCAACCAGGGCATGGAAGGATGCCCGGTCCGCCGGGATCGTCAGGTCGAGCGCGAGACTCTGCTTGCCGAGGTTGAAGGACTGGAAATACTGGCTGTCCTCCGGCCCCAGCAGATGCGGCCCGACGGAGCGGGAGGCATCTCCCCCCGCGGCGGGATTCTCGATCTTGATGACCTCCGCGCCGAGATCGGCGAGCAGCATCGTCCCGTAAGGGGCTGCACCGAAGCTCTCCAGCGTGAGGATACGCACCCCCTCTAGCGGCTTCATCTGGCATTCTCCGTTTTCTGAAGGCAGGCCGGCGCCGGCCCCGCCATATCGTTTCCAAACCGAAGCCACCGGGGGGTGGAGCGTCCGATCCCGCCCGGCATTGCGGCTCCGTCGCCGCGAAAAAATGCCGGCCGGCTCATGACCCCGCGCCGACCGGTTCGAGAACCGAGGCGACGGCGCGGGGCCCCGTGGCGGCAAGCGATGCGCTCTCGCGCGAGGGAAGGACCGTCGCGAGACTGGTCTTCACCTCCACGAGCGTGAGGGCGCGCTGCGCGAAAGCCTCGGCGAGCACGGGGCCGATGTCGGCTTCGGCCGCGATGGAGAACACCCGGCACCCGAAGGCCTCGCCCAGCCGCCCGAAATCCGGATTGTGGAGTTCGGTGGCGGTGCGGCCGCCGGGATAGGCACGGTCGAGATTGACCCGGATGGCGCCGTAGCTGGCGTTGTTGGCCAGGATGATCACCAGCGGCAGCTCTCGCCCCGCCGCGACGGCCAGCTCCATGCCGCCCATCAGCATGCCGCCGTCACCGATCATGCAGATCACCTGCCGGTCCGGATAGCGCAAGCCGGCGGCAACGGCGCCGGGCATGCCCCAGCCCATCGTGCCGGCGATCGGCGTCAGCAGGATCTGGGGCGGAGACCAGGGATAGTAGCGATACATCATCCCGGCGGAGACGCCGGCATCCATCGAGACGATCGCGTCAGGAGCGATGTGCCGGCCAAGTTCCGCGACCACATTGCCGAACACGACGCCATCGGGGGCGGTCTTCGGGATCCAGGTCGTCACCTTGGCGAGATGGCGCTTCAGCTCGCCAGTCCACGCGTCACGGCGCGGCGGCGGCGCGGGCGCTGCCTCGGCGAGCTCCCGCAGGAATGCCTGCGAGCCGCAAGGCAGCGCGATATCGGCGACGAAATTGGTTCCCAGGACCGCTTCGTCCCGGTGGACATGGACGAGCCTCTGCCGCGGCGCCGGCGACGCGGGAAAGGTATAGCCATGTGTGGTCAGGTCGCCGAGCCGTGTTCCGACCGCGAGAATGAGGTCCGCCTCCTCCAGGCAGGCCATCTGCTCGGGCGTATTGAAGAAACCGAGTTCACCCGCGAACAACGGATGGGCGTTGGGGAAGAGATCGTGCCGCCTGAAGCTGCACATCACCGGCAGCGACCAGGCGGTGGCGGCCGCCAGCAGTTCCGCCCGGCCACCGGCATTGGCCAGTTCGCCCCCGGCGATCAGCAGCGGCCGGCTGGCGCTCCTCAGAAGCGCCAGCACCTCGTCCAGCGCTGCACCGTCCGGCCGCGCCGGGAGCCGCCGATGCGGCCGGGGAACCGGCACGTCGACCGGCTCCGCGAGCACGTCCTCGGGCAGGGATATGACGACCGGCCCCGGCGTGCCCGACATCGCGACATGGATCGCCCGCGACACGACATCGGCCACGCGCGCCGGCTCGGACAGCTCGGCCGTCCACTTCACCGTGCCGGAGAAGAACTTGCCGTAGTCGACTTCCTGGAAGGCGTCCCGGCGCAGATGCTCCTTCGCCACCTGCCCGACGAACAGGATGAACGGCACCGTGTCCTGATGCGCCGCGTGCACGCCGATCGCCGCATTGGCGGCGCCCGGGCCGCGGCTCACCATGCACACGCCGGGACGACCGGTGAGCTTGGCGTCGGCAACCGCCATCATGCCGGCCCCGCCTTCGTGACGGCAGGTGACGACATCGATGCCGTTGCTCTTCTCGAGCGCATCGAGGAGGCCGAGATAGCTTTCGCCGGATACGCTGAAGACCCGGTCGACGCCCGCGTCCCGCAACATCTCGACTATGACCGTGGCAACTGTTCGCATGGGAGGCTCTGTGGCTCGTCTCAGGTCTTGATGACGAAGGGGTCTTGGATGTCCCGGCTCAACTCGCACCAGACGCTCTTGGTCTGGAGGAACTGGTTCACCGCCTCCGCGCCGTTCTGACGGCCGAGGCCACTGTCCTTGTAGCCGCCGAAGGGTGAGTTGAAGGCGAGCGCCCGATAGGTGTTGATCCATACGGTGCCGGCGCGCAGGCGCCGCGCCATGAGATGGCCGCGGCGGATATCGTTGGTCCACACGCCCGCGGCGAGCCCGAAGGGCGTGCTGTTCGCCATGGCGACGACGTCGTCTTCGTCCTTGAACGGCACGACGCACAGTACGGGGCCAAACACCTCGTTCTGCATGATGAAGTCATCCGACCGTGCCCCCTGCAGGATGGTCGGCGCGTAGAAGAAGCCGTTCTCCAGGCCATCGAGGCGGACACGCTCGCCGCCGGCCAGAACCTCCGCACCGTCGGCGACCGCTCGCGCCACCATCCGCTCGTCCTTTGCGAGCTGGGCCGCCGTCGCCACCGGACCCATCTGGCTCTCCGGTTTCAACGGGTCGCCGAGACGGATATTGCGCGCCCGCTCGACCAGCCGGCCGACGAGCCGGTCATAGATCTTCTCCTGGAAGAAGGCGCGCGAGCCCGCCACGCAGGTCTGGCCGGCAGCCGCGAAAATGCCCGAGAGGACGCCGGCTTCGACCTGGTCCGGATCCGCGTCGTCGAAAACGATGTTCGGACTTTTGCCACCGAGCTCGAGCGTGCAACCGACGAGGCGCTGCCCGGCGCGGGCCGCGATGGCGCGGCCGGCGGCGTCGCTGCCGGTGAAGGAGACCTTGGCCACGAGCGGATGGTCGACCAGCGCCTCCCCCGCCGCCCTGCCGCCGGTGACGACATTGATGACGCCGGGCGGAATTCCCGCGGCCTCCGCCAGGCGCGCCAGCTCGATGGCCGAGGCGGACGTCACTTCGGAAGGCTTGATGACAACCGTATTGCCGGCGGCGAGCGCCGGCGCGACGGTCATGATCGTCAGGAAGGTCGGCGAGTTCCACGGCACGATCGCGGCGACCACGCCGAGCGGCTCGCGCACGGTGTAGTTCAGCACGCTCGTCCGATCGAGCGGAATGACGCTGCCTTCGATCTTGTCGGCCAGACCGCCGAAATAATACAGCCAGTCCTGGGCGACGCGCGCCTGCGTGCGCATCTCGGCGAACAGCTTGCCGTTCTGCTCGGTCTCGATCGTTCCGATCCGGTCGGCATCGGCGCAGATCAGTTCGCCCCATCGCATCATCAGGCGGCCGCGGCGGGTCGGCGACAGAGCCCCCCAGGGTCCCTCGAACGCGGCATGCGCGGCGCGCACCGCTGCATCCACGTCGACCGCGCCGGACTCAACGAAATGCCCCCAGAGCGCGCCGGTGGTGGGATTGACCGACGCGAAGGTCGCCCCGTCGCGCCCCTGGGTCTCCTGTCCGTTGATGTGATTGGCATAGCGCCTGATGTCGGCGCCGGGGTGTGCATTCATGGCGGCCTCCCGGAATCGAGCAGCGGCCAAATGCTGCCGCCTCGATTTGTTGTACGTACAATATGGAATAAATGACAACTTGCAAGGACAAGATTCAAAAACCGACGCGACCGGCTTCCGCTCCGACCGCAAGGTCTTCGGGACGGCTGGATCAGCGACCCAGGATGGCCTCCAAGCTGGTCTTGACCTCGAGCAGGAACGGCCCATTGGCGCCGAGGCCCTCCTCGATCGCCGCCGCGATATCGTCATGGCGGCTGAGCACCCGGCCCTTCATCCCGAATGCCGCCGCGAGCGCCACGAAATCGGGATTGGTGAGCGAGGTCGCGATCGCCCGGCCGGGAAATTCCCGTTCCTGGTGCATGCGGATCGACCCGTAGCTCGAATTGTTGGCCAGGATGAACAGGACCGGCAGCCGGCGCTCGATGGCCAGGATCATCTCATTGCCCGTCATCATGAACCCGCCATCGCCGACCATGCAGACGACCTTCGACCGCGGCAGGCGCAGCTGGGCGGCCAGGGCCGCCGGGACGCCATAGCCCATCGCTCCCGCGAGGGGGCTGAGAAGGCGCTGCGGCGGCGTGTAGCGCGCATAACGGTAGATCGGCACCGTGAACGCGCCGCCATCGACGCACAGCACCAGATCATCCTTGGCCTGCCGGAGCATCTCCCGGACCACATGGCTGAACTCGATGCCGTCGGAGGGCTGCCCGGCAGGCCATGCATTGCCCGCCTCATAGGCGCGTCGCAGGCTTGCGGCCCAGGGCGCCCAGTCCGGCTCGCCGGCGCCATGCGCCGACGTGAGGTCACGCAGGAGCGACACCGGATCGCAGGCGAGCGAGACCGCCGGCGAATAGTTCCAGGCCACGGCCCCGGTATCCGGATAGCAATGGACGAGCGTCTGGTCCGGCACCGGAAGACGCGGAAAGGCGTAGCCCTGGGTCGTGATGTCGCCGAGACGGGTGCCGATAGCGAGGATCAGATCGCTGCCTTCCAGCAGCTTGAGCAGCGGCGCGGGATAACCGTGCCCCAGATGGCCGAGGAACAGCGGGTCTTCGTTCGGGAACAGATCGTGCCGCCGGAGCGACACCGCCAGCGGCACCCGCCAGGCCCGGGAGAACGCCAGCAGCGCCGCGCGCCCCTCGTCGCTTTCCAGCGCGCCCCCGGCGATCAGCACCGGCCGTTTCGCCGCCCGCAACAGTTGCAGCACCCCGTCGACCTCTCCGGGCGTCGGCACGGTCTTGCCCGCCGAATAGACGGCGCGGCGCGGCAGCGGGATCGGCTGCTGCTGCACATCCTCGGGCAGGACGACGACGACGGGGCCCGGCGTGCCGGCCGTGGTCAGCCGCACGGCCTTCATGAAGACTTCCGGGATCTGTGCGGGATCGGCGATCTGGAAGACCCATTTCGCGATCGAGCCGTACATCGCCTGGTAGTCGATTTCCTGGAACGCGGCCCGGCCGATATCGGCCCGCGCGACATGGCCGACGATCATCAGCAGCGGCACCGCGTCCTGCTGCGCCGTATGCACCGCAATGGCCGCATTGCTGGCGCCCGGACCGCGGCTCACCATCAGCACGCCCGGGCGCCCGGTCATCCGGCCGTCGGCGCAGGCCATGAAACCGGCGCCGGATTCGTGCCGGCAGGTCACCGGATCGATGCCGGGAAAATCACCCAGCGCGTCGAGCAGCGACAGGAAGCTCTCGCCGGGAACCAGAAAGATGCGGTCGATCCCGTTGTCGGACAGGATGCGCAGGACGGCGTGGGATGCCGTGACCATCATGCCGGTTGCCGTATTCATCTCTTACCTCGTCGATGATTTGAACCCGCACGCGCGGGAGCAGGAGGCGCACCACATGCGCCGCAGTGCGGGGAAGGAACAGGGCCGGCGCCAGCCGGGCCCGGCGCCGCGCGCGGGTCAATGCCGCGACGCGTAGAAGTCCAGCGTGCGCTTGAGACCATCGGCGAGGAGGACGCGCTCATGGCCGGGATGATCCCGGTAGAGCGCGCCGTCGTCGAACGCCGTCGTCAGCCAGATCGGCTTGCCCTCGCAGGCGAGCCGCGCGGCGGGCCGGTGCGTCCGGATGGTGGCGATGATCTCGTCGACGGTCGCGACCTCGCCCTTCATCGGGTAGATCCGAGCGCCCGGCTCGGCGTCGAGGCCGATCTCGACCACCCGCGCCACCTCGTCGACATAGACGAAGCCGGAAAGGCCGGAGAACGGGATGACATAGGGCTTATCCTCCGCGGCCGCCCGGCAGGCGAGGCTGATGCCTGCGCTCGGCCCGCCGTCCCGGCCCGGACCGTAGATGACGAGCGGGCGGATGCCGGTGCTGCTGATCCGATGGTCCTCCCAATAGGCCCGCGCCGACCCTTCCGCGGCGAGCTTGAACGCGCCGTAATGGGTCGAGGGGTCGGGATAGGCCCCTTGGGTCTCGCTGTAGACGCCGGCCGAGCTCGTATAGGCGATCCGTTCGACGCCATGCCGCCGCGCGGCCTCGAAGACGTGCAGCGTTCCCATGAGGTTGATCTCGGCACCCCGCAGCGGGTCGGCGCGGCAAACCGGTGTCAGGACGCCGGCGATATGGGCGACATGCGTGCACCCGCGCACGGCCTCGTCCACCGTCCCGGCATGGCTGATGTCGCCGACAATCCAGTCGATCCGGTCCGCTTCGTCGCCCGCAATCGCGCGCGCCAGAGCGCGGTCGCCACTGACGTCGAGGACCCTCACCTGCGCGCCACGGGCAAGCATTCTCCTGATGACGAAGGCGCCGAGAAAGCCACCTCCTCCCGTGACCAGAACGCGCATGACCACCCTCTCTACAGCCGCCAATATGTACGAACAACTTTCATCTTATGATCAGCCATCGTGCATGGAAAGGGAATTTTTCCGCATGGCGCCTACACTTCAAAAGCAGAGCCAGGACACACACTCGCATCTTGTACGGATAACATTTGATCGATAGCATGGCATCGATTATGAGAATCGCCGCGACGGCGCAATTCGAGCATCAAGACCGATCCGTGAAGGGCGATCACGACGCTCCCCTGCGCGGATGCGGAACAAGAACGGCGATCCGAACGGACGAAATCTCAGAAACGCGCGCCGAACCGTAACGACCGGTCCGGCGACGCGAACTGCGGCAAGGAGAGGAAGAGATGAAATTTTCAACGATACCGTTCGCCAGCGATCACATGGATCTGCCATCCGTCGCCCACATGTCGCAGATCTCGCGGTTCGATGAAATCAACCAGATCCTGCTCTCGTCGAACTTCATCCAGGGCGGCTTCACCGATGCGCGCGAGAAGCTGATCACGGACACCCTGATCACAGTTGACGGCAAGCGGCACATGAAGCGGCGCGGCATCCTCAGCCGCATCATGAACGACAGCCATATCGCGACCACGCGCGAGCAGTTTCTCAATCCTTCGATCCACCGGACGCTGGCCGATCTGGCGAGTTCGGAAACGCAGGCGGATGGCGTTCTCTACGCCGACCTCGTGCCGCTGGCCCAGCGCTGCATCCAGCGGATTGCCGCGGCGGTGGCCGGTGTCGACTGCGAAAGCACGCCGCAGGCCACCGACCGGCTGGTTGACTTGGTGAAGCGGATCGGTGCCGGCGTCCAGGTCGAATTTTCCCGCGAGCCGGTGGCGAAGGTGCTGGCCGATGCGGAAATCGCCCAGAAGGAATTCGAGGCGGAGTTCTTCAAGGCCTCCTACGACAAGCGGATGGAAATCGCCCGCGAGGTGAAGGATGGCCGGCGGCAGGCCGCCGACGCTCCAAAAGACGTATTGATGCAAACCCTGCTGCATGACGAGGACGCCTGGGACGGCGACGACGATCTGCCATTGCGCGAAATCTGCCTGTTCCTGGTGGGAGCCTCGGCAACCACGTCGGGCAGCCTGATCCTGCTGGTGCTGCGGCTGGAAGAATGGTTCGAGACGCATCCGGCGGACCGGAGCCTGCTCGATACCGATCCGAACTTTCTGCGGTCGGCCGCCTTTGAATCGCTTCGGCTCACCGTTGGCGCGCCGGCGCGCGTGCGCACTGCGTTGCGCGACGTCCGCCTTGCCAGCGGCCGCGAGATCAAACAGGGCGAAAGTGTCGCCCTGCTGCTGATCCCCGCCAATATGAGCAAGGACCGGTTCGGCAGCGACGCGGATACGTTCAATCCCCACCGCGATGTCGGCGACCTGGCCCCCTGGGGACTGTCTTTCGGAGCGGGCGCGCATGCCTGTCCGGGCCGGCCCCTGGTCGTCGGCAACCGGAGCATGAAGGCCCGCACCGACGTCGACGGCAGCCTCGTCGCCATTGCGCGTGGCCTCTATCGCGCCGGCCTCACCCTCGACGAGCGCCGGCCGCCGGTTCCCGAGACGGCGACGCATTATTCCGCCTTCAAGGAAGTGCCGATCAAGTTCACCCGGCTCCATGCCTTGCAAAGCCGGGGTCCCGAGGCCGCCGAGTAACGCCCGCCGGCCCGCCCGGGCCGTCATCTCGCCTGAAGGAAGGCGCCACCGCGCAAGCCACCCGGGTGGCGCCTGCCTCAGCGCATGACCATCGAACGAAACGGAGAAGCTCATGCTGAATGTCAGGGTTATCGATAAGGAGAAGGGCGAGACAACCGATGTCGAGATCGGCGAGGACACACCGGTGATGTACGCCTTGCGCGACGCCGGACTGCCGGTCGAGGGCACCTGTGGCGGCTATGCGTCCTGCGGGACCTGCCACGTCTATGTCGCGCCGGAATGGGGCGACCGGTTGCCGCCGCGCGAGGAAGTCGAGATCGAGATGCTCGGTCTGCTCGACACCTATGACCGCGAACGGTCGCGGCTGAGCTGCCAGATCGTCATGAGGCCCGAATGGGACGGGCTGACCGTGGAACTCGCGCCCCAGCACTAAATCCGCAGTCTCCATTTGTCGCCATGGCCCCCGCCGGAGAACTGCGGGGGCCGTTGCGTATCAGAGATCGTCCGCGCCATGGCCGCGCTTGGGCACCAGCGCGCTACGGATGAAATCCATGACGGCGCAACCGTCTTGCTTGTAGGCACGCGTCCTGACCGTGACGATGCCCTGCGTCGGCCGCGATCTGGATTCGCGCTTCTCCAGGACCTCCGTTTCGGCATAGAGCGTATCACCCGGAAAGACCGGCCCGACGAGATTGATCTCCTTCCAGCCGAGATTGGCGATCGCCTTTCCGCTGACGTCGTTCACCGTCATCCCGAGCACGATCGCCAGGCTGAGCCCGCTATTGACCAGCGGCCGGCCGAACTCGCTCTTCTCCGCATAGGCGCGGTCGCAGTGCAGCGGATGCATGTTCATCGTCATCAGCGAGAAGTTGATGTTGTCGGACTCGGTGATCGTCCGGCCGGGACGGTGCTCGTAGATGTCGCCGATCTCGAAGTCCTCGAGATAGCGGCCGATCTGAGTTCGGCTCCGTCGCGTCTGGTTTTGCGTGACCGATGACATGGTGGTTTGCTCCTGATTGCCATGTGATGCGTTGAGGACGTCGCGCGGCATTCACCGCTGCGCCGGAACCGGGTGCGCGCCATAGAACAGCGTCGCCTCCCCCAGTTCGGGCTCGCGCCAATCGGGCGATGCCGGCTCGTTCCGGAAGCGGATCGCCGGCGCGAGGTGGCGCCGGCCATCGGCGTCGGTGCAGACCGCCCCGCGCGCGCCAATCTGCGCGTCGTCGAGGGCTTCAGGCAAAGTGTTCACGGGAGAGAAACAGACGTCGCGCCCGTCGAGCCAGGCCATCCATTCGGCGAGCGTCCTCTGCCGGAAGGCCGCTTCCAGAAACGCGATGAGCGGCGCCTGATGCGGCCCGGCCCCGCGCTCGCACAGCGCCGCGAAATCGGGCCGTCCGAGGGCTTCGAGCAGCGTCCGGACAAACTTCATCTCCTGTCCGCCGAGAACCAGGTGACGACCATCGGACGTTGCATAGATCCGGTAGAATGCCGAGCCGCCAAGTGAGCGCTCGTCCTCGGTGCGCGGCTGCTGGCCGTCGGCGAGCGCCGTGCCGAGCACATTGGTGCAGGCGGCGAGCGTCGCCTGCTGCATCGAGACGTCGATGAAATCGCCCCTGCCGGTCCGTTCGCGGCGGTACAGCGCCATGAGGATGCCCGAGAGGCCCTGCAGCGCCGTCACGATGTCGGCTGCGGCCATTCCCGGAATCGCCGGCTGACGGTCGGCGCCGAGCGTAATGCTCAGCACGCCGGCGATCGCCTGGGTCGCGATGTCATGGGCCGGGCGGTCCCGGTACGGGCCGTCCTGGCCGAACGCGCTGATGGAACAGTAGACGATGCGGGGATTGCGCTCGGCGATGGCCTCGAAATCGAAACCGAGGCGCTTCATGACCCCGGGCCGGAACGACTCCACGAAAACATCGGCGGTATCCACCAGCCGAAGCAGCGCCTCCCGGCCATCGGGGGTCTTGAGATCCAGCACCACGCTGCGCTTGCCGCGGTTGATCGTCCGGAAGAACACCCCACCCGGACCATCCTTCCGACCGATGGCGCGGCCCGGATCGCCTGCCCCGGGCGCTTCGATCTTGATGACCTCCGCACCGTGATCCGCAAGGCTCATTGTCAGGTAGGGGCCCGGCAGAAACACCGAAAGGTCCACGACCCGGAGGCCCTTCAACTTCATCGCTCTGCCCCGGATTGCGCCGCACCTCTCATCCGGAGGCACGGCAACTGTAAAACTTGTACGTATAAGTAGGCTGGGATACAAAGCCGGTCAAGCCATCAGAAGGTGGCCTCTGCAGCGAAACAAGCCCGTCACCGCGCCGTTGCGGCGATATCGAGCGTGAACGGCGCCCCCCAGCACGGAGAATTTGTTCAATGATTTTGAGGAGCATCGTCATTGTCGGCGGCGGCCAGGCCGGCTTCCAGACAGCCGCTTCGCTGCGGCAGGAAGGTTTCGACGGCAGGATCGTGCTGGTGGACGCGGAGCCGGGCCTCCCCTATCAGCGCCCGCCGCTGTCCAAGGCCTATGTCCAAGGCAAGATGAGCGCGCACAGCCTCGTCTTCAGGCCCGGCAGATTCTTCGACGACAACCGGATCGAGCTCTTGTCGCACCCGGTCGAAACGCTGGACCGCGCGGCCGGCCACATTGGCCTGGCCGGCGGTTCGCGGCTCGAATACGACCACCTCGTGCTCTGCGTCGGGGCGAAGGCACGGCGGCTGCCGGTGGAAGGCGCAACGCTCGATGGGGTGCTCGAACTGCGCAACCTGGCCGATGCGGACGCCATCAAGTCCCGGCTTTCGGATGCCCGGCAGATCGTCGTGATCGGCGCCGGCTTCGTCGGCCTGGAGTTCGCCGCGGTCGCACGGGCCGCCGGAGCCGCCGTTCACGTGGTCGAGCAGGCCGCCCGGCCGATCGCGCGGGCGGTCTCCCGGCCGATGTCGGCCCTGATCGCCGACACCCATGCCCGCCGCGGCGTGACCTTCAGCTTCGGCGCGGCCGTTTCGCGCATCCGTGGAAGCGCCGGCACGGTTTCGGCCGTGGAATTGACCGATGGCAGGGTCCTGCCCGCCGATCTCGTCATGGTCGGCATCGGCGTCGAACCCAACATCCGGCTCGCCGCCGAAGCGGGGCTCCCGGTCGAAAACGGCGTGACGGTGGACGCCCATCTGCTGACCGGTGATTCCCGGATCTCCGCGATCGGCGATTGCGCCAGCTTTCCCTGCTCGCGATCCGGCCGAAGGCTACGGCTCGAATCGGTGCAGAACGCCAGCGACCAGGCGCGTGCCGTCGCCGCGCGCGTCGTCGGCAAGCCCGCCCCCTACACAGCCCTGCCCTGGTTCTGGTCGGACCAGGGTGACCAGAAGCTGCAAATGGCCGGACTGTCCGATACGGAGAGCACCGCGGTCGTCATGCAGCCCCCGGCCTCGGAAGCCCTTTCGGTGCTGCTGTTCAGGCGAGAGCAGCTCGTGGCGGTGGAATGTGCGAACCGCCCCGGCGATTTCGTCGCCGGCCGCAAGCTCCTGGCGCGCGAGAACCGCCTGACACCCGCCGACGCGGCGCAACCCGGCTTCAGCCTGCGGGACTGGGAGCTGCAGGATCGCAGGCCATCTGAAGCCACAGCTTGATCGGACGCACCGCATCGGCCCCTGCAGTTGACCGAACAAGTCAGAAGCGAGATGATCCGGTCCACACGATCTCCGCGAGCGAGGTTCGCCGTGAGCGCCAACCTGATCCGGCACGAAAGCAAGATCAGCACGGCGCGTGAACGAATCGACCGGATGAAGGAAACGAAGATATGGCGCAGCTCGACGCGCAGGACGAACCAGGCCGATCAACCAATATCCCCCGCTATCGCACGATCGTGAACATCATCCGGCAGCAGATCATTTCCGGCACCTGGGAGGTCGGCGAGAAGCTTCCGACGGAAGATGATCTTTGCCATCAGTTCGACGTCAGCCGCCATACCATCCGCATCGCGCTTCGGGAACTGCGCGACGAAGGGCTGATCGCGTCGCGCCAGGGTGCCGGCTCCACCGTGCTGCGGCGCTCCCCGCCCCTGGTCTATACTTCGTCGGTCTCCTCGCTCGAAGAACTGCTGCAATATGCGACCGAAGTGCGATACGAAGTCGCGAAAAGCGGGATTGTCATCGCCGACGAAGCACTGGCCGATCGGCTCGGCTGCCTGGTCGGTCAACGCTGGCTGCGGCTGGAAGGTCTGCGAATGAGGCCGGGCCAGGAGATTCCCGTCTGCTGGACCGAGGTCTTCGTCCATTCGGACTATGCCGGCGTCGGCCTGATGATCGGGCGGCAACCCGGCACGATCTATTCCTGGATCGAGGAAATGTACAACGTGCAGGTCGGCGAGGTGCGGCAAGTTCTGCGGGTCACGCGCATGCCCGACGACATCGGCGGGCTCCTGGCCAGCGAAGCCGGCAGTCCGGCCGTCGAGATCTCGCGATCCTACAGGCTCACGAACGGCGAGCTCGTCGAGGTGGCGTTCAACCTCCACCCGGCGGACCGCTTCACTTACGCGATGACGCTCCAGAAACGCGGCGCGGCCGCGAGCGCCGACAAACCCGGCCGGTGACCTTGCAGCGCGGCGCGGGCTCCGGCACCTCGCCCGCCCATCTTATACGGACAACATCGCCTGCAGTGCGGCGTCGAAACCGGCGCCCGCGCGCGCCAGCAAGCGCCGCCGGCAGCCACTCCACCCATATTTGGAATTGACTTCCCCCTGCGAGCTTTATTAATGTACGGACATGTTGAGAAACTACTCAACCTGTACGCATATGTTTGACCGTCAAGTTCCAGCGAGCACCGCCGGGCAAGGTCGACGATAGCGTGTTTTTTCACACGAGGGGGAAATCGATGTTCATTCGCCGTGACGTGTTTCTGCGTGGTATCGCCGCCACCGGCCTGGCCGCCTTGCTCCCGGACGCGCCCGCCCTGGCGCAGGGCAAGGCGCCGATCAAGATCGGTCTCGTCGCCAGCCTGAGCGGCCCCCTTGCCAGTGTCGGCGTGCCCCAGCGCGACGCCGTGACCGCGGTGGTGAACGACATCAATTCCCGTGGCGGCATCGGCGGGCACCCGCTCCAGCTCGTCGTTTTCGACGATGGAACCAATCCCACGGAAGCCGTGCGCGGCACAATTCAGCTGATCCAGATGGACAAGGTGGTCGCCATCGTCGGGCCGACGAGCGGCAGCAGCGCCCTGGCCCTCGCACCGGTCGCTGCCCGCTCGAAGATTCCCGTCGCCGCAAACGTCGCAAGCGTGCCGGTCATCTCCAAGGCGAACACCTTCTACCCGTGGGTGTTCCGGGCCCAGCCCGACGACACGGTGACCACCGCGAGCATGCTCCAGAGACTGGCGGCAAGCGGAACCAAGCGCATCGGCATCTTCTATCAGGAGGACGCATACGGCAAGTTCACGGCCGATTTCGTCTCCGAGGCGGCGTCGAAATACGGTCTCGAAGTGGTCGCCAAGGTCACCTCCTCGCTCGCGGCGACGGATCTGACCGCGCAGGCCACCAAGTTGCGAAACGCTGGCGCGGAAGCCGTCATCGTGCAGGTGTCGCCGCCGACGCTCGCCGCGTCCTTCGCCCGCGCAGCACGGCAGGTTGGCCTGACCGCGCCGCTGTGGGGCGGCATCGGCTTCGGCCAGAGGGCCTTCGCCGAAGCGCTCGGCAAGGATGGCGACGGCATCCGTGCCATGCTGCTCGGCAACTGGGATGATCCGACCCCGGAGCTGAAGAAGCTGGCTGATCTTCTCGCAGCGGCCGGCAAACTGCCGGCCGGCTTTCCGGAGATCTCGGCGACCAATGCCCTCCTGCATATCGTCCAGGCGCTTCAGGCCGATCCCACGGCGGTCGGCGACAAGCTCAGGCTGGCGATGGAGGGCACCTGCGGTCTCAAGACCTTCGCAGCATCCAGCGCCTGTTTCTCGCCTGAAGATCACAATGGCTGGACCGACAAGACGCTGGTCCCGGCCGAGATCCGCTCCGGCAAGTACGTGACCCTGAGCTGATCAGGACAAAACCGTCCCAGAGCCTTCTCGCAGGCTGGTTTCGTCCAGAGGAAGAGCGACATGTTCGAGTTTATTATCCGGGGCCTGATCCTAGGCGTGAACTATGGCCTGCTGGCCATGCCGCTCAGCCTGCTCTTCGTGGCGACCGGCACCATCGATTTCGCCCTGGGGTGCTATGCGGTCTTCGCGGCGGGAACGGCCTTCGTCGTCGGAGGTGCGTTCGGGCTCGCGGCGGGCGTGCTCGCCGCGGTGGCCGCCGCCTGCTGCATCGGCCTGGTCTCGGAACTGCTGCGTCGACGCGGCTCCGGCGATCACCTGGCGCTCGTCCTGGCCAGTTTCGGCTTCGCGGTGTTCCTGCAATCGCTCGTGCTGACCTTGCTCGGCAAGGACCCGTTCACGCGCAACCTGTTCGACACCTACTGGCACATCTTCGGCATTTCGATCTCGCCGCAAGCGGGCATCAATCTGGTGGTGGCGCTGACACTGCTCGGCGCGCTGATGCTGATCCTCTTCAAGACGCCGCTCGGCCGTTCGATCCGGGCCGCGGCCGTCAATGCCAGGGGCGCGACGCTGGCGGGCATCCCGGTGAACCTGGTCCAGTTCTTCACCTTCGTCGCCGCCGGCGTGCTCTCCGGCGTCGCGGGGCTGCTTTATCTCTACACCTTCGGCCTCGACTATTCGGTGGGAATGGACCTGACCCTGGCAGGCTTTGGCGCCGCGATCATCTTCGGCGTGCATAGCCCCCTGCGCGGCTTCTTCGGCGGGCTCGCGATCGGCACGGTCGAGGCTCTCTCGACGGCCTACGCCCCGCATGAGGTGAGCGTGCTGCTGCCTCTCGTCTTCATCTTCCTGGTGCTGGTCGCGCGGCCGTCCCAGATCACGTCGGGAGGCCGGGCATGAGCGGCCCTGCGCAAAACCGCATCCGGCGGCTCGCCGGGCATTCGGCGGTCATCCTGTCGGTCGGCATCGCCATCGCCTGCCTGCTGATCGGCGACAATCTCGTCTGGCTCAATGTCTCCACCCTGATCGCGATCTATTCCCTGATCGCCCTTTCGGTGGGCGTCACCTATGGCCAGGTCGGCATCCTCTCCGTGGCGCAGGGCACGTTCGCGGCACTCGGTGCCTATGCCACGGCGATCCTCACCATCCGCTACGGCTGGTCACCCTTTGCCAGCCTGCCCGCGGCCATCCTGCTTCCCGCGCTGTGCGCCTATCCGGTCGCCTATCAGGTCGTCCGTCTCTCGCCACTCGCCTTGGCCATCGCGACGCTGCTGTTCGGCAAGATCGTCGATGTCGGCCTGCGCTCAGGCGGTGAATTCACCGGCGGCTATATCGGGCTTTCCGGTGTGCCCGCGCTGGATGGCCTCGACTCGCCCTGGAGCTTCCACCTCGTCGCGTGGATCTGCGTGACGGTTGTGGTCCTGCTCTATGCGAACGCCGTTTCGGGCGCATTCGGCCGCGCGATCCACACCATCCGGCACGACACGCTGCGCGCCGGCGCCGATGGCATCGGCATCCGGCAGGTCCAGAGCCAGATGTTCAGCCTGGGCGCCGCGATCGCCGGCCTCGCGGGCTGGCTCTATGCCCATTACACGACCTTCATCAGCCCGGAATCGCTCGGCATGCACGTGTCCATCAGTGCGCTGCTGATGGCAGTGGTCGGCGGCAGCCGGTTCGTCCTCGGCCCCGTCGTCGGAGCGATCCTGCTGACGCTGATCGTCAAATACGTACCCGGCCAGGAAGTCCAGGGCATGTTCTATGGCGGCACGCTGACGCTCGTGCTGCTCATCGCCCCCGCCGGCATCGTCGGCGCCTTGGCGGGCCTGGCCAGCCGCCTTGCCGCCCCCGCGCCACGATGCGAGACGATCGCCAATTCGGAGGAACCGGCATGACGACGGACATGGCATCCGCTCCCGCAAGGCCTGAAACGAGCCCGCCATCGCGCGTGGCCAGCGCAACCGTCGTCGCCGGGGCCGGGCTTTCCGTCGGCATCGACGTCACCGACCTCGAGGTTCGTTTCGGTGGCGTGCGCGCGCTGCGCGGCGTCGATCTATCGCTCAGGCCCGGCGAAATCCTGGGGCTGATCGGCCCGAACGGTTCCGGAAAATCCACGCTCTTCAACGCCATCACCGGCTTCGTGCCGGTGACCTCGGGCTCGGTGAAGCTCGACGGCACCGATCTTGGCGGCCTGTCGCCAGCCCTGAGAACGCGCATCGGCGTGACGCGAACATTCCAGACGCCGCGCATCGACCCGGATCTGACCGTGGAAGACGCCGTCATGTGCGGTTTCTATCCGAGCGTGAAACCCGGCATGCTGGCGAGCCTGTTCGGGCTCCATCACCTCACCGGAGCCGAACAGGCCCTGCGCGCCAAATGCGCCGGCCTGCTGGGCCGCCTCGGACTGTCCGAGGTTGCCCATATCCGCCTCGGCAATCTGCCGCTCGGCCAGGTGCGACTGGTCGACGTGGGGCGCGCAGTCGCGGCCGGATCGCGCTACCTGCTGCTGGACGAGCCCGCCGCCGGGCTCGCCAAAGCCGAGCAGCGCCGGCTGGTGGCGACGATCCGCTCGCTCGCCGCCGAAGGTACCGGTATTCTGCTGGTCGAGCACAATTTCGCGATGATCAGCGAGCTCTGCGAGCAGGTGACCGTCCTGAACCGCGGCGAGATCCTGCTGCGCGGCGGCCTCCAGACTCTTCGCCATCGCCCGGAATTCATCGAGGCCTATCTCGGCAGCAGCGGCACATCGTCGACGGCCGCCGCCACGGTGGAGCCGGCCCCGCGCGCGGCCTCGCCGGCCGCCACGGCGCAGGCCGCCCTGGAATGCACCGGCCTGTCGGCGAGTTATGGCCCGATCAGGGCCTGCAACGGCATCCGTCTGCGGCTCGCGGCCGGGGAACTGCTCGCGGTGCTCGGGCCGAACGGTGCCGGCAAGAGCAGCCTGCTCGGCGCCATCACCGGACTGGTGCGCAACACCGGACCGATCTCGCTGAGGGGCAAGCGGATCGATGCGCTGAAGGCGCATGACCGCGTCGCCGCCGGCATCGGCTTCGTTCCCGAAACCCGCGGCAACATCTTCACCGCTCTCAGCGTACGGGAGAACCTGCAGATCGCGACGCAACCCTATTCCGGTGCCGAGCGCGCGGCGATCTACAGCTACCTGCTGGACCTGTTCCCGATCATCGCCGAGCGCATGCAGACCATGGCCGGAATGCTCAGCGGCGGTGAGCAGCAGATGCTGGCCATCGCCATGGCGGTGGGCCGAAAGCCGTCCGTGCTGCTGCTCGACGAACCCTCGCAGGGGCTAGCGCCGGCCATTTACGACGCGCTCCAGTCGGTCACCGAGCGCCTGTGCAAGGACGGGATGAGCATCATCCTGACGGAGCAGAATCTTCCCTTCGCGGCGCGTGTCGCGCATCGCTTCGTCGTCCTGACCGACGGGCATATATCCGGCGAGGGCGATGTTTCCGAATTGTCCGATCCCGATCGCATCATCCGGCGCTATTTTCCGGACGAGGGGCTCGAGGCCTCGCGCCAAAGCCAGGAGTGAGAGAGATGTCCCAGCTTGCCAGCACCCGTACCGACCGGGTGCCGGGGGGAGCGTGTGATTGCCACACCCACGTCTTCCTCGATCCCGCGCTCTATCCCTACGCGGAAAACCGCAAATACACCCCGCCGCCCGCCAGTTGCGCCGCGCTAACCACCCTGCTGGACAGCCTCGGCCTGCAACGTGTGGTGATCGTCCAGCCGAGCGTCTACGGCAGCGACAATTCGGCGACGCTGGCGGGGATCCGGGACATCGGCCTCGATCGTGCGCGCGGTGTCGCCGTCATCGAGGACAGCACCAGCAGGGCCGAGCTCGAGCGGCTGGCCGCCGGCGGCGTCCGGGGCATCCGCGTCAATTTCGAACTGAGCGGCGAACACGACCACAGGCGCGCTGCCCGCCACCTGGAAAACATGGCCGACAAGGTCGCGCCTTATGGCTGGCACATCCAGGTCTATGCCCAGCTTCCCCTCATCGCGGCTTTCCTGGATACGATCCGGGCTCTTCCGGTTCCGGTGGTCTTCGACCACTTCGCCGGCGCCGTGGGAGCAAAAGGCCTGGACCAGCCCGGGCTTGCCGGCGTGATCGACCTGGTTGGCACCGGCCGCGCCTATGTCAAGGTTTCGGCGGCCTACCGGTCGTCGCTGCAGCCGCCGGATTATCCGGATCTTTCACCCATCGCGCATGCCTTCATCGACGCGAATCCGGATCGCGTCCTCTGGGGCAGCGACTGGCCGCACCCGGATCCGACCCGACCCCCCGCAATGGTATCGCAACCCATGCCGATCGACGATGCCGGCGTGTTTTCGCTGCTCGCAGGGTGGGCGCGGGACGAGGCGACCTACCGGAAGATCCTCCTGGACAATCCGGCTCGGCTCTACGGCTTTTAAGACATCACCTCCTGTCAAAGAGTGGAAATATCGATGGGCAAGCGTATCGTTATCGTCGGCGCCGGAGCGGTCGGCGGCTATTTCGGGACCTATCTCGCCCGTGCCGGCGAAGACGTCACCCTGGTCGATCCCTGGCCGGAACATGTCGAAACCATTCGCCGGCAGGGCCTGTCGCTCACCGGCATGACCGATGAGGAAACGATCTCGGCGGCTCCGCGGACGCTGCATCTCACCGAGCTGCAGGGGCTCTCGAAGGAGAAGCCGGTCGACATCGCCATCATCGCCACCAAATCCTATGACACGGCCTGGGCCACCCAGCTGATCGCCCCCTATCTCGCCAGCGACGGCTATGTTGTCTCGGCGCAGAACGGCATCAATGAAGAGCGCATCGCCGCCATTGTCGGCTGGGGACGTGTGGTCGGCTGCATGGTCGGCAACAACTTCACCGTGGATCTGCACGAGGCCGGGCATATCCGCCGAACCATGCCTCGCAGCGACAAGGTCTACAGCCTGCAGGTCGGCGAGGTTCATGGCCGCACCAGCCCGCGCGTGAAAGAACTGGGCGCGATCCTGTCGGCGGTGGACACCACCAGCGTGACCAACAATCTCTGGGGCGTGCGCTGGTCGAAGCTGTGCGTGAACGGCATGCGCAACGGCGTCTCGGCCGCGACCGGGCTCGGCGGCAATGCCCGCGACGCGCACGACCAGATCCGGAAGGTCGCCATCCGTCTCGCGGGCGAGGCCGTGCTCGTGGGCGAGGCCCTGGGATACGAGCTCGAACCCTTCCTGAAGCTGGAGCCGCGGCAATTCGTCCGGGCCATGCACGGAGACCCCGTCTCGCTGGAGGAGGTCGAGACCTCGCTGCTGGCCGGAACCAAGGGCTCGGTTCGCAGCAATCTCCAACGCCCCTCCATGGCTCAGGACATGGAGAAGGGCCGCCGGACGGAGATTGAGGAAATCAACGGCTTCATTGTCGCCAAGGGACAGGAAGCCGGCGTCGAAGCCCCCACGCACAAGGCCCTGACCGAGATTGTCAAGAAGGTCGAGCGTGGCCTTCTGCCGGCCCGCCCCGAGAACTTGCTGCCTCTCGCAAGCTAGTCGGCTCTTCGACAGCCAGGTTGGGACGGCATCGTGGCCACCGGCATCGTGATCGGAGGATCCGATCGCGATGCGGTGACGGAAAGGTGGGCTGAAAGGATCGGGGCGGCGTCCTTCGAAAGGGCCGCGACAACGCGCGGCCGGCTTCGGCCGATCCTGACCTTGGACCCGGCCGCTTCCGAATTGGTCGCGAGGATCCGAGGCTGCCTTTGGCGCCGTCGATCCAGGCGGGGCGTTCAAGGCCACCGACGGATCGTCCGATTTTGCGTCCCGAAGCCAATCGGATCGGCGTCTTGCCGTCCTCGGTCGGCTCCGGGATACTGCCCAGCTGGTTCGCCATGGCGTTTTCGTCGGCCGCCTCGCGGCCTCAACCCTGGAGGTTGCTCCACATCTCGCGATCAC
The DNA here is from genome assembly GCF_059420385.1 of Phreatobacter sp. GW821-FHT04C01. NCBI lineage: Bacteria > Pseudomonadati > Pseudomonadota > Alphaproteobacteria > Hyphomicrobiales > Phreatobacteraceae > Phreatobacter > Phreatobacter sp. GW821-FHT04C01. The sequence goes on along the minus strand of NZ_JBWKTP010000002.1, from coordinate 15,093 downwards.
GGTCGGCGGTCCAGATGCGGGGATGGCCGATGCCGCGCGCTTCATCGAAAGCCCGCGCGACATTGAACGGCAGGCAGTGCTCGTAGATCGCAAAATCCTTGAACTTCGGATCCATGACGCGACGGCAGGCATCGAAAGCCTGCTTGAGGCTCTCGCCCTTTGCCGCACTGGCCTTCACCGAGCCGTAGAGGGTCGACAGGAAGTCGCGCGTCAACGAGATCGCATCGGCGACGTCGCGGCCGGTCACGGCGGCACCGCGGCCGGGGACGATGGCGGTTGGATCGAGCGCTGCCAGCCGATCGAGGGTCTCCGGCCAATCCTCGAAATGCGCATCGCCGCAATAGCAGGCCGAGTGGTATTCGACGAGATCGCCCGAGAAGACCACGTTGGCATCGGGGACATAGGCGATCGTGTCGCCGGCGGTGTGGCCACGCCCGATATGCTTGATGCGGACCTCGCGGCTGCCGAGCCAGACCGACATCTCACGCTCGAAGGTGATCGTCGGCCAGGTGAGCCCGGGCACCGACTCCGCGGCCCGGAACAGCCGGGGGAACCGGCCGAGCTCGCTGTCCCAATCCTCCTGGCCGCGCTCGACGATCATGTCGCGCGTCGTGCGCGAGGCGATGATTTCCGACGCCTCGAAACCGGATGCCCCGAGGACGCGCACCGCGTGGTAATGCGACAGCAGCACGTGCTTGATCGGCTTGTCGGTGACGGTGCGGATCCGTTCGATCACCGTCCTGGCCATGACGGGGGTCGCCTGAGCGTCGATGACCATGACGCTCTCCGGGCCGATGATGACGCCGGTATTGGGATCGCCCTCCGCCGTGAAGGCATAGAGATCGCGACCGATCTCGGTGAAGGAGATGGCCTTGTCCTGGCCATCGCCGGTGGACGCAAAGCTGGGTTTGCTCATGATGAACTCCTGAATGCTCGTGCCGGGTCGAAGATGAAACGGATGGCCCTGGCTAGCGGCGACGATCGGCGTCCTCCGCCGCATCGGCGGCCAATATGTGGTTCACGGCCACGGACCAACCGGGTTGGCTGGCGGGCAACCCGATGCCGCGCCCAATTCCACCGCCGCTGCCCGTTGCGAGGACGATCTTCCCGCTCATTTGGGTCGCCCCAGCCGTCGTCGCTGCGTCAGACAGACAGGTAGCCGCCGTCGACCGGGAGCATCACGCCCGTCACGTAGGACGACAGCTCGGAGGCCAGGAACATCACCGGACCCACCAGTTCGTTTGCATCGCCGAAACGCTTCATCGGAATGTGCTCCAGATAAAGCCTGGCGGCTTCGGGATTGGCGCGGGTCGGCTCGGTCATCGGCGTGACCATGAGCCCCGGCGCGACGCCGTTCACGCGAATGCCGAACGGCGCAAGCTCGGCCGCCATCGTCTTGGTCATGAGCAGCACACCACCCTTGGATGCCCCGTAGGCGACACCGCCGGTCGTGGCCGAAAAGCTCGCGATCGATCCGATGTGGATGACCCGGCCCTTGGTCCGTTTGAGCTGGGGGAGCAAGACCTTCACCATATGCGCCGACCCGAGGGTATTGACCTCGAACAGATCGCGCATCGAGGCCACGAAGCCGTCATCCTCGACGCTCACCCGGCGGACGACGCCGGCATTGTTGACCAGGACCGAAACCGGTCCCAGCTGCTCCTCGACATCCCCTGCGAACCGCTGGCAGTCGGCGAGATCGGAGACATCGAGCGCGAAACCGGACACGCGCCCACCGTCGGCCTTGATGCCGGCGACTGTCTCCTGAAGTTTGACCGCGTCGCGATCGGCCATCGCAACCGTCGCGCCATACCGGGCGAGGCCACGGGCGATGGCGGCGCCATTGCCCTGGGCCGCCCCGGTGACGACAGCGACGTCACCAGCCAGCAATGTCGCCTGGCCCGCGCCCGTTGGTCCGAATGTCCCGGTCATCTGATCATCTCCAATGCAAAACGTTTGCTTGCGGCCAATCCCCGGGCCGCAGTCGACCGTCGGGCGTCGCGGCCGCGGGCGCGCTAGGCCGTGAGGGCCAGGTCGGGTTGGATATGTCCCGGCGCGACCCCTTCGCGCGCGGCACCGATCGCCTCGGCGATGATCGCCATGTCGCCGATGTGGTTGGCGAACAGGAGCACCAGCTTGGCGTTGACCAGCCGGCTTTGATCCGGCTCCAGATCGCGGTGTGCGCTCACCAGCAGCTCATAGAAATCATCGGGAGCCGCGAGGTTGGATTCGGTATTCAGGTGGGCAGGCATGGTCATCTCTCAGGCCTCAATGGTTTGCCGTGGCGCGCAGCAGCGCCGCGCGCGACCGGCCCGGCTCGAATGTGCGAAACCGCGCGCACACGTGCTGGTCAGGCCGCAGAAGATAGGTCGTGCCGGGTTGCGCGTCGTAACGCCGGGATGCCAGGCCAGCCGCATCGACCACGACGCGCACACCGGCGGCCGTCAGGCGCTCCGCCGCGGCGGCGTCCGGCGCCACCAGCACCAGCTGGAGCTCTTCGAGGCCTCGGCCGATCTCCGCGATCTCGCGATCGCTCGGGAGGCGCACCGCCCCCGCCCGATCGGCGAAAGCCAAGAGGGTGAACCGACCACCGATCTGCTCGAGCAACCAGGATCGCTGCCCGCCGCTTTCGACCGGTGCGTCGGGCGCGACGGCTCCCGGCATCGCGGCGCCCTCGAAGAACTCCGTGTCGCCCGTGCTCAGCGGCGAGCCGGTCAACACCGCCGGCACCGACAGCCGGCCGCTGTTCACGAGGCGGCGAGCAAAACCGTGCCGCCGTGAAAGTTCGAGTGTCGCATTGCGAAAATCGAGACTGGCCTGGTTCTTGGGCGTGATGAAATCGGTGCTGCGCGTCGAGTGCAGGATGTTTTCGTCGGCCGCCAGGCTCCGCTCGTCGTCGTAGCTGTCGAGCAGGCTCTCCGGTGCCTTGCCGTCGACCACGAGCCGCAACTTCCACGCCAGGTTTTCCGCATCCTGGACGCCGCTATTGGCGCCGCGCGCGCCGAATGGGGAGACGCCATGGGCGGCGTCGCCGGCGAACAGCACCCGGCCGTGCCTGAACCGGTCCATCCGCATGCAGACGAAGGTGTAGACACTGATCCACTCGAGGCTGAAGGGCGTGTCGTTGCCGAGCAGAGCCTTCACGCGCGGAATAACCCGCGCCGGATCCCGTTCGGCAACGGGATCGGCATCCCAGCCGAGTTGAAAATCGACGCGCCAGACATCGTCCGGCTGCTTGTGCAGCAGAACCGATTGGCCGGGATGGAACGGCGGGTCGAACCAGAACCAGCGTTCGGTCGGGAACTCCGCCTCCATCTTGATGTCGGCGATCAGGAACCTGTCCTTGAAGATCTGGCCCTTGCTCTCGAGCCCCAGCAGCTGGCGCGTCGTGCTGCGGCCCCCGTCGCAGGCAGCGACCCAATCCGCTTCGACCTTGTAGGTGCCGTCGGGCGTTTCAACCTCGATCTCGACATAGTCCGCGTGTTGCTCGACGTTCGTCACGCGGCTGTTCCAGCGGATATCGAGACATTTCAGCTGAGCGGCCCGCTCGAGCAGATAAGCCTCGACGTAATATTGCTGAAGATTGACGAAGGGGGGGCGCTTATAGCCGGCTTCCGGCTGCAGATCGAAGCTGTAGACGGGTTGATCCCGGAAAAAAACCTTGCCCGTTTTCCAGACGATCCCCTTGTCGACGATCTGTTCGCCGCATCCCAGGCGATCAAAAATCTCCAGCGACCTCTTGGCGAAACAGATCGCACGGGATCCGCTGGACAAGGCATTGTCGTCATCGAACAGGACAACGGGCGTTCCGCTCTGGGCGAGATCGATCGCCAGCGTAAGCCCCACCGGCCCGGCGCCCACGACCACGACGGGATGGCGAGCAGGCCTTGCCGCGTCCTGGTCCCGGCTGCGGGAGAAATCGAAGACGGTCGATCGAATATCGACGGCCTCTGCGTTGAAACCCGAAGGCACGCTTCACCTCGTGATGTAAGGGTCGTCTTGTCGCCAAGGCCGACCGTCAATGATCGATCAGGCCAATTTCGCGATCGGCTTGGCATGGGCGCCGAGAAATGCCTCGACCACGGCGGGATTGCTGAGCAGTTCCCGGCCGGTTCCGGAGATCTCAAATCTGCCGAGCGCCATGACGCAGGCGCGATCGGCAATTCGCAGCGCCGCGCGCGCGTTCTGCTCGACAAGGAGAATGCCGATACCCAGCTCGTCCTTGAGACGTCGTATCAACCGGAAGATCTCGGCGACGACCAGCGGCGCCAGCCCCATGGACGGCTCGTCCAGCATGAGCAGGCGCGGCTTGGCGATCACCGCCCGTCCGATGGCGAGCATTTGCTGCTCGCCGCCCGACATTGTTCCCGCAAGCTGCGTTCGGCGCTCGACCAGACGCGGGAACATCTCGTAGATCGGCCGGAGCCGCTCTTCGATCTCCGCATTGCCGGTGCCATAGGCGCCCAAGCGAAGATTGTCCTCGACCGACAGCTCCGCGAACACGCGGCGACCTTCCGGCACATGGCGCAGTCCGAGCCGCGAGATCTGGGCCGCCCGCCGGCCGACCAGGCTGGAACCGTCGAAGGAGACCGCACCCCGGCGAACCGGCACCAGGCCGGAAATGGTGTTCAGGAGCGTGGACTTGCCGGCACCGTTCGCACCAACCAGCGCGACGATCTCGCCCTTGGCGACCTGCAGCGAAATGCCTCTCAGCACCGACACCTGGCCATAGCCCGCCTCGAGGTTCTGGAGTTCGAGCAATGTGGTCATGCGACCGCCCTTTCCGTTGCCTCGTCATCGGTGCCCAGATAGGCCGCGATGACCTCGGGATCCGCGGCGATCTGGGCGGGACTGCCCTCGGCGAGATGACGGCCGAAATTGACCACCACGACGTGATCGGCGATCGACATCACCATGGGCATGTCGTGTTCGACCAGGAGCACCGCGATGCCGGTCGCCGCGATCCGCTTGAGCAGCTGACCGATTTCGACGGTCTCGGCCGGGTTCAGTCCCGCGGCCGGCTCGTCGAGGAGCAGGATCTTGGGCTCCTGTGCCAGAGCTCGCGCGATCTCGACCCTCCGCTGGATGCCATATGGCAGGTCGGTCGCACGGCGCTCCCACCAGTCTTCCGAAACGCCGGCGGTTCGCAGAGCGGCCGCGGCACGATCTCCCAGCGCGGCGTTCTCCTTGGCGACGGCCCACGGCGTGAGAATGGTCCGCAGCACGCCATAGCAGCCGAAGCGGTAGCAACCGGCCATGGCATTGCCGAGCGCGCTCAGCCCCTGGATCATCTGCGGGGTTTGATAGGTTCGTGCCACCCCGAGAATGGAGCGCCGATGCATCGGCAGCCCCGAAATATCCGTATCGCCAAGGACAATATTGCCGCCGCTCGGTGGAAAAACGCCGGTTATCAGATTGATGATCGTCGACTTGCCGGCACCGTTCGGACCGATCAGAGCGGTGACCTTCGCCTCGGCCAGCGCGAACGAGACATCATCGACCGCCCGGAGCCCGCCAAAGGCCTTGGAGACGTGGTGGAGCGTAAGACTTGCGCTCATGGGGTGGCCTTCCGGCCGGTGAACAGGCGCGCCAGGGTCTCGCCGAGGCCATTGGGCGCGAACATCATGATGACGATCATTGCGAGGCCGTAGACGAGCAGCTTGGCGTGGTCGAAGCCCTCCAGGAAGTTCGGAAGGGCGATGATGATGAAGGCACCGAAGAGCGCGCCCCAAACGGTCGTCAGCGAGCCGACGATCACCATCATGAGCAATTCTATCGACAGGCCCACGTTGAACGAGGTTGCGTTGAATGCGCGCAGGAAGAAGCCGAAGAGCGCGCCCGACAGACCGGCGAAACCCGCGGCCAGCGCGAAGGTGATCGCCTTGGTCCGCGCGACGTCGACACCCGTGCAGCTGGCGACGATCTCCGAGGTCTTGATCGCCATCAGGGCGCGGCCGAAGCGCCCGTCGACCAGCATCAGGGCGATGCCGGTGCAGACCACCATGCAGAAGGCCGACAGCCAGAAGATGACCCGCCCGTGCCCGTAGCCAAAGGCGGTCAGCGCCGGCAGGCCGGCAATACCGGGATCGATGCCGCCGGTGACGCTCGTCCATTGGGTCGCGAGAACATAGAAAACCGCGCCGAGGGCCAGGGTCGCAAGCGCCAGGTTATGGCCGGCGAGCTTGAGAATGGGCCGGGCGATGATGTAGCCGACGATGGCGGGCACGACCGCGGCGAGGACCAGCGAGACCGGAATCGGCAGGCCCAGCCTCTGGACCGCGAAGGCGGCGGTATAGGCCCCTGCTCCGAAGAACGCGCCCTGCCCGATCGAGACCTGCCCGGCAAAGCCCATCAAGAGCGTGAGACCGACCGCCGCGATCCCGAAAATGAGACCCAGAATGATGGTGCTGCGATAGAATTGGCTGCTGATCGTCAGCTCGAGGCCAACCAGAAAGACCGCGAGAACGATGAGACAGAGGGCGTCGCGCAGCAGGCCGCTATTGGGGTTTCTCATGGCGCTAGACCCGCTTCACCGACGCCGTGCCCAGCAGGCCCGAGGGCCGCAGCAGAAGCACGAGCAGCAGAAGAATGAAGGCGACGCCGTCCTTGTAGCCTGACGAGACAAAGCCGGCGGAGAACGACTCGACGACGCCGATGATGAGGCCGCCGATCACCGCCCCGAGCGGATTGCCGAGCCCGCCTGCGACCGCCGCCGCGAAGCCCTTGAGGCCGAGGAACACGCCGTTCTCGTAGAAGGCGGCCGAGATCGGTGCGACGAGCGCGCCCGCCAGGCCACCGAGCGCGGCCGCAATTCCGAAGGCAGCCGCGGCCGCTCGCCGCGGTTCGATGCCGCACAAGGCGGCGGCGCGCGGCTCTTCGCTGGCCGCCTTCATGGCCTTGCCGAACGTGGTCCGGGCGAAGAGGATCCAGAGCAGCAGGCTCACGACAGCCAGAGTGATGATGATCCAGAGACCCTGGCTGATGATGTAGACGTCGCCCATAAGCACCATGGGGAAGAGGCCGAAGTCCGGAACGAAGGTCACCTCCCTGCCGAAGAAGAGCGAGGCCGCGCCCCGGACGGCGAGACCCGCGCCGATCGTCAGCATCACGAGCGACAGCTCGTTGGTGCTGCGTGCGTAATTCAGGATGAGCACCTGCAGGCAGATGCCGACAATCGCCGTGCAGGCGATCGCGGCAATCACGGCGAGCCAGAGCGGCATGCCCGCTGTGGTGACGGCGCCAGCCAGTGCGACACTGCCAAGCATCAGGAACTCGCCGTTGGCAAAATTGACAATGCGTGTCGCATTGAAAACGATGGTGAACCCCAATGCGGCCATCGCATAGATGCATCCGACGATGAACCCGCTGACCAGGATCTGAATGGCGCCGTCCATGTTACGCTCCCTCTATTGTCGTCTTACTGAGCGATTACGAACTTGCCGTTCTTGACTTGCACCATGACCACCGGGCTGAAGTCGTCGTCTTGGCCGCCATGGTTCGATGCCGAGTACTTCATGACGCCGTTGCATCCCGGAAAATCGATCCCCGCCTTGATGGCCGCCGTGATCGCCTCTCGGCTGACGCTGCCGTTTGCCTTCGCGACCGCCAGTTCGATCAGCTTCAGAGCGTCGTAGGCGTGGCCGGAAAAGGTCGTGATCGGCGTGTTGAAGCGGGCCCGATAGTCGGACGCCAGTTTGGAGACGACAGGCTGCAGCGGATCGGACGCCGGAAGCTGGTCGGGCACGAGCAGGCGCATCGACGAGACATAGGTGTTCTCGGCGTTGCGGCCGGCCTGATCGAGCAGTTGGAGGCTTGCGACGCCAAAGCTGTTGATGATCGGCTTGTTGAAGCTCGCGGCCGCCGCGTTGCGCAGAATGATGGTCGGGCCCGGGTTGACGCTCCAGATCAGCATCGCATCGACATTCGCACGCCGAAGCCGCAGGATCTGAGGGGTCATGTCGGTGTCGCGCGGTCCGAACTCCTCGGCCAGCGCGATCTTGAGATCCATTTTCTGGGCGTTCTCCTTGAGGTAGGTCGCCCCGGCCTGTCCGAAGCCATCTGCCGAGGTAATGATGCCCAGGCTGTTCCAGCCTTTGGATTTCGCGAACTGGAGCATGTGACGGGAGACGGCGCGGTCGGTCGGGGCGACCTTGAACACGTGCGGTGTGGGCGGAAGCACGATCGACTCCGTGCCCGTCATGGAGATCATCGGGATCTTGAGCTCCTCCGCGATGGTGCGGGTCACCAGGGCTTCGCCGGTCGTGTTGGGTCCGATGATGACATCGGCGCGATCCGACTCGGCCAGGCGACGGAACTGCTGCGACGCCACCGTGCTGTTGCCCTCGGTATCGTAGGGAATGGCGACGATCTTCTTGCCGGACATGCCGCCCTTGGCGTTGTACTGATCGACGAGCATGTCGAAAGCATTGCGCGCGGTGGCGCCGATGAAGGCGGCCGGGCCGGATGTGGCCCCCAGATAGCCGATCCGGATTTCACTGGCCTGGGCCTGGGCACGCCCGGTCAGGCTCAATGCCGATGCGGCGGCGAATGATTTCAGCAACGATCTGCGGTTCATCTGTGTCTCTCCCCTTTTGTCTTTTCTGGATGGTTGCGCTTGCTTACTGGTGGCGCCTGGTCGCGCCCGGCTCTGGTGCGGCGCCCGCCGCGTCCGGGCGGCCGGTCTCGAGCTCGCCCGCCGCGTGCTTGCCGGCGATGTAGCCAAATGTCATGGCCGGCCCGAGGGTGATGCCGCCGCCGACATAGTTTCCTCCGGCGACGCTCGCCATGTCGTTGCCCACGGCGTAGAGGCCTTTGATGGGCCGGCCACCCGCGTCGAGCACGCGCGCATCGGCATCCGTGCGCAGCCCCGTGAACGTCCCGATGTCTCCCGCGACCACGCGCACCGCGTAGAACGGCCCTGTGGCCACCGGGGCGAGACACGGGTTCGGCTGAACGTCAGGATCCCCGTGAAAGCGATTATAGGCGGTACTGCCTTTGGCAAAGGCCGAGTCGACGCCCGTGGGCACGTCGGCATTCCAGCGGCCGACCGTCTCCTTGAAGGCGGTCGCGTTCATGCCGACATTCTTTGCCAGCTCCTGCAGTGTCTCCCCACGAATGAGGTAGCCGGAACGGATGGACGAGCCCAGCGGGATCGGAGCCGGCTTGACGTGACCCAGGCCATAGCGGCGGATCGTCTTGTGATCGGCGATGAGAAACGCCTCGACGACCTCCCCGGCCGGGGTCGCCTTGGCGAGAGCCTGGACGAAGTCGTGGTAGCTGTTGGCCTCGTTGACGAAGCGCTTGCCGTCCCGCCGAACGGCGATGACGCCGGGCTTGCCGCGATCGATGAAATGCGGAAACGGGCCCTTGGTACCGTCCTTGCGCGGGACCAGGCTGGTCGGCGCCCAGGCCGCATGATTGGGGTAGCCCTCGGCGACCTTGCCGCCCACCGATTGAGCCAGACGCAAGCCGTCACCGGTATTGCCCGGGCTCGCCGACGACACATGCTCGTTCGCATTCGCGGCGTGCGGATAGAGTTCCTGCCGCTGGGCGACATTCTGCGGGAAGCCGCCACATGCGAGCACGACGCCTTTTCGGGCGATGATCCTGCGTGGGCCCTGGGCTGACGCCACGACCGCCCCGATGACCTCGCCGTCGTCGCCCTTGATGAGGCTGCGCACCGGACTGTCGAGCCAGACCGGCACCCGGAGGTCCATGGCCGTCCGGTACAGGCGAGCCGACAAGGCATTGCCATTGGTCAGCAGCATGCCGCGGCCGTGGGTGACGACATCCAGGCCATGGAGGAACAGCCGGCGGGCGACATAGGCGGCGGAGCCGAGCCGGCGCGTCGCGCGATAGAAGTGCCACAGCTCCTTGCCCGACCCGATCGTGAGCCCGAACAGCGTCATCTCGGGCCGGGGTCGACGCAGCTTGCTCAGATGCTCGCCGAGTATCGAGGCCCGCACCGGCTGCGTCAGGATCGAACGCCCGCCCGGCAGCGCTCCGGGTGCATCCGGGTGGTAATCGGAGAAGGCGATCGACGGCTCGAAGCGGACGTGGGAATTCTCCTGCATGAAGTCGATCATTTGCGGGCCGTGCTCGAGAAACGCGTCGACGCGCGCCGCGTCGAACTGGTTTCCCGCCTCGTGCTGCAGGTAGGTGCGCGCCGCCTCACGCGAATCCACCGTGCCGGCCTTCTTGTTGACCGGATTGTTGGGGACCCAGAGATAGCCGCCCGACAAGGCGGTGGTGCCGCCGAGCACCCCCTCCTTCTCGACCACGATGACGTCGAGCCCAAGCTTGCGCGCGACGATCGCGGCGGTCATTCCGCCCGCGCCGGAACCGGCGACGAGAAGGTCGCAGGTGATGGTTTCGCCCTGGCGATGGTCATCCAAAGCCACGACCTTGGTGTCGGCCTGTGTCACCGCGCTTCTCCTCAAACCGCGAGAAACCCGCCATCGACGGGAACCGTCACGCCGGTCACGAACGTCGAGAGGCGGGAAGCCAGGAACAAGGCGCAACCGACCAGTTCCTCCGGCTCTGCGAAACGCTTCATCAAAGCGTGCTGGTAGAGTTCCTCCATGACCGCAGGCTGCGAACGGGAGGCGATCGTCATGGGCGTCGCGATCAGTCCGGGGGCAATCGCGTTGACTCGGATCCCGTCGGCCGACAGATCCGACGCGAGGGCCTTGGTCATTTGCACGACCGCGCCCTTGCTGGCGGCATAGCCGGTCACGTTGCGCCGATAGGCGATGAAGGCCGCGATCGATGCGACATTGATGATCCGCCCCTTCGTCTCGCGCAGCTGAGGCAGACAAGCCCTCGCGACGTTCAGCGAGCCTTCGACATTCACCCGCAGTTGCTGCGCGGTACTGTCGAGAAATCCGTCGTCATCCAGCGCATTGCGCCGAAATATCCCTGCATTGTTGACGACGACGGATACGGGACCGAATGCGGCCTGCACCTGACGCGCGACCTCTTCGCATTGCCGCAGATCGGTCACATCGAGACTGAACGACGTGCTGCGCCCGCCCTTCGAATTGATCTCATCGGAGACCATTTTTGCGCTGTCGCCATTCACGTCGGCAAGCGCGACGGCCGCGCCGCTTGCGGCGAAACCACGCGCGATGGCAGCGCCATTGCCTTGTCCGGCACCGGTAACGAGCGCGACATTCCTCGCAAGAAGGCCGGCGACCGCCGTGATCGCCGTATCGTCGTCGCGCTCCACGCGGAGCGCCTGAGTGCCGGCCATCAAGGTCCTCCCATGCAAAAATTTTACAATGCGTAATTAATTACGCTTGCCAGATATAATCACAAATGAGATTGTTTGGTCAAGGCACTCCTGCCGGTCTTATTTGGATCCCGCTCATGCCCGCTCGAAAAGACGGCTCCATCGACGAGGCGAAGGCCGGCATTCAATCCGTTGAGGTTGCTGGAGAAATTCTTCGCGCGATCCTGTCCTCGGACGGCCCGCAACGGCTGTCGGAGATCGCTCATGCGGCACGCATGCCCGCGGCCAAGGTTCACCGCTACATGGTTAGTCTCGTTCGAGCCGGCTTGTGCGCCCAGGACAGCGTCAGCGGTCTCTATGACCTGGGGCCCATGGCCATGAAGATCGGCTTGCAGGGCTTCGGTCGGTTCGACGCCTTGCGCGCCGCCGCCGAGGCTCTCGATATTGTGGCCGAGCAAGTCGGAGAAACCGCAGCCCTCGTCATATGGGGTGAGCAGGGCCCCCGATTCGTTCGCATGATCGAAGCCCGCCACGCGCAGGCGGGCAGCGTTCCGGCCACGCATATCTGCCCTATGACATGGTCGGCGACGGGCCTGCTGTTCAGCGCCTACGAGGAGCCGAACCGTACGCGGGACCTGATCGCGCGCGAGCTCGAACAGAACAGCCTCACCAACCGGGAACGCGCACCCAAGACCGCGGCCGAACTGTCCGAGATCACCACCCATATTCGCAAGACGGGGGTTGCGACCGTCGCCAATGGCGGTGGCAGCGGCATTGCGGGGATATCGGCGCCCGTTTTCGACGCCTCCGGCAAGCTTGCGATGGGGCTCACCGTCTTCGGCCGCAGCAACCGTTTCGACATCGAACTGGACAGCGCGCTGGTCCGGCACGTCTGCGCGGCGGCGGCGAATATCTCGGAGCTTCTGGGGTTCACAGGGAAGATCGGCGCAGCCTCATCGCGGGACGCGTCGCTTCCGCAACGGCGGAACCGCAAGCGCGGCGCCGACGGCCAGCTGAGCGAGATCCGCGCCGACGACTAGCACGATCCCCGGACCGCGAGCCTCCGAAAAAACGTCCCGAACGAGAGTGATAGACATGGAAGCCAGCACTTTGGCAGCGCCCGCCTGCAAGAGCCTCGACATCCGCGACCTGAGCTGGGCGGAACAGTACAAGCTGATGGGCGGGCTGGTCTATCCGCGGCCGATCGGCCTGGTGTCGACCATTGGCCCCGACGGACCGAACGCCGCCCCCTTCAGCTTCTTCAACGCCATCGCGGTCGATCCTCCCATGCTGATGTTCTCGATCGGACCCAAGCCGGACGCCAAGAAGGACACTCTGACCAACATCAGGCACTGCCCCGAATTTGTCATCCATCTGGTGAGCGACGAGATCCGCGACGCGATGAACGTCTGCGCCGGCGAGCACCCGGCTCACGTCAATGAGATGGAGCTCGCCGGCTTCACCACCGTGCCCTCCACCCTGGTGAAGCCGCCGCGCATCGCAGACGCTCCCGTGGCATTTGAATGCAAGCTCGAACGCATCGTGGAGCTCGGCAACACCCCCTATTATCTCGTCATCGGCGAAGCCGTGCTGATTCATGCCCACGACGGCATCATCTCCGACCGCTACCACGTGGACGCCGACAAGCTGGATCTGGTCGGGCGCATCGCCGGCGCCGGCGTCTATGCCCGGACCCGGGACCGTTTCGTCATGCCGCTGCCGGTCCTCTGAACGGCGCTCTCCCGCAGGTGAACAGTCCCATGCCGATCATGTCCTTCGTCCGCGTGCGACAAGGCCTTCACGCCGAGAACTTCATCGCCTGGCTCCTTCCGCGCGTTGCCGATGAGTTCGCACGCCGGGCCGCAGCGGATGCCTACGCCGTCGTCAGTGCCGGCCGACCGCAGCCTTCGGGGTTCGTCCTGCCGCCAAGCCTGCGCCGAGAGGCCGGCAACAGCGAACCATGGCCGCCCTACGACGCGGCCATTCTCGTGCAAGGCTTCGCGCTCGGGCAGGAGACCTCCCGGGCATTGCCGGAATGGCTGGACCTGGTGCACAGCTACCGGGTCACCGGGACAGTCATCAAGGATGACGGGGCGATTGTCGGCGGCCGACCGTCCTCGGGCATAAAATACCTGCGCGGCCTGGCTTTTCACCCCGACCTGCCGGAGCCCGCGATACGGCGGAGCTGGGCCAACCACGCCAATCTCGCCGTCGACGTTCACGTCGGCGCGAGCCGTTATGTGCAGTGGTCGGTGGACGAACGGCTCACCGAGGATGCACCGCGGATCGGAGGCGTCGCGGAACTCCACTTCGCGGACGAAGAAGCTCTCGAACAGCGGTTCTTCGACTCGCCGCGCGGCGCGAAGGAGATCGTTCAGGATCTCGCCCACTTCGTCGCCGGCGGACCGCCCCGGCTGTTCGCGAGCGACCACATTTTCGGCACCCCTGCCCGATCAAATTCATCCCGGTGAAAGCCCCATGAGCAAGCGCATCACCCTGCTTAAGCGCAACAATGCGATGTCCGCCACCGATTTCCGGCAGCACTGGGCCGGTCCCCATGCCGAGATCGCGCGGCATCTTCCAGGTCTCGTCCGTTACAACCAGAACCACGTGCTGCGCTCCAGCGTATCGGAGCGTGACACCGAGTGGCCCGTCCACGGCTTCGTCGAACTGTGGTTCCGCGATGCCGAGGCGATTGCCGAGGCCGCCAGCTCGGAAACGACCCGGAAACTGATCGTCGACGAGCCCCGTTTCCTGGCGGCGCTGACCGGACTGATCATGGATGATGCTGGCCTCTATGACGGGCCCGTCTACAAGATCTTCGCGATAGACCGGACGGGTGCCGCCCCCGGCAAGCGCGAAGAGCGGTTGTGCGATTCATTGGGCGAGAAGACGTTCGCCGCCTTGGCGAATGTCTCGAGCGTGATGCGACGCCAGGTCCTGGCCTCGGAAGCCTACCCTCCGGCATTTGTGGCCATTGCCGGATTCCCGGACCAGGCCCGGGCGACGACTGCCTATGAGCAGGCGTCGTCCGCCAGCAAGGCAACCAGCCTCGAGCTCTACCTGACCGAAGAAATTCGAATCGTCTGAGCGGCCCTGCCGTGATCCCGCAGGCGCTCGCGCCTAGCCGCGTTCGACCAGTTTCTGCGCACGGTTCAGGATCTTGTCCATGACGCTCTCGAGCAGAGCGAGCTCGTCCGCGTCCAGGTCCTGAAGAAGGTCGGATTCCCGCGCCCGCGCGATCGGCACAATTTTCTTGAACAGGGCGCGCCCCGCGGCAGTCAGCGTGAGGATCTGGGCTCTGCGGTCGGCCGCATCGGTGGAGCGCACGACATGCCCTTTTTCTTCAAGGCTGACGACGGCCCGGCTGACCTGCATCTTTTCCAGCGTGGAGTAGGCGATGATCTCCTTGGCGGTCATTGCGTTGTTGACCGCCAGGGCCGCCAGAACCCGCCATTCGGCGCGGGTGACATCGAAGCGGTATGAATAGAGCTGGGCAACCGCCATGGAGACGCGCTCCGAAAGCACGGCGAGCCTGTACGGAAAGAAGTCTGTCAGTTGGAACGACTCGGATGCCTGCTTGTTCATGTTTGCCTCGTGCGGGCTTCCGCCTTCGACTGCCATCAGCCTGTGGCCTCGTGCCACCTGAGGCAACTAGTATCATGTGATACTGTTCGCGCCAGCCCCCGCCATGGCTCTTTTCGCGGCTGCGGCAGACCGGGCGCGAGAAGGGCCGAGGGTAGGCACACGATGGCGGTGGTAAGGACCAGGGCCCACCGAAAGCGCGCCCCGGAAGGCAACGCCGCCATTGCATCAAGCCGGTTCGGCCGGGCTATATAAGGGCTTGCGGAAGACCGATATCG
>NZ_JBWKTP010000001.1:970000-1537157 GCF_059420385.1 Phreatobacter sp. GW821-FHT04C01 | reverse complement strand
TTGTTGCTCACCGTGCCGAACCAGCTCGGCGTCGCCTACAATGCCCATGTGATCGAGGCCATTCTGAAGCATGTCGCGCCCGCCCTCGGGTGGCGCTGACAGCGGGAATGGTCCCGGCGGCACGGGCCGATTTCCGCGTTTCTCCAGCCGGCTCGCCGATCGCTGTTTTGCATCCGGTGGCGCGGCGGTTGGGCGGAACCGGCTTTTCGATCCTGTCCTGCCCGGCATCGGCCATGCGGCGCCCCCTGGCCTGACGCCGGCACATTCCGCCGCCGGACATGCTCCGGCGGGCCGGCGCGGGGGGCCCCCTTGGATTTCGGTCGGCGGATGGGCCGGCGATGCCCCCGACGGGCACGCCGGACGGGACCGTCAGGCCGGCGCGAACTTCCGGTCGATCGTATTCCAGCAGGCCGGGTAGTCGCCGTCCATCAGGTCGAGGCTGGAGGCATAGGCGGTCGGACTGAGCGGAAAGCGCGTTTCGAACATGAATGCCATGGTGCCGGACAGTTTCTCCGGGTGGAGCGGCTTGTTGGACGCCTTCTCGAAGGCCTCGGCGTCGGGGCCGTGGGCGATCAGCGCATTGTGCAGGCTCATGCCGCCGGGCACGAAGCCGCCCGGCTTGGCATCGTAGACGCCGTAGATCAGGCCCATGAACTCGCTCATGACGTTCATGTGGTACCAGGGCGGACGGAACGAGTTCTCCATCACGATCCAGCGCTCGGGAAAGATGACGAAGTCGACATTGGCCGTGCCCGGCGTGTCGGAGGCGGAGGTCAGCACCGTATAGATCGACGGATCCGGATGATCGAACAGGATCGACCCGACCGGCGAGAACCGGCGCAGATCATATTTCGCCGGCGCGAAATTGCCGTGCCAGGCGACCACGTCGAGCGGCGATTGCGGCAGGTCCGTCACGTAGAGCTTGCCGAGCGACTTCACGAACAGCCGGCAGGGCGTTTCCTTCTCTTCATAAGCCGCGACGGGCGCGAGGAAATCACGCGGATTGGCCAGGCAATTGGCGCCGATCGGCCCGCGCTCCGGCAAGGTGAGGTAGGAGCCGTAATTCTCGCAGACATAGCCGCGCGCCGGGCCACCGGGCAGGTCGACCTTGAACTTCATGCCCTTCGGCACGATCACGATCTCGCCCGGCGCGGCATCGAGAATGCCGCATTCGGTGAAGACGCGGATCATGTTCTCCTGCGGCACGATCAGCAGCTCGCCGTCGGCATTGTAGAGGTAGTCGTCGCCCATGGACCGGTTGGCGACATAGACGTGGCTCGCCATGCCGGCCTGCATGTAGACATCGCCGCCCGTGCAGATCGTCCTCAGGCCGGACAGGAAGGTGCAGGGCTCGGACGGGATCGGCACCGGATGCCAGCGCATCTGCGCGATCGGCAGCGTGCTCTCGTCGCGGCAGGGGGCGGTTCGGATCAGCCCGTGGTCGACCTGGCGGAAGCCCCGGCCATGCTTCACCGAGGGCCTGATCCGGTAGAACCAGGTGCGCTTGTTGGCGTGCCGGGGCGCCGTGAAGGCGGAGCCGGAGAGCTGCTCCGCATAGAGGCCCTGCGGCGCCTTCTGCGGTGAGTTGCGCATGATCGGCAGCGCGCCGGCAACGGCTTCCGTCGCGAACGAGTTCTCGAAACCCGTCATATAGGCGACGGACCCGTCGCGCGGCGACAGAACGGCCTCGCTATAGGCCGTCGCGATGTTGGCGTTCATGGTTCGGTTCTCCCGTGCGGAAACGGCGCGTTCAGAGGTGCCGGCCACCATCGACGACGATCGAGCAGCCGGTGGTCAGCCGCAGATGCGTGACGGCCGAAATGATGGACAGCGCGACATCGTCGGGTTCGGCGACGATCCTGAGCGGCGTGGCGGCGGCCTGTTTTTCGACAGCCTCGCGGCCGCGTCCGGCGACAAAATCGGTCGCGACCGCCGCCGGGGCGACCGAAATGACCCGCGTCCCGGGCGCGAGTGCGCGGGCGAGCGAAAGGCCCATCGTGTCGAGCGCGCCTTTCGAAGCGCAATAGGCGATCGAACTGCCGAGCCCGGTGGCGCCGGAAAGCGACGACACGTTCACGACAATGGAATCGCCGCTCGCGCGCAGCAGCGGCGCGAAGGCGCGGATGGTCGCGAAGGGCCCGCGCACATTGGTCAGCAGGATGCGGTCGAAAGTGGCGTCGTCGAGCGCGTCGAGATCGGCATGCGGCACGGCGCGCGTGACGCCGGCGGAATTGACCAGCACGTCGACCTTGCCGAAAACCCGTCGCACCTCGGCCGCCGCGGCGGCGAGCGCCGCGCTGTCCTCCATCGGCATGCGCAGCGCCAGATGGCCGCTGCCCGAGAGATCCGCGACCAGCGCCTCGGCGCGATCCCGGCCGGTATTGTAGCCGACCACGACGACCGCGCCGGCCCCGGCGAGGCGCTTCACCGCCGCCGCGCCGATGCCGCCGCTGCCGCCGGTCACCACCGCGACGCGCCCCTGAAGGCGGTATTCGCCTTGACCGCCCTGCCGCATGCTGCTCATCGGGTCCATTCCCTGGGACGTTCCGGGGCGCGGCCTTGGCCAGGCTCCCGTCGATTGGCTTCAGCCTATCGCGTCGGCCGCCCCGCATCTGTCCCAAGCGAGGGTGACAGGCCGTCGGCCGGCGAGCGCCGGCGGGATTGCGCCGCGGCAGGTTCGGAAAGGCAATGGGTGCAAACCCGCCCGCGCGCCGGACGGTCGGCAACGGCCCGTCGCTGTCGGGCAACGCGATGGGTGGGCCGCCGCCGCCGGCGCTCGACCGGCGGCGGCGCTCACATCATCAGGCGGCGCATCAGTTCGTTCTGCGAGCTGATGCCGAGCCGGGCATAGGCGCGTTTGCGATAGGTCAGCACCGTGTTGAGGCCGATGTCGAGGCGCAGCCCGATCCCTTCCGACGTCACGCCGAGCGCGATCAGGGCGCAGACCTGCCGCTCGCGGTCGCTGAGGTCCGGTGCGAGGCTCGCCAGGCGCGCGCTGAAGAGCGCTTCGGGGTCGCTCGCGGGGCGCGCGGTGGTTTCGTCATGGCGCCAGAGCAGGGCGAGCAGGACATCCGCCAGCCGGCCGATGCGATCGATGTCGTCGTCGCGGAAGCCCTCGCCCTTGCCGCGATAGAAGTTGAGCCGCATGGTTCCCTCGCCGCGGCTCTCGGCGACGGAGAGCCGGTGGCCGAGGCTGATCGCGGTGTAGCATTCGCGGCGGTAGTCGCCCTTCTCCACATCGTCCGCGTCGATGTCGACGATGATGCGGCGATCCTGCTGCCCCTGGGTGCGCAGGAGCCGCGTCACCGGATCGTCGTGCCAGTGCCGCCGCACATAGCGCTCGGCAACCGCGCGGGCCACGCGGCGGGGGCCGTTATTTTCGGCCACGACGGTCTGGATGGCGCCGGGCGAGGCGGCGAAGGCGGTCACGTGCTCCGCGCCGACGATGCGCCGCGACAGGTGCAGCAACCCCGGCCCGAACTCGTTGCGACCGATCTGACCGATCAGGTTCGCCAACAGGCTCTGGGATCCGTCGCGGGGGCCGGCGAACCGGCCGAGATCGTGGATATGCATCGCTTTGCTCCCGGCCGATCTGCGGGCGCTCTTCGTCCATGCGGGGCGCTTCTTCGCATTCTTGTTTGCATGCAGACTCACATGCGCCTGACGCGACTGTCAATCGACCGGGGATCGCCTCCTCGGCGCCCCCAACAGCCAAGCCGGCAGCGGCGGTGCCCGACCGTCCGCTATTCATCCAGGCAGCGTTTCCCTTGGCCCGTCAGGTTCGCTCGACGATGGACAGGCCCGCGACGCGATCGATCAGATAGACCAACCCCCGCTCGTCCATGAACACGTCGTTGCTGGAGACCCGGCTTTCGCCGGCGGGCGCGTCGGGAATGTAGTGGGCCGTTTCGTAGGGGCGCATGGGATTGGAGAAATCCACGAACCGGAGGCCTTGCGCGAACCAGGCGACAGGCACCTCGGTGCCGCGGATGATTTCGACAGGCTGGTGGCAGCCGGTCATTTCCGGATTGCGCTTGCCGTGAACGCCGTCGACCTGGAATGTCGCCACCGGGACCGGACGGGTCTCGTCGGTGGCATCGAGTATCCAGATGAACGCGGCAAGTTCGGGTGCCAGGCCGGCATCGAGCGGGTTCACGTCCTCGTCGGCGACCAGCAGGTAGCGCCGTCCGTTGATCGCGAAAGGCACCGGCACGATGGAGTGCGTCGGCCACGGAAAAGGCGGGCTCCAGTCAAATCCGGAAATCTGGCGCGGGCGGCTCATGTCGCTGATGTCGAGGATGACGCCGCCGCCATGCCAGTAGCTGACATAGAGGCGGTCGCCGCTGCGGATGGCATGGTGGCAACGGTGCTGGCGGCCCGGCCATAACGGCACCTCGCCGCCCGCGATCCACTGGCCCGGCATCCACCAGCGGCCGACTTCGCGCGGCCGCGCCGGATCGGCCAGGTCGAGGATCATCACGATATTGCCGAGATAGCCCTCGACCTCCGGCGAGATGAAGGCGTAGCGCCCGTCGAAGGTGAAGCGGTGGACGCCGGTGCCGTCACACTGCCAGCGCGTGATCTCCTTGGGCTGCCGCGGATTGCTGATGTCGTAGATGCCGAGTCCGCCGCGCAGGCCCTCGGCCGCCGCGATCTCCGGCGACACGATCTCCTGGTTGACCAGCATGATGCCGTTTGCGGCCTGCACCTTGTGCGAATGCAGCCCTTTCGGCACCTCCAGATGGGCGATTTTCTTCGGGCGGGATGGATCGCTCAGGTCGAGAATGGACGTGCCGCTGGGCGCACGCATATGCCCGATATAACCGAAGGATCCGTCGACGACGATCTGACCGCCGCCCGGGCAATCGAGATGCGCGATCTCGCGCACGCCTTTGCAAATGGCCAATGCCTTGCTCCGCTCTGGAATTATTTCTTGTCGCTCGCCGCGAAGACGTCCCGGCACGCCACGACACCATTGATGGCCGCCGCGACCCCGACATAGGGAACGAGCTGCATCATGATTTCGACGAGCTCTTCGCGCGTGACGCCGCATCGCATGGCGCCTCCGATATGCGTCCGCAGTTGCGGGCCGGCCGTGCCCAGCGTCGCCAGCGCCGCGACGGTCACGATTTGCCGGGTCCGTGAATCGAGCACGGGGGATTGATAGATCTCCCCGTAGATCGTCTCGAGCACATAGGTTGCGAGTTGCGGTGCAATATCGCCCAGCGACTGCTCGACCTGCTCTCGGCTTTGTCCAAGTATCTCACCGATTTTCCGTGCGCCAAGCTCGCGGCGATGAGTGCCTGTTTCCATGAGATCGGTCCTGCTCGTGAAGGCCTGTCGCGACTTCTATAGGTAGTCCTTGAAGGGGTGGATGTCACAGCTTATTGTGACAGACACGCTACGGCAGCCGGGTATAGATGGGACGGAGTGGCGAACTGCGTAGTGAGATCGTTGAATATCTCCCAGACAGAATAAGTCGCCACGGAGGAAACGATCAACCGAGGAAATGCCCATGGCTCCTGCCAAGCGTATCGGCAGCCGTTCCGTCCTGAGGGCGTTTGCCCTGGTCGGTCTTTTTTTCTGTTGGTGTTCTTCATCCGCGTCCGCTCAAGCCTTCCCGACCGGCCCGATCCGAATGATCGTTGGTTTCGGCCCCGGCTCGACCGCCGATATTCTGGCGCGGCTCGTGGCGGCGCACATGACCACCCAGCTCGGCCAGCCCGTGGTCGTGGAAAATCGGCCGGGCAACAGCAGCATGCTGGCCGCCGAGGCGGTCGCCCGCGCACCGAAGGATGGGCAAACGCTGTTCATGGGGACGGTCGCCAACGTTCTCAACCCGTTGCGCATGCGCTCGCCGTTCGACCTGGCAAAGGACATGGAGCCGATCGCGCTGTTGGGGGTCAGCCCGAATGTGCTGGTCGTCCACCCCTCGATCCCGGCCCGGACCGTACAGGAGCTGATGGCGCTCGCGCGGGCAAAGCCGGAAACGCTGACATTTGGTTCGTCCGGCATCGGCACCGCCAGTGATCTCGCCGCGCAATTGTTCAACGCCAGGGCCGGGACGAAGATCGTGGCCGTGCAGTACCAGGGTGGTGCCAGCCAGGGGGTCACGGACCTGCTCACCGGGCGCATTACCGCGATGTTCAATGTCGCGGTCGTGCTGGCCCCCTATGCCAATGCAGGGCAACTCGTACCCTTGGCCGTCGGCCAGCCGCGGCGCACGGCCATCATGCCGAACGTGCCGACGATGGACGAACAGGGCGTTGCAGGCTTTGATGTCGGTGTCTGGGTCGGCCTGCTGGCGCCGGCAGGGACGCCGCCGGCGGTCGTCGAGAGGCTTGCGCGTATTGCCAACGACGCGCTTCAGACCGAGGCGGTGAAGTCGGCGATGCAGACGCAGGGAATGGACGCCGTGGGCGCGGGCCCGGCCGAATTTCGCGCCTATATTGTTTCCGATACCGAGAAATGGAAGTTGATCATCGAGGCGGCGGATCAGAGATGACGCATCAAAACCCGAAGCAGACACCCTGGTGCAAGATGATCGGCGACGGACCCGATCACGTCATCGCGCTGCACGGCTGGTTCGCCGACCACCGCGCCTATGCGTCGATTTTCGACATCCTCGACACGGACCGGTTCACCTACGCCTTCCCCGACATTCGCGGCTACGGCCGGTCACGCGACATTGCCGGCGACTACACGATCGGCGAGGTCGCGCAGGACGCCTTGGCGCTGGCGGATCATCTCGGCTGGGACTCGTTCCATATCATCGGTCATTCGATGGGCGGAAAGGCGGCCCAGAAAGTCGCCATCGACGGCGGCAAGCGCGTCAAATCGGCCGTGGCGCTGACGCCGGTTCCGGCACCCGCCATGCCCGTCGATGACGCGACCTACACGTTCTTCTCGGACGTATGCCGAAGCGACGACACGGCCCTGGCCTTGATCGGGCAGTCAGTGGGGCAACGCCTCTCCGCGACATGGATGAAGCGCCTGCTTGCCGGCGCCCGCGAAACGGCGCGGCCCGAGGCCTTTCGCGCCTACATGCAATCATTCATCCGCGACGACCTCTCCGCGGGATCGGCGACGGTGACCTGCCCCATCCTTGCGCTCGCCGGCGAGCACGACAACGGCGTGCGCAAGGAAATCGTCGCCGAGGTCTTTCCGCAATTGTTCCCGAATGCCGGGCTGACGGTCGAGGTCCTCGCCAATGCCGGACACTACCCGGTCGACGAGATACCGATCTATCTGATCACGCGGATCGAGCAGTTTCTGCGCGCCACGGCCTCGTAGCGCGTGGTGATCGATGCAGTGGGCGGCGCCGGCGCTTCGACCACATGCATCGGTGCGCCTCGCCAGCCTCGGAAGCCGCTCCCCGTCGCGGCGCCTCACGCATGCCGCAGCCCGGCCCCATCCGCCCAGGCGTTGAGCCGCGCCCGAGGTCTTGACCGGCAAGGGGCTCCCCGTCGACGGGCGGCGGGCCGGGAGGCCCGCCGCAGCCGCGGTTCGGCGCCTCCCCGATGGCCTGCGTCGAGAGCGTCCCAGGGGACCGGGAATTGCCGGGGCCGATGCCCGCGACGGCGACCGGCACGGCGACGCGGCGTTGGCGCCATCAAGACAACAGGGAGCGCCATGCGGCCGGGTGCCGGTCCCGGCCGCACCACCGGCTACTTCGTCGTATGGCCGCCGTCGACGAGGATGGCCTGGCCGGTCATCCACCGGCCGTCCGAGACGAGGAAGCGAATGCGGCGAGATCGCGTGCGAGCAGGCAGCCGAGATTCTTCGCACCGCCGGCGATCAGAACGGTTTTTCCCCTGATGCTGTGATCGGTCATTGACGTTGGCCTCCTCGTTTGCCGGCGGCCACGCGCGACCGCTTCCTGAAACGCAAGGTAGCGTCTATGATTTCGCCCTAAAGCCGACCATTCTGACACCACTTGTCAGAAAATGAGGACAATCGTGAGGGCCGGTATCGTTGGACCGTATCGATCTTTTCCGCACCTTCACCCGCGTCGTCGAATGCGCGAGCTTCACCCGCGCCGCCGATACGCTCGGGTTGCCGCGCTCCTCGGTCTCGGCCGCCGTGATCGATCTCGAAGCACGAGTTGGCGCGCGCCTGCTTCACCGGACCACCCGGAAGGTCTCGCCGACTCAGGACGGCGCCGCCTTCTATGAACGCTGCCTGCGGCTGATCGCCGATGTCGAGGAGACGGAGGGGCTGTTCCGCCAGACCTCGGTCGGGCCGAGCGGCACGCTCCGCATCGACGTACCGGGCCGGATCGGCCGGCTCATCATCGCGCCTGCCCTGCCGGAATTCCTCGCCCGTCATGGCCAGCTCGACATCGAGCTGCGCGTCACCGATCGCGCGGTCAACCTCGTCGAAGAGAGCGTCGACTGCGTGCTGCGCGTCGGACCGCTCGGTGATTCCGGGCTCATGGCCCGCAAGATCGGCGACCTGCCGCTCATCAATGCCGCCAGTCCCGCCTATCTCGCCCGATACGGTACGCCTGACGCGCCGCACGATCTTGGTGAGCATCTCGCCGTCAACTATGCCTCGCCATCGACCGGCCGTGTCGAGGGTTGGGAGTGGATCGAGGACGGCGAGGTGCGGATGCTGCCGATGCGTGCGCGCGTCACCGTCAACAACGCCGAAGCCTACATCGCCTGTTGCCTTGCCGGCCTCGGGCTCATCCAGATTCCGGCCTATGACGTCAGGCGCCACATCGACGCCGGCGCGCTGGTCGAGGTCATGCCCGGGCATCGCGCCGCGCCGATGCCGATGACGCTGCTGTACCCGCACCGCCAGCATCTCTCCCGGAGGCTCCAGGTCTTCGCGGATTGGCTCGAGCAAGTCCTGAAACGGGAGATTCTCTAGGAGGCCGGCACCTCGCTGTCGCCAGACCCGCGGCAACCACGACGGGCCGGTCCACATTGCCGCCTCGGGCGGCATGCGCCGACGCGCCGCAAGCGATCGTGCCGCTTTTACCAAACGATTGAACTTTGGACGCTTTCTCGGCATTCAGGCGAGCGAAGACCTCTCGCTGGCTGAGCTCATGAACTTGCGCGCCCTCACCTATTTCGCCGCGGTCGTCGAGGAAGGCTCCATTTCGCGCGCCGCGTTGCGCTTGCACGTCGCCCAGCCGGCGTTGAGCCTGCACATCCTCAACCTCGAGCGAGACCTCCATACCGAGCTCCTGCATCGAACCGCGCGCGGCGTGACGGCGACCGAGAGTGGCGCACAATTGTATCGGCATGCGCGCGACATCCTGACCAGGATCGATCTGGCGCGGGAAGAGGTTCGGGCTCATGCGGCGTCGGCCGTGGGCGACGTCGTGCTGTCCATGACCCAGTCGGTGGCCAAGACGCTGGCGCTGCCGGTCTTTCAACGCGTGATGAGCGAGTATCCCGGCATTTCGCTGCGATTGAGCGAGAGCAATACGGGTCATGTCCCGACGCTGTTGCGGCAACGTCAGATCGATCTCGGCATCACCTTCAAAGCGCAGAACGACCCTGCCCTTCACGAGATGCCGCTGGTCGAGGAAGATCTCTATCTGATCGGTCCCGCCGATGCGCTGCCCGGCGAGCGCAACCGCACCGTCACCTTCGAGGACGCCGCGCGATTGCCGCTGATACTGCCGGGGCGTCCGCACAGCCTGCGCGAACTGATCAACGACTATGCGCGGAACAATCGCCTGGCGCTGAACGTCGTCGGCGAGGTGGACGCCGTACCGCAGCTGAAGGATTTCGTTGCCGCCGGCGTCGGCCACACGATTCTGACCCAGGCTTCGGTCCAGGCCGAGCTCGCCGACGGCAAATTGAGTGCGAGGCGGGTGATCGAGCCGGTCATTTCGCGCCGTGTCATTCTCTGCCGGTCGACGGAAATTCCGCCGACGCGCGCGGCCGCCATCGTCGCGCGGGTTCTCGTCGAAACGACCCGGCAATTGATTGATGACGAGCGGTGGCCCGGGCGTTTTGTCGGCAGCCATAACAAAGCGGTCTGACTGCCAGATCGACTCTGTCTTATCCAGCCGCGCCGGCCTCGGATACGAGTGATCGCCGGGTGTTCGGCACGTTTTTCCGGAACAGAGTTGGCGATGGCCTTGTTGAATGGCGTCCGGGTGGTCGAGCTCGGCCAGATTCTTGCGGCTCCGTTCGCGGCGGAGATCCTGGGTGACCTCGGCGCCGATGTCGTCAAGGTCGAGAAACCGAACGGCGGCGACGATGCGCGCGGCTGGGGACCGCCCTATTGGGAAGGCGACGCGGCGCTGTTTCATCAGATGAACCGCAACAAGCGCAGCGTCGTTCTCGATCTCAAGACACCCGAGGGCATCGACAGCATCGTCGAGCTGATCGGCACCGCCGACGTTTTCGTCCACAACATGCGGCCGGGAGCCGTCGACGCGCTCGGCCTCGGCGCCGAGAACCTGCGCAAGACATATCCGCGCCTGATCTATGCCGATATCGGCGCCTTTGGACATGCGGGGCCACTCAACAAGCGCCCTGGCTATGAACTTCTTCTCCAGGCCTTCAGCGGCGTCATGAGCATTACCGGCGAGCCGGCCGGGATGCCGGTTCGAACCGGCCCTTCGATCAACGACCTGGGCGCCGGCATGTGGGCGGCGATCGGGATCCTCGCGGCGCTCGTCAATCGTGCGAAGACCGGAGAGGGCTGCCTGCTGCAAACCTCATTGTTCGAAACCGCGCTATGCTGGACGGGGATCCCGGTCGCCAATCATCTGGCATCTGGCACTAGGCCCGAGCGGATGGGTTCCGGTCACCCGTCGGTCGTGCCCTATGGCGCATTTCCGACCGCGACCGGCCCCTTGATCGTCGCCGCCGGCAATGATCGCCTGTTTGAACGATTGGCGCAGGCTCTCGACAATCCCCCCTGGGCCCGGGACGACCGCTTCGCGAAGAACGATGGCCGTGTCCGGGCCCGTGTCGAGCTCGAGAACCTGATCGCGGCCGCGCTGAAGCAGAAGCCGCGCGACGCATGGATCGCGCTGTTCGAAGAAAAAGGGATTCCCTGCGCGCCGATCATGGAGATTCCCGAAGTCCTCCAGCACCCGCAGACGCTCGCCCTGGAGATGATGCAGGCGACCCCGGAGAACGAGGACATCAGGCTCATGGGACTGCCGCTTTCGATCAATGGAAAGCGCCCCGGGCCGCGGCGACCGCGCCTCGCGCTGGGCGCCGACACATCCGACGTCCTGCAAGCACGGCAGGCCGACGCGCAACACGCAAGACCGCACAACCCTTGCCAAGAGCGAGAAAGCAAATGACCAGGATAACAAGGCGAAGCGTCGTCGCCGGCGGGCTCTCCTTGATGGCGACGCGCGCCGGCGCATCGACCGACTGGCCCAATCGGCCCATCAGGATCATCGTCCCCTTTGCCCCCGGCGGCCCGACCGACTTCGTTGCCCGCCTCATTGCCAAACCGCTGAGCGACGCGCTTGGCCAGCAGGTGCTCATCGAGAACCGTCCCGGCGCGAGCGGCAATCTCGGAGCACAGGGGGTCGCCGACGCCGACCCGGACGGCTACACGCTGCTCCACACGACGATCGCGACACAGGCGCTCAATCCTGTCCTCATGCCGTCGTCCCGGCTGCGGCCGCTCAACGATTTCGCCCCGGTCGGCACCACCGCGGCCTTGCCGAACGTGCTCGTCGTTCAGCCCAAGAAGCACGACATCAAGACGGTTGGAGAGCTCGCCGAGCTTGCGCGCAAGATGCCGCGCGGATTGACCTTCGGCACCTTCGGGCATGGGACGTCGCCCCACATCCTGAGCCTTCTGTTTCAGAAGAAGGCCGGGTTCGAGGCCGTGCCGGTCGCCTATCGCGGCAGCGCCCCCGCCATGACCGATATTCTCGCCGGGCAACTCGATTTCCTGTTCGACAACATCACGACTTCGGCCGAGCAGATCCACGCGGGAACCGTCCGCGGCCTCGCCGTGACCTCGGCAACGCGCTCCTCCGTTCTTCCGGACATTCCGACGATGAAGGAAGCGGGTTTCGACGGCTTCGATCTCAATTTCGGGTTCTCGCTGATGGCCCCGGTCAAGATGCCGGCCGCTCTCATGACCCGCCTGCAGGACGCCTTCGATCCCATCGCGAGCGGAGCGAGCTATGCCGCCGCACTGAAGGCGCGCGGCGCGGAACCCCTCGTCGTGCCGCGGGCCGAGCTGCCGGGCTTCCTGGAGCGCGCGACGGAGACCTGGCTCAACGTCGCGCGGCAGATCGATCTTGGTCCCGCGGCCTGACCAACGGCCTGCATCGGGTGGTGAATTGAATGTCCTATATCCAGTATCGCGTCGAAGATCATATTGCGCGGATCGTCCTCGATCACGCTCCGGCCAACGCGCTCAGCCTTCCCATGGTGGAAACGCTGCTCGGTCATTTGCGTCAGGCACGGGCCGACGATGACGTCCGCGTCGTCCTGCTCGAAAGCGCGATACCGCGCCGCTTCAGTGCCGGATTGGATATCAACATCCTGAGCGGTGGCCACGGCGAGAGCATTCACGCGCTGTTGCGGAAGCACTATGTCGAGCTGTCGGAGGCGCAATATCATCTCGGCAAACCCTCCATTGCGGCGGTCAACGGCGCCGCCCGCGCCGGCGGCATGACCCTGGCGATCTCGAACGACGTGCTGATCGCGGGAAAGAGCGCGACCTTCGGCTATCCCGAGATCGATGTCGGCCTCATTCCCGCGATTCATTTCGGCCATCTTCCGCGTATCGTCGGCAGGCATCGCGCCTTCGAGCTCCTGTTCACCGGCCGCGCCTTCTCGGCGCAGGAGGCCTACGATCTCGGCCTCGTCAGCCGTGTCGTCGATGACGATGAGGTCGTCGACGCCGCCCTCGATCTGGCCCGGACCTTTGCCGAAAAGCCGCCGGGCATCATGAAGCTCGCCCGCGACGCGTTCATGCGCGCGACCGACACGCGCAGCGAAATCGGTTATGCGGTCGAGAACTTCTGCAGCGCCATCAACACACAGGAAGCACGCTCCGGCCTGGCGGGCTTCCTGGAGCGGCGGGACCGCCGATAGGTTGCTCCCGACATCGATCACCGGCCGCCGGCAGCGAAGGCGGCGATGCGGCTGCGCCGAGACCCCGACGACGTCCGTCCGGCTGGACTGATGTCCAGCCTGTTGGACATAGTGTCTGGCAACATCCATCTTATCGTCCATCCAAGGACACCCTAGCTTCCCGGCAGTGCCGAACGTCCCCGCCGACGACGGCCAATGCAACGGCGCGGAGCCGCGCCCGCAACGCCCGGGAGAACCATCATGAGTTTGCTCGACGACAAGGCCGGATCAGGTCCGTTCGATGTCATCATCGTCGGCGGCGGTTCGGCCGGCGCCGTCCTGGCGGCGCGGCTGAGCGCCGAGCCGAAGCGCAAGGTGCTTCTGCTCGAGGCCGGTCCGGACTTCGCGCCGGGCGCCTATCCAGCGGTTCTGGCCAAGGCCGATATCGTCGCCGGCTCGCCGGACTTCGACTGGAACTATCAGACCGGCGACACCGACCGCCTCGGGCATGCTGTTCCAGTCCCGCGCGGACGCGTGGTCGGCGGCAGTTCCGCGGTCAACGCCGCCGTGGCGATGCGGGCCAGGCCCTCCGACTTCGCCCGCTGGACCCGGCGCGGCATCGCGGGATGGTCGTGGGACGAGGTGCTGCCGGCCTTCAAGGCGCTCGAGCGCACGACCGCCGGTGCCGATGCCTGGCATGGGCGCAGCGGCCCGATGCCGGTCCACCAGTGGACCGCCGACGAAAACACGCCGTCGCTGCGCGCTTTCGTCGCCGCTTCGGAAGCGGTCGGGCTGGCTCCGATCGCCGATTTCAACGGCGCCACCCAGGACGGCGTCGGCCCCTACCCGCTCAATATCGTCGGCGGCCTGCGCATCAATACCGGCATGGCCTATCTGACCGAGGCCGTGCGGGCTCGGCCCAATCTGACCATTCGCGGCGGAACCGAGGTCGATCGTGTCCTTGTCGAGGGTGAGCGCGCGGTCGGCGTGGCGCTCGCCGACGGCGCACGCGTCAGCGCGGCCCAGGTGATCCTCGCCGCCGGCACCTTCGGCAGCCCCGCCATCCTCATGCGCTCCGGCATCGGGCCGTCCCGCCATCTGGCGGAACTCGGCATTCCCATGATCACCGATCTGCCGGTCGGGCAGCGGCTCTTCGATCAGCCCTTCTTCTACAACGTCTTCGCGCTGAAGGAGCCGGCGAAGGCGATGACGCCGGCTGCCGGCGCGATCGTCTGGACCCACTCGCGGAGCGCCCGGCCCGGTGAGCTCGACCTCCACATCTCGGCCACGCACCTGATCGATCCGAAGGCGAGCCCGACCGGCGGCGCGATCGTGCTGGCGGTCGCCGTCACGCTGCCGAACTCGGTCGGCTCGCTGCGCCTGGCGAGCCGCGATCCGCGCGTGGCGCCCGAGATCCAATACAATTTCTTCGACGATCCCAATGACCTGGAGCGGCTGATGGAGGGTGTCCGCCTGTCGCGCAGGATCGGCCGGACGGCGCCCTTTTCCGATCTCATCGATCACGAAATGGCGCCGGGCAATGCGATCGACGACAGCGACGAGGCGCTCCGCCGCGCCATCGTCGCCAATGTCGCGGCCTATCTGCATCCCACCTCGACCGTGCCGATGGGAGCCGAGACCGATCCGACCGCGGTGGTCGATGCCTGGGGCAAGGTGCGCGGCGTCGCGGCCCTGCATGTGGTCGACGCCTCGATCATGCCGGACATCCCATCGGTCGCGACCAACATCACCACGATCATGCTGGCCGAGCGCATCGCGGCAAAGCTCGCGGCCTGATCGGCCGCGATCAGATGTCGAAAGGTGGAGAGACGGCCCGTTCGTCTCTCAGCCTTGCGCGTTCGCGGAAACGGCGGCCCAGGCCTCCCACGTCGCCAATCGGCTGGAATAGACCCGCTTGGCGATGGCCAGGCCGGCATTGCCCAGGATGAGGCGCAGTGGCGGTTCGGCGGCATCGACCACCTCGAGAATGGCCGGGCCGGTCGCCGCGGGATCGCCGAGCGGGGTTGCCGCGCCCGCCGTCTTCAGGCGCTCGCGCAAAGGGTCATAGGCCGGCATCGGCCGGGCACGGCTCGCCGACGAGCCGCGCCAATCCGTGGCATAGCCGCCAGGCTCGATCAGGGTGACCTTGATGCCGAATTCGCCGACTTCCGATGCGAGCGTTTCCGACAAGCCCTCCACCGCCCATTTGCTGGCGTTGTAGATGCCGGCGGTCGGGAAGGTGGTGATCCCCGCAATGCTCGAGGTAATCAGGATATGGCCGCTTCGCCGTTCACGCAGATGCGGCAGAGCAGCCTGGACGACCCACAAGGTGCCGAAGAAATTGGTCTCCATCTGGGCGCGCGCAGCCCCGTCCTCGCTCTCTTCGATCGTGCCGAGCAGGGCATAGCCGGCATTGCTGACCACGACGTCGATCCTGCCGAAATGCGCGATCGCGGAAGCCACGGCGGCGAAGACCGCCCGGCGGTCCGCCACGTCGAGCATCAGCGGCAGGATGGCGTCGCCATGGCGCGCCTTCAGCGCCGCCAGATCCTCGGGCTTCCGGGCGGTGGCCGCGACCTTGTCACCGCGGCCGAGCGCGGCCTCCACCCAAGCGCGGCCGAGCCCGCGCGAGGCGCCTGTAACGAACCAGATCTTCGACATGCCATTCTCCTGAACCTTGATATCGGGCGCGATCGCCGGTACCGGCCGCCTCGTCGCGAACCACCCGCGCGCGCCGCCCCCCGTTCAAAGCATTGGCCGTCGCCGGCGGATGGCGCGCCCGCGAGCCGGTCAAATGATGTCGCGAGCCCGCCAGCACATGCCGGCCTTGGCGTGCCGCCAATGGATCTGGCCGAAACGCGCGACTTCTTGGCGGTTTCGGAGGCGCGGCGAACCGTGCCGGGCGCCCATCATGGGGCAGCGTCCGGACAATCGCGCAGGGGGCCGGCCACCGGCGTCCGCCGCCTTGTCATTTCGAACGGAATGACTTCTGTTCGGCGGCCGGACGCTGGCCCGGAGGGGAGCCACCTGATGAGCAACGACCCGGCCTGGCGCGACCTGATCAAGGAGGATTTTCCGGATTCCGTTCCGCGCCCGGTGGTCGGCCAGGCGCTCGATCTCGCCAACACGACCGAACTCTCCCCGCACGCGCATCGAAAATCCCAGCTGCTCTATGTCGTCAGCGGCGCCATCACCGTCCGGGCCGCGTCGGGGCTCTGGACCGTGCCGCCCTCGTGCGCCATCTGGATCCCCAGCGGCTGCGTCCACAGCGCGAGCGTCATGGGTCAGGTCTCCGTCGGCTGCCTCTATGTCGAACCGGACGTCTCGGCGGCGCTGCGGCCCGAATGCGGCATCATCTTCGTGCAGCCGCTGCTGCGCGAACTGATGTTCCGCTTCATGGCCGGCCCCAGGCTCTACGAAACCGGCAATAGCCGTGAATCGCGGCTGGTCGACGTCCTGATCGACGAGCTCAATGCCGCTCCCGAGGAGCCGCTCTGCCTGCCGATGCCGAGGGATCGCCGGCTTGTCCGGGTCGTCGACATGTTTCTCGGCGATCCCGCCCGGCGCATGACGATCGACGAATGGGGCGCGCGTGTCGGCGCCAGCAACCGGACCCTCAGCCGGCTGTTCCGCCACGAGACCGGCCTGACCTTCGCGAAATGGCGGCAGCAACTCCATATCGGGCTTGCGCTTCAGCACCTCGCCTCCGGGCAGAGCGTCACGACCATCGCGCTGGACCTCGGCTACGAAAGCCCCAGCGCATTCATCGCGATGTTCAAGCGGACGCTCGGCACCACGCCGTCCCGCTATTTTTCCGATCATCCCGCGGCCATGCCGGAGGCGGTGGAACCGAACCGGGCCAGGGCCGCGGCGGCGCGGAACGTGATTGCGCTGCCAGGGCGCCAGGGAAGGCCTGTCAGGGCGCCGTGAGACGGCTCCAGGCCAGCGGACCCTTGCCGATGGCGCCGGTCCTCACGAGGCCATCACCACCAAGGCATCGATCTCGACGAGCCACTCCGGCAGACCCAGACAGGCGACACCGAGATAGGTGCTGGCGCAGAGCGGCCAGTCCGCCCCGAACACACCGTGTCCCGCGCCGAATATCGCCGCGATCCGGTCCGGTCGGTGGTCGACGACATGGATCTTCATTTGCAGGATGTCGCCCGGAGTTGCGCCGAGCGCATCGAGCGCGGCCCGGATATTGAGGAAGCACTGCCGGGCCTGCTGCTCGTGACTGCCGGCTCCGACCAGTTCGCCGCGCGCATCGATCGCCACCTGGCCCGCTATCGCCGCCATGCGCCGGCCGGCCGGCGCCACGACGATCTGCGCATAGAGATCCTGGATGGGCGGTGCCAGGCCAGCGGGATTGAGCCTCCGCATGATGCTTGTCTCCGGGTCAGAGCGATGGCGCGGGCAGCAGGATCGGCGGCGCCCGCATCTCCGGCGCCGCCGGCGACGCGACGTCGCCCTCGCAGGAGATCGAGCCGGCGACATAGCCGTCCGGGCGGACCAGGACGGCCGCCCGCCCCGCGAGTTCGCCGCCGTGATTGCCGCGCCGCGCCGTCACATCGGCCACGGCCTCCCGCGCCAGCCATGACGGGACCGGCGCCCGGCGACCGTCGCGCAGCGACAGGTTCAGCCATCGCCCCTGCGAGAGATTGCCGAACAGCGCGCTTTTCGTCCCATCGGCCAGGATGAGGTCTTCGTCGGGGACCCGCTGCCCCACGCGCGAACCCGTCTCCGCCTCTTCGGGCAACAACCCGCCGGGATAGCCCACGGCAAAGCCGGACATCTCGCCCGCCACGGCCTTGTTGAGTTCCGCGATCTGCAGATAGCGGCCGAACTGCGCGCGAAGGGCCAGGCCCGACGGGTCGAACGAGGAGATCAGCGCGGTCTGCGCCAGCGTGTTCTCATAGAGGCTCCGGCCGATCGGCCGGCGCTCCCGTTCGAACGTATCGAGCAATGCCTCCGGCGCCTGGCCCTTCAGCACCGCCGCCAGCTTCCAGCCGAGATTCATGGCATCCTGAATGCCGACATTCATGCCCTGGCCGCCGGCCGGCGTGTGAATATGGGCGGCATCTCCGACCAGGAAGAGACGGCCCTTGCGATAGTGCGTGGCCAGTCGCGTCTCGTCGGTGAAGCGGGTCAGCCACAAGGGCGCACGCGCGTTGCAATCGGTCCCCAGGATCTTCCGGGCCGACGCAGCCAGCTCGTCCAGGGTCAGCGGCTCCGTCTGCGGCAGGGTGCGCCTTTCGCGATCGAGCAGCACGATGCGATGGTGCACGCCGTCGCCGAGCGGCGCGATCAGGACATGCCCGTTCTCGTTCATCCGCGACAGCATGGGCGGCCCGTCGGGAGGGTCGAGCCGCACGTCGCCCATCGCGAAGGTCTGGGTGGCGGGCGAACCGGGGAAGTCGATCTCGGCCCTGGAGCGAACCAGGCTGCGCGCTCCGTCGGCGCCGATGCCGTAGCGCGCGCCGACCCGGAACGATCCGCCCGTGGTCTCGCCGTGGAAGACCACGCCGTCGGCGGCGTGATCCAGATGGGTGAGTGTATGGCCGCGCCGCAGCACGACGCCCAGCTCCAGCGCCCGCTCTTCCAGCAGGATCTCGGTCGTCGCCTGCGGAATGAACAGGCTGTGCGGAAAACGCGTTTCGAACCCGGAGAAATCCAGGCGCGTGTCGAGCAGCCCGAAATGCCCGGTCGGCAGCGGCCTGCCGCGCGCCATGAAGCGCTCGGCCAGGCCGCGCAGCGCGAAGACCTCCAGCGTGCGGCCATGAATGGTCAGGGCCCGGGACTGATTGATGCGCTCGCTACGCCGTTCCAGCACCACCACCGCGATCCCGGCCAGCCGAAGCTCGCAGGCCAGCCACAGCCCGACAGGGCCCGCGCCGGCGATGGCGACGTCGAACATCTCGTCTTGCATTGGGATCGGTTCCTGGGAGATTGCGCGCCGGCACGATCGTCGCGAAGGCCGGCCGGTATGGTGGCGGACGCCGGCGCCCCAGCCGGACGGGGCCCCGACACGATTTGCGCGGATCGCTTCGGCGGACGCGGCCAACGGCGACGCCCGTTGATCGGCACAATGGCCAAGAGCCGGGAGCCACGCTCCGTCATCGGCGCCAATATCTGTCGTGATCCCGCCATGGTCGCGCACGGAGATTGTCTCCGCGGCATCGCCCTTCAACCCGTCATCGTCACCCTGGCGGGTAGCACGACCGCTTTGGCTCCGACCGGAACGCGCCGATA
The DNA here is from genome assembly GCF_059420385.1 of Phreatobacter sp. GW821-FHT04C01. NCBI lineage: Bacteria > Pseudomonadati > Pseudomonadota > Alphaproteobacteria > Hyphomicrobiales > Phreatobacteraceae > Phreatobacter > Phreatobacter sp. GW821-FHT04C01. The sequence continues at coordinate 1,517,886 of NZ_JBWKTP010000001.1, read as the reverse complement.
GAGGTCGATGATGTCCTGGTTCAACAGGCGGACGCAGCCGGATGAGACCTTCGTGCCGATCGTCCATGGCTCCACCGTACCGTGCAGCCGGTAGAGCGTGTCCTGTCCGTCGCGGTGCAGATAGAGCGCGCGCGACCCCAGCGGATTGCCCTCGCCGCCCGGCAGGCCGGCCCTGACCGGGCCATAACGCTCGGGCTCCCGCGCGATCATGTTCGGTGTCGGCGTCCAGCGTGGCCATTGGGCCTTGCGCCCAACCGTCGCCTCGCCCTGGAAATTGAAGGCTTCGACCTTGCCGACGCCGACACCGTAGCGCAATGCCGTGCCGTTCTCCTGGACGAGATAGCAGAACCGTGCATTGGGATCGACGACGACCGTGCCGGGCCGTTCGGCTGTCCGATAGGGCACTTCCTGGCGGTAGAATCGCGGCGAAATGGTCGCCAGGTCGACGGCAGGGACCGGGAACGGCTCGGTGTCGATGGCGGCATACATCGAGCGGTAATACGGCTCGTCCGCCGCCGATGGAATGGCCGGCGCCACGGCCTGGCGCGAGACGCAGCCCGCCGCCAGCAAGGGGAAACCGATAACGAATGAACGCCTGCGAATTGACATCGTCGACTTGAACTCCGGGCACGTGTTGCGTCCGGCTCATGGAAGCCCGTGACGACAACCGCGTCTATCCGTTATGCTATGATCATAGCCATAACCAGGAGATATGGATGGACATCAACGCGGCCTTGCGCGCCTTTGTCCGGACCGTCGAGAAGGGCTCGGTCACGGGAGCCGCGCGCGATCTCGCCATATCGCAACCGGCTGTCACCAAGCACCTGCGCAACCTCGAACGCCATGTGAATGCGCGCCTGCTCGAACGTTCCTCGCGCTCGGTTCGGCCGACCGCTCACGGCCTGACGCTCTACGAGGCGAGCCGCACCGCGCTCGCCGCGATCGACGCGGCGATGGAGGGCGTGCGCCGGGACATGGGGGAGATCGAGGGCACCTTGCGGATCCACGCACCGTCCTGTCTCGGAACGCAGCACCTGCACGGCATGGTGATGGCGTTTCAGGACGCCCATCCCGGCGTCGGTGTCGATCTCGTGCTCGACAACCGGCATGTCGATCTCATCTACGAGAATTTTGATCTCGCCCTTCGCTATGGCAAGCCCGAAAGCCAGGACCTCATCGTCCGCCGCGTCGGCTCGATCCGCCGCATCCTGGTCGCATCGCCGGACTATCTGCGGCGCGTCGGCCCCATCGACAGCGTGGAGCGCCTGTCGGATGTCGCCATCGTGACGACGACGACGATCCTGTCGCCGCGCGATACGCTGACCCTGTGCAAGGCCGGCGGCACGATCGAGGTGGCCGTCCGGCCGTCGCTCAAGACCAACAATGCCCAGGTCCTGACGAACAGCCTGAAGGCTGGACGCGGCGCGGGCCCGGTCCAGTTGATCCTCGTGGCCGACGAACTGGCCGACGGCCGCCTCGTCCGCATCCTGCCGGACTACGAGGTGAAGCCGACGGAGGCTTTCCTGGCCTACCCATCGACCAAATTCATGCGCCCGGTCGTCCGGGCCTTTACCGATTTCGTGATCCCCAGGCTCCGCGACGTCGAAGGCATCGATTGAAAGCCGGCGAAGGCCGATCGCGCGCGAGCCGCGATAGGCCGTCCGATGGGGTCCGCCCGATCGAGACCCGGCCCGGCACGCGGATGCCCTCGCCTGCTCCGCGAGGCCATCCGGCAAGGGCCAGGCGCCACCCCGGACGCCCGGCTTTCACCGGATAGGCTGGCGCGCTCACGCGGATCGTTTCCACCGCAAGAAGCGGAGTGCCCTTGGCGGCCGGCTGCCCGATCTTGAGCGAACCCGCCCCTCCGCCGAGCTCGACTGAGCCCGCTCCCGGGATCGCAAAAGGGAAATTGGCCGATGATGTCTTTTCTTGCCTTGCACAGCATTGCCGCCGGACGCGGCGACGGCCTGCATCCCGAACTGGCGAGATTGCTCGAACGCCGGGACCGCCCGACGCGCGACGACACGGCTTCGGCCCAGCTGGGAAACAATGACGGTGTCACGCCCCTCGCCTCGGCCGCACCTCGACCGCACCGGGCCGGCATGCCGCATCAGACTGTCGTGTCTCGTCCCGCGAACCGGAAATGACCAGGGCCGTCCGGCCGCAACACCTCTGCCCCCGGACCAGGGCCGCCGCCATGGGCGGCCCGCACGGCCCCCGGAGCGCTATTCCTGAGCCATTCGCTCCCGGACACCGCTCACGTCGCGCAGCGGCGACAGGCCGTAGAGCCTGCCATACTCCCGGCTGAACTGCGACGGGCTCTGATAACCGACGGCATAGCCCGCCGTTCCGACATCCAGCCGTTCCGTCAGCATCAGGCGCCGCGCCTCGTGAAGACGGAGCTGCTTCTGGTATTGCATGGGCGTCATGGCGGTGACCGCCTTGAAATGATGGTGCAGCGACGACGGGCTCATGCCGACACGCCCGGCCAGCTCGTCGATGCGCAGCGATCGGGTGAAGTTCTGACGCAGCCAGGCGACCGCCTGGGCGATCCGGTTGGCCGGGCTTTCGATGAGCGCCATCTGCAGCAGGATCGGACCGAAGGGGCCGGTCGCCACGCGATAGAGAATCTCCTGCTCGATCAACGGCGCCATGACCGGGATATCCTCCGGCCGATCCAGCAGTCGTAGCAATCGCAGGGCGGCATCCAGCAGGTCCGGTGCCGCCTTGTTCACGGCCACCGCCCGCATGTCATCGGGTGTCGGCGCCGGTCGCGTCACGTCGACGCGGCCAAGCAGTTGCTTCAGCCGATCCGGATCGATCCTCAGGCCGAAACCCAGGCTCGGCGCTTCGGTGCTCGCTTCCGTCACGCTGGAAACGACGGGAAGATCGAGCGAAACCACCAGATAGTCGCCGACCCCGTAGCGATAGACATCCGCCCCCAGCACGAGGCTCTTGGCGCCCTGAACGACCAGGCCGAAACACGGCCATTGGGCGGCGTGGACACAGGGCGTCGGCGCCGAGCGCCGCGAGAAGAACAGGCTGCCGATCGCGGTCGGAACCTCCGCGTCACGGGTGGCGAACCGGGCGATGATCGCCGCCATCTCCCGGTTGGGATCAGGGGGCAGCGTCAAGACGCACCTGTTGTCGTTCGCATGGCCATGGCATCGCCACTCTATCCGATCCTGTCGCTCGGGCCAGCCGCGGCTCGCCCGCTTTGCAGGATCGTCGATAAATCTTGCAGGATCGCGATAACGCCCGGGCGGCGCTCCATCGCATAACTCCGCCGTCGGGAGCGTGCTCCCAGCCAGGACGATGCGGAGCATTCCATGACCAATTCATCACCATCCGTCGCGCGCAAGGTCGTGCTGATCACCGGCGCGAGCAGCGGTATCGGCGCGGCCACGGCGCGCCACCTTGCCGCCGGCGGCCACAGGATCGTGCTCGGCGCCCGACGCGAGGACCGCATCGCCGCGCTGGCCGGGGACATCCGGGACGCCGGCGGCGATGCCTTGCACCAGGCGCTCGATGTGACCGACCTCGCAAGCGTGAAGGCCTTCGTCGCCGCCGCCGACCGGCGGTACGGCCGGGTCGACGTGCTGGTCAACAATGCCGGCGTGGCGCCGCTATCGCCGTTCGAGGCGTTGCGCGTCGACGAATGGGACCGGACGATCGACGTCAACCTGCGTGGTGTGCTCTACGGCATTGCCGCCGTCCTGCCGATCATGCGCAGGCAGGGCGCCGGTCACGTCATCAACGTGGCCTCGACCGCCGGGCACAGCGTCGCCCCCACCGCCGGCATCTATTGCGCGACGAAATTCGCCGTGCGGGCGCTCTCCGAGGGGTTGCGGCAGGAGAGCAAGGATTTGCGCGTGACGATCGTCAGCCCGGGAATGACGCAGAGCGAACTGATCGACGGCATCAACGACATCCAGGTCAAGACCGCGATGCGGACCATGGCCGACGAGGCGTCCATCCCGGCCTCGGCCATCGCCGAGGCGATCGGCTTCGCGATCGGCCAGCCGGACAATGTCGACGTCAATGAACTGGTCGTCCGGCCGGTGACCCAGGGCTGACGCAGGGCCGCGCCGGCACCGGTCCGGCAGGCGGCCGATCACGTTGGATCGTCATCACCGCTGCGTCCGGACAAGAGCCGATCGCCATGGATGTGCTGCCGTCGTTCAACCCTCGTTCTCGATCCATTCGATCAGCGAACGGTGTTTCGGCCGCCAGCCGAGCTCGGCGCGGGCACGCAATCCCCTGACGCGGCTATTGGAGCCGAACGTATAGGCGGCGTGGCTGTAACCCCAGGCCTCGGCCGCTTCGTCGAACGGCCAGGATTGTGGTGCTCCGAGGCCGAGCCGGCGACTGATCGCCTCGGCGATCTCTCGGAACGAGGCCTCGCCGTTCTCGACGAAATAGAACGATCCCGCCGGCGCCTTCGCGAGGGCGGTCACGTAGAGATCCACCATGTCGTCGACGTGAACATTGGACCAGATATTGACGCCCCGGCCGACATGGCGGGCGATCCCGGCTCGGCGTGCCTCCGCCATCAACCGTGGCACCTGCACGCTGTCCCGGTGCAAGCCGGCGCCGACGCCATAGATCATGGTGTTGCAGAGCACAGCCGATCGAACCCCGCGCCCGGCCGCCGCGCGCGCCAGTTGATCGATGGCGACGCGTGCCGCCTTGCCGGGTTCCGGCGTCAGCGGCGTATCTTCGTCGAAGATCCGGTCCGAAGCGCGGTCGCCATGGGCATGGTCGGCGACAATGCTGGAGCCGCTCGTATGCAGGAGCGGCTTGCCGGAGCCCGCGAGCCCGGCGATCAGCGCCTCCAGCGCCGCACGATGATCGCTGTCGGCTGCATTGATCACGCCTTCGCAGGCCTGCGCCTCCCGCGTCAGAAGCGCGGTGTCGTCGAGCTCGCCCAGCACCGGCGTCACGCCGGCCTGCGCCAGCAGCTTCGCCTTGCTCTCGCTGCGCACCAGGCCGCGGACCGCCCGGCCCTCGGCGATCAGCCGGGCCGCGATCGCGCCGCCGATATAACCCGTGGCCCCGGTCACGAAAATCGTCATCTGTCGTTCTCCCTGCCGGCGGCCCAAGGATGCCCCGGCCGTCGATGAAGCTGCGCCGGCCGACGCGCCGCACGGGCATCGATCGGTCCTGTTCGAAGCTGGGGTTCGATCCGCGGAACCATCAGAGGCGTCTTGTCGGATGCTGTATCCAATGCATTGGATGCTACACTTCAGCCGACAATCCCGGGGATTTCCTTGACCAGAAAGTCGACAAAGGCCCGGACCGAGGGAAGCAGGCCGTGCCGGAAGGGCACCACGGCCGTGATCCTGGCTTCGCCGGCGAGCCAGTCCGGCAGCACCCGTGTAAGCGCGCCCGACCTGACGTCGTCGCGGCAGACATAGCCGGGCAAGGCCACGATGCCGAGGCCGTCTTGCGCAGCCTGTTTCAGCATGACGATGTCATTGCCGGCAAGCCGTGGCTCCACCGGCACGACAAGCTCGCCGCGGGTCGGATGCCGAAGCTTCCATGTCAGTGGGCGGCCCGGCCTCGGCATGAGCAACGTATCGTGCCCGGCGATGTCCTCGGGTGCCAGCGGCAGGCCGCGCCGCGCGAGATAATCCGGCGACGCGAACAGAAACCAGGGCGCCGGCGCCAGCGCCCGCTGCACCAATGTCGAATCCGAGAGCGGTCCGGTATGGGCCCGCACGGCGAGGTCATAGCTGCCGCCGACGATATCGACCTGATCGTCGCTGGTATGCTGGATCACGCTGAGCTTCGGATGGCGCCGGATGAAGGCCGGCAATATCGGCCGCAGCGCGAACAGCGAGGTCGCGACGCCGGTGGTGAAGCGAATGGTGCCGCTCGGTTCGACGAGGCGTTCGCGGACCGCGCTTTCGGCGAGGTCCGCGCGTTCGAGCATGCCGACGGCGTGACGGTAGAACAGATCGCCCGCATCGGTGGTGCTCAGGCTGCGCGACGTCCGGTTGATCAGCCGCACCCCAAGCGACGCCTCCAGCTGCTGCAAGCGGTAGCTCACCGTCGATTTCGGAACGTTCAGGTTGCGGCTGGCGGCCGTGAGCCCGCCGCAATCGACGATCCGGACGAAATAGCGAAAGTCGTTGAGGTCGAGCATCGACGGGTCTCATCGTCCAGCGGAATGGAGGATGCCGGACTATAGCTTGCCTGGCCCGGACTTCGAGGCCGGGCTCGGCGGGCCGGCGGCGCGGCGGCCAGGGCTTGCCCATCCGTCACGCCGGCCACCGCCTCAGGTCCTGGCGCCATCCTGGCTGACCACGACGATGAGCACCTGGCTGCGCGGCGCCAGTCCCTGAAGCGCGTGCTTGAGATGGCCGGGGAACTGCAGATAGTCGCCCTTGTCCAGAGTGATCGTCCGGTCCGGGAATTCGGCCTCGATACTGCCTTCGATGACGAAGAGAATTTCCTCGCCGGCATGAAAGGCCTGTCCGGTCCGGCGTGACTGCGCCGCGATATCGACGACGAAGGACATTGGCCCGGTTTGCGACCCGGGCCGGCTGAGCGGCGCGAACTGGTAGGCTCCATCGGCCTTCGGCGCCTTGTGAACCGTGCGCTCGCCATGGCGCACGAGATGAAGCGCGTCATCGACCACGCTCTCGCCGAGCATGGCGGAGACCGACACCCCCAGCGCGCTCGCCACACGCATCAGGGCGGCGACCGAGAGGAATTTCTCGCCGCGCTCGAAGCGCGACAGGTGTCCCTTGCTGAGGCCGGTCTGCGCGGCAAGCTGGTCCAGCGTCAAATTGCGGCGAACCCGCAGGTCGCGCACGAACAGCCCGTATTGCAAGCCGGTCGCCTGCTCGTCAGCCCGCTGCAACGTGTTGCCTCCCTGGCCGAAAATCGCCTCCCGGACAATTTCAACGCTGCCTAGCACGCCGGCCGACAGGCGTCGACCGGTGACGAATTGACATCTCGCCGGTGCGATCGACCGCCGGACGAGCAACTGTCGCCGAAACTCCCCTCTTGAACCATTCCGCTGGATAGGTCATGTGTTGGCCGAGAGACAACTAATTGTCCAAGGGGAAAACCGACATGACGACCATCGATCCCGCATTGAAAGCCGACGCCCCGCCCGTCGCCGCGGCAAGCTCGTCCATGACCAAGGTCGCGGCGGCGACCATGGTCGGATCGGCGATCGAGGCCTTCGATTTCCTGGCCTATGGGACCGCCGCGGCGCTGGTCTTCAACAAGCTGTTCTTTCCGAGCGTCGACGGGGCGACCGGCACGCTGGCGGCCTTCGGCGCCTTCGCGACCGGCTTCTTCGCCCGGCCGATCGGCGGCGTGATCTTCGGCCACTATGGCGACCGGCTCGGCCGCAAGGCCATGCTGACCCTCAGCCTGGTACTGATGGGGGTGGCGACCGTGCTGATCGGGCTGCTGCCGACCTATGCGTCGGCCGGTATCTGGGCCCCCATCGCACTGGTGACACTGCGCGTGCTGCAGGGCCTGTCCTTCGGCGGCGAGCTGGCCGGCGCCATGCTGATGGCGGTCGAGCATGCCCCGGCCGGCCGGAAATCGTTCTTCGGCAGCCTGCCGCAAGGCGGCACGCCGATCGGCCTGCTGCTGTCGACCGGCGCCTTCGCAGCCACCAGCACGATGCTGCCGGAGGCCGACTTCCTGAGCTGGGGCTGGCGGCTGCCGTTCCTGGCCAGTGCCATCCTGATCGTGGTCGGCCTCTTCATTCGCCTCAGCGTCGCTGAATCGCCCGAATTTGCCCAGGTCAAGGCCGCCCGCAGGACATCGCCCTTTCCGGCCCGCGACGTCGTCCTGCGCCACATGCGCCCGCTGCTGCTGACCATTGGCGGCAAGCTCGGCGAAGTGACCTTGTACTTCACCATCGTCGTCTTCTCCGTCTCCTATGCCATCTCGACGCTCGGCTTTGCCCGGGGCGACGTCCTGCGCGCGATCATGATCGGCGCGGCCTGCCAGATTGTGATGATTCCCTTCTTCGGATGGCTCGGCGACAAGTTCGGCTCGCGCCGGGTCTACGGTTTCGGCGGCGCGCTTCTGGCGATCATGGCGATCCCGCTGTTTCTGGCCATCGGCAGCGGCTCGCTCACCGCCTTCACCATTGCCGTGATCGTCGCACTGGCCTTGAACTATGCGAGCATGTTCGGCCCGCAGTCCGACCTCTATGGCGCCCAGTTTCCCGCCGAGCTGCGCTATAGCGGCATGTCGCTCGGGATCCAGATCGCCGCAGCCATCGGCGGCGGCCTTGCCCCCATCGTCGCCAGTGCCCTGGTTGCCGCCTATGGCAGCATCGTCTCGGTCGGCGTCTATATCGCGGCGCTTGGACTGCTGGCCGCGCTCTGCGCCGCCCTGATGCGGTCTCCCGGCACGCCGGGATAACCGGCGATGCCCGTCCTGCGATCCCTCCTCCCGTCCGGCGGCAGCCGGGACAACCGCGCCCCGCCGTCGATCCGGCGCCGCTGCCGCCACGCCGGCCGGCGCCGGCGAACATGGCCGGCAAACCAGAGAAAGGAACCTCGTCCCATGAACGTTCAGCCCAAGGACTCCATCGCATCGCGCCTCGACACCGAAATGGATACGCTGGCCGGGTCGCCCTGGACACTGCGCCAGAAGGTGGCGCTGGCGAGCCGCATTCTGTGCGCGGAAGGTCATTGGCGCGGCCTGGCCGGGCAGATCACCTGCCGGGCGGCCGACCCCTCGGACATGCTGACGCTCGGCTTCGGGGTCGGCTTCGACGAAGCCTGCGCGAGCACGCTGACCCTGGTCGACAAGGACCTGACGCCGCTGAAGGGCAGCCGGATGCCGAACCCCGGGGTTCGCTTTCATGCCTGGGTCTACGCGAAACGTCCCGATGTCGGCGCCATCGTCCATACCCATCCGCCGGCCTGCGCGGCGCTTTCGATGATCGGAGAGCCGCTGGCCGTCGCCCATATGGATGCGACCCCGCTATTCGACGATTGCGCCTTTCTCGCCGAATGGCCGGGGTTGCCGATCGGCGACGACGAGGGCCGCATCATCTCCGAAGCGATGGGCAGCAAACACGCCATCCTGCTCGCCAATCACGGCTTGCTGACGGCCGGCAAGACCGTTGAGGAGGCCACGATGCTGGCGGTCTGGATGGAACACGCCGCCGAGATGCAGCTGCGTGCCCGCGCTATCGGCGCCATCCGGAGCATCGCGCCTGAGCTTGCCATCGAGTCGCGCGACTTTCTGCGCAAGCCGAAGGTTCTCAACCTGACATTCGCCTATTTCGCCCGGCGCGAATTGCGGCGCGATCCCGGCGCCATCCTCTGATCCCGCCTTTGCCCGGCGCGGCTGGTCACCACGCGGAAGCAGCACAGCCGGGTTCTCGGCTTGCTCGATCGCCATCTCTCCGGCCGGCGCCGCCAAAGGGCGGCGCCGTCGTGCCGGTCGCGCGCCCTGATGGCCGCGACCGTCGCGAGGACCGAATGGCCGGATCGCCTCCATTGCGGCCGTCGAGCGCCCGCGATAATGAGCGGCCATGGGTGCTTGGCGACCAGCTTCGAGAGTCCGGGTGAAAGCCCTCGGCCTGCATTGGCGCAACGGTCGGCTGCTTGCCGCCGAAGTCCATGACGACACGGGCGCGGTCAAAGGTGTGCGTCCGCTCGGCGGCAGCGTCGAGTTCGGCGAACCCGCGAAAATGGCGGTGGTGCGGGAGTTCAAGGAGGAGCTCGGCATCGATGTCGTCGTTTTGGGCGAGCCGGTCGTCGTGGAAAACCTCTACATCCACGAAGGTACCGCCGGTCACGAGATCCTTTTCATATTCGACGTCGCCTTTCCCGCCGGTGCTTTCGACGGCCAGGAGCGCATCGCGTTCCACGAGGACAATGGCGCCCCCGGTGTCGCAAGCTGGTATGACCTGAACGGCCTGGATTGCGATGGCGGCCCTGAACTCTATCCCAGGGAACTGAAGGCTCTGCTCGCCGCCAAGGCCGGCAAGCTGGCGGCGTCCTGAACGACGGATTTCCGCGGAACCGTCGCGCCCTGTGTCCCGTGTCGGAACCCGCATTTCCGGCTGACCGGTTCGCCATCGGGCCTGCGCACGGCCCGGCGACCCGCTTCGGCGTGGTTTCAGGCGGCCTCGAAATCTTGCGCGCGCACCCTTTGCACGATGTGGCGGCCGAGACGGTGCGACAGAGCCATGATCGTCAGGGTCAGGTGCTTGTCGGGCAGCGATGGAATGACGCCGCCGTCGCAGATGAAGAGATTGTCGATGTCGTGGCTGCGCAGGTCGGCATCGACGACGCCGGTCGACGGATCGCCCGAGAGCGCGGTGGTGCCGGCGTAGTGGATGCCGGTCCCGCTATTGTCGCTGCTGCTATGGACGAGCGTCGACGACGCCTTGCGCAGGACCTTCTTGCCCCAGTCCATCATGGACTGCATCTGCAGCACGGCCTTGGGCGGCACGGTGAAATCGACCTCGACCTGGCGGATGCCGTAGCGATCGAAGGTCGTGCCCGGCCGCACCCGGTTCCCAGGCATCGCCTCACCCGCGCAGAACAGCCCGAGCGTGACGTAGCTGTGGAACAGGGCCCGTGCCAACGGCGTCTTCAGGACCGCCGGAAACGGTGCGAGGCCGGTGAGATAGTGCGGCACGTCGGGAATGCCGTGGATCGCGTGGCCGATGAACGGGAAGGACGATCCGTCCGGCAATTGTCCGCGCGACAGCAGGATCAGCAGGTCGCCATAGCCGATATCGTAGTCGCGCCGCTTGCCCCACAGGCGCCAGAGCGAGGTCGACAGCACCGCTTTCGGATTGTCCTGCAAGTCCCGCCCGAGGCGGCCGTTGCGATTGCCGAGCCCCGACGGCGCCGCCTCGTCGGCGGAATTGAACAGGATGCGCGGACTTTCCAGTGCCCCGGCGGCGAGCACGACGATCCTGGCGCGCAGGATGCGACGCTCGCCGCTGCGGGTATCGACATAATCCACGCCCGACACGCGGCGGGATCCGTTGTCGCGCGTCAGCCGGACCACCTTGGCGTGGGTTCGCAATTCGTAATTCGGCAGCAGGGCCAGTTCCGGCAGGAGATGGCTGGAGAACTTGTACATCGCTCCGGTCGGGCAACCCGACGTGCAGATGCCGGTCGAGGTGCATGAATTGGCCATTCCCGGCCGGGTATTGATCGCCTTGCGATTGGGAATGGCGTGAGAATAGGGTTCGCGCAGCGACTGGACGGCGCGGACGATCATCCTGTCGGCCGGCCGCAGGGGCTTGGGCGCGACGAAATGGCCGTCGGGCAGTTCCGGGATGTTCTCGGTCGTTCCGCAGACCGTGATCCGGCGCTCCACGGCGGCATAGTCGCCGGCCAATGTCGCATAATCGATCGGCCAGCCGGCGAAATCGGCCTCCGAGAAGCGTACGCTGACCCCGTTCCAGAGATTCTGCAGGCCGTTGACCGCCAGGATCTGGAAATGGCGGAACCCGCGATCCGGACGGCTGGTCGAGCCGGTGGCGCCGTCGGCGAACAGCGGATGCACGAACAGGCTGTCATGCGGGTCGCTCGGCCAGACGGTGTCCGGACCAATGCCGAAGTCCCGCGCCGGCCCCGCCGGCGCCACGGTGCGGAAATAGTCGGCCGCGAGCATTTCGCCCTGTTCCAGCGACACCACATTCAAGCCCGCCTTGGCGAGCGTATGGGCGAGGATGCCGCCGCCGGCCCCGGTGCCGACGATACAGACATCGCACTGCGCTTCATCCGCCACGGCGGCCTCCGACTGGCCATTCGCCGACCGATTTGAGGAAAGGTGGGGAGGCGAAGTGGATATGTTCGAGGAAGGCCGCGAAGATCCGTGCCTCGGGCCCGAGGTCTCCCCGGCGAAGGCTCGCGCCGGCGGTGAAGCCGGAACGCTCGATCACCGCCGCGAGCGCGCTGCTCACCTGCCGATTGGCCAGCGCGATGCGCGTGATGTCGGCCTCCAGCGGCGCGAGGACACGGCGGTAGGGGCTGAACCCGATGATCGCCCGCAAGAGCGCTTCCGCGTCCTGATGTGGCATGATCGCGGCTGCGTTCATCGGCCGGCCGCCTTCCCCGCGCCGGGCGCGGCATAAGTCGGCTGCAGGCCGCCGCGCTCCGGCTCCCCAGGATAGTTCCCGAGGTCGCGAAACGGCCGGCCGGATCGCAGATGGCGCTCGATCTCCTCGAGCGCCACGCCATTGGTCTCCGGGACGAAGCGCAGCGTGAACAGGATGCCGGCCGCGCAGACCACCGCATAGATGGCGAAGACGCCGCCGAGGCCGATGGAGGATACCAGCAGGGGAAAGGAGAAGACGACGATGAAGTTGAACGCCCAGTTCGCCAGCGAGGCGACGCTCATGCCGATGCCGCGGACATTCAGGGGGAAGATCTCCGACATCATGACCCAGGGCAGCGGGCCGATGCTGGCGGCGAAGGCGGCGATATAGAGCACGAGGCCGATCATCGCGAGCACGTCGAGCGCGGCGGCGTCGGTCGCCGCGGCAATGGCGATCAGTCCCAAGCTGAGCGCGGTGCCGGCAAATCCGATGAACAGAAGCCTGCGGCGCCCGATGCGGTCGATCAGCATCATGCCGACGACGGTCATCGCGACATTGACGACGCCGATGCCGACGGTGGCGAGCAATTGCGTCGATGCCGAGCCGAAGCCGGCTTCCTTGAAGACGACGGGAGCGTAGTAGATCACGGCGTTGATGCCGCTCATCTGCTGCAGCAGGAACAATCCGATGCCGACGACCAGTGCCGGGCGGATCACCGGTCCGAACAGGTCGGACCAGGTTGCCTTGTCGCGGTCATCCCGGGCGATCCGGGCGATCTCCGCCAGTTCGGCCGTGACCAGCGGGCTGTTGGGCGCAACCGCCCGGATCCGGGCGATCGCCGCGGCCGCCTCAGCGGATCGTCCCTTGATCGCCAGCCAGCGCGGCGTATCCGGCAGGACGAACATGCCGACGAACAGCGCGATGCCCGGCAGCGCGCCGAACAGGAACATCGTCCGCCAGGACTCGGAAAAGGCATAGCCGACGACATAGGCGCCCAGAATGCCCAGCGTGATGGCCAGTTGATAGATCGACACCAGCATGCCGCGCCGGGCCGGAGGCGCGCTCTCGGCAATGTAGAGCGGCGCGACGAGCGCCGCGATCCCGACGGCGAGACCGAGCATCAGCCGGGCGATGCTCAGCATCCACACCGCGACGATCAGTGCCGACAGGATGGCCCCCACCGCGAACAGGACCGCGGCGAACAGCAGCAGCGCCCGCCGGCCGAAAGTCTCGACCGCCCGGCCCGCGACAAGGGCGCCGAAAAGCGCGCCGAGCGGAACGGCCGCCGTCATCAGCCCCTCGTTGAGGGGCGTGATGCTGAATTCTCCGCGCAACAGATGGAGCGAGCCGGCAATGACGCCTTCGTCGAAGCCGAACAGAAAACCGGCAATTCCCGCGATTGCCGCGACGAAATAGATCATGTGAGCCTCTCCACTTCCACCAGACCGCCGATTACGGGAGAGTGCTCGCCACCTTCCGGATGGCCAGGATGATGTCGGTGACATCGGCCTCGCTCAGAACCGAGCCGATGGTCAGAAGCGCGCCCCGCGCGTGGAAAGCGTCGCAGGCCGGCAGGGCGCCATGGCCATAATGATAGTCCGCCGCGAAGGCATTCGCCGGGTGCGACCAGGGAAAGCCGTCGCGGGAATTAGAGCGGCGATGCACCAGGCTGGGGATGTTCGAATACCAGTGCAGCCCCCACTCCCGCGTGGAAATGCAGACAAGGCTTCCGGGCGGACCGACAATGCCCTCGGCGCGCAGCGCCGCGACGAACCGCGCGGCGGTCGCCTCGTCGCGCAGCAGCATGAAGAGCACCGGACCGGTATCGCCCGCGGGATCCGGCACATTGCGGAACGTGAGCCCCGGAACGCCCTCCAGGGCGTGACGGATCCGCCATTTCGCCGTGCGCATGGCCGCGGTAATGGCGGGCAGCTTGCGCATCTGCCCGAGCGCCATGGCGCCGGCAAGTTCGGACATGCGGGCGCCCATGCCCCAGAGCTGGCACGCTTCGTCCGAGGTATCGAGCCGTCCCGCGGCGGTGCGCGGATAGCCGAGATCGTGCAGCGCGACGATCCGCCTGAACGGGGCGTCGTCCTCGCAGACGATCAGGCCGCCGTCGCCCGAGGTCATGTTCTTGTTGAGCTGGAAGCTGAAGATCCCGATATCGCCGAACCGGCCGACCGCGCGCCCGTTCTGGCTGCCTCCGGCGGCTTGCGCGCAATCCTCGATCAGCTTCAGGCCGTGCTCGCGGCAGATCGCGGCGATCTCCTCGATATGGCCGGGCGCGCCGCTCATGTGGACGCAGAGCACCGCGCGGCTCTGCGGCCCGATCTTGCGGCGCAGATCCTGCGGATCGATGCAGAACGTCTCGTCGATATCGACCAGCCGCGGAATCGCGCCGGCGCGCACCACCGCCGCCACGCAGCTGACCCAGAGATAGCCGGGAATGAGCACTTCGTCGCCCGGGCCGATATCCAGGGCGGAGACCGCGATGGCGAGCGCCGCCGTGCCCGACGACACGCCCAGCGCATGGCGGTGGCCGAACATCTCGCACCATTCGCGCTCGAATGTCTCGACCATATGCTGCGGGTCGGGACCATAGAAGCGGAATGGGCTTCGCGACAGGACGACGCGCTCCACCAGCACCCGCTCCTCCTCGCCGATCCACTGCGCACCCGGCAGCTCCCAGGGAAGCGGCTCCGCGCGGACCGGTGTCCCACCGTCGATCGCAAGTCGATTGGGACGCAGATGCTGAGGGTTGAGCGTGGCGGATTCTTCCGTTGCCATCGATCTATACTCTCTTTTTCATTTCGACGATCTCCAAATATGTTTGGAAATACTTATCAATATCGACTATACCGCGCCAAGAAATAGTATTGCACAGCTCACCCCGGCGTCGATATCGGCATAATTCGCTGATATCGGAAATTTCCGGAAGAAAGTGGAAAACATGCGCGGAATAGCGACTATTCTAGTCATACTCATGGTTTCATTTTCAGGAATACTTTTTGGATACAGCACGGCATCGATCGCGGGCGTCCTGGATCACCTCAAGGAACAGTTTGCGATCGACGTCTTCCAGGAGCAGCTGCTGGTGGCCTGCCTGCCGGGCGCCAGCTTTGTCGGCGCCGTCGTCGCCGGCCCGCTATCGGCCGTGCACGGGCGGCGCCTGTCGCTGCTGATCGCCCTCGTCCTCGCCGGCGCCGGCTTCGTCGTCATCCTGGCCGGGCCGTCCTATGGCTGGCTGATCGCCGCGCGGGTCCTGGTCGGCCTGTCGATCGGGCTGTCGTCGATGGTCACGCCGATGTATGCCGCCGAGATCACGCCGGCGCGCCGGCGCGGCGCCGTCGTCGCGCTGTTCCAGCTCGCGATCACCGCCGGCATTCTCATCGCCTACGGAACCCCGCTCGGGCTGCCCGGGGCATCCTGGGGCGTGATCCTCGGGCTCGGCATCGTGCCCGCGGCATTCGGCCTCGTCGTGGTCATGATCCTGCCGGAGAGCCCGCGCTGGCTTCGGTCCAGCGGGCGCGAGGCCGACGGCCGTGCGGCACGCATGCTGGGCCTCGAAGCCGACATGGCGGAGGTCCCGCACCCGGCCGCCGGGCGAGGCGCGACGCTCCGGTCGGTCATTCCGCTCGGCAGCACGCGCGCCGTTCTCGTCCTGTGCAGCGCCCTGTTCGTGCTTCAGAACCTCAGCGGCATCGACGGCATTCTCTATTACGCCCCGCGCATCTTCCAGAATCTCGGCTTCTCGGCCGGCACGGCGGCGCTGGCCGCGACCTTTGGCCTCGGCCTGCTCAATTTCGCCGCGACCCTGGCGGCGCTCCTCCTCGTCGATCGCGTCGGCCGCCGCCCCCTGCTGATCATCGGCTCCGCCGTCATGGCCCTCGGCCTGGCCGCCGTGGTGGCCGCGGCCCTGTGCGACTGGCCCTGGGTCGGCCTCGCGGGCCTCGGCGTCTACATCATGGCCTTTGCGATGAGCCTCGGCGCCCTGCCCTATGTGCTCATGTCGGAGCTTTTTCCCGCGGCCATTCGCGAAACCGGCATTGCCGTCGCCTCGGCGACCAGCTGGCTGTTCAACATGCTGGTCGCTCTCACCTTTCTCTCGCTGGTCGAATGGATCGGCCTGGCCGGCGTGATCGGGCTGTTCCTGGCCATTTGTCTGGCGGCGCTCGGCATCTGCATCCGCTTCGTGCCCGAGACGCGTGGACGCTCGCTCGAAATGATCGAGCAGGATGTCCTTGCGGGCGTCGCGTTGCGTGCCATCGGCAAGGCGGCCGATGGCGGCGCCTCGCGTTGAGATCCGCCCGGGCGGCGGGCCGTCAGGAGGCGGGGTGGGTTTCGCTGGGTGCGACGCGGTCGAAGTCCAGGCCGAGCGCCCCCAGCGCGGCGGGCGGCATTTCGAGCAGGCCTTGCGCGGCCGGCGCCTGGAGCAGGGCGAGCAATTGCCTGCTCGCGACCATGCGCCGCGGGTCATCGACATAACCGAGATGGCCGATATGCTCGTCCAGGAGATCGGGCGACGCGGCGAGATATCCTTGTCCGTGGAGCGGATCGCGGCGTTCCAGATGATCACGCACCAGGACGATGCGCCCCGCCATCGAGCGCGCCTCGAAGTCGTGAAGGGCTGCGCCGCTGAGGATGCCGCCGACGATATTGGCCGGCGGAGATGGTGCGCGGAGCGCCAGAAAATAGGTCCGGAGGCTCAAGCTGCAGCGCAACGCGGCCTGCGCCGTTCGCCCGTCGCAGAACATCGGGCCGGTCATGGTGATGTCCTGGCCGAACAGGCTCTCGGTGTAGCGGACCGCGAAGTCGTCGCCGTCGGCGGGCATGATCTCGGCGCGGCCGAGAATGAGATTGCCCATCTCCGCCTGCGACCAGGACGGCGAAATGGCCAGGTAGCGCCCGGCCAGCCAATGGTTCGGCCGCCAGGACGTCTGTCGTATCGCCGGTCTGGAGGCAGGCTCGTTCACTGCCCGTGCCGGGACCGGCGGCGTGGATTGATCCTGGCGCAGCCTGGCGAGCGCCGCATCGGGGACCGGGAGGTGACGGCGGACCGTCTGGGCGAATTCGTCGAAGGAGGAGGCTGCGACGAAGGAGGCGGCAAGCCCGCCGCCGAGAATGCGCGCCCAATCGTCATAGACGCTCGAAAGTCGCGGCGTCGCCTTGCCGCGCACCCACTTATAGGCATTCTGCACGGTGAACGCCGTCTCCGGATTGACCGCCGCAAAGCGTGCGCAGAGCTCCTTGCTGGTCGAGCATCCCAGCGCCAGGGACGTGAGCTGCAGCTTCATGGCAAGCTCCGCCCCCGCCCCCGCTCCGCCATTGAAGCCCGGGTCAACGGCCATCGCTTGCTCCGGCGCCATCGATGCCACAGCCGCCAGGGCGTGCCGGAGCGGCTCGGAAGCCAGCCTCGATGGCCGCGGCGCTGCCGCCGCTGAGGACGGCCCCGACGCGAGAACGTCGATGCAGCGCTCGCGACGCAAGGGCGCTGACATCGGCGGCGGACATGGCGGCGACAGTGGAGAGCCGCTTCGCTCGCCCCCGTACCCGAAACGGATACAAACTGTTCATGCTTCCCCCAACGATCCGCGCCCGGAACGAGGCTCCTTGCAGTCGACAACAATCCCGTTGCCGTCGGCGTGGCCGTTAATCGAGCGTTATACGGGCGTTAATTCTGGTCGGGGCGCATGTGACGATGGCGCGATCGGTTCGGCGCGGCGATTTCAGGCGTGGACGCGGACCGCGGCGACGCTCCGCACGAAGGCGGCAGCGGCCCTCCCGCATGCCTGGTCGACCCGGGTGACGGCCGGCGCATGGCCCAGGCGGGGGCGAGGCGCGCACCTGCCGGCCCGCAAGACGGGCCGGCACGTCAACAGCGATCGCCCGCATCTGGCCTGCCGCGGCGGCGCGGGCGATCCGGCGCGGTCAGCGCTGCGTCGCCAGCGCGATAGCCAGGCGACAGGCGTCCTGGAACGCGGGAATGTCGATCCATTCATCGACGGTATGCGGCTCGTTCTGTCCTGCCCCGAACGTGACGGTCGGTATGCCGTGCAGGGTCAGCCAGTTCGCATCGAGGCCGCCATTGGCAAGCCGCAGATTGGGAGTGAGCCCCAGGCTCGACACCGCAGCCGTGCCATGGGCGACGACGGGCAAGCTGCGATCCAGCGCGAAGGCGTGATATTTCCGGTGGCGGGTGAACGTGATGCTGCCGGTCTTGCCTTCGCTGTTGGGCAGGGATTTCACCGCGTTGCGGAACGCGGCCTCATAGGCGTTGGTGATGTCATCGACGAAAGCCATGTCGTGGCTGCGGCTCTCGCCCTCGACGAAGGCATAGTCGGTGACCACATTGGTCGCGTCGCCGGCCGCCTTGCCGCCGTGACCGGCGACGGTACCGACATTGCTGGTGCCGGTCCGGCCATCCTTGACCACCTTGCCGAACCACCCGCCGGCCTGGACCTCCGCGAGAGCCAGCGCCGCGATCATCGTCGCGGAAATGCCGCGCTCGGGCGCAACGCCGGCATGGGACGCGCGACCCGATATCTCGACCTCCCAGCTATCGGCTCCGACCGCGCCGGTCACGATGTCGGATGGTTTGCTCGAATCGAAGTTGAAGCCCATGGCCACCGGCCCGACCCGCTCCAGGTCGATGTAGCGCGCGCCCCAGAGCCCGCTTTCCTCCCTGACGCAGAACACCAGCACCAGCGGCGGATGGTCGAGATTCTGGCGGGCGAGTTCGGCTGCGAGCGACACCAGCACCGCACAGCCCGTCCGGTTGTCGCCGCCGAGGGCCGTGTCGCCGCCACTGACGATCCGCTCGCCGTCGATCCGCGGCTTGGCGCCGGCGCAGAGCGGCACGGTGTCCAGATGGGTCATGAACATGAGCGGCGGGTTGTTGCTGAGCGCACCGCGCCCAGGCAGCTTGACGATCAGGTTGCCGGTCTCGGTCGGCACCGGAATGCGCGTATTGGCATCGTCGAAGCCGATGACATCGGCGGGGACACCCACCTCCACGAGCGCCCGCCCAACGTCGGCCCCGATCGCCGCCTCCTGGCCGGTCACCCCCTCGATCCGCAGAAAGCGCATCAGTCGGTCGAGCGCGGCTTGTTTGTCGTGGGTGATCATGGCGACCTGGTCCTCTGGAAGATGGGATGTGCGCAATCTCGCTCAGCCTTGCGCCGGAGAGGAGTGCGTCCTCGGCAGGGACGCCCTGCCCGGCCGGAACGGATCTTGCCGCTCTCGCATCGTGATCGCCGCCCAAGCGGCCGGCGGGCCTCAATGGATCCTGTTGAACACCCGCGCGATCCAGACGAATTGGTAGGAGATGTGGATCAGGACGACGGCGAGCTGGACCTTGCGGTTCTTGAAAGCCCAGGCGACCATACACAGCGTCAGGCCGAGCGGCACCTGAACCAGATGCTCGGCGCTGAGCCGGTTCCAGTGTTCCGGCCCCTTGATGAGCGTGTCGACCACGTCGAACACGAAGGTGGCCGCCAGCAGCGCGAAGAACCAGCGCCGCCGCTTGATGAAAAAGTCCTCGTAGCCGCCATATTCCGAGATGTTGTCGGGAAACAGGAGCGCGGCGAGAAGGAAGAGCACCACGGCATAGCTGATCAGGAAGAGAAAGACGCTGAAGCTCCAGTAGCTGATGCGGGACAGGCCGAATTCCCACCACCAGAACAGCACCAGCTCGATCAGGATCGAGGCGGCCCAGAACATATGGAGCACGGAGACGCGGTTGCGCCCGGGATGCTGGATGAAACTCGCGACCCCCGTCAGGATGCGGGCGATGCCGAGGCCGATGACCATGCCGAGAACGATTCGGACATGCGGGAAGATTTCGGAAGGCGCCGCCGTTTCCATCAGTCGTTCTCAGCCCCGGGCCCATGCCGTTCGGTCGAATTTCATTCGATGTCCGAAAAGTTACGAGACACTAAAGAGGCGGATGGCCGGCAATGGAATAGGGCCATTCCCCTCGAGGCGGAATATCCCCGCTTGCCACCGGTTCCGGCGCGCCCTCGCGATGATGTGAAGCGGGGAAAGCGGCTGTCGCGCCAGCCCTGTCGGTCGGGTGCCATGACGCCGCGGCGGGCCGTTCCGGCCGGCAGCATGCCAGCCTGGACAAGGCTCGGCTTGCGATCCGCCATCCGGCCGCGCGGCGAGGCCACCCCGGCCACCGATCCGTTCGCGGCGATGTCGATGGGTTCAAAGCGCCTTGCGCTGCCTGGAAAGGTCGGTAGCGGCCAGGCCGGTCGCCGGCCGGCGCAGCGGCAGAACCTCGCCCTCCACCGGTACTCCCGAGCGGGCGAGCGCCGAATTGCGATAGCGTGGATCTTCCGACACCTCCACGCCGAGCCAATCCGGCCGCTCGAAGTCCTCGGCCGCGTGGTCCAGCTCGATTTCGGCGATCACCAAGCCGGCGTGCCGCCCGTCAAAGGCATCGACCTGCCACAGCTTGCCGCCATGGGCGATCTCGTAGCGATGCTTGACGATGGGCTGATGCGGGCAGAGCCGGAGCATGTTCTGAGCATCCGCCAGCGGGATCGCATATTCATATTCCTCGCGGGAGATTCCGGCGCGCTCTCCCTTGACCGAGAGCGTCGCCGCGCCGTCCTGCAGGCGGACACGGACCGAAACATCGCCGGTGACGGGCAGATAGCCCTGCTCGATCCGCCTGACGACGGCGCCCTGGCGCCATCCCTCACCCGTTACCAGGAATTTGCGTTCGATTTCGATCGCCACCGTCACCGTCCATGGGCCGCCCTCGCGGCGAAGCCCCGTTTACCATTGCTGCGGCCAAGGACACCGCGACGGGCTTCCGCATTGCGGCAAGACCCCTTGGGCAAGATCCCCTGGTCAAGATCACCCGGCATTGTATTACGAGCAATCCGGCTTTCTGACTATTCCGGATGAGGAACTACCCCAGGATTTCTGGCACCGGGCAGCGCCATCATGGTGAACCCGCCGACCTGTCGGCCGCCTGACAATGCCCGGCGATCGCCTCGACAAGGGTCGGGATCAGGCTGGTCGGCAGGTCGTGTCCCCACCCGGGTATGATCCGCAGCGTGGCGCCGGGGACGTGCCTGGCGGTGTCTTCGCCGGCGGCAACCGGCACCAGCGGATCGTCCTGGCCATGCAGCACCAGGGTCGGCACGGCGACCGTCTTCAGACGTTCGACCCGGCTGCCGCTCGCCAGGATCGCGACCAGTTGGCGCGCGATGCCGCTGGGATGGTGGGAGCGGTCGAAGGCCCGTTCGACCCTGGCGCGCAGTTCGGCCTCCGGTGTCGGATAGCCGGGGCTGCCGATCGTCCTGAGGATCGTCATGCCGAACTGGATCGACGCCTCGCGCTCGTCGCCCGGGGGGCGTGTCGCCGTCAATGTGGCGGCCGCGGCGGGCTGCGCCTGCGGCAGGCGCGGATCGCCGCTGGACGACATGATGGAGACGAGGCTGCGCACCCGGTCACCATGCCTGGCGGCGAGCGTCTGGGCGATCATGCCGCCCATGGAGGCGCCGACGATATGGGCCTTGGCAATGCCGAGCGCGTCCATGAGGCCGAGCGCATCGCCGGCCATGTCGTCGAGATTGTAGGGCGCCTCGACCGGCTGCCCCATGAAGGCGCGAACGAAAGCCGCGGCGACATCGACCTTCGGCGCCTGGTCGAATTTGGACGACAGGCCGACATCGCGGTTGTCGAAGCGGATGACCCGGAAGCCGCGATCGGCGAGCCTGCCGCAAAACGCCTCGGGCCAGGCGATCATCTGCGTGCCGAGCCCCATGATGAGCAGGATCGCGGGCGCGCCGGCGGGACCCACCTCGTCATAGAAGATGTCGATGTCGTTGGCCCGGACTGTCGGCATGCGGCATCCCCCGTCGGTCGCGTTCAGGTCGACGGCGAGGCGCCGCCGGTCAATATCGTAGCCGGCGATCCCGTCGGGAGTCTCGGCGAGCTTGCGCCTGGACGATACGGAACGCGAGCGATACCGCGGCCCGGCGCCGCGCCCCGGTGATCAGGCCGCCGCGCCGGCTGGCGCGGCGGGGCCGCGGCCCGCGGTTCGTATCGGCGGCCGCCGCTCGTCCGGATTGGGATCCGGCGTTTCATCGGGCAAGCCCTCCGGCTCCGGTTCCTTGATAGGCGGAGAGGCCGGATCGGGTTCCGGCTCGGGCACCGGCGGCGGACCATCCTGCTGGCCCGGCGCCGGATCGGGCATCAGCCTGTTCGGTTCGAGATCCGGCATGTGACGACCCTCCCTGCATTTCAAAGGGACAACAGGCAAAGGCCGCCACGGTTCCGGCCCCGCCGCCACGGGCGGTGGCCGATGGCCGTGCCGGATGCCCCCGAGCCGCCATGCCGGTCGCCTTGCTCCGACCGCGCGATCGACAAGGCGGCGACGCGCCCGGATGCCCGCGGTCCTACCGCCTCTGGCGTTCGGCCGCCTCACGCGCCCTCTGCTGGGCTTCGCGGGTCCGCTGTTCAGCCGCCTCACGTGCTCTCTGTTCGGCCTCTCGCGCCCGCTGCTCCGCCGCCTCGCGTGCCCTTTGCTGCGCCTCCTGAGCCCGCTGCTCCGCCGCTTCGCGTGCCCGCTGCTGTGCGTCACGCGCCCGCTGCTCGGCGGCATCACGGGCCCTTTGCTGCGCCTCCTGGGCCCGCTGCTCCGCCGCTTCACGGGCCCGCTGCTGTGTGTCACGGGCCCGCTGCTCGGCCGCATCACGCGCCCTTTGCTGAGCGTCCTGAGCCCGCTGCTCCGCCGCTTCACGTCCCCGTTGTTGTGCATCCCGCGCCCGCTGCTCGGCCGTCTCGCGCGCCCTTTGCTGGGCGTCCCGTGTCCGCTGCTCCGCCGCATCGCGCGCCCTCTGCTGGACGTCCCGTGTCCGTTGCTCGGCGGCGTCACGCGCCCTCTGCTGGGCATCCCGCGTCCGTTGCTCGGCAGCGTCACGCGCCCTCTGTTGGGCATCCCGTGTCCGTTCCTCGGCCGCGTCACGCGCCCTCTGCTGGGCATCCCGCGTCCGCTGCTCGGCCGCGTCACGCGCCCTCTGCTGGGCATCCCGTGTCCGCTGCTCGGCCGTCTCGCGCTCCCTTTGCCGCCCCTCCCGTGCGCGGCGCTCCGCCGCTTCGCGCGCTCGGTGCTGAGCCTCCCGCCCGCGCTGCTCGGTCAGCTCGCGCGCTCTTTGCCGCGCGTCACGCGCTTGCTGCTCCGCCGCCAGCACCCTTTGCCGGGCGGCTTGCCGCTCCTCCTGCGTAGCCTGCTCGGCAAACCGCTCGGCTTCCTCCGCCCGTTCGCGGGCGTCGCGCTCGGCCGCCTCCGCCCACTCCTGCGCCGATTGCTCGGCGGCCCGCGCCCGCTCGTCGGCCGCCTCCTCGGCCGCCTGCTGCGCCGCCTCCAGCTCGATCAGCCGCTGCCGTTGCACGCGGTCCTGCCGTGGCGAGACGACAGGCGCCACCCGCCCGGCCGCGGCCGGCGCCGACGAACGCCGGTCAGGGACCACCGGGCGGGCCTCGCCCTCATGGCGCCGCTGCTCCGGCGAAGCGAGACCCGCCGGCAAGGCGATGGCGAGCGCCATAGCTGCCACGGCGCGCGCCTGGCCCGGATAAGGCCGAACCAACTGGCCGGCCGGATTGGTCACGGTCACGGTTCGATCGACCGGGTTGATGCCCACCATGTTGTGGATATTGGCGCCGATGACGTTGATCGGCGCCGGCGCCACATGAGCCGGGCGCTCGACCCCGGCGGGCACGGGATGGTAGGCGGCCAGGATCGGCAGGACGAATGCGCCGACGGGCGGCAGAGGCGGCGGCATTTCGGCGAAATAGGCCGGCCGCTGCGACAGGAAAAACACGGGAACCGGCGGCGGCGGCAAGCCATGGGCGGGATCCGCGAAGGACACGATCGCGCGCCGCGGAGAACTGATCCCGTCCTCCGGCGCAAGCTCGACGCCAATGGCGGCAAAGGTTGACGGCGGTTCGGGCGTGGCGGCCAGAAGCGTCAGGCGACGGCGCGCGGCGGCCACGTGCGAACCATGTGGATGACGGCCGAGATAGGACCAATAGCCCTCGGGCGTATCGGCCCGCGTGGCCTGCCACCATGCGATCGCCTCGCGCTGGACCGCCATGATGACCCGCACGCGCCTGGCGAGCGGGTCGTCGGGATAAGCGGCCAGGAAATCCCGATAGGCCGGCCATGCGTCGCGGGCCAGGACCGCGAGATAGGCGCCATGGACGTCGAAGGACTTTATGGAATCCGCCAGCAACGAGCGGAAACGATCGGGAGCTTCCGCCGCGACGTTGCGTTCGAGCAGCATGACGGGTCGTCCGACCAGCGCGACATCCCAGGCAAGCTGCGCCCCGCCGGTCAATTCGCTGACCCGCACCCGGACGCGCGCGAACAGCTCGTCGAGTGGCAGGCCGCCGGCCTTGATCATTTCCGCCAAGGCCGCCGCATAGTGGCCGTAGGGCGCCCCGCCGTCGGAGCCGATCGTCCCCGGCGTCGCGTTGAAGGCGATCACCGTCGCCGCGTCCGAGCGCATCACGGCCAGACCCGCGGCAAGCCGTTCGCCCGATGCGGCGAAGCCGTTGGCGCGCGCGGCGTCGAGCACGACGACCCGCGCCTTCAGGGGCAGCGCCGCCAGGGGCTTGGTGAGATCGGTCAGGCGGATCGCCGCCAGCGGCACCTCGCTGGCCTGACCGATGCGCGCATCCACCGGCACGAGATAATTCTCACCGTCGAACTGCACGGCATGGCCGGCGAAATAGACGAAGGCGACGGTATCGGGCCCCGACATCCAGGCCTTGTCGAGGAATTCGCGGAACGCCGATCGCAGGTTGGCGGCATCCAGGTCGCGCGCGCCGACCACGTCGAAGCCCGCCGCCTGCAGGCTCTGCGCGACCAGACCGGCACCATTCGCCGCCGTCGGCAACGGGCCGGCCTGATAGGCGCTGTTGCCGATGACGAGGGCAATCCGCTTTTCGATCTGCTGTGCCTGGCCGGGACCGAGACCGTAAAGGAAGACAAATAATACAATCGCGAAATGAAGAATTCGACCCCCGAGCATCGCAGATCCTCCCGGTCCCGCTCGTTCTCTTGGCGTTGAATTCTTCGTGATCCGCTCTGAATGACACTTGAACCAAAGGTGACGGAAACCAGGCGGCAATATTGCCTGGGTGTGTCGGCCGCACCGCCTGCCCCTGGGGGGCACGAGACAAAAGGCGGCGATGCGGGCGCGCCGCGCAAATCCCTTCACGGCACCAACGTGCCCTCGCGTGCTGGCGATCGCTCGCTCAGTGCAGGAAGCCGATGGAGATCCATGGCACGGCGGCGACCACGATCAGGCCGACAATGAGGGCGATCATATAGGGCCAGATCGCACGCATGCCTTCCGCCGGATCGACACGACCAATGGCGCAGGCCGCGTAGTAACCGACGCCGAAGGGCGGCGCGAACAGGCCGACACCCATCGCCAGGATCACCACCATGGCATAATGCACCTCGTGGATGCCCAGCAGCTTGGCGATCGGGAACATCAGCGGCCCGAACAGGACGATCGCCGGAATGCCCTCCAGGACCGAGCCGAGGATGATGAAGGCGACGATGGAGGCGGCCATGAAGGTGAAGGCGCCGCCCGGCAGAGCCGTCATCGCCGCCGCAAGCTCGCGCGAGAAGCCCGACTGGGTCAGCGCCCAGGCCATGGACGTCGCGGTGCCGATGATCAGCAGGATCGCCCCCGACAGCGAGGCGGTGGCGACGAGCGCCGGCCACATCCTGGACCAGCCGACCTTCTCGCCGAGCAGCAGCCAGGCAATGGCGCCATAGACCAATGTATAGGCGACGCCGATGGTCGAGACTTCAGTGGCGGTCGCCACCCCTTCGACCACCGCGGCCCGAATCACCACCGGCAGGATCAGGGCCGGCAGGGCGACCAGCAGCGCGCGGCCGGCCTGGCCCCAGCTGGCGCGCTGCACCGCGCTCAGATCCTCATGGCGATAGCGCCACCAGACGACCAGGCACAGCACGATGCCGAGCACCACGCCCGGCAGCATGCCGCCGGTGAACAGCGCCGCGATCGACACACCGGTCACCGAGCCGATGGTGATCAGCACCAGGCTCGGCGGGATCGTCTCGGTCTGGGCGCCGGTGGCCGAGAGCAGAGCGACGAGCTGTCCGGGCTTGGCGCCACGCGCCTTCATCTCGGGGAACAGCACCGGCGCGACGGCGGCCATGTCGGCCGCCTTGGAGCCGGAAATGCCCGACACCAGGTACATCGCGCCGATCAGCACATATTGCAGGCCGCCGCGCACGTGCCCGATCAGGCTCGCCAGGAAATCGACCATGCGCCGTGCCATGCCGGTGATCTCGATGATCAGCCCGAGAAAGACGAAGAGCGGCACCGACAGCAGGATCAGATGGCTCATGCCTTCGTCCATGCGCCCGACCACGACGCTGACCGGCGTGCGCGTGGTCAGCGCCAGGAAGGCAAAGGTGCCGAGGCCGAAGGCGAAGGCAATCGGCACGCCGGTCAAGACGCAGGCGCCCACCAGCACCACGAAGAAGACCAGCAGCTTGTAATTGCCCATGGCCATCAGGAGCGGCTTGGCGGCAAACAGCAAAAGGCCGACCGCGACGATCAGGCCGAGCGCCAGCGCGGCGTCGACGAGCCGCGTGGTGCGGATCATCTGCAGCACCCCGAGCAGGATCATCAGGACGATACCGACCGGCAGGGCCGCGGCGCGCCAGGCATTGGGGATGTCGAGCGCCGGGGTGGTGATCATCATCTCGTCGACCGCATAGTCGATCGAGGGATGCAGGATCAGGCCGAGGAAGCAGATGCCGGCCATCAGCGCAAGCGCCGCCGCGAAAGCCTTGCGGCGTGGCGAGGCACCGTCGACGAAGGCGCCCATGCGCATGTGCTCGACGCGGCGGAAGGCGACGACCGCGCCCAGCATGGCGAGCCACAGGAACAGGATGGAGGCGAGTTCATCCGACCAGGTCAGCGGACTGTGAAAGACGTAGCGGGAGGCGACGCCGCCGAACAGGATGACGATCTCGACCGCGACCAGGATGCCGGCGGCGGTTTCGGCCAGGGCGCCGATGCCGTGCTCGAGCCGGGCGAGCAGCGGGTGGGACCGCAGCGCCCCGGCGCTAACCTCGCCCGTGCCCGCCGGCGATGATTGGACCTGTTCGATCTGCACGGCATCTCTCCCCTCGGTGGACCGCGCACCGTCTGATGCGGCGCTTCGTTTCCGGCCCTGCGCGCATGCGCGCGATCGTCTTGGTTGGAAAAACGGTCGCATCGGCATCTCCGCCGGGCCGGCGGGAGATCATTGACGCGGCCGCATCGTCCTGCATCGTCGGGTGGACCGCGCACGGTCCACCCGCTTGGTCACGCCTCAGGCGATCTTGCCGGTATATTTCTCCAGCACGGCCCAGGCCTCGGCGCCGTATTTGCCCTTCCATTCCGTGAAGAAGCCCGCTCTCTGCAGGCGTTCGCGGAAGGCCGTCTTGTCGACCTCGTGCACCACCATGCCCTTGGCCTCCAGGTCCTTGCGCAGGCTGACATTCAGCTGTTCGAGGTCACGCCGCTGGTCGACGGCCGCCTCGTTCAGGTGTTTGGCCGCGACCGCACGAATGTCCGGCGGCAGGGCTTCCCAGGCGCGGCGGTTGGCGAGGAACCAGTAGCCGTCCCACATGTGGCCGGTGAGCGAGAGGTGCTTCTGGACCTCGAACAGCTTGGTGGTCCAGATCGCGGCCAGCGGATTTTCCTGGCCTTCGGCGATCTTGGTCTGCAGGGCCGAGTACATTTCGGCGGCGCTGATGCTGATCGGCGCCGAACCGAAGCTCTTGAACATCGAGGTCCACAAGGGGCTCACCGGCACCCGGATCTTGTAACCTTCGAGATCCGCCGGCGTCAGGATCGGCCGCGAGCTGGAGGTGATGTGCCGGAAACCATTGTCCCAGATCTTGTCCATCGCGATGATGCCGACCTTGGCGACCGCGGCACGGACATGGGCGCCGAGATCGCCGTCCATCGCTTCCCAGACGCGCTGGTAGTCGGGAAAGGCGAAGCCCATGCCGTTGATCGAGGCGACCGGCACCAGCGTCGAGAGGATCAGCCCGGACAGGGTGAAGAACTCAAGCGCCCCCGAACGCAACTGGCTCAGCATGTCGGGATCGGAACCGAGCTGGTTGTTCGGGAAGATCTGGATGTCGAGCCGGCCGCCGCTATCGGTGCGGATGCGGTCGGCTGCCTGCTTGGCGCGCACGTTGAGCGGATGGTCGAGCGGTACATTGCTCGCATATTTGTAGGAGAATTCCGCCGCCCTGAGCTGGTGGCCGGTCAAAAGCGCCGGGGCAGCCACGGTCCCGGCCAGCATGATGCGTCTCGTCAGGTTCGCCATTGCGTCCTCCCTCTGTCGTCCTCGTGCCGCATCGCCGGTCAGGCGACGCGGTCGCCCTTCTTCACCTGCACGGCGCGATTGTCGGCGGCCGGCAGCATCTTGGCCGGGTCGCGGGTGACCACCACGTCGATCACCACGGGCCCCTTGGTGCGGAAAGCCTTCTCGATGGCCGGCGCCAGCGCGTCCGGCGTCTCGACGCGAATGCCGGTGCAGCCCAGCGCCTCGGCGACCCCGGCATAATTGGTCTCGGCGAGATCGGAGGCGTGATAGGCGCCGGGTCCGTACATCAGGTGCTGCAACGCCTTGACGTAGCCGGAGGCGGCGTTGTTCACCACGATCAGCGCGAAGCTCAGGTTCATCCGTCGCGCGGTTTCGATTTCGCCGAGCATCATGTTGAAGCCGCCGTCGCCGGTGAGGCTGACGATCTTGCGGTCGGGTGCGGCCAATGCCGCCCCCATGGCGCCGGGCAGCCCGTAGCCGATCGACGCGAAGCCCCGGTCCGGTACGAAGCCGCGGCCGGCCTGCTTGGTGTCGTAGAGCAGTCCGCCCCAATGCGCCGCGAAGCCGCCATCGGCGAGCAGGATGCCGTCGGCCGGCATCAGCCGGTTCAGTTCGCCCATCAGGCGGCCCATCGCCACCGGCACCTCTTCCGAGAGATAGCGCTCCCGGGTCGCCTCGCGCCATTCCGCCATGCGCCGGGCGACGTCGTCGCCATAGCCGGCGAGACGCGCCTTGATCGCGCCGGCCTGATCGGCGAGCGCCTCGCCCAGCGCCTCGATGCCCGCGCGGGCATCGCTCCACAGCCTGACCCGCGGATCGACGGTGCGGCCGAACTCCTCGGCGACGATGTCGAGATGCACGATGGCCTTGCCCGCCGGCGGCACGGTGTAGCGCTTGGTGGCGATCTCACCGAGCTTGCAGCCGATGACCAGCAGGAGATCCGCCTCTTCGATCAGCTTGTTGGCGATGCGGTCATAACGGCCGAACAGCCCGGCGCTGAGCGGATCGGTGCAGGCAATGGCGCCCTTGCCGGTCATGGTATGGGCCACCGGCACGCCGAAGCGCCGGGAAAAGGCCGTCAGCGCCTCGGTGGCGCCGCTCAGATGCACGCCGCCGCCGGCCAGCACCAGCGGACGCTCCGCCTTGGCGATCAGGGCCGCGGCCTGCCGCAAGCTCTCGGTGTCCGGCCGGCAGCGCAGCGAGGGCGCCGCCTCGTGGGACGGGTCGGCGTGGAAGTCGTCGTCGTCGAAACCGAAAGTGCCGTGGCAGACATCTTCCGGCACGTCGACCACCACCGGCCCGGGCCGGCCCGTCGTGGCAATGGCGAAGGCGCGCCGCATCAGCTCCGGAATGCGCTCCACCACCTCGACGCGGATGACCTCCTTGCAGGCCGGGCGCAGGATGTCGATCTGGCGTGTCTCCTGGGTCATGTTCTTCCAGGAGTGCAGGCGATGGGTGTCGCCGGTCAGCACGACCATCGGCGTGCCGGCATTGAGTGCCTCGACCAGCCCGGTGACGAGATTGGTCGCGCCGGGTCCGAGCGTCGCATCGGCCAGCCCGACACGGCCGGTGATCTTGGCATAGGCATCGGCGGCGAACACGCCGGCGCGCTCGTCATTGATCAGATGGTGCTGCAGGCCGAGACGGCGGGCAGCATCGTAGAAGGGCAGAAGCTGGAAACCGCCCATGCCGAACATCGGTCCGCCCTTGTGGGCCAGGATCATCCGGGCCAGGGCTTCGCCACCGGTCATTTCGTTCTTCATGCGAGCGCTCCGGCGCGTTGGGTAATGGGTTTCATCATGGAATGGGCGGCAGCGACGATGGCCGCCTCGGTGACGCGCAGGGCGTCCTCGACCGGCGGCGCGTAGCCGACCGGCGCGCGCGGCGCGCCGAGCCGCCGGACCGGCGCCTTGAGATCGGCGCCGTAACGCTCGGCGATGGTCGCGGCGATTTCCGCACCGAAACCGCCGACCGCCACCGCCTCATGGGCGACCAGCAGGCGGCCGGTCTTCTCGACACTCCTGAACACCGCCTCCTTGTCCCACGGCCAGATGGTCCTGAGGTCGATGAGATCGACCGCCACGCCCTGTCCGGAAAGCGCCCGGGCCGCCCGTTCGGCGATATGGACTTGGTTGGACCAGGACACGACCGTGATATCGCCGCCCTCGGTCACCAGCCGCGCCTTGCCGATCGGAACCAGCAGATCGGGATCGTCGGACACCTCGTCCTCGAAACCCCAGAGCGACTTGTGCTCCATGTAGACGACCGGATCGTCGCAGCGGATGGCGGACTTCAGCAGGCCCTTGTTGTCGGCCGGCGTCGCCGGGCAGATCACCACCAGCCCCGGCACATGGGCGTACCAGGCTTCCAGCGACTGCGAATGCTGCGCGGCGGACGAGCGCCACATGCCGGTCGGCTCGCGCACCACCAGCGGCACGCGCGCCTGGCCGCCGAACATGTAGCGGGCCTTGGCGGCCTGGTTGACCAGTTCGTCCATGGCGCAGAGCGCGAAATCCGAAAAGCGCATCTCGACCACCGGCCGCGTGCCCATCATGGCGGCGCCGACGGCGGCGCCCAGGATCGCCGCCTCGGAGATCGGCGCATCGGAAATCCGCTCGGGCCCGAATTTCTCGACCAGCCCGCGATATTGGCCGAAGACGCCGCCCCGCCCGAGATCCTCGCCCAGCGCCCAGACCATGGGGTCGCGATCCATTTCCTCGCTGAGCGCCAGGCGCCCGGCTTCGAGATAGGAGATTTTCGCCATCAGAATGCATCCACCAGCGGAGAACCGACGTCCTGGACGTCCTCGAAAGCGGCCGAAGCCGGCGGGAACGGCGCCGCCTTAGCGCTCGCATAGCCGGCTTCCATTTCAGCCAGCGCGGCCGCGCGGTCGTGATCGAGATCGGCCATGGCGACGCCGGCTGCGATCAGCACCTGGCCGAGCCGCCCGATCGGGTCGTTGCCGCGCTGGGCCTCGACTTCGCCGGCCGGACGATAGGTGGCGGGGTCGGCGCCGGTATGCCCGGTGATGCGATAGGTATGGGCATGCAGGAAGCGCGGGCCGCCGCCGGCCCGGATCGCCGCCACCAGGTCGGCTGCCGCCGCTTCCACCGCCAGGACGTCGTTGCCGTCGACCTCGGTGGCCGGCACGCCCAGGCTGCGGGCGCGCTCGGACAAGCCCGGCCCGGCCGTCATGGTCCGGGTCCGTGTGGTCGCCGCATAGCCGTTGTCCTCGCAGACGAACAGCACCGGCAGCTTGAACACCGCGGCCCAGTTCAGTCCTTCGAGGAAGGGACCGCGATTGGTCGCGCCATCGCCGAAGAAGCAGGCGACGATGCGGTCCTCGCGCTTCAGCTTGATGGCATGGGCGGCGCCCGCCGCGATCACGATATTGGCCGCCACCACGCCATTGGCGCCGAGCATGCCGACACCGAAATCGGCGATATGCATGGAGCCGCCCTTGCCGCCGCAATTGCCGCCGAGCCGGCCGAGCAATTCGTGGAACATCGCCTGGCTGGAGGCGCCCTTGGCCAGTGTGTGGCCATGGCCGCGATGGGTCGACAGCAGCAGGTCGCGCGGCGTCAGATGCGCGAGAACGCCGACGGCGACCGCCTCCTGGCCAATCGAGGGATGGATCGCGCCCAGCACCACCTTGTCGTCGAGCCCGCGCATCGCGACCTCCTCCAGCGCGCGGATGCGATGCATCAGCAGGTGGTGGCCGCGCAGCCGCGCGACGTCGAGATTGGTTCGGGGATGCGGCGTGAAATCCGGTGAGCCTTGCTGGGTCATGTCTGTCGTCTCACGTTCCTGTCGCCGGCAAGGGCGACGCCAAATCGGCTTCGAGCCTGTGCGCCTCGGCCTGCAGCAGCCGGACGATCTCGGCGATGCGCCCCTCGCTCATGCGGTCCTTGATGGCCGCCAGGCTGAGCGCGACGAAGGGCCGGCCGTCGGGGTCGCGGGCGACCACGCCCAGCGCGCACATGCCCGGCACGATGCGGCCTTCGTTCAGCGCGTAGCCATCCTTGCGGGTGCGCGCGACCAGGGCCTGCAGGGAGTCCCGGTCGAAAGCCTGGAAGTCCCTGAGCCAGTTCTCGTTCTGCCTGAGGATCGCGTCGATCTCGCCATCCGACATCGCGGCCAGCAGCGCCAGGCTGCCGGCGCCGACGCCGAGCGGCCGCCGGTCGCGCACGTCGAGGGTGAGCGTCCGGATCGGATAGGTGCCGACCGCACGGGCGACGCAGACGGCGGCCAGCCCCTCGCGGACCGAGGCGAAGACGGTGTCGCCGGTCTCGTCGGCGATGCGGCGCAGGATCGGCTGGACCAGGCCGGCCGAGTGGTGACGCAGCGCCGCGCCGCCGAGCGCCACGGCGCGCGCGCCGAGCCGGTAATTGCGTTCGGGGAACTGCTGAAAGGCATAACCGACGCTGACCAGCGCGCCGAGCAACCGGTGCACGGTCGCCTTGCTCAGGCCCGTCGCCACCGTCATGTCGGTCACGCTGACGCCCTCATCCCCGCCGGTCGACAGGACATGAAGGATCGCTGCAACGCGATCGACGGTCTTGACCGTCAAATCTTGCACTATGCTCGCCTTGAACGTTTCCCGGAGCGGGCGCTTCAGCGCCTCTGTTCCATTTTCCTATCGTTCGATAGGATCATTTCGGAACAAAAGAAACAAGAGGGGAAAACACGATGGTGCAGGAGACACCCTTCGGCGGCGCAAACCAACCAGCGCCGGTGATCGCGCCGACCATGACGAAACTGCCGGATTGCCAGGGCCTGGTCGTCGTCACCGGTTCCCATGGCGGCGCCTATTGCGGCCAGCTCGCGGTTGCGGCAGGCGTCAGGGCGGCGATCTTCCACGATGCCGGCATCGGCCTCGACGAGGCCGGCGTCGAAGCGCTGGCGATCCTCGACCGTCTCGGCATCGCGGCGGCGGCCGTTTCGCATCTGACCAGCCGGATCGGCGACACCGACGACATGATGGCGCGCGGCGTGCTGAGCCGGGCCAATGCCGCCGCGGCCGCGCTCGGCGTCACCCCTGGCCGCACCTGCGCCGAGGCTGCCACCCTGCTGGCGCGGGCGCCCTACCGTCGCGCGCACCTGGAAAAGTCCAAGGAAGCGCGCAGCGTCTGGCGGCCGGACGGCGCCCGGCGGCCGATCACCATCATCGATTCCGCCGCGCTGGTCGACGCGGCGGCCGATCGAGGTGCGGTCATCGTCACCGGCTCGCATGGCGGCCTGGTCGGCGGCGATCCGGCGATGGCATTGCGTGCCGAGGGGGTGGCCGCGGCCTTCAACGATGCCGGCATCGGCATCGACCGCGCCGGTCTCGGCCGGCTCGCGGCCCTCGACGCCCGCGGCATCGCGGCGATCGCCATCGCCGCCGCCAGCGCGCGCATCGGCAATGGCCAATCCACCCTCGACGGCGTCATTTCCGCCGTCAACGCGACGGCCAAGGCGCGCGGCGCCCGCGAAGGGCAGCGCGCCAAGGATATTGTCCTCGCCTGGGCGATGGCCGACTGACGTCTTTGGATCGGGCGAGGTTCATCGCCGATGGCCCGCGCGCCGCTTCGGCTCGAACGCGCCGGCCGGCAAGACCCTCGGCGGTGTAAACCGGGTCGACGTCCCGCGGCCGATATCGACGGCCGCGGATCGCCGCGTCAGGAGGCCGGCGCCGGCGGCAGCCGCAGAAACCGGCGCGCATTCTCGTAGAGCCAGAGATGGCGAACGTCGTCGCCGATCGGCAGCGCCTTGATCTCCTCGATCGCCCGGCCGATGGGCCCCAGCGGATAGGCGCTTCCGAAGATGATCCGGTCCTTCAGGATGGTGCGGCCATATTGCAGCAGCGGCTCATAACCCGACCCGGCGACCTCGAGATATTTCGGCCGCACCGCGACGAGGCCGATGCTGACATTGGCATGGCGCCAGGCCACGCCGATCAGTTCGTGGACCCAGGGAAATCCCGGTGGCGAGGCGCAGACGCGCAGCTCCGGAAAATCGACCATGACCTCGTCGAGCAGCGAGGGATGGCCATAGCGCATCAGCGTGGAGGTGGCGAAATTGATCGAGCAGTGAATGTTCACGGGAATGTCCAGCTCGATGCACTTGGCATAAAGCGGATACATGCGCCGGTCGTTGATCGCCATCTTGTGCTCGAAGCACTGAAGGTTCAGCCCGCGCAGGCCGAGATTGCGGACGGCGTGGTCGAGTTCGCGCACCGCCGTCATGCCTTTGTTCGGGTCGACGCCGGCAAAGCCGATGAAGCGCGGGCCCTGCGTCTCGCAGAATTCGGCGACGTCCTCGTTGCGGATGCGCCAGCCATAGGTCGTCTCGAGATCGCGCGCCTTGACGCAGATATGGCTGACCCCGGCCTTGTCATATTCGGCGAGATAGCCGCCGAGATCGCCCTGCAGCGCCTCCGCAGCACTTTCGCTGCTGGAATAGACCTGACGATAACGGGCGAGATGCTGCGCGCCCTTCGGCCCGAAGCCCGGCACCGGCGGCCGGCTGCCATAGTCGATGATCATGATGGCTGTCCTTTGCCGGCAAGCGGGGCCCAATGCCCGGCCCAGGGCTGCAATGTTTCGAGCGCCGCCGAGACGGCCAGCAGGCGCGCCTCGTCATGCCAGCGGCCGACGACCTGCAGGCCGATCGGCAGGCCGCCCGACGACAGGCCGCAGGGGATCGAAATGGCCGGATGGCCGCTGGCATTGTACGGAATGGTGTAGGGATACCAGGCATCCCGGAGCGGACCATGGTCGACACCATCGACGACCAGCGGCTCGTCCGACGCCTGGCCCGCCGGCAGCGCCGGAGAAGCCACCGTCGGCGTGATGAAGATGTCGGCGCCCTCGAACAGCCGCTCGACCTCGCGGAAAATGTCGGTGCGGGCGCGGGCGGCCGCGGCGAGGCGGGGATAGGTCTGCGTCTCCGGCTGGGGCGTCAGGCCGAGGCGCGCCGTACGGTCCATGCGCCCACCGAATTCATCCAGCAACGAACCGAAGCGGGCATGCTGATAGGCCCGCATCAGGATGAGCGCTGAGGCCGTGTCGACGGCGAAACCGGCGGGCATCGCGACTTGCTCCGCGCCGGCGGCGATGAGCCGGTCGACGGCCGCGCCGACCGCCGCCTCGATATCCGGATCGACCCAGCGGTTTTGCATTCTCGGCGCATAGCGCAGACGCAGGCCGCGCAGCGCCGCCAGCGGGTCCTCGGAAAGCACGACCGGCGCGGACGAGCCGCCATGCGACCAGGGATCGCGTGGGTCCGGCCCCTTCATGACGTTGAACATCATGGCGACGTCGGCGACCGTGCGGCCCATCTGCCCGATACAGGTCAGCGAGCCGAAGAGATCGGTGGTCGTTTCATGCGGCACCGCGCTCCATGTCGGTTTCAGGCCGACAACGCCGCAGCAGGAGGCCGGGATGCGGCCCGACCCCGCGCCATCGGTCGAGACATGCAGTGACCCGAACCCCATGGCAGCCGCGATCGCGGCGCCGCCGCTCGACCCGCCGCAGCTGAATTCCGGGTTCCAGGGATTGCGGCTGACGCCCTGGCGCGGGCTGTCGGTCAGCACCTTGTGGCCGAATTCCGGGGTGGTGGACTTCGCGAAGGGAATGGCTCCGGCCCGGCGCAACCGATCGATGGCCAGCGCATCGTCACCGCTGATCTGGCCGGCGAAAGCTTCCGAGGCATATTCGAGCGGCATGTCCTTGACGGCCAGCAGGTCCTTGACGCTGAACGGGATGCCGTGGAGCGGCCCTGGCGCCTTTCCGGCCGCCAGGTCGCGATCGGCCTCGCGGGCCGCGGTCAGCGCCGCCTCGGCATCGAGATGGGAGAAGGCGTTGACCGGGCCGTTGCGCGCCGCGACCTGGTCGAGCACGGCTCGCATCAGCGTCTCGGCCTTCAGGGCACCCGCCCTCAGGTCGGGCAGCAGGTCCGCCGCGCTACGGCTCCAGAGAGGTTCGCTCATCGCCAAATTCCTTCGACCCGGTCAAATGCCCCGATCCGCAGATCGCCCTGGCCGGCGGTCAGCACGGTCTTGGCGACTTTCTGCGAAGCCGTACGCGGGATCTCGTCAACGAAGGCGATGTAGCGCGGGATCTTGAAGGCGGCGAGATTGGCCTCGCAATGCCGCATGATCCGCTCGATCAAGGCCTGGTTCCCGGCGGTTCCCGCGGCGGGAAGGACATAGGCCTTGACCTCCTCGCCGCGCCGGTCGTCGGGCACGGCGACGACCGCCACCTCCTCGAGTTCGTCCATGTTGCGCAGCACGGTCTCGACTTCGCGTGCGGCGATATTCTCGCCGGCGCGCCGCACCATCTCCTTCAGCCGGCCGACAATGTAGAAATAGCCCTGCTCGTCCTGGCGAAACAGGTCACCGGTGCGGAACCAGTCGCCGAAGAAACTGTCCCGGTTGGCTTCCGGCCGGTTGTAATAGCCGAGCATGAGGCCGGGTCCGCGCAGCACCAGTTCGCCGATCTCGCCGCGCGGCACATCCTGGCCGTTCTCGTCGACGATCCGCGCCTCGCGGAACGGCGAAGCGATGCCGCAGGAGCCGGATCCGACCATGTGGAGCGCATCGAGCGGCATATAGAGCCCCGGCCCGACCTCGGTCATGCCGAAGGCCTCCATGGCCGGCGCATTGAAACGCTTGCGCAGCGCGGCATTGATCTCCTTGCGGTGGCCGTAGATGTTGGCCCGCCTGAGCTCGGTCTTGCCGTCGTCGGGGCTTTCCGGTTGCTTGAACACGATCTCCGGAAACAGGCAGAAATTGATCCGGTGCTCACGCAGCCACGCGGCGAAGCGGCTGGCGCTCTGGCGCCTGGCGACCATCAAGGTGCCGCGCTGGTAGAAGCACAGCAGCAGCAGCCATTGCGGATCCATGTAGAAGAACGGCGTCGACGCCAGCACGCGGTGGAACCGCTGGGCATCCCTGAAGCCGTTGACGAAGGCCGCGCCCAGCCAATAGCGGTGCGTCAGCATGCAGCCCTTCGGGAAGCCGGTGGTTCCCGAGGTGTATTGAATGTTCATCAGGTCGCCCTGCCCGGGCTCTGCGCCGTCATAGCGGGCATCGGCGGCGACCGAGGCGAGCAGTTGATCGATGGTCGTCGCTTCCGCCGGCAAGAGGCTCGGCGTTCCGGCCTCGCCGGCCATCCGGATCACCCGGTTCCGCGCCGGGAACCGGCCGGCTTCCGCCAGCGCGACGGCCTCCTGCCACTGGCTGCCGCATTCGTCGTGGATGACCAGGACCTCGGCCTGGGCATCGCCCAGCACATAGGCGAGCTCGCGGCCGGTATAACGCAGGTTCACCGGCACCATGACGGCGCCGATCCGGGCCAGGGCGAGCCAGGTCGTCGGCATTTGCGGACAGTTCGGCAGCATCACGCCGACCCGCATGCCGCGGCCGACCCCGAATGTCGCGAGCGCCGCCGCCATGCGATCGACCGCGCGATCCAGAGCGCCATAAGTGATCGTCTCGCCGGTCTCGAAGAAGTTCCAGGCGAGCGCCTCCGGCGTTTCCGCCGCCGCCTCCCGAAGCAGCGCGCCGATATTGCGCGGGAAGCTGAAGGCCTCCATCTCGCGATGCCGGTCGGCCACGCTCAGGGCCGCCAGACGGGCCAGATAGGCATCGGCCCAGACGGGCTGCGTAGTCTCGATAGGCTCTTGGGTCATGTGATTTCCAAAGGCGATCTGCGTTCGAACAAGCTCTGAAGTTATGAACAGTGACGGCGGCGCGAGGTGATCTCCCCGCCTATCCGCGGTCGGCCTTCGGCCTCAGAAATTTGCGGCGATATCTTGCCTTCAATGGCCTGCCGGGTGCCTGAAGGGCTGTTGCGGGCCGGAGTATTCCGCGCGCGTCCGAAAGCTGCAAATTTCTTTTTTGCCGCAATTCATTCTCTATGGTTATGTTCACGCGCTATCATGTCGAGGACGCCATGCGGATCACCCACCGCCAGCTCGAGGCCTATATCCAGTTCATGGAAACCGGCACGGTCACCGCCGCGGCGGAGCGCATGCGGCTGTCCCAGCCGGCCATGAGCAAGATCCTCGCGGGCCTCGAGATCGACCTCGGGCTCAACCTGTTTCTGCGCGAGCGCAAGCGCCTGGTGCCGACCGGCCAGGCACATCTGCTCTACAAGGAGGTTCGCCGGCTATTCGCAGCCCTGGGCGATGTCGAGCGTTTCGCCCAGGACCTGCGCAGCCTGCGCATGGGCGAGTTGCGCATCGTCTCGGCGGCCTCCATCGGCCATACCCTGGTGGCCGATGCCCTGGTCGACTTCGCGACCGCCAACCCGTCGGTCTCGGTCTCGCTCGACGTCTCCAGCGTCGTGGGCAATGACGTGCTGGGCCAGAATGTCGATATCGGCTTCTCGGTCAGCCAGTTCCACCACCCGGACCTGCTGACCTACCCGCTGTTTCACGCCGGCGCGGTCTGCGTGATGACCCGCGACCACCCACTCGCCGGGCGCGAGGTGATCGTCGCGGCCGACCTGGAGGGGGCGGAGTTCATCTCCTTCACCCGCAACAGCCGGATGCGCCACCTCACCGATGCGGTGTTCGAGCAGCAGCGGGTGTCGCGCAAGATGCGCGCCGAGGTGTTCTCCTCGGTCGAGGCCAATGCGCTGGTCTCGCGCGGTTTCGGCATCGCCATCGTCGAGCCGATGAGCGTTCACCAGGGGTTCTGGCCTGATCTGGTCGCGCGCCGTTTCGAGCCCGCGATCGAGTTCACCTTCAACGCGGTGCTGCCGCGCGGCCGGCAGGTCTCGCCGTTGACCAAAGCCTTCCTGCAGGAATTGCGGCGGCGGATCGAGGCGCTGAGCCGCGGCGAGGATCCGCGCGCGGCGGCCAGCCTGTCGATCAGGCTGCCGCCGCGCCGCGGCCGGGACGGAAATGTCTCAGGCGCCGTCGCGCCGGACGAAGAAGGTGAGGCCGGCGACCCGATCGAGCACCAGGACGGCGATGAAGGTGACCAGCACGCTGATCGTCGAGATCGCGGCAAGGACCGGCGTCGCTGAATCCTGGATGAAGGAGAAGATCTGCACCGGCAGCGTCGTGATGTTGGGGCCGATCAGGAACATCGTCACCGTCACCTCGTCGAAGGAAATGATGCCGGCGAAGAGCAGTGAGGTCAGGATGCCCGACCGGCACATCGGCAGCACGATGTCCCTGAGCGCGCGCCACTCGCTCGCGCCCATCACATTGGCCGCCCGGATCAGGTCGGGATCGATGCTGCGCAGCGCGACATGGATCGGCCGGTAGGAAAAGGGCAGCGTCACCACCAGATGGGCGAGAATGATGCCCGGCGCGGAGCCGATCAGGTCGAGCTTGGCGATCAGCGCCACCATGGCGACCCCCATCGCGGCATGGGGAAAGAACAGTGGCGAGAAGATCGCCAGTTCCAGCCATGCGGCGATCCGCGGCGCGTAGCGCTGGGTGTAATAGGCGGCCATGAAATTGAACGCGGTGACGAGCACCGCCGTGACCGCGGCGATGCCGATGCTGACGGCAAAGGCCCGTGGCCAGCGCGGATCGACGATCGTCTCGCGATACCATTTCAGGCTCAGCGCCTCCGGCGGAAACTGGATATAGCTGCTGTCGCTGAAGGAGGCCGCCACGACGATGGCGATCGGCGCCGGCAGCGAGACGAGCAGGACGATGCCGAGGGCCTTGGTCAGTCTGTGCGTCGATACCATGGCTGTTACTCCTGGCCCTTGACCAGCCACCGCTCGATCAGCTTGAGCAGGAGCAGCGACAGGAAGCTGATGGTCAGCAGGCAGATCGACCAGGCGGCGGCCTTGTTGATGTTGAAGGTGTACATGACCTCCTGATAGATCTGCGATCCGACGAATTGATGCGACATGCCGCCGAGGATGATCGGCGTGACGATCGCCCCGATGCTCGCCAGGAAAATGACCATCAGCGCGGTAAAGGCGCCCGGCAGCGACAGCGGCAGCACGATATGGCGGAAGGTCTGGAAGCCGCTCGCGCCGAGCACGCCCGATGCCTCCTCCAGATTGCTTTCGATCGCCAGCAGCGAGGCCAGGATCGAGATGACAGCGAAGGGGATCAGCACATGGGTCAGGCCGATGACGATACCGAGATCGTTGAACATCAGGGCCAGCGGCTGCTCGATCACGCCGACCCAGGCCAGCATGGCGTTGATGACGCCTTTCGGGCCGAGCAGGACCAGCCAGCCATAGGTGCGCACCACCAGGCTCACCAGCCAGGGCACCAGCACCACGATCAGCAGCGTGTTGCGCCAGCGATCGGTGCGCCAGAGCAGGAGGGCGATCGGGTAGGAGAGCGCGACCGACAGCAGCGAAACGACCAGCGACGAGACGATCGTGCGCGCGAAGACGACGTGATAGTCGGTCCGGCTGACGATCTGCCGGAAGTAGCGGAGCGACCAGCCGCTGTCGTCGGTGAAGCCGCTGCTGAACAGATGGATCGCCGATGCGAAGAACATGGCGAGCAGCAGCAGCACCGGCAGGAGCAGCAGCGCCTTGGCCGGCGAAGCGCGTTCTGTCTCGGTCATTCCCGCTCTCCGAAAGCGGTCGCCATCTCGCCCTCGAGCGGCGCGAAGACCTGGGCGTCGGCCGGATCGAAGGCCACGGTGCAGGCGGCGCCGACCTCGGGCAGAGCCTCGCTGTCGCAGGCGAGCCGGACCGCGGTCATCCGGCGCTCGCCGCAGCGCACCACCACCCGGATGACCGGGCCGAGCGCGATGCGCTCGACCACCGTCGCGGGCAGGGCAAGGCGGCCGGGCGTGACGGCCCCCGGGTGGCGCACGTCGATCCGTTCGGGCCTGAGGCAGACCAGGCAGGACGATCCGGCCGCGGGCGTCAGGTCGCGCGCGCTCGAGGCCGGCAGGCTCAGCCGGCCGACGCTCGTGTCGATATCCATCGCGCCGCCGCCCACCGACACCACCGAACCGGCAAGCTCGTTCAGCTCGCCGATGAATTTGGCGACGAACAGGTTTTCCGGCCGGGCGTAGATCGCCTGGGGCGAGCCGAATTGCTGCACCCTGCCGGCGCTCATCACGACGACGCTGTCCGACATCAGGGTCGCCTCTTCCTGGTCGTGCGTGACGAAGACGAAGGTGGTCTTGAGCTCCTTCTGGATCTCTTTCAGGCTGACCTGAAGCTGCTTGCGCAATTGCAGGTCGAGCGCCGAGAGCGGCTCGTCCAGCAGCAGGATCGACGGTTCCAGCACCAGCGAGCGGGCCAGCGCGACGCGCTGCTTCTGGCCGCCGGAGAGCTGCGAAATGCGGCGTGCGCCAAGGCCCCCGAGGCCGACGAGGTCGAGGAACTGGCCAACCTTGCGGCGCATCTCCTCGGCGCCGACCTTCCGCAGGCGCAGGCCATAGGCGATGTTCTCTTCGACGGAGAAATGCGGAAACAGCGCGAGGTTCTGGAACACCATGCCGATCGGCCGGCGCTGCGGCGGCAGGCCCGCCATGTCGCGCCCGTCAATGGCGATGCCGCCGGCGCTCGGCTCGGTGAAACCGGCGATCAGGCGCAGCAGCGTGGTCTTGCCGCAGCCGGACGGCCCGAGCAGCGTCAGGAACGTGCCCGAAGCGATCGCCAGGCTGACATCGGACAGGACGCGCGTGCTGCCGTAATTTTTCGATACGCCGGCGATGTGA
This sequence comes from Phreatobacter sp. GW821-FHT04C01, assembly GCF_059420385.1. Lineage (NCBI taxonomy): Bacteria > Pseudomonadati > Pseudomonadota > Alphaproteobacteria > Hyphomicrobiales > Phreatobacteraceae > Phreatobacter > Phreatobacter sp. GW821-FHT04C01. Next base: position 1,475,794 of record NZ_JBWKTP010000001.1, on the reverse strand, counting down.
ATGGATCCCTGGGACGCGGGCCCGGGATGGGCCGGAGCGCGAGGTCCGGACGTGGCATGAGACATGGATTGATCACCGGGAAACGATGGAGAGGCGGGAGACGGGCTGGCCGTCTCCCCGAGAATGCCGGCCGGTTCAGCGGCGCGCGCCGGCGGCGATCTGCTCGACCTGATTGAGCCGATCCTCATAATTGCTGACGATGACATTCCAATCGGGAATGTACATGCGCTGCATCAGCTCGGCGCGCGTCATGCCCAGGCTGCGCTCGACCTCCGGCGGCAGGACCGCCAGGTTGTTGGAGGGGATCGAGCCGTTCTGGGCGGACATCCGCGTCTGCGCCTCGGCGTCGATGAGGGCATTGAGATAGGTGATCGTCTGGGCCCGGTTGGCCGATCCCTTGGGCACGACGACGACATAAGGCAGCATCAGCGCGCCCTCGCGCGGGATGACCATGTCGATGGTCGTCTGGCCGTCGCGGCGCAGGTTCCACACCCGCGTGGAATAGAACGGCACCGCCGCCACCTCGGCCCGCGCCAGCAGCGTGTTCATGTGGGCAAGCGACGTATAGGTCGTCAGCGCATTGCCGAATATGGCGCGCAGCGGCGCGACGCCCGGCTCGACATTGCCGGCACTGCCGCCATTGGCATGGGCGAGGATCGTCAGGTCGTAGGACGTGGCATAGATCGGCCGGGTAACCGCCAGCTTGCCCTTCCAGCGCGGATCGGCGAGGTCGTTCCACGACTGGAAGTCGCTCGCCTTGGCCAGGGTCGTGTTGAAGGCGATGGCGTAATAGGCGAAATGGGTGGACAGGCCGACGATCTTGCCCTGCGCATTGCGCACGACGAGCTCCCGCGGCAGGTTGGCGATGCCCGGGATCTCGCGATCCTCGAATGTCTCGAGCAGGCTGGATTTGGCGAGACCGATGGCCTCGAAATAGGTCACCTCGACCACGTTATATTGCGACGCGGTCGGCGACCTGACCAGGCCGGCGGTGTTGGGAACCTCCGCCATCCGGGCGGGGATGCCGGTCCGCTGCACGAAGGGGGCCTGGAAGTGGTCGCGCAGGATCGCGGCCCCGCCGCCACCCCAGGTCGCATGAATGACGTCGGCCCGGGCGAAGCTGCCCGCCATCACCAGGACCGCCAAGGCCGAGACCCATCGCTTCATTCGAATTCTCCCAAGTTCCCACGGGAGCCGTCATCCGTCGCGGCTCCTTCGCGCCTGGACAGTCATCCGCGTGACCCGCCATTGCAAATTCAAACGGGCGAGCACTTCATTCGCTGAGGTTATGAACTATGCCAAGGCCGATGGACACCGCCGGACGCTGGGCCCAGCCATGCTCGATCGGCCGCCCCGCGGGCCTCGCGAGCCCGCATCCATCGGTTTGATGCGGCACGCCGCCCGGCCGTCAGCCCGGTATTTCCGGCGATCTCGCTTGCCGCGCGTGCCTCAGGCAAGTTGCCGGGCGAAATGAAACAGGGCCGGCGAACCGCCGCTGTGCAGGAAGAGCACCGAACTGCCGCCGGCAATGGCGCCCGTGCCGACGCAGCCCATCAGGCCGGCAAATGCCTTGGCGGTATAGACCGGGTCGAGGATCATGCCCTCCTCGCGCGCCGCCATGACGATCGCGGCATGGCCGTCGTCGCTCAGCATCGCATAACCCGGCCCGACATGGCCGTGCTCGATCCAGATCTCCTCGGGCGTCCAGCGCCGCGCCAGGCCGAGAAGCGCGGCGGTGGCATTGGCGAGCACGGCGATGCGCTCGCCGAACGGGATGACGCTGACGGTCACGGCAATGCCGACCACCCTGGTCCGTGGCCAGAACAGCGCGCATCCCACATGACAGCCGGCCAGCGTGCCGCCCGAGCCGAGCGGCACCACCAGGCAGTCGGGCGCCGGCTTGCCGGCCGCCTCATATTGCGCCGCCATTTCCTTGACGCAGGCGACGTAGCCGACGGCCCCCAGCGCGTTCGATCCGCCGATCGGCACGACATAGGCTTTTTCGCCGCGCGCCTCGGCCGCCTCGGCATGATGCTGCATGCGCGGACCGACTTCGGCGGGAAAGGTATCGGCATCGCGATAATCGATCTCGGCGCCGAACAGATGATCCAGCAGCAAGTTGCCCTGAACCTCATCCGGCCGGTCGCCGCGCAGCACCAGCACCGGCTTCATGCCGCAGGTCCGCGCCGCCGCGGCGGTGATCCGCGCGTGGTTGGATTGCAGGCCGCCGGCGGTGATCAGCACCTTGGCGCCGCGCGCCGCCGCGTCGGCCATCAGGAATTCGAGCTTGCGAACCTTGTTGCCGCCGCCGCCGAGACCGGTGAAGTCGTCGCGCTTCACCTGGAGATCGACCCCCAGTTTCGCGCCGATCCGCGCCAGGGTCTGGACCGGGGTCGGCAGGAAGCCGAGCGGCAGGCGCGGCATGTCGTCGAGTGTCATCATCATCCCCAAAGAACCTGGTTCGCCGGCCGTGCCGGTCGCCGCCCGATGTCAGCCCGCTGCGACGACCTGCTCGTCCCGGGCGATCTCGTGATAGCGCCTGCATCGCACCAGGTGAGCGGGCGAAACCTCCTCCAGCCCCGGTATCGGCGGGGCGCGGCAGAGATCGCGGGCCTGCGGGCAGCGCGGATGGAACCCACAGCCGGTCGGCGGTTCGAGCGGGTTGGGCAGCTCGCCGGTGATCTTGGTGCCCCGGCTGCGCTTGAACGGATCCGGGATCGCGGCGATCAGGGCGCGCGTATAGGGATGGCCCGGCTTGGTGAAGATCTCTTCCCAGGTGCCGGTCTCGACGATCCGGCCGAGATACATCACCGCCACCCGGTCGCTCATGTGCTCGACCACGCCGAGATCGTGGCTGATCATGATGTAGGAGAGCCCGAGCCGGTCCTTCAGTTCGAGCAGCAGGTTGATGATCTGCGCCCGGATCGAGACGTCGAGCGCCGACACCGGCTCGTCGAGGATGACGATCTTCGGCTCGAGGATCAGGGCGCGCGCAATGCCGATGCGCTGGCGCTGGCCGCCGGAAAACTCGTGCGGATAACGTTCGGCGGCCTCCGGACGCAGGCCGACCTGGGCCAGCATGCCGTTGATGCGGGCATCGATTTCGCTCTTCGCCGTCACGCCGTGGAGGCGCAGCGGCCCTTCCAGGGTCTTGCGCACGGTCTGGCGCGGGTTGAGCGAGGAATAGGGATCCTGGAACACCATCTGGGCGACCCGTGCCCGCGCCTTGCGGTCCATCCCGACGGTGCCGAGCTCGTGCCCGCCGACGACGATGCGCCCTTGGGTCGGAGCCTGCAGGCCGAGCATGGCGAGCGCGAGCGTCGACTTGCCGCAGCCGGATTCACCGACCAGGCCCAGGCATTCGCCGTGCTTCAGTTCGAGGTCGACGCCGTTGACGGCATGCACCACGCGCCGCTTGCCGCCGAACAGCCCACCGCCGAGCGGGAAATGAACCGCGAGGTTCTCGACCTTCAGGATCGTTTCGGCTGATGGCTCAGACATGGTGATGGCACCGTACGAGACCGCCATTGGCGAGCGGCGTCACCTCCGGATCCTGGCGTTCGCAGAGTTCGGTCCGGGCATGGCAACGCGGATTGAACCGGCAACCCGCGGGGAAGGCCGTCACCGGCGGCACCACGCCGGTGATTTCGTTGAGCCTTTGCTGGCCGTGCCTGGAGCGCGCGCCGAGCAGCGGCAGCGAGGCGACGAGACCGCCGGTATAGGGATGGCTCGGGGTCTGAAAGATCTCGTCGGCGGAGCGTTGCTCGACGAGGCGGCCCGCATACATCACGCCGACCCGGCTGCACATATTGGCGATCAGCCCGAGATCGTGGCTGATCATCAGCACGGCGGTGCCCTTGGCCGCCGACAGGTCGCGGATCAGGTCGAGGATCTCGGCCTGGACGGTGACGTCGAGCGCCGTCGTCGGCTCGTCGGCGAGCAGCAGGTCCGGCCCGCAGGCGAGTGCGATGGCGATCATTACGCGCTGGCGCATGCCGCCGGAGAGCTGGTGCGGATAGTCTTTCACCCGCCGCTCGGGTGCCGGCACGCGCACGCTCGCCAGCGCCTCGACCGCCTGGCGTTCGGCCTCGCGCCAGCTCGCGCCGCGATGCAGCACGAACATCTCGGCGATCTGCCGCCCCACCGGCAGCAGCGGATTGAGCGCCGTCATCGGCTCCTGGAAGATCATGGCGATGCGATCGCCGCGCAGCTTGCGCGCCTCGGCCGCGGACAGGTCCCGGATCTCGCGGCCGTTGAAACGGATGCTGCCGCCGCCAATGCTCAGCGGCGCCTTCAGCAATCCCATCAGCGCCAGGCTGGTAATGCTCTTGCCGCAGCCGGACTCGCCGACCAGGCCGAAAGTCTCGCCGCGTCCGATGCTGAACGAGACGTCCTGGACGGCCGGGAACCTGCGGTGACCGACGCTCAGATCGATCCTGAGGTTCTCGACCTCGAGCAGCGCATGGTCGGTCATGACCGCCGGCTCCGCGACTGAGGGTCGAGAATATCGCGCAGGCCGTCGCCGAGCAGGTTCAGGCCGAGCACCGTGACGAAGATGGCGAGCCCCGGGAAGATCGAGATCCACGGCGCCGTGGTGATCTGGTCGCGCGCATCCGACAGCATGCTGCCCCAGCTCGGGAATGGCGGCCGGATGCCGAGGCCGAGAAAGGACAGCGTCGCTTCGGCCAGCACCGCGCCGCCGATGCCGAGCGTGCCGATCACGATGATCGGGCCGAGCATATTGGGCAGGAGCTGGGTCAGCATGATGCGCGCATCGCTATAGCCCAGCGTCTTCGCCGCCTGGACATAACCCTGGCTCTTCAGCGACAGGGTCGAGGCGCGGGCGAGCCGGCAGGTGAACGACCAGTTGGTCAGGCCGAGCGCGATCAGCAGGCTGGTCAGCCCTGGATTGAGGATCGCCATGATGGCGAGCGCGAAGATCAGCGAGGGGATCGACAACATCATATTGGTCAGGCCGCTGACGAAATCGTCCCACCAGCCGCCCCAATAGCCGGCAGAAACACCGAGCGCCACGCCGATCACCGTATTGATCAGCTGCGAGACGATGCCGACGGTGAGCGAGATCTGGGCGCCGTAGAGAACCCGGCTGTAGATGTCGCGGCCCTGCGCGTCGGTGCCGAACCAGAACTCCCTGCCCGGCGGCAGCTCGGCATTCATCAGGTTGGCGTCGAGCACCGGATCGGTATGGGCGAGCCAGGGCGCGAAAAGCCCGGCGACCACCACGATGATCAGGGCGATGCCGCCGATGATGAGATTGGCGTTCAGCTTCATGGTGCCGCCCTCAGGTATATTTGATGCGCGGATCGATCATGGCGCAGAGAACGTCCACGAGCGTGTTGATCAGCAGGAACAAGAGGACGATGAACAGGATCGTGCCTTGCACGACCGGGATGTCGCGCAAGGTCACGCTGTCGACCAGCAGCGATCCCAGCCCCGGCCAGGCGAACAGCTTCTCGACGACCACGGCCTGGCCGATCACCGAGCCGAACTGCAGCCCGATCGTGGTGAGCACGATGACCAGCGCATTACGCGCCAGGTGCCATTGCACCACGCGCCGCTCGCTCATGCCCTTGGAGCGGGCGGTACGGACGAAATCGGCATTCATGATCTCGAGCACCGCGGCCCGCGTGGTGCGGGCGAGCAAGGCCAGCGGCGCGACGCCGAGCGTCACCGCCGGCAGGATCAGGTGGGACAGCCCGCCATTGCCGTAGCCGAAACTCGGAAACCATCCCAATTGCAGGGCGAACAGATACATCAGCAGCAGGCCGAGCCAGAACTTGGGCAGCGACAGACCTGAAACGGCACCGATCATCGAGACGCTGTCGATCCAGCTGCCCGGCCGCAAGGCGGCGATGAAGCCCAGGCTGACGCCGAAGACGATGGCGAAGACCATGGCGGCGAAGGTCAGCTGCGCGGTCGGCCAGAGCCTGGCCGCCAGCATCGAGGTCACCGATTGCCGGGTGCGGAACGAGGTGCCGAGATCGAGCTGGGCGAGCTTGGCCACATAGTGGCCGAAGCGGACATAGACGGGATCGTTGAGCCCGAGCTCCTTGTTCATGCGCGCCATGACCTCGGCGTCGACGACGTTGCGGCCGTCGTCACCCAGGCTCGACGCGAAGGTGCCGGGGATCACGCTGAACAACAGGAAGATCAGGGCCGCCACGGCCAGGATGATCGGCACCGCCTGGACCAGGCGCCGGAGGATGAAATTCAGCATGGGAGGCTCCACCCGGGCGCCCCGGAACCATGTCCGGAGCGCCAGAACCACAGGTCACGCAAGGCTGGCCCGGTCGCGGCCTAGCGGGCCGGCGAGCTTTCGTCGATCCAGATGTCCTCGAAGTTCTGGACCGCGAGCTCGGTGGCGTTCGGCTGCAGGCCCCTGACCCAGGGCTGGTAGGCCATCACCGCCTTGTTGTAGTTGAACCACCACATCGGCGCTTCCTCGTAGAGGATGGCATTGGCCCTGCGCAGGAGGTCGTTCCGCTTGGCCGGATCGTCGGTCCGGCCGGCCTCTTCGAGCAGCGCGTCGAAGGCGGGGTTCTTGTACTGGGTGTAGTTGCAGGCCGACTGCGGCGTCGCCGAGTGGAAGCAGCGCAGCGCCGTTGCCGGATCCGGCCCCGAGACCATCGAATACATGAAGGCCTGGAACTGTCCGCTGCGGACGGCCTCGGCGAGCACGGTCGATTCCACCGGCTTGATGGTGACCCGGATGCCGGCCCGCTGGAGCATCGGGATGATCGCCTCGACGACCGGGATGCCCCAGCTCTCGTTGGCGGTCGCCGTGATCTCGAAATCGATGCCGTTCGGATAGCCTGCCTCGGCGAGCAGCTGCTTGGCCCTGGCCGTGTCGAAGGCATAAGGCGTCAGATTGGGGTCATAGGCCGGCGACGAGATCGGCAGCCAGCTGGTGGCCCGGAAGGCCTTGTCCCTGAGCAGGCGCTTGATGACCAGTTCGGCGTCGATGGCATAGCCGACCGCCCGGCGCACGCGCGCATCGGCAAAGGGCTTGAACGTCGGGTTCATGCCGATCACCCGGGTAAACACCTCGGGCACTTCGAGCAGCCCCTTCGACAGCTGGGGATCGGCCCGGTAGGCGACATATTGCGCCGCGCCGAGGATGGAGGCGTCGATCTCGCGGCTGCGGAAGGCGACGTCGCGGGCCGCCGCTTCGCCCATGATCGAAATCACCACCCGGTCGGCATAAGGCCTGCCGGCTTTGTAGAACCGGTCCCAGCGCTCGCCGACGATGCGCGATCCCGGCACATATTCGACGAACTTATAGGGGCCGAGACCGATCGGGCGCGCGGCGAAGGCCTCGCTGCTGCCCTCGCCGACCGGATAGATCGACGTCGTCGCCTGGTAGAAATTGAACCCGGGCTCGATCTTTTCGGTCAGCGTCATCTCGAGCGTGAAGTCGTCGATCTTGCGCAGGCCGGAAATCTCCCGCGCCTGGCCCTTCTCGACATCGATCGCACCCTTGATCAGGCGGGCGAAGCGCGCGCCCGGATAGGCCTTCGACCCATCCATCAGGCGGGTATAGGTCCAGATGATGTCGTCCGCCGTCATCCGCCGGCCATTGTGGAAATAGGCGTCGTCGCGCAGCTTGAACGTATGCACCAGGCCGTCGCCGGAGACCGTGACCTCCCTGGCGAGCTCGAGCACCGGCTTGTTGTTGCTCGCGTCCCAGCTATAGAGCGTGCGGTGGATCGCGCGCGCCCAGATCTCATCCTGCGAGCGGTTGGTGGTGTGGATGTCGAGGCTGGCGAAGCTGGAGCCATAAGGCGCGGTGAAGCGGATCGTGCCGCCCCGGCGCGGCGTCTGCGCCTCGGCGGCGCCGGCCAGGACGCCGGCCGCCCCCATGACGGCGGCTAGCGCCGTCGCGATAATCACTTTCCTCAGCACTGTCGTTCCTCCCCGTGGTCCCTGGTGTCATTCCTCCAGGGCCGGTGGTCCGGTCCGGAGCGTTCGGCCACGAGCATTGTTTGCTTCGGTCCGGACGAGCTTCTTGTTGGGGGGTAGCCTAGAGCCTGTACCTAAAATTGCGACACTCATTTCGGGGCAATCCCCTATGCAATGAGCGAACTTCCGGGGCCGCCGGCGGCTTGCCGCATGAAGCGGCCGCGCCGAGGCGTTCGCCTGCCCTCAGAGGCCGCGACGCGGTGCTCGGCAATACAGGGGCGTCGTCGGACCGTGGCGACCGGCCGGTCTTGGTGCAAATACGCCGTGGGTGCCCGGACAGACCCGGGCAGGACGATGTGCCGGCCCAGCCGTCTCCGGGCCACGGCGTGGTGCGTCGCCGTCCCATCCGCGCACTCGGCCCGCGTTCAGACGAGCTCGGCCAGCACGCCGTCCTTGAAGCTTTGCCGCTCCGCCTGAAGGTCGACCGTATAGGCCGCCGAAAAGGGCGGCTGCGGATGGCAGGACAAGGTGACGATGATCACCTTGCGCTGCCGGTTGATATAGAGGGACTGGCCGGCGAAGCCGACGGCCACCATGGATCCGTCCGGGTCGATCCACCAGCTATAGCCATAACCGACGGCGCCGTAGGAGTTCAGCGCCGGGTCCAGCGCGAAGCTGGCGCGGCCGGCCTCCGCGACCCAATCGGCGGGAAGCACCCGCGCGCCGCCGACCACGCCGTCCTGCAGCAGGAACAGGCCGAAGCGCCCGAAATCGCGCAGCGCCATGCCGGCGCGGCTGCCGCCGATCTCCTGGCCGCCCTCCGATTCCAGCGTGTAGAAGGCCTCATATTCCATGCCGAGGCGAGCCCAGACGGTTCGCGACATGTAATCGGCGAGCGTCATGCCGGTGGCCGCCGAGACCAGGCTGCCGAGCAAATAGGTGTCGCCGGTATTGTAGTTGAACGTGCTGCCCGGCGGATGCCCCGCCTTCAGGCCGCGCATCAGCGCCAGCACGCCGCCCGGCACCTTGTCGCCGAGCGACTTGCTGTAGCGGTTCACGTCGGAATTGCGATCGGTATAGACCTCGCTCCACGCGACGCCCGACGACATGGTGATCAACTGGCGAATGGTGACCGCGTCATAGGCGCAGCCGCGCAAGCCCGGCAGGTAACGCGAGACCGCGTCGTCGAGACTGCCGATCGCCCCGTCTTTCAGCGCCGCGCCGACCAGGGTCGAGGTCAGCGACTTGACCATCGACATGGACGACCAGCGGCCGGCCTCCTCCAGGCCGAGGGCGTAGCGTTCGAGCACGATCTCGTCGCCCTTGATGACCAGCAGCCCGGCGACATGGGCGCGGTCGATATAGTCGTCGAGGCCGCGCTCCTGTCCCTCGGAGCGGTAGCGCGGCGCGATCTCCCGGCCGCGCCGCAATTCCATGACCTGCTCGCCGCGCCGGATGGCGCGGGTGGCGAACATGCGGTCGACATTGCGATAGGCATAGGCCTGCTGGGTCGGCGAGAGCAGGAGGAAGTCCTCGCCGGCGGGAACATGCTGCCGCGGCAGCGCGATGATGTCGCTCATGCGCGGCGCACTCCGTAGAACAGCGGCATGCCCTTCTGAACGTCGGTCAGGCTGCGCCGATAGGCGGTCTGCTGGGTGTAGAGCCCGGTCGGCGCATAGGGCACGGTCTCAAAGGCGACCGTCTGGATCTCGCGGCAGATGGCGGCTTGCGCCGCCTCGTCGGGCGCCTGGAACCAGGCGGTGCGCAATTCCTCCAGGCGCGGAATGTCCGACCAGCCGAAAATGGCCGACTGGCCGCTGCCGCGCAGGAAATTGTTGGCGGAGGGATTGAGCAGCCCGACGCCGGCGGTGAAGGTGCCGACAATATGCCAGCCGCCCTTGTCGGGTGCCTGCCGGTTGTTGGCCCGTGCCAGCAGCGTGCCCCAGTCCATCACCTGCATGTCGATATTCATGCCGATCTGCTTAAGGGCGTCGGTCACCACCTCGCCCTGGGCCTTGATCGAGGCGACGTCGGCCGGAACGATGAAGACCAGCGGCTCGCCATCGTAACCGGAGGCCTTGAGCATGCGCCGCGCGGCGTCGCGGTCGGGCGGCTCCTTCAGCGCCTCCAATCCGGCCTGGCTCGCCATTGGCGTGCCCGGCAGGAAATAGCCGACATGATCCTTCCAGTTGGTCCGGTCCTCGCCGACGACCGCGGTCATCACCTCGGCCTGGCTGATCCCGGCGAGCGCCGCGCGGCGCAGCAGCGGATTGTTGGTCGGCGATTGCAGGAAGTTGAAGCGGATCACGCCGGCCGAGCCGAAGGGGTCGATGACCTCCACCTTGATGGCACGGTGGCGGGCGAGCAGGCCCCAATAGTCGGGGCTCGGCTGTTCCCACCAGTCGATCTGGCCGGTCTGCAGCGCCGCGGCGGCGGTCGCGACATCAGGCAAGGTCAGCCATTCGACCCGGTCGAAATGGGCGTGTTTCGGCCCGGACAGGCCGCTGGTCACCCCATCGGGCCGGGGCACATAGCCGGTGAAGCGCTCATAGACCGCCCGGTCGCCCGGCACCCGCTCATTGGCGACGAAACGATAGGGTCCGCTGCCGACCATTTCGGTGACCTGGACCGAGGGATCGGTCGCAGCCAGGCGCTCCGGCATGATGACGGCGGTATTGGTGCCATATTTGCCGAGCGCGTCGGGCAGGAACGGAAAGGGCCGCTTCAACCGGAACCGCAACACCTGGTCCGACACCGCGGCCAGTTCGTCGGTCGCGGCGAACAGCACCTGGCCGACATTGTCGCGCTTGGCCCAGCGCTGCAGGCTGGCCACGGCATCGCGGGCCAGCACCGGCGACCCGTCGTGGAAGCGCAGGCCCTGCCTGAGCGTCAGCGTCCATTGCAGCCCGTCGCGTTCGACCAGGTGCCCCGCCACCATCTGCGGATGGGCGCGGTTGTTCGCGTCCGCCCCGTAAAGCGTATCGAAAACCATGAGCGCGTGGTTGCGCGTGACATAACCGACGCTGGTGATCGGATCGAGAATGGCGAGATCGGCCTGCGGCGCGAATTTCAGCACCGAGGCGCCCTGTGCGCGGGCAACACCCGGCGCCGCGAGAAGCGCGGCCGCGCCGGCCAGGAACTGTCGTCGTTTCATCGTTCTGCTGCCTCGTCGAAAAAGTGAGATCGGTCCTGGCTCCAGCCGGTTCACGGCGCGCGCTGGAGCGCGCCTGGTGCCTCGTCCGGAAGCTCCATGTCGTCCGGAAGCTCCATGTCGAGCAGCGACGAGGAGAGCGACTTGCCATGGGCGTCGAGCGACAGGGATCGCGTGACGCCGCCGCCAAGGGCGCCGTGAAGCACGAAGTTCAGCGCCTGAAGGCCCGGCAGTTCGTAGCGCTCGACCGGACCGTGGACGATGTCGGAAAAATGGGCCTTGACCCGCGCCGCCGTGACGTGGAGCGCCAGGAACGGATAGTCCGCCTCGTCATGGGCGAAGACCGCGATGTTCGAGATATTGCCCTTGTCGCCGCTGCGGGCATGGGCGAGATCGCGCAATATCCTCATGCCACGTGCCATTCGATCTGGGGCCGCACAATGTCCTCCGGGATCAGGACGGATGCGATGGCGACGACCTCGCGCACCGATTTGCTGACCCCGCCGCCGCCGGCCGGACCATTGGTGTAGAGCGTCTCCACCTCGTTGCCGATGCGTGTCGCGTCAGCCTGCGACGCCACCCGCCCGGCGACGCGCAGCCTGACTTCGCTGTCGTTGCGGCGGCCGCTCGCCGCGCCCCGATGCACCGCGTCGACGCCCATGAGATCGAGGCGCCATTCCTCAGCGGCAAGCCCGGTCAGTTCGAACCGCTGCTCGACGATCGCGCGGGCGAGCGCTGCCCGCTCGAAGGCACCGGCGCCGGCATAGGAAATCTGGCCCTCGCCGATGAAGCCGTCGCGATAGCCGACCGAGACCTTGAGCTGTCCGGTCCGCGCCGTACCGCTACCGCCCCGCACCGCGACGCGGTCGGCACCCACCGCCTCGAGCCGGACACCGGTGAAGTCGGCGACCACGTCGGGCTGGAGATAGCGGGCGGGGTCGTGGACCTCGTAGAGCAATTGCTCCTTGCAGGTGCCGAGCGTCACCTGGCCACCCGAACCCGCGACCTTGGTGATCACGGCATCGCCGTCCTCGGTCACCTCGGCCAGCGGAAAGCCGAGGCGCGCGAGGCCGGCGACGTCCTTGCGGCCGGGATCGGCGAAATAGCCACCGGTGACCTGGCCGGCACATTCCAGGAGATGGCCGACGAGCGTGCCCTTGCCGAGGCGGACCCAGTCGCCGTCCGCCCAGCCGAAACGATGGATCAGCGGCGCCAGGAACATGGCGGGGTCGCTGATGCGCCCGGCGATGACGATGTCGGCGCCGCCGGCAAGCGCCTGCACGATGGGGCCGGCGCCGAGATAGGCATTGGCCGAGATCAGCGTGTTTCCGAGGTCCGCGGTTCGGCCGGCCCGATCGATGAAGGCGAGGTCAGCATGCCTTACCATGTCCGTCACGTCGTCGCCGCTGACCGCCGCGATCTTCAGGCCGGCCAGGCCCAGCTGCCGGGCGACAGCCACGGCTTTGCGCGCCGCGGCCGCCGGATTGGCTGCGCCCATATTGGTGATGATCGTCGTGCCGCGGGCGGCGCATGCCGGCAGCACGGCGCGCAACCGGTCGGCGAGCAGCGGGTCGTAGCCGGCCTCGGGATCGAGGCTGCGCGCCTGCTGGGCGAGCGCGATGGTCCGCTCGGCCAGGCACTCGAAGACCAGAAAGTCGAGATCGCCCTTTTCGGCCAGTTCGACTGCGGGTTCGATCCGGTCGCCGGAATAGCCGGCGCCGGCGCCGATCCGGAGCGTCTTCATCGGGGGCAACATGAAAGTCGTCGGGTTGACACGATAGCGATCACCGGACGCCTGGCGGAGCGGAAGCGCTGCCATTCGAGGCCGGCCCGAACGCTACGGCCGGCCCACCTATTCAACAAAGACAATTTCCGGATAGATTGATCCACAATGCGGATCAATGTCACGCCCCAGCAGCTCAACTGTTTCCTGCGGGTTGCCGAGAACGGCAGCTTCAGCGAGGCCGCGCGCCGCCTTGCCGTGTCCCAGCCGGCGCTGAGCCGGACCATCCGGCTGACCGAGGAGGCGCTCGGCACCCGGCTGTTCGATCGCGACACCCGCAATGTCGCCCTGACCCCGGCCGGGGTGGAGCTGCGGCCGATCGCCGAGCGCCTGCTGGCCGAGTTCGAGGGTGCCTTCGGCGAACTGGCGCTCTATATCGCCGGCCGGCGCGGACGGATCACGGTCGCCGCCCTGCCCTCGATCGCGGCGGTGCTGCTGCCCAGCGCCATCGCCACGCTCAAGGGCTTGCAGGGCGATGTCGAGGTGCTGATCCGCGACGGCCTGTCGGAAAACGTGGTCGACGCCGTGGTCGAAGGCCATGCCGAGATCGGCCTGACGGTTCAGCCCTTGCCCAACGGCAAGCTGCACTACCGGCCGCTGGCCGACGAGGCCTTCGGGCTCGTCTGTCGCCGCGACGACCCGCTCGCCCGCATGCGCCAGCCGCCTTGGAGCGTTTTCGCCGAGCGACCCTTCGTCGCCATGGCGCCGGCGAGCAGCGTCCGCGCCATGACCAATGCGGCCTTCCTGCAGACCGGCCTGGTCGTCGCGCCCCACTATGAATGCAGCTTCCTGGGCACCGCCGGCCACCTCATCGACCGGGGCTTGGGCATCTCGGCCATGCCGCGGCTGGCCTTGCCGCTGATGTCGGTGTCCAGCCTGGTGTTCCGGCCGCTACGCGCGCCGGTGGTCCGCCGCCAGATCGGCATCATCACGCGCGCCGGACGGTCGCTGCCGCCGGCCGCCCGGATCTTCCTCGACTGCATCGAGGCCGCGGCCAAGGACATCGTCGCGACATAGGGCGCCGGGCGCATCGCGCAGCCGCCGTGATCGGTGCGCCGGCGCCGGATGCTCGGCCACCGACCACCGGCCCGTTCCGAAACCCAGGAGGCACTTTTGCGCGCGCCTCCTGGCCTCTGCCCCCGGGGGCGTCAGGCCGCGTTGCTGCGCGAGACGGCGAGCGCGCCGATCGCGTCGGCGGTCGCCGCCGACAAGGTCCAGCCGAGATGACCATGGCCGGTATTGTAGAGCACGCGCGGGTTCCGCCCGCGCATGACCCGCGGCAGCATGTCCGGCATCATCGGCCTGAGCCCGGCCCAGGGCACCACCTGGCGGGTGTTGATGCCCGGGAAATGGGCGCGGCACCAGGCGATCAGCGGATCGATGCGTTCGGCCCGGATATCCTTGTTGGCGCCGTTGAATTCGGCGGTCCCGGCGACCCGGAAGCGGGTCGCGCCCAGCCGGCTGGTGACGATCTTGGCCTTGTCGTCGAGCAGGCTGGTCCAGGGCGCCGCGTCCTGGTCCGCCTTGTCGGGCAGGTTCACGGTGATCGAATAGCCCTTGACCGGATAGACATTGACCCGGTCGCCGACCTGCCGGCCGAGATCGCGCGACATCACGCCGCCGCAGACGACCACCTGGTCGAAGCGGTCGATCCTGACCGGCGCCCTGGTCTCGTCCGTCGAAGGTTCGACCGAGCGGCTGCTGATCCTCACCGCGACATCGGTCGCGGCGACATGGGTCACCTCGGTCGCCAGCCGCATGGTGACGCCGAGCCGCTCGCAGGCGCGCGCCAGGCCATTGGTGAACTTGTGAATGTCGCCGGTGAAATCGGATGGCGTGTAGAAGCCGCCGTGGAAGGTGCCCTTGAGCGCCGGTTCGATCGACCGGATTTCCTCCGGCGTCACCGCGCGCCGTTCGAGGCCGCCTTTGGCCAGCAGTTTCGAGACCCGTGCGGCGGCCTCGAAATCGGCTTTGCTGTGATAGAAATGCAGGATGCCGCGGGTCTCGCAGTCGAAATCGATGCCCTCTTCCGCGGCCATGCGGGTGAGATGGGCCCGGGCCTCGACGGCAAGGCGGGCCGTCGTGACGGTATTTTCCTCATATTTCGGGATCGCCGCGACGAATTCGGCCATCCAGGACAGCTTGTGCCAGGACGGCGTCGGGTTCACCAGCAACGGTGCGCCGGGCGTGAACATCCATTTCAGGCCCTTGAGCACGGTCGCCCAGCTGTTCCAGACCTCGGCATTGGAGGCCGAGAGCTGGCCGCCATTGGCGAACGAGGTCTCCATCGCGGCATAGGGATGCCGGTCGAACACGGTCACGCGGCAGCCGCGCTTGGCCAGGTTATAGGCGGTGGTGATGCCGGTAATGCCCGCGCCGATCACGGCGACATGCGGCTCTTGGACTGACGACATAGGCGCTCCTTCCCGCGCATCGCGGGTTCGAACGCCCCCTCTGTCATTGGCCTGAGAGCATCATTGGCGCTCACGGACTGAGCGGCAACTTACACCGTCGGCGGGAGCATGAGGCTCCACTTTTCAGAGTCCAAAATCGAACGCGGTCTTTTTGCCTGAGAGTTTCCGGGGCGGTTGCTCCGTCGGCGCCCTCCTGTCGCGTGACAGGAGGATCTCTTCCGCGTTGACCTGCTCATCCGCCTTCCCGCGCGGCCTGTCAAGCCAGGACTGGGAAGGCGGTCATCAGAAGCTGAGCTGGACCTTCATCGATCGGCTGCGATCGCCCGCCGCCTCGAAAGCCGTCACCGCCTCGTCCAATCCGTAGACGCCGGACAAGAGCGGCTTCACGTCCACCTTGCGCCGGTTGATCAGGTCGACCGCCAGGCCGAACTCCTCGTGAAACCGGAACGTGCCGCGCATCTCGATTTCCTTGGCCACCACCAGGTTCTGCGGGATCGCGACGTCGCCGCCGAGGCCGAGCTGGACCAGCACCCCCCGGGGCTTCAGCACCTCGAGCCCCGAGCGCACCGCCCGCTCATTGCCCGACGCCTCGAATTGCACGTCGAAATAGCCCTTGTTGGCGGAATAGGCGTCGAGCTCCGCGCCCTGGTTCGCCACATTGATGGTCCGGTCGGCGCCGACCCGGCGCGCCGTCGCGAGAACCGCGTCCATCACATCGGTCGCGACGATCTCGACCGCGCCATGGGCGCGCGCGGCAATGACCGCCAGGGCGCCGATCGGCCCCGAACCGGTCACCAGCACGCGCTTGCCGAGCAGCGATCCCGCCCGGTTGACCGCATGCAAGGTCACCGCGAAGGGCTCGGCGAAAGCCGCCTCGTTGGCCGATACGCCGTCGGCGACCTTGTGGCATTGCCAGGCTTCCGCCGCCAGCCGCTGGCGAAAGGCGCCCTGGATATGCGGCATCGGCATGGCGCTGCCGTAGAAGCGCATGTTCAGGCAGTGGTTCTGCTGGCCCCTCAGGCAATAGTCGCAGGCATTGCAGGGCCGGCTCGGCGAGACCGCCACCCGGTCGCCGATCGCCAGGCCCGAGACACCCTCGCCCAGCGCCTTGATGGTTCCCGCGACCTCATGGCCGAGGATCATCGGCTCGCGCACCCGGACCGTGCCGAAGCCGCCATGATGGTAGTAGTGCAGGTCGGAGCCGCAGATGCCGCCGGCCTCGATCGCCACCTCGACCTGGCCCGGCCCGGCAACCTCGGACGGCCGCTCCTCGACCCGGAGATCATGTGCGGCATGAATGACCACGGCTTTCATCATTTCACTCCCGGGCGAAGGGCACGACTGAAGGACATGGCGGCGGCGCGGCCCTAGAGGCAGGTCGTGATGCCGCCATCGACGTAAAGCGTATGGCCGTTGACGAAGGACGAGCCCTTGCCGGCGAGAAAGACGGCCGCGGCGATCAGTTCGTCGACATTGCCCCAGCGCGCCGCGGGCGTCCGCTTTTCGAGCCAGGCCGAGAATTCCGGATTGTCGACCAGCGCCTGGTTCAGCGGGGTCTTGAAATAGCCGGGCGCGATGGCATTGACCTGGAGGCCATGTCTGGCCCAGTCGGCGCACATGCCGCGCGTCAGGTTCTTCACCGCGCCCTTGGTCGCCGTGTAGGGCGCGATGCCGGGCCGCGCCAGCTCGCTCTGCACCGACGCGATATTGATGATCTTGCCGCTGCCGCGCGCGATCATGTGCCGGGCGACCGCCTGGCCGACATAGAACACGCTCGAAATATTGGTGCTGAGCAATTGCTCCCAGCGTTCGGCCGGAAAGTCCTCGAGCGGCGCGCGGAACTGCATGCCGGCATTGTTGACGAGAATGTCGATGGGGCCGGCGTCGTGCTCGATCGCAGCGACGCCCTGCCTGACCGCTTCGGCCACCGTCACGTCGAAACCGGCGATCGAGACGCGATGGCCGGCCGTCGCGAGGCTCGCCGCCGCGGCCTCCAGCTTGCCGCCGTCGCGGCCGTTGAGCACGACCTCCGCGCCGTGCTCGGCAAGGCCCCGCGCGATCGCCAGCCCGATCCCCTGGGAAGAGCCGGTGACCAGCGCCCGCTTGCCGCTCAGGTCGAACAGTTCGAATGCCATGATGTCCCCCTTGTGGCGCGCGCCCTCGGCTCACCGCCCGAGCATAGTCTCGATCACCCGCCGCCCGATACGCGGGACGTGCGCGGAATCGAGATGAAAGAGCTGCGCGCCGGTCATGCGCTCCGCGCGAATTCGGCCGTCCGAGGCCGCTCGCGATCGCGGCCCGCCGCGGCCTCCGCCTGGGGCCCTGTCCGGCCGGTTGATCTGGCTCAGGTCTTTGGGCCGATTCTGGACCTTCCGTTGCGGCCTCCGAGTGCGGTCGGATGGGCCAGAACAACGACACCACGGCACCCAAGGCCGTGGGCGATGATCCAGGGGTATCCGACCATGAAACTGACGCGTCGACAGGGGCTCAAGACCGTTCTCGGGGCCGCCATGGGAGGCGCTTTGGGCGCCACCGCCGTGCCGGGCGCAGCCGAGGCGCAATCGCGCGCCGAGACCCTGCGCCACGTCATGGCCGGCACCATCAACACGCTCGATGCCACCGCGCCCGGCGGCACGCGCGAGGTCTTCGGCCTGGCGATGAACATCTACGACCGGCTGGCCTCGTTCGGCCGCAAGCAGGTCGATGGCGTCTGGACCTTCGACTTCGACAATATCCGCGGCGAGCTGGCCGAGCGGATCGACCGCTCGGCCGATGGCCGCACGCTGACCTTCCATCTGCGCCAGGGCGCCACCTGGCACGACGGCTCACCGGTCACCGCCGAAGACGTGAAATGGTCGCTCGACCGGGCCGTTTCGGCGAAATCGCTGAGCGCGGCGCAGATCGCCAGCGGCTCGCTGACCAAGCCGGACCAGTTCCGCATCGCCGGCGAACGCACCGTCGAAGTGCTGCTCGACAAGCCGGACCGTCTGGCCCTGGCCAATCTCTGCATTCCCTTGTCGCCGATGATGAACAGTCAGCTGGTCAAGAAGAACGCGACCGCCGACGACGTCTGGGCGCAGGCCTGGCTCAAGGACAACACCGCGGCAGGGGGTGCCTATACCGTCGAATCGCACCGTCCCGGGCAACAGACGACGCTGAAGCGCAACGAGGCCTGGAAGGGCGGCGCCGACGGCAAGCTGCCATTCTTCCGCCGCCTGATCGTCCAGACCGTCCCGGAGCCGGCGACCCGGGCGAACCTGATCGAGCGCGGCGATGCCGACCTCGCCATCGACTTGCAGGCGAGCGACGTGGCCGGCCTGCAGGAGCGCGGCAAGGTCAAGCTCGTCTCGATCCCGCAGACCAACGGCTTCAACGCTATCATCTTCAACACCAGCACGGCGCCCTTCGACAACGTCAAGGTGCGGCAGGCGGTCGCCGCCGCCCTGCCTTATGACGACATGTTCAAGGCGGCCCTGTTCGCCCGCGGACGCCAGCTGTTCGGTGCGAGCTGGACCGAAGCGCCCGACGCCAGCTTTCCCCAGGCGCTGCCGCTGCGCACCGACCTTGCCCGCGCCAAGGCCTTGATGGCCGAGGCCGGCATGGCCGGTGGCTTCGCGACGTCCTTCTCCTTCGGGGCGGGCGCGGCCGCGGTTGCCGAACCGATGGCGGCGCTGATCAAGGAGGCGCTGGCCAAGATCGGCATCGAGGTGACCATCCAGAAGCTGCCGGACGCCCAGTTCACCACCATGCAGGTCGAGCGGCGCCTGCCGTTCTTTGCCGAATCCGGCACGGCCTGGCTGCCCGCCACCGACTATTTCTTCCGCACCTATTTCAGCGGCCGGCATCGCTGGAATTTCAGCAGCTTCAAGAACACCGAGCTCGACGACCTCGTCCAGGCCGCCCGCTTCGAGACCGACCCTGGCAAATATGCCAGCGCCTGCAAGCGCATGATCACCATCCTCGGCCAAGACGCGCCGAGCCTGATGTTGTGGCAGCCCAATCAGGATGCCGTCATGGCGCCCGGCATCGACGGTTTCACCTATTGGTTCCACCGCCAGGTCGACTATCGCGACCTCAGGCGCGCCTGAGCATGGCAGCCTTTCGAAGCATCGGGCGGCGCGTGGCGCGGAGGCTGTTCGCCTCCCTGCCGGCGCTGCTCGGCGTTGTCGTGCTCACCTTCCTCCTGATGCGGGTGCTGCCCGGCGATCCCGCGACCTTCTTCGCCTCCGGGCCGAATGCCGGCCAGCAGGAGATCGACGACCTCAGGCGCGCCATGGGCCTCGACCGGCCGATCCCCGAGCAGCTGCTGCGCTATCTCGGCGACGTCGCCACCGGCAATCTCGGCCGCTCGCTGACAACAGGCCAGCCGGTGGTCAGCGATCTCGCTCATCGCCTGCCGGCCTCGCTCGAACTCAGCCTCTGCGCGCTGATCATCGCGCTCGGCCTGGCCATTCCGCTCGGCACGGCGGCGGCGCTCCGGCCGGGTTCGCTCGTCGACCACGCCGTGCGCTTCGTCTGCACGCTCGGGGTCTGCGTGCCGACCTTCGTCTCGGGCCTGCTGCTGATCTATCTGTTCTACGTCGTGCTCGGCATCGCGCCGGACCCGACCGGCCGGCTCGACATCTTTGCCGCCGCCGCCCCCGACATCACCGGCTTCATGCTGGTCGATTTCCTGCTCACCGGCGATCTCGCCGGCTGGCGCGCCGCCGCCGCCCAGCTCGTATTGCCGGCGCTCACCATGGCGCTGTTCGTGCTGGCGCCGCTCGCCCGCATGACCCGCGCCTCGCTGCTGGCCGTGCTCGGCAGCGATTTCATCCGCACGGCCCGTTCCATCGGCATGTCCAGGCGCCGGGTGATCGTCGCCTATGCCCTGCGCAACGCGCTGCTGCCGGTGTTGACCATTATCGGCATCGTCTTCTCCACCATGCTCGGCGCCAATGTGCTGGTCGAGAAGGTGTTTTCCTGGCCCGGCATCGGCTCCTACGCGCTCGATGCCCTGCTCGCCTCCGACTATGCGCCGGTCCAGGGTTTCGTCCTGCTGGTGGCCGCCATCTTCGTCGCCGTCAACTTGCTGATCGACATTCTCTACGGCGTCGCCGATCCCCGGGTTTCAGTCGCATGAACGCCACCCTTCGCCATACCGGATGGGTGTTGCGCACCAACCCGGTCACCGCGGTTGCCGCCTTCGGCACCACGCTGATGCTGATCGTGGCCGTTTTCTCGCCCTGGCTCATGCCCCATGATCCCCTGGCCTCGAACGTGCCGAACGCCCTGCAGCCGCCGTCGGCGGCGCATTGGGCCGGCACCGACCAGCTCGGCCGCGACATCTTTTCGCGGCTGATCGCGGCGGCACGCCTCGACTTCGCCATTGCGGCTTCCGCGGTCAGCCTGTCCTTCCTGGTCGGCGCGGTGATCGGCAGTTTCTGCGGCTATCGCGGCGGCTGGCTCGACCGGGCGGTCGGCCGCGCGGTCGACGTGCTGATGGCTTTTCCGCTGTTCGTCCTGGCCATGGCGCTGGTGGCGGCGCTCGGCAACCGGGTCGAGAACATCATCATCGCCACCGCCGTGATCAACCTGCCCTTCTATATCCGTTTCGCCCGCGCCGAGGTGAACAGCCGGCGCGGCGCCGGATGGGTCGAGGCGGCGCGCGCCGGCGGCGACAGCCATCTCTCCGTCGTGCTGCGCTTCCTGTTGCCGAACATCCTGCCGGCGATGGCGGTGCAGATCTCGCTCAATCTCGGCTGGGCCATCCTGAATGCCGCCGGCCTCTCCTTCCTCGGCCTCGGCGTCCAGGCGCCGACCCCGGAATGGGGCATCATGGTGGCCGAGGGCGCCCGCTTCATCGGCACCGGCCAGTGGTGGCTCGTCACCTTCCCGGGCCTGGCGCTGATGCTGGCCGTGCTGTGCTTCAATCTCCTGGGCGACGGCCTGCGCGACATCCTCGATCCGAGGATGCGCACATGACCCATGCGGACATGACCCAAGCGCACACGACCGATGCGGACACGACCAGCCGGCACATGACCGAGCCGCTTCTGCAGATCGACGATCTGCACGTCTCCTTCGCCACCCGGCGCGGCCTGGTCGAGGCGGTGCGCGGCACCTCGCTCAGCGTCGCGCCCGGTGGCACATTGGCTGTCGTCGGCGAGAGCGGTTCGGGCAAGTCGGTCACCGCCTTCGCGGTCACCCGGCTGCTGGAATCCTCGGCGCGCGTGCCGCGCGGGCGCATCCGGTTCCGCGGCCAGGATATCACCCGGGCCAGCGCCGCCGAGATGAAGGCGCTGCGCGGCGCCGCCATATCCATGGTGTTCCAGAGCCCGCGCGCCGCGCTCAACCCGATCCGCGGCATCGGCCGGCAGGTGATGGATGCGATCGACGCGCATCAGGCTCTGTCCGGCCGGGACCTCAGGGCCCGGGCGCTCGAGCTCCTCCAGGCCGTGCTCATCCGCGACCCGGACAAGCGCTTCGACGCCTATCCCGACGAGCTCTCCGGCGGCATGTGCCAGCGCGTGATGATCGCCATGGCGATCGCCTCGAACCCGGCTCTGCTGATCGCCGACGAACCGACCACCGGCCTCGACGTCACGACCCAGAAGGCGGTGATGGACCTGCTGGCGCGGCTGACCGCCGAGCGCAACATGGCGATGATCCTGATCACCCATGATCTCGGCCTGGCCGCCCGCTATTGCGCCGAGGTGGCGGTGATGCAGCATGGCCAGGTGGTCGAGCAGGCCCCCGCCGCCAGCCTGTTCCGCGCGCCCCGCCATCCCTATACGAAGCGGCTTGTCGCCGCCTCCCCGACCTTGCGCTCGACCATTGCCGACCTGGTCGGCGCGGCCCCGTCAATGCCCCGCCCGCCGCGGCAGCGGCCACACGGCGCGCCGCCGCTGCTCGACGTCCAGAACCTGGTGAAGCGTTATGGCGGCGCCACCGCCGTCGACGGCGTGTCGTTCAGTCTCGAGCCCGGCCAGAGCCTCGGCCTCGTCGGCGAATCCGGTTCGGGCAAGAGCACGGTCTCGCGGCTGATCTGCCGGCTGATCGACCATGATGGCGGCAGCATCCGGTTCGACGGCGAAGACATCGGCGCGCTGCCGTCGCGCGATTTCCATGCTTCGCCCTTGCGACGCGACATCCAGATCGTGTTCCAGGACCCGCATGACAGCCTCAACCCGCGTTTCAGCGCCTTCGATTGCATCGCCCATCCTGTGAAGCGGCTGCTCGGCCTCGGCGGCGACGAGCTGCGCCGGCGGGTCGAGGACAGCGCCGAGCGCTGCGGCCTGGCGGCCGACCTTCTGACGCGCTTTCCGCACCAGTTGTCGGGCGGCCAGAAGGCTCGCGTCGGCATTGCCCGCGCCATCGCGGTCAAGCCGCGCCTGCTGGTGCTCGACGAGCCGACCGCGGCGCTCGACGTGTCGGTCCAGGCCGTCGTCCTGAAACTGCTCGATGACCTGCGCCGCGAGGAAGACCTGGCTTTTCTGTTTGTCAGCCATGACCTCAACGTCGTGCGCATGATGTGCGATCATATCATCGTGCTGCGCCAGGGCCGGATCGTCGAACAGGGCGTCAGCCGCGAGCTGTTCGTGCGCCCCAAGGCCGCCTATACCCGCGAGCTCCTGGCCGCCATTCCCCATTTCGAACCCGAGGCGGCGCTGGCCTGCTGACATCTGGCCGCGCACCCGGCACTGGATCGAGGAGACGACTGACTTGCAGCACAGGATCTGGGATATCGGCACCGATATCGGCGGCACCTTCACCGATATCATCGCCGTGCGCACAGACACCAACGAGACGCGCATCGCCAAGGTGCCCTCGCGCCCGGACGCGCCGGTGCGCGCCATGATCGAGGCACTCGCCGCCGTCCGGCTGGCGCCCGACGATGTCAGGCGCTTCGTCCACGGCACCACCCGTGTCACCAATGCCCTGGTCGAGGAACGGCTGCCGCGGATCGCGCTGGTCGCCACCGCCGGTTTCGAGGACGTGCTGGAGATCGGTCGCTATCGCCGCCAGGAACTCTATCGCCTGGACATCCGCCCGAAGGCGCCGCCGCTGGTGCCGCCGGAGCTCTGCTTTGGCCTGAACGAGCGCCTGGATCACACAGGCGCCGTGCTGCAGCCACTGGAGGAGGCCGAGATCGAGCGGCTCGTGGCCTGGCTGCGCGAAAAGGACGTGCAGAGCGTCGCCATCAGCCTCATCCATTCCTATGCCAATCCAGCGCACGAGAAGATGCTCGCCGAACGGCTGACCGGCGTGGTGCCGCATGTCTGCGTGTCGCACGAGATCAACCCGGAAGCGCGCGAATATGAGCGGGCCTCCTCCACCGCCTTCAATGCCGCGGCCATGCCGATCGCAGTCGCCTATCTGACCGAGCTCGAAGAGAAGCTGCCGATCGGCGCGGGGCTGCAGGTGTTCCATTCGGCCGGCGCCATGGTGCCGGTGCCGGCGGTCAAGCGCCGGCCTCTGGTCATGGCGATGTCCGGACCGGCCGCCGGCGTCTCCGCCTCCGCGCGCATCGCCCGCGAGCTCGACCGGCCACGCGTGCTGACCTTCGACATGGGCGGCACCACCACCGATGTCTGCCTGATCGTCGACGGCGTCGCCGAAATGGCCGATACCCGCATGATCGGCGGCCGGCCCCTGCGCCAACCCATGCTGGCGGTCCATTCGATCGGCGCGGGCGGCGGATCGATCGTCCGCCTCGGCCCCGGCGGACTGACGGTCGGCCCGCAGAGCGCCGGCTCCGAGCCGGGCCCGGCCTGTTATGGCCGCGGCGGCCGCGAGGCGACCATCACCGACGCCAATGCCGTGCTCGGCTATCTCGACCCCGACGTGCGGCTCGGCGACACCATCGATCTCGATATCGAGGCGGCCCGCCGGGCCATCGCGCCGATCGCCGAAAAGCTCGGCCTCGGCCTCACCGCCACCGCGCTCGGCATCGTCAGCGTCGCCAATGCGACCATGGCGCGCGCCTTGCGCCGGGTCACCGTCGAACGCGGCGTCGATGGCCGCGGCTGCACGCTGCTCGCCTTCGGCGGCGGTGGACCGATGCATGCCACCGGCCTCGCCGACATGTATGGCCTCGGCGAAATCATCGTGCCGGCCGCGTCCAGCGCCTTCTCGGCGCTCGGCTGCCTTACCGCCGATTTCAGCTTCCTGCAGCAGCGCACCGTCCGTTTGCCGCTCGCCGGCCTGTCGGCGGCCACCTTCGCCGATCGCATCGGCGAGCTGACGCGCGAGGCCACCGCGCCGCTGATCGCCAATGGCATCGCCGCCGACAGCATCGCCGTCGAGCACGTCGCGCTGATGCGTTATGCCGCGCAGAGCGACGCCATGCCGGTGCCCTTCGCCATGCCGCTCGATGCCGCCGTCCTGGAGGCTGACTTCCATCGCCGCCATCGCGAGCTGTTCGGTTATGCCACGGCCGAAGCCTGCGTCATCGAATCCTTGAGGGTGCAGGCGCGCAAGGCCTCGTCGACACCGGTCGCGCGGCCCGATGTCGGGCGCCCGCCGCGCCCGGAGCGGGCGCGCGACTGCATCTTCCCCGGAGGCCAAGTGGTCGCCACGCCCATCCTGTCCCGGGAATCGCTTTCCGCAACCGTCCAGGGACCGGCCATCATCGAGGATGCCTGGTCCACCGTCGTCGTCTCGCCCGGCTGGCAGGCGCGGCCCGACGACGCGGGCAATCTCTTCCTGACCAGGAGCGCGGCATGAGCAAGCTCGATCCCTTCGTTGTCGAGGTCATCCGCCACGGCCTCTCCGCGGCGGCTGAAGAAATGAGCCTGGTGATGACCCGCTCGGCGCGCTCGCCGCTCTTGCGCGAGGCCGGTGACCTGTCATCCGCGATCACCGATGCCGAAGGCGGGCTGGTCGGCCAGGGCCGCGACATCCCGATCCATCTCGGCGCCATGGCCTATACCGTACGCGAATTGCTGAAGGTCTGCCCGGCAGAGGACATGCGCGAGGGCGACGCGCTGATCTATAATGTCGGCGCGCTCGGCGGCAATCACCTGAACGATGTCAAGGTGGCGCGGCCGGTCTTCGTCGCCGGCAAGCTCGTCGCCTTCGCGCTGAGCCTCGCCCACTGGCCCGACGTCGGCGGCACCTGGCCGGGCAGCTATCTGGCCCAGGCGGTGGACACCTTCCAGGAGGCGATCCGGATCCCGCCCATGCCGATCGCCAGCAGCAAGGGCCTGAACAAGCCGGTGCTCGATTTCATCCTCGCCAATGTGCGCGACCCGGTCTCCTGCGAGGGCGATCTGCTGGCCCAGCTTTCGGCGACGCAGGCCGCCGAGCGGCGCATTCATGAACTCTGCGAGCAACATGGCACGCAGACCTTCCTCGACAGCCTGGCGCGGCTGCACGACCTCTCCGAGGCCGAGATGCGCGCCGCCCTCGCCGACCTGCCCGACGGCACCTATGAAGGCGAGGACTTCCTCGACGATGGCGGCCCGGACGGCGCGCCGGCGCGCATTCACGTGCGCATCGAGATCAAGGGCGACGAGGCGCTGTTCGACCTCTCCGGCAGCAGCGACCGGGTCGCCAATTTCTGCAACACCACGCCTTTCATCGCGCGCTCGGCCGTCGCTTATGCCGCCCGCATCATGAGCGGCCGCGACATGCAGCAGAATGCCGGAGCGCTCAGGCCCCTGACCATCGTCACCCGCCCGGGTTCGATCCTGGAGCCCGGCTGGAACGCGGCGGTCGCCGCCGGCAATCACGAGACCTCGATGCGGGTGGTCGACGCCATCTTCCGGGCCATGGAACATGTCATCCCCGAACGCCTCTCGGCCGGCGGCCCGACCACCTCGGGCCTGCTCGCCTTTGCCGAGCCGCGGCCTGACCAGTCCTGGCGCATGCTCTACGAGGTTCACGGCGGCGGCGAAGGCGCCCGCCACGACCGCGACGGCGTGCCGGCGACGCGTGTCCATCTCGCCAATACCTCGAACACGCCGGCCGAGGTGATCGAGGCCAATTACGCCATCCGGATCGAGCGCCAGGCGATCCGCCGCGACGCCGGCGGCGCCGGCCGGTTCAAGGGCGGCGACGGCGTCATCCGCAGCTATCGGGTGCTTGCCCCGACCATGTGGCTGACCACCTGCGTCGAACGGACCCGGATCCCGCCTTATGGGCTCAAGGGGGGCGATGCCGGCAAGCCTTTCACGATCACGCTGGAGCGCGACGGCACGGCGACGCCGCTGTCGGGCAAGGCGAACCTGCTGCTGAGCCAGAACGACCTCGTCACGCTGGAAAGCTGTGGCGGCGGCGGCTATGGCCTTGCCGGCGAGGACGCTCGAGGAGCTTCCCGCCGGCAATGACGGGGCGGAACATGGCGAAGGATGGATCGAGCGGCCGGCGCATGTCCATGGCCGGCATGCATCTCGATCGCCAGTCCGACATGCCGCTGTACCAGCAGGTGGCGGCGCATCTGCGCAACCAGATCCTCGACGGCCGCATGCCCGCCGGCACGCGGTTGCTCGGGTCGCGCAAGCTGTCGGCCGAACTCGGCTGCTCGCGCGCCATCGTGCTGACCGCCTTCGACCTGCTTTATGCCGAAGGCTATCTGCAGTCGGTGCCGCGCGGCGGCGTCGAGGTGGCGGCCATTGCCCGTCCCTCCGGCGCCTCGCCCGCGCCGCCGGAAGCGGCCGCGAGCGGCGCCTGGTTCTCCGAGCGCTGGCAATCCCTGCTGGCGACCGAATATGAATTCGAGCTCGGCTCGCCGTTCAGCACCGGCACCCCCGACATCGCCGAATTTCCCTTCGACGTCTGGTCGCGCCTGCTCCGGCAAACCTGGCAGAACCCGCTGCGCTCGGCCTGTATCGACATGTCGCCGCTCGGCTGGCAGCCGCTGCGCGAGGCGACCGCGGAATTCTTAGGATCCGTGCGCGGCCTGCTGTGCCGCCCGGAAGAGGTCGCGATCACCCAGGCCAGTTCCGGCGCGCTCGATCTCTGCTGCCGCATGCTGCTCGATCCCGGCGACGAGGTCTGGGTCGAGGAGCCCGGCTTCATCGAGGCCCGCTGGAGCCTGAAGGCCGCCGGCGCGAAGCTGGTGCCGGTGCCGGTCGACGACAAGGGCCTGTGCGTCGCCGAGGGCATCCGCCGCGCGCCCAATGCCAAGCTCGCGGTGGTCACGCCCTCGCACCAGTTTCCGCTCGGCGTCGCGATGAAGCTGGAGCGGCGCCAGGAACTGTTGGAATGGGCCAACCGCCGTGGCAGCTGGGTCATCGAAGACGACTACAATTCCGAGTTCCGCCACCGCGACAGCATGACCGCCTCGCTCAAGTCACTCGATCGTACCGGCCGCGTCATCTATCTCGGCACCTTCTCGAAAGTCATGCTGCCGAGCCTCCGGATCGGCTATCTCGTCGCCAGCCCGCGCTTCATCGAGGCTTTCGGCCGCGGCCGGGCGCGCATCGATGTCCACACCGCCGGGACCGCGCAGCCGGCGCTCGCTGAATTCCTCCGCCACGGCCACCTGCTGCGCTACCTCCGGCGCATGCGCAAGGTCTATGCGGAACGCCAGCAGGCCGTCCTCGACGCCTTGCAGGCGCTCATGCCCGACGAGCTGGCCGTGCCGCCGACGCCCGCCGGCCTGCATCTGACCGCGCTGTTCCAGCCGAGCCTCGCGGCCCGCATCACCGACCGCCAGGCCTCGCGGCTGAGCCGCCAGGCCGGCGGCTTCATCCAGCCGTTGTCGCAATGCTATCTCGGCGAACCCGACCGGCAGGGACTGCTGATCGGTTATGGCCGCCTGCCTGCCGACGAGGCCCACCCGCGCCTCGCCGCCGTGGCCGCGCTGCTGCGCGCCTGAGAGAGCGTGCGGGAACACGGTCCAGCGAGGTCCCGCGCCGTCCTGGCCGGGCTTGTCCCGGCCATCCACGTCTTGCTTCGGTCCAAGGCATGCGTGGGTTCCCAGGCCAGGCCAGGAGATCACGAGCGGCGACCAACCGCCCGGATGGGGTTCTCGAGCGATCCTCGAGCGCACGGCATGTCCGCCGCTCTGGCTCATCGGTCTCGTCGATATCTGGCGCTGTCGGAACCAGATCGGCCCGCCTAGTTTTCGGCCATGGCGAAGAGGGAACAGTGATGAGCAGATTGCTGCGGACGGGGCTGAACGCCGGCACGGAAGCACCGCGCGTCGTCGGCGGCTCCGGTGTCCACTTCGTGCTCGACGACGGCCGCCGGGTACTCGACGGCAGCAATACCGGCGGGCCGCTCGGCCACGGCCATCCGCGCATGGCCGAGGCGCTGCGCAAGGCGGCCGACCTGCCCATGGTCAGCGAGGGCTGGAGCTGGAGCGGCCGCGACAAGGCGGCCGAAGATCTGTTCGAGATAGGCCTGGCGGGCGAAGAGAGCTGGGCCGGCGCCGTGCGCTTCTGCATCAGCGGCAGCGAGGCCAATGACATCACCCTGTCGCTGGCGCAGGCGCTGACCGGCCGCAAGGCGATCGCCACGCGCGAACGGGCCTATCACGGCCTGGTCGGCCTCGCCCGCGACGTCACCGTGCAACCGCATTGGCACGGCGGGCTGGCCGCTCCCGCCGGGGGCACGCGGCTGCCGCCGGCCGGCGCGCCCGTTCATGTCCTGCCGGCGCCCGACGGCACGCTCTATCGCAGCCGCGCCGAGGCCGCGGCTTCGCCGCGGAAACCGCTGGACCAGCGTCTCGCCGGCGCTCCGGCCATGCTGCGCTCATCGGCGGCCGTGATCATCGACTACACCCAGGGCGGCTTCTATCACGACGGCGCCTATCAGGACGCTGTCGCGGCCATCGCCCGACGCGAGGGCGCGTTCTGGATCGCCGACGAAGTGGTCACCGGCATGGGCCGCTCGGGCCGCGCCTTCGCCTTCCAGGGCGGCACCAGCCGGCCCGACATGGTGACGCTGGGCAAGGGCCTGGGCGGCGGCATGATGGCGGTGGCGGCCATCGTCATCTCCAAGGATCTCGCCGCCGAGCTGGACGGCAAGAGCTGGCAGAACTACGGCACCCTGCGCGGCCATCCCATGACCATGGCGGCGGTCAGCGCCTATCTCGCCATCCTGCGCGACGAGGCCCTGCTGCAGCGGGTGCATGCGCTGGAAGGCTTCTATGCCCGGCGGCTCGCGGAAATCGCCAGCCGTCATCCGAGCGTCTCGCGCGTCGCCGGACAAGGCCTGCACTGGACGCTGGAGCTGCATGGCCCGGACTGGCGCAACTGGCTGGCCGACACGCCGGAGGCGCCGCTCGCCTCGCGCATCGCCGGACTGGCGCTCGACAAGGGCGCGGTGATCGGCACCAGCGGCGAGCAGACCTCGCTGTTCCTGGCGCCGCCTTTGATCATTTCCGAAGCCGATTCCGAACGGCTGCTCGCCATTCTCGACGAGAGCCTGGAGCTCGCCGACCGCGAGCACAACGTCATGATGCAGGGAGTTCAGTGATGGATGATCAGAAGGCGGTCCTCGCCACGGTGCAGGGCTATTTCGACGCTCTCTATGACGGCAGCGTCGAAGGTTTCCGCGCGGTGTTTCATCCGCAGGCCCAGCTGTTCTCGTCCGAGGGCGGCAACGAAGCGGCCCTCGATATGGACAGCTACATGACCCGCGTGGCCAATCGCGCCGCGCCGGCGTCGCGCCAGGACCCCCGCCACGACCAGGTGGTGAGCGTCACCATCGCCAGCCCGACCACCGCCCATGTGCGGGTCCGCGACGCGCTGCTGCCCAACCGCTTCGTCGACGAATTGCTGCTGGTGAAATTCGCCGGCGGCTGGAAGATCGTCTCCAAGGCCTGGGCCTATGACACGGCGGCCAAGCCGGCATGATCCGCACGACCGTCGAGGCCGACGCCATCTGGGTCATCACCATGGACCGGCCGCCGGCCAATGCCATCGACCAGGAGATGAGTGACGGCCTCGACGCCGCCTTCACCCGCTTCGAGACCGATCCGGCCCTCAGGGTCTGTATCGTGACCGGGGCAGGCGACCGCTTCTTCTCGGCCGGCTGGGACCTCAAGGAGGTGGCCGCCGGCCGCGACGACGAGAGCGGCTTCGGCAGCGGCGGCTATATGGGCCTGACCGAGCGCTGGAGCCTGGCCAAGCCGGTGATCGCCGCGGTCAACGGCACGGCGGCCGGCGGCGGCTTCGAACTGGCGCTGGCCTGCGATCTCGTGGTTGCCACCGAAGCCTCCCGTTTCGTTCTGCCGGAGGTGCGTCACGGCATGGTCGCGGAAGGCGGCGGCGCGATCCGCCTGCCGCGCTGCCTGCCGCCCATGCTGGCCATGGAGCTGCTGCTCACCGGCCGCCCGGCGGACGCAGCCGAACTGCACCGGCACGGCCTGGTCAACCGGATCGCGCCGCGGCCGGAACTGATGCATACCGCGTGTGATCTCGCCCGCCAGATCGCCGCCGCGGCTCCGACATCGGTGGCCGCGACCAAGGAGATCGTCCGGCGCACCGGCCATCTCTCCGAACGCGACGCCTATGCCGTCATGCGCGGCGGCACCCTGCCGGCCTATGCCCGCATGAGGTCCTCGCCCAACCGTGTCGAAGGCCCGAAAGCCTTCACCGAAAAACGACGGC
This sequence comes from Phreatobacter sp. GW821-FHT04C01, assembly GCF_059420385.1. NCBI lineage: Bacteria > Pseudomonadati > Pseudomonadota > Alphaproteobacteria > Hyphomicrobiales > Phreatobacteraceae > Phreatobacter > Phreatobacter sp. GW821-FHT04C01. Next base: position 1,444,981 of record NZ_JBWKTP010000001.1, on the reverse strand, counting down.
CGCGCTGGACCCCGTGAGAGGCGGTGGCGGGGCGAGGTCGGCGCGGGCAACCCGTCACCGGCCCGATGCTGTCCTCACGGCTCCGATCCTCCTTTTAATTCGTTAGGTGAGACTATTGACCTTTAGGGGGTGCGCTCGTAGCTTCGCCCGGGCATGGCGACGGGCCCGCCAGGATGGAATGGCCGCCCGCCGCCACGCCTGGGAGCTCCGAGAGACGACCGATGGCCATCACCTACGCGCTCGTGAAGTCGGTCGCCGCGCAGCTCTACGAGGCGGCACTGAAAAAGGTGCCGGAAGACACCAAGGACGCGCTCCGCCACGCCTACGAGAGCGAAACGAAGGAGGTCTCGAAAAAGACCCTGGCCTTCATGCTGCGCAGCGCCATCGCTTCGGAAGAGCGCGACCACCTGGTCTGTTCGGATGCCGGCATTCCCGTCTATTTCGTCAAGATCGGCACCCATGCCCCGCTCGGTTTCGACATCCGGCAGGCGATATCCGACGGTTTCGATCACCTGGTCGAGACGATCAAGCCGCCGATCCTGAAACACGTCACCAATCCCCTGACGCTGGAGCGCGGCTACAAGGGCAAGGAGATGCCGGTCACCACTTTCGACGTGATCGCCGGCGCCGACTACATCGACATCATGTGCCAGCCCAAGGCGCTCGGTTCGGGGCGCTGGGCGGCGCTGGAAATCTTCAGCTTCCCGTCGCTCGAGACGATCGAGACCTATGTCATGCAATGCGTGATGAAGGCCGGCTCGCAGCATTGCCCGCCGGTCGTGCTCGGCGTCGGCATCGGCGGCACTTTCGACTACGCCGCCAAACTCGCCAAGGAGGCGACGCTGCGCCCGCTCGGTTCGGTCAATCCCGAACCGATCCTCAGGGACATGGAGGAGCGGCTGACCAAGGCGGTCAACGCCACCGGCTTCGGCCCGATGGGCACCGGCGGCGACACCACCGCGCTCGGCGTCCATGTCGGTTATGCCGCGAGCCACGGCTTCGTCCCGGTCGCGGTCTGCTTCAACTGCTGGATCAACCGGCGCATGGGCGCGCGCATCGGCGCCGACGGCTCCGTCACCCTCCACGAATAGGCGCGTCATGGGCGAGACCCACACCCTGACCTTTCCGGTCCAGGAAGCCGATATCCGCAAGCTCGCGCTCGGCGACATGGTCTATCTCGACGGCGAGATCGTCATGACCGCCGGCCTGCCGACCCATCAGCGCATCATGCAATGCCTGGAGACCGGCGAGGCCCTGCCGACCGACCTTGGCCATGCCGGCTTCTTCCATCTCGGCAGCTACAACACGGAGGCCGACGGCGCCTTCGACGTGCTCTATCTCAACCCGACCACCAGCACGCGCTTCAACCCCTATATGCCGACCCTGATCCGCGCCTTCGGCCTGCGTGCCGTCGGCGGCAAGGGCGGGCTCGACCGGGCCTGCGCCGAAGCGATGAAGGAGGTCGGCTGCGTCTATCTCTCCTTCCTCGGTGGCGGCTGCACCCTGCTCTCCGAAGCCATCCGCGAGGTGGTCTCGGTCAGCTGGAACGACATGATCTCCCATTACCGCATCGTCAAATTGCGGGTCGAGCAGCTCGGGCCGCTGACGGTTGCGATCGATGCCCATGGCAACAGCCTCTACGACACATTGCAGGACGAAGCCGAGAAGGCGATGCCCGCGATCCTCGACGGCCTGCGCGTCGCCCGCGCGGCCGCAGCCGGCGGAGACAAACCTTGACCGATGCTTCCGACACCGTCCTGGTGATCGCCACCGTTCCCCGGGATCTCCGGGACGCGCTTTCGGCGCAATACCACCTGCGGGATCACGCGCGCGGCTCCGATGGCGCCTGGCCGCCGCTGCCGGGCGTGAGCGTCGCGCTGACCACCAGCATGGCCGGCGCCGATGCCGCGCTGATGGACGCCCTGCCCGATCTGAAGCTGATCGCCTGCCAGGGCGTCGGCCTCGACAAGATCGACCTGGAGGCTGCGCAAGCACGCGGCATCACGGTCGCCAACACGCCTGACGTGCTGACCGAGGACACCGCGGATTTCGCCATCGCGCTGATCTACGCGGTGTCGCGCAACATCGTCCGCGCCGACCAGTTCATGCGGGCCGGACGCTGGGCGACCGAGCGGCCGGTGCCGTCGCGGCGCGTCGCGGGCAAGGTCTGCGGCATTGTCGGGCTTGGCCGCATCGGCGAGGTCGTGGCGCAGCGGGCGGCCGGCGTCGGGCTCTCGGTGCGCTATTCCGGCCCGCGCCGGAAGCCGGGACTGCCTTATCCCTTTGTCGACGACGTGGTGGAGCTGGCACGCCAATCCGATTTCCTGGTCCTGACCTGTCCCGGCGGCGCAGCGACGCAGAACCTGGTCGATGCCGCCGTCTTCGAGGCGCTTGGCCCGGACGGCATCCTGATCAACATCTCGCGCGGCTCGGTGGTCGACGAGGCCGCCCTGATCGCGGCGCTGGCATCGGGCGGCATCGCCGGGGCCGGGCTCGACGTCTTCGCGGTCGAGCCGCAATTCGACCAGGCCTTGCTTGCCTTCGACAACGTGGTGCTCCAGCCGCACTACGCCAGCATCACGTTCGAGACCCGCAAGGCCATCATCGGATTGCTGCAGGCCGCCATCGCGGAGTCGTTCAACACGAAATAACGCCAGGGGAACGCCCATGACCTTCATCGTGAAGGCTCTCGCCTTGATGCTCGTGGCCCTGCTGCCGGCCACCGCCGCCGCAGCCGCTACGCTCGACGACACCAGGGCGCGCGGCGTGGTCAATTGTGGCGTCAGCCCCGGGGTGCCGGGCTTCTCCCTGCCCGACAGCCAGGGCCGTTGGAGCGGTCTCGACGTCGACATCTGCCGGGCCGTCGCCGCCGCCCTGTTCAACGACGCGGGCAAGGTCGTGTTCACCGCGCTGAACCCGAAGGACCGCTTCGTCGCACTCACGTCGCGGCAGATCGACATCCTGGCGCGCCAGACCACCTGGACCTTGTCGCGCGAGACCACCGTCGGCCTCGATTTCGCGGCGATCAACTATTACGATGGCCAGGGCCTGATGGTGCGGCGGACGCTCGGCGTCGCATCCGCCCGCGAGCTCGGCGGCGCGACCATCTGCGTCCAGGCCGGCAGCACCAGCGAGCTCAATCTCGCCGACTATTTTCGCAGCAACGCCATGCGCTACGAGCCGGTCGCCTTCAACAGCGGCGACGAGGCGATCAAGGCGCTCGAAGCCGGCCGCTGCGATGTCTTCACCACCGATGCCTCGGCCCTGCATGCCTATCGCCTGAAACTCGCCGAGCCCGCCGCCTTCGTCGTGCTGCCCGAGATCATTTCCAAGGAGCCGCTGGGTCCGGCCGTGCGCAAGGGCGACCAGCAATGGTCCGACCTGGTGAAATGGGTGCATTTCGCCATGGTCACCGCCGAAGAGCTCGGCATCACCTCGGACAATGTCGAGGACATGCTGAAATCTGCCAATCCGGAAATCCGCCGCTTCCTTGGCGTCGACGGCAATCTCGGCGAAGGGCTTGGCGTCGGCAAGGACTGGGCCTTCCGGATCGTCAGGCAGGTCGGCAATTACGCCGAGGCCTATGAGCGTAACCTCGGCTCCCGATCGTTGCTGGCCATCCCGCGCGGGCAGAACAATCTCTGGAGCCGCGGCGGCCTGCAATACGCCCCGCCCATGCGCTGACGCCGGGGCATCGGGACGCCGGGATTTCGCGGGCGCCCCTTTGCCTCAAAGGCACGTCAGGTCCGGGCCGCAGGGCCAAAAAGCCTTGCATTGCCTATATAGTTCTATAGTCTGACCTTTCAAATAATAGAAAACAGGGCCGGCTCGCCATTCGGCGGCGAGACCGTGCCGGGCGGACAATGGAGCGGAGCGTCCTCATGATCGATCGTCGCGGATTTCTCGCCTCGGTATGCGGCACGGCGCTGGTGGGTCCGGCTCTCGGCCAACAGGGCTATCCGAGCCGTACCATCAGCATGGTGGTGCCGTTCCCGGCCGGCGGCCCGGCCGACCTGGTCGCCCGCGTGGCCAAGGAAGCGATGGAAAAGCAGCTGGGCCAGCCGATCATCATCGACAATCGCGCCGGTGCCGGCGGCACCATTGGCGCGGCGGCGGTCGCCGCGTCGGCGCCCGACGGTCACGTCATCGGCATGATCAGCACGGGCGCCATGGCGATCCTGCCCCATCTCATGACGAACCTCAGGTATGATCCCCTGCGCGATCTCGTTCCGGTCGGCCTGGCGATGGCGACGCCGCAGATCCTCGTGGTTTCGCCGGACCTCAAGGTCGACAGCGTCGCCGCGCTCGTCGCCCGCGCCAAGGCGCGGCCCGGCGAGCTCATCTATGGCTCGGCCGGCGTCGGTTCGTCGCTTCATCTGGCCGGCGAACTGTTCCGCCTGCGCGCCGGCATCGAGGTCACGCACCTGCCTTATCGTGGCGCCGCGCCCGCGCTGATGGACCTGCTCGGCGGCCGCATTCAGTTCATGCTCGCCGACGCACCGGCTTTCATCGCACAGATCCAGAGTGGTGCGCTGAAGGCGCTGGCCGTGACGGCGAAGCAGCGGCTCGCGCTCCTCCCCGACGTTCCGGCCATGCCGGAAACCGGCCTCGATGTGATCTCGGAGACCTGGTACGGATTGCTCGCCCCCAAGGCCACCCCGGAGGATCGGCTCGACCGGCTCTACGGGGCCCTCAAGGACGCGCTCGCGATCCCTGCCGCGCGGCAAACGCTGGAGAACCAGGGATGCCTGATCTCGACGCTCGACCGAGCGGCCTTCGCCGCCTATATCCGCGCCGATTTCGAGCGCTGGGGCGAGATCGTCAAGGCGACCGGCATCAAGCTCGACCCATGAGCGCGGCTGCGGCCTGAGCACCCGGTACCCCGCCGCCGCCAGCCCCTCGGCAACCGCGTCATAGTCCGCCGAGCCACGCCCGAGCGACGGCAGCAGCACGACCACCGGCCCCCGGCCCTCGACGATCACGTCGATCGTGGTGTCGCCGGAACGAACGAGGCTGCGCGTGCGCTCCGTATCGGCCAAAGCAGCCGTCGCGGCCGTCATGAGAGCCAGCCCGGCGAACATCCCCGTCGCAAACGACCTCACGCGATCTCCCATTGCTTCCGCGTGACGGGACGCGCGGCCGCGCCCGGCCTGCTCAGCGCCCGTGGAACACCGGCTTGCGCTTTTCGGCGAAGGCCCGCTGGGCCTCCCTGGTGTCCTCGGTCGTCGCCAATGCGGCGGTCTGGGTCTGCTCGTAGCGATAGCCGTCGCGCAGCGGCATTTCCTCGGTCAGCCCGAACGAACGCTTGGCTGCGATCACCGCCAGCGGCACCTTGGCCGCGATGGTCCGGGCGATCTCCATGGCTTCGTCGAGCAGGCGTTCCCTCGGCACGCAGGCCGAGGCCACGTTCATCCGGTAGAGCTCGGCACCGGTGAGGCGCCGTGCGGTATAGATCGCCAGCCGCGCGTCCGACGGGCTGAACGCCCGCAACACGTGGCGGACACCGCCGGCGAGGCCGAAATCGACCTCGGTCATCGACAGATAGGCCTCCTCGGCGACCAGCAGGATGTCGCAGCACAGCGCCAGCACGCAGCCGGCGCCGATCGCCGCGCCATTGACGGCGGCGATCACCGGCTTGGTGCATTCCATGACCACGTCGAAGGAGGCCCGGACCAGCCGGTTGTGCCGTCCATAGCCGCCCGGCTCCTCGGCGAGCGCCGGCCGTTCGCGCAGGTCGGCGCCGGCCGAGAAGGCTCGCCCGTCGCCGGTGAGAACGATCACCCGCACGTCCGGCGCATCGCTCAGGATGTCGAACAGCCGGATGATCTCCTCGCGGAACAGCCGGTCCTGAGCGTTCACCGGCGGCGCCTTGATCGTCACCGTCGCGATGTGATCGGCGATCTCCACGCCGAAGCGCTGGAGGGTGTCGAGGCCATTCATGGTGCCGCTCCCTGGTCAGTGTCGAACCCGTAGAGCCGGGCCGGGTTGTCGACGAGAATGCGGCGCTGCGCCGCCTCGTCCGGGGTCCATTCGAAAAAGAGGTCGAGCATGCGCCCGGCATCGGGCGCCGGCACCATGCGGACATAGGGCCAGTCCGAGCCCCACAGCAGCCGATCCGGCGCGGCCGCGAGATAGGCCTCATGGAACGGCCTGGCATCGGCATAGCCGGGCGCGGCCTTCGACACCCGGCACACCGGCAGCTTCACCCAGAGAGTATCGTGTCGGAGCAGCCCAAGGATCTCCTGGAACGCTGGGTCCGCCGAACCGCGCGCGGCATCCGGCGATCCCATATGGTCGAGCACCAGCGGCAGGCCGGTCCCCAGCAGATTGGGAAGATGCGCCGCGAGGTCCGCGACCGTCGCCCAGAGCTCGGCATGCATGCCGAGAGCCCGCAGCCGCGGTGCGAGCCGGATCAGCGCGTCGAAGCCGACGCTGCCGGGATAGCGGCCCCCGCCGGGCGCACGCATGTCGACGAAACGAAGGCCGCGGATGCCGCCGCGGCGCCAGGCGGCAAGCCTGTCATCGGAGATGTCCGGACCCGCCACCGCGATGCCGCGCAACGCGCCCGCCGACCCGGCGATGGCGTCGAGCAGCGCCGAGGGGTCGTCCGCATAGGGGGCGGGTTGAACCAGGACGCCGCGCGCGACGCCGAGCCCGGCACGCATGGCCGCATGCACCGGCGGACCGGCCTCGGGCAGGTCGTAGACCGACGGCTGCAGTGGCGGAAAACGATCGAACGGGCCGAAGACGTGGCTGTGGCAATCGCAGGCGCCCGATGGCAGCGGCCGCATCGGGCGCGAGGTGGCAGGGGCCGGCGCTGTCCCGATCGCGACCACGGCTCAGGCCTCCTGCCCGGCCGCGATGCGCGCCGCCGGCAAGGTTGCCAGGCCCGTGTCGGACAGCGCGGCCAGCGGCGGATCGACGCCCTCCGGCAAGGGAATCTCATGGGCATTCAAGGTCATCGCGACCAGTGTGTAGTAACCGATGACCGCGGTCAGCTCGACCACGCCGCGGGCGCCCCAATGGCGCTCGACGGCCCGGTAGCTGTCGAGGCCCGGCTTGCCCTCCTGCTGAAGCTGCCGCGCGAATTCGTAGACCGCCAGATCGCCGGCATCCGCGAAGACAGGCACCGCGCCGTCGCGGATCGCCTCGACCGCGTCTCGCGGCAGGCCGGCCTCGAGCCCGACACGGGCATGAACCCACCATTCGACCTGGCTGGTCCAGCGCCGTCCGGTGACGATGATCGCAAGCTCGGTAACCCGCGCCGGCAGGCAGGTGTGGTAGCGCAGGAACTCGCCGAGCCGCGACCAGCGTTCGGCGAGCTCCGGGCTGTGGATGGCGGCCCGCAACGGGCCGATCATCTGGCCGCGCGGCCCCGAGACCACGGCGTCATGGACGCGCTGCTGTTCCGGCGTCATGTCTTCAGGCAGAGGAAGCGGAATACGTGCCATCGGGCCTTTCCGTGAACGGAACAGATATCAAAGGCGTCGACTGTCGGCCGATCGCCGCCTCACAGGACGCCCCGCCCGGCGAGATCGGTGAAAGCCTCGTCGGTGATGCCGAGCTCGGCCAGGACCTCGCGCGTATGCTGGCCGAGCAGCGGCGGCGCCCGGTCGAAACTGAGCGCTGCTGTCTCGAAGCGCATGGGAGAGACCACCTGCGGCACAGTGCCGGACAAGGGATGCGGCAGGTCGCGCAACATCCGGCGATGTTTCAGCTGCGGATCGTCGAACACCTGCGGCACCTCGTTGATCGGCGCGCAGGGCACGCCCGCCGCATCCAGCAGGGCGGTGATCTCGGTCCGGGGAAAGCGGGAGAACTCGGCGGCCAGCAGGCCCGTCAGCACGGCATTGCTGCCGACCCGCGCGGCATTGGTGGCGAAGCGCGGATCGACGACCCATTCGGACCGGCCGAGCGCTTCGCAGAGCTTGGCGAACTGGCCGTCATTGCCCACCGCCAGCACCAGATGGCCATCGGCGCAGGGAAACACGTCCTGCGGCTGGATGTTGGGGTGGCGATTGCCGCCACGTTTCGGCGTGCGCCCGCCGATCAGCCAGTTCATCGCCTGATTGGCGAGGAAGGCCGATGCCACGTCGAGCATCGCCAGGTCGATCGTCTCACCCTCGCCGGTCTCCGCCCGCCGGGTCAGCGCCGCGAGGATCGCGACCGCCGCATACATGCCGGTCATCAGGTCGACGATCGGCACGCCGACCTTCTGCGGCCCGCCGCCGGCGACATCGTCGCGCTCGCCGGTCACGCTCATCAGGCCGCCCATCGCCTGGATGGCGAAGTCATAGGCCGCCTGGTCGCGGCGCGGGCCGTCCTGGCCGAAGCCGGTGACCGAGCAATAGATCAGGCGGGGATTGCGGCCGCGCAAGGTCGCGGCGTCGAGACCATAACGCTGCAGCGCGCCGGCCTTGAAGTTCTCGATGACGACGTCGGCGCCCGAGGCGAGCTGCCGGAGGATCGCCTGCCCGTCCGGCTTGGTCATGTCGACCGTCACCGAACGCTTGCCGCGATTGACCGAGAGATAATAGCCGGCTTCGCGCGTGACCTTGCCGTCCCTGTCTTTCAGGAAGGGCGGGCCCCAGGCGCGCGTGTCGTCGCCGACCTCGGGCCGCTCGATCTTGATCACGTCGGCGCCGAGATCGGCCATCATCTGGGTCGCCCAGGGGGCGGCCATGATCCGGCCGAGGTCGAGCACGCGGATGTGGGAGAGCGGGCCGCTGCGTTCGCTCTTGACCGGTTCAGCCATCGACGACCTCCGTCGCGATGGCCGAAGGCCTCGCGCGGAATGTGTCGTGCCAGGCGACGAGACCCGGCCGGCCGGCGCGCCAGTCGAACTGGCCGAACCGGAAATCCAGGTAGGACAGGCAGCAGCCGATGGCGATATGGCCGATGCCGAAAGGCGTCTCCTGAAGGTCGGCGGCGAGCGCCTCCATCTGGTCGAGCGACCGCTCGGTCTTCAGCGCGAACGCGGCCAGCCATTCCGGCGTGCGCCGCTCTTCCGGCTTGTCGCGCTCGTTGCGCCAGAGGATCAGGACATCGAGCAGGCCATTGCCCAGCGCGTGCCAGGTCAGCACCCGCCAGCGCGCCGACCGTTCCGCCGGGAACAGGATGTTGCCGCCGGCCAGATCGTCGAAATATTCGCAGATCGTCAGGGAATCGTAGAGGCACTGGCCGTCGTCGAGCACCAGGGTCGGGATCTTCGACAAGGGGTTGTCGGCCAGCAGCGCCGGATTGGGCGTGGTCATGGCGACGACCGTGCGAACCCGCTCGAACCTGTCCTGAAGGCCAAGCTCATGCGCTGCGATCATCACCTTGCGAACGAAGGGAGAGCGGGGAGACCAGTGCAATTTCATCGATCTGTCCGACGGCCTGCCGGAGAGGCTCTATCGCCTCGCCGCAGCGCGCCCCTTCGCTGGATTGGGTTCGGGTCTTTCGTTCATTAGGCCAATCATACGTACTTTATGACCTTTGGCAAGAAGACCATGGCCCCCTGGGCTCTCGCATGGGGCCGATGGCCGAATGTCGGACTGTTTGCGCCGCGCCGCCGGCATGGCGCCCGGCGATTTGACTTCGGCCTATCGGTCAATAGATCGTATCTTGCGTCATTGTTCGGGCGGACGGGACCGGACCCGACCATGCCGGGCTCGACAATGGCCATGACGCCGCGCCTGCCCGGGCCCGGCGAACCGCATGGATGAGCAATGAGCCAATCGCCCGACCGAAAAGCCGATTTCAGCCGCAGCGGCATATCGCGTTACATTCAGCTCGCGACGCTGTTCCGCCGGCGCATCGATTCCGGCCAGTGGCCGGTCGGCCAGCAGATTCCGACCGTCGACGAACTGGCCGAGGAAAGCGGTGTCGCCCGCTCGACCATCAGGCAGGCGGTCGGCCTGCTGGAGGGCGAAGGGCTGGTGTCGCGCTTTCGCGCCAAGGGAACCTTCGTCAACGAGCGCCGCCAGCCGCAGATCTGGTGCGACGTCGAGACCGACTGGAACGGCCTGCTGATTTCGCGGGAAGGCGCCCATATCGAGATCCTCGCCGACCAGGCGGGAGTGCCCTTGCCGCACGCGCCGCATGCGGTCGGCACCGTCTCGCCGAACTACCGCCACCTGCGCCGGCGCCATTCGCGCGACGGCAAGGCCTTCCTGCTCGCCGACGTCTATATCGACGAGATGCTCGCCAGGAGCATCCCCGAGGCCGCCTTCACCTCGAAGACGGCGCTCAGGCTGGCGGCGAGCATACCGGGCATCAATATCGCCGATGCCCGCCAGACGCTGACCATCGGCACCGCCGACATGGAAACGGCCGAGCTCCTGGACATGCCCCTGAACGCCCCCGTCTGCCTGGTCGACCGCTCGGCGATCGACCAGCACGGCCGGCTGATCCTGATCGCCATCGGCATCTATCGCGGCGACATGGTGCGCATGGAGCTCAAGCTGCGCTGAGCGGGCGGGCGGCTGGTGCTGCGGTCGGCGAGCATGATCCTTTGACCGGATCCGCGCCCCGAATGGATCTTTCTCGATCAACGGTGGGGATGAAGTCGTGGATGGCCGGGACAAGCCCGGCCAAGACGGAGAGAGCCGGGCGATGGCGGCCTGGCAGGAGACGTTCCCTTGCCCGCACCACATCGTCCTGCCCGGGCTTGTCCCGGGCATCCACGACTTGCTTGCGCCGGATAGAACCGCCCATGCCACTCCGCAGTAGCATCAGGCCCTTGACCTTGCCGAGACCGGGCTTGCGCCTGTCGATCCATCCAGCGCCAAGGGAAGCCTGCCTCAGCGCGGCGTGATGAACGGGCGTCGCTTGCCGGCCGGCTCCTGTGCCTTCGGAACCGATTTCAGCGCGCGCATGATCCAGTGGCGCGATTCTGCCGGGTCGATCACCCCGTCGATCTCCAGGAAAGATGCCATGTTGACCGCCTTGCCGCGCTCGTAGAGCTCGGCGACGTGGCGGTCATAGACGGCCTTCTGCTCGACCGGATCGGCGATGGCGGCGAGCTCGTTGCGATAGCCGAGTTTGACCGCGCCCTCGAGCCCCATGCCGCCGAACTCGCCGGTCGGCCAGGAGACGATGAACAGCGGCGCCTGGAAACTGCCGGCGGCCATGCCCTGGGCGCCGAGCCCGTAGCCCTTGCGCAGCACGATGGTCAGCATCGGCACCGTGGCATTGGCGCCCGACAGGAACAGCCGGGCGACCCGGCGCACCAGCGCGGTGGTCTCGGCCTCCGGCCCGACCATGAAGCCCGGCGTATCGCAGAGCGACAATACCGGCAGGCCGTAGCCTTCGCAGAGCTCGATGAAGCGCGCCGCCTTTTCGGCGCCCTCGGCATCGATCGCGCCGCCGAGATGCCGGGGATTGTTGGCGATCAGGCCGAGCGGCCGGCCTTCGACACGGATCAGCGCGGTGATCATGCCGACGCCATGGGCCGGACGCAGTTCGAGCACCGATCCGGTATCGGCGAGAAGCTCGATCACAGCCCGCACATCATAGGCGCGCAGCCGGTTTTCGGGGATCGCGCCGCGCAGCAGGTCCTGGTCGGCGCAGGTCCAGTTGGTCACCGGTCCCTGGAAATAGGACAGATATTGCCGGGCGGTGGCGACCGCCGCGGCCTCGTCCTTGACCAGGATGTCGACGACGCCGTTGGGCGCCTGGACGCTCATCGGCCCGACCTCCTCGGGCTTGAACACGCCGAGCCCGCCGCCTTCGATCATGGCCGGGCCGCCCATGCCGAGATTGGCGTTGTCGGTGGCGATGATCACGTCGCAGCAGCCGGCAATGGCGGCATTGCCGGCAAAGCAGCGGCCGGAAACGATGGCGACCGTCGGCGCCTGGCCGCTCAAGCGCGCGAGCATGCGGAAGGTCGGCACGTCGAGGCCGGCGACGCCCATATAGTCGGTCTCGCCCGGACGCCCGCCGCCGCCCTCGGCGAAGACGACCAGAGGCAGCCGCCACTCGCCGGCGAGCCGGAACATCCGGTCCATCTTCTTGTGGTTCATGAAGCCCTGGGTGCCGGCAAACACCGTGTAGTCGTAGGACATCGCCATGCAGCGCGCCGCGTCCTCGCCGAACAGCGCGCCGTTGACCGCGCCGATGCCGGTGATCAGCCCGTCGGCCGGGCTCATTTCCATGAGTTCGTCGAGCGGCCGGCGCCGGCGCTGGGCGGCGAGCGCAAGGCCGCCATATTCGACAAAGGAGCCGGGATCGCAGAGATCGGCGATATTCTCCCGCGCGGTGCGCTGGCCCGTCTTGCGGCGCCTGGCGACCGCCGCCGGCCGCATATGGTCGAGCAGCGCCTCGTGCCGGGCCCGCACCTCGGCGAGGTCGGCACGGACATGGTCGGCGCGCTGTGCCCCGGCGTCGTCACCGGCGCCAATATCGACCTCGCCCGGCTCGATGAACACCAGCGGCTGGTCGGCCACCACATTGTCGCCGGCGGCCCCGGCGACGAGCCGGACGAAGCCGGCCTCGCTGGCGGTGACCACATGCTCCATCTTCATCGCCTCGATCACCGCCACCGGCTGGCCGGCGCCGACCGCATCCCCCTCCGCGACATCGAAGCTGACCACCCGGCCGCCCATCGGCGACAGCAGGGCGATGGTCCCGGCTGGCGCAGCCAGCGTCGCCATGCCGGGCTCGGGCGTGCCTGTTGTCTCTCGCGCCTCGGCATAGAGCCGGGGATGGCGCCCCGCGGCCGAGACCAGGTCGGCGGCATGCCGCTCGACGAAACCGGTGTCGAGGGCCCCGGCGATCACCTCCGGCCGCATGATCAGGCTCTGGAGAAAGCCTTGGTTGGTGCCGACCCCTTCGATTCGGAATTCGCTGAGTGCCCGATAGCCACGGCCGAGCGCATCCTCCAGCCGCCCCGACGGCGCGAAGGCGATCACCTTGGCCAAGAGCGAGTCGAAACTGGTCGTGGTGCGATAACCGGCATAACCCGATGTTTCGACCCGGATGCCCGCTCCGCCCGGCGGGTCGAAAGCCCTGAGCGTGCCGCCCGTCGGCGCCGCCGAGCCATCCGGCCCGATCCGCTCCATGTTGATCCGAAGCTCGACCGCCATGCCGCGCGGCCGGCCGACCGCCTCTTGCGTCAATCCGAGCTCGGCGAGCGACTTGCCCGCCGCCAGCCGCAGCTGGGTCTGCACGAGGTCGATGCCCATCACCTCCTCGGTGACGGTGTGCTCGACCTGCAGCCGCGGATTGGCCTCCATGAAAACGAAGCGGCCGGGCTGGCCTGGAGCCGCCTCGACCAGGAATTCCAGGGTGCACAGCGTGTGGGTCCGCGCGATCCTGGCAAGCTTCACCGCCGCTGCCGCGATCGCGTCGCGCAAGGCCGGATCGAGCCCAGGTGCTGGCGCGATCTCGACGAGTTTCTGATGCCGCCGCTGCAGGCTGCATTCGCGCTCGAACAGGTGGATCACTTGGCCGGTGACATCACCCAGCACCTGGATCTCGACGTGCCGCGCCGGCCGGATCAGCTCCTCGACATAAAGCCCGTCCGAGCCGAAGGCGGCCTTGGCCTCCGAACCGGCCCGCCGGTAGGCTTCGGCGAGATCATCGGGCTTTTCCACCACCCGCATGCCGCGACCGCCACCGCCGGCCACCGCCTTGACCATGACAGCCCCGCCGGCGAGCGAGGCCAAGAAGGCTTCGGCCTCGGCGAGACTGGTCGCCCCCTCCGTGCCTGCGGCCAGCGGCACGCCGGCCTCGCGCGCCAGGCGGCGCGCGGCCCCCTTGTCACCGAACAGGTCGAGCGTCTCCGGACTCGGGCCGACAAAGGTCAGCCCGGCCGCGGCGCAAGCCCTGGCGAAACCCGCGTTCTCCGACAGGAAGCCGTAGCCCGGATGCACCGCATCGCAGCCGGTCGAAACCGCCGCCGCGACCACCGCCGCGCTATCGAGATAGGCCGTGGCCCCCGCCCCCGGCAGCGCCACCGCGGCGTCGGCCCGTCGCACATGCAGGGAGGCGGCATCCTCCGACGCATAGACAGCGACGCTCTCGATGCCGAGCTCACTCGCCGCCCGGGCAATCCGCACCGCGACCTCGCCCCGGTTCGCAATCAGCAATTTCCTGAACATATGTCTGATGTCTCGATCTGTGGGCGCAGGGATGGGGGGCAGCGAGAACGGCGGAAGCTAGCTGCTCAGTTTTTCGCGTTTGACCACGATGCCGGCAGTCTCGCGGTCCCAGGTATCGGCTGTCACCCCGGCCGTTCGCAGGAGATGCTTCTGCACCTTCTGGGTCGGGGTCTTCGGCAGGTCGTCGAGGATGCGGACATAACGGGGGATCATGAAATGGGCCATGCGCGGACGCAGGAAGGCGATCAGCTCGGCCGGATCCAGGCACTGGTTCGCGCCGAGCGAAACGGCGACCAGCACCTCGTCCTCGGCGACCTCGCTGGCGACCGCGACCGCCGCCGCCTCGCGGATCGCCGGATGGGCGCAGATTTCCGCCTCGACCTCGAAGGAGGAAATGTTCTCGCCACGGCGGCGGATCGCATCCTTCATCCGATCAACGAAAAAGAACTCGCCATTGGTGTCGACGCGGAAACCGTCACCGGTATGGAACCAGCCATTACGCCAGGCGCGCGCGGTGGCCTCCGGGTTCTTGTAATAGCCGTGGTTCAGCGCCCAGGGCCGGTCGGTCCGCACGATCAGCTCACCCACCGCGCCGATGGGGACGTCGATATCGTTCTCGTCGACGACGCGCGCCTCGACGCCGGCACGCGGCCGGCCGGCGCTGCCGGCAACCGTCGGATTGAGCGGCGAGACCAGCGGACAGGAGACCTCCGTCATGTTGAACACGGTCATCCAGGGCAGCTTGTAGCGGCGCCCGAAGGCGATCGCGTCCTCGTCGAGCGGCAGGACCATGACCGAGCGCAGCAAGGCGCCCTTGTCGGCCCCGTCATCGGGCCGCTTCATCAGGAAGCCGGCCATGACGCCAAGCAGGATCAGCGTGGTGGTGCCGGTCTCGCGGATCGTCGGCCAGAAATTCTCGGTCGAGAAGGTGCCGACCAGCGTGATCGACCCGCCCCGGCACAGCATCCAGTAGACCGGCCCGGTGCCGCCGGCATGAAACAGCGGCAGGTTGACCAGGAAGCGGTCGGTGCCGTCGACCAGCGGAAAGCCTTCGCCCATCGAATGCAGGTGCAGGTAGGAGGACAAGACGCCCTTGGAGGGTCCGGTCGTGCCCGATGTGTAGAGGATCGCCTGGGTGTCCCACGGCGCGATCGGCCGCTCGAGCGTCAGCGGATCGTCGGCGGAGCCGTCGAGCGCCGCCGCCGGCAGCAGGTCCAGGCCCGCGACCGGCGCGGCGCTGCCGTGCAGCACCACCACGCGCTCCAGCCTCGCCTTGTCGACCTCGGCGAGCCGCGGCACCAGGTCGGCATGGGCGACCGCGACGACCGCGTCCGAATTGGCCACGACATGCTCGAGCACGCGTCCCCGATAAGCCGTGTTGATCGGCACGCAGACGGCACCGAGATAGTTCACCGCGAACCAGACCCTGAGACCCTCGCGGCCGCTCGGCAGCCAGACCAGGACATGGTCGCCCTGACCGACGCCGAGCCCGCGCAGCGCCTGGGCGGTCGCCCGGACACGCTGCCTGAGCTCGGCGAAGGTCCAGGTGACGCCGCCCTCGAACACCCCGAACACCTTGTCCGGCGTCTGCCCGGCGAATTTGTCGAGCACATCACGCAGCACGCAGTCTTCGGCAGGCGGGATACGGGGATCGTGGATCATCGGGTCACCTCATTTCGCCGGTTCGGATCGGCGGCCTCGCCGCGTCTCAGGCCTTGCGCTGCAACGGGTCGCGCCGGACCGAAATGCCGGCGCGCTCGCGATCCCATGTGTCGCCGGTGATGCCGGCCTGGCGGATCAGATATTTCTCGACCTTGCGGGTCGGCGTCTTCGGCAATTCGTCGATGATCCTGACGTAGCGGGGCACCATGAAATGGGCCATGCGCGGGATCAGGAAAGCCAGGAGGTCGGCCGGGTCCAGCCGTTCTCCCTCGGTCAGCGACACCGCCACCAGAATGTCGTCCTCGCTGAATTCGCTCGGCACGGCGACGGCGGCCGCCTCGCGCACGGCCGGATGGGCGCAGACCTCCAGCTCGACCTCGAAGGAGGAGATGTTCTCGCCCCGCCGGCGGATCGAATCCTTGAACCGGTCGACGAAGAAGTAGTTGCCGTGCTCGTCGATCCGGAAGGCGTCGCCGGTGTGGAACCAGCCATTGCGCCAGGCCCGCGCGGTCGCCGCCGGCTCGCCGTTATAGCCGTGGTTGAGCGCCCAGGGACTGTCGGTGCGCAGGATCAGCTCGCCGATCTCGCCAGGCGCCACCTCGCAGTCATTGGCGTCGACGAGGCGCGCCTGAACGCCCTTGCGCGGCCTGCCGCAGGTGGCGACCACGGTCGGATCGAGCTCCGCGATGAGCGGGCACGACACCTCGCTCATGTTGAACAGGGTGTGGGTCGCGACGCCGAAGCGCTCGCGGAAGGCGACGCCCTCCGCCGTCAGCGGAATGATGATGACCTGTCTCAGCGTGGTCTCGCGTTCGCCCGCGAGCACAGGCTGCTTGATCAGGAAGGTCGCCATGACGCCCAGCAGGATGACCGCCGTGGTCGCGGAGCGGTTCACCGTCGCCCAGAACGACGCCGTGTCGAAGGCATCGAGCAGCATGATCGAGCCGCCCTTGACCAGCATGGCATAGGTCGGCGCGGTGCCACCGACATGGAACATCGGCAGGTTGATCATGAAGCGGTCGGAGGCGTCCAGGAAGGCCACGCCATCGACATCGGCGACCAGGGCATTGCCCATGGCGCCGAGATGGGCATAGGACGACAGAACCCCCTTGGAGGGCCCGGTCGTGCCTGACGTATAGATGATGCTCTGGGTGTCCCAGGGTTCGATCGGCCGTTCCAGCGGCAGGACCTCGCCGGAACCGACGAGCCGCTCCGACGGCAGGACGTCCAGGGTGCCGATCGGCGTGGCCTCCCCGTGCAGCACGACGACCCGCTCCAGCGCGGCCGTATCGGCCTCCTTCAGCCGCTCCGCCAGGGCGGCGTGGGCGATCATCAGCCGGGCACCGGAATTGCGCAGGACATGTTCCAGGATGCCGCCGCGATAGGCCGTGTTGATCGGCACATAGACCGCGCCGGCATAGTTGATGGCAAACCACAGGCGCAGGATGTCGGCACCGTTGGGCAGCCAGACCAGGACATGGTCGCCTTGGCCGACGCCGAGATCCTGCAATCCACGCGCGGTCTGGCGCACCGCGTCGCGCAGCTGCCGATAGCTGAGTTCACTGCCGTCCTCGAACATGGCGAAGATCCGCTCGGGCGTCTGCTCGGCATGGCGGTCGAGCAGCGAGCGCAGGACGCAGTCCTCGCGGGCGGGAACGAGATCGGTGCGGCTCATCGCGTTACTCCCAGGGCCATCGCTTCTTGTTGCCCTGCTCCTGCGAGCACGGCGCATTGGATCGGCCGGGGCCGACCACGGCCACCTCAGATCGGCGCGATCGACCGGACCTTCGGTGGCATGTCATTCTGACGCCGAAGCGGCGCGCGATCGAGCACCTCGATCAGCCGCGCGCGGGTGTCGGCGGGATCGATGACGTCGTCGATGCCGAAACCTTCGGCCGCCTTGATCGGGCTGATTCCAGAGCGGATCTCGGCGATCAGTTCGCGCCGCCGCGCCGCCGGATCGGCGGCGCGCTCATAGTCCTGGCGATAGGCGACATCGACCGATCCCTCGACCGACATGGCGCAGATCTCCGCCGTCGGCCAAGCGAAGCAGGCATCCGCATCGAAGCTGCGGCCGCCGGCCATGGCGAGATAGCCGAGACCGTAGCCCTTGCGCAGGATCACCGAGATGCGCGGCACGGTGGCGTGGCCGAGCTCGAACAGCAGCTTGGCGCTGCGCCGGCCGAGCGTGGTCCGCTCCGCCTGGCTGCCGATCGACATGCCGGGAATGTCGACGAGATAGATCAGCGGCAGGCCGAAGGCGTCGCAGAGCGCGATGAAATGCGCGGCCTTCTCGGAGCCGTCGGCATCCAGCATGCCGCCCTGCGAGAGCGGCTGGTTGGCGATGAAGCCGACCGGCCGGCCGGCGAGGCGGCCGAACGCGGTGATGATATTGGTCGCGAAGGTCGGTTTGATCTCGAACAGGCTGCCGGCATCCGCCACCACCTGGACGACCTCGCGCATGTCATAGGACTTGCGCGTATTCACCGGCACGATGTGCTCCAGCACCGCGCCATCGGGTTCCACGGCCGGGGCTTCCGTCATCGGCGGGGCCTGGCCGGCATTGGCGGGCAGATAGGACAGAAAGCGCCTCACCGCGGCAAGCGCCGCCTCCTCGCTGTCGACCCCGAGATCGGCAAGGCCCTGGCGATCGACCTGGATCGCCGTGCCGCCGAGCGCCTCGGCATGGCTATCCTCGCCGGTTCCCGCCTTGACCAAGGCCGGCCCGGCGAGCCCCATGGTCGAGCGGCCCCGGACCATGACGACGAAATCGGCCATGCCGCTATAGTTGGTATTGGCGGCAAAGCCGGCGCCGAGCACCGCCGACACCATCGGCACCCATCCCGACATGCGCGCGAACTCGTGGAAGATCGTCACGGCGGCCGCATAGGCCCGCGAGCTCTGGCCGTCCTGAATGCGATGGCCGCCGCCGTCGAGCAGCATGACCACCGGGATGCCCTGGTTCTTCGCCAGCCGCGCGGCGCGCTCCATCTTGTCGCCGCCGAGATGGCCGGAGCTGCCGCCGAAAACCGTGAAGTCTTGCGCCATGATCATCGCATGGCGGCCGTCGATCCGGGCCGAACCGACCACGACGCCGTCGGCCGGCGCATCCTTCTCAACCTTGTCGTTGCGGATCAATCCGCCGATTTCACTGAAAGTACCGGCATCGCAGAGACGCGCGATGCGCTCGCGCACGGTCAAGGCGCCACGGCCATGCTGCCTGGCGACGGCTGCCGGCCGCATGTGGTCGAGCAGCGCCTCGTGGCGGGCCCGGACCTCGGCGAGGTCGGCGCGGACATGGTCGGCGCGCTGCGCCCCGGCGTCGTCGCCGGCGCCAATATCGACCTCGCCCGGCTCGATGAACACCAGCGGCTGGTCGGCCACCATATTGTCGCCGGCGGCCCCGGCGACGAGCCGGACGAAGCCGGCTTGGCTGGCGGTGACCACATGCTCCATCTTCATCGCCTCGATCACCGCCACCGGCTGGCCGGCGCCGACCGCGTCGCCCTCCGCGACATCGAAGCTGACCACCCGGCCGCCCATCGGCGACAGCAGGGCGACCGTCCCGACAGGTCCCGCCAGCACCGCGCCACCGGTCCCGGTCGCCCCAGCCGTGTCGCCGGCTTGGGCATGCAGCCGCGGGTGACCGCCGGCGGCCGAGACCAGGTCGGCCGCGTGCCGTTCGACGAAACCGGTATCGAAGGCCCCGGCGATCACCTCGGGGCGCTTGATCAGGCTCTGCAGGAACCCCTGGTTGGTGCCGACACCCTCGATGCGGAACTCGCAAAGCGCCCGATAGGCGCGGCCGAGCGCATCCTCCAGCCGTCCCGACGGCGCGAAGGCAATGACCTTGGCGAGCAAGGGATCGAAGCTGGTCGTGGTCCGGTAGCCGGCATAACCTGATGTTTCGACCCGGATGCCGGCGCCACCCGGCGGATCGAAGGCGCCGAGCGTGCCGCCGGTCGGCGCCGCCGAGCCATCCGGCCCGATCCGCTCCATGTTGATGCGCAGCTCCACCGCCATGCCGCGCGGCCGCCCGACGGCCTCCTGCGTCAGCCCGAGTTCGGCGAGGGAGCGGCCCGCCGCCAGCCGCAGCTGGGTCTGGACGAGATCGACGCCCATCACCTCCTCGGTGACGGTGTGCTCGACCTGCAGCCGCGGATTGGCCTCCATGAAGACGAAGCGGCCGGGCTGGTCCGTCCCCGGCTCGACCAGGAATTCGAACGTGCACAGCGTGTGGGTTCGCGCGATCCGGGCAAGCTTGACCGCGGCCGCGGCGATCCGGTCGCGCAAGGCCGGATCGAGCCCGGGCGCCGGCGCGATCTCGATCAGCTTCTGGTGGCGCCGCTGCAGGCTGCATTCGCGTTCGAACAGGTGGATCGCCTGGCCGGCGACGTCGCCGAGCACCTGGATCTCGACATGACGCGCCGGCCGGATCAGCTCCTCGACATAAAGCGCATCCGAGCCGAAGGCCGCCTTGGCTTCCGAACCGGCGCGCCGATAGGCCTCGGCGAGATCGGCCGGCTTGTCGACCACCCGCATGCCGCGGCCGCCGCCGCCGGCCACCGCCTTGACCATCAACGGTCGGCCGCCGAGCGAGACCATGAAGGCCTCGGCTTCGGCAAGGCTGGTCGCGCCTTCGGTGCCCGCCGCCAGCGGTACGCCGGCCTCGCGCGCCAGCCGCCGCGCCGCGCCCTTGTCGCCGAACAGGTCGAGCGTCGCCGGGCTCGGGCCGACAAAGGTCAGGCCCGCCGCGGCGCAAGCCCTGGCGAATGCGGCATTCTCGGAGAGAAAGCCGTAACCCGGATGGACCGCGTCGCAGCCGGCCGCGACCGCCGCAGCCACCACCGCCGCGCTACCGAGATAGGCCGCCGCCCCCGTCCCTGGCAGCGCCATCGCCATATCGGTCCGGCGCACATGCAGCGACGCCGCGTCCTCGGCCGCGTAGACCGCGACGGTCTCGATGCCGAGCTCGCTCGCCGCCCGCGCAATCCGCACCGCGACCTCGCCCCGGTTCGCTATCAGCAGTTTCCTGAACATGGATCCTCTGGTCCCGGCGAGGCGGCATGGTGGCCCGCCCCGCTCCTGTGATCGCGGCGCAAAGGCCCGGTGTTCCGGGACACCGGAGCCGTTCGATGGCCGATCAGGCGCGCTTGAGCAGCGGACATTCGCTCTCGTCCGCCGGCCGGTAGGCCTCGGCGCCGGCAATGGTCGAGATGATCTTGAGCGTGTCGTTCGCAGCCTTCGATTCCGAGGGTTTCTTGACCTCGGCGAAATACATGTCCCGCAGCAGCCGGCCATCAGGACGAATGCGCGCACCATTGGTCATGAAGTCTTCCACGGGAAGCGCGTTGAGCGCCGCCAGCACGGCGGCATTGTCCTTGGTTCCGGCCTGCTTGACCGCCTTGAGATAGTGCAGCGTGCTGCTGTAGACGGTCGCCTGGACATCGGTCGGGATGCGTCCGCCGTGACGCTCCTGGAACCGCTTGCTCCAGGCTCGCGTCCGGTCGTTCTGGTCCCAGTAGAAATCGGTCACGACCGGTGCGCCCTGGGCGCGTTCGAGCCCGAGCGCCTGGATATCCATGGTGGTGAAGAACAGCGGCACCATGCGCTGGGTGATGCCGAATTCGGCCGCCTGCTTCATCATGGTCTGGGTGTCGGAGCCGCCGGTGGCCAGCGCGATCACGTCGGCGCGCGACGCCTGGGCCTGCAGCAGGAACGAGGCGAAATCCTTCGTGCCGAGCGCGTAGCGAACCGTGCCGGCGATGGTTCCGCCGTTCTTGCGCACGACCGAGACCGTGTCCTGCTCGAGCGTCTGGCCCGAGGCATAGTCGATCGTGATGAAATACCAGGACTTTCCACCGGCCTGCATGACGCCGGTCGCCGCCCCGTTGGCCAGCGAATAGCTGTCATAACCCCAGACGACGCCGTGCGGCGAACAGAGCTTGCCGCTGAGATCCTTGTTGTTCAGGCCGGAGAAGATGACCAGCTTGTTCTTCTCCTGCGCCAGCGTCTGCACCGGCAAGGCGAGACCCGAATTCAGCACGTCGACGATCACGTCGACGCCGTCCACGTCATACCATTTGCGCACGATGCCGACGCCCAGGTCCGGCTTGTTCTGGTGATCGGCCGAGGTGATCTCGATCGGCTTGCCGAGCAGGGAGCCGCCGAAATCCTCGACCGCGAGCGTCGCCGCCACGACCGATCCGCGCCCGCCGAAATCCGAGAAGATGCCGGACATGTCGCTGAGCACGCCGATCTTCACCGGATCGCCGGCGGCGGCGAAGGCCTGCCGGACCGGGCCCGCGCCAAGCGCCAGCGCCGAAGCCGTGAACATACGCCGTGAAATCATCGCTCCGTCCTCCCAAGGGTCTTATGCGGGAGATTTGCTCTCCCCTGGCGGACGACCCTATTGGTCCTTTCGAAAAAATCAATAGGTCAATTAATTATTGCGCGACCGACCGTTCGCGCTAGCATGTGTTCAAATCGCGCGCTGCCGCGCTAGAACCGGTCCATGACCCAGAAGAACAAGAAATCCGGCCCTTCGAACGCCGTAGCCGTGGCCGTGAAACGGTCGCCCGGCCGGCCACGGCTCGCCGACCGCGGCAATGCCGACCAGACCCGCGACATGCTGCTCGATGCCGGCCTCAAGCTGTTTGCCCGCTACGGCTACGATCCGGTCACGACCGGCGCGATCGCCGAAGCCGCGGGCCTCACCCAGTCGATGGTGCACTATCATTTCGGCTCGAAATCGAAGCTCTGGGAAGAAGCGATCAAGCGCATGATGCAGAAGCGCGGCGCGCTGTTCCGCATGGCCACGCGCGATCTCGCCGGTCTCGACCCGGTCGACAAGCTGAAGGCGCTGACCCGCAGGCTGATCGAAGCCAATGCCGAGAATCCCGACTTCGTCCGGATCGCCGTCCATGAGGGCACGGCGCGCAGTCCGCGCCTGAAATGGCTCGTCGACAATTATTTCGCGCCGGGCTTCGGGGTCTTCGACGAGGCCGTGCGCGAAGCCATTGCGGCAAAGGCGATCCCCGATCTGCCGGTTCACGACGTGACCAATGCCATCACCTCGGCCGCCTCGCTGACCTTCGGGCTTCGCGCCATGGTCGAGGGCATCTATGGCATCGAGGTCCGTGATGCCGCCCATATCAGGTCGTTCAGCGACAGCGTGATCCAGATCCTGTTCGACGGCCTGCTGAACAAGCCGGCCGCCGCGAAACCCGGCCGGACGGCCAAGGCCCCGGCGCTGACCAAGGCCGGCCGGGCCCGGCCGAACCGGGCCAGCGCATAGCGGCGCATCGGGCTTAATCAATACAGCTATTGATTTTTGTGAAATATGAGGCCAGCCTCGCCTGATAACAAGAACCATCAGGAGGCCCCGTGGAGGAAACCGACTATCTGGCCCGGCTTGCCGAGCTGCGCGCCAAGCGCTGGCCGAAGGGCTGGCCGCAGGAGCCGCAATACCGGTTCGGCAGGGTACTGCTCACCGATTATCTCAGGCGCTGGGCGGAGCTTCAGCCGGCCAAGGCCGCCGTCAATTTCTACGGGGCGGAACTGAGCTATGCCGAGCTTGACCGGCTGAGTGACCGCTTCGCCGCATTCCTCATGAAAAAAGGCATCGGCAAGGGCGATCGGGTCGCCGTCTACATGCCGAACTGCCCGCAGTTCTTCATTGCCTTCTATGGCATCCTGAAGCTCGGCGCGATCCATGTGCCGGTCAATCCGATGTTCAAGGCAACCGAGCTTCGTTATGAGCTGGTCGACACCGGCGCCCGGCTGATCGTGGTTCTCGATCAGTTGCACGACGTGGTCCAGGAGGTTCGCGCCGACACGCAGATCGCGCATGTCGTCGTCACCTCGCTCGGCGAAATGGCGCCGGCCAGGCCGGACATTCCGGCGCCGCCGGCGCTCCTGCAAGCCAGGCGCGACATAGCCGGTGCGATCGACCTGCTGCCGGCGCTCGAAGCGACGGGAAAGCCCTTCGTCGCGCCGGCGGGCATCACGCTCGATGACATCGCCGCGCTGAACTACACCGGCGGCACGACCGGACTGCCCAAGGGCTGCATCCACACCCAGGGCGACATGGTCTATACGGCGGCGACCACGGTGCCGTTCTCGCTCGGCATCGAGCCCAAGAGCACCTATCTCTGCATGCTGCCGGTGTTCTGGATGGCCGGCGAAGTGTTCGGCCTGATCTTCCCGATCTTCGCCGGCAGCACCGTGGTGCTGCTGACCCGCTGGGATCCGGTCGCCTGCATGGCGGCGATCGACCGCTACAAGGTCACCCATGCGAGCTTCCTGGTCGACGGCGCCGTCGAGATCCTCGATCACAAGGACCGGGGCGACTACGACCTCACCAGCCTGGAACGGACCGGCGGCATTTCCTTCGTCAAGAAGCTCAACCCGGAGTTCCGCCGGCGCTGGCGCGACCTGACCGGCTCGACCATTCGCGAGGTCGCCTGGGGAATGACCGAGACGCACACCTGCGACACCATGAATTTCGGCCTCGACGAGGACGATTTCGACCTGAAGTCGCAGCCGGTCTTTGTCGGTTTCCCGGTTCCGGGCACCGACTTCAAGATCTGCGACTTCGAGACCGGCGCGTTGAAACCGCTCGGCGAGGAGGGCGAGATCTGCATCCGCTCGCCCTCGGTGCTGAAGGGCTATTGGAACCGTCCCGACGAAAGCGCCAGGACCTTCCGGGACGGCTGGTTCCACACGGGCGACATCGGCGTCTACGACAGCGACGGCATCCTGCACTTCCTCGGCCGCCGCAAGGAGATGCTCAAGGTCAACGGCATGAGTGTCTTCCCCGGCGAGATCGAGGCGATCCTCGGCCAATATCCGGGCCTGCTCGGCAGCGGCGTCATCGGCCGGCCGGACGAGGCCAAGGGCGAGGTGCCGGTGGCCTTCGTCTGGCTCGCCGAAGACCGGCGCGGCGCCGAGGGCGAAGCCGCCTTCCGCGCCTGGTGCGCCAAGACGCTGTCCAGCTACAAGCTGCCGGAGATCCGCTTCGTCGCCCAATTGCCGATGACCGAAACCGGCAAGGTCAAGAAGGAACAGCTGAGGGAGCTGCTCTAGCGCGCCGGCCGAGGCCGGCGGCTCCACGCATGACATTCAACGACATCATAACGACGGCGCGATACGGCCGCGGAGGAAACCACCATGTCTGACATCAAGGCGCAGCGGACACCAGGAACCAGGGCCGTAGCGGCGCTGTGGAAGGCCATGACGATGACGGCCGCGGCGGTCGCCCTGCTCGGCCAGGCCGGCATCGCCGTCGCTCAGGCGCCCGCGCCGATCAGGATCGGCATCCTGAACGACCAGTCGGGCGTCTATTCGAGCATTACCGGGCCCGGATCGGTCGCCGCCGCCAGGCTCGCGATCGAGGATGCCGGCGGCACGGTGCTCGGCCGCCCGGTCGAGATCATCGTCGCCGACCACCAGCACAAGCCCGATCTCGGCGCGACGATCGCGCGCGAATGGTTCGACGTGCAGGGCGTCGACGCCATCTTCGACATCTACAGCTCGGGTGTGTCGCTGGCGGTGCAGAAGATCGCCCAGGACAAGAACAAGCTCCTGGTCGTCTCGATGGCCAGCAGCGGCCTGATCAGCGGCCAGCAATGTTCGGCCAACGGCATGCAATGGGCCAATGACGGCTATGTCGTCTCCAACCTGACGGTGCGCGGCCCCGCCGGTTCCGCGCCGACGTCCTGGTTCTTCATCACCGTCGACTATACCGCCGGCCACAGCATCGAGGCCGATGCCGGGCGGATGATCAAGGCCGCCGGCGGCACCGTGGTCGGCGCCGTGCGCTTCCCGATCGGCTCACCCGACTTCTCGTCCTTCCTGCTGCGCGCGCAGAGTTCGGGTGCCAAGAATGTCGGTTTCATCGGCGGCGGCGCCGACATGATCAATGCCATGAAACAGGCCGACGAGTTCGGAATCCGGGCCGCCGGCCAGCGCTTCGTGCCGTTCTCGATGACCACGGTCGACATATCCGCGGTCGGCAGCCAGGTGGCCGCCGGCATGCCGCTGGTGCTCAGCTTCTACTGGGGCGAGAACGAGGCGACCCAGCGCTGGGCCGACCGCTTCAAGCGGGCCACCGGGCGCCTGCCGACCGACCCGCAGGCCAATGTCTACAGCGCCGTGCTGCATTATCTGAAATCGGTCCAGGCCGCCGGCACCCGCGACACCGCGGCCGTGCTCGCCAGGATGCGGGCGACCCCGGTGGAGGATTTCTTCACCCACGGCGCGCGCATCCGGGCCGACGGCCGGCTGATGCGCGACGTCTATTATGCCGAGGCCAAGGCGCCCGGCCAGATGCGCAATGCCGACGACCTGCTGACCCTGGTCAGCCGGGTGCCCGGCGAGCAGGCTTTCACACCTGCGCAGCAGAGCGAATGCCCGCTCATGCGCCAATGAGCGACATCTGAACGCCCCGCAGGGGCCGGGCGCGCAAGCGCCGGCCCCTTGCTCCGACCGGCAGGCCTCCAGACCCAGCAGCGAGCGTTTCGACATGACAGCGCCAGACCATCATGCAAGCGCAGCCGAAGCCGACGATGCCGTCTTCGCGCGCCTGCTGACCGCGCGGCACAGCTGCCGTGCATTCAAATCCGAGCCGGTGCCGCGCGCCACGATCCAGACCATGCTGGCCACCGCGCAGAAGACCGCCTCCTGGAACAATACCCAGCCCTGGCAGGTGATCATCACCGCCGGCGCCGCCACCGAGCGGTTCCGCGACCTGATGGTCGCGGCCGTCCGGGACGGCGAGCCGCCGCATAGCGACCTGCCGTTCCCGCGCGAATATCGCGGCGTCTATCTCGACCGGCGCCGCGCCTGCGGTTTCCAGCTCTATGACGCGGTCGGTGTCCAGCGCGGCGACAAGCAGGCCTATGCCCGCCAGTCACTCAGGAACTATCAGCTGTTCGACGCCCCCCATGTCGCCATCGTCACCTCCGACGAGGCGCTCGGCCCTTATGGCGCGATCGATTGCGGCGCCTATGTCACCAACTTCATGACGGCGGCCCAGAGCCTCGGCGTGGCGACCATCGCCCAGGCCGCGCTGGCGGTGCATGCCGACAGGATCCGCGCGCATTTTTCGATTTCCCCCGACCGGCACGTCGTCTGCGGCATTTCTTTCGGTTTCGCCGACCGGGCAGCCCCCGCCAATCAATACCGCACGGCACGTGCCGGCCTCGACGAGGTCGTGCGCTGGGTCGAG
The DNA here is from genome assembly GCF_059420385.1 of Phreatobacter sp. GW821-FHT04C01. NCBI lineage: Bacteria > Pseudomonadati > Pseudomonadota > Alphaproteobacteria > Hyphomicrobiales > Phreatobacteraceae > Phreatobacter > Phreatobacter sp. GW821-FHT04C01. Next base: position 1,418,005 of record NZ_JBWKTP010000001.1, on the reverse strand, counting down.
GATTGAAGCGTGGCCCATCGCGGGATCAGTAGATGGTGTAGCCGCCATCGATCACCAGCGTCTGGCCGGTGTGATAGGCCGAGGCGGCACTCATCAGGTAGAGCGCGATGCCGGCGAAATCGGCAGGCTGGCCGAAGCGCCGCATGGGAATGCGCGGCGTCACGTTGCGCAGGAATTTTTCGTTCTGCAATGCGCCGGCGGTCATGTCGGTCTCGATCCAGCCGGGCAGGATCGCATTCACCGTGATGCCCTGCCGTGCCAGTTCGACGGCCAGCGCCCGGACCAGCGCATTCACCGCGCCCTTGGCGGCGCCGTAATGCTCGTTGAAGGCGGCGCCCTCGACCGAGGCGACGCTCGACGTGGCAACGAGCCGGCCGAAGGCATCGCCCGCCTTGGCCCGCTCGGTCATGTGCCGCGCGGCGACCTGGAACGTGTGCATCACGCCATCCAGGTTGGCCGCCATCACGGCGCGCCAGTCCTCCGCCTTGCGGTCGATGAACGGGCCCGGGCTCGCGCCGGTTATGCCGGCATTGGCGAACAGGCCGTCGACGCGGCCGAACCGCGCCAGCGTCGCGGCGAAGGCCGCTTCCACCGAGGCGGCGTCGGCGACATCGCAGTGCTGGGCCTCGGCCCGTGCCCCCAGCCGGGTCAGCCGGTCGACGGCGGCGGCGTTTTTCGCGGCGTTGCGGCCCCATATCGACAGCGCGCAACCGGCACCGGCCAGCGCCTCGGCCATGCCCAGCCCGATGCCGCCATTGCCGCCGGTGACGACGGCCACGCGGTTCGACAGGTCGAAGAGATGGGACATCGGAGCTCCCCCGGGGCTCGGTGACATCGAGGCACGGCTTCGGCCATGCCGAAGGGTTCCGTTCGGGCGCCGGAGCCTCGGCCCGGAGCGCCGGACCGCGAAATTAGAACACTGCTTGAATTGAGAGTCCACCACGCCTAGCCTCGGCCGAAGTGCGGAGATGCGGCCTCGCCGATAATCTGCGCCTGATCGGATCCAGCGGCGCGGGATGCGCCCGAAACAGGCTCCGGCGGCCGCGGGCTCCAGCCGGCGTCACGGTCCCGACCGAAGCCTTTGGAGGACATGGCCGATGAGTGAACTCGACATCGAACGGCGGGGCTCGACGGCGGTCCTCACCCTCAACCGGCCGCAGGCGATGAACGCCCTGTCGCATTCCCTCATGCGGACGATCGCCCGCACCGTCAGCGCGCTCGGCCGTGACGACGGCGTGCGCGTCATCATCCTGACCGGTGCCGGCGAGCGCGCTTTCTCGGCCGGCCTCGACCTGAAGGAGCTGGGCGCCGATGCCTCGATCCTCGGCGCGGTCGACGACGCGTCGATCGAGGAAAATCCGGTCAAGGCGATCGAGGCCTGTCCGAAGCCGGTCATTGCCGCGATCAACGGCGTCGCCATCACCGGCGGCTTCGAGCTGGCGCTCGCCTGCGACGTGCTGATCGCCTCGACCGGCGCGCGCTTCGCCGATACCCATGGCCGCGTCGGCGTGATCCCCGGCTGGGGCCTGTCGCAGAAGCTGCCGCGGCTCATCGGCGTCTATCGCGCCAAGGAAATCTCCTTCACCGGCAATTTCATCGACGCCCGCACCGCCTGCGACTGGGGCCTGGTCAATCGCGTGGTCGAGCCCGGCGAACTGATGCCGGCGGCGCTGAAGCTCGCCGCCGAGATGGCGCAGGTGTCGGCCGGGTACCTCGCCGACTACAAGCGGCTGATCGATGACGGTTTCGACCTCCCCTACGGCGAGGCCATGGCGCTCGAACAGGAACGTTCGCGCCGCTACAACAGCGCCGTCCCGGCGGCCGAACTCGAAGCCAGGCGCGCCGGCGTGCAGGCGCGCGGCCGCAGCCAATAGTTCATCCGATCGGGGCTGCGCGCCCGCACCGCAGGGAGACTTCGCCATGTCCAGCAAGATCGACTTCTCACTGTCCGGCCCGGTCGCGATCCTGCGATTGAACGACCCCGCCTCGATGAACGCGCTGTCGGTCGAAATGGTCGAGGCCATGCAGGCGGCCGTCGCCGAGGCCGCGCGATCGGCCCGCGTGCTGGTCATTGCCGGTTCGGCGCGAGCCTTCAGCTCCGGCGCCAACCTGACCGGCGATCTGCTCGATGAACGGCCCGGCTCGCAATTCGATGCCGGCGCCATCCTGGAACAGCACATCAATCCGCTGATGGTGGCGTTGCGTGATCTCGGCATTCCCTGGATCGCCGCGGTGCGTGGCGCGGCGGCCGGCGTCGGCTGCTCGCTGGCGCTCGCCGCCGACCTGATCGTCGCCGGCGACAGCGCCTATTTCCTGCAGGCGTTCCGGCGCATCGGCCTGGTTCCGGACGGTGGTTCGACCTACCTCCTGGTCAAGGCGGTGGGCCGGGTCCGGGCCATGGAGATGATGCTGCTCGGCGAGAAGATCCCGGCCGGCAAGGCGCTCGCCTGGGGCCTGATCAACCGGGTGGTCGAGGACGAGGCGGTGGACGAGACGGCGCTCGCGCTGGCGCGCGAAATGGCCGGCGGACCGACGGTCGCCTTCGGGCTGATCCGCAAATCGGCCTGGCTCGCGACCAGCGCCGATTTCGAAACCTCGCTCAAGGCCGAACGCATGGCGCAGGCCGAGGCCGGCCGCACCACCGATTTCAGGGAAGGGGTCGCCGCCTTCCGCGACAAGCGCCCCGCCCGCTTCACCGGAACCTGAACCTCCGGCAAGCCACGCCATGCGCCATTCAGCCGGCACGGATCGGACGACCGCCATGGACGCAGATCGGCCGCCGCGGGACCTGCCCCGCGGCGAAGCCACGCGCCGGCACATCAAGCAGGTGGCGCGCCGGCTGTTTGCCACCCGCGGCCTGGAGGTCGTGTCGATCCGCGAAATCGTCAAGGCGGCCGGCCAGAAGAATGCCGGCTCGATCAACTACTATTTCCGCTCGAAGGACGACCTGATCCGCGAGCTGATCCTGGACGTCGCGCGGCTCCGCGACGCCCATCACGAAGCGCGGCTGAACGCGCTGGAGGCCGCGGGCGAACCGCCGACCCTGCGCGCCATCATCGCCATTCTTGCCGAACCACCACATATCGCGGCCGACGACCGGGGCAGCGACGACCACGCCCTGCGCTTTCTCAACATGGTGATGATCAACCACCGTGACCTCTTGTTCGAGGCCGTGCAAGGTGGCGCCGATCGCGGCATCCGCCGCTGTTTCGATCACCTGAAACGACTGCTGCCGGAGTTTCCGGCGCCGCTGGTGCAGCAGCGCCTGATGCTCGCCATGCTCTATCTGTTTGCGGTCGCCTCGTCGCGCGAGGCGGCCCACGCACAGCCGGATCAGTGGCGTTACCTCTGGGGACATCCGGCGGCGCGCGACAATCTCCTGGACAGTATCGAGGGCCTGCTGCGCCAGCCGCCCTCGCCCGACACCCTGGCTGCGCTCGGGCAAATTCCCGCACTGCCCGCAACGCCGCCGAAAGCGGGCCGCGCCCCATCCGGCTAGCGTTCGGGACGCAAGGTCGCCAGCCCAAGGAGGAGCCGTTTCGAACTGACGGGCGGCCTGCCCTTCATGCGGTCCCGCATGTCGAAACGATCAGGATCCGACCTTGAAAATGCCCGCGCCGGCCGCCCGGTCCGCGGGCGCAAGAACCGCCTCCAGCGCCCTGTCGATCGCATCCTCACTCAAGGTCGCCCGGGCCCACTCACGTGCCGCCTTCGACGTCTCCCGCCACAGGGAATCGTCGCCGTGAAGCGCGTCGATCCTGGCGGCAAAATCGGCGTCGTCACCGGCCACCAGGACACGGACGAGATCCGCCGTCAGCGGGATGCCCTCGGCGGCGATCGGGCTCATGACGCAAGGCAGTCCATGGGCGAGCGACAAGAGCACCTTGCCCTTGACCCCGGCGCCGAAGCGCAGCGGCGCCACCATCAACCGCTTCTGGCCAAGATAGCCGGCAATGTCCTTCACATAGCCGATGATGCGGGTCTCCGCCGAGACGGCGTCGAGGGTGAGGAGGTTGCTGTGCGACCCGGCAATGTCGAAACCGTCACGCCGGACGCCTTCGGCAACCTCCGGCCAGATCGCCCGGCAGAAATGCCTGACGGCATCGGCATTGGGCGCGTGCCGGAAGCTGCCGAGGAAACAGATCCCCTTCCGGTGCTCCGGGCCGACATCCGGCCCGGGGCTTTCGACATCCCACAGCACCACGGCCACCTGCGCGGCCGGAACATGCGTCGCGATATGGTCCCTTTCCCAGGTGGAATGGGTGATGGTGACATCGGCTGAGCGGATGCAGGCCAGCTCCTCCTCGCGCATCGTCGCGAGCGCCAGTTCGTCGCCGGCTTCCCCTGTCGTCCCGAGGGCGCGTTCGGCGCGCACGTGATGAAGATCGGCGACACTGAACAGCAGCCGCGCTCCCGGATTGGCATTCCCGGCCGGGTCGAGAACCCGTTTGGCGACATGATAGCGATGGGCATAGACCACATCGAACTGGTTGTGGCGCGACCGCAGGAACTGGTCGATGTTCTCGACGCCGTCATGGGCCTCGATGCCGCGTGCGCGCAGCCTTTGCGCCAGGCCCGCCGCGCCCGGCGACCGCTCGGTCGCCAGGAACTCGACGTGGTAGCCCAGTCGCCGGAACGCGCGGACATGGCTCAGCACGGCGACCGATCCGGCGTCTTCGTCGGGCGCGGGAAAATGCTCGTCGACGAACAAGACCGCACCGGCCTTCCCGCCGCCACCGGTCGCGCCGATCGTCGGCAGTGCGCCGGTCCAGCGGGCCAGAAAGCGGGAGCGGCCCTGGGTCTTCGATGACAGGCCGACGAGCGGGCCGGCCAGCACCGCGTCGACAGCCCCCTGGACCAGCACCTTGCCGCCCGCCGTCCTCAGCGCGAAGCCCAGGTTGGCGGTGGTATAGTCGAGGAAGGCCTCGGCACGCTCGAAGCCGCCATGCGCGTCGAAGGTGGCGCGATCGATCATCAAGGCGTTGAGAGCGACATCGTCGGCCTCGCGCAGGATCCGGAAGCGCATGGTGGCGGCGTCCGCGCCCTGGCCGATGGGCGATCGGTTGCCCAGCGGCTCGATCGACAACCCGCTGGCGCGCAGCCGCCCGTCGACATCCAGCAGCCGCGGCGCGACCAGATGCCCCCGCCCTTCGCGATCCAGCGTCTCGAGCAGGACCTGCAAGGCGTCCGGGCCGACCTCGCGCAGGCCCGTGGCGAAAAAGAGGATCTCGCCACGCGCCATCCTGGCGCCATCGGCATAGGCGGCCAAGACACCGCCCGGCCTGGCGATGCGCACCACGCGCGCGCCGCCCCGGACCAGCAATGGCAGCAGCGTCGTCTCGACCGCCCCGCTATTGTCGACGACGACGATCTCGAAACGGCAGCTCGTCGACGTCTCAACGATCGATCGGACCAGCGCGTGATCGTCGCCGAGCCGGCCGCTCGAGGCGATGATGACGGATATCCGCGGGGTCGCCTGGATCGGCACATGGACCGGCTTCAATCCGCTCGCCAGCTGTTCGGCGGAACGGCGGAGCCGGTCCGGCAAGGTCGCCAGCGCCATATCGCCGAGCGGCGTGCTCTGGTTCAACGTATCGAACCGGTCGATCGCGCCCAGAACCCGGGCCATCAGGTTGGTCGACAGGGTCAGCAGCGGTTCCAGCTGCGCGGGCCTCTCGGCGGCCGCGATGGTCGCCTCCACCTGACGGTCGATCCATTGCGCGAAGGCCTCGTCGAGGGCCGGATCGGCGCGGTAGAGGTGTCGTGGCGAACCGCCGATATCGAGGCCGGTCTCGGCGAAGCGGACGCTGACGCGGTGGACCGGCATCGGGAACAGCGAAGCCGGCAATGGCAGCCAGAAGCCGTAGCAGCCGTCACCAAGGCCGGCCTTGGCCAGATCGGTCCGCATCTTGTCGGCGACGAAACGCGCGATCCGCTGTTCGCCGTCATAGAGCTCCAGCACCAGACGGCGCCCGTCATCGCGGTCGTCGCGCGCCCAGCCGGCGATCCGGTCCGGACCGACGTAATCGAGATGCCCGCTCAGCATGGCCTGCCCAACCCGGCCGCCCGGCAGCCTGTTCGAAGACCCGGGGGACCCGCCCGCAAGGCCCAGCCGCCGGCCGGCGTCACGTCGTTGCGCACGGCATCACCACGAGGCGACGGCATTCGGCCGGCTGCCGGACATGTCGGCGCATCCCGGGAACCCCGGATCGCGCGAGCGCGGTGATCGCGTCGTCATCGTTCGCGCATGCCCGATGACCACCGTTCCAGGATCGGGCGGAGCAGATAGTTCATCACCGTCCGCTCGCCGGTGGGAATGACCACGTCGGCGACCATGCCGGCGCTGAGACGCCGCGCGACCGCGGCCGGAATGGTCGACTTGTCGACCACCACCTCCGCCGCGAAATAGGGATCCTTCAGCCCGTCATCCATGATCCGGTCCCGTGACAAGGCCCTGATCTCACCCCGCACGACCTGGGTCCCGACATAGTGGAAGGCCGGGAACTTCACCTCGGCGGACATGCCTTCGCTCACCCGGTCGGCATCGTTGGGCAGCACCTTGGCCCTGACGACGAGGACGTCGTTGGCCGGAACGACGTCGAGGATCGGCTCGCCCGGCCGAACCACGCCGCCGGCCGTGAAGATCCGGAGCTGCTGCACGGTGCCGTCGATCGGCGCGCGTATGTCGGTGCGCCTCTGGCTGTCGGCGCTCAACAGGATCTGCTGGCGCGTGTCGTTGAGCTGCTTGCGGACATCGGCGAGCTGGCCCGAGGTCTCCTCGCGGTGCTCCTGCAGGACCTGCTGCCGGCGCAGTTCCGCTTCCGACAGCCGCTCCCTGAGCTTGGCCGCCTGGATCGTGCCCGTGCTGATCGTGCCGGCCAGCCGCAACCGCTCGCGCTCGACCGGCGCGATACGGGTCGTCGGCACCAGCTGCCGCCGGAACAAGGGGCGCAGTTGCGCGAGTTCGGCGTCGACCTGCTCGAGCGTGGCCCGCGCCGTCTCGGTCTCGGAGGTGATCTGCTCGATCTCGCGCCGGGCCTGCTCGATCTGCGCTTCGGCGATCTGGACATTGCCCGAGAGCGCGCGCCTGCGGCTCTCGAACAGGCGCTTCTGGTCCTCGATCACCGGGCGCACCGCGGCGTCGTTCTGCCGGGCCAGGACGTCGGCTGGAAACTCGAAACTGCTCTGGCCCTCGAATTCGGCCAGGAGGCGCGCCTCCTGCGCGCCGAAAATGGCGAGCTGATTGCCGAACAGGTCGCTCTGGGCGGTGACGCGCGTCGGGTCGAGCTTCAACAGGACCTGGCCGGCCTTCACCCGATCGCCGTCGCGAACCAGGATGTCCTGGACGATGCCGCCTTCCAGATGCTGAACCGTCCGCCGATAGGATTCGCTCGCCACGACGCCATTGGCGATCGCCGCGCCATCCAGCCGCGCCAGGCTCGCCCACACCGCGAAGGTGCCGAAGGCGCCGATGACGATGGCATAGCCGATGCGGACCGATCGTCGCCAATCGGTCGACGGACCGGCATGCGCGTCGGGATGAGACTGTCCGAGTTCGATGATCGACATGGACTTTTCCCGTGACCTAGGCGGCAGTCGAGCCGGCCTGGCCGGCACTGCCCTGTTGGACGATCTGGCGGGCCGGCTGCCCCATCGAGAGACGGCTCACGACCGCGTCGCGCGGACCGAAGGCGTGAACCGTTCCGCTGTTCATCACCAGGACATGGTCGCAATAAGCCAGCATGTTCAGCCGGTGCGTCACGAGAATGACGATGGCGCCACGATCGCGCAGGACCTCCAGCGTCTCCGCCAGTCCCTTCTCGCCGATGGCGTCGAGATTGGAATTCGGCTCGTCGAGAACGATGAGCTGGGGGTCGCCATAGACGGCGCGCGCCAGCGCCACCCTTTGCCGCTGGCCGCCGGACAGCGTGTGGCCGTTCGGCCCGATCTTGGTGTTGAGGCCATCGGGCAGTTTCGACACGATGTCCTGGATGCCCGCGAGCTTGACCGCTTCGATGATCTTGCGGTCGGTATCGCCGCCGAGCGTGTCGAAACGGGCAATGTTCTCGCCGAGCGTTCCGGGCAGCAGCACGACATCCTGCGGAACATAGCCGATGTGGCGGCCGAGATGGTCCTGGTCCCAATGGGTCAGGTCGTGCCCGTCGAGCGTGATCGTGCCCTTCCGGACGCTCCAGGCGCCGACCAGCACCTTGGCCAAGGACGATTTGCCAGCGCCGCTCGACCCGACCACCGCGGTGATCGAACCGGGACTGGCGCTGAACGACACGTCGCTCAGGACGATATTGTCCCGGTCGGACGGGGTCGCGACGATGCGCGACACCTGCAGGGGACCGTTCGGCGCCGGCAAGGCCACCTTGGCCCGTGGCGGGCCGGCTTCGCGCAGCAGCCGGTCGATCCGGTCGATCGACATGTGGGCGCTCCAGAAGCTGCGCCAGTTGTTGGCGATCGCGTCGACCGGCTGGATCGCCCGGCCGACCACCATGACGGCGGCGAACACGACGCCCGGACCCACCTCTTCGAGCAGAAACAGGACCACGCCGATGCACAGCATGATCGGCGTGTAGAGATGCCGGAGATATTTGAGCATGGACGCCGGCAGCGCGGCCCGGCTGGTCGCCGCCTGCTGCCAGCCGAGCGCGCTGCGCACCTGATCGCGCCAGCGCCCGGAGAGCGAGGGCATCATACCCATGACGCGCGATGCCTCCGAAGAGGCCATCACCGAACGGGCGAATTCGTTGGCCCTGGTCGAGACGGTCAGCGACCGCTTGATCTCATGACGCGCGGCGCGCTGGGTCCACAGCGACAGGCCGACGACGATGATGCTGAGGCCGAGCAAAGCCGCGCCCATGAGGGGATGGAACAGCACGACGGCGAGCACGATCAGGGGCACGAAGCACAGGTCCATGAACTGGACCGGCAGCGCGCCACCGACAAAATCCCTGATGATGTTGAGGTCCTGGATGACGATCGCCCGCGAATCCGCGCTGAGCGCCTTGGTCTGCCGGTTCACCGCGTCGAACACCCGCGTGCTGATGCTTTCGTCCAGCGCGTTGGCGATCTCGCCGAGCACGCGCGCGCGAATATGTTCGAGCCCGGTCCAGATCACCGTCAGGCCGGCGACGATCAGGCTCAGGAACATCAGAGTCGACATGTTTCGGCTCTGCATCACCCGCTCGAACACCTGGTACATGTAGAGCGAGGGCAACAGGAAAAGCAGCGTAATGATCGCGCTGAAAAGCAGGAGCGCATAAAGCGCCGGTCGAAATTTTGGCAGCTCCTGCCGAAGGAAGTGATCATCGGAGAAAAGACTCAAGCGACCTGATCCTTAAACTCGCGAATGAAGGGCAACATCGTTGAAGCGCTCGCTTTCACGGCCCGCCGGGCCGTGCAAAAAGAGCGACGACGCGCCCTGCTCTGTCCGAACACCATCGGTTTCCGACAGGACTTCTGCCGCAAGAATGAGGCCAAGATTGGGGCCGCACTCCTAAAGAGTTCGTCTGAAAATGCTGGCGAATTTGAAACGCAGGCAAAACCCGGCCGCCGAAAACGGCGGCGGGCCGCCTGCGGCATGGTGTTCGAACGGCCGGCCTCGCCACCCGAAAAAAGATCGCTCCGAGGCGGACGATTCCGCGGCCGCGACCGCCGCCACGACGCTCGGCCGCGTGGCAGAGGCCGGGCATGGGGGGTTCGCTGCCGCAACGCGCGGCAGGCGCCCCCAAAAGAGCCAGATATGATCTCACGCCCCGATTGGAGCGGTGAACGATGTCGCGATGATGACCGGTCGCGACCCGGCCGGCCCGGCGCGCCGGTCGAGCCTGGCCGCCAAGGGCCGGCGACAGGACTGTGACGCACCGCCTCGCCCTGGGCGGATGGACAATCTTTGCTGCGGTGCCATAAGCTCGCCACCGGCATGTCGGGCTTCGGCCCAGGTCGGGTTTAACAAATCCGACACGCCCCGATGAGACAACCGGCAGGGGCGAACAGGAGCAAAAACCCGATGGCGTTTTTGGGCCGGTCTCGTGGACCGGTCGCCCGAACCCTGGCGCAACTCGAACCCCCGCCTTCTGGCGAATTCCGAGGGAACAGAGCTGATGGATCGATTGAATTCCCGCTGGCTCAGGCGGTATGAGGCCATCGAAATATTACGAGAATTCCGCAACAGCGAAGTCCTCTATCTTCCGAATTCTGGAAATGCCGGAGACTCGCTGATATCCACCGCGACCATGCAGTGCTTTCGTCGCCTCAATATTTCGTATCAGGCAATAACTCTGGATGCCAACGTCGACGGCCGGACCGTCATTCTGGGCGGCGGCGGAAATTTCATCCCGCTATACGCAACGATCAAGAACGCCCTTCAACGCTTCGCCGGGCGCGCCAAACGGATCGTCCTGCTCCCGCACACCATTCGCGGCAACGAGGACATCCTCGCCACGCTGCCCGCGGATACCCTGCTCATCTGCCGCGAAATTCCGAGCTACGACCATGTCGTCACGGTCAATCCCAAATGCGAGGTCGCGCTCGCTCACGACATGGCGTTCCACCTCGATCCCGAGGAATTGCTCGCCAATGACCCGGATGCCGAGGAATTCCAGAACGTCTTCGTAACCAAGCTCGCAGAAGCCGGCACCAGTCCGGCCGCCTTGTCGAAAAAGCCGGAGATGCGGTTCTTCCGGCTGGACGGCGAATCGACCGGCAAGCACGGCGCCGGCGATGTCGACATTTCCTCGCTGTTCGAGTTCGGCGTCTGGCCGCGCAATTCGGAGCGCTCGTCCTGGTGCTTCCTCGAAGCGATCCGAACCTCGCAGGCCGTGGTCACCGATCGGCTCCACGTGGCGATCGGTTCCGCCATGCTGAACAAGCCCTGCAGGCTCTATGACAACTCCTACGGCAAGAACAAGGAAGTCTACCGCCACAGCCTGCGCCGATGGAGTTCGGTCGCTTTTGTCGAGTGATTGGTGAGGCTGATGTCCGTCCATTGCATCATGATTCTGGCGCATCGTTTCCCCGGGCTTTTCAAGCGCCTGGGGGAGCGTCTCGCGGGAGATTTCACCGTCGTCGCGCATCTGGATGCCTCCGCGGACAGGCAGGACTTCGATGGCACGCCCGGCGTCCTCCTGCTGCCCCATTCGCACCGCATCCGCTGGGGCTCCTACAACATGATCGCGGCCGCCCTCGACATGCTCAGACATGGGCTGGCCATGGAGAAAGCGGAGACCTTCACGCTGATATCCGGCGATACCTATCCGCTCTGCTCACCGCGCAAGCTTGCCGAAATTCTCGATCAGCGGGTCGACTGCATCGATTCCGATCTCGTCGCCCCGGCATCGGAAACGATGCAGCGCATCAGCAATGCCTATCTTCCGGATAGCCGGCTCGGCGAGATCCGGCCGGGCACCCATTTCCTGCATCGCCATCTGGATGAGGAAGACATCAGCGCCATGGTCGTCGAGGCCGAGCGCTCACGCCTGGCGAGGCCCCAATTCCTCGAAGACTACCGCTACGCCAAGGGCGCGCAGTGGTGGTCGCTGACCCGCGCCACCGCCGAAAAGATCGTCGCGCTCGTCGAGGCGGATCCCCGCTTCGTCGAAGCCTTCCGATTCTCCGCCATTCCCGACGAGGCTTTTTTTCAGACGGCCATCGTAAAGCTCGGATTGCACGAGACGATCAAACCCAGCCTGGTTTTTGCCAAGTGGGACACGGTTCCGGCCCCCCACACCTTCGAGCGGGTCGAGGACATCGCCTTTCTCGTCGGCCAGAAGCGACCGCTCGCCCGCAAGTTCAGCGCGGCATCGGACGCTTTGATCGAAAGGATCGAGGAGGAACTTTGGTAGCCAGAACGCTTCTCGTTTTCGCGGTCGTCCTGTCCTTTTTCGCGACGACGCGGCCCGGCGCGGCTGAACAGCAGGTCATTGTCGGGGTCAACCGCGTGAACCTCAACGGATTGCCTCTTGCCGAACGCGAGCGGATCATCCGGCAGATGGTCGGCAACGGTGTCCGGGTCGCCCGCCTGAATATCGTCCGGCCGAGCGCGGACGGCATCGAGACGCTGCGGATCGCCCGTGAGAACGGCCTCTCGGTCGTGCTGAACATCGGCATTCTCGCACCCGACTATATGCGCGGCGACGCCACGGCCCGTCCCGCCGCCCGCAGGTTCACCGCGCGGCCCCGGCTGTCCGAACTGGACATCGAAAAATTCGAGGCCCGCTTCTCCTGGCTCTGGCGCGAAATCGAGAAGAGCCAGGTGTCGCTCCTGGCCGTCGAGTTCAGCAATGAGCTGAACTGGGCGGATTTCAACGGCGATCTCGGCGTCGGCGAGCGCGGCACCGTCTATGACGGCACGTCGATTGCGCGCATGCCCGGCCTGCCGGAATTCGAGCGTGGGCTCGACAATTATATCGCCGTCCTGCGCGTCGCCCGGAAGCTGCGCGACGCGAGCAGCGTCTTTCCGCGTGTCCCGATCCTTTCGGCGGGCCTCGCGGATATCCCCGCCGCCTGGGCCGACCGCTCGGGTGGCGACGCGGTCGAGGCCTCGGTCTTCCTGTCGGCGCTCCGGCAGCGCGGCCTCTTCGCGCTGATCGACGGCATCGGCCTCCATCTCTACCCCGAAGGCGCCCGGTGGCAGGCCCATGTCCGGCAGCAGATGCAGCTCTGCGGCGAGGCAGGCCCGGCCCATGCGCCGTGCTGGATCACCGAATGGGGCGTCCCCAACACCGACCGCGCCTGCCCGGCCGACGACCGGGCGCGCGCCGAGCGGGTTCGCGCCATCGAGGCGGAGTTCCTGGCCTATTCCGGTTCTGGGCGGGTCAAGGCGCTGATCTATTACGACTGGGACAGCGACCGACGGTTCAGCATCTGGCGCTGCGATCAGCTGACCCCTTCGGGCCGGATCGTGCTGGATTAGACGGGCATGCGGACCGAAAACCCGACAGCCGGATCGCGCCTGCCGGATCGCCCAGGACAAGGATCGAGACATGCGGTGGACGAGCCATTGGACGGTGTGACCGAGACGACCCGATGCGTTCTGCATGTCGGCTGCGGTGCCCCCGGCATCGACCGCCTGCATCCGGTGTTCCGGACCCCCGGCCGCTGGCAGGAGGTACGGCTCGACGTCGATGCCGGCGTGAAGCCCGATATCGTCTGTTCGACCACCGACATGCGGCAGGCCGTTCAGGACGGGAGCTTCGATGCCCTGTGGTCGTCCCACAATATCGAGCATCTCCATGACCACGAGGTCGGCCTCGCCCTCGCCGAATTCCGGCGCGTGCTCAGGCGAACCGGCTTCGCCCTGATCCGCTGCCCGGATCTCGCGGCCATCATCGAGGCGATCCGCACGGATGGCCTGGAATCGGTGGCCTATGTCGCGCCGGCCGGGCCGGTGACGCCTCTCGACATGCTCTACGGCTTCCGCCCGTCGATCGCGCGCGGCAATGGCTATATGGCGCACAAGACCGGCTTTACCGATCTCAGGCTCGGTCGCCTGCTGGTCGAGGCCGGGTTCGCCGAAGTGCGGACCAAACGGGCCATGTTCGACCTGTGGGCGGTCGCCGTCGTCGATGCCGCCGCGACCGAGACCGTCCTGGCGCAACTATCGGCCAGCGGCATCACTTTCGACGAGACATGAGCGGGCCGGAGGCGCGGCGTGCCCGATAGACGGTTTCCCGCCTTTTCGGAGATTGCCGGACAGGCAGCCCTGCAGCCGGCCGAACTGCTGGTGCGCGCGCGCGACGCCTTCAGGCGGGCGGATTATCCGACCGCCTGGCTGCTCAGCGACAGGCTGACGCGCGCGACCGGCGGAGCCGACCCCTTGCCGCTTGTGCTGCGGGCCTCCGCGCTGGCGCGGCTCGGGCGCAGCGAGGCCGGCCAACAGGATCTCGAACGCGCCGTTTTCATCGACCCTTTCGACCGCCTCGCCAACGAAGCCATCATCGCATCCGGCGCGCCCGCGCAAGGTGAGAAGGCGCTGCGCCGGCTGATCGATTCGAGCAGCCCAGCCCTGCCGCCGGCCGTGCTCACGGGGCTTGCGCGGCTGGGATACGCCGCCCTTATCCGGTGCGAAGCCGATGACGGCGGTTTCTCGTTGTCAGGTTATGCCGAAAGCCCGCTATCGGTGAGCCTGACCTGCCGCGATGAACAGCGGCAATGGACCATCGCGCTGGACATCGACCAGCCGGCCGGCGAGGCCGGCGTGCCCTATGCGGCGACGACGCATATCGCCTGGCGCGACGGACAGGTGGCCGTGGCGCTGACATCCGCCGGCGACCGGGTCCTGGTTCATCCCGCGACCATCCACAGGCCCGGCGTGGCAAGCGCGGGGACCGCGCCGCCCGGCAGGAGTGTCCGGTCTTCCCCGTCCGGGCTTCTCGTGATCGTCCCGGTCTATGACGATCTCGACGCCACCCGCGCCTGTTTCGATTCGCTGCTCGCCAACGTGCCCGGCCACGACCGGGTCCGGATCGTCGCGGTGGATGACGCGACCCCCGATCCGGCAATTGCCGCCCTGCTCGACCAGCTCGCCCGATCGGGCCGCATCGCGCTGATCCGCAACGCCATCAACCTGGGCTTCGCGGCGAGCGTCAACCGGGCGCTGCGGACCCGGCTCGCCTGCGAAGATGTCCTTCTGCTCAATGCCGACACGATCGTGCCGCCCCAGGCCATCGGCAGGCTCCATGACATTGTCCAAGCCGACACCCGGATCGGAACCGTCACGCCGCTGTCCAACAATGGCGAGGACGTGAGCGTCCCCTGCCGGTTCCGCTCGAGCCCGCTCGGATCGGAGCAAGACGTCGCACGCCTGAACGACCTTGCCTGGCGCGCCAACCGGAATGCCACGGTCGTGATACCGAACGGCGTCGGTTTCTGCATGCTGATCAGCGCCAGCCTGCTTGCCCGCCAGCCCGAACTGCCGAGCGAGTACGGCCGGGGCTATTTCGAGGATGTCGCCTATTGCCTTGCGGCACGCGGTCTCGGCTTCGACAATGTCTGCGCCGCCGGCATCTATGTTGGCCATAGCGGCTCGCGGTCATTCCTGGATGACAAGCGCCCGCTGGTGCGGCGCAATCTCGAGCGGCTGAACCGGGCTTTCCCCGATTACCGGGCCGAGGCCGACCGGTTCTTCCAGGCCGATCCGCTGGCGCGTTTCGCCGCGCGCCTCGAACGGGCCTGGCTCGCCGAATGCCCGCCGTTCCTGCTCGTCCTGCTGCCGGAGGCCCCGGACCGTGAGCTTGTGCCTCTCATCACGGCCGGGCTCGGCCTGGATGAGGCCGACCTTGTCCTGGCGCATGGCGCGCCCGCGCCGGAGGGGGGCGTGCTCGCGGTACGAGGCGCCGGGCAGCACATGCCGCAGAACCTCGTTCTGGCGCTCGGCGACGGCCATGCCGGCGAGAACGATGCCGCGGCGATGACCGATCTCCTTGAACGGGCGGCGGCTTTCCTGATCGTCGATCCGCACCGAATGGCCGAGGGCATCTTGAGCCTGATCGAAGCCACCGGCGTGAAACCCGCCGCCCTGTTCCTCAGCCATGCCGATGGCGCCGCCTTGCCTTCGGGCTGGGCGGATCGCTTCGGCCAGTGCTACGTGCCGACCGGCCGGCTGGAAGCCCATGTCCGGCGGGCCGGCCTCGACGTCTCGCGCCTGGCATCCTCGCCGAATGCCACCTCGCTGGCGCGCCGCCCGGTGCGTGCCGATGTGCTCTATCTGTTGCCAGCTCGGGCTGGCGAGCCGCCGAACGAGCTCTGCGGCGCGATCGGCCGCCGGCTTGCCACGGCAGGAGGCGGAACGCCCTTTGCCACGGTGGTGCTGGCCGAACCGGACATGCAACAGGCGGCCGAGGCGCTCGCCTGGGCCGGCCAACTCGCGCCGGCCGAACTGCCGGACTGGTTCGACTTGGCCGGCTATGGTCCATGCTTCTTCGCGTCCAGGCGATTTGGCGTTTCCGACGCGCGGATCGACCTCTGGGCACAGGCTGGGATACCCGTCGCCTTCTTCGATCCGGATGTCGAACGGGCCCGTGGCGATCGGCAGCGCCTGGTGCTGCCGGTCGGCCTGGACGAGGCCCGGGTCGCCGCCGCCCTGGTCCAATGGATGGCGTGGCTAGCCGGCCCTGCCGGCGCGCCGGGCGTCGACCTGCGGCAGCAGGCCGATCGTGTCGAGAACGGCGTTTGAAAGAACATATTCCTGGAGCAGCCGGACGTGGGCCGGCCAGATGACGCTCTCGAAATCATAATTCCGCAGCACCGTCTCGGCCGCCGCGGCGCGCAAGGGGGCATAGCGTGCCGGATTGGCCAGCGCCTCGACCACGGTCGCGGCGATCTCCTCGACCCCGAAAAACGGCACCAGAAGGCCGTTGACCCCGTCCTGGATGATCTCGGTCACCGGCGGCGTGTCCGATCCGACGATCAGGCAACCGAGCGCCATGGCCTCCAGCATCGACCAGGACAGCACGAAGGGATAGGTCAGATAGACATGCGCCGAGGAGACTTTCAGCAGCCGGAGATATTTCTCATAGGGCAGTTGCCCCAGGAAATGGACACGGCGCAGATCGATCTCCTCGCCGACCTCCGCCATCATCGCCTGCCGCCAGTTGGCATGCGCCTCCGGTCTGATCCCGTAGGACACATTGTCCTGGCCGACGATATAGACCCTGGCATTCGGCCGCTCGCGCAGGATCGCCGGCAGGGCGCGCATGAAGATGTGGAATCCGCGATAGGGCTCGAGATTGCGCGCCACGAAAGTGACGATCTCGTCGCCCGGCCGGACCGCCTCGCCGTTGATCTGGCTGATCCCGGCGTCGGCCAGCGCGGTCAGACGCGCGATATCGAGCCCGTCATGGACGACGTGGATCTTCCGGTGGAACTCCTCCGGAAACACCGTGCGCTGCCAATGCGTCGGCGCGATCGACAGGTCGGCATCGACCAGCGCGAGCAGCGTCGCGGCATTTCGGAGCGAAATGCGCACCTCGCCGTCGACGCCGAAGGACGGAAACTCCTTGTCGAAACCGACATCCGCGCCGAACGGCCAATAATAGAATTCCGAATAGGAGCAGATCGTCGCGGCCGGGAACAGCGAGCGCAGCGGCAGCGCCTCGCCCCAGCCCGGATGCACATAGATGAGCTTCGGATAGAAACCCGACAATTTGAGCGCGTTGGCGGCATAGATGATCTGCTCGCTGCGCCGCGCCTCCATCTCGAAACGGCGGGCGAAGGCATGAACGGAGCTCAGCTCGCGGCCGGAAAAATTGTATTTCTGCAGCTCGATGCCGGCCATGCCGGGAGCGGTCGCCATGCCGATCGCCTTGACGCGGATGTTCGGATAGGACGCGAATTTCTGCGCGAGATTGCGGAACTGCGCGGGGAAATTGTTGTGAACGAACAGAATGTCGATGTCGTTCATGGCGAACCCGCGTGGCTGCGAAGAAAATCGTCGAACGAGAACAGCGGGCTGTCGTCGAGCCCGAACAGCTGATCGAGCGGCTCGACCACGCCATGCTCGTAGGCCTTCTGCCTGGCGGCGCCGGCCGTCGCCGAAAACGGGCCGTCGACCCGCTTCAACGCGTCCCTGGCCAGCCAGCGCCGGGAAAAGCTGATGGCGGTGGCCAGCTCCAGCGGACAACAGCTGTCGGCGGTCAGGCCCATCAGGCGGCCCGGCGGCAAGGCCTGCATGGCATCGGGGTCTATCGTGTGAAGCTGACCGAACCGGCCGCCGGCCACATCGGCAAGCGGCACCAGCAGATCGGCCGCCAGCAGAACCTTGGCGGCATTGCGCAATTTCGCATGGCTCCTGGCGATCCGATCCAGCATCGACACGATCGCCGCATAGGATTGCGTGGGCTTGCCCTTTTGCCCGAAAATCGCCTGGCGCGGCTTGGGATCCGCGGTGGCCTCCGCCAGCTCCGGACAGATCTCGACAGCTTCGGCCACCATCGCCGCGCCGTTCCTGAACGGCAGGCTGCGCAGGGCCAGCGGCGCATAAGGCGGCCGCCACCGGAAATCCTCGGAAACAAGCCGATGGCCGACCAGCCGGGCATGGAGAATGACGACGGGCCGCGGACCATGGTCGTGCATCTCGATCGCCAGGGGGCAGAAATGCGACAGCGCCATGAACTCGGTATCGGCGACCGGCAGCGCGCCGATCCGGTCCAGCCACGGAAAACCGTCGAGCCGCGACCAGCCCGCAAGCCCGGCATCCTTGACCGGAACGAACAGCAATTCGCCTGGGCCGCGGCTGGCGGCGGTCATGGCAGGCTGACCGTGACGGCCGGTTCGGCCGCAGCGTCGCGCGCCTTCTGGACGTCGCGGCGCGCAGCCGTCAGCAGAGCGCTCATGCGAAACAGCGACAGCCTGTGCCCGGCCACCAGCAAGGCGGCATCGACGCCGGTTTCGACCATCAGCGCGTGCAGCAGCGGATCATCGAGCTTCCTGGCGGCGATGATGAGCAGCTTGTCGAAAGTGGCGCGCTGGTTGTGGCCGAGATCCAGGTCGACCGCCCAGGGCTCGAGCATGCCGCGGTCGAACAGGGCGCGGGTGAACGCGGTGGTCGCCGGCAGCGCGCTCGCCACGCCAATGGCGACCTTGGCCCGCGTCAGCGCCGCGCGGGTGAACTTGCCCTCGGCCGTCAGCAGCGGCGCGCCGATATCGGTCGGGTTGTCCGGGATCGTGCGATCGGCCAGCACCTGGCGCTTTTCCAGGCTTTCGCTGCTCGGCACCACCAGGGGATAGGCCCCGAGGACCCGCGGCAGGCACTCCTCGCGAAAGCTCGCATCCCCCGGGTAGCCCTGGCCGCCGGCGAGCAGGCTCCTGAACACGACGAGCATCGGCTCGCCATCGTCGTCCAGGGCCCAGCAGATCGGGAACCAGCGCGCGAGGTCCTGGGCCTCCGCCATGACGATCGGTGCGAACTGCGCCTCCCGGACGACCTTGTAGGCATGGTGTGCGAAGATCCGGTGGTGCCCCCACGCAGCGTCAATCGGCGTCGGCGTTTCGTAAAGACTGTGCAGAAACGACATCGATCGGATGTTACCAAAGCCAGGATTTGCCCGGCGCGCCAAAAATGAAAGAGAGGTCCGGATGGACCCCTCTCCCAGTTTTGCAATGCGCGACGACGGTGACCGTCAGGGTCAGGTCGTCGACTTGAAGACGATATGCTCGACGTCGAAGATCTTGAGCGTATCGCCGTTGTTGAACGTGATCTCGGTGGATGAACCCGACACGACCAACCCGCCTTCGGCGATATCGCTTTCCAGATGGTCGATATAGAGCGTGTCGTTGCCGGAGCCGCCATAGACGGTGTCGTGACCGAGCACGCCGCCTTCAGTCATACTGTAGAAATTGTCGTTGCCCGAACCGCCGAGCACCGAATCATTGCCGCTGAAGAAGGTCAGCACATCATTGCCGGAACCGCCGTCGATGACGTTGTCGCCGCCGCCGCCGTTGATGGTGTCGTCACCCGCGCCACCAAAGATGGTGTCGTTGCCCGAGCCGCCGACCACGGAATCGTCGCCGCTGCCGGCATCGATGCTGTTGTCGCCGCCGCCACCATCGATGGTATCGTTGCCCGAGCCACCGAGGATGGTATCGTTGCCCGAACCGCCGAGCACCGAGTCGTCGCCGCTGCCGGCATCGATGCGGTTATCGCCCGAGCCTCCATCGATGATGTCGTTGCCCGCGCCGCCGTCGACGGTGTCGTCACCGGCACCGCCGAACAGGGTGTCGTTGCCGCTGCCGCCGATGATGGAATCGTCGCCGTCGCCGGACGAGATCCAATCATTGCCGGCACCGCCGTCGATGGTGTCGTTGCCCGTGCCGGAAATGACCGTATCGGCCCCGGCTCCGGCATGGACGACGTTTTCACCGTCACCGGCGACGATGTAGTCCCGGCTTGCACCATCGCTGGTGATCACGTCGCTACCGGCACCTGTCGCCACGACCGTGTTGCCCGACGCCTTGATATTGACGTCGATGCTTTCGGTGGTCTCGAAGATGACGTATTTGTTGTCACCGGTAATTTTCACCGGATCAGTCGGATCTCCTTCGTAAAGAAGGAATTCTTCGTTATCCGACTGCGAGGGATCTCCGATAAACAGGCTTTCTCCCCGACCAAGTTCACCGGCTGTACTATCGGCGGAAAAAACGCCGGCGTCTTCAAGTCCTTTGAGGATGGCGTTGACATCCGATTCGGAAAAGGTCCCTGTTGAATCAAGCTTTTCATTCAACTGGGGTTGGGTGTAGTCGTAAGTTGCCATCACGGCACTCCCTTCTAGACCAAGCGGTTACGCTCACCTGACCCTAATTGCCTCGCAGACGTGAGGCCTTGAATACACGAACACGTCCGGCGGAGCCGGACGCAATACTCCTTGATGAAACGTCTCCCTGGTTTGCACCCTCTATCGCCGGCCTGAGCGGAATGGCCGCCATCGGCTGGAGCGAGGGCACTTGCACGTCCGGCCGACCCATCGCCCGCAATGCGAGGCGAAGACCGACCAGCGGTTCGTTTCCGGTCGGGCCCGAAAGCTCGATCGAATTGCCGAGCCTCGACACCACCGGCGCGGAAAGAAACAATGCGTCCACGGAGAGCTGAAACGCCGGGGCGGCACGGCCGATCAGCGAAAACGTCAGGGTCGTCAAGGGGGCCGCGCGGCCACGCGTACCAACGAAAATCCCCGATGACGTCACCGGGAAATGGACCGGCAGCTTGCCCCTGGCCGAACCCGAAACCATGATGTCCAGGTCGGCCGCCAGGCGGCCGAGCCGGATCTCGATGCCCTCGATCGACATCGGGACCTGTGGCCCGCAGATCCACTCGCCGGTGCCGGCGACAATGTCGCCGCGCCGGGAGACATGAGCCAGCACCTGCAGGTCCGCCATGACCTCTGGCGAAACGACAAAGGGCGGCGCCGACGGCCGGCGGCCATCGGGCTGAAGGGTCGTCGCGGTCATTCGCTCGACATGGATCTCGGCATCCAGGCTGCCGCCCCGATGGCTCGGGACGACCTCGAGCGATATCGTCGTGTCGCGCTGCGCGCGGACGACCGTCGCCGTCCCGGGCTGGGGCAGCGTCTGTTCCGCCCGTTCGGTCAGATCGATCAATTCTGCGCCGGACCCACGCGGCACGGTCAGGACGATGGCCGGCGCGGCCCGACCGCCTTTCGACGCGGCGTAACGGACAATGACGATACCCCGCGGAATGCGCAGGTCACGTCGCTCTCCCCCGGCATGTTGGCTAGAACGCGAGACAAGCACCGAATGCCCCCATCACTGTTGCGCATTTTGACGTCGAGTCGCCAAATCTGCATCTATAGCGAACATGACTCGCCAATATATCATTGGCAATTATTATTTACGTCCGTTTACTTTTCCTCGTCCTGTTCGTGAACGAAGATATTTTTTTAATTTCTATATTGAAGTGAAATGAGGATCTATTTGTATTTACATGTAAGATATTCAGGCGGCCGACGCAAGGTCGGCACCAAGACGCTCGCGAATGCGCTGCAATTTCGGTCCGCGATCGACAAGCTCGAACCGGCGCAGACGTGCGCCGGAACGCTCGGCCTCACCGTAGAGCGCGGCATAGTCGGCATGGTTGGCGAACATCCGCCGGTTACCCTGCTCCACATAGCTCTCGGTGGCGGCACCGTTGGTCACGATCACCTGCGGCTCGTCGAATTCCAGATGGAAATATTCGACCAGGTCGAGATCCCTGACCTGGCGAATGCTATCGCCATTGGCCAGCAGCCCGGCGGGCACGAGCACGCCGTCGATGAGCACGGCATGCTCAGGCGAAACCATCAGGTCACGCCGCGGGCCGTGGCGCCCCAGGGCACCGGCGCGGATCAGCACGGGCGCGATCTTGTCGTTGGCATTGAGGAAGCTGCGTGAATAGGCCCGCGTGCCGATCCACTTGACCCTGGCGGAGCCGCCATCGGCGGTCACGACGTCGTCACCGATCGCGATCGCCTCGATCGCGACCTCGCCGCGGGGCGTCTGCACCAGAGTGCCCTTGACCAGGCAGGCGACCTCGATCCGGCTCGCCACCTGCTGCACCGTCGCCCCCTTCACGAGGATCGACCCGGAACCGGTGGTGATCACGACATCATCGCCGTCCTGCGCGATCGCATAGGAGGTGAGGCCCGTCAGCTCGATGCGATCATTGTTCTGGAAGTCGAGGATCGTATCGGCGCCGGAGTCCCCGTCGAAGACGAACCGATCGGCTCCGGCTCCCCCTTCGAGAACGTCGTCGCCAGCGCCGCCGTTGAGAATATCCGCGCCCGCGCCACCCGACAGGAAATCGTCGCCGGCTCCGCCGGACAGCGTGTCGCGCCCGGCGCCGCCAAAGAGCTGATCGTCACCGTCGCCGCCGGAGAGCGTATCGTTGCCCGCGCCACCGCGGATCTGGTCGTCGCCCGCGCCGCCGGAGAGAACATCATTGCCCGCCCCGCCATAGAGCTGATCGTCGCCATCGTCTCCGGAAAGCGTGTCGTCGCCCGCGCCGCCATAGAGCTGGTCGTCGCCGTCGCCGCCGGAAAGCATGTCGTTGCCGGCACCCCCACGCAAAATATCGTCGCCGGCATCGCCGTTCAGCGTATCGGCTCCCGCACGCCCCACGATGACATCGTCACCGTCGCCACCGCTGATCACGTCGATCCCGGGCGTGCCCGTCAGACTATCATCACCGCTTGTCCCAGTCGCCATCAGCCCGGACTCCCTTATGTGCGATGCAAAAAAGGTGGTGAGCGCACCGATCCCGGTACCTGACAAAAGGCTAACAAACCGATCCAGTACTGTAAAGTCTGTAAATCAGATCAATTGTGACCACACCGCGACAACTTTATCTAAATATGGATCAATCGCTGTACTGACGATATAAAAGGCAATTTGCACCAAAAATAGCCACACTCTATCTTCGTCTTGTTTTCTATTTCTTTTATTGAAATGTGTCAATTCTGCTACAACCTAAGCTTGCGCGCAATTTTATGATTATATCTCTATTCTACAGAATATCATTTCTGTATCAAAATACATTAGATTTCTCATACTTATAGGAAATACTTGCAAATATACCGAAAATAAAATTATACTCGGACATAGACATGACAATTGCGAAGTCTTTAACGTGTTAATTCTTATAATACATTAGCGGCTGTGGTATTATTATGCTGCGACGCAACCTGACAATCTGATAACGGGTACGACCGCCCCCTGCGTAAGGCATCGTATGTTCCTCACACCGGCAGTCCTACTGCTCAACTCGTCTTTACGAATTCCAATGATATTTGCCGGCTCATCATTATTCCGCGCGGCGATCGCCCGCTCGTCCCGGTCGGGCGGAGCAGCCCCTCGCGCGGCGGCACAGAGGGGGCTTCCCGCGGCCAATACGCGGACCTCCGCGAGAGCCCGGAGCAGCCGCCCCGGCGCCCGCCTCGCGCGCCATTGGCTACCGGTCCGCCGCGGGGAACCAGACCTTCATCCGCTCCAGGAACGGACCGCAGCTCTTCGCCCATTCCGCCCGTGATGCCCGGTCGATGGCCCGTTCGGCGATCGGCAGCAGCCGCGCGGGATCGCCGGCGAGGCCGGCGACGCATTTGAGGAAATCCTCGACAACGGTCTCGTCCGCGCCGTCGGCAATGACGAAACCGTCGACGCCGTCGTCGATCAGCTCGGCGACGGCACCGACACCGGTCGCCACCGGAACGCAACCGAAGCGCTGCGCCTCGATGATGGCCAGCGGCGCCCCTTCCCATCGTGACGTCATGATCAGGATGTCGGCATCCCGGTAGACGTCGCAGAGTTTCTGGGGATCGTAGATCGGGTCCTCGACGGCAATTCCCAGGGCCGCGAAGGCCGCCTTCCAGCGCTGGCGGCCATTGGCGTTGATGAGCTCCGATCCGATCAGGCGCCAGCTCATGTCGAGGCCGTGATCCTGACCGGCCTTGGCCAGCTCCAGCAGGCGCTCGACACCCTTTTGCGCATCGAGCCGCCCGGCAAACAGCGCCTTGACCGGCCGCTTCACCTTGGGCGCCCGCCGCCTGGCGAGCTCCGCCTCTGCTTTGTAGTCGGGCGGGGTATAGGCGCCCGCATTGGGAATGTGGATGATCTTCTCGTCCGGAACCCCCATCCCGTGAAACCAGTCCTTCAGGGTCTGCGAACAGGTCAGGATCAGGTCATGGGCATGCTCGAAGCCGAGCGTGAGATAGGGGTGGCCGACGGAACGGCCGAAATAGGTCTGGTCGATGACGTGGACATGGGCGACCGTCTTGACCCCGCGCCGGCGGAGCGTGCCCAGCACCGCATTGAGCGGCGCGACCTGGCAGTTGATCAGGATGTCGAGGGACCCCAGGAAGCCGAGCACCTTCTTGGCGCGGGCAGCATCGTCCCACTCCATCCGGAGCTCATGGCCCATGAAGGAACGCGATCCGCCCCACAGGCTGTAGCCCGGCTCGTTGAAGAAATTGATACTCTTGAAGACGCCCGCCTGGCCCTTGTAGGTCTTCACGCTCGGCTTGCCGAAACAATAGAGGTGCACGTCGCAGCCCCAGTCCTTCAGGACCTTGGCCACGGCGAAGGCGACGCGTTCGACGCCGCCATAGGCGGCGATCGGCAGGGCGATGCCAACCTGCGGCCGCTCGGCCGCGCGGATCATCGGCAGCAGGCTCTCGGCGCCGAGATGTTTTTCGATCAGTGCCGGCCGCTCCTTCATGGCCGGATAATAGGCTTCGCGCCAACTCCAGCGCTGATGATCATCCAGTGACAGCCCGAGATCGTCGGCGGCCTCGATGGTCGCCAGGATCGCCATCGGCAAAGGCAGGTGATATTTCTGCAGGAACGCTTCGGCGACCGGGACCCGCACGGTCATTTCGATGACCTTGGGCGACGGATGGCGTTCGGACAGGGAGCCGACCCAGTCGCGCGACGGATCGGTGATACACTGCTTCAGAAGCTGCTGCGAGCAGGCCCAGCCGTGGACGCGCCGCGGCATGTCATGGGCCTCGCCCACCTCCTTGAATTCGATCGAGATCTCGTCGGCCGAAGAGATGAAGCGCAGGCAGATGAAATTGGTCTGCGGCACCAGTTTCTCGATATTGTGAAACAGCGTCCAGACGACACTCGTGCGCTTCAGCGCGTCGAGCAGCTCCCTGCGCAGCCAGACGATCGTTTCCGGCGTGCCGAAGCTGTCGGCCTCGAAAAGTCCGCGGTACAGGGAAGCGATGACCTGGTCATGGGATGTGACCGGGTGATCGGCCGCGGGATCGGTGAAGGCGGCAGCCTGGTCGGTGGGCGGCGAGATGCACAGGAAGCGCGGCGCCTCCTTGTGTTCGAACGTCATCAGCGCACTGGTCGAAAACAGCCGCGGATGCTTCTTGAACATATATTGCTTGATGCCCGCGATGTCGCGCGCCGTGTCGCTGACCATGCTCTCGCCGCGCAGCCGGTACTCGAAGCCGAAATGCGGATTGTTGAGGCCGGTGAAGCCATGGTCGAGGCATTGGAGCCAGAACTCCCAATCCTCGCAGCCCTGTTTCATCGCCTCGTCGTAGCGGATGCCGGCATCGAACACCGCGCGCGAAACCAGGCTGCCGGCCTCGCAGATATTGTCGAACAGGCAGTGCACGAGCTTCGAATAGGGCCCGGTGTAATTGCCGTTCCATTCGGCGCCGAACTTGTCGACATTGGGATAGATCCAGCCGACGCCCTTGTCCGGATCGAGCTGAGCCAGGCACGAGGCCAGCGTCGTCGGGCTGACCCGGTTGTCGGCGTCCAGGAAATAGATCGCCTTGAGCGAGGGGAAATGGGCCATCGCGTAGTCGATGCCGTGATTGCGTGCCGAACTCAGGCCGCCATTGACCTTGCGCAGGTAGACGACGTCGTCATAGGCCAGCGCCAGGCTCGATCCCATGACCGCCGTTTCGACGAAGGGGCAGCCGTCGTCGACGATGATCGTCACGACGGAAAAATCGGCCTCCTGCGCCTGGATCGACTGCACGGCCTCGGCCAGGAAAACGGAATGTTTGAAGACGGGGATGACGACCGCGACCGCCGGCCCGCTGCCGGGGCCCTCCGGCCGGGGATCGATTATGCCGTCAATGGTCGAATCCGGGCTCATCAAGCTGTCCAAGGGTGACGCCTCTCGTTCCGTCCTGAAGATCACGCGATCTCGACGCGCAGCCTGACAAACTTCGCCCAGGCGAAGTCGGGGGACACCTGGTCGGGCATGCGCGTCGCCAGGAGCAACGACGCACCTTCGGGACCGACAGGCGGGTCAAGCCGCAAGGTGATGGTCTGCTGGCGGCCGGGGCCGACAAAGGTCCAGTCCGATATGTGCAGGGATGATGACGCGAACTGGTCCGCCCCCATCATCTGGATATCGACGCGATCGACCGGTACGGCACCGACGACACCCAGCCTGAAGCCCACGGTCTGGGCATCCGGGTGGTCGACGACGATATCGGCGATGACCTGGTCGGCTCCGGGCGGAATGCAATGTTCGCAAAAGGCGATCGTCGGTTCGTCCCGGCGCGGATGCACCAGGACGGCGCTTTCGGCCTCGATCAGCCGCACCAGGTCGAAATTGGTGTCCTCGCCGCCCTTCGGCAGGATGAGCCGGGGCGATTGCAGCCGCGCCAAGGGAATGCCCAGGCGGTTCAGGCGCGGCGGCGCCGACCTGGTCGCGCCCGCCACGTCGTCGGTCAGGAAGGTCAGATCGTCATGCTTCAGCTCGATACCGGGCAAGGCGATGAAGACGCGCAGCGCCAGCGGACGGGCGGCCATCGGCTCGCCCGAATGGGCCGACAACTGGTAGAGCGGCAGCGGATTGACCGGGCCGAGCGAGAGTTTCACGCGGCCGGGATCGCCATCGCACCAGATCATCAGATGCGCGCTCTTCGGCAGGCCGCCGAAGGTTCGCTGCAGGCCGAGGGTCATCCAGCCGCGCTGCAGGAAAGCGACCGGTATCCGCCAGGAGGCGATCGATCTGTTCAATTCGGGAATGAAGATCTCGGCGACGAAGTGCCCCGAAGCGCCCGCGTCCGCCTCGGCCACGTGGACGGCGACCGCGCCCAATGTCTTGGTCGAGACCGGCAGGTACTGGCGCAGTTTCGCGCGCGTCCGCGTCGGCTTGAACTCGCCGAGCGCGATGGGCTGGCGCGGCTCGCAGACGAACGCCTCTTCGAGCATGGGCACGACGCGCTCGGCCAGGTAGCGTTCGAGCCCGGTGAAGCTCTCCTGCAGGCTGTCGTGATGCCGGCGCAGTTCCAGGAGATCCCGGGTCTGCTGGCCGATCAGCTTCGACTGCAGCGCGATGAACGGCTCGAGGCAGTGGGAGACCCCCAGCATCATCGATTCCCAGGACGGCGTGTCCTCCAGGATGACGATGTCGGGAACGATCGCGGCCTTCGAATCGATCAGCCGCTCCTGAACGCGCTCGAGTGTCGCCGCATCCGCCTCGGACCAGCCGACGAGCGCGACGCAGGGGGTGTTCAGCACCGATTTGAAGGCGAACGGCTGTCTCCTGGAATCGACAAACGCGTTGTCGGCCGAGACGAAGATCGGGTCGAAGAGGCTTTCTGCCGGGTTCGTGACGATCTGATCGATCCGGGCCGTCGTGATCACCGCCAATCGCAACATGCTACTCCATCATCCATGCGTAAACCGGCCCCCGCGGAGGCCCAAAACGATGCTGCGAGATCCAGCATTTCCTGTGCCAAGCTCGCTCCCGCCAACATCTTTCAAGACTTGGCTATCGCCGAACGGCGGCCATGGGCGAGGCCGGCCCGGATGCCGGCGGCACCGCTCTCGGGGTATCGATCGTGATTCCCTCGATCCATTTTTCGCTCCAAACCATAACGCCCGATGAAACGCGTCAGCACGATTGTCCGGGCTTTCGCGCTGGGTTCGCACAAACCCGGATTCGCGCCGACCGCAGCAATGCTCGATCAGCAATCGAGCAATTCTTGGATCCTGCCAGGGTCATTGGTCGCGACTGTGACAATGCCTCCCTGATGTTCCATGTAACGCCGCCGCCGCCCGGAAATGAGGCGAGCATCACGGGCATGCCGCTATCCGCACGCCGCCTTTGCCGATTCGCCAATGGTCCGGGCGGCTCCGCCCGCCGGCGCGAGAGCCCGAAGCCGGAGGCCCAGCGCGCCGGCGTCGCCCCCAGCGGGGTCCCGAAACGCCGCTCCGGTCGACACAATATTGCGAGCATCAACAATTATTCACGTAAATCGCATTCAGACATTTGCCGTCGAAGCAATACCGGCATAGAAGCGCGGAATGAATTCAACACAGGAACTAGTGATGAGCGACCAGACACAGATGAGCGCGGACGAGAGCATCGAGCTGACGGCGGATATCGTCTCGGCCTATGTGAGCAACAACAAGATCGCCGTCGACGCCCTCGCCGGTCTGATCGGCAGCGTCGACGCGGCCTTGCGGGCACTCGCGATGCCGGCCCAGGCACCCGCGCCGGCGGCATTGGTGCCGGCGGTGTCGGTCAAGAAGTCGGTGACCCCCGACTTCATCATTTGCTTGGAGGACGGCAAGAAGTTCAAGTCGCTGAAGCGCCACCTGCGCACGGCCTATGGCTTGAGCCCCGACCAGTACCGGGCGAAGTGGGGTCTGCCGTCGGACTATCCGATGGTCGCGCCGAACTACGCCGCCGCGCGCTCGGCGCTCGCCAAATCCTCGGGCCTCGGTCAGCAGCGCCGCAAGGCGGTCAGCGCGCCGGTGAAGGCGCCGAAGGCGGCAGCGCCCGCCAAGGCCGCGGCCAAGGGCCGGAAGGCCAAGGCCTGACCAACTATCCCGGGCAGCGAGCGGCGGTTCGCGCCGCCGCTGGCCGCTCTGGAATCGGCGACTTGTCCGGGACCGTGCCGGCGATCGCCTGCGCGGCACCGGCCGGCTGCGCCCGCCGCGCGGGTCAAGTATGACGGCCGCCGCGAAGCCCGGTCAGATCGGCGCGACGCCAACGGTCATGCCACCGCAGACATAGAGCACCTGGCCGGTGACGAAGGACGCTTCGTCCGACAGGAAGAAATCGGCGGCATGGGCGATGTCTTCGGGCTGCCCGAGCCGGCGCACCGGCACCCCCTCGATGATCGCCCGCGTGCGCGGACTGTTGTGCGGATTGGCGGTGCGGAACAGCTCCGTCTCGATCGGTCCGGGCCCGATGGCATTGACCGTGATGCCGAACGGCGCGAGTTCCAGCGCCCAGGTACGGGTCAGGCCGATCACGCCCGCCTTCGTCGCCGAATAGGCGGTGCGCAACTCCTTGCCGAGCGCCGCGCGGCTGCTGATGCTGACGATGCGGCCGCGGCCCGCTGCCTTCATGGCGGGGAGGACGGCCTGGGCGCACAGGATATTGCTGCGCAGGTTGATCGCCACCACCCGTTCGAAATCGTCCAGCGTGGTCTCCTCGAGCGCGGCCGGCGCCGCGATGCCGGCATTGTTGACCAGCCAGAGGATGTCGTGCCGGCCGACGATCTCGGCGAGGGCCGCGCCGGTCGCCCCGGCATCGGTCAGATCCACCTCGACCCAGCGCGCCGGTGACGGCGACGCGGCCGGCACCCGGTCGAGATTGATCACCGGAATGCCGCGCTGTGCCAGCCGCGCGACGATCGCCGCGCCGATGCCCTGGCTGCCGCCGGTGACCAGCGCCGCCGGCCCGGTCGTTTCAGTGCCTTGGTTTGCCATGGTCCATGCCTTCCTGGTCGCGTCTGCTTCGGCCCCGATGCGACGATCAGGGCTGGTTGGGAGAGTTCAACGGCAATCCCGGCGTCCGCCACGGCAACGCAACGAGACGTCCGGACGAGGACAGGGTGACGAAGGCGGTCCTGAGATCGGGACCGCCGAAGCAGATATTGGTGGTCCAGCGATCCGGCATCGCCACATGCTCGATCTGCGCGCCGTCGGGCGAGATGATCGTGATGCCGCCCTCGACCAGGGTGGCGACACAGATATGGCCGGCGGCGTCGACGGCGAGCGAATCGAACATCCTGTAGCCACCGAGACCCGCCACCAGGCGGCCGCCATGGGGCGACGGGAACGGCTGCTTGGCGATCTCGCCGGGTCCGGTGATGTCGAAGGCCCAGAGCCGGGCGGTCTGGGTCTCCGCGACGTAAAGCGTCCGGCCGTCGGGCGACAGGCCGATGCCGTTCGGCGTCAGGATCGGAAACACGATCTCGCGGATCGCGCTGCCGTCGGCGCGCGCGTAATAGACCGCGCCGCGATCCTGTTCGCGCGCCCTCACCTTGCCGAGATCGGTGAAATAGAAGCCGCCATGATTGTCGAAGACGATGTCGTTCGGCCCCTTCAGGGGGCCCTTGTCGGTGCCGGTATAGAGCACCTCGACGGCGCCGCTCGTCAGGTCCACCCGCTCGATGCGGCCGCCGCTATAGTCGTCGGCCTGGGCGATCGGCCGGTAACCGCCGGGATCGCCGGCTTGCGTCCATTTGAAGCCGCCATTGTTGCAGACATAACAGAAGCCGTCGGGGCCGATCGCCAGGCCATTGGGCCCGCCGCCAGGTGCCGCGACATAGGAGATCGCGCCGTCGGCGGCGACGCGGGTCAGCGTGCCCCGGCCGATCTCGACCAGCAGCACCGAGCCGTCGGCCATGGCAACCGGTCCCTCCGGAAACAGCAGTCCCGAAGCGAGCTCACGAAGCGTGTCTGGCATGGCGTTCTCCCATCACAGCGGTCACGAGGGGATGAAACAGCAAAGCCGGGCATTGCGCATCAGGAACTGGCGGACGGCTGGCCTGCGGTGTCGTGGCTCCGGTTTCCAGCAGGCCGGCACGCTGCCGGTCCGGGTGCGTGGTGCATGCACCGGGGTCCGCGCAGCTACCTTTTAATGATTATAATTCCATATATTTTTCAATAGCTTGAAGGAAAAATCATCGCCCCCTAAGATCGCGCGAACAGCGGCGGCAGAACCCATCCGATTTCCGAACCCGTGACATTGAACAGGTCCGTCTTGATTGCACTCGATCATCCCGCCGCCAAACCCGCCCCCCATCCTTCCGGCGCGGGCGCCGAGCCGGTCCTGGCGGTCACCGGCCTGACCACCGCGTTCCTGCGCGAGGGGCAATGGCGGCCGGTGGTGCGCGACGTCTCCTTCGCCGTCGCGCCGAAGGAGACGGTTGCCATTGTCGGCGAGTCCGGGTCAGGCAAGAGCGTCACCGCGCTCTCGATCATGCGGCTGGTGCCGGCCCAGAACGGCCGGATCCAGGGCAGCATCAAGCTCAACGGCCGCGAGCTTCTGACCTTGCCCGACAAGGACATGCGCAAGGTCCGCGGTAACGAGATCGCCATGATCTTCCAGGAGCCGATGACCAGCCTCAATCCGGTGCTGACGGTCGGTTTCCAGATCGCCGAGGCCTTGATCTATCATCGCGACATGTCGCGCTCCGCGGCCGAGGCGGAAGCGGTCCGGCTGCTCGAGAAGGTGCGCATTCCCGCCGCAGCCTCGCGTTTCCACGAATATCCGCACAAGCTGTCCGGCGGCATGCGCCAGCGCGTCATGATCGCCATGGCGCTGGCCTGCCGGCCGAAACTGCTGATCGCCGACGAGCCGACCACCGCGCTCGACGTGACCATCCAGGCGCAGATCCTGCAATTGCTGAAATTGCTGCAGGAGGAAGAGGGCATGTCGGTCCTCTTCATCACCCATGACATGGGCGTGGTCGCCGAGATCGCCGACCGGACCGTGGTCATGTATGGCGGCCAGGCGGTGGAAGCCGGCGAGACGCCGCGGATCTTCGCAAGCCCCGCCCATCCCTATACCCGCGCTTTGCTCTCTGCCGTTCCCCGCCTCGGCTCGATGACGGGCCGGCCGAGACCGATGCGCTTCCCGATCGTCGACAAGGTGACCGGCACGTCGGATGTGCCGGTGGAGACGCCGGACACGGTCGCATCGGCCGAGCGGCCGGTGCTCGAAGTCGCCAACCTCACCACCCGCTTCGACATCCGCTCGGGCTTTTTCGGCGGGGTCTCCGGCCGCGTCCACGCGGTGGAGAACCTGTCCTTCAGCCTGCATGCCGGCGAGACGCTGGCTTTGGTCGGCGAAAGCGGCTGCGGCAAGTCGACCACCGGCCGCTCCATCCTGCGGCTGATCCAGCCGAACAGCGGATCGGTGCTGGTCGACGGCGAAGATGTGCTGGCCATGGACGGCCAGACGCTGCGGGCCATGCGCCGGCGCATGCAGATCATCTTCCAGGATCCCTTCGCCAGCCTCAACCCGCGCATGTCGGTCGGCGCGGCCATTGCCGAGCCGCTGCATTCCCACGGCCTGGCCTCCAGGCAGCAGGCGCGCGAGCGGGTCGCCGATCTGCTGGTCCGGGTTGGCCTGACCGCTGACATGGCCGAACGCTATCCGCACGAATTTTCCGGCGGCCAGCGCCAGCGCATCTGCATCGCCCGGGCGCTTGCGCTCGAGCCGAAGCTGATCGTCGCCGACGAGGCGGTCTCCGCGCTCGACGTTTCGGTCAAGGCCCAAGTGGTCAACCTGATGCTCGACCTGCAGGCCAGCATGGGCCTCGCCTATCTCTTCATCTCCCACGACATCGCGGTGGTCGAACGGATGAGCCACCGCGTCGCCGTGATGTATCTCGGCGAGATCGTCGAGATCGGCCCGCGCGCGGCGGTCTTCGGCAACCCGCAACACCCCTATACCAAGAAGCTCATGGCCGCCGTGCCGATCCCCGACCCGACCCGCCGGACGGACAAGCGTGGCGTGTCCAATGACGAGATCCGCAGCCCGGTCCGGGCGCCCGACTACGTGCTGCCGCCGCGGCAATACCGCGAGGCCTCGCCCGGCCATGTCGTGCAGGTCTGGGGCGAGGAATGGGAGAAGTCCTGAGGGCTCAGCCGCGGCGTCGGTTGACGCCGCGCTCGGGCACGCCGGTCTGTTCGAAACAGACCCGCGCCAGTTCGGCGACACCGTCCCGGATCGTTTCGACCGTCGGCAAGGCGAAGCAGAGCCGCATATGGCTTTTCGCCGCCTCGCCGTCGCAGGCCCAGTCCGGTCCTGGATTGAAGGCCAGCCCGCCGTCCAGCGCCTTTTGCGCGAAGCTGCGGACATCGACATGATCGGGCAACTTCAGCCACAGAAAGATGCCGCCCTGCGGCACGAAGAGTTCGGCCGAGGTGCCGAACTCCTGGCCGAGCGCATCGATCACCGTGTCGAGCTTGAGGCGCAGCGCGCCGGTCAGTTCGGCGACATGGCTGTCGAAATGGGTCTCGACATATTCGGCGACGACCATTTGCTCCAGCGCGCCCGAACCGGCATCGGTCTTGGTCGCCAGGATGCGGCTCAGCACCTGCCAGTCGGCGACGATGTAGCCGACGCGCAGCGCCGGCGCGAGCGACTTGGAAAATGAGCCGACATGGATGACCCGGCTCGGGTCGAGCGCATAGAGCGCCGGCGGCCGCTCGCCGGCCCAGACCAGGTCGGCGTAACATTCGTCCTCGAAGATCGGCACGCCGAATTCGCGCGACAGCGCGATCAGCTGGTGCCGGCGGCCGAGATCCATGATGCTGCCGGTCGGGTTCTGCACGGTCGGGATGGTGTAGATATATTTCGGCGTCACGCCCTGCCGCGCGAGGTCTTCGAGGATCGCCCTCAGCGCGTCGATGCGGATGCCGCCGTCGTCGAGCGGCGCGCCGACCACCTTGGCGCCGAGCTTCTGGACCTTGCCGATCGCGCCGCCATAGGTGAACTCTTCCAGGATCACCGTGTCGCCGGCCGCCACCAGCAAATTGTTGACGAGATCCATCGCCTGCAGCGAGCCTGAGGTGACCAGCACGTCATCGGCCGTGCAGGTGATGCCGCTGCGCCGGGCGAGCTTGGCCGCGATGAAGGCCCTGAGCCGGTCATGGCCCTGCGGCGCCTGGCCGAGATTATACATGCCGAGTAGCCGGCCATTGTCGCGCAGCACGCGCTCCGCCGCCGCCGCGAGCGCTTCGGCTGGCACCTGCGAGGGGTCGTTGTGGCCGTAGACGAAGTTGTATTTCGGCAACCCGGCAAAGCGCGGCGCCGGCTCGGGCAAGCCGGGCCGGAACATGCTGGTCAGCGCGAAGGACTGGTCGCTCATGCGTCGTCTCCCCTGGTGCCGCGCAGCGCGTGAGGCCGAGCCTGCCGCGCCGGCGAGGTCCTCTTGCCGGAACCTCGTCCCTGTTTGCCGTCCCGGGGCATGGGTGCGCAAGAGCCGCCGCGCGGCAGCGGCCCTGCGGCCGGCGCAGCCCGCCCGACCGGGACGGGCGGTTGCCGGCCCCGGGCTTTGCCCGGAAGATGCCCGCGATCGGGCGAAACGCATCCCGACGCGATGCCAAGGGGGAGGCGGGAATGAGTCTGTCGGACGAACTGCGCGCGACCATCAAGGTCTGCATGTTCGATCAATACGGCACGGTGGTCGACATGCAGTCCGGGCTGACCGAGATCGCGACGCCTTTCCTGAAGGCCAAGGGCTGGACCGGCGATCCCGGTTCATTCGTGACCTGGTGGCGCCGGACCCATTTCGAGAACTCGATGATCGACGCCCTGCTGCACCGCGAGCACACGCCCTACCGCGAAATCGGTCATCGCTCGGTGGCGCATGTGCTGGAACGCGCAGGCATCACCTACACCATGGACGACGTGCGGCGGCTCGTCGGCGAGATCGAAAAGCTGCGCTGCTTCCCGGAGGTGCCGGCGGCGCTCGCCCGGCTGCAGGCCCGCTATCAGCTGGTGGTCCTGTCGAATGGCGACCCGGACATGCTGGAGACCGCCAAGGCCTATCACGGCATCCCCTTCGACCGGGTGATCTCGGTTGCCGAGGCCAATGCCTTCAAGCCGCATGTCGCGACCTATACCAAGGCGGCCGCCCTCATCGGCTGCCGCCTGGACGAGGTCCTGTTCGTCGCCAATCACGCCTTCGACTGCATCGGCGCCAAATCGGCGGGCATGCGGACCGCTTTCATCGACCGCCGCCGCCGTCCCTTCGGCATCACGCCGCACCAGCCCGATATCCTGGTCGGCTCGATGACGGATCTCGCCGATCTCATGGCCTGAGGCCGGGTTCGGCGCCGCGGCTCAGTTCGACACCCCGGCGGTTGCGACCAGCACCGGCGTCGAACGATAGACGCCGGGGAAATGGCGCTTCAGGTCCTCGATCTTCGGCAGGTCGTTGATGACGATATAGGGCGCGGTCGGGTTCCGCGTCAGATAGTCCTGGTGATAGGCCTCGGCGGCATAGAAGGGCCGGTCGGGCTCGATGGTGGTGACGATCGCGGCGCGGAATGCGCGGGCCTGGTTGAGCTGGGCGATATAGGCCTTCGCCACCCGCGCCTGTTCGGCATTGGTCGGGAAGATCGTCGAACGATACTGGGTGCCGATATCGGGGCCCTGGCGATTGAGTTCGGTCGGGTCGTGAGCGACCGAGAAATAGATCT
The DNA here is from genome assembly GCF_059420385.1 of Phreatobacter sp. GW821-FHT04C01. Classification (NCBI taxonomy): domain Bacteria; kingdom Pseudomonadati; phylum Pseudomonadota; class Alphaproteobacteria; order Hyphomicrobiales; family Phreatobacteraceae; genus Phreatobacter; species Phreatobacter sp. GW821-FHT04C01. The sequence goes on along the minus strand of NZ_JBWKTP010000001.1, from coordinate 1,382,575 downwards.
GCAGCAACCGGCCATAGCTGATCTTGCGCGGGTCATAGGTGACCCGCACCGCTTCCGCGTGGCCGGTCCGGCCGCTGGTCACCTTTTCATATTGCGCGGTCGCCCGCTCGCCGCCGGCATAACCGGACACCGCATTGGTGACGCCTTCGACATGCTGGAACACGCCCTGCACGCCCCAGAAGCAACCGCCGGCGAAAACCGCCACCTCGGATGACGCCTGGCCGGCCGGCTCGTCCAGTGCCGGCGCCGGCAAGGCGCGGCCGCCCTCGGCCGCCGCCGTCGATGCCTTGAGGCCGGCGCCGGCCAGCACCAGCGCGCCGGCGATCGACAGGGCGGAACGGCGCGAGAGCGATTTCTGGGACAGAGGGGACATGGTTTCTCTCCGGGTTCGATGAAAGGGGGCGGGACGGCGGTCAGGCGACCGCGGGCTTGAAGACCATGGCGACGCCGTTCATGCAGTAGCGCAGCCCGGTCGGGCGCGGTCCGTCGTCGAAAACATGACCGAGATGGCCGCCGCAGCGGCTGCAATGAACGGCCTCGCGCTGCATGCCGAAACTGCTGTCTCGGGTCGTGCCGACGGCCCGTTCCAGCGGTGCCCAGAAGCTCGGCCAGCCGGTGCCGCTGTCGAATTTCGTCGCCGACGAGAACAGGTTGAGGCCGCAGCCGGCGCAGGCGAACTGGCCGCGTCGCTCTTCGTGCAGCAGCGCGCTGCTATAGGGCCGCTCGGTGCCGCTCCGCCGCAGCACCGCATATTGCGCCGGGGTCAGTCGCCCTCGCCATTCCGCATCGCCAAACGACACCGCGAAGGTCTCGGCGGAGCCGGACGCCGCCGCGCCCCGCCAGGGCAAGCCTGCGGCCGCCGCCAGCCCGAGCGTTCCACCGGCCAGGAAAAAGCGTCTTGTCGTCATGGCCCCGATCCCGCGTTCCGACATCGCCACGGCGATGTCCCTGCAGCGGATACGGAGTGAAGCACCGTTTCGTTGCGGCGAGAGCCGGGCTCACGCGCATGTGATAAGGCCGGCCGTACTCAGGGTTTCGCCCGGTCGAGCAGAAGGCCGTCGAGCAAGGCCTGGAAGGCCTGGACCGCCTTTTGCGATGTCGCCTGCGGGTCCCGCGCATTGGCGATCCACAAGGAGGCATGAAGCATGGCGCCGTTCAGCAGCCGCGCCACCGCCTCGGTGTCGATCGGGACGATGGTCCCGTCATCGGCGAAGCGTTGCAGGCTCGCCGCCATCGAGCGGATGCATTCGCTTTGGCCCGGCCAGGTCGAAGGGTCGCCGAGCACGGAAGGACCGTCACGCAGCATGATGCGCTGGATCTCCGGCTCCAGCGCCATTTCGATATAGGCGATGCACTCGGCGGCGAAACCTTGCCAGGGATCGGCGGCGCGGCGCGAGACGGCACCGAGCCGGGCGCTCATTTCGGCATCGATTTCGGCGATGACCGCCTCCAGCAATCCCTTCTTGTCGCCGAAGTGATGGTAGAGCGCGCCGCGCGTCAGGCCAGCGGCGGCGGTGAACTGATCCATCGACGCCTCGGCATAACCGACCGCGCCGAAAGCATGGCGCGCCGCGCCGACCAGCTTGGCGCGCGTCTCCGCGATCATCGCGCTGCGCGGCTTGTAGCTCATGCCTGCCCCTCTCACATACGCCTCGTATATTATTTGACATACGCTCCGTATGCAATTACGTGGCTGACATACGCCACGTATGCAAGTGGCCCCTCTCCATTGCGGCGTCCGCCATGTCCAATCCTTATCGTGAGATTTTCCGGGCTCCCGGAGCCAAGTCCTTTTCAGCCGTCGGTTTCATTGCCCGCCTGCCCTGGGTCATGGTCACGCTCGGCATCGTCACCATGCTGTCGCAGACCCATGGCGTCTATTGGCTGGCCGGCGCGGTCGCGGCCACTTTCGCCTTCGCCAATGCCCTGATCGCGCCGCAGATTTCCCGGCTGGTCGACCGTTACGGCCAGAGCCGCGTGCTGCCGCCGGCGACCGCCCTGACGGTTGTCGCCCTGGCCGGCCTGATGCTCGCCACCCGCCTCGGCGCTCCGGCCTGGACCCTGTTCCTGTTCGCCATGCTCAGCGGCTTCATGCCCAGCATGGGCGCCCTGGTCCGGGCCCGCTGGACCGAGCTCTACCGCGACACGCCCAAGCTGCACACCGCCTTCGCTTTCGAATCGGTGGTCGACGAGGTCATCTACATGGCCGGCCCGGTGATCTCGATCGGGCTCAGCGTCGCGCTCTTCCCGGAAGCCGGACCGCTCGCCGCCACCCTGCTCCTGGCCCTCGGCACCTTGCTGTTCGTGCTGCAGAAGACGACCGAACCGCCGGTCCACGCCCAGGGCCGGAGCGCCGGAACCTCGGTCATCCGCCTCGGCTCGGTCCGGATCATCGTGCTGACCCTGATCGCGATCGGCGCGATCTTCGGCACGGCCGAGGTGACCGCGATCGCCTTTGCCGAGCAGCAGGGCCAGAAGGCCGCGGCCAGCCTGGTGCTGGCGAGCTATGCCGCCGGCTCGCTGATCGTCGGCCTGGTCTTCGGCACGCTGAAGCTGCGCATGCCGCTCGCCCGCCAGTTGGTGCTGGCGATCGGGCTCGCCGCGCTGACCACTTTGCCGCTCCTGGTCATCGGCAGCTTGCCGATGCTGGCCGCGGTGCTGTTCCTGGCCGGAGCCGCGGTGTCGCCGACGCTCATCATCTCGATTGGCCTGATCGAGCGCGTCGTGCCCGCGGCCAAGCTGACCGAGGGCGTCACCTGGGCGATGACCGGCGTCGGCACCGGCATGGCCATCGGGTCGTCGCTTTCCGGCTGGGTGATCGACCAGTTAGGCGCGGCGAGCGGTTTCTGGGTGTCGATCGCCGCCGGCGTGGTCGCGCTCGCCATCATTCTGCTCGGCTATCGCCACGTCGCGGAACAGGCGCGCCAAGGCGCCATGGTCCAGGCGATGGCCTGAGCGCCGCGACCACCAGGATGTCCGGCGCGACGCCGCCGGCATCCCTGCCGTTGCGGCGCACCGGCTCAGTCGTCCGCGACGGCCACCGCCTTCGGGCCATAAGGAAAATAGGGCGGATGATCGCCGATCGCGGTCATGTCGACCTCGACCAGCGCCGGTCCCTTGATCGCGATCGCCTCGGCCACGCGCGCGCCGAAATGCTCCGGTCGGTCGACCCGGCGGAACGCAATGCCGGCGAGCCGGGCGAGACCTTCGAGATCCGGCCCGAGCACGGTGTCGAAGCGCCGCCGGCCGCCGGCCGCGGCATCCTGGATATGCCTGATGACCCCATAGCCGCGATCGTTCATGACCAGGATGGTCATGTCGAGATTTTCCTGAACCGCGGTCCAGAGCTCGGTCAGATTCAGGAAGAAGCCGCCGTCGCCGGTCATCACCACGACCTTGCGTCCGCCCGGCGCCAACGCCGCGCCGATGCCGAGGCACAGGCCCTGCCCGATGCCGGCGCCGATCGGATAGATGTTGCTGCTCGGATGGTGCAGCGGAAACAGCTTGTTGCCCCAGGTGCTGTTGTTGATGGTGATGTCGCGCGCCCAGATCGCATCGTGGGGCACCACCGCGCGAAGCTGCTCGGCGAAATCGGCATAGGGCCCGAGCGTGGCGCGGAACGCGGCGCGCGCCCGCCGCTTCAGCCTGCGGAATTCATCGCCGAAGGACGGATCGATCGTCGTCCTTCCGGCGATCCTGGTCGCCAGCGCTTCGAGCGTGATGCCCGCGTCGCCCAGCACGAAACACCGGTTGGCATAGGTCCGGCCGTCGGCCAGCGGATCGACGTCGATCTGCGCCATGACCTTTGGCAAGGGCACGGAGCAATCCATGGTCTCGTGACCGCGCAGCCGCGATCCCGCCACCAGCATCAGATCGACGGTTTCGTAGAAGGCCTCGATCTCGGGCACGCCCTGGCCGTTGAGCCCGCCGAGATTCATCGGGTGGTCTTCGGACACCACGCCCCTGCCCGCCCAGCTCGTCACCATGGCGAAGCCGAGATCGAGCAGCTTGCGCGCCGCCGGGCCGGCGCCGGAGGCGCCGCGCCCGAGCCAGAGCATGGGCCGCCTGGCGCCGAGCACCAGGGCGGCGAGCCGGTCGAGATCGGCGTCCGACGGCGCCTGCGGCAGGCCGAGCGGCAGCTTGAAATCGTCCAACGCCGCCGGCCGCGCGACGACGGCGCGCTGAATATCGATGGGGATCTCGACGCTCACCGGTCCGCCCGGCGCCGTCAGCGCCTCGACCGCGGCCTTGGTCAGCACGCCGAAGGCCTGGCCGGCGGAACGGATGCGATAGGCCGCCTTGCCGGCGCTCTTCAGCATGCCGAGCTGGTCGGGCACGTCATGCACGGTGCCGACGCCGCGATCGACGAATGCCGTCGCTGTCTGTCCGGTGATGTGCAGCAGGGGCGTGCCGGCGAAGCGCGCTTCGACCAGGCCCGAGACGGCGCCGGCGGCGCCCGGGCCGGTGCTGGTGAAGACGACCCCGAGCTTGCCCGCAGCGCGCGCCCAGCCATCCGCCATGTGGCCGGCGCCGAGCTCGCCGCGGGTCGGCACGAAGCGAATGCCGTTGTGCCGGCCAAGCGCATCCAGCATCGGAATGTTGTGCACCGACACGATGCCGAAGGCCGTCGTCACGTCGCAGCGGTCGAGGAACTCGGCGACCAGATCGCTGACGGTATAGGGCGTTTCCATCCGGGTCCCGGCTCTCTCATCCTGTGGAACATTGTTCCATGATGATGATCACCGCGGCGATGGCGCGGCAAGGGCATCGCTGCCCTGAAAAACCGGGATGCCGGGGATCCCTTGGGAACGCCCGCGCGGCCTCAGTAGAGGCTGGTCGTATAGGCGACCTCGAGCCGCTGATTGGCCGCGTCCGCGTCGACGCCCTTGACCTGATCGGCCAGGATATTGCCGAGCAGCGGAAAATCGTCGCGCCCGATCTTCTTGTCCGGGTTCCACAGGTCGGCGCGCAGCAGCGACCGGCCGCAGTGGAAATAGACCTGCTCGACCGTCACCTCGAGCGCCGAGCTCGGCACGATCTTGCCCTTGATCGCCATGGACTGCAGCACCGCGGCATCGGTGACGATGCGCGCCCGGCCATTCACCCTGAGCGTCTCGTTGACGCCGGGCACGAAGAACAAGAGCCCGACCTCGGGCTTGGCCAGCACGTTCTGCAGCGTGTCGAGCAGGTTGTTGCCGCGCCGGTCGGGCAGCAGCAGGGTCGTTTCGTCGACGACATGGACGAAACCCGGCTCGTCGCCGCGCGGCGAACAATCCGTGCCGCTGCCATTGCTGCTGGCGATCGTCAGGAACGGCGAGAGCGCGATGAACCGGCGGGCGTGGCCGTCCAGCCGGGCCAGGATCTTCTTGCGGACCATTTCGGCGGGTTCGGCATAGGCCTGCCGAAGCTCGTCGGTTGCGGTGATCTCGGTCATCAAGGCGCCTCCTTCCGCCCGGGCCGCTCCGGCCCGGCAATCGCGGCCTTATAGAACCATCCGCGGCGAAAGCCGACCCCGCGCAGGGCCGGCCCCGACGCCAAAGCCTCAGGCGATCGCCCGGACCGCCTGGCGGATCGTGTCGAAGATCCGGTCGATCTCGGCTTCCGTGATGATCAGCGGCGGCGACAGCACCAGGGCATCGCCCGCGGTCCTGACCAGCACGCCGGCCTCATAGCAGAGATTGCCGGCGGCGGCACTTCGGCTACCCGGCTCGTCCGGCCGCGGCGCGATCTCGATGGCCGCGAGCAGGCCGATATTCCTGACATCGACGATATGGGGTTCGCCCTGCAGCGAATGCGCCTGCTGCTCCCAATAGGCCGAGATGGTCGCGGTCCGGGTGAACAGGTCGAGTTCCTCATAGACGTCGATCGCCGCGAGCCCCGCGGCGCAGGCCAGCGGATGGCCGGAATAGGTATAGCCGTGCATCAGTTCGACGGCCCCCTCCGGCCCGGCCATGAAGGCGTCGTAGACCTTGGTCGAGGTGATCACCCCACCCATCGGCACGGCGCCATTGGTCATGCCCTTGGCGCAGGTGATGATGTCGGGCGTGACGCCGAGCGCGGTCGACCCGAAGGCGGCGCCCAGGCGGCCGTAGCCGGTGATGACCTCGTCGAAGATCAGCAGGATGCCGTGCCGGTCGCAGATCGCGCGCAGGCGCTCCAGATAGCCTTTCGGCGGCGGCAGCACGCCGCCCGAGCCGGTGACCGGCTCGACGATGACGGCCGCGATGGTCGAGGGATCGTGGATCTGGGTCAGCGCTTCCAGTTCGTCGGCGAGATGGGCGCCCCAGGTCGGCTGGCCGCGCGAGAAGGCCTGGTGCTCGCGGTTATAGGTATGCGGCAAATGGTCGACATCGGCGAGCAGCGGGCCGAAATCGCGGCGATGGCGGGCGATGCCGGCAACCGACAGGCCGCCGAAACCCATGCCGTGATAACCCTTGGCGCGGCCGATCAGGCGGGTGCGGCCGGCATCGCCGCGGGCCCGGTGATAGGCGCGCGCGATCTTCAGCGCGCTGTCGACGGCCTCCGACCCGGAATTGACGAAGAACACCCGGTCGAGCCCTGCGGGCGTCAGGCCGGCGATCCGCTCGGCCAGCTTGAAGGCGAGCGGATGGCTCATCTGGAACGACGAGACATAGTCGAGATGGCCGGCCTGCTCGCGGATGGCGGCGGTGATCCGTTCCGGACCATGGCCGGCATTGACGCACCAGAGCCCGGCCATGCCGTCGAGCAATTGGCGGCCCTCGGCGGTGGTGTAATACATGCCCTTGGCGCCGACGAAGAGCCGCGGATTGGCCTTGAACGCGCGGTTCGCCGTGAACGGCAGCCAATAGGGCTCGAGCGCTTCGCGGCTCAGGTTCATCTGCGGAACGATTGTCATGGCTTCCCCACCGGATCAGGCCGCGGATCGCCCTTGGGGATACCGCGGCTCTCAGAATAATCTCTGTACTATGTATCTATAAAATACCTTCCGCAATGCCTTTGGCGGAAGCGACGGCCGCGCCGCGGAAATCCCGGCAGAGATCGCGCGCGAGATCGAGGTGTCGGCGCAGCAGTGCCGCCGCCAGCTCGATCTCGCCGGCCGACAGCCGGGCGATGATCTCGAGATGCTCGCGACAGGACACGACGACGCGCTCAGGCCCGTAACGCCAGGAATAATTGGAATAGCGGCGCAGGCGGGTCTGCTGCTGCAGCGCCAGCACGAGGTGGCGATTGCCGGAGGCGGCGATCAGCCCCTCATGGAACTCGGCATTCATCTCGAACAGCGCGACGCTCAGCAAGGCGGTCCACGGCTGTTGCAACATGTCCTCATGGCGCCGCCGCATGTCGGCGAGCCAGGCCGGATCGAGGGCGAAGCCCGGCTCGAACAGGGCCGCCGGCTCGATGATGCGGCGGAAGGCGTAGCTTTCGGCGATGACCGCGGGATCGTTGAGCGGCGAGAACAGCCAGCCATGGCCGGGCAGGCGCTCGACCAGCCCGACCTCGGCGAGCTTGTTCAGGATGCGCAGCAGCAGCGGCCGGCCGATATCGTAGCGCCGCATCAGGTCGGCCTCGGAGGCCTGCCGCGGCAGGATGCCGTCGACCCGGTCGCGGGCGATGCGCACGCAATATTCGTCGAGATCGGACACGACGGGGGGGAACTCACCGCCCGCGATCTGGTCGGCCGGGGTCGCCAGCGCATAACCGCCGCCCGGCAGCGGGCTGATCACCCCGCGCTCCGCGAGATGACGCAACGCCGCGCGGACCGGCGTGCGCGAGACCTGCAGCCGTTGCGCCAGCAATGCCTCGGGCAGCCGGCTGCCGGGCGCCAGCCCGTCGCTGCGGATGACCTCGACGATCCGCGGCAACAGGTCGCGCTGCAGCCGGCTGGGCGATTCGGCATCGGTGCCTTGTCGTGACGACTTTCTGTGTATCATGGTTTGACAAAATACATTGGATACGCCTCCATAGGAAGCACGATCGAAAGGCATGACGATGCAGCCGCAATCCGCCCGGACCGCTCCGCCCGCGCCAAAGGTGCCCAATGCCGGCCAACCCTGGCAATGGGAAGCCGCTGAACTCGCGGCGATGATCCGCGCCGGCACGGTATCGAGCCGCGAGGCAGTACAATCCTGTCTTGCGCGCATGGATCAGGTGAACGGCGCGATCAACGCCGTCGTCCGCCGTTTCGACGACGAGGCGCTCGCCGAGGCCGATGCGGCCGACGCGGCGCGCCGGCGGGGTGACGCGCTCGGCGCCCTTCACGGCGTACCGGTGACCATCAAGATCAATATCGACCAGAAGGGCCACCCGACCGATGGCGGCGTCGCCGCCTATGCCGATCTCGTCGCCACGAGCGACAATCCGGTCGTCGCCAATCTGCGCGCCGCCGGCGCGGTCGTCATCGGCCGCACCAACGCACCCGCCTATTCGATGCGCTGGCAAACCGAGAACGACCTGCACGGCGCGACCCTCAACCCCTGGCATGCCGGCATCACGCCCGGCGGATCGAGCGGCGGCGCGGCCGCGGCGGTCGCCGCCGGCATCGGTCCCATCGCCCATGGCAACGACATTGCCGGCTCCGTCCGCTATCCCGCCTATTGCTGCGGCCTTGTCGGCCTGCGCCCGACCCATGGCCGGGTTCCCTCCAGCAACGGCACCGCCAAGGGGCTGGCACCGATCTCCTCGCAATTGATGGCGGTGCAGGGGCCGCTCACCCGCACGGTGCGCGACCAGCGCCTGGCCTTCGCGGCCATGGCGAGGCCGAGCCCGCTCGACCCGCGCTGCGTCGAGCCGGCCCCCTTCGCACCGCCGGCGCGGCCGATGCGCATCGCGCTGGTTGTCGATCCCGGCGGCCGCGGCGTCCATCCGGCGGTGGCCGAGGCGGTTCGCCAGGCCGGCCGCGCCCTGGAGGCCGCCGGCTATATCGTCGAGGAGGTCGCCCCGCCCGGTCTCGCCGAGATCGGCGACATCTGGGCGAAACTCGCCATGGCCGACGTCATGGCGAGCCTTCAACCGCTGATCGACGCCAATGGCGACGCGGGCATCCGGCGCGCCATCGCCTTGTGGAACGAGGCCCTGCCGAAATACCAGGCGAGCGACGTGCTGGTCGCGCTCGGCGAGCGGTCGGCGGCGCTGCGAAGCTGGCAGATCTTCTTCGAAACCCATCCGGTCGTGGTCATGCCCGTCTCGACCCAATTGCCCTTCGAGGTCGGCTTCGACCTCAAGGACGCCGCGGCCACCGCCGCCGTCATCGCCGCCCAGAACCCGCTGATGTCGATCTCGGTGCTCGGGCTTCCCGGCCTTTCGGTGCCCACCGGCCTTGCCGGCGGCATTCCCGTCGGCGTCCAGGTGGTCGCCGGACGTTTCCGCGAGGATCTTTGTTTCGAGATCGGCGAGGTCATCGCCGCCGGCCATATGCTGTCGACGCCGATCGACCCCAGGCCGATCGACCCCAAGCCGGCGGGAGCACGCTGATGGCACGCCCCAGAGGCCACGGCACCAGGCTTTCGGCCTATGATTTCGGCCGGACCACCGTCTATGCCAGCCGCATGGACCAGCGCTTTTCCTATTCGGCCTATGTGCCCGAAGATTACGACGAGCACGGCACCGACAGCTATCGCCTGCTGGTCGCCGTTCACGGCACGCTGCGCGACATGACGCCTTATCGCGATGCGTTCATTCCCTTCGCCGAACGTCACCGCTGCATCGTCCTCGCCCCCTTGTTTCCGGCGGGCATCGAGAGCCCGACCGACGTGTCGAGCTACAAGATGCTGGCGCCGACGGCGGTACGCTACGACCTGCTGCTGCTCTCGATGATCGAGGAGATGAAGGCCCGCTACCGCATCGGCGGCGACCGTTTCGGCCTGCTCGGCTTTTCCGGCGGCGGCCATTTCGCCCATCGCTTCCTCTACCTGCATCCCGAACGGGTCGCGGCCGTTTCGATCGGCGCGCCGGGCGTCGTTACCCTGCTCGATTTCGATCACGATTTCTGGGTCGGCGTCCGCGACATCGAGGCCGTCATGGGCCGCCCGATCAATCTGCCGGCGATGCGCCGGGCAGCGGTGCAGATGGTCATCGGCGGCGACGACACCGAGACCTGGGAGATCACCATTCCGCAGAGCAGCCGGACCTGGCGTCCCGACGGCGACATTGCCGGCGCCAATCGCCAGGATCGCATGCGCGCGCTGAAGTCGAGCTTCGAAAATCACGGCATTGCCGTGCGCCACGACATCGTGCCGGGCGTCGGCCATCGCAGCGCCGGCATCTTCCAGGCCGTCGAGGCTTTCTTCGACGACGCCACGGCCAACTGGCCGGCCGACTGACCATCAAAAAAAGAAGGGGACGCAGCATGATCCGCACCGCCTGGCTTGGCCTCCTGGGAGCGATCATCGCCTCCCCTGCCCTTGCCCAGCCCGCTCCCACCGGCAGCCGCCTGACGGTCGCCCTCAATGCCGACATCCGCAGCCTGGAACCGGGCGTCAATCGCGACGCCAATACCGACGGTGTCGTCCATCAGATCTTCGAGGGCCTGGTCGCCTTCCGCGCCGACCTGAGCGTCGGGCCGGCCCTCGCCGACAGCTGGGCGGTCACCGACGAGGGCCGGACCTATACGTTCAAACTGCGCAGCGGCGCCCTGTTTCACAACGGCAAGCCTGTCACCTCGGCCGAGGTGAAATGGATGTGGGACCGGCTGGTGCAAGGCGCCGCCTGGGCCTGCCGCACCACCTTCTTCGGCGGCGGCGGGGTCAAGGTCGTCGCGGTCGAAGCCCCCGACGCCCAGACGGTGGTGTTCAGGCTCGACCAGGCCAATGCGCTGTTTCTCAAGCAGCTCGCCAATATCCAGTGCCATGTCGTCGCGGCTCATCCCGACAGCCTCGATGCGACGGGCAAATGGACGACGCCGATCGGTTCCGGGCCGCTGAAGCTGCGCGAATGGCGCCGCAGCGAATATATCCTGCTGGATCGCTTTGCCGACTATAAACCGAGTGCCGCTCCCGCCAGCGGCTTTTCCGGCGCCCGCGACATGCTGGTCGACCAGGTGCTGTTCCGGGTCATTCCGGACTCGACCGCCCGCGAGGCGGCGTTGACCACCGGCGCCGTCGATATCCTCGCCAGGATCGATCCCGAGCAGGTCGAGCCGCTGCGCCAGCGCGGCATGCGCATCGTCACCGCGCCGGGGCTCGGCTGGTCGACCATGCTGATCCAGACCGACGACCCGCTGCTGTCCAATGTCAAGATTCGCCTGGCCCTGGCCCATGCCATCAACCTCAAGGACATCGCCGAAGCGCGCGCCGCCGGCCTGACCCAGGCCAACCCTTCGGGCGTCAGCAATTCGACGGCCTTCTACGATCAGCGTTTCGCCGAATGGCCGGCCTATGACCCGGCGCGCGCCGCGGCTCTGCTGCGGGAGGCCGGCTATCGCGGCCAGCCGATCAAACTGCAGACCAACAGGCAATATCCCGGCATGTATCAGAACGCGGTCGTCATCGAGGCCATGCTGACCGCCGCGGGCTTCAAGGTTCAGCTGGAAGTGCTCGATTGGGCAACCCAGCTCAGCAATTATCTGAACGGTCGCTTCCAGCTGCAGTCCTTCTCCTTTTCGGTGCGCTTCGACCCGACCCAGATGTACATGACCTTCATCGACAGCAAGACGAACACCAAGACCGCCCAATATGGCGATCCGGAAGCGATCGCCCTGCTGGCCGAGAGCGCACGGGCCTCCGACGACGCCGCCCGGCGCGAGATCTTCGCCAGGATCCACGCCAAGATCGCCGCCGACGTGCCGATCATCGGGCTCTATTACGATCCCGTCCTGGAGGCCATTCACCCCCGCGTCCAGGGCTATGTGTCATGGCCGGCCAACCAGCCGATCACCTGGGGCGTCCGCAGGTCCTGAGCAGCCGTTCGGGAGCACCGACCGGGCATCTCACCACCGCTCGTCATCCCCGGGCCTGGCCCGTCATCCCCGGGCTTGGCCCGTCATCCCCGGGCTTGGCCCGGGGAGCCACCCATTCAAAACGCACACGTCGTGAAGGCCGGGAGAAGGTCGGCCGAGACGACGTGAGATCTCCGCTGGAACCAGGTCGCCAGCGGTTTCCGAGCGGCGCAAAGTCCGGGCCGGCGGACGGTCAGCCGCCGAGTTGGGCGACCCGGGCGATGGCAGCGGCGAAGCCGTTCAGCGAGACGTTGAAGGTGGCGGTCTCGCCGCTGCTCAGCGAGGTGGCGCTGACGATCAGCCGGGTGCCCTTCTTCAGGGCTTCGGTGGCGACCGTCGGCAGGCTGATCGGCGCCAGGCAGCCGGATGGCAGGCAGGTGGAAAAGCGCACGCCCTGGCCGAGATCCTGCTCGTCGATCTTGAGCTTCACGCCAAGATCCAGGTTGAGCCCGAAGGGCAGGAGCAGGACACCGTCGGTCTTGCCGCTTTCCGGCAGGCGAAGCTCGATGGCGAAGGTGCGCTGGCCGGTCTGCTGGTTGCCTTGGGCCTGCGAGAAGGCGCAGGCCTTGCGGCCCTCGATGATCCGGCAGTCGACGGTCCAGTCACCATAGGTCTCGTTGATCGAGGTCGCGCCGTTCGGCAGTTGCGCGACGGGAGGCATGAGCGGGGCAGCCAGAGGCGTCGGGGCCGGCGCGGGAGCCGGCGCGGCGGCGGCCGGCGCGGGCGCGGGACGGCGGGGATTGGCGGCCGGTGCCGGCTGCTGGGCCAACGCCGTGCCGGCGGCAATAGCGATGCCGGCGATCACCGTGCAGCGCAGGAGAAGCTTGGAGCGGAACATGGTCTCGGGCCTTGTTGAGAGCGGGAGTCGGGACGGCAGGGCTCAGCTGACATAGCTGATCGGCAAGCCGGAAACGGGATGCGGCATGACGCCCATGGCGACGCCATAGACCGCCTGGAGTGCCTTCGGCGTCATGATTGCCGGCGGCGCGCCGCGGGCGATCAGTCTGCCGCTGTGCAAGGCGACGATCTCGTCGCAGAAGCGCGCCGCCATGTTGACGTCGTGCAGCACGACGACGACGCCCAGCCCGCGATCGCGCGACAGCCGCCGGACCAGCGACAGCACCTCGATCTGATGGGCGATGTCGAGCGCCGAGATCGGCTCGTCCAGCAGCAGATATTCGGCGTCCTGTGCCACCAGCATGGCCAGCCAGACGCGCTGGCGTTCGCCGCCGGACAGGGTATCGACCAGCCGTTCGGCAAAGGGCTCGACATCGGCCAAGGCCATGGCCTCGGCGACCTTGTCGCGGTCGGCCTGGCCGAAGCGGCCGAGCGCGCCGTGCCAGGGATAGCGGCCGAGCGCCACCAGTTCCTTGACCAGCATGCCCGAGGCCGGCGGCGTCTGCTGCGGCAGGTAGGCGACCTTGCGCGCGAAGGGCCGGTCGCCCCAGGCCTCCAGCGCCTTGCCCTCGAAGCGGATCGTGCCGGCCGAGACCGGCTGCTGGCGCGCCAGCAGCTTGACCAGCGTCGATTTGCCCGAGCCGTTATGGCCGATCAGTCCGACGACGCGGCGCGCCGGCAGGCTCATGGTCAAGGGCTCGAGCAGCACCCGGCCGGGGACCGCGAAACTGACGCCGTCGAGTTCGAACAGCGCGTCCGTTCCGGCAGACCTCGGCGGCGGTTCGGCAGGCCTTGGAACAAGCTTGAGCATGGACTTCATCGGTTGAACCGGACCGGAACGGAGAACGAGATCGAACTACCGGCGACGCTGGCCGGCGGGGCCGGCACCGGGCTGGCGCGACGCATCATCGACACCGCCTCGTTGTCGAGAGCGCTGTCGCCCGAGCCCCGCACCAGCCGCGACGACAGCACGCGGCCCGACCGGTCGATGGTGAAGGCGACCTGGACGACGCCGCTGGTGGCCCCCGGCGGCGCGCGTTTGAAGCGGTTGAGATGGGCCATGAGGCTGCTGCGCCAATTGGCCTGCGAGGCGGCCGAGGCCGCGGCCGCGCCGGCGGAAGGCGCCGCCGCCGTGTCGGCACGTTGGGTCTGCGCCGTCGGCGGCGCGGTGGTCTGGCGCACCCGCGCCCGATCCGGCCGGACCGGACGCGGTCGTTCGACCCGCTGCACCGGTCGCGGCGGTGGCGGCCGCTCGACCTGCGGTTTCGGCGGCGGTGGCGGCGGCGTGAGCACCGCCGCCGCGTCCGGCATGGGCGGCAATTCGGGGATCCGGATCTCCGGTTCGGGCGGCGGCGGTGGCGGTGGCGTATCCTCGACCGGCGTGCGCTCGACCTCCGGTTCGGTCTCCGGCTGTATCGGCGCCGGCTCCGCTTGGGTCATCTGCGGTCCGGGCGCCATGTCCTGCGGCGGCGCTTCCGGCGCCACCGAGACCGGCGACAGCTCGATCATGATGGCGGATGGCGGCTCGCCGGCCGCCGCCGCCGCCGGCTGCCAGTTGACGGCAAGCCAGACCGCACCGGCGTGAACCGCGCAGACGGCCGCCGCCGCGCCGGTCCAGCCGGCCAGCCTGAGCCAGGGACGCGACCCGGTATCACCGCCGCGATCGGTCGCCATTTCGGTCATGGCCGCGGCGCACCCGCGGCCGGAGCGGCCGGCGCCGGCAGCGCGCCGGCAGCAGCCCCCGCCCCCGCAGCGGCACCGGTATCCTCGAGGCCGACCAGTGCGATCTTCAGATAGCCGGCCTGGCGCAGCAGGTTCATGACATTCATCAGTTCGCGATAGGCGACCGCGCCATCGGCGCGCAGGAAGATCCGCTGTTCGCGATCGTTCTGGGTCTGCCGGTCGAGCGTCGCCTGCAGCGCCTCGCGCGGGACGTCGTCATTGCCGAGCGCCAGGACGAGATCGTTCTTCACGGTCAGGAAGACCGGCTTGTCCGGCCGCGGCTGCGGCTGAGCATTCGACACCGGCAGGTCGACGGCGACATCGACGGTGGACAGCGGCGCCGCCACCATGAAGATGATCAGCAGCACCAGGATCACGTCGATGAACGGCGTGACATTGATATCGGAGACCTCGGCGAGGTCGCCTTCCTGCGGATCCTTGAGACTGACGCCCATGCTGTTACTCCGCCGCCGCGTGAAGGGAGCCGGGCCGGGCCGGAGACGCGGCGGCGGGAAGCCGCGCCGCTTCGGCTTCGTCGCGGGCCAGGTCACGCGACAGGTGCTGCAGGATCTCCGCCGAGGCATCCGACAGCAGCGCACGATAGCCGGTGATCGAGCGGGCGAAGACATTGTAGATGATGACCGCCGGGATCGCCGCGACCAGGCCGATGGCGGTCGCCAGCAGAGCCTCGGCGATGCCCGGGGCGACGACCGCCAGATTGGTGGTCTTCGACTGGGAGATGCCGATAAAGGCGTTCATGATGCCCCAGACCGTGCCGAACAGGCCGACGAAGGGCGCAGTCGAGCCGATGGTGGCGAGCAGGCCGGTCCCCTTCGCCATGTTGCGTCCGGCCTTGGCCTCGATCCGCGACAGCGCGATCGATACCCGCTCCTTGATGCCGTCGGCCGAAAGCTCGGATGACCGTACCGTCTCCCGCATGGCGGCGCGGACGAGGTCGGCGACCGGTCCTCGCCGGGTCCAGCCGGTATCGACCGCGCGCGCCGCCTGGGCCAGGCCATCGGCCCCGGCGAGCTTGCGCACCGCGCGCGTCGCCTTGCGCTTGGCGCCGAACAGCTCCAGGCCCTTGGCGAGCCAGACCGTCCAGGTCACCAGCGACGCGAAGGCGAGGCCGAGCATGACCGCTTTCACGACGATATCGGCCGCCATGAACATGCCCCAGGGCGACAGGTCGTGCGGCAGCTGCGCGGCCGCCGGCAGCGTGGGCGAAGGCCCCGGCTGAGGCGCCGCCACCGTGTCGAGCGACGCCGGCGACGGCAGCGCATCGGTCGCGGCCGGCGGAGCGGTCGTCGGCGCCACCGGCGCATTGGAAGCGGCGCCGGTAGCCGGCGACGGCGAAGCGCCCACGCTGGCCGCTGGCGCCGGCGCGACCTGCGCCCATCCGGCATTCGGCGGAGCGATCGCCAGCAAAGCCGCGACCAGCAGCGTCGGGCCGCCGCGCCGGTTCCTCGTCAAGGGCCCGCGGTTCATCCGCGCCAGGTACTCGCCAACCATTGTTCTCACTCGTCTGTTGAATGAGAGCTTGCCGCTGGCTGCCTGCCTGGAGGTCAGGAACAGACTGGCTTGCGGGTCGCTCAAGCCCCGGAGGGCGTGATCATCCGGCGCGATTGTGGCCGGAGGCGTCGAAATCGAAATGCGGCGGGCGGGCCATGACCGGGCGTCGAGGCCAGCGGCGTCCCGCTCGCCGGCCGGAACCGGCGTTCCGCTTTCTCCGGGACATGGGGCTGGTTCGAGGCCATCATCGTCCTGCCATCGGGCCGGGTCCGTCCTGGCCTCCATGAGGTAAGACGAACGAGGGAGCAGTTTCCTCCCGTCCGCCACCTTTTTTTCGCTCTCGCGATCGCGCCATCGTGCCGACTTCAGGTTGCAGATGCACCGGAACGCCGCGGGCGTGCCCTGTGGAAGATAGCACAGGCAATCCATGCGGCGACGGCCAACCCGGCCGAGACCCGAACAGCCTCCGCCGCAGGGGCTGATTAGCCCCTAACGAAATATCACGCAATCTCAATAGTTTAGACAAATTCTAAGAAGATTGCGGCCGATTGCCGGGAGGCCGTCGCCGCCCCGCGGCTAACATATTGAATCGGCAGCGACCTCGCCGGAACCAGGCGCGTCGGCGAAAAAACCGCCGGCCCGGCGACACGGCTGCTTCGATGCCGTCGCATGCCGGCTGGAGCCGATATCCGATTTCCGGCCACCTGCCTCAGGCCGGCGAGGCCTGGCTTTCATTCAAGGCCATCTGCCAGAAATCCGCCTCGAGCCGCGAGGCCTTGGCGAAAATGCCGGCCAGCTCGGCGAAGCGCTGCTCGGTCATGGCGCGCGCGGCAAGCCCGGTGAGATGGGCGCGCGCGCCATGGGCGATCTCCTGATAGACCTCTCCGGCATATTCGCCGATCCAGTCCCGGTAGGGATGATCGCCAAGCGCGGCCACGCCATCGGGCGCCAGGCGGCGGCCGATTTCGGCATAACCGATGACGCAGGGCGCCAGCGCCACATGCAGGTCGAGCAGGTCGCCTGAGACGCCGCAATCCAGGACGAAGCGGGTATAGGCAATGGTCGCCTGATGTTCGGGCGCCGCCTCGATCGCGTCGGGGGTCAGGCCCCACCGCCCGCACAGCCGGACATGCAGGTCCATCTCGACGTCGAGAATGGCCGACAGCCCCCGCTGCGCCGCCCGCATGTCGGCAAGCGTCCGGCCCTTATAGATCGCCAGCGCATAGGCACGGGCGAACTGGATCAGAAACAGATAGTCCTGCACCAGATAGACCTGGAAGGCCGCGGCCGGCAGTGTGCCCGCACCCATCCGACGGACGAAATCGTGATCGACATAGCTCGACCATTCCGCCGGCGCGGCTGCCTTCAGGCGCTCGAAAATATCCATCTCAGGGTCCGTCCCGGTCAGCAGCATCGAACAAGGTGCGTTCTAGCGAAATCGCGCGCAGGAAGAAATCCCGGCTCGTCGCGGCCGCCGGCCGCCCGGGCCAGGCGCGCGCGGAACGCCGAAGCGCGGTGAAACCGTCGCTCATGGGTCATCCCTGGCGGGCATCTGGACCGGCGGGCCGCCGGGCCGTGGGCGGGCTGCCAGGAACGGCAGGATCGCGCGCGCCGTCGCATCGGCGAATTCTTCGTGGATCGCGAGCTTGCCACGGTCGAGCAGCACCGTCTCGACTCCGGCGACCGTCGCGAGCGCCGCCATCTCGGCGCGGGATCTGGCCGGGGTTTCCGCGCCGTAGACCAGCAATGTCGGCAGGCCGGTGCCGCGGGCCAGATCGATGAAGCTGCCGCGGTCGCCGATGCGATCGAGACCCCCGGTGACGAAACGCGCGGATGAGTGGCGTGCTCCAGCCTGGCGGCTGACGGTGCGCTTGGCCGCCAGCCGCTCCGCCGTCAGCCATGCCCCGTCGCTGTAGACGTGTTCGACGACCATCTTGCGGATCACCGGGCCGCTGAGGTTCAGGCGATAGAGCGCCGGCCCGACGAGCGGCGCGTCGAGCGCGGCGCGGACACGGCCGAACCAGGGCCGCTGGCCGCCCATCATGGTCGGAAACGGACCGCGCCAGGTCGGCGCGACAAGAACGAGCCGCGTCGCGGTGCCCGGCCTCGCGGCGAAATGATGCAGCGCATAGGCCGCGGCGTGTCCCGCCGCCACGATCGCGAAGGGATCCGACACGACTTCGGCCACGAGCCAGTCCAGAAAGGCCGACAGGATATCGGGCGTCCAATCGATCGGCGGCCGCGGCCGGTCGCCGAAGCCGGGCCAGTCGACCGTCACCACGCGGAAATGCGGCGCCAAGGCCCGCATGAGCGGGATCATCTCGCCGCGGGTCGATATCGAGCTGAGGGCGGGCAGGAGCAGCAGGGTCTCTCCCGCGCCAGCCTCGTCAAGGCCCAGAGGAATGGTCTGGCCGCGCCAGCGCCACAGAATTTCACGGCTGGTCACCAAAGCCTCCGGTCATGAGACGGCCCTTCATCGCAGACTGAACCGCACGGGGACAGTGAATTGCAGCGGGTTCCCCGGCATCTCACCGGGAGCAGCCGGCAAGGGCGCGGCCCGCTGGACCATCGCGAGCGTCTCCGCGTCGAGCGCCGCCGAACCAGAGGAACGCGCGATGAAGAAGCCGAGCACCGCGCCCTGGCGATCCATCGTGAAACTCAAGAGCGAAACACCCTCGGCGCCTCTCGCTTGGGCCGGATAGCGCTTGTGCCGGTCGAGATGGGCCAAGAGCCGGCTCTTCCAGGTCGATTGAACATGGGCGGCGGCCGCCCCCATGCCCGATGTCGGCGTCGCCGCCGCGCCTGTCGGCTGGTCGGGCGTGCTGACCGCGTCGCGGACCGGGGCAGGCGCGGCGCGGCGGGGCAGATGTTCGGGCTTGCCGGCATCGGCGGTCCGCGCCGGCGCCGCCCGCGGCCTTGGCCGCGACACCGGCAGCGGCACGGCCGTCGCGAGCGGAGCCGCCGCCGGCGCGGCGGGGGCCGATGCCTGGATCGCCTGAGTGGCCGGCTCGAGCGGTTGCGCCATGGCCGGGCCGGCCACGGCCACCGTCGAAACATCGGACGCCCGACCGAAGGCCGCCTCGTGGGTGGTGATGTCGGGGGCTTTCGGATCGGCCGCCGGCAGGACCGAGGCCGGCAAGGGTGCGAGATCGACCATGATCGCGGCCGGCGGCTCGCCGGCCGAAAGCTTCGGCCTGGCCCCGGCACTGAGAATCCAGGCAAAGGCGACGTGGCTGAACAGCACGACGGCTCCGGCACCGCCCCACAGGGCAATGCCACGAGCGATCGCCCCGGCCCGGCCGCGCTGCATGTCGTCGCTCACCTTCGCGCTCATCTCCAGACACCTCACGGTGTCGCGCCCACCTGACCCGGGTATCCATAGAGGCTCCGAAAATTGACATCAAGCCATTGTTTTTATTGATAAAATAGAACAATTCGAATGTGCGCGAATAGTCCTGGCCGAGCGGCCGGTTAGGGCCTTCTGCGGCGGGAGGCCGGCCGTCATGCGCGGGATCGCGGCAATGGTCCATTCCACCGGGCCGGATGGCATCGCGCGGCGAGGCGAGCGTCTGCGGGTCGAGACAACGCGACCGCTCGCGATCGTCGGCGGGCATGGGGCCTGGATCAAACCCGCAGCAGGGGCAGCGTCATCCGGAAGCATGAACCGTCCGACGCATGATCGATCACCGCGACATGGCCGTGATGGCGTTGCACCACCTCGCGCACCAGATGCAGTCCGAGCCCCGCGCCGTGATCGCGCGCCTGCACCCTGTAGAACGGCTCGAAGATCTGGTCGCGGTGCTGCGCCGGAACGCCCGGCCCCTCGTCACGGACCTCGATGCTGCCGCTTCGCTCGACGACGACCGTGATCGTGCCCCGGCCGCCGGCATGCTCGATGGCGTTCTGCACGAGATTGATCAGCGCCCGCTGCAGCGACGCCTGGTCGCCCGAGACCAGGACCGGTTCCTTGCCGGCCTCGTAGGACAGTTGATAGCCCGCGGCGATGGCGAGCGGCGCGAGGTCGGCGGTGACGCCGAGGCCGAGCGCCACCAGATCGACCGGCGACATCTGCCTGGGCTGCTGATCGAGCCTTTGGAGGTCGAGCAATTGCTCGGCCATCAGCGACAGCCGCGCGACATCCGCCAGCAGGCGCGCCTGCTCGGGCCCCGATGCCAGGTCCTCCAGCCGTGTCTGCAGGATGGCGATCGGCGTGCGCAGTTCATGCGCCGCATCCGCCAGGAAGCGCTTGTGCTTGCCGTAGCCGATATCGAGCCGGTTCAGCGCCTCGTTCACCGCATTGACCAGCGGAACGACCTCCGCCGGCACGTTCTCCGCCGACAGCCTGGTGCCGCGCTCGTCGATATCGATACGTTCGGCATCGGCGGCGATCTCCTTCATCCCGGCGAAGGCGCGCGTGACGATGACCGGAATGGCGATGAGCGTGACCAGGGCCAGGACCGCCAACAAAGGCAGGACCAGCAGTTGCGACAGGATGAAGACGACGAAAGGCAGGCTCAGCATGCGGCCGGCACCGGCGAGCACATTGAGCGGGCCGACCTTGCTGTCGACCGTCCGGATCACACCCGAGTGCTTTTCGTCGCCCACCGCACCGCGGATCTCGCCATAGCTGAACCGGCCGAGGTCCTCCGCCATGCGATGAAAAGCCGGCGGGATGTTGCCGCGCGACAGCGATTTCCCGCGGTCGTCGACGACCACGAACCAGAAATCCGGCGCCTCGCCGTAGAGCCAGGTGAGGTCGGGCGAGGGGTTGAGCGTCAGCTCTCCCGCCGCATCGCGCGAGACGGCGCCGGCGACGATATCGGCGGCTCCCGCCTCCATCATCTTGCCGGAAATGTCGGCGTGCAGCAGCAGGCTCATGAGGCCGACCACCAGCATCAAGAGAACGCCGGCCTGCAAGGCGATCAGCCGCCAGACCAGCCGCCACTTGAGTGAGCGGGCCGGCTTTTTCACGCAATCCGCCGTTTTCATGAAGCCCGCTTCATCAGATAGCCGACACCGCGGATCGGATGGATCTCGACCTCGGCACCAGCCTCGCTGAGCTTCTTGCGCAGCCGCGACACATGGGTATCCAGCGCATTCGACTGGATCTCGTCGTCGAAACTATAAACGGCCTCTTCGAGCACGGAGCGCAGCACGGTACGGCCCTTGCGGCGCGCCAGCGCTTCCAGGACCAGCAATTCGCGCCGGCGCAGCGGCACGAGCTCGCCGGCGACGAAAGCCTGCCGGTTGCCGAAATCGAAGGTGAGCTGGCCGAGCTTGAGCATTTCGGCCGCCATTCCCGAAGGGCGGCGCAGCACGGCGCGCAGCCGTGCCAGCAGTTCCTCCAGCGCGAAGGGCTTGGCCAGATAGTCGTCGGCGCCGGTATCCAGCCCGTTGATCCGCTCGGCCAGGTCGCCCTTGGCCGTCAGCACGATCACCGGCACGCTCAGGCCGCGCCCGCGCAGCCGCGGCAGCAGCGCCAGGCCGTCGCCATCGGGCAACTGCCGGTCGAGCAGGATGGCATCATACTGGAAGGTTCCGGCCGCGAGCTCGGCGTCGCCGATGGTCATGACGTGGTCGACCAGCATGTCGTGTTTCGCCAGGGCCGAACGAAGCGCATTGGCCATCTCGCGTTCGTCTTCGACCAGCATGATTCGCATGATGCACCTGCTCCGGCGGCCCGCGCCCAGACACGCCTGCCGGATTGCAGGCACATTGCAGCGGCCGCAAGGCGGCCCTGCGTCAGGTCGGCGGGGATCTCCGCTCGCGCGCTCCTACCGGCCACACCGGCCTTCGCCCAGGTCGGCGGCCGCGCTGCGACGACTTGGCGCGGCCTGATGGAAACCGGCTGCAATGCCCGGGCAATGTCACGGCGTCAGCGTCGCCAGCCTCGACATTTGCAGGAGCATGACATGCACGGATTGAAATTGGCGGCGGTTGCGATGGTTCTCGGCACCGTCCTGGCCGGCTGCGAAACGGATCGCCATCGGCATCATCGCCACCACGGCCATCATGGGCACTACGGCCCGCGTCATGTCGAGCCGGCCCGCGGCTGGCATCCTCATGACGGCCGGCCGCGCTGGGCCGAACGCAGCGCACCGGTCGAACGGCGCTGACGCCGGGACGGCCGGCGCCCCGGGCCGGCCGCGGACTGAACAATCCCGGCGTCGCGCCATCCGGCGCGGCGTCGCAACCGCCGCCGCGACACGCTGCCCGCTATGACCGGACACCACCGGTTTCGCCCAGGATCCGCTCGATCATGCCGGTGAGAGCCACCTTGAAGTCGGCCGCGTGGGCACCGGCGTCGATGGCGAGCGCGGCGCGATCGAAGGCGGCCGAGAGCAACACGGACAGAGCCGCGACCGGCAACGCCGCCTTCGCCGCCGCGCTCATGGCCGCTTCCAGGCCCGCCCGCAGCGTCCGGGCCGCGTGGACCTCGTCCAGGCTGTTCATGGCGGCGCTGCCGAGCACGGCCGGCCCCTCGATCAGCAGCAGCCTGGTCCGGCCGGCAAGCGTCATGGCGTCGAGATAGGCATTGCTGCCGGCGATCAGCGCGGCCCGCGCCGGCAGGCCCATGGGCGCCGCCGCCTCGATCTCCGCGGCGACCGCGCCCGCCTCCTGTTCGAGCAGAGCGCGGAACAGCGCGCGCTTGTCCTCGAAGTGGTGATAGAGCGCCCCGCGCGTCGTGCCGGCGGCCGCCGCGATCTGCGGTGTCGACGTCTCCGCATAACCCTTTTCGACAAACAGCGCCCGGGCGGCCGAGAGCAGGGCATGGCGGGTGGTTTCGCTGCGCTCGCGGTTGGAGCGGGGCTGTTGCAATTGTTGCATACATTCAGCCTGTATGTTAAATCCAAGATACATGCAGACTGTATGTCTCTCCGGAGGAAAGGGCCAGCCGTGAAAACAACCAGCTCCTATCCCGTCATCATGACCCGCGACGTGGCGGCCACAGCCGCCTTCTACGTCAGGCACTTCCGCTATCGGGCGCTGTTCACCAGCGACTGGTACGTCCACCTGCAATCGGCCGAGGACAGCAGCAACAACCTGGCGGTTCTCGACGGCAACCACCACACCGTGCCCGAACAGGCACGTGGCCAGGTCTCCGGCCTGATCCTCAATTTCGAGGTCGACGATCCCGACGCCGTCTATCGCGAGATCATGGCGGCGGGCCTGCCGATCCTGACGCCCCTATGCGACGAGCCGTTCGGCCAGCGCCATTTCATCACCGCCGACCCCAACGGCGTGCTCATCGACGTCATCAAGCCGATCCCGCCAAGCGCCGAATTCGCCCTACAATATGATGCATCCGCCTTGCCGCGCGACGCCTGACGATCGCCGGCGGCCATGCTCACGATGGGGGCCCGCGCATGCTGTTCAAACAGGCCGTGCTCGACCGGATCGCCACCGGCGAGATCCGCCAGGCCTTCCGGCGCTGGCAGAAACCCACCGTCCGGCCGGGCGGCACCTTGCGCACCGCCATCGGCATATTGGCCATCGACCGGCTCGAACCGGTCGAGGCCGACGACCTGACCGAGGCGGACGCGGCCTCCGCCGGATTTGCCTCGGTCACCGCCCTTCTCGCCGATATCGGCCGGTCCCGCGGCGGCATGCTTTACCGGATAGCGTTCCACCGTGCCGGCGACGACCCGCGCGAGGCCTTGCGTGGTGACGACCGGATCGACCCGGGCGCGCGGGCCGCGCTTCGAGCCAAGCTCGATGCGCTCGACCGAGGCAGCCGGACCGGCCCCTGGACCGGCACGACGCTGGCGCTGATCGCAGCCCGCGACGGCATCACCGCCGGCGAAATCGCCGTCCGCCTCGGCACCGAGAAACCCGCGCTGAAGATCAAGATCCGCAAGCTGAAGGAGCTCGGCCTCACCGAGAGCCTCGCCTCGGGCTACCGCCTGTCGCCGCGTGGCCACGCCTTCCTCGGCAGCGACCGGGGCGGCGGCGCGGCATAGGCCGCTCCCGGCCGGCGGCGACGGTGCTCGCTGCCCCGCGCCAGGCCCGATTCATGATCAGGCGGGGCCGAAATCATGGCCGTCGCAAGTATCGCTGATTTCGACGGCAAACTTAGCAATGAAATTCTGCCGCGGAACAGATTTTAGACATTTCGGAACAAGACGGCCAAAGCGTTATGAAATATCGTTCTGCGATCTGGGGTTGATCGCCTTTCATGAACCAAGAAGCTGCAAGACAGCCGGGCCCTGCCTGCCGTAACGCCGTCCCGGCCATGATCGCGCGGGATCACCGGCGTTTCTCATCCGCGCGCCGCGATCGTGCGCCCGCATGAGCCGTCCTGAAAATTCATCCGCTCTTGTGGGCCCGCCACTGGCGCGATGCGGAAAGCCGGCCCTTCCTCTGCGACAGTTGGATGGCCATCTTGATGCCAGAGGCACCTGCCCGGCGGCGCGCCCCGCGGGGCCGATGAGGGAACCGACATGACCGACACTACCCCCTTGCAGTTTCACGTGCCCGAACCGGAGGTCCGCCCCGGCGGCACGCCTGACTTTTCCAATGTGAGGATCCCGGAGGCGGGTTCGGTCCGGCGCCCCGACATCGACGCCAATCCCGAATCGATCCGCGATCTCGCCTATTCGATCATCCGCGTGCTCAACCGCGACGGCGAGGCGGTCGGCCCCTGGGCCGGCTCGCTCAGCGACGACGAGCTGGCCGAGGGGCTCAGGCACATGATGACGCTGCGCGCCTTCGATGCGCGCATGCAGATGGCCCAGCGCCAGGGCAAGACCTCGTTCTACATGCAGCATATGGGCGAGGAGGCGGTGAGCTGCGCCTTTCGCCGCGCGCTGCAGCCCGGCGACATGAATTTCCCGACCTACCGGCAGGCCGGCCTCTTGATCGCGGGCGGCTATCCGATGGTCGAGATGATGAACCAGATCTATTCGAACGAAAGCGATCCGCTGAAGGGCCGGCAACTGCCGGTCATGTATTCGTCGAAGGAACACGGCTTCTTCTCGATCTCGGGCAATCTGGCGACGCAGTTCGTCCAGGCCGTCGGCTGGGCCATGGCCTCGGCGATCAAGAACGACACAAGGATCGCCGCCGGCTGGATCGGCGACGGCTCGACCGCCGAATCCGATTTCCACGCGGCCCTGGTCTTCGCCTCGACCTATCGGGCGCCCGTGGTGCTCAACATCGTCAACAACCAGTGGGCCATCTCGACCTTCCAGGGCATTGCCCGCGGCGGTTCCGGCACTTTCGCAGCGCGCGGCCTCGGCTTCGGCCTGCCGGCGCTGCGTGTCGATGGCAATGACTACCTGGCCGTTCATGCGGTGGCCAAATGGGCGATCGAGCGCGCCCGCAGCAATCTCGGCCCGACGCTGGTCGAATATGTCACCTATCGGGTCGGCGCCCATTCGACCTCGGACGACCCTTCCGCCTACCGGCCGAAAACCGAATCCGCTGCCTGGCCGCTGGGCGACCCGGTGATCCGCCTGAAGAACCACCTGATCCTGCGCGGCCTCTGGTCGGAGGACCGCCACAAGCAGGCCGAGGCGGAAATCCTCGACACGGTGATCACGGCGCAGAAGGAAGCCGAGCGCCACGGCACGCTGCATGCCGGCGGCCGGCCCTCGGCGCGCGACATGTTCGAGGGCGTCTATGCCGAGATGCCGCCGCATCTGCGCCGCCAGCGCCAGCAGGCAGGGGTCTGACGCCATGCCCAGAATGACCATGATCGAAGCCATTCGCGGCGCCATGGACGTGTCCATGGAGCGTGACGACAATGTCGTCGTGTTCGGCGAGGATGTCGGCTATTTCGGCGGCGTGTTCCGCTGCACCCAGGGGCTGCAGCAGAAATACGGCAAGAGCCGCTGCTTCGACGCGCCGATCAACGAGCTCGGCATTGTCGGTACAGCGGTCGGCATGGCCACCTATGGCCTCAGGCCCTGCGTCGAAATTCAGTTCGCCGACTACATGTATCCGGCCTATGACCAGATCGTCTCGGAAGCCGCGCGCCTGCGCTATCGCTCCAATGGCGAGTTCACCTGCCCCCTGGTGGTGCGCATGCCGACCGGCGGCGGCATTTTCGGCGGCCAGACCCACAGCCAGAGCCCGGAAGCCCTGTTCACCCACGTCTCCGGCCTGAAGACGGTGGTGCCGTCCAATCCCTATGACGCCAAGGGCCTGCTGATCGCGGCGATCGAGGACCCCGACCCGGTGATCTTCCTCGAGCCGAAGCGGCTCTATAACGGCCCGTTCGACGGTCATCACGACCGGCCGGTCACACCCTGGTCGAAACACGAGCTCGGCGAAGTGCCGGACGGCCATTACACCGTGCCGCTCGGCAAGGCGGCGATCCGCCGCAAGGGCGCCGCCATCACCATCCTCGCCTATGGCACCATGGTCTATGTCGCCGAGGCCGCGGTTGCCGAGACCGGCATCGACGCCGAGATCATCGATCTGAGGACCTTGCTGCCGCTCGACCTCGACACCATCGTGACCTCGGTCAGGAAAACCGGCCGCTGCGTGGTCATTCACGAGGCGACGCTGACCTCGGGCTTCGGCGCCGAGCTCGCCGCGCTTGTCCAGGAGAACTGCTTCTACCATCTGGAAGCGCCGATCATCCGGGTCGCCGGCTGGGACACGCCTTATCCGCACGCCCAGGAATGGGACTATTTCCCCGGACCGGCCAGGCTCGGCCGCGCCCTCGTCGAAGCCATGGAGGCCTGATCATGGGCGAACATGTGATCAAGCTGCCCGATGTCGGCGAAGGCGTCGCGGAGGCCGAGCTGGTCGAATGGCACGTCAAGGTCGGCGATCTCGTCCGCGAGGACACGTTGCTCGCCGCCGTCATGACCGACAAGGCGACCGTCGAGATCCCCTCGCCGGTCGATGGTGAAATCACCTGGCTCGGCGCCGAGATCGGCGACGTCGTCGCGGTCGGCTCCGCCCTGATCCGGCTCAAGGTCGAGGGCGAAGGTACAGCACCGGCGGACGAGACGCCGGCAAAGGCCGAAGCCCCGGCCAAGGCCGAAGCCAAGGCCGAAACGAAACCCGCCGCCAAACCGCCGGCCGCGCCGCCCAAAGCAGCCGCCGAGGCGGCCCCCGCAAGAGCCACCGTGCCGGCGCCGGCGCGCCAGGCCTCGTTCGGCGCGCCGCGGGCCGAGGGCGACAAGCCGCTCGCCTCGCCGGCGATCCGACTGCGCGCCCGCGAGGCCGGCATCGACCTGCGCCAGGTGCGCGGCACAGGGCCGGCCGGCCGGATCAGCCACGAGGATCTCGATGCCTTCATCGCCCGCGGTCCGCAGGCCGCGCGTGCGGCCGGGCTGCAGGAGAACCACGCGGTCGAGGACATCAAGATCATCGGCCTGCGCCGGCGTATCGCCGAAAAGATGGCGCTGTCGAAATCGCGCATCCCGCACATCACCTATGTCGAGGAGGTCGATGTCAGCGCGCTGGAGGACCTGCGCGCCGCCCTCAACAAGGGCAAGCGGGCGGACCAGCCGAAGCTGACCATGCTGCCCTTCCTGATGCGCGCCATGGTCAAGGCGATCGCCGACCAGCCGGGCCTCAACGCCCTGTTCGACGACGAGGCCGGCATCATCCACCAGCATGGCGGCATCCATATCGGCATCGCGGCGCAGACCCCCGCGGGCCTGGTCGTGCCGGTGGTCAAGCACGCCGAGGCGCGGGACCTCTGGGATTGCGCGGCGGAGGTCAACCGGCTGGCCGATGCGGCAAAAGCCGGTACGGCGACACGCGACGAGCTGACCGGCTCGACCATCACCATCACCTCGCTCGGCGCGCTCGGCGGCGTGGTGACCACGCCGGTCATCAACTATCCGGAAGTCGCCATTATCGGCGTCAACAAGATGATGGTTCGTCCGGTCTGGGACGGCGCCACTTTCATCCCACGCAAGATGATGAACCTGTCGTCGAGCTTCGACCACCGCGTGGTCGACGGCTGGGACGCCGCCGTCTTCGTCCAGCGGATCAAGACGCTGCTCGAAACCCCGGCGATGATTTTCGTGGAAGGCTGAAGCCGATGAAAGAGATTTCCTGCAAATTGCTGGTCATCGGCGGCGGCCCCGGCGGTTATGTCTGCGCCATCCGCGCCGGCCAGCTCGGCGTCGATACCGTGATCGTCGAGCAGCGCCGGCTCGGCGGCACCTGCCTGAATATCGGCTGCATTCCCTCAAAGGCCTTGATTCACGCCGCCGAGGAGTTCGAGAAGGCCAGCCATATGGCGGGCGGTTCGAGCCCGCTCGGCATCACCGTCGGCAAGCCTGTGCTCGATCTCGCCAGGACCATCGGCTGGAAGGACGGCATTGTCGGGCGCCTGAACAGCGGCGTCGCCGGCTTGCTGAAAAAGGCCCGGGTCAAGATCGTCGGCGGCCGCGCCCGTTTTCGCGACGGCAAGACGGTGGAGGTCGAGACCGAGACCGGCCTGCAGGTGATCCGCGCCGAAACCATCGTCATCGCCACCGGCTCGGCGCCGGTCGAACTGCCGTTCCTGCCCTTCGGCGGCCCGGTGATCTCCTCGACCGAAGCGCTGGCCCTGACCAGGCTGCCGGCGCGGCTCGCCGTTGTCGGCGCCGGTTATATCGGGCTCGAGCTCGGCATGGCCTTCGCCAGGTTCGGCACCGCGGTCACGGTAGTCGAGGCGGAGCAACGCATCCTGCCGCAATATGACGCCGAGCTCACCCGTCCGGTCGCCAAGCGGCTGGCCGAGCTCAAGGTCGAGGTGCTGACCGGCGCCAGGGCCAAGGCGCTTGGTCCCAAGGGCGAGAGCCTGCTGATCGAGACCGCCGGTGGTGAAGACCGCCGCATCGAAGCCGACAAGGTGCTGGTCACCGTCGGCCGCCGGCCGGTGACCGAGGGCTGGGGCCTGGACGAGCTCGGCCTCGACATGGACGGGCGCTTCCTGCGCATCGACGACAAGTGCCGGACATCGATGCGCGGCATCTTTGCCATTGGCGACGTCACCGGCGAGCCGATGCTGGCGCACCGCGCCATGGCCCAGGGCGAAATGGTCGCCGAGATCGTCGCCGGCAATCCCAGGAGCTGGGACAAGCGCGTCATTCCCGCGGTCTGCTTCACCGATCCGGAAATCGTCACGGCGGGCCTCTCCCCCGACGAGGCGCGGCAGGCGGGACTGGAGATCAAGACCGGCCAGTTTCCCTTCACCGCCAATGCCCGGGCGATGACCATGGTCGGCGAAGCCGGCTTCGTCCGCGTGGTGGCGCGCGCCGACAATCATCTGGTGCTCGGCATCCAGGCGGTCGGCCACGGCGTTTCCGAGCTTGCCACCGCCTTCGGCCTGGCACTGGAAATGGGCGCGCGGCTCGAAGACATCGCCGGCACCATTCACGCCCATCCGACCCAGGGCGAAGGGTTCCAGGAGGCGGCGCTGAAGACGCTCGGCCACGCGCTGCACATCTGACGCGGCCCGGGTCGCTTTCGGCAGGCCTCAGGCGGCGGTCGCTTTCGCCGCCGGGCCGCCCTTGAGCCAGCCTCGCCCGCGGGCATAGAGTTCCTCGACCTCCGGCCCCTTCAGGCCGGGCATGTCGCGCTTCACCCGATAGCCGATCTCTTCCTGGATATAGGCGAGATGGCGATAACCCTCGGGCAGAGCCTGCAGGGCATCCTGGCGCAAGGCGACCGGGGCCGCCGGATCGACCGGGTCGAGCCGGTCCTTTTCATAGATCGGCTGGCGCAGCACGATGCCCCAGCGGTCGCCGCGCTTTTCCAGGAAATCGAAGAAGCGGCCGGTGCAGACGACGTCACAGGCGACGCCATGAACGGTGGCGCGCTGGGAAATGGTCATCTTGGTCTGGGCGATCGCCCGGTCGCCCTCGAGGTCGATGCTGGTGCCGCCCAGGAAGTGCAGAATGCTGACACCTTTGTCCCAGCCCTCCCGGCTGACCCGGATGAATTCGGTGGCCGGTCCCTGGAACCAGGTGGCTGACATCCAGCCGTCATCGTGCCAGACCGTCTGGAAGCGTTGCCAATCGCCGGCATCGCGCCACACCGCCCAGTTCTCCAGGAGATCGCGAATGGCCAGTCGATCGATGAGTTCGGCATTCATGGCGGTCGCTCTCCCTGAGCGGGTTCCCGGGTGACCAGGCCTCTGGACAAGCCGCGCCGGAAATATTAGTTTATAAATATGAACTGGTTTTCACTATGAAACCTGAAGACAATGCCACTGTCAAGTCGGTCGACCGCGCGCTCGACATCCTGGACTATGTCGCCGACGCGCCGGAGCCGCCGTCCTTCTCCAAGCTTCTGGCCAATCTCGCCATTCCCAGGAGCAGCCTGTTCCACCTGTTGAACAACCTGCAGGCGCGTGGCTATCTCGCCCAGGATCCGGACAGCGCCCGCTACCGGCTCGGCGACCGCATCCGGCAACTGGCGGCCCAGATCGCCGGGCCGCCGCTCGCGACCGTCGTCCAGCCGCTGCTGACCCAATTGAGCGGTGCGCTGAACGAGACCTCGGCCTTCTATCTGCGGGTCGGCGACGCCATGGAGACCATTGCCTCGGCGGTCGGCCAGCAGGCGCTGTCCTACACGATGAAGATGGGCGAGCGAGCGCCGCTCTATGCGATTTCCGGCGGCAAGATCCTGCTCGCGGCCATGACGCCCGAAGACCTCTCGGCCTATCTCGAGCGCGTTCGCCTGGACGAAATCACCCCGAACACGATCCGCTCCAAGGACCGGCTGCGCGAGGAAGTCGCCGCCGCCGGGCGCGAGGGTTTCGCCTATTCCCGCGAGGAGTTCACGCCGGGCATTACCGGCATCGCCACGGCCGTGATGCGCCACGGCCAGGTCTTCGGCGCGCTCAATCTGGCGGTTCCGACCGCCCGCTTCCCGCAGAGCCAGGACAGCCTCTTCCGTCGGCACTTGCAATCGACATCCGCCGCTTTGACCCGCGCCATCGAGGCCGGCCACGCGGCCTGAGGCCGCCCGCCCGCCGGTTTCGGCGGCCATCGCGGTTGACCCGATCGCCGGACTGTGTTTGGTTCATGGACAAGAACAGTTTCATATACGGAACCAAACGAGGAGCGACATTGATCGTTCCCATTGGGCTATCGAGGAGACATCCATGCGTCGCGCAGGACACGTCATGCTGGCCATGTGGGCGCTGGCCGCCGCAGCCCCCGCCATGGCCAACGACTACCCCCGGCAAACCATCAAGCTGATCGTGCCGCAGCCGGCCGGCGGCGGCTTCGATACGGTCGCCCGGGTGCTGGCCGACCGGCTGTCGCCCCGGCTCGGCCAGGCCGTCGTGGTCGAGAACCGGCAGGGCGCCGGCACCATTGTCGGCACCCAGGCCGCGGCCCAGGCGCCGGCCGACGGCTACACCTTGCTGCTCGGCGGTCTCTCCAACATCGCGCTCAATCCCGGGCTCTATCCGAACCTGCCTTATGATCCGCAAAAGGATCTGGTGCCGATCGGGCTTGCCGTCAGCTGGTCCTACACGCTGATCGCCCGCAAGGACCTGGCCCAGGTCGACCTGCCCGCGCTCATCGCCTTCGCCAGGGCCAATCCGGGCACGGTGACCTATGCCTCCGCCGGCCGCGGCTCCGGCCAGCATATCGCGGCCGCCGTCACGGAGCACCTCGCCGGCGTCAAGATGACCCATGTGCCCTATCGCGGCGCCCAGGCCGCCTATCAGGACCTGATGGGCGGCCGGGTCGATCTGTTCTTCGACATTTCCTCGACCGCCATGGCGCAGGTCCAGGCCGGCACCGTGCGTGCGCTCGCCGTGTCGTCGGCGGGCCGCCAGCCGTTCCACCCGGACGTACCGAGCGTCGCCGAGACCGGCGTCGCCGCGCTCGACATGGAAAGCTGGTTCGGCCTGTTCGCGCCGGCCGCGACGCCTCCCGACGTGATCGAGCGGCTCAGCCGCGAGCTTGCCGCCGTGCTCGCCTTGCCCGAGGTCGAGGCGACCTTCGCACGCACCGGCGGCCGCGTGCTGCGCCTCGGCCGCGCGGAAACCGAGGCGCTGATCCGCCGCGATGTCGAGCGCTGGACGGCCCTCGTCCAGGCCGCCGGCCTGCGCGAAGCGTCGAATTAGTGTTGCTGCACAGTGATTGTGATGGCTTGAGCGCCGCTAGGGAATGAATTCGTGGATGCCCGGGACAAGCCCGGTCAAGACGAAATGACGTGAGCATAGGCACGTGGTGCCGAGCCACTATCGCCGCACTCTCACCGTCTTGGCCCGGCTTGTCCCGGCCATCCACGAATTCAGCCGTGCGCTATCGAAAATACTGAGACCAACGTCGCCCAATCGATCCGGCCAAGAGTCATAACCACTGCGACGGAAGACCATCAGCTCGCCGCCGGCCCCAGCACAATCCGCCTGGTCACGCCGATGGACTCCAGAAAATCCTCGTCGTGGCTGACCACCAGCAAGGCCCCGTCGAAACCGGAGAGCGCCGCCTCGACCGCGGTGATCGAGGCGATGTCGAGGTGATTGGTCGGCTCGTCCAGGATGAGGAGATCGGGCGGCGCGCCGCCGCCGAGCGTGCAGGCAAGGCCGGCCCTCAGCATCTCGCCGCCGCTCAGCGCCTTGACCCGCTTGAGCGCCGCATCGGCCCGGAACAGAAAGCGCGCCAGGGCGGCACGGCAGGCATTGTCGTTGCAACCCGGATTGAGCCGGCGGAAATTGTCCAGGATCGACCCCTCGGGATCGAGCAGGCTCATTTGCTGGTCCAGCATGACCGCATGGCGCGCCCGGCTGACGGATCCGCCGAAGGGCTCGAGCGCGCCGGTCGCCAGCCGCAGCAATGTCGATTTCCCGCTGCCGTTCGGGCCGGTGACCGCGATCCGTTCGGGGCCGACAATGGCGAAGGACAGATCCTTGATGATCGCCGCGCCGGCAACCGGCCCGCCTGTCACCTGGTCGAAAGCCAGCACCGTCTTGCCGGCGGGCAGCCGGGCGCCACTGATCGAGAAGGCCAATGTCTTGACGATTTCGACCTTGGCGCGCGCCGCCGCGAGCGCCTCGCCCGCTTCCGCCCGCTGCCGGTCGGCCAGGTTGTTGCCGCGCCCCAGCGTCTTCTCGGCACGATCCTCGCGGGCGTCCAGCAGCAATTTGCTCATGCCGGCCTTGGGGCGTGAGCGCTTGCCCGCGGCATCCTTGCGCGCCTTGCGCTCGGCCGCGACCTGAGCCTTGCGGGCGGCGTCGCCCACATCCCGTTCGGCCACCGCGAGATCGCGCTCGGCGGCCGCGATCTCGCGCGCCTTCCGGTCGGCATAGAGGTCCCAGTTGCCGCCATAGACGGTCGCCCCGAGACCGGTGAGTTCGACGATCCGGTCCATGCGCCTGAGCAGTTCGCGATCGTGGCTGACGACGACGGCCCCGCCCCGCCAGTCGGACAGGAAACGCGCCACCGCGTCGCGCCCGTCGCGGTCGAGATTGTTGGTCGGCTCGTCGAGCAGGACGAGATCCGGTGGGTCGACGACGAGAGCCGCCAGCGCCAGCCGGGTCCGCTGGCCGCCGCTCAGGGTGGCGAGCGGCCGGTCGAAGCCGATGCCGGTGAGATCCATGCGCGCCAGGGCCTCCGTCAGCCGCGCCTCCAGGGTCCAGTCGTCGTCGGCGACCTCGTCCAGGTCACCGAGGCCGGCGGCAATCCGCGCCAGCCGGGCGAGCCGCGCGCCGACGCCGAGCGCGTCCGCCACCGTTTCGTCCGGTGCGACCTGGACGATCTGGCGAAGCGCGCCGAGCGAGCCATGGCGCGACACGGACCCTGCCTTCGGCTCGAGCGTGCCGGCCAGGAGTTGCAGAAGGGTCGACTTGCCGACGCCGTTGCGGCCGATCAGGCCGGTGCGTTCACGCCCGAAGGCGAGCGTCAGGCCATCGAAGAGGTCACGCCCATCGGGGGTCGCGTAGGAGAGACTGCGAAGCGAAAGAAGAGCCGACATGGCGACCCCATGAGACAAGGACGATACGGGCGGATCCGGTACGCGTCCTTATGGTCATCGGCTGTGCTCCCTGCGGCTTCTGCGCCGTTCAAATAGGAGCAATCGCGGCTTCGATCAACCTGCCCCTCCGTCAATCGCCCTTGTCCGTGAGGCCTGCCGCGCATCCGGCCGTGCGCCGGCGCACAGGCCAATGGCCGCGGATCTGGCATCGATCCGCCGTTTCTGGGATGCTCACGGTTCCAGACCAACAGGCAGCCGCCGGAGCGAGCACTTCGGGGCAGGACATCAGGTGGGGACTGGCATGGCGCATTTCCGCAAGATCGGCTGGGATCAGGTCGGCTTCGATCCCGATCACAGCGTGCAGGTGCTGCCCGTCGGCAAGCAGGCGACCCTCTACCTGGTCGCCGGCGCCGATCTCGACGTCTCCGTCG
This sequence comes from Phreatobacter sp. GW821-FHT04C01, assembly GCF_059420385.1. Taxonomy (NCBI): domain Bacteria; kingdom Pseudomonadati; phylum Pseudomonadota; class Alphaproteobacteria; order Hyphomicrobiales; family Phreatobacteraceae; genus Phreatobacter; species Phreatobacter sp. GW821-FHT04C01. The sequence goes on along the minus strand of NZ_JBWKTP010000001.1, from coordinate 1,348,210 downwards.
ACGACGACAGCGTGGCCAGGCTCAAGATCGGCAGCGGCGACGACAAGTCGGCGCACGGCGCCGGCGGCCTGAGCGCATGGGAAAAAGGCCAGCAGATCCGCAAGATCGTGATCACCGCCGCCAACAATCCCGGCACCAGCACCACCCTGCGCGCCAAGCTCGACGGCCGCGACTGGGCTCAGCCGGTCGGCATCCAGGTGGTCATGAACCAGAACTGGTGCCATGCCGGCGTGAAGACCGCCGAGATCACCCCCTCGCTCGTCCAGGAACTCGAGAAGATGCCGCTGCGCGACGCGGTCATCCGCATCGCCGAGGACCAGATGTACAGCGCCATCGCCAAGCAGGGCGACGGTTTCGGCGTCTATGACATCGACAAGAAATACAACTGGTGCGGCGCCTTCGCCTATTGGTGCTGGGCCCGCGCGGCGGCGGTCAAGAAGACCGCCAACCCCTTCGGCCCCAACAACAATGTGCTGTTTTCGCCGCAGAAGGCGATCCATTGGGCGATGAAGCCGGAATCGGCGGGCCAATTGCTGCGATATGCCGGCGAGAGCCCGATGGATGGCAAGGGCAAGCAGGACTATCGAGAAATCGGCTGGGACGGCAACACTCTCGAACGCGGCGACATCGTGCTGCTGCGGGCCGGCCACGCGACCGACTGGAAACATGTTTGCCTGGTCGACACCGTCGACGGCGATGCGCTGACCACCATGGACGGCAACCAGGGGGCCTATAACGCCATCAAGCGCACCCAGCGCAGCCTGGCCAAGAAGACCGGCGACGGCCGATCCCCGGCCCTGGTGTTCATTCATGCGCTGATCTGAACCCCGTCCGGATACCGTTGCAGGCACCCGGACGGGGATCGTCCGTCCTCACCGGCGACCGGAGCCGGCCCGGCCGGTCATTTCTGGTAGGGCACCACGCGCGTCATCGACGGCGGAAAGTCGTAGTCGGCGAAATTGTAACCCTTGCCCAGCGCCTTGAACCATTTCACCGCCGCCTTCTGCCAGGGCTTGGCATCGAGGATCGAGATGCCGTCGCCGACCCCCATCGACAACATGCAGCCCGGATGCGGATTGTTAGCCGAATCGAGCCGGCAATAATTCGGATTGGCCGTGGCCTGCGCATTGGCGTCGACCGCCATGCCCTCGAAGACATGGTGCAGCCCGAGCAGGTGCCGCACCTCATGGGGCACCCGATGCTGCTCGCCGGGCACGCCCACGACCAGCGATGACGACGGGATCTTGTATATCACCATGTTGTTCATGTGGGTCGAGTCGGCCGGCAGCATCGGAAGCGTTCCCGGCGGGGTCTTGGGGATCTTGGTGAACTCGACCGACTGATGTGCGCCTTTCGGGTCCCAGACCGGCACGATGTCGAACTGGCAGTGCAGGTTCGAAATGAAGGTCGCACCGCTGGCGTCGTCGGCGGTGGAAAGCTCGCTGATCCCCGAGGGCGCCTTCAGCCAGAATTTCTCGTTCAGGCTGCGCTTCGCCTGGGCGATGAACTCGACGATGAAGGCATTCCACTCCTTCGCCGTCCAGGCCTGCGTATACCACTTGAAGCCGGACGTATCGGTGACGAAAGGATTGGCCTTGGGGTTGATCTGCTTGAAATGGATACGCAAGGTGACCTTCAGGCTGGCGTTCCAGCTCTTCGACATCCCCTTGGTGTCCAGGGTGACGTCGTAGTCTATGCCCCTGAGCGTTGGCCGCTGCGCGCTCTTTTGCGGCCGCACCGCCAGCTGGAACATGTCCCAGGACGCGCCGCCGGAATCGCGGATATCGACCAGGACATTGCCCGACCGTCGTGGCGTAATGTCGAACCAGGTGATGTCGTTGTCCCGGTCGACCACCGCCTCGGCCCGCGTCGTCACGCCGAATGACGGATCGTTCGGCCCGACCTCCAGGCCATCGGGCAACCCCCAGACACCGAACTTGAAGGCCTGGTTGAAATCGATGGTCTGGATCGTCTTGGAAATGCGCGGCGCACCGTTGTGATAGTTCGGCCCGGACCATTTGACGAAATGCGTCATGACAAATCTCCGATGGGCGCGGTTTGCAGGATGGCGAGGCAAGCAGGCGGTCTTCGGCGCGCCCGGGGTGGCCGCGCCGGCGAGCCGCGAAACACGCGTCAATGCACGTCGAAGACGAAGTTTCCGTCGGCCAGCGCCATGCTCGCGACGGTCCATTCCTTCTTTTCGATCTGCTGGTTGAGGATCCGCCGCGACAGTTCCGGCAGCACCGTGTTGGTCAGCACGTTGTCGATCATCCGCCCGCCGCTGGCCGGGTCGTTGCACAGTCCGACGATCGTCTCGACCACCGCATCGTCATAGGTGAAGGCGGCGCCATGATTGTCCCTGATGCGCCGGCCGACACGATCGAGCTGCAGGCGCACGATGCCGGCCAGCATGTCCGCTGACAGCGGCAGGTAGGGGATGGTGACGATGCGGCCGAGCAGCGCGGGTGGAAACACCTCGAGCAGATCGGGTTTCAGCGCGGCGGCGAGTTTCTCGGTGTCGGCCTTGTATTCGTCCTTGGCGGCAAGATGCATCAGCCGGTCGGTGCCGACATTGGATGTCAGGATGATCAGCGTGTTCTTGAAATCGATGCGCCGGCCGCTGCCGTCCTCCATCACGCCCTTGTCGAAGACCTGGAAGAAGATCTCGTGGACATCCGGATGGGCCTTCTCGACCTCGTCCAGCAGCACCACCGAATAGGGCTTGCGGCGCACCGCTTCGGTCAGCCTGCCGCCCTGGTCGTAGCCGACATAGCCGGGAGGCGCGCCCTTCAGGGTCGAGACGGTATGGGCCTCCTGGAATTCGCTCATATTGATGGTGATGATGTTCTGCTCGCCGCCGTAGAGCGCTTCGGCGAGCGCCAGCGCGGTCTCGGTCTTGCCGACGCCCGACGGGCCGCAGAGCATGAAGACACCGATCGGCTTGTTCGGATTGTCGAGCTTGGCGCGGTTGGTCTCGATCCTTTTGGCGATCATGGCGAGGCCGTGGGACTGGCCGACCACCCGGCGGTTGAGCACGTCGGCGAGCGTCAGCACGGCCTCGATCTCGTCCTTGACCATGCGGCCGACCGGAATGCCGGTCCAGGCCGAGACGACGGCCGCGACCGCGTCCTCGTCGACATGCGGATAGATCATCCGGCCGTCCGCCGGCAGCTCGTCCAGGGCCACGCTGCGCGCCTGCAGCTGCGTGCGCCGCTCCGCGCCGTCATCGGGCGGCGGTGAGGCCGCAAGGCTCGCCCGGAGCGCCAGGATCTCGTCGACCAGGGCCTTTTCGGCGGCATAGCCGGCTTCGGTCGCGCCGAGCCGGGTGGTCAGCGACGCCATCTCTTCATCGATCTCGGCGATGCGCGCGGTGGTGTCCGATCCGAGGTCGGCGTCGTTCTGCAATGCGGCCTTCTCCTTCTCGCGCGCCGCGATCGCGGCGCGCGTGCTCTCGATCGCCGCCGGCGTGGTGGTCTGGCTCACCGCCACCCGGGCGCAGGCGGTGTCGATCAGGCTCACCGCCTTGTCGGGCAGCTGGCGCGCCGGGATGTAGCGCTGCGACAAGGTCACCGCCGCCACCACCGCCGCGTCCGAGATGCGCACGCCGTGGTGCTTCTCCATGGGTCCGAGAATGCCGCGCAGCATGTCGCAGCAGCGCGCGGCATCCGGCTCCTCGATGGCGATCGGCTGGAAGCGCCGGGTCAGCGCCGGGTCCTTCTCGATATATTGCCGGTATTCCGACCAGGTGGTGGCGGCGATGGTGCGCAGCGTGCCGCGGGCGAGCGGCGGCTTCAGCAGATTGGCGGCATCGCCCGTGCCGGCCGAACCGCCGGCGCCGATCAAGGTATGGGCCTCGTCGATGAACAGGATGATCGGCGTCGGCGAGGATTGCACCTCGTCGATCACCGAACGCAGCCGCTGCTCGAACTCGCCCTTCATCGAGGCACCGGCCTGCATCAGCCCGACATCGAGCGCGCAGAGCCTGACGCCGCGCAGCAAGGGCGGCACCTCATCGGCGACGATCCGCTGCGCCAGCCCCTCGACCACCGCCGTCTTGCCGACGCCGGCCTCGCCGGTGAGGATCGGATTGTTCTGCCGGCGGCGCAGCAGAACGTCGATCAGCTGGCGGATTTCGGCGTCCCGGCCGAGCACCGGATCCATGCCGCCGCTCCTGGCGCGCGCCGTCAGGTCCTGGCTGAAACGGTCGAGGGCGGTGGTGCCCTTCTGCCCGCTCGCAGGATCCGGCAGGGTCGCGCCGGCACCGTCCATCGGGCGCATGCTGTCCTCGACCGATCCGCTCCAGATGGCGCGGTGTTCGGCGGCCAGCGTCTCGGCGTTGATCTTCTGGAACTCCGGCGAGATCGCCACCAGGGCACGTCGCAGATCCATCGACTTGAGCGCGGCCAGCAGTGCATGGCCGGTGCGGATCTGCACCTCGCCGAAGAACAGCGTCGCGTAATGCCAGCCGCGATCCAGCAGGTCGACCATGGCATTGGCGACGCCCGGCATCTCGCTCTCGTTTTTGCGAAAGCCGTTGATGGCGGTGAGCGCGTCGGCCGCGAGCTTGCCGCGATCGAGCTTGAAATGATCGAGCGTCAGGCCAAGATCGGTCCGTTCGGCCTGCATCACCTGATAGATCCAGTGCGCCAGCTCGAGATTGCGGTTGCCGGCGGTCTTGGCCTGCCGCAGCGCCTGGATGAAGGCGTCGTAGCCGACGCGGTTGAGCTTGCCGGCAACGGTTTCCAGACTGATATCGGCCATCGGCTTTGTCCTCGTTCGTCCGGTTGAACATGCGGTCGGCGATCATGCGCTGGCAGCGCGGCCTTGCCTCTTGGCTCTCTCGTGCACGTCGAAACGGGCGTCGGTGCGCAAGGTCCCCTCGGCCACCGCCCAATTGGGCGCCATCCAGGAGGTCCAGCCCAGCCGTCCAGTCCGGCCAAGGGTGACCGGCGCGACCTGGCCGGAGGGAATGGCGAGCTCGACATCCCATTCCAGCTCTTCGCCGAGATAGAAGCTGACGAGGTCGTCGAGATGGTCGGCGCGCGGCTTGCCCGGCAGATAGGTCTCGTATTCGGCGAGCGTCGCGGTGAACAGGCGAATGCGGAACTTGTCGGAAATGCTGTAGGTCCGCGAGCCGAGCATCAAGGTGGTGCCGAGCCCGGCATTGCCGCCGCCGAGACGGCTGCGGTCGGCGGGCTCCAGCGTCTGCCAGCTGCCGACGAATTCCTCGATCTCGCAGCGAATGCCGAACACCCCCGAGATCAGCGACCTCAGACGCGAGGCACTCTTGGCCTGCGCGCTCATCAGGCCGGCGAAATGCAGTTTCAAGGCATCTGGAACCGAGCCGAGACCGACCGTGTTCGGCGTGCCGAGGCCGATCGACGAACCGAGATAAACCTTGAACCGGTCTTCCAGCGGCCGGTCGGCCTGGGCGATCGGCCGGACATCGGCCCAGGCCCGGTAGAACAGCTGCAGGAAGCGGTTGTTGAGAAGGTCGATGAAACGGACGAAGGTATCGTCGCCGCGCAGCACATAGCCATTGGCTTCGTCGGTGACGGCGAGCGGCAGGGCGCCCTGCGGGCCGAGCTGGCCGAGGAAGCGCACCGCCAGGCGCAGGCGTCCGGCCGGCGTCAGTTCGGCCTTGCTGAGATTGGAGGCCGGAAAGGTCAGGAACGGATCCTGGCCGAGGCTGACATATTCGCTGCGCAAAGTGGCGCTGTCGCCGATGCGCGGCCGGTCGGGGTGCGCGGCCTCGAGCATGCGCATGACCGCGAAGAAATCGAACATCTCGGGCGTTTCGGTCAGTCCGCCAGGCAGTTTCACAGCTGCCTCCTCAAGCCCAGCCGTGGCGGCCAGCGCATCACCTCGCCGCGCTCGCTGCTGCGGATCACCGTCTGGGTGAACTGGTTGAGATGGCTGTATTCGGCGAAGAAGCGGTCGAGCACCGCGCCGATGAGGAAGATCCCGGAGCCTTCGAAGGCCTTCTCGTCGAAGGTCACGGTAATCTCCAGCCCGCGCGCCACGCTCGCCCCGTCGCGCCGCTGCACGCGGCGCACGACCGGGCGGCTCGCCACCGAGCGGATGCCCCAGATCCGCCGCTCGGCGGTGCCGTCGGCAATGTCGGCGAAGATGAACAGCGTCTCCTTGAGCATGCGCGCGTCACCGCCGGCCTTGTCCTGGACCAGGCCGAGATGGTTGAGGCTCAGCAGGTTGAGCAGGCGCCAGACCGTCGCGCCGGTCGACCAGGTCTCGGTGCGGCCGCGCCGCTGCGACACCACCGGCTCGCGCGGCCGGGTCGGACCGGCGATGCAGCCGACCTCCAGCTCGGTATCGTTGAGCAGGCGGAAATCGCCGCCGCCGGTACCGACCGGCAGCAATTCCGGCAAATGCCGGTTGGAACACAAAGCACGCACCGAGAGCTCGACGAAGCGGTCCTCGTCGCTGGTGCCGAGCGGCGAGGTGATCGCCAGATACATGTCGGTGCCGACATAGTCGGAGGCCGTGCCGTAGCGCCGCTCGGCCGCGGTGCGCCGGCGCGGCAATCGCCGCACCGCATAGGCGAGACGATCGGCCGCCGGGGCGCCGTCGAGCGATGCGCCGTAGAGCGGCGGCACGGCGAGCTTCTCCCGTCCGCCGAGCCGGTGCGCATGAACCGAAATGATCCGGTGCGGCTCATAGTCCAGCGGCCGCCCGCGATCGGGAACCACGTTATATTCGTGCAGCCCGGTCTTGACCGGCAGGCGGTCGGTGGTCTTCTCGAACAGATTGATCGCCGGCGCCGCGTAGAGGGCGAAGACCTCCGGCTTGACGAAGGCGGCAAGCCGCGGATTGACCTCGTCGAAGGCGATGATCACGTCGACGGTCTTGGCCCGCAGCTTCGGCATGATCGAGCCTAAGCCCGTAAGCTCGAAGCCAATGAATTTCCGGGCGAGAACGAAAAACTCCCGCAGCAGTTCGAAGCCGCGGAACGCCCTGGCGTCGTCGGGAAACAGCTGCTCGTCGTCGCCGAAGCCGATCTGCCTGAGCCCGACATCCCGTGCCGGCAATACGACCGGATCGCCGAGCGTATCGAGAAAACGGAAATGGACGGACAGCCGCCGCGCGAAGAGCTGTTCGTAGAGCCCGATGGCGTCGGCTTCCGCACCCAGAATGTGGAACGGCAGGCGGTCGATCCGGCAGCCGGCGAACAAGGCCAGCGGTTCGGCGAGGGCCGCGGCGTCCTCCGGCTCCTCGGCGGCATCCGCGACGGTGCGGTGGCGCAGCGACAGGACGAGGCCGGCCGCGACGCTGCGATCGATCGGAACCCCCATCGACTGCAGCGGCGCCGGCGCGCCGAAATACTGCGCCCGGACGATCTCGAACGGCCAGAGCGTCGTCGCCTGCGACAGGCGGAAGCGGCAGGCGACCTGGCGTTCGCGCTCGACCTGGACGGCGTCCATCGCTTCGCCCGCCTCGATCAGGCGCCCCTCGCGCAGCGCCGGATCGCCGAAGCGCGGACGCATCTGGACGAGCGCGGCCGAGGGTATCGGCGCGAGCGCGTTGGGCAGCAATTGTTCGAGCAGATTGCCGGTGAACTCCGGAAACTCGTGCTTCATCTTCAGCTGCACGCGCGCCGCCAGGAAGGCCGAGCCCTCGAGGAGGCCCGCCACCATCGGGTCGGTCCGTTCGGCGACCAGGCCGCCGAGCCGCTGCGCGATATCGGGATATTCCTCGGAGAACTCCCTGGCCTGCTCGTAGAGCAGCAGCAGTTCCCGGTTATAGAGATCGAGGAATTCACGGTTCATGACACGGCCGCCCGGCTGACACTGACCTTGCGGTTGTCGACATCGACATCGGCGATGAACACCACGGGAACGTCGACCGGTTCGCAGGACAGGTCGCCGCTGATCTCGAGGCGGACGCTGAGCGAGGGTTCGTCGACCCGCACCACCTGATTGATCCGTAGGCTGCCGGCGACGAGGCGCGGCTCGTAGTTGCGAATGGCCTCCTCGACGTCGCGCGCCAGCCGGCCGTCGGCCGCCTGGTCGGCGAAGCGCGAGGTGACCTCGCGCAGGCCGAAATTCAGGATCGAGCGGCGAACCGCGTCGAAGCCGTCGAGATCGACGGCCGATTCCAGGTTGACGGTGTTGACCAGGTCGGCGAGATCGCGCGCCACCTCCTGGCGCAGCGCCGCTTCGGTGATCGGCGGTCTCAGCGAGATCCGGCGGGCGGCGCGGCCCGGCTGCTCGCCCGGTTCTTCGGCCGCGGCGGGGACGGTCCTGGCGGCGAAGACGCGCTCGGCATGGGCGCTGCGGAAGGCATGCATCAAGGGCGGCGAGAGCCTGTCCTTGCGTGCCGAATGTCCCATGACAGCCCCCTTGATGCCTGTGTTGCGGAACGCCAGGACGAACCGCATGCGCGGGCAGGCCCTGCCATCCTGCCTGCGCCGATGCCTGCGACCGCCGCCCGGGACCTGAGCCGACCGAGCCGCGAGCCTTGCGGCCCGCGGCCCGTCGATTTGTGCTCGTGGTCGCCGCGCGCCGGTCAGTTGGTCTTGTTCGCCGCGATATCCCAGGCGACTTCGTTCGGCGGCCCTTCCGACTGGTCCGCCTTCTGGGTCTTGTAGATGACCTTGAAGGTGGCGAAGTTGAGCGCCAGGCTTTCGCTGACGAGGTCGTTGCCGTTCGATCCAGTCACCTGGGACGAGGCCACGACGATGTTCTTCATTTCGATGACGAGATAGTCGACCACCTTGGGGCCGCCCGACTTCCGGCAAATGATCTTGCCGCTGGGAATGTGGTGGGCCTGAAGCGAGAACTTCATCAAGGTCGGCGACGCAAAGTCGAGTTTCTTCATCACGTGAATGTCCTGGACATTCGCCTTGCCCGCGCCGGCGCCGGTCGCGGTGTGCGCCGTCGCCGTCTGGCTCATGCCGAACGACCAGGATTCGATGTCGATCGCATTGGTCTTGATCGCGGATTCACCCTTCACACCATCAAGCTCGAGAAGCATGTCTACGGCCATGAAAGCCTCCTTGTGTGGACGTGTCATCTATAGCGGGCCGGCCCCATGCCGGCTGTGCGCTGAGGCACGTCGCAACGGGCGACGCGCCCAATTCCCGGATGAATTTCAGCTTGCTTTGGCCGGCAGGCGCGACACGAGGCTCAGGCCGATATCCATGCCCTCCAGCTGATAGTGCGGGCGCAGCATGAACTTGGCGTAGTAGTAGCCTGGGTTCTCCTCGTTCTCGATGATCTCGACCGAGGCACCGGCCAGCGGCCGGCGTGCCTTGGTCTCTTCCGAGGAGTTGGTCGGGTCGCCGTCGACGTAGAGGTTGATCCAGTCGTTCAGCCAGCGCTGGAGCTGCGTCTTCTCCTTGGTCGAGCCGATCTTGTCGCGCACCATGCATTTCAGGTAATGGGCGAAACGCGACACCGCGAACATGTAAGGCAAGCGCGACGACAGGTTATCGGAAGCGGTGGCCTCGTCGGTCATCCGCTTCTTCGGCCGATAGACCGACTGCGCCCCGATGAAGGCGGCCTTGTCGGAGTTCTTCCGATGGATCAGCGGGATCAGCCCGGACTTGGCGAGCTCGGCCTCGCGCCGGTCGGTAATGGCGATTTCGGTCGGGCATTTCAGGTCGATGCCGCCGTCGTCGGTCGGGAAGGTATGAACCGGCAGGTTGATCACCTCGCCGCCTGATTCCACGCCGCGGATGCGCGTGCACCAGCCCCATTCCTTGTAGGCCCGGTTGACATTGGTGGCCATCGCATAGGCCGCGCTCATCCAGGCATATTTGTTGCCGTCATGGCCGTCGGTCTCTTCCTCGAAGCCGAACTCCTCGACCGGGTCGGACTTGGCGCCATAGGGCAATCGCGACAGCACGCGCGGCAGGCACAGGCCGAGATAGCGGGCATCGTCGGAATCGCGCAGGCTCTTCCAGGCGGCATAGTCGGGCGTCTCGAAGATCGTCGACAGGTCGCGCGGATCCGACAGCTGGGTCCAGCTGTCCATGCCCATCAGCGTCGGGTGGGCGGCCGAGAACAGCGGGCAATGGGCGCTCGCCGCGATCTTGGTCAGGCTGCGCAGGAGCTGGATGTCGACCGCCTCGTGCGAGAACTGATAATCGGTCACCATGGCGCCGAAAGGCTCGCCGCCGAGCTGACCGAATTCCTGCTCGTAGACCTGCTTGAACAACGGGCTCTGATCCCAGCGCGCGCCCGGATAGCTCCTCAGATTGTTGTTCAGCTCGGTCTTGCCGACATTCATGAACTTGATCTTCAGCGTGGCGTCGGTCTCGGAGTTGAAGACCAGATAGTTCAGCCCGCGCCAGGAGCTTTCGAGTTTCTGGAACTCCGGTGCATGGATGATCTCGTTCACCTGGGCCGAGAGCTTCTCGTCGAGCCGCGCGATCATCTCGTCGATCGTGTCGAGCACGTCGGTCTTGACCAGCGACTGGTCGGCGAGCGCCTCGCGGACCAGGGTGGCCACCGCGCTCTCGACCTCGCTGGCGGCGCGCTCGTTGCGCGGTTTGAAGCTCTGCTTCAGGAGCGAGGCGAACTCGTCGACGTCGCGTGTCGCGGCCCCCGGTTCGGTTGCGACTTTCTGATGGTCATTGGCCATGGTCTAACCCCTTCAAATCGGTGCATTCGCTGCGGGCTGGCGACCGGCTCATTCCTGATCGCCGGCAGGGCCCGCGATGGCGGCGCGGTCGCGCAGCGCGGCCATCAGCGCGGGATCGTTGAGCAGCTCCTTCAGCCGGTTTTCCGCGCCGACCTTGCCGTCCATGTAGCGCTGCAGATTCTTCAGCTGCTCGCGGGCTTCGAGCAGCTTCGCCACCGCCGGCACCTGGCGTGCGACGGCCGTCGGCTTGAAGTCGTCCATGGTCTTGAATTCGAGCGTGACGCCGAGCTTCTCGCTCTCGTCGCCGAGCTTGTTGGCGACGCGAAACGTCAGGCCCGGCTTGATCGCCGCCATGCGCTTGTCGAAATTGTCCATGTCGATGTCGAGGAATTTGCGCTGCGCCACCTCCGGCTTCTCGACCGTCGACGCATTGCCCGAGAGATCGGCCAGCACCCCCATGATGAAGGGCAGCTCGACCAGCTTCTCGGAATTGTAGGGATCCTCGTAGGTGATGTGCACGCGCGGCTTGCGGTTGCGGCGAATGAACTTCTGGCCACTGTCGCTCATGATAAGCCCCCTCTCTTGGGTTTCGAATGCTTTGGGTCTCGAATGCTGGAGAAATTCTCCGGGAGCACGAGCAGGACGAAACGAGCCGCGACCGGGCGGATCTACTCGTCGTTGCTCACGCGAAGATGTGATGCGGGCAGCATTTCTTCGAGGATCGTCAGGAAGTCGCGACCGGCTAGGCCGCGCGCACGGTCGAGCAGCAGAGGCAGCGGACTGGACGGCTCCATCGCGCGGTAGAACTGCGCCACCTGGGCCATCAGGTCGTTGGCCTGGCCGCGCGACTGCAACCGGATGACGGCCGGCCGCGCGGTGGGCGGCGGGGCGGCGAGCCCGGTCTCGGCGGCCTCGGCCGGTGCCGGCTCCGCATCATCGGTGTCCTCGGCACCGCTCTCGTCGGGAAACCCCGCTTCGGTTTCACCGCCGGTCTCATCGCCATTGTCGCCGCCCGACGCCTCCGCCATCTCGAAAGCCGCCAGGCGCTCGATCGGGATGTTGAAACCCGAGGCCTGGCCGACGCGAATGCTGGCGGCCTGGACCGAGTCGGGAACCAGCGTCCGGAAGGCCTCGAGAAACGACATGCCGGCGAGCTGACGGCATTGCCGCACCAGAAGGAGGCCGACGGACGACGGCTCCTGCCGGGCCAGGTAGTGCGCGATGGCGTCCAGCGCCGCCGCCGCCTGGCCGTGATCCGTGACGCTGCCCGATGGCGCGACGGCGGTGTCGTCGGCCGTCGGCGCGGGCGCCGGGCCGTCGAGCTCTCGGCCGGGGTCGCGGCGGCGCAGTTCGACGCCGAGCCAGGCGGCCTGCTCGCCGGCGAGCTTGCGCAGCTTGGGGATCGCCAGGTCCCGGCCCGGCCCGAGATGGGTGGCAAAGCTCGCCGCCATGCGGGCGAGACCGCGCTCCAGCCTGACCAGGTCCGCGTGGCCGGTTTGCAGCTCGTCCAGCTCCGCCCGCTCCAGCGCCGCATTGATCGCGCTCGGCTCGAACACGCTCTCGTTGTCGCGCGGCGCGGCCGCGCCGCTCGCCACCAGATGGTCGCGATATGACAGGCTTCCGAGATTGCGCGACTCGAACAAGGGAACGGATTGCAGCGGCATGACCGTGTGGGGCATGTCGTCGAGCGCCATCAGGATGCCGCGGCGCAGCTCGATATCGGCGCCCTCCGGCATCGGGTGCGCCGTCGCCCATTGCTCTTCGAGCAGCGCCGCCATGACCTCGACCACCGCCGCGAAGTCGTCCAGCTTCCGGTCGAGGATCAGGAGCTTGGCCAGCACCACCAGCACGCGCAGATCGCGGGAGCGGCCAAGCAGGCCCGCGGCCGCCTTGGTTTCGAAGTCGAAATCGATGGTCGTCCGGTCGAACTCCGAAAACACCGGCGGCAGCACGCCTTCGACGCGCGCCAGGAAATTCAGGTGGTCGTCATCCGCCAGGGCATCGAGATCGGGACCGCAAGGGTCGTCCTCGGAAATGGGCGCCGCGAATTTTGCATAGTCGGTGGCGCCCATGTCCTCAACTCATCCAATGCTGCGCAGCCGGCGCTCGGCCTGGCCGGGATAGCCGTGGCGCCGATGGCGCGACGGATTGCTCGATGCGTCGGTTACTGCGCCAGGCGCGTCTCGACACGCCGGTTGGTCGGGTCCATCGGGTCGGGCGTTCTGGGCTGGGTGCTGCCCAGGGCCCGCGCCGAGATGCGCGAGCGTTCGACGCCGCGGCCCTCGAGATAGTTCACCACCGCGCTGGCGCGGCGACGCGACAGATCCATGTTGTGATCATCGCTGCCGCGGCCATCGGTATGGCCCTCCACCTGGAAATTCAGCACGGTCAAGCGCGGATCCTTCAGCGCCTGGGCGAATTCGTTGAGATTGCGCCGGGCCTCCGGGGTCAGCCGGTCGGAATCCAGCGCGAAGTTCACCATCAGGTCGAAGCTCGGCGACGGGCTCGCCTGCCGGCCGCACTCCGCCTCCGTTCCCACGCAAACCGCGCGCGTGCCACCCAGCCCCCTGCTCTGACCGAGAGGAAGGGCCGCCGCCGGGCGCCCTGCGCCGGAAAAACGCTCGATGATCTGATCCGACGTGTAAGCCGGCTGCGCAATCGCAGGACCAGCCACAGTCATCGGTGCCAATAAAACAAAACACCAGAAGATCGGGCGCATGGCACGTTCTCCGAAGCGATTGAATACTGTGCGAGAATGACTCAGACTGCCAGGAGCGTCAATCGAGGGGACGGCGTGGAATATTTGCAAATGAGCAACCATGACGGGCGGTCCTCTGCGAGACAGACATTCGATGCCGTTGATCCAGCCGACGCGATTTTGCGCCTGCGCCGAGCCGTCACAACCGGCTGCGAACACCGGCAACACTGCCACGCCACGCTGGTCGTCGATGTGACGGAACGCACAGCGCGAGGGCCGGATTGTTGCTTGGTTGCAGCTCGGATTTCATGTCGCGCGACGGCGCAGGAGATTTCAGATCGCGGCTCTTCTGAAACAGGCCGGTCGCACCGCCGACGGGCCTCCGCATCCAACCGTCTACGAGGACACTCATGCCGGTCACCCCGACGCAAGACCAACGCCCCGCGCGCCTGACGAGCCCCTTCGGCGGCGACGTGCTCAGCCTCGTCAGCCTCAAGGCGAGCGAGGCGATCAGCGAGCCGTTCGATTATCTGATCGAGGCGGTGAGCACGGAGGCGGGCCTGGATTTCGACAAGGCGCTCGGCCGCAACTGTTGCGTCACCTACCACACCGCCCAGAAGGCCAAGCGCTATTTCAATGGCGTGCTCACCGAGGGCGAATGGCTCGGCAAGCGCAGCGGCCTGCACCATTACCGGCTGAAGCTGCAACCTTGGTTCTCGCTACTCGGCTTCACCGCCAATTGCCGCTTCTTCCAGGAAATGTCGGTCACCGACATCATCAAGAAGGTCTTCAGCGACGCCGGCTTTACCGACTTCATGTTCAAGACCAACGAAAATTACGAAAAGATCGAATATTGCGTTCAGTATCGGGAAACCGATTTTGCGTTTGTCAGCCGCCTCATGGAACATTACGGCATCTATTATTTCTTCGACCATTCGAGCGACAAGCACGAGATGATCCTGGCCGACGGCCGGTCGTCGCACCAGCCGGTCACCGGCCTGGCCACCGTACCGCTGCGCCATCTCACCGACAAAAACTATCGCGACGAGCAGTTCCTGACCGAGTGGAAGCCGGTGCGGCGGTTCCAGACCGGCAAGGTCAGCCTGAACGACTTCGACTACCTGAAGCCCAATGCCTCGCTGCTGGCGGAATCGAGCCAGCCCGGCAGCTATGCCAAGGGCAGCCTGGAACTCTATGACTATCACGCCAGCTACAAGGACCGCGGCAAGGGCGAGAGACTGGCCAAGGTCCGGCTGGAGGCGCGCCAGGCCCTCGACCTCCGGCGCGAATGCGCGGGCGACGCCGCATCGCTGCTGCCCGGCGGCCTGACCACCCTTAAGGACCATTCCGAGAGCAGCGAGAACAAGCAATATCTCGTCGTCTCCTGCACCCACGAGATCGGCGACCAGAACTATGTTTCCGGTGACGCGGCCGATGCGCCGCTCTACACCGGCCGCTACCTGTTCCAGCCCGGCAACCGGCCGTTCCGCGCGCCGCGGGTCACCCCTCGCCCGATCATATCCGGCCCGCAGACCGCCAAGGTCGTGGGCAAATCGGGCGAAGAGATCGATGTCGACGAGCACGGCCGCATTCTCGTCCAGTTCCATTGGGACCGGGACAAGAAGCCGTCGCGCCGGGTGCGCGTCGCGCAGACCTGGTCGGGCAAGTCCTGGGGCGGCGTGGTCATCCCGCGCATCGGCATGGAAGTAGTGGTCGAGTTCATCGAGGGCGACCCGGATCATCCCCTGGTCACCGGCACGGTCTACAACGGCGAAAACAAGCACCCCTACGAGCTGCCCGCCAACAAGACGATGGCCGGCGTCAAATCGCGCTCGTCGAAATCCGACAACGGCTATAACGAGCTGGTCTTCGAGGACAAATCCTCCAGCGAGAAGATCCGCCTGCACGCCGAGAAGGATCTGGAGGCCAAGATCAAGAACGCGGAGACCCGCGAGATCGGCGCGGAGTTTCCGGTGCCGATGGGCAAGGCCTCGCGCAGCACGACGCTGAAGGCCGGCGACGACGAGTTGAAGGTCGAGACCGGCAACCAGACCGTCGACGTCGCCCAGTCCATCAAGATCACCGCCGGCCTGTACCTGGAGCTGGTGGTCGGTGCCAGCAAGATCGTCATGACGCCGGCGTCGATTTCGATCCAGTCGCCGGTGGTCACCATCAAGGGCGACGCCACATTGGCCGCGACCGCGCCGATCACGATGGTCAAGGGCGACGGCGTGCTGACGCTGGCCGGTGCCCTCGTGACCATCAACTGAGCGAGCAGGCATCATGGGAAAGCTTCGTTTTGCAACCGCCCGCGACGTCTTCGAGGCCTTCCCCGCTTTGGCCGACGACATGCTCACGCCGCCCGCCGACCGCGAGCCGCTGGCCTTTCTGGCGGAGCTGGCCGGCGGTCCGACCCCCGAGGATGCGATCAGTTTCTGCGCCTATCTGCTGCCGCGCCGCGACGCGGTCTGGTGGGCCTGCCGCTGCACGCGCACGCTGGCCCGCGACCAGGCGGCGGTCGAGGACGAGGCGCTGGTCGCCGCCGAGACCTGGGTGCGCGACCCCAACGAAGAGCGCCGGACGCTGGCGCTGAGCATCGGCAACGCCGCCGACCGGACGCGGCCGACCACCTGGGCCGCGCTCGCCGCGGCCTGGTCGGGTGGCAACCTGTCGATCGGCGAGCATCCCGGCGCGCCGGCGCCGCCCCATCTGACCGCCAAGGCGACGCGCGCCTGCGTGCTGATGGCGCTCGCCAGGGTTCCCGCCACGGAACGCCGTGCTAAACTTCGCTCCTGCATCGAGGGCGGCATTCGGCTCGCCGCCGCGGAGGCCATGTGAAACGGGGACGGGCCGGTCGGGCCGGGTCATGTCCCAAGCCGCGGAGACGTCGTTGATCGCGCTGCGCCTGACGATCGAAAACGAGACCTCCCTGCCCGATGGCGGCCCGCTGTCCTATACGCTGGCGGGCAAGCGCGGCATCGACATCGGACGCGACAAGCATCTCGATTGGGTGCTGCCCGATCCCAGCCGCTATATCTCCGGCAAGCATTGCGAGATCCGCTTCCGCGACGGCGGCTATTGGCTGCATGACGTGTCGAGCAACGGCACTTTCGTCAACGGCAATGCGTCGAGGCCGGTCGAACCGCGGCGCCTGCGCAATGGCGACCGGCTGGAGATCGGCCGCTACATCATCCAGGTCGAAGTCAGCGGCGAGCCGGCCGCCGAGCCCATGCCGGACCGGCCGGAGCCGCTCGCCGGCGCCGGCGACATCTGGAGCATTGACGGCGAGGCCGCAGCGCCCGCGGCGGCCGGCGAGATCCGCGCCCGGCGATCGTCGCGGCCGGTGGTATCCGGCGACATGATGGACTGGGCGGTCGATCTGCCGGGCCCGATCGGCCGGCCGCCGGAACCGCCCGTGGTTCCCACGCCGCGGTCCCGGCCGCCCCCCGTCGCGAACGGCGGCGCCACGGCCGATGCCGGCGAGACCGTCGACTGGTCGCTGCCGGCGGTGGCCGTGGCGCCCACCGAGGACGGGGCCGAACAGCCGCCGCCCGCGCGGGCCATGGAGATGCCGGCACCGGAACCACGGCGCGAGGCCGCTTCGCCGTCCCGGCCCGCAGCTGCCCCAGCGGAATTTCTCACTCGTTTCGCCAGGGGCGCCGGCCTTCCCGCCAGCCTCCTGCAAGACCGCGACCCGGCCGAGCTCGCCGAAGAGCTCGGCCGCCTGATGCTCGCCGTCACCACCGAACTCAAGGCGCTGATGCAGGCGCGGGCCCAGACCAAGGGCGCGATACGCAGCACCAACCAGACCACGGTTCAGGCGCTCGACAACAATCCGATCCCCTTTGCCCCGACCCCCGAGGATGCGCTTCGCCTCATGCTCGCCGGCACGGGCCCCGGCTATCTCGGCGCCGAGGCGGCGATGAAGAAGAGCTTCGACGCGCTGAAGACCCACCAGCTCGATACGTTCATCGCCATGCAGGCCGCGGTAGACGCCTTGATCGAGCAGCTCGACCCGGCCGCGGTCGAGCGAAACGCCGAACCGGACAAGGCGCTCGGCCAGATCTTCGCCTCGCGCAAGGCCAGGCTATGGGACCTGCAGCTCGCGCGCTGGCAGGCGCTGGCCGTCGCCCATGACGACGGCCTGCGCGGCGCCTTCATGAGCTTCTTCGCGTCAGCCTATGACCGCCGCACCGGACGAGGCAGCTGAACCGACGTTGGCGCGGTCAGTTCTCGATACGGAAATATTGCCTGAGCACGGACACCGATTGCGGATCGCCCGCCAGTTCCCGCTGCAGCGCCGGAAACAGCGTCGCGGCGGAAGCCTGGCCACGGAAATCGAGCGCCTGCGGCCGTTGGGGCGCAACGATCGCCAGCACCAGTTTCGGCCGCCGCTGCGCGGCCGCGCCCGGCTCGGTCGCGATGCTGACGCTCATCGGGCGACCGCCGGGCTGGGTCCGCACGACAGCCCGCTGCACGGCGCCGTCATCGGTGACCACGAGAACGCTGACGCTCTTCAGACCGGCCCCCTGGATCGCCCCCTCGATCGTCTGCCCGGCGCGGATGTTGAACGCCTGCAGGTCGAAGCGCAGCGCCGGATCGCGTTCGCCGCTGATCGAGCGCAGGAAGTCGACCGCCGGACATTGCGCCTCACTCAGCAGGCGAAACTGAATATTGGCCTCGAAGCCGAGCGCCCTCTTGAAATCCGCGTCGAATTTGCGGACCGCCTCGGTCGAGATCCCGAAGGCCTCGATATCGGCCCGCCGGTCGCCGGCGGAACGGACCGCCAGGAACAGGCAGGATCCGCCGTCATAGGCGCGAACGAAATCGGCCGGCGTGGCCGGCTCCGGCACGCGCGCCGGTGGCGGCCCCAAGGGCGGCACGGGCAGCACCGGCGCGGGCCTCGCCGGCACGGACGAGACTGGTGGAACGGCGGCAAGGCTCGGCTCGGCCGGCCGTGCCGGCGGCCGCTCGCCGCTCGTCGAAGCCCCTGACCCGGACCCCGCCGGTGGCGGTGGCACCGGCGGCGCGGGCCTCGGCGGCACGGGCGCGGCTGGCGCGACCGCGGCGAGGTTCGGTTCGGCCGGCCGTGCCGGCGGCCGGCCGCCACTCGTCGAAGCCCCGGGACCGGGCGCCGCCGGCGGCGGCCGCGCCGGCCCCGGATCATCAGGCGACGGTGCACCACCATCACTGCGCGCCGGCGTCGACGGCTGGCCTCCGGGGGGCTCCGGCGGCCGCCTGAGCAGCGTCGCCAGCGCATCGGCGAGACTGGGCTCGGCCGGCCCCGCCCCGGCAGCGCCCGGTTCGGCTGCGCCTGGGTCAACAGCACTTGCCGCCGCCTGATCGCTCTGACCGGCGGCCGGCGCGGATTGTGAATCGGCGCGGGCTTCTTCCCGCGGCGACGGCGTCAGCAGGGGCGACTGGCCGTCATCCCGCTCCCGTGGCCGGTTGGCCTCCGTCAGCGGTGGAAAGGGATCGTCATCGCGCGCCGATATCGTCTGCCCCGGGATCAGCGCGGGAGCCCAGGTGACGACGGCCACGCCGGTGGCGGCGAGCGCGACCAGCACAGCGGCGGCGACGGCGGCCGGCAGCCAGCGGCGGCGTGGCGGTGCGGCGAGCAACTGGTCTTCCGCCGCGCGCAGGCGGCCCCGGCGACGGCCGCCGGGCGCCCCGGCCGACAGGCCTTGCCCACCATCGGCCTCCGGCGCCGGCCGGAGCTGCCAATCGCGGATCGCCTCCATCGAGGCCGGCCGATCGGCCGGCGAGGGTTGCAGCATGGCGGTCAGGAGCGGAACGAGCGCGACGTCGACGCCGTCGAGATCGGGCACCTTGCGGCGGCTCTCGATGGTCTCGACATGGCTGCGACCCATATCGAGCGGCCGGCCGCGCAAGGCCTCGGCGATCAGCAATCCGAGGCTGTACATATCGGATTTCGGCGTGATAGTGCCGCCGAACAATCCGAGCTGCTCGGGCGAGACATAGTTGTATTTGCCGGCGAAGCCGTCGCCGATCACCGTCGTCGCGCCCGACAGCGTCGACTTGGCGATGCCGAAATCGATGATCTTAGCCCGGCGCAGGTCTCCGCCGGGCAGGATCACGTTGTCGGCGGAAATGTCGCGATGAACGATGCCGATCTCATGGGCGGCGGCGAGCCCGGCTGCCAGCCGCCGGAGCAGGACGAAGCACTGCCCGACGGCGAGCGGGCCACGCTTGACCAGGTCCGACAGGGGCTCGCCGTCGACGAACTCCATGGCCAGATAGGGCCGCCGCAGCACCGGATCGATGGCGAAGACGAAATAGCGGATGATCGCCTCGTGATGCAGCTGATGCAGCGCCGAGGCCTCCTTGCGAAACAGCGCCAGCGCGGCTTCGTTGCCGATCAGTTCCGGCCGGATCAGCTTGATCGCGACCTGGTCGTTGGTTTCGATGAGATGGCCCCGATAGACCTCGCCCATGCCGCCGGCGGCGATCA
The DNA here is from genome assembly GCF_059420385.1 of Phreatobacter sp. GW821-FHT04C01. Lineage (NCBI taxonomy): Bacteria > Pseudomonadati > Pseudomonadota > Alphaproteobacteria > Hyphomicrobiales > Phreatobacteraceae > Phreatobacter > Phreatobacter sp. GW821-FHT04C01. The sequence goes on along the minus strand of NZ_JBWKTP010000001.1, from coordinate 1,328,438 downwards.
GCGTGTCGATCTCATAGGTATCGTTCAGCCGGGTTCCCGGCGGCACCCGGCCGAAGATGACGGCGGTCTGTTCAGCCATCGGCGGCATTCCTTCGAGACATCAGCACCGTCCGCTCGCGCGGATGACGCAACGCGCCGGTCCGGTCGTGGCGCTGCAGGCCGACGACGATCACACTGACATTGTCGCTGGCCCCCCGCGACAATGTCGCGGCGACCAATGCGTCGCAGGCCGCGCGCGGCGTGCGGCCCGCCAGCAATGCCAGGATCTCGGTATCGGCCAGGTGGGTGTTCAATCCATCCGAGCACAGGACAAAGACGTCGCCATCTTCCGCCTTTCCCTGGGCGATATCCAGCTCGAGCTCGTCGGCCACCCCGATCGCGCGGGTGATGATGTTGCGGCGTGGCCAGGTCCGGGCCTCTTCGGGCGTCACCAGGCCGCGCTTCAACAGGGCGGCGACCTCGGTATGGTCCTCGGAAATCCGGCTGATCGCACCGTTGCGGACGAGGTAGAGCCGGCTATCGCCGGCCCAGACGCAGGCATAGGCCTCGCCGAAGACCAGCAGCGCCACCACGGTGGTGCCGAGCGAGACTTCCTTCTCGGCCGCATAGCTGCGCAGCGCCCGGTTGGCCTGCCAGGTCCGCTCCTCGAACTGGGCGAGCAGGTCCGCCGCGGTCGCCGGACGGCCGATGGTGGCCAGTGCTTCGACCAGGGTGGCGCTGGCCAATTGACCATCGGTCAGCCCGCCGACCCCGTCGGCGACCGCCCACAGGCCGATATCCGCGCGCGCGATGAAGGCATCCTGGTTTTCCTCGCGCACGCAGCCGACATGGCTGGCGGCGGCGGTTTCGGAGATCAGGTCGGGATCCTCGGAAGATCGACGCGCCGTCATGGTGTCACGCCCCCTGTTCGAAAGCTCCGGTCAGCATGGCTGCGAATGTCACCGGCGACGGCAGGCCGCGCGCGTTCAACGCCATCGGCGCGAAGCCCTCGCCGCCCACCGTCCACCAGACCGACATGGCCTCGACCGCCGCCGCCTCGGCCTGGCGCTGGGCGTCGTTCAGCATGTCGCCGAGCGGCGTCTCCCCGGAACCGGCGCCGAAAAACGCCTCGGCGGACGCCGGCGCCACGGGACCGGCCAGTGCCGCGGGCGGCTCCACCGCCCTGAGCTCCGCCAGGAAGGCATCGAAGTCGCAATCCGGCTCGAGCGCCGCCAGCATCAGCTCCTCCAGCGCCGCGAGCGCGGCTGTCCGACCATCCCGGCTCGGCGGCGCGAAGCGATGCGCGGCCGGGGCCGGCGCCAGCACGGTCAAGGGAAAATAGCGCCCGACGCCGTCGACGCTCGGCATCAGCGCCCCGACCAGCGAGGTGCCGAGCACGCCGGAACCGCACCAGAAGCGCCAGATCGGCGCCTTGACGAAGGCCGCGGTCCAGCCGGCACCGAGCGACTGCCTGGTCGCCGCGATCACCCCCTGCAGCCAGGTCTCCCACGGTCGCAGCACCGATGACGGCAGGTCTAGCGCGACGAAATCGCGCTTGGCCGGCAGTTTTCCGAACACGCCATAGGACATGGTCCAGTCACCGTGCGCCGGGACAGCGGAATTCACGCAGCACCGTCGATGTCAGCGGATTGACCGGCGCGGCGACGTTGATCGCATAGGCGATCTCGCGGCCGCCGACCGGGAAGGTCGCGATCAGCGTCTCGCCGCTGCGCTGGACGGTGCCGGCCTCGATGAGCCGGAACAGCGCCCAGGGACCTTCGCGCTGCAGCGACACGCTGCGCCCGGTCGTCTGGTCCATCACCATGATCACCGCCGCCTTCTGCATGCCCGCCGGCCCCGGCCATTGCATCGGCGTCGGCGCATCCGGCGGCTTCGGCCGTTGCGGCTGGGGCGGTTGCGGTTGGGGCCGCTGGCCAAACAGGACTTCGAGGCCGGACGGTGCGGGCGGCGGCGGTGGCGTTTCCGGCGCGTCCTTGGCGAGGATCGCGCCATTGACCTCGAGCCTCGCCGACGCAACGCCCTGCGGCATCACCATGTTGCGGACGACGAAGGAAAAGCCGGCGGTTCCCGTGCGCATATAGGTTTCGCGGATCGCCGCCGCGCGTTGAAAGTCGCGCAGCAGCGCCACCGGCAATTGCCGCCCGACCGGATTGGTCTGGTTCCACGCCCAGTCGCGCCGGGTCGTATCGGCATAGGGCGCGAGATTGGCGGCGAAGAAGCGGTCGATGATGCCGTTGGTGCCGAACAGCCGCTCGAAATCCGCCAGCGATATCTCGGTGGTCGCACCGCGGGTGAACGGATAGCGGCCGGCGGTGGCGAGCCGGCACGGCTCGGCGACCTGCTCGACCAGCGCCTGATTGATCCGCGCCACCGTCGTGCCGGTGGCATCGGAATCGAAGGAATTGGCGGCCGTCTGCATCATGGTCGAGAACGGCGGCGGCAGGCGCGTGGCATTGCCGCGCAGGGACTGCAGGTGGGTGCGGAACATCTGCGTCGCGGCCGCCGTCTGGGCCGGGTCCGACATCGCCATCAGCGACTGATGGATGTCGCTCAGGTTCTTGATCAGGTCGTCGATCGGTCGCCGGCCGCCCTGGGCTTCGACCACCACATGCATGGCCCGGAACGATGCCTCGATCTCGGCGCCCGGGACCACGCCGGCCGGAAAGGCCACCCGCGGCGGCGCGCTCGGCGCCGGCGCCGCACCCGCGGGTTTCGGCTTTTCGCGCGTCAGCTGGGTTTCCTCGCGGATCGATTCAAACAGCGCGATCAGCGGCGAAGTGGCGCGCGCCGCGGCGTCCAGCGTGACGTAACCCGGCCGGTCCGCGGTCAGCGACTTGATGCGCAGGCTTCGGAGCGCCGTATCCCAGGCCCGGCCGAACTCGCGGCCGTAGCGCTCGAGCAGCGCCGGCTCGAGCTGGTCGAATTGCCGCTGCAGCGCCTGCTGGTCGGCGACCTCGCCCATCAGGCCGCGCTCGCGCTCGACCTGCGCGCGGACATCGGCGAGCCGGCCGAGAAAAGCTTCGTGGAAACCGTCATAGGTGAACAGGAAGGGCACGCGGACCGCATCGAGGTCCTCACCGACACGGGCCTCGAACACCCGTCCGGCGTCCTGGCCGCCCTTCGCCCTGGCGGTCCAGTCGCGGTTGCGCTGCTGGGCGGCCGACGAACGAATGAGCTCGAAGGCCCGGTCGATGACGCCCATGCGCCCGAGCGTGCGCTGCGTCTCCAGGATGAGCGCTTCGTCCAGCGCCACGGCGCGTGTATCGGTCGGCGGGTCGAACTCCATCAGCGCGTCGAGATGTTCGCCGAGCGCGCGCCGGCCATCGGCATTGGCCGCGCCGCGGAACTGGTTCTGCTCCCAGTCGCTGCGCAGGAACGACCGGACCTGGTCCTTGGCGAGCGGCTCGCGGCCGCCCAGCATCAGATAGATCGGCAAGGCCTGGTAGGCATAGGCCGCGTCCTGCTGCCGGCTGCGCAATTCGGTTTCCAGCCGGTACAGCAGCCGTGGCCGGAAGTGCCGTTCGAGGCCCGCCTGATAGGTGCTTTCGGCGGCCGAGTTGAGGCGCGGCCGCTGGCTCAGCCCGAAGGTCTCCGGCAACGGCGTCGCCATGTCGCGCTCGGCGAAACCCGCCGGCATGTGGCGCAAATGGTGCAGGTGCCTGAGCGGCCGGCTGAGGTCGCCGTCGCCGACCACCGTCTCGGCGCTGACATCCTCGCCGATCAGCCGGTAGCGGCTGGCGCTCTGGAACGTCTGCTCGATCAGATCGCTGTTGCGCTGATAGCTGAGCCACCAGGCGCCGAACAGGCCGGCGCAGACGAGCGCGATCGCCGCGAAGCCGAAGCCGCGCAAGGCCGTGTTGCGCCGGACCACCGCCCGGTTGGTCGAGACCCAGCCGGCTTCGCCGACGATCACCTTGGTGATGAGATCGGTGAGGAAATAGCTCTTGCCGATGCCGGAATAGCCGCTCGCCGCCAGCTGCTGCGCGCCGAAGGAGCGGCTGAGCGCGCCGATCAGCCGGTCGATCGGGGTGCCGAGCTGGGTGCCCGAGGTGAAATAGAAGCCCCGCAGCGTCGCATTGGCGTGGTAGCGCGTCGGCTCGAAGATGCGGCCGAGAAAGTTGACGATCGCTTCCTTGCTCGCCGCCATCTGGCTGGGGAAACTGAGCACCTGCACCTTCGCGACCGGCGTCGGCTCATCCTGCAACCGGTCGACCAGTTCCAGGTTCAGCCGCTCGATCAACAGGTCGAATTCGTCCGGAACCTCACCGACCTTGTTGAGCGTCTTGTCGTCGGTCTGGAACGTCGTGCCCCAGACGACCTTGCGACCGGCCTCGTTCAGATGGCCGAAAAACTCGACGAAGCCGGCCACCAGGTCGGCCTTGGTGAACATGGCGTAGACCGGGAAATCCACCTTGAGATGGTCGTGGAGCTCGATCAGGCGGGCCCGGATGGCCTCGGCATGGGCCCTGGTCATCTCCGGCCCGCCGGTCACCAGGTCCTCGAGGCTGATGCACACGATGACGCCGTTGATCGGCTGTTTCGGCCGGTTTTCCTTGAGCAGTTCGAGAAAGGACAGCCAGCTCTTCTGGTCGCCCTTCTGTTCCGAATCCTGGGTGGTGTAGCGGCCGGCGGTGTCGATCAGCACCGCGTCTTCGGTGAACCACCAGTCGCAATAGCGGGTGCCGCCGACACCGGCGACGGCCGCCGGCGTCATGCCGCGCGCCAGCGGGAATTTGAGCCCGGCATTGATCAGCGCGGTGGTCTTGCCGGAGCCCGGCGGCCCGATGATCATGTACCAGGGCAGGTCGTAGAGGTAGTCGCCCTTCGCACCCGACGCCTTTCTCAGCGTCTGCAGGGCATCCTTCATCTTGTCGGCGAGCACCTCGCCGTCGCCCGCCGGCTCGGCTTCGCCAAGGCCCTGGCCTTCCAGGCTCTTGGCCAGCAGCGCTTCCGCCTTGCGGCGCCTGAGCACGGTGACGACGATGGCGGCGAGCAGCACCAGGCCGATCAGCCCGACGACCAGCGCGCGGATCCAGAGCGGATCGAGCGGCCGGATCGTGCCGACCGCCACCAGCGGGCCGACGAACCAGACGAGCGCGGCGAGCGCCAGCCCCCCGATCGCGTAGCAGACGAGCAACAGCCAGATCTTCATTTTCATCGCCTGCCGTCCCTCGGTCGGCCTACCGGCACGATGTCACCGCGCGGTCGCGCGGGATGACCAGCTCGACCCGCCGGTTGCGGGCCCTGCCTTCATTGGTGTCATTGGAGCCGATCGGCTGGTCGGCGCCCTTGCCGTCGACCTCGACGCGCTGCGGCTGGGTCAGGCCCGGCCGGATCAGATTGGCCACGGCCTGGGCGCGTTCGACCGACAGGTGCCAGTTCGACGGAAAGCGCGCGGTCGCGATGCGCGTGCTGTCGGAATGGCCGATGATCTTGATCGCGCCGGCCTGATGCTCGAGAACCGCGCCGATCTTGGTCGCGACGGGACGGAAACTGTCGAGCACCGTCGCCTGGCCCGACTCGAAGGAGGCAAAGGCGCCGACCCGGAGGATCACCGAATTGGCGGATTCGACCACGCTCACCCGGTCCGTACTGATCTCGGCCGCCAGCGCCGCGCGAATGCAGTCGAGCTGCGTCGAGGTCGGCGGCGGCGGCGGCGGTTGCACCGGCGCCCGGCGCAGCAGGGCGATGGTGTCCGTGGGCACCAGCCGCCGCACTTCGGTCGCCACCGTATCGGCCGATCCGGCCAGCAGGAGCCGCAGCGTGATATAGGTCACGCCGAGGACGGCGGCGGCAACGGCTGCGACCGACCAGAGCGGCACACGGAACGTCGCGGCGGCCGGCGGAATGTCCTGGCCGCGCCAATGCGGCGAGAGGTCGAGATCGGTCCTCGGGCGGACCCGCCTGAGCGTCTCGTAGAGATTGCGCTGGAGTGTCTGGAGCGCTGCCGCGCCGCCACCGGAGGTGCGGTGAATGCCCTGGAAGCCGACCGCGAGGCAGGCATACATCAGCTCGAGCAGATCGTAGTTCCTGAGCGGGTCCTGCTTGGCCTTGTCGAGCTTTTCGAAAAATCGGACACCGCCGATCCGCTCGCCGAAAAACCGCGACAGCATGCTGTACTGCGTCCAGATCGGCCGGTCCTCGGACGGGATGTTCTGGACGATGTCGTCGGCGGTCGCGCAGAGCGCATATTTCGCGTCGGTCGCCTGCTCGGGGGTGGCCCCATGCGCCAGGACATCCTTCTCGAAACCGTCGATCGCGTCCGCGACCTGGTCCATCAGGTCGGCGAAGCGCGCATGCATCAGCGAGGCGCGCAGCCGGCCGAGCAGCAGCAGCAGCGGGCAGGCAGCCTCCAGGAGGATGTTGTCGTTCGGCGCGATCGGCACGTCACGCTTCAGCAACATGACCTGGCCCGGCTGCTGCGGTTCCGGCCCGCGACCGGCCACGGGCTGCGGCACGGGCTCGGGCGCGGCGGCGCGGCCGGTGGTCCAGTCGTCTTCCACCGCCGGCGATCCGGGGCTGTTCGCCTGTGGCTGCGGCGGCGCCTGCGGTTGCGGCGCCTGCGGCTGAGCCCGACGGCCTCCGGGGTTCGGCTGCACGATGGTGCGGTCGCTGCGGCCGAACGGATCGAAGGGCGGGCTCTTGTCGCTCACGGACGATCTCCCAGGATCGCCCAGAACTCCAGCTCCAGGTCGGGCCAGGTGCCCGAAAAATGGAAGCCGACCGCGCTCGCGGTGGAGAACTCGGGCCAGAGCGGCGAGGTCCGGTCAAGCAGGAAATAGACATGGTCCGCCATGGCGCGGATCTGCGGCGGCGGCGTCGGCAGATGGATCAGCGGCACGCCCGGCAGATGGGCGTGCACGATCTCGTTCATCTTGGTATTGGGCCCCACCTTGAACAGCTGCGGGAACTCGTTCTGGATCTCGGTCAGCGGCCGGCGCGCCGACACCTCCAGCACCAGGTTGGCGTTGCGGAACAGCGAGCGGTCCTTGATGGTCGAGACGAAGGCATTGGCCGCCCGCTCGACGATCTCCAGCCGGATCGCCCGGCGGCCGTAGCGGATGCTCAGATATTCCTGAATGTCGCGCACCACGGGTGCGAAGGTGTTTTCCAGATCGTCGTGGTCATAGGCCGGATAGTCGTTGGTCCGGCGCTCGGGCGACGCGAAGGTCGCGAGTTCGCCGACGAAATGCAGGAGCTCGACATAGAGCCGCTCGGGATGGGCGAACCGGGTCATCCGGAGATGCTTGAGCGCGGCGAGGTGGCGGTTGAGCAGTTGCAGGACGAAATAGTCGACCGTCTGCAGACCGCCGCCGGCGGTCGGGTCGGCGGCGTAGCGCGCCAGCTCCTCAAGCTTGTTGTCCATCCAGCCGATGATCCGGTCCATCCAGCCGTCGACGGTCGGATGGGCGTTGCAGATCAGAAGCGGCGGAACGTAGCGGTCGTCGAAGATGATCGCCTTGTCGCGTATCTCGAGCACGCGGGCGACGCCGAGCGACACGTAGCCCGGCTTCTGGGTCTTGCGGACATCGAAGCCGAGCCGCGGAAAGGCGATGTCGATCTCTTCCTCGACCCGCAGCGAGGAATTGGAATCGATGATCGTCTGGGTCGCCGTCACGAACCGGCTGCCGGTCTCGGAACTGCCGGCATCGACCTCACGCGTATTCGGCGCGATCACCGGCAGCGACAGCCAGACGGTGCTCTTGGCGGCATTTTCCGGGATCTCGATCGGCGCCGGCAGCGGGCCGTCCATCGGCAGGTCGAACGGCGTGCCGTCGGGCATGATGCCGGTGGCCCGGCGCAAGGCGAAGCGGCTCTGCTGGGCGAGATCGCGATCGATCTCGACCTCGGCGAAACCCCAGGGATAGGGCGTGATGCAGCGCACGCGGGTTTCCACCAGGCGCTCGAGATAGCGATCGCCTTGCTGCATATGGTGGGGCCGCAGGAACAGACCCTCGGACCACGCGACTTTCCCGAACCACGACATGAACAATCCATATGTTCTATCGCGCAGCGATAAGGGCCTCAAAGATCGTAGCGCGGCATTCCAAGGATGAGAAGAGGCGGCACGATTTGTCTCGTCTTCGGCGAAGACTGAGCGGAGTGTAATGCGGCATTATTTCCGGGAGACTTCTTGTCGGCAAACCATGACGGCCTTCCTTGGATCAGGCTGTGTGCTGACGCACATCAGCGGCTCGCGGAATGGGTCACGAGGCCTCGGCGCGGCCACCGGGGACCACGCCGAGCTTTTCGATTTCGCTGCGGATGAGTTCGGGTTTCGGGATCAGCAAGGCGCCGCGCTCGCGGCGGATCAGGCCGCCATGGTCGAGATCGTTCAGCTCGCGCGAGACGGCCTCGCGGCGCGCCCCGATGCGCGCGGCGAGATCCGACTGGATCGGCGGCGGGCTGACGATGAGCCCTGGCGCCACCCGCCCCGGCCGGGCGAGCCGCAGCAATTCGCTGAGCAGCCTCAGCCGCACCGACAGGATCGTATGCTCGAGCAGCTTCATGTTGCCGAGACGCACCCGCGCGGTCAGCATGCGCATCAGCCTGAGCCCGACCGGCGGCGATCCGAGCACGATATCGAGGAACACCGCCGCCGGAATCCGGCAGACCTGGGTCCGGACCAGGGCGGTGACATTGGCGCCGCGCCTCAGCCCGTCGATGGCCGCCATCTCGCCGATGATCGTGCCGCCCTCGAAATCGCCGAGGATCAGCTCGTGGCCGAGATTGGTCCGCATCAAGACCCTGACCGAACCACGGATGACGACGAAGACATCGTCGCTTTCGTCGTCGAAATCCATCACCAGCGCGCCGGGCTTGAACTCGATCCAGCGCACCCGCGCCTCGTTGCGCGCGACGATGGTCGGCTCGGCGCCGTTGAAAAAGGCAAGATCGGTCAGTTGATGGGCCGGCGCGGCGCCGGTGCCCCTGGGCTGCGGCTGGCCGCCGGTCCCGGTGGGAACCGCGGAACGTCCGGCTTGGTCAGATTGCGACATGGCGATCCTCTCCCGGCGCAGATTGCCCTAAGGTAAGACACGGGATCAAGACCGCCGGCGACAAACCTGGCGGACGGGCTCCGCGCCGGCAGCATGGGCTGCGCGGCCGCTCGCGTCGATTGTGGTGAAACCCGACCAGGCGTCGCCGCCGGGCGCGACCGCGTCCGGGATCGGGCTCGGCGGTGCCGGCGGACGTTCGCGCGGTCGGGCCGGGCGGTTGGGTGACGGCGGTGACCGCGCTCATGGACACGCCCGCGCACCGCCACTACCTTCGGCGCCATGAGTGCCTCCGCAATCGCCAAGCCCTTGCCTGGGACATCGGCCGACCCGGCTGCCGCGCCGCAATCCGCCGGCCTCGCGGCGCTCGAAGCAAGGCTCGGCTACGATCTGTCCTGCCTCAACGTGCCGCCGCAGAACTGGGTGCCGCCGACATCGGCGCCGGACGGCACACCGGCGAGTGATGTGGTGGTGATCGGTGCCGGCATGTCCGGGCTCGCCGCCGGCTTCGCGCTGATCCGCTCGGGAGTGCGCAACATCCGCATCCTCGATCGCAGCCCGGCCGGGCGCGAGGGGCCGTGGATCACCTTCGCGCGGATGGAGACCCTGCGTTCGCCCAAGGAGCTGCTCGGCCCGGCACTCGGCTTGCCCGCCCTGACCTTCCGGGCCTGGTACGAGGCCCGTTTCGGCGAAACGGCCTGGTCCGAGCTCTATCGGATCCCGCGACCACTCTGGATGGACTATCTCGCCTGGTATCGCCAGGTGATCGGCCTGCCGGTCGAAAACGACGTCGAGGTCACCGGCATCGTGCCGCAGGCCGGGCTGATCCGGCTCGATCGCGCAGGCGGGCCGGCGATCTTCACCCGCAAGGTCGTGCTCGCGACCGGCCGCGCAGGCCTTGGCCGTGCTTTCGTCCCCGCCTTTGTCGATGCCGTGTCGCCCGCGCTCTGGGCCCATTCCTCCGACGATATCGACTTCGACGCCCTGCGGGACCGGCGCGTGACGGTGATCGGCGGCGGCGCCTCGGCCATGGACAATGCGGCGGAAGCGCTCGAGCACGGCGCGGCCAGCGTCCGGGTGCTGGTCCGGCGAGCCGAGATGCCGCGCATCAACAAGCTCATGGGCATCGGCAGCCAGGGCTTCACGCTCGGTTATCCCATGCTCTCGGACGCCTGGCGCTGGCGCTTCATGCATTATGCCGAGCGGATGCAGACGCCGGCGCCGCGCAATTCCACCCAACGCGTCAGCCGGCATCCCAATGCGAGCTTCCATCTCAATTCCGGCCTGGCCGGGCTCACCGAAGTCGCCGGCGCGCTGCGGCTGCAGACGGCCAGGGGCCGCGCCTTCGAGACCGATTTCCTGATCCTCGGCACCGGCTTCACGGTCGAGATCGGCGAGCGTCCGGAGCTGTCCGTCTTCGCCTCGGCGATCGCCACCTGGGCCGACCGCTACACGCCGCCGCCGGAACTCGCCAGCGCCGAACTGGCAAGCTTTCCCTACCTGTCGCCGCATTTCGCCTTCGAGGAGCGGAGCGCCGGCGCGGCCCCCTTCCTGCGTGACATTCACTGTTTCAACCATGCCGCGACGCTCAGCCTCGGCAAGGTCAGCGGCGACATTCCGAAGGTCAGCGATGGCGCGACATGGCTCGCCGAGGCCATTGCGGGCGAATTGTTCTGCCGGGATATCGAGCGCCATTGGGATCAGCTCGTCGCTTATGACAAGCCCGAACTGCTGGGTGACGAATGGACCGATGCCGAGGCGGACGTCGAGCCGTGACCGATCGCCATATCCGCGATATCTGCCTGGGAGGTGACATATGAGTGCGGAGGCCGATGGCCCTGATCTGATCGACCGGCTCGCCGGCATCGCCCCGGCCTCGCCGCTGGCGCTCCTTCGCCGGCAGCGCCCGGACATCCGGGCCCATATGCAGGGAGCCTATGACGCGCTCGTCGATCCGCCCGACCCCGGCCATGTCAGCCATGCCGAGCGCGCGGCGATTGCGCTGCGCGTCGCCCGGATCGAACGCGACGAGACTTTCGCCGCGCATTTCCGGGCCGTGCTCGACGCCGCCGCCGCGCACGATCTCATCGCGGCCGTGGAAGGGGCGGCCTCCGGTACCCCGCGCCTGCAGGCGCTGCTCGCCTTCACCGATCTGGTCACCAGCACGCCGGACCGGGCCGATGGCCAGGAGATGGCGCGGCTGCGCGGCTTCGGCCTCGATGCGCGCGACATCGTGGCGGTCACCCAGCTGATCGCCTTCATGACCTACGAAACCCGCGTCCTCGCCGGCCTGCGGATCCTCAGGCAGGAGGCAGCCCGATGACACGCTTCACCCTCGCCCCGGTCGATTGGGACCCCCGCCTGCCGCCGCTGGACGAGAACCAGGCGACCACGGAGCAGATCGCCGCACTCGACGCCGCTCCGGCGAACCAGCGCCATTCGCCCTATCTGCTGACGCTCGCCCATGATCCGGGGTCGCTGGCCCACCGAGGCGCGCTGTTCAAGAGCGTGATGTATGCGCCACGCGGGCTGCCCCGTGCCGAGCGCGAGCTCGCCACCGCCATCGTCTCGATCGTCAATGGCTGCGTCTATTGCACCTCGGTGCACGCCCGCCGCTATGCCGAGCTCACCAAAAAGCCGGAGGTCATGCAGCGGCTGTTCGACGAGGGGCTCGGTGCGTCCTTCGACCCCCGTCAGGATGCCATCATCGCCTTCAGCGCCAAGCTGACCGAGGACCCGACCGCCATGACCGCGGCCGACCTCGCGCCCTTGCGGGCGGCTGGGCTCGGCGATCTGGAGATCCTGGATCTCATCCATTCCATCGCCATGTTCGCCAATGCCAACCGGCTGATGCAGGCACTCGGTGACCCGGTCATGCCACCCGACGAGACGTCGGCCGGCGCAGCCTGATCCGGAAGGTCCCGAGACGGCGGGGCCAGGCGACGCCCGGAGCCTGTGGCCTCCTGTTTCCCTGCCCGGCCCAACCCCGAATGCGCCGTTCCCCAGAAGCAGCGCGGATGGCCGGGCCAAGCCCGGCCAAGACGAGAAGCGCCGTCGAGGAGCGCGCACTGGACCTCCGGCCGCAGGACGCCTTCCGATGTCTCGGGACAGCCCGAAGCTGACACATCGTCTTGCCCGGGCTGGTCCCTGATATCCACGACTGGCTCGCACCAAAATCCTAGTCCTGGCGCGGTCTCGGCAGGCTCATGCCGAGCTCCTCGCCGACGCGCAGGAACCGCATCGGATCGTTCGAGGTGCCGCGCAGGCGCGTTTCATAATGCAGATGCGCACCGGTCGAACGTCCCGTCGAGCCGACCAGCCCGACCCGGGCGCCCACCGCCACCGGCTGTCCCTGGCTGACCAGGATTTCGGAGAGATGCGCATAGCGGGTCACCAGCCCGTTGCCATGGTCCACCTGGACCAGGTTGCCATAACCGCCGCCCCAGCCGGCCGACAGCACGACACCGCCGGCGGTGGCGAAGACCGGCGTCCCCGTGGCGGCCGCGAAATCTTGTCCCGCATGCATCCGGGCCGTGCCCAGGAAGGGGTCGGACCGGGGGCCGAAACGGCTGGAGACGCGGCTCTCCGGCCCTACCGGCCGGCGCAGCGGCAGGGTCTCGATGGTCGGCGAAAGGCGCCGGATGGTCGCGACATTCTGGCGGATCGCGGTGATCGCAAGCCCGAAGGGCCCGGCATCTTCCGGCCCCTGGCGCGCCACCACTGCGACCGAGGCCGCCGCCCGGTTGCGCGCCGGCTCGACGATGTCGGTGAGCTCGCGGCCGGCGACGTCGACCGCCTGGCGCAGCAGGTTGGCGCGCGCCTGGGTTGCCGCGCCCATGGCCTGGACCGCGCGGACCTGATCCGTTTCGAGCCGCTTGATACGCCGGTCGAGCAGTTCGACCACCTGCGACACGTCGCGTTCGGCAAGGGTCAGCCCGCCGGGCAAGAGCGGCCGGCCTGGCGCCTCGGCGATCGCCCGTGCCTGGCCGAGCCGCGGCCTGTCGGCTTCGCCATGCTGGGCCTCCGGCGGCGGCAGCTCGGCCGGCTCGGCATCCGGGTCGAGATTGACGTCCGTGTCCGGCTCTTCCGCCAGCGGCAGCAGCGAGCGCGTCCTCTCGCGCAGCGCGCTCGGACGCGCCGCCGGAACCGGAACGGCATCGGTGCCGCTGGCGCGGCCGAGCCCGGCGCTCAGCGCCGCGATCGGCGCTCCGCCGATCTGTTCGGTCAGCCGGACAAAGGCCGATTGCCGCGTCTCGATCTGGCTCTGGCGCCGGGCGAGATCGATCAGCCGCCCTTCGACGCCGGTGCGGTCGAGGCTCATCCGGTCGAGATCGCGCTGAGCCCGGTTCGCCTCGGCCTTCGCCGCGGTCAGGGCGCGGCGATATTCCACCACCTGCTGCTCATGCAGGTCCTGCAATTGCGAGGTTCGGGCAACCGCACTCGCCGCCAGCTTGTTGCCGGCGAACAGCAAGTAAGTCATGCCGGCGCCCCAGGCGGCGACCAGCCCGAAAACGAATATGACGACAAATATCGTGCCGGTGCCGACAGAAAATTCACGAACCGACGAATTATTTCGCGTGCCCGCAAGATTGCCCGGGCGGCTGCGTGAAGCGGAACCTGGAGAACCGGCCTTCCACATGGCAGTTTTCAGCGGTTGAGGGTCAACTTTACTAAAAAAGCTAGGTCTCGATGCCCGTACTGTCAATTTCGGACGGGCGGCAATTGGCCTCGCCTTCCATCCGTCGCACCGGCGCTGGCGGCTCGCATCGACATCTCCGTCGTGCCGGCAGCATCTTTGCGGTGCATGTCATAACGCCACTCAACTCTGCGTCATGTGCGCCAGCGCACGGACCATCTTCCTGATTTGAACGAGCAATCGTTGACGCTCCCCAAGCATTGGTTCATCGTCATGACACCTTACATCGTGATGACAGTGCGACCGTCCTTTTCCGCAAGGCCAACAACGTGGCGAGGCGAGAAATGATAGCACAACGTGACAATTTGCGCGCGATCGCGCGTTGCTTTGCCCTGACGGTCCTGACTGCGATCGCGGTCGTCCTGACATCCCTCCCGACGGTTCAGGGGGCCTTGGCGCAGACCACCGGCAAGCGCGTCGCCCTGGTCATCGGCAATTCCGAATACGCCCACCTGCCGAAGCTCAGGAACCCGACCAACGACGTGCGCGAGGTGGTGGCGGTTCTCCGCTCCGCGCAGTTCGAGGTCATCTACGGCCGGGACCTGACCCGTATCCAGTTCGAGGAATTGACCAAGACATTCCTGCGCTCGGTCGAGAACGCCGATGTCAGTCTCGTCTATTATTCCGGCCACGGTGTCCAGATCGCCGGCCACAACTACCTGATCCCGGTCGATGCCAGGCTGTCGACGCCCTATGACGTCGAAATCGAAGCCGTCATGATCGACAATATCTACAATTACATTCGCGAAAACTCGAAGATGCAGCTGGTGTTCCTCGACGCCTGCCGGGACAACCCGTTCCGGATCGAGCAATATTGGATCGCCGACCGGCTGGAGCGCGCCACCGGCAATCAGGGCCTCGCCCGCCCGGCCAGCGCCGCCTCGCCGTCGCGCGCACTCTCCGGCAATGGCAGCCTCTTCGCGTTTTCGACCGAACCCGGCCGCGTCGCCTATGACGGCAGCGGCGATCTCAGCCATTACACCCAGGCCTTCGTGCGCCGGGCCCTGACCCCCAATCTGGAGGTCCGGCAGATGCTGACCCAGGTTCGCCGGGACGTCATCACCGCCACCAACGGCCAGCAGATCCCCTGGGAGAACTCGTCGCTGGTCGACGACTTCTTCATGCTGCGCCTGCCCGGCGCGCCGGTGACCGCGGCGATCCACCGGCTGAACGTCGTGGCCGGAGCAACCCCGGCGCCGATCGACCTGCCGACGCCGCGCAGCCCGTCGGGCGCGCCCTTGACGGTCGCCTTCGACCGCACTCCCGAAACCGGCAGGCTGCTGGTCGACGGGCGCCCGGTCGAACCGGGCCGGCCGATCCAGATCGCCCAGCTCGCCCATCTCACCTTCGATCCGGGGACCGCGGCTGCCGGTCACGTCGAGTTGCTGACCTATGCCGTGTCCGATCCCTGGAAACAGTCGAGCCAGGGCGCCATCGCGGTGTCGGTAACCGAAGCCGCCCAGATGGCGCGCTCGTCCACCCGGGTCGCCCAACAGGCCCGCCCCGCGCCGGCGCCGCCGCGCCACCAGGAGGCGCACGCTTATGTCGCGCTGCTGCAGCGCTCCGCCCCTGAAATCCCGATCGGCGTCGGGCCGGTGCCATTGCGCCTGCCCGAGCCGCGCGGCATTCCCAGCGGCGAAGTGCTCAACGTCACCTTCAATGAGGTTCCGGCGACCGGCATGCTGCGTGCCGGCGAGAAGGTGGTCGAGACCGGCTCGACCTTGCCGCTCGGCGAGATCACCAGCCTGACCTTCGAGCCGCAGATCGGCACCCAGGGCCAGGCGCAGGCCTTCCGGCTGACCCTCGACACCGGCGACCGCCGCACCGCCTCGGGCTTCGCGGCGCGCCCGGTGATCCATCCCTGCGATGCCGCCGCGGCCGAACCGTTCGACCTGCAAGGCGTGGCGCCGGGACGACTGCCCAACGAGATCGACCCGCCGGCGGCGCTGAAGGCTTGCACCGAGGCCGTCGCGCAATATCCCGGGATCGCCCGGTTCGAGTTCCAGCTCGGCCGGGCTCACCTCGCCGCGCGAGCCGTCGCCGAGGGCTGGCGCCATGTCGAGGCGGCCGCCGACCGTGGCCATGTCCGCGCGCTCTATCAGATCGGCTACCTCAATCGGCTCGGCGTCGGCCGGCCGGCCTCCGAGACCGCCGCCGTGGAAATGTTCAAGCGCGGCGCCGATCGCGGCGATCCCTACAGCATCTATGACTACGGCAAGGCCCTGTTTTATGGCCGCGGCGTCGACAAGGACGTCAGCAATGGCCTGACCATGATGCTGCGCGCGGCCGATCTCGGCCACACCTATGCGATGAACGAACTCGGCTACATCTTCACTTCCGGCTCGGGCATGACCGCCGATACCGAGCGCGGCATGCGCTTCTACCAGGCCGGCGTCGAGCGGCGCGATATCTATTCGTTCAACAATGTCGGCATCGCCTATTTGCGTGGCACCGGCGTCCAGCGCGACCTGAAAAAGGCCATGGACTACTTCGTCCGGGCCGCCGCGGGCGGACACCCCTATGCTCCGACCAATGTCGCACGTCTCTATCGCGACGGCGCCGGCGTGCCGCGCAACGAGGCGCTGGCCGCCACCTGGTTCGAGCGCGGCGCCGAGCGCGGCGACTACTGGGGCGCCTTCGACCGCGGCCGGCTGGCGCTGCAGGGCGCCGGGCGCCTGCGCAACACGGTCGACGCCGGCTATTATTTCGCGTTGGCGACCGCCCTCAATCGTCCGGGCGTCGGCGATCCCGACAACAATGCTCGCCAGATGCTCCAGCGCCTGTCCGACGAGGACAAGCGCAAGGTGGAGCAGCGGCTGCTGCGCCAGCTGAACGGCGCCGACGCGGCAACCGCCGGCACCGCCTCGCTCGATGACCGGCTCGTCGCCCTGGCGCGGCGAGGCTGGGAGCAACGCAATCCGCGCATCGACCTGTTCTGAGACGAATGGGCGACCCTCTCTACCGACAACGGAGGTAATGATGTCGAACCTGCGCAAGACAACCGCGGCCGCATGCATCCTGGCGGCGGGGGTGGCCCTCGGCGGCTGCGTCAGCGATCGGACCGAATGGGTCGACGGCCCGCCCACCAGGGCCGGCCGGACCTATTATCGCGAAGGCCCGGCGCGCTATGTCGAGGCGCCGCGCGTCTATCGCGAGAGGCCCGCGCGCTATGTCGAAGAACCGCGCCGGGTCCGCGAACGGCCGGTGCGCTATGTCGAGCAGCCTCGCCGGGTGCAGCAGGCCGCGCCGCGACCCGCGGCTACGCAGGCTCCCGCGCCGGCGCCCCGGGACGCCTATATTCCCGACGGGGGCGGAAGCGGCGGTGGCGGCGGTGGCGGCGGCGGTGGTGGCGGCGGCGGCTGGTCGGACCGCCGCCTGAAGCGCAATATCGTGCGGCTCGGCACATCGCCGAGCGGCCTGCCGATCTATGCCTTCGACTATGTCTGGGGCGGCCCGCGTCATGTCGGCGTGATGGCGCAGGACCTGTTGCAGGTGCGGCCCGAGGCGGTGATCGCCACCGGCAGCGGCTACCTGATGGTCGATTACGACATGATCGACGTTCGCATGACCACCTATGAGGACTGGCTGGCGGCACGCGTGCCGGCCTGAGCCGCGACCAGCCGGTCCGCCTGGCGCGCGGACCGGCGCCCGCGCCTCGAGGAGACAAACCGAATGGGCCTTCCCGCGGCACGCCTCACCGACATGCACATTTGCCCCATGGTGGCGCCGGGCATGACGCCGATCGTCACGGTCGGCGCCCTCAACGTGCTGATCGCCGGCCTGCCGGCCGCGCGCGTGACCGATGTCTGCGTCTGCGTGCCGCTGCCGGATCCGATCATCAAAGGCTCGACCTCGGTGCTGATCGGCGGCCTTCCGGCTGCCCGCATGGCCGATCTCACGCTTGCCGGCGGCGTCATCGTCACCGGTTGCTTCACCGTGCTGATCGGCGGCTGACCCGCCTGCCGCTGCCCGTTTCAGGTGCTCAGCACCGTGAAGCGGATCGCCGCCGTCGGATCCTGAGCCGGATCGAAACCGGCGCCGATGGCACCCAGGCCGTGCAGGATCAGCTCCTGGCGCTTCAGCATGATCGCCGGCTCGTCGGCGAAAGCCACCGAGGTGCCGTTGGTGCTGTGATCGATCAGCACCCACAGGTCGCCGCGAAATTCGATGGTCGCGTGATCGCGCGAGGCGCGCGGCTCGGCGATGACGATGGTATTGCCGTCGCTGCGCCCGATGGTGATCCGCTCGCTGCTCCCGAGCGCGGTCCAGCGCCGCTCCGCATAGGCGAGCCCCAGCCGCCGGCCGCCCAATCCCGGCCCGCTCAACCGATCGGTCACCACCGTCACGGTCGAGACCGGATTGGCGTCCCACAGCAGCTCGGCAATGGCGCGCGGCGACGTCACGCCCTTGATCGCGATGGTTCCGAGCCGTCGCATCATGCGCCGCTGCACCGATGACAACCGGCCGGCCAGCGCCATGTCCATGATGATTTCGCCGCCGCTTGCGACCCCGGCCAGCCGCGAGGCGATATTGACCGTGTCGCCGAAGAAGTCGCCGGCATCGGCGATGACCGGTCCGGCATGAATGCCGATCCTCAGCCGGGTCGCCTCGTCATCCGGCACCTGGCGATCGCTCGGGCGCGCGCTCAGGCGGCGCTGGGCGGCAATCGCCGCATCACAGGCCGCCGGCAGATCGTCGAACACCGCCATGACGCCGTCGCCGATCGATTTGACGACCTGGCCACCGGCCTCGTCGACGGCCAGGCGGATTTCGCCGAGACAGGCCTCGACCGCGTCATGGGCCACCGGGTCGGACAGGCGGCGGAACAGCCGCACGCTGCCTTCCACGTCGGCAAACAGGATTCCCCGGTCGGTTCGGCGCTGATTCATCGCATGCATCCCGACGCGCCGGCCACCACACCCGGCCGGGGCCCCCGTCCGGGCGGTGCGTTGCGATTTGGGCGCGCCGAACTTGAGTGGCACGGAGCCCCGGCGTCAAGTCTCGTCCCGACGGCCGGCATCTCGTCCGCCCCCGCTCGGCGAGATCGCCGGCGACCGGCGACAGCGAGCCTGCATTGCATGAGCTTCCCGCAGGTCGACCATGCCGAGGTCATCGCCGGCCTGGAAGCCGCCGGCGGCTAACGTTTGCCCGTTCGCGGATAGATGGTCTCGCCGCGGGCGAGCATGGCGACATAAGTCTCGATGCGGCGGGCGCGGGTCTCGGCCTTTCTCACCGCCGCGATCCGGTGCAGCACGGAATAGCGGTTCCGGCCGTCCAATTGATCGAACAGGGCTTTTGCGGCCGGGTTGGCGTCGAGCGCGGCCTGCAGGTCGTCCGGGGTGCCGCTGGTGCTCTGCGGGGCATAGGCCGCTTCCCAGCGGCCGTCGGCCTTGGCGCGCTCGATCTCGGCCAGCCCGCCCGCCGCCATCCGCCCCTGCTCGATCAGTTTCAGCGCTTTGGTGCGGTTGACCTCGGACCAGCGGCTCCTCGCCTTGCGCGGGGTGAAGCGGAGCAGCCAGAAATCCTTGTCAACCGGGCTGCTCTGGCCGTCGATCCAGCCGTGGCACAGCGCGCCCTCGACCGCTTCCGGTTGCGACACGCTGGGAATTCCCGAACCCTTCTTGGCGCATTTGAGCCATACCCCCGACGACGTCCTGGGTTGCGCGCCGAGCCAGGCTTCCCATTCCGCCGCGCTGGCGAAGGCGATGATGGGCTGATCCGTGTCTTCGGCTTTCATTCGGCTCTGGCTCCATGCTGGCATGAAGCCGATAAGCTTCCAGGCGCGCTTCGTCCAGGGCATGATCGGCGCGCCGGCTGGGACGGCCCTCGAGATCGGATTGGGAAAGGTTTTTGCATGACCAGCCGCGTGATACCCGTGCCGCCCTTCGTCCTGACCGTTTTCGGGGCGACCGGCGATCTCGCGCGCCGCAAGCTGCTGCCGGCGCTGTTTCAACGCGATGTCGGCGGCCAATTGCCCGCTGAAGCGGTCATTGTCGGCGTGGCGCGGCGCGTGATGACGCGCGATGACTTCCGTGGCCTCGCCCGCGCCGCCATTGTCGAGCATGTGCCGGGCTCGGACGGCGCCGGGCCGGACCTCGACCGCTTCCTGGCGCGGCTGCACTATGTCGTCGTCGATGCCGAAGGCGAGGCCGGCTGGACCGATCTGGCGACCATGATCGCCGGCTTCTCGGACCGCGTTCCCGTCCACTACCTCGCCACCGCGCCCCAGCTGTTCGGGCCGATCTGCGAGAAGCTCGGCCGCTTCGGCCTCGCCGGCAACGACGCCCGGGTGGTGATCGAAAAGCCGATCGGCCGGGGCCTCGCTTCCGCCGTCCAGGTGAACGAGGCCATCGGCAAGGTGTTTCCGGAGGAGCGCGTCTACCGGATCGATCACTATCTCGGCAAGGAGACGGTGCAGAACCTGATGGCGCTGCGCTTCGCCAATGCGCTGTTTGAGCCACTGTGGAACAGCGCGCATGTCGACCACGTCCAGATCACGGTGGCCGAAAGCCTCGGCGTCGAGGGGCGGGCCAGCTATTACGACACCGCCGGCACCCTGCGCGACATGGTGCAGAACCACCTGCTGCAGCTGCTGTGCCTGGTCGCCATGGAGCCCCCGCCCTCGCTCGAGGCCGATGCGTTGCGCGACGAGAAGCTCAAGGTGCTGCGCGCGCTCAAGCCCATCGACCAGCGCAATGCCGCAAGCGTCACCGTGCGCGGCCAGTATCGGGCCGGCGCCTCTTCGGGTGGCGCCGTGCCGGGCTATCTCGACGAACTCGGCTCCGACCTGAGCCGGACCGAAACCTTCGTCGCCCTGAAGGCCGAGGTGGCCAACTGGCGCTGGGCCGGCGTCCCCTTCTATTTGCGTACCGGCAAGCGTCTCGCCGCCCGCGTTTCCGAAATCGTCATCGGCTTCCGGCCGGTGCCGCATTCGGCCTTCGACGCCAGCGTCGGGCCGATCCTTCCCAATCAGCTGGTGATCAGGCTGCAACCGGACGAGGGCGTTAAGCTGTGGCTGATGATCAAGGATCCTGGACCCGGCGGCATCCGGCTCAGCCACGTGCCGCTCGACATGACCTTCGCCGAGGCTTTCAAGGCGCGCAATCCCGACGCCTATGAGCGGCTGATCCTCGATGTGGTGCGCGGCAACCAGACCCTGTTCATGCGCCGCGACGAGGTCGAGGCGGCCTGGCGCTGGATCGATCCGATCCTGGAAGCCTGGCGCAATATGGACGAACCGCCGCGCCCCTATACGGCCGGCACCTGGGGCCCCTCGGCCTCGATCGCCCTGATCGAGCGCGATGGGCGCACCTGGCAAGAGGACGGAGCATGAGCAAGGATATGATGAGCACGGATCTGGATATCGTCGCCGGCCGCGTCGCGGCCCGCCTGATCGCCCGCAAGGAAACCATCGCGGTCGCCGAATCCTCCACGGGCGGGCTGCTCTCGGCCACCTTGCTGGCGGTTCCCGGAGCCTCGCGCTACTTTCTCGGCGGCGCGGTGGTCTATACCGCCGCGGCCCGGGAAGCCCTGCTCGGCATATCGCTCGACGACATGGCCGGCATGCGCTCGTCCTCCGAGCCTTATGCGCAGCTGCTGGCCGAACGCTCCCGTCTGGCTTTGCAGGCCAGCTGGGGACTGGCGGAAACCGGCGCCGCCGGTCCAACCGGCAACCGATATGGCGACGCTGCCGGCCATAGCTGCCTGGCGATCAGCGGTCCCTCCACACGGGTGCGCACACTCGAAACCGGCCTCGGCGATCGCGTCCTCAATATGCGGCTGTTCGCGGTGGCGGCCCTCTCGCTGCTGGAAGAGGCCCTGGGCTGACGGCGCGCGGTTTCGGCATGGTGGCCATCCCGCGAATCCGGCCGGACGGCGATTGCCAATCGCCGCTGGTCCACTAGTATATCAGACAACCGGGCCGCCGCGTCGGATGACGCGGATCCAAGGGCCCGGACGTCATCAGGTGGAAACGGACAGGAACAACCACAATGCTAGGGATCACGCGGCGCCAGGCGCTCGCCGGCATGGCCGGCACCATGACACTCCCCTCGATCGAGGCCTTGGCCGCCAGCCTGCCGCTGGCCTCGTCGCCGGTGACGCTGAACATCGTCGATGTCGCCGGCAATCTGCAGCTGACTCAGGCCGCCCTCGAAAAATTCGCCCGCGAAAACCCCAGGATCGTCTCGCGCCTGATCTTTTCGCGCGCGCCCTCGCCCGAACTGCCAGCCAAGCTGAAGGCGCAGCAGCAGGCCAATGCGGTCGATATCGACCTGGTCCTGACCGGCCCCGGCGCCATGTCCGACGGCATCACCCAGGGGCTCTGGATCGAGGTCTGGAAGGACTATGCCGAGGAAATGCCGAAGCCCGAGGAGATCTATCATGAGAGCGCCCTCATGATGCAGCGGAACTTCGGCCAGACCGCCGGCGTCGCCGTGGTCTATTCGCCGTCCGGCCCGCTGTTCGAATATGCGCCCGACCGGGTCAAGACGGTTCCGAAGAATGCCGACGAGCTGCTCGCCTGGGTGAAGGCCAATCCGGGCCGCTTCTGCTACGCCCGCCCGGTCAATTCCGGCCCCGGCTGGACCTTCCTGATGGCTATGCCCTACATCCTCGGCGACAAGGACCCGTCCGATCCGATCAATGGCTGGGACAAGACCTGGGCCTATCTGAAGGAGCTCGACAAGGGCATCGAATATTACCCGCCCGGCACCACCGTCACCATGAAGGAGCTCGCCGAAGGCAGCCGCGACATGATCGTCTCGACCTTCGGCTGGGACATCAACCCGCGCGCGCTGGGCGTCGTGCCGGCCGAGGTCAAGACCTTCGCGCTCGACGGCACGCATTGGGTGCCCGACACCCAGTTCATGTGCGTCCCGAAGGGCGTGCCGACGCCCAAGGTGGCGGCCCTGCTCCGCCTGATGTCCTATATGCTGAAGCCAGAGCAACAGGCCTATACCTATGACAAGGGCTATTTCTATCCGGGCCCGGCGGTGAAGAACGTGCCGCTGAGCGCGGCGCCCGCCGAGAGCCGCGCCGTGCTCGCCGAATTCGGCCGGCCGGAATATGAGGCGCTGATCGCCAAATATCCGGTCGAGGCGCCGCTGAAGCCGGCGGCACTGGTCGCCGCCTTCGAGAAATGGGACCGCGAGGTCGGCGGCGCCAAGCGACGGGGCTGAGCCTGACCATGCGTTTCGCCGTTATCGGGATCGATCACCGCCATATCTACCACATGATCTCCGGGCTGATCGAAGCCGGCGCGACCTGCGCCGGCTTCGATCCCGCGACCACCGACCAGCGGGTGCTGGAGGGCTTGCGCGAGCGTTTTCCCGGTCTTGCCGAAGTGACTGACCGCCGGGTCTTCCTCGAAGACCCGGCGATCGACCTGATCATCACCGCCGCCGTGCCGGCCGAGCGCGCCGGCATCGCCGTTGCCGCCATGCGCCACGGCAAGGACGTGATGGCCGACAAGCCGGGTATCACCTCGTTCGAACAGCTGGACGCGGTCCGGCGCGTCGCCGCGGAAACCGGCCGGATCTTCTCGATCTGCTTTTCCGAGCGCTTCATCGTGCCGGCGACGACGGTCGCGCAGAACCTGATCGCGGACGGCGCGATCGGCCGGGTGGTGCAGACGCTCGGGCTCGGGCCGCATCGGCTGAACCGGGCGATCCGCCCGTCCTGGTTCTTCGACGCCGCCCATTTCGGCGGTATCCTGGTCGACATCGCCTCGCACCAGATCGACCAGTTCCTGACCTTCACCGGCTCGGCAGACGCAACCGTCGCCTCCAGCGCCATTGGCCATTTCGGTGTGCCCGACCTGCCCGATTTCCAGGATTTCGGCGAGGTGCTGCTGCGCAGCGCCCATGCCACCGGTTATGTCCGCGTCGACTGGTTCACCGCCGACGGCTTGCCGACCTGGGGCGATGGGCGGCTGGTGATCCTCGGCACCGAGGGCACCATCGAGCTGCGCAAATATGTCGACATCGCCGGCCGGCCGGGCACCGACCACGTCTTCCTGGTCGACCGTCACGGCACCCGCCATATCGACGCCTCGCGCGAGCCGATCACCTATTTCCGCCGCTTCCTGGCCGATTGCCGCGACCGCACGGAAACCGCCATGGCCCAGGCCCACGTCTTCACCGTCAGCCGCCTGGCGCTGGAAGCCCAGGCCGGCGCGGTGGTGCTGAATATCAGGCCGAACTGAGGACATTCCGATGACCAAGACCGGTATCGCCATCGTCGGCCTCGGCCCGGCGTCGCTGCCCCATGCCAAGAGCCTGATCGATCTCGCCGACCGCGTCGACGTGCGCTGGGCGGTGAGCCGCAGCGAACAGCGCACCCAGGCCTTTGCCGGCCAGTTCCCCTTCCCCGTCACCACCGACATGGCAAAGGCGCTGGCCGATCCGGCGGTTCAAGCCGTGCTGGTGCTGACCCCGGCCAATGCCCATGGCAGCGTGGCCGAAGCCTGTTTTGCCGCCGGCAAGCACGTGCTGCTGGAAAAGCCGCTGGACACCACGCTCGAGCGCGCCGGGGCGATCGTCGCGGCCGGCCGGCGGTCGGGGCGCAAGCTCGGCGTCGTGCTGCAGCATCGCTTCCGGCCGGCGAGCCTCAGGTTGCGCGAGATCCTGGCCGAAGGCGGCCTCGGCACGATCGAGGCGGCCTCCCTCACCGTGCCTTGGTGGCGGCCGCAAAGCTATTACGATGCCGAGGGCCGCGGCACCTTCGCCCGCGACGGCGGCGGCGTCTTGATGTCGCAGGCGATCCACGCCCTCGACCTGTTCCGCTCGCTGCTCGGCGTCGACACGGTGGTGGCCTCCCAGGTCCGGCGCACCAGCCTGCACCGGATGGAGGCCGAGGACCACGTCACCGCGCTCCTGACGCTCCGGGGCGGCGCGCCGGCATCCCTCGTCGCGACGACATCGGCCTATCCCGGCTCCGCCGAAACGATGCAGATCATCGGCGCGACCGGCACGGCGACGCTTGCGGGCGGCGGCCTGACGGTCGGCTATCTCGACGGCCGCACCGAAGAGATGGCGCCCGAGGGCAATTCCGGCGGTGGCGCCGCGATCATGGATTTCCCGCATGACGCTCACCGGGCGCTGATCGCCGACTTCCTGGATGCCATCGCCGGGGGACGCGACCCGCGCGTGACCGGCGAGGAGGCGCTGGCGACCCAGCAACTGATCGCCGACATCATCCGCGCCGATCCGAGCTGCAGCCAGCCGGTCTGACCGGCAAGGGCGCCCCCCGGCCGTCCTTGTCTTGGCGCCGCCGTCGTTTCGGGTAGAAGGTTCGCGGACCCGGTTCGCGGCGATCACGACCGACGCCGTGGTCCTGCGGATCGAACGGAGCCGGCATGAGCATTCGCGAGCAGTTGATCGAGCGGTTCTTCCGCTATCTGGCGATCGAGAGCCAGAGCGACGCCAAAGCGGCGACGCTGCCGAGCACGCCCGGCCAGCAGCGGCTGGCCGACCTGCTCGCCGAGGAGTTGCGCGGCCTCGGGCTCGAAAACGTGGTCGTCGACGAGCACGCCACCGTCACCGCGCTGAAGCGGGGCAATAGACCGGGCGCGCCGAAAATCGGCTTCATCGCTCATCTCGACACGGTCGATTCGGGCCTCTCGCCGGTGATCCGGCCGCAGCTCCTGCGCTTCGAGGGCCATGATCTCTGCCTCAACCGGCAAGACGACATTTGGCTGCGCGTGGCGGAGCATCCCGAAATCCTGCCCTGGCTCGGCGCCGATATCATTGTCGGAGACGGCACGAGCGTGCTCGGCGCCGACAACAAGGCCGCCATCGCCGCGATCATGACGCTTCTGGCGGATCTCGGGCCCGGAGATGGCCATGGCGACATCCTGGTCGCCTTCGTCCCCGACGAGGAGATCGGGCTGCGGGGCGCCAAGGCGCTCGACCTCGCCCGTTTCGACGCCGATTTCGCCTATACGATCGACTGCTGCGAACTCGGCGAGGTGGTGATCGAGAACTTCAACGCGGCGGGCGCCGAAATCGTCTTCACCGGCGTCAGCGCCCATCCGATGTCGGCCAAGAACGTCCTGGTCAACCCTTTGCTGATGGCGCTCGATCTCGTCGCCATGTTCGACCGCGCCGAGACGCCGGAGCGCACCGAGGGGCGCGAGGGTTATGTCTGGTTCACCGGCATGACCGCCGATGCCGGCGAAGCGCGCCTGAAGGTCATGATCCGCGATTTCGACAAGACCCGGTTCGAACAGCGCAAGCAGAGCCTCGCCGCGGCGGCGGAGACCATCGCCGCGCGTTATCCGACCGGCCGGGTCGACTGCCGGATCACCGACACCTATGGCAATATTCTCGACAGCCTGGGCGACGACCGCCGCTCCGTCGACCTGCTGTTCGCCGCGCTGGCGGCGCTCGACATCGAGCCGAAGCAACTGCCCATGCGCGGCGGCACCGACGGCGCGGCGCTCTCCGCCCGTGGCCTGCCGACACCGAACTTCTTCACCGGCGCCTATAATTTCCACTCGCGTTTCGAGTTCCTGCCCGTGGCCGCCTTCGAGCAGTCGTGGCAGGTGGCGCGCAGGATCTGCCTTTTGGCGGCCGAGACGGGCGGCGCTCCGGGTCGTGCCGCCGCTGTCGCGCCGCGGGATGAGCGGCGATGACCCGCGAAGATTTCGATCTGTTGTGCGGATCGCTCCCCGCGACGACCCGCGTCATCCAATGGGGCGGCGCGCATGTCTGGAAGGTGGGCGGCAAGGTCTTCGCCTTGGCCGGGCCCGCCGGCGCGATCACCTTCAAGGCAAGCGACATGACCTATCAGCTGCTCCAGGACCATCCGGGCCTGCGGCCGGCCCCCTATCTCGCCTCGCGCGGCCTGAAATGGCTGCAGCACTATGCCGAACCCGGCCTGCCCGACGAGGCGCTGGCCGACTATCTGCGCCATGCCTACGCGATGGTGGCGCGCGCGCTGCCCAAGAAATTGCGCGCCGAACTCGGATTTGATGACGCGCCGAAGACGGTTCCGGCGGCCCGGCCCAAGTCTCGACGCGCGCGCGGCTGAGCAAGACTGCAGCCCCGGCATAGCCAGCCCCGGAAGCAGAACACTCGCCCATGAAAAACCCCGGCGGGTGAACCCGCCAGGGCTTTGTTTCAGCACAAGATGCTCCGGTCTCAGGTCGTCTGTTGCTGTTTCGCCCGCGCGACGATCTGGGTCGGGTTGACGAAGCGCAGAGCGATCAGGAGCCAGATCAGCGTCGAGATCATGTAGACCACGGCCATGGCGTCGATCGACTGCACGGCGCGCACGCCCGAAGCGAAGACCGAATAATAGAGCGCCACGACGAGTGTCTGGCTGGTCGGTCCCGAGGTCAGGAAGGTCAGCTCGAACATGGCGATGGTGCGCACCAGCACCAGCAGCAGGGCCGCCAGGATGCCGGGCAGCAGCATGGGCAGCAGCACGTGGATGAACAGCCGGAAGGTGTCGGCGCCGAACACCCGGGCGGCGGCTTCCACCTTCGGGTCGATCTGCTCGATGAACGGGATCATCACCAGGATGACGAAGGGCACGGTCGGCACCAGATTGGCGAGCACCACGCCCCAGAACGTGCCGCCGACGCCGGCCTGGTAGAGCACGGTTGCCAAGGGAATGCCGAAGGTGATCGGCGGCACCAGCAAGGGCAGCAGGAACAGCAGCATCACCGCCTTCTTGCCGGGGAACTCCCGGCGCGCCAGGGCATAGGCCGCGGGCACGCCGATGATGCCTGAGAGAGCCACCACGGTGAAGGCGATCTGCAAGGTGACGATCAGCACGTCGTGGAGCTGGAACTCGGCCCAGGCGGCGAAATACCAGCGCGTGGTGAAGGCCGCCGGCAGCCAGGTGCCGAGCCAGCGCGTGCCAAACGACGACAGGACGACCGTGGCGATCACGGCAAGCAAGTTGAGGACGAAGAAGCCGACGATCACCCAGACGGCGGTGATCCAGAGCTTGGCTCCGATCGTGGTATCGCGGATCATGATCGTCAGCCCTTTCCGCCCGATGTGGCGCCCCGGTAGAACAGGCCGCGCAAGGCCAGCACGCCGATGACGATGGCCAGCTGCACCGCGGCCATGATCATCGCGATGGCCGAGGCCATGGAGTAGTCATATTGCTCGAAGGCCGCCTGATAGGCCGCGATCGAGATGACCCGCGTCGGGCCCGCCGGCGCGCCGAGCAGCACGGCGGATGGGAACACCGCGAAGGCCTGGACGAAGGACAGGCAGAAGGCGATCGCCAGTCCCGGGATCAGCAGGGGCAGCAGCACGAAGCGGAACCGCTGCCAGCTCCTGGCGCCATGGGTGGCGGCCGCCTGTTCCAGCGCCGGATCGATGCCGGTGACATAGGACAGCGTCAGCAGGAAGGTGAAGGGAAAACCGGTGATGATCAGCGAGGCGAAGACACCCCAGTAATTGTTGGTCAGCTTCACCGGCCGGTCGATCGCGCCGATCAGCATGAGGGTACGGCTGAACCAGCCCTGCGGCCCGAGATAGTTGAGCAGGCCTTCGGCGACCAGCACGGTGCCGAGCGTCACCGGCAGGACCAGGATGGTGGTCAGCAGCCGCTGATGGCGCATCAGGCGCACGCGGAAGGCGATCGGGATCGCCACCAGCAGGCTGATGATGGTCACCGGCATGGCGAGCTTCAGGGTCGTCCAGATCGTGTCGTAGAGGAACGGATCGGCGAAGAACTTTTGATAGTTCGCCAGCAGGCCGCCCTCGCGCGGCGTGAACGACAGAAGCAGGCCATAGAGGAACGGATAGACGAAGATCGCCAGCACGAAGAGCACGGCCGGCAGGATGAGAAGCGTGATGCCGTCGATGCCGCGCAGCGCCAGGCGCTGGCGGAAACCGGGGCTGTCGGCGTGATCGGAGTGAGCCATGACGAGCCTCACGCGCCGAAGACGAGGGCACGGTCGGGATCGACCGTGAGCGAGACGGAGCTGCCGATCTCGGCGCGCCGCGGCGCGTGGAAGATCAGTTCGAGGCCGTCGGCGGTGCGCGCGGTTCCGACGAATTCCCGGCCGCGATATTCGATCGTCTCGACGGTGGCGCCGATCGAATTGGCCCCGCCGGAGCCGGCCGCCACGTCGTCGGGCCGCGCCGCGATGACGGCGGAAGTCCCTTCGGCGAGATCGGCGCGCAGATGGCCCGACAGCGTGGTGCCGCCGACCGACACCGTGGCACGCGTCCCGTCGCGCGCGGTGACCTTGCCGGTCAGCCGGTTGCGGAAGCCCATGAATTCGGCGACGTCGAGATGGTCGGGCGCCTCATAGAGCTCGTGCGGCGCGCCGACCTGGCGGATCGAACCATCGCGCAGCACCACCACCCGGTCCGCCAGCGACAGCGCCTCGTCCTGGTCATGGGTGACATAGATGGTGGTGGCGCCGAGCTGGTTGTGGATGCGGCGGATTTCGGCGCGCATTTCCAGGCGCAGCTTGGCGTCGAGATTGGACAGGGGCTCGTCCATCAGCACCAAAGGCGGCTCGATGACGATGGCCCGCGCGATCGCCACCCGCTGCTGCTGGCCGCCGGACAATTGCCCGGGCAGCTTGTGGCCTTGCGATTCCAGGCGAACCAGGCCGAGCGCCTCCTCGACCCGCTTGTCGATCTCGGCCTTGGGCGTGCGCCGCATCTTCAGCCCGAAGCCGATATTCTGGCGCACCGTCATATGCGGGAACAGCGCGTAGTTCTGGAACACCATGCCGAAGCCGCGATCCTCGGGCTTCAGCTGATCGATGCGCCGGTCGTCGACATAGATGCCGCCGCCGGTGGTCGCCAGGAGCCCGGCAATGCAGTTGAGCGCCGTCGACTTGCCGCAGCCCGAAGGCCCGAGCAATGCGATGAACTCCCCCTTGGCGATCGTCAGCGTGACGTCCCGCAAGGCGTTGACGTTGCCGAACGCGCGGCTCACGCGATCCAGCCGGATTTCCTTGAAGGGGGACGAGGCGAGCAGCATCTGAGGAAACGTCCTGTTGTCGGGTCCAATGATGATGGCGGACATCGGTGCCGCGCCGAAGCGGCTTCGCGCCTTACGCGCGACCTGGTGATGATTGTTTCGATTGGGGGCCGGCTTCGCCGGCGCCGCCGTACAGCCGGCAATCGCCACTGGCCGGCGGGGGCGCATCACCCTTCGGTCCCTCGATCGCCTGTCGGTGCGGTTCGTCGCGCATGGGCTAGCGTTTCCTGGCCTTCATGAGGGCGATCCGACGAGCCCGTGTGACCCGGACCCTTGTCGATTTCAGATCGCATCTCAGGTTGATATACTAATCTATCAGATAGTCTTTGCAACCCGACCCATCCGTGACGAGCCCGGCACGATTGCCGCAGGCCCCCACTGGCCGTCCGGATCGGAGATCGCGACCGCTTGGTAGCTTGGCGCCGATCGAGAAACAATATATTAGTATGCAAAGAACATCAAAGCGGGGGCAAGCGCGCGTGGGCCTGTTCGAAAAATCGGATGAAAAAGCCGGCAGCCTCGCCATGCGGGGCGCGCCGCCACGCCCTTTGTCAGCCCAGCAGCGCAGTCCGGCGGTGAAACGCACGACCACCGCCACGGCGATCTACCGGGATCTTCACGCCGCGATGGTCTCGATGCAATTGCCGCCCGGCACGGCCCTCAATGAGAAGATGCTCACCGAGCGCTTCGGGGTCAGCCGCACGCCGGTGCGCGAAGCCCTCATCCGCCTGGTCGAGGACGGCCTCGTCGATATCTTTCCGCAGTCGGGCACCTTCGTCGCCCGTATCCCGGTCGGCCTGATCCCGGAAGCCGTGATCATCCGCCAGGCCCTGGAGGACGCCACCGTGTCGCGTGCGGCGGCTTCGGCAACGCCGGAGGATATGGCGCGGCTCGACGACATCCTGGCCCGCCAGAAATTCTTCGCCGGCCGCCAGGATCTCAACGCCTTTCACGAGGCCGACGAGGCCTTCCATGAGGCGATCGCCGCGATCTCCGGCCACCCCGGCATCTGGACCTATCTGAAGCCGGCGAAGATCCAGATCGACCGCTGCCGCCGCCTCACCTTGCCGGCGCTCGGCCGCATGGAATTCGTGCTGGGCGAACATGACCTGATCCGCAACGCGGTTGCGGCCCATGACGTGGAGGCGGCCCGCGCGGCCATGCACAAGCACCTCAGCGCGGTCATTCCCGACATTGATTCGTTGCGCAGCACCTTCCCGGACAGCTTCGTCTGACCGCCGGACATCACCAGAGATCTTCAGGAGAGCCAGCACGATGCGTCAGGGGTGGAGATGGTATGGCCCGCACGCCAATGTGCCGCTCGACGCGGTGCGCCAGGCCGGCGCGACCGACGTGGTGTCAGCCCTTCACGAGGTGCCGATCGGCCGCGCCTGGACCATCGCCGAGGTTGCCGCGCGCAAGGCCCTGATCGAAACCGCTCCTCCCGGCCGCTCCCAGCTGACCTGGTCGGTGGTCGAGAGCATCCCGATCCCCGATGCGGTCAAACGCCAGGGCGCCGCCGCGCGTGCCGAGATCGAGGCCTGGATCGCCAGCATGGAGGCGGTGGCCGCCTGCGGCATCAAGGTGATCTGCTACAATTTCATGCCGGTGGTCGACTGGACGCGCACCGATCTCGATCATGTGATCCCGACCGGCGCCACCGCCATGCGCTTCGACCAGGACCGCTTCGCCGCCTTCGACCTGCATATTCTCGCGCGTGACGGCGCCGAGAACGACTATTCGGCCGCCGACAAGGAGCGCGCGCGCCAGGTTCACGCGGCGATGAGCGAGGCCGACATCGCCGAATTGACCAACAATATCGCCAGCGCGCTGCCCGGCTCGACCACCGAGCCGCTGACCATTCCGGCCTTTCGCGACCGGCTGCGCGCCTATGCCGGCATCGATGCCGCGAAACTGCGCGGCCATCTGATCGGCTTCCTGGAGGCGGTGACGCCGGCGGCCGAGGCGCGTGGCGTCAAGCTGACGCTGCATCCCGACGACCCGCCGCGCTCACTGTTCGGCCTGCCGCGCATCGCCTCCACGGCGGACGACTATGCCGCCCTGTTCGATGCCGTGCCCTCGCCCGCCAACGGCATGTGTTATTGCACCGGCAGCCTCGGCGTGCGCGCCGACAATGACCTGCCCGCGATCGTCAGGCATTTTGCTCCGCGCATTCATTTCGCTCATCTCAGGGCGACCAAGCGCGAAGGCGACGGCCGCAGCTTCCATGAATCGGCGCATCTCGAAGGCGATGTCGACATGCTCGCCGTGCTGCGCGAGCTGGTCGCCGAAGACCGCAAGCGGTCGCCGGGCGAGACCATCATCTTCCGCCCGGACCACGGCCATCGCATGCTCGACGATCTCACCAAACAGGTCAGCCCGGGCTATCCGGCGATCGGCCGCTTGCGCGGCCTCGCCGAACTGCGCGGTATTCTCTATGCGCTGGGCGCGCTCTGACCCCACCTGGTCCGATCCGGGCCCGCGCCGGTCAGGCGCCGGTCCCGGCCGGTCCATGCGCCAGCACCTGGACCCGCGCTGCCTCGGCGAGGGCAAACATCAGGTGGTAGAGCACGCGCACGGGGATATCGGCCCGGATCGGCCGGCCCGCCGCGTCGAGCTGATTGAGCCAGCGGCCGGTGCGCGCGTCCACGTAGTGCCGGAAGATCAGCGTCAGCACCTGATCGATCCGGGGGCCTGTGCCGTCGTCGCGGCCGAACTCCTGCCGTGCGGCCAGCGCCTTCAGCAGCTCCGTCTGCGGCCAGAGCAGCTTGGTCGGCTTGATCACCGCGCCCGAGCGATCGACCTCGTCGAAGGCGGCCCCCGCCGGCCGGTCGGCCAGGCCATGGGCGCGGCCGAAGGCGAACAGCCGGTCCGCGAGGGCCAGCGCGCTGCCGTCGCCGCTGAGACGGGCATGGTGGTGAATCAGCCAGCACCATTCGAAATGATGGCCGGGTTCGCGGATGCGCCCGCTCAAACCGTCCGCCGGCCGCCAGTCTTCGGTGAAGAATTCGCCGAGCGAACCGGTCTCGTCATCGACCAGGCGTGTTCGCATCAGCTCGATCATGGCGGTCGCCCGGGCGAGCCAGGCACCAGCCGGCGCCACCTCCGCCAGGACCAGGAAGGCTTCGAGCAGGTGCATATGCGGGTTCTGCCGGCGCGGCAGCGATCCCAGCGTGTCCTCGGCGAAGCCGCCCGAGGCATGGGCGAGGCGCGTCTCGATGAAGCTGGCGACCTCATCGGCAACCGCCAGGGCCGACAGGTCGCCGGAGGCGCGAGCGAACCAGCCAAGACCGAACAGCACGAAGGCCAGGTCATAGAGATCGGCGCGGCCGTCGATCGGCGCTCCGCCGGCCGTCACGACATGGCGAAACTGGCCGTCCGGCCCGCGACAGCGATCGAGCAGGAAGCGCAGGCCGTGCCGTGCCGCCGCAAGTCCAGGCCCGGCCGGGTCGAGGCAATGCGCATGGCTGAACAGATAGATGAGCCGGGCCGTGACCAGGGTGGTGCGCCGATCGCCGAGGTCCGGCGTGCCGTCCGCCCGCATCAGCTCGACGAAACCGGGACGGTCGGGATCGACGACCAGGGCCGCCCAGACCGGAATCAGAACCTGCCCAAGCCAGGCCCCGACATCGCCCGGTACGCCCGCCGGCCCGCTGCTGTTCTGATCCGTCACCACGTCACTCCATTGCTGGCCGCAGGCCATAGCATCGAAACCGGAATTCTGCCCACGGGCAGGTCAATGGGGAAGCGCCAAGCTTCCGAACTGTGAAAGGGAACGACGCCATGGACATTTCAGACCGCGATTCATCCGTCTCGCGCCGCATCGTCGTCGGCGGCCTCGCCGGCGCGGCGGCGCTTGGCGCAACCGGCGCCCGCGCGCAGGCACCTGCCCTGCCGCGCTCGCCCATCACTCTCAACGTCATCGATGTCGGCGGCGCGCTGGCCCTGGTGCAGAAGCCGCTGGAGAACTTCCGCGCGGCCAAGCCGAACCTCGTCTCGCGAATGACCTTCACCAAGGCCCCTGCACCGGAACTGCCCGGCAAGATCAAGGCGATGCAGGATGCCCGGCGCGTCGATCTCGATCTGGTGCTCGGCGGCATGGACGTGCTCTCGGCGGGCATCGATCAGCAGCTCTGGGTGCCGCTTCTGCCGACCTACGCCTCGGTGCTGCCGAAGCCGGAGGACATCTATCTGAAGGGCGCGCTCGACAATCACAATCTCGGCCGCGGCTTCGGCATGTGCATGGTCTATTACCCCTCCGGCCCGCTGCTGGAATATCTGCCGGAACGGGTCAGGACGCCGCCGACGACCGCCGAGGAACTGCTCGCCTGGGCCAAGGCCAATCCGAACCGCTTCCTCTATGCCAGGCCCGCCAATTCCGGACCGGGGCGCACATTCATCATGGGCCTGCCCTATATTCTCGGCGACAGCGACCCGAAGGATCCGGTCAATGGCTGGGCCAAGACCTGGGCCTATCTGAAGGAGCTCGGCCGCTCGATCGAATATTATCCGACCGGCACCGGCGCGACGATGAAGGAGCTCGGCGAGGGCTCGCGCGACATGATCGTCTCGACCACCGGCTGGGACATCAACCCGCGCGTCCTCGGCATCGTGCCGAAATCGGCGGCGATCCAGACGCTGAAGGGCTTCCACTGGGTCTCGGACGCTCAGTTCATGTTCGTGCCGAAGGGCCTCTCCGACGAGAAGATGGCCGTCCTGCTCGAGCTGATCAAATGGGTGCTGAGCCCGGCGCAGCAGGCCTATACCTATGACGAGGGCTATTTCTATCCGGGCCCTGCGGTCAAGGACGTGCCCTTGTCCATGGCGCCGCCGGAAAGCCAGGCGGCGATCCGCGAATTCGGCCGGCCGGAATATGAAAAGCTGATCGCCGAAGTGCCGGTCGAGACGCCGATCAACCCTGACAAGATGGTGCTCGCCTTCCGCCGCTGGGACGAGGAAATCGGCTCGAAGCGGAGCTGACGGCCGGGACGGCCGTTGCACTGAGCCAACCCTCTCCCAGTGGGAGAGGGTGCCCGCGTCAGCGGGCGGGTGAGGGGTCGTCCATCTCCGGATGAGACGGTACGCTCGGCGAGCGTGGGGACCAATTCTGAGGGCTTACGCCCCTCACCCGGCGCCTGACGACGCCACCCTCTCCCTGCGGGCAAGCGTTCGCACACATCTTTCAGATGAGCCTGAACGCGTCGCCCTTCGAAGTTTAGTGCCGGAACCACCGCTCTTCACCTCTCCCCGGCGGGGAGAGGTCGGCCGAAGGCCGGGAGAGGGGGAATTGTATTTTCAGAACAACACCTTGCGCGTTTCGCATGGTGACGTCTCGTCGAGCGCCTTGCCCCCTCTCCCGACCACTCGCTACGCTCGCAGTCGACCTCTCCCCGCCGGGGAGAGGTAAAGAGTGTTGGTTCCGGCGCGCGCCTTCAAGGCAAGGCGGAGACCGCGTAAGGCGCTGACAAGACGTAGATTTTTGAGATGTGTGCGAACGCTAGCTCCCTATGGGAGAGGGTCAGTTGTCCCCGCCTCACGCCCGCCGGGCGCTCAAGGCCCGCTCCACCGCCCGGCTCAGCAGCGGCTGGGCCGCGCCATAGATCTCGTAGTTCTGGCTCGACCGGTCATTGACCAGTTGCGGCGTGGCGAGGCCCTCCATCGACCCCTCGGCCCGGAACAGCGCATCGAAATGCGCCCAGAGCCGGGCATTGGCGGCCAGCGGGCCGGTGACGGTGATACGGGCGGGAAACAGCAGGCGGCAGACATTGGCGAGCGCGCGCGCCAGCAGCCGCGCCGCCATGTCGATCTCGGCGAGGCTCATCAGGTCGCAGTCCGGCAATTGCGCCTGCAGCGTCGCCTCGTCCTCGCTGAGCGCGGGCCATTCCTGCCTCAGCCGCGGCATCAGCGACCAGAGTGCGGCACCGGTTTCGAGACAGGCCGTATTGCCGCAGCCGCAGGTGCGGCCGGCCAGGCGCGAGAAGCGCCAGTGACCGATCTCGCCGAAGGAGCCGCCGGCGGGCGCGAAGGACTGTCCGTCGACGGCATAGGCGAGGCCCACCCCCCAGCCCCAATGCAGCAGCAGCGAGCCGCCGGAATGGCCCGCCGGATCCTGCATCGCGCGGGCCCTGAGCTCGGCATCGAGATTGCGGCAGACCGCCACCGGCGGCGTGATCGGCTCCAGCACGGCCTGGACATCGAGGCCGCGCATGCGCGGCCAGCGCGACGACATCAGCCATTGCCGCTGCCTGAGGTCGAGCAGGCCGGAGAGCGACACCGCCGTGCCGGCATGTTCCATGCCGCGCGGCATGGCGGCCGCGAGCTCGCCGGCAAGCCCGGCCATGGCGCGCGCCATGACCGGATTATCCGCATCGGGCGCGACCTCCGCCAGCCGCTGCTCGATCACCTGGCCGTTGAGGTCGACCAGCACGCCGGCAAGCGAACGGCTGGCGACGTGAATGACGGAAGCGCCGACGCGCCGGGAATTGGCCATCAGCAGCCCCGCCGGCCGGCCGCGACCGGCCCGTTCTCCCGAACTCTCCAGCAGCAGGCGGCGCGCCACGAGATCACCGACCACCCGCGACGTCGTGGTCGAGCGGAGCCCCAGCTGCTCGCCGATCTCGGCACGGGAATGCGCGGCCCCGCGCGCCACCAGCGCGAAGGCCCTGGCGCAGTCGCGTTCATGGGCGCCGGCGAAGGGCATGTCGGCGATCTCAGCTATGACCACGTCTCGATTTCCTAATTTAGAACTGTGTTGTTCAAAATAGATATTGCCTTTTGTCGGGACGCTCATAAACTTCGAGACACATAAATGAAACAATTTATGTGCTTGAGGTTCAAAATTAACATGTTCGATATTCGTATCACCGAAGACAAATCGGCCATGGGTGCCGCTGCGGCCGAACTGGCGGTCGGCGCTATCCGCGCGGCCTTGGCCGAGCACGGCCAGGCAACCATCGTCGTGGCGACCGGCGCCAGTCAGTTCGACACGCTGAAACATCTGGTCGCCGCCGAAGGCATCGATTGGTCGAAGGTGACCGCCTTTCATCTCGACGAATATGTCGGCCTGCCCGTCACCCATCCCGCGAGCTTTCGCAAATATCTGGACGAGCGCTTCGTCCAGCCGCTGGCCGGCGCGGTCGAGTTCGTCGCCGTCAATGGCGACGCCGCCGACCCGCAGGCCGAAGCCCGCCGCCTGAACGGCCTGATCGGCGACCGCCGGATCGATCTCTGCCTCGCCGGCATCGGCGAGAACTGCCACCTCGCCTTCAACGATCCGCCGGCCGATTTCGACACCGAGGCGCCGTTCATCGTGGTGACCCTGGACGAGGCCTGCCGCCGCCAGCAGCTGGGCGAGGGCTGGTTCCCGAGCCTCGACGCCGTGCCGGCGCGCGCCATTTCGATGAGCGTCCGGCAGATCATGAAGAGCCGGCTGATCGTCCTGTCGGTGCCCGACCAGCGCAAGGCCGAGGCCGTGCGCGACGCCGTCGAAGGCCCGGTCAGCCCGGCGCATCCCGCCTCGATCCTGCAGCAGCATCCCCGCACCGTGCTGCTGCTCGACCCGGCCGCCGCCTCGCTCCTGCAGCGCCGCTGACCCCGGCCGGACGGAGAGCACCAGACCATGTTGTCCCCGGGCCTCATCGATCTCCAGGTCAACGGTTTCGCCGGCATCGACTTCAATTCCGGCACGATCACCGCGGCCGAGCTGGATCATGCCCTGGAGGCCATGCTGCGCACCGGCGTGACGACCTGCCTGCCGACCATCATCACCGCCTATCCCGGTGAGCTGGAAAGCCGGTTCAAGGCGCTCGACGCGGCGATCGGCGGCAGCCGGCTCGGGCCCCTGATGTGCCCGGGCTATCACCTGGAAGGGCCTTTTCTCAGCCCGGTCGACGGCTTTTCGGGCTGTCATCCGCCCCGCGCCATGACCGCAGCGAACCCGGCTCTGGTCGACCGGCTGCAGGCCATGGTCACAAGACCGATCCTGATGGTCACGGTGGCGCCGGAGATCGACGGCGCGCTCGACCTGATCAGGGCGCTGAGCCACTCCGGCCGGATCGTCGCGCTCGGCCACACCGCCGCCGATTTCGAGCAGATTCAGGCAGCAGCCGCCGCCGGCGCGACGCTGTCGACCCATCTCGGCAACGGCATGCCGCAGACCACCCACAAGCTGGCCAACCCGATCTTCGCACAGCTCGCCGAGGACCGGCTGACCGCGAGCTTCATCGCCGACGGCATCCACATTCACCCCAAGGCGCTGAAAGTGCTGATGCGCGCCAAGGGATCGGCGCGCTCGATCCTGGTCACCGATGCGGTGGCCGCCGCCGCGAGCGGGCCCGGGCGCTATCGCTTCGCCGGCACCGATATCGACCGCTCCGCCGATGGCATGGTCCGGCTCGCCGACAGCAAGTTGCTCGCCGGCTCTTCGCTCTGCCTCGACCAGGCGCTGCGCAATGTCGTGGCCTGGGGCCTGGCGACGCCGGCCGAGGCGATCGCCATGGCCGCCGAGCGGCCGCTCGCGGCGATCGCTCCGGCGCTCGACGCCCATGGCCTCGGGCTCCCGGCGAGCGAGGTCACCTGGTCGGGTGATCTCTTCGTGCAGCGCCTGCGCCTCGGCGGCATCGAACGCGACTATGCGACATCCGAACATGACAACAAGAGGGGAGACTTGAAATGACGTCACGGATTGGCAATCTCGACCGGCGAACCGTGCTGGGCGGCCTGACCGCCACGGTCGCCATGGGCGGATCCGGCGCCCGCGCCGCGGTGCCGGCCATGCCGCGTTCGCCTGTGGTGATCAGCGTCATCGATGTCGGCGGCGCGCTCGCGCTGATGCAGAAGGCCTTCGAGAACTATGCCGCGGCCAACCCCAACCTGGTCTCGCGCATCGTCTTCGTGAAGGCGCCGGCGCCCGAACTCGCCAGCAAGATCAAAGCCCAGCAGAATGCCGGCCGCTCGGATCTCGACCTGATCCTCACCGGCAGCGACGGCCTGGCCGCGGGCCTCGAACAGAACCTCTGGCTGAAGCTCCTGCCCGACTTCGCCGAGAAATTCCCGAAGCTCGAGGAAAACTACGAGCCGGCGGCGCTCGCCCTGCACAAGGCGCAGGGCGACGGCTTCGGCGTCGTGGTCAATTATTACCCCTCCGGCCCGCTGATCGAATATGCCCCCGAGCGGGTGAAGACGGTTCCGACCACCGCCGAGGAACTGCTGGCCTGGGCCAAGGCCAATCCGGGCAAGTTCATGTATGCCCGCCCGGCCAATTCAGGCCCCGGCCGCACCTTCATGATGGGCCTGCCCTATATTCTCGGCGACAAGGATCCGCAGGATCCGATCGGCGGCTGGGACAAGACCTGGGCCTATCTCCAGGAGATCGGCCAATATGTCGATTATTACCCGGCCGGCACCGGCGTCACGATGAAGGAGTTCGGCGAAGGCTCGCGCGACATCATCATCACCACCACCGGCTGGGACATCAATCCGCGGGCCCTCGGCATCGTGCCGAAATCGGCGATGATCGGCACGCTGAAGGGGTTCCACTGGGTCTCCGACGCCTTCTTCATGTGCGTGCCCAAGGGCATTCCAAACGACCGCCTCGCCGTCGTGCTCGACCTCATGGCCCATGTGCTGAAACCCGAATCCCAGGCCTATGCCTATGACGAGGGTTATCTCTATCCGGGCCCGGCGGTGAGGAACGTGCCGGTCTCGATGGCGCCGCAGCGCAGCCAGGAGGTCATCGCGGAATTCGGCCGGCCCGAATATGCCGACCTGATCGCCAAGAACCCGATCGAGCTGCCGCTGAAGCCCGACAAGATGGTGGTGGCGTTCCGGCGCTGGGACGAGCTGGTCGGCTCCAAGCGCCCGCGCTGACGACCATCCGGCGATCGGCGACCGCGCCGATCGCCCCGGCCTATCGCCTTGGCCCCTCGCATCACCAGTCCGGCGGGGCCTCGGTTGAAGCCGGCATGACGCGGGCGCCGCGCCAGGTCTTCGCGGCGACCAGCTCCGCCAGGACCGATTTGAGCGTCGCCGAGAGGTCGCGCCCCAGCGGCGCGGTCCGGTCGGCGCTGCGCATGGCAATGGCGAGCGTCGCGACGATCGGCGGCCGGTCCAGCCGCCTTGCGGTCAGTTCGCCCCGCCTCACCGCCTCGTGGACCGACGCATAGGTCAGGATCGTATAGCCGAGGCCGGCGCCGACCAGCGCCTTGGTCAGCGCCACGCTGTCGACCTCCGAGCGGATGCGGAGCCGGATGCCGTGCTGCGCCGCCGCCTGCTCCAGCACCCGCCGGTTGTTGTGCGGCAGGCTCGGCATGACCAAAGGCAGGTCGGCCAGATCCTTGATCCGCACCTCCGGCGGCAACGGCGAGGCGTCCCGCTCCGGCGGCGGCCCGACCAGCACCATGCGCTCGCGCAGCACCGGCACGACATGCAAGCCCTCGACCGGCAGGGGATTGTAGACGACGCCGACATCGATCCGCTGTTCGCCGAGCCACTCGTGGATCAGCGAACTGATGCCCTCGCGCACATGCAGGGCGACATCCGGCCTGGCCTCGGCGAAACGGGCGACCACCGGCGGCACGATCAGCAGGCCGGCCGAGGGCGGTACGCCGAGCGAGATGCTGCCGCCCATCACGTCGGCGCCGTCATCGGCGTCGATCCGCAATTGCGCGACGAGATGGTCGATCTCCTCGGCCCGTTTCAGGACCACCGCGCCCGTCGCCGACAGGCGCACGCCGCGCCCGTGGCGCACCAGCAGCGGCTTGCCGAGCTCCTCCTCCAGTTCCTGCACGCGCCGGCTCAGGGCCGGCTGGGCGATACGCAATTCCTCGGCCGCCCGGCTGAAGCTGCCGGCCCGGGCAACGGCTGCGAAATAGCGCAGCTTTCGCAAATCCATTCCGTCACCTCGCCCAGCGAAGGAGCATAGCTTCCTCAAGATATGCCATTTTGGCATGGAATGTCATCGCAAGAAGGTTTTGGTCAAGGCCCGGCTCCGACTGGCATGATCCGGCCGACATGGCCCAGCCGGGCTCGACAACGCCGGCGGGCCCGGATGCCGTCTGGGGAGACGTCGCGATGCTGAAACGGCTGGGTCTTTTGCTCGCGTTGCTCCTGTCCGGCTTGCCCTTGCCGGCGACGGCACAGGACTTCCCGACCCGGCCGATCAAACTCATCGTGCCGTTTCCGGCCGGCGGCCCGGCCGACATCATCGGCCGGCTGGTGGCGGAGAAGATGGGAGCAAGCCTCGGCCAGCCCGTGGTGATCGAGAACCGTGGCGGCGCCGGCGGCGCGACCGGCACGCTCGCGGTGGCCAAGTCCGAACCCGACGGCTATACGATCGGCATCAGCACAGCCGGCGCGCTGGCGATCAGCCCGAGCCTGCAGGAGGGCCTGGGCTACGACCCGGTCAAGGACCTGGAGCCGCTGACGCTGGCCGCCCGCGTGCCGGAACTGCTGGTGGTCGCCAAGAACCTGCCCGCCGCCAACCTGGCCGAACTCGTGGCCCTGGCCCGCGCCCGCCCGGGAGTTCTCAATTTCGCCTCGTCGGGACCGGGCAGCATGCCGCATCTGGCCGGCGAACTGCTCAAGCGCCACGCCGCGATCGACATCGTTCACACCCCTTACCGGGGCGCCGCACCCGCAGTGAACGACATTATCGGCGGCCATATCCAGATGATGTTCATGGATATCGCGGTGCTGCTGCCGCATGTCCAATCGGGCGCGGTCAGGGCCATCGCCATCGGCTCGCGCCAGCGCGCCGCCGCCCTGCCCGACCTGCCGACCACCGCCGAGCTCGGTTTTCCCGCGGTCGAGGCCGACAACTGGTACGCCATGATCGGACCACGCAACATGCCGGCGCCGGTTCTGGCCAAGCTGCGCGCCGCCATGGTCGCGGGATTGCGGGCGCCCGACGTCCAGGCCAAGCTCGCCGAGCAGGGCGCCATCGCGGTCGGCAATTCGCCGGAGGAATTCGCCGCCTATCTGAAGAGCGAGATCGACAAATGGGCGGCGGTCGTCGCGGCTTCGGGCGCGCGCACCCGATGATGGCGACTTGCGAAACGCCGGCGACGAGCGGGCTTCGTCACGAGATCTCCGGTGCCGGCGATCAGACCATCGTGCTGATCCACGAGCTCGGCGGCTCGCTGGAGAGCTGGGATGGGGTGGTGCCGCGGCTCGGCCCCCACGCGACGGTTCTGCGCTACGATCAGCGCGGCGCCGGACGATCAGACCGGCCGAAGTCACCCGTCTCGCTCGACCGGCACGTCGCCGATCTCGGAGACCTCGTCCGTGGGCTCGACCTGCCCCGTCCTCTCCATCTGGTGGCCGGCGCCGCCGGCGCGCTGATCGCGCTCGGCTTTGCCGGCAGGCACCCGCGCGACGTCGCCGGCCTGGTGCTCTGCGCGCCCGCCATCGGCGCCGATGCCCGTCGCCGCGCCTATCTTCTGGAGCGGGCCGAAGCCTGCCTCGCCGGCGGCATGGAGGCGATCGCCGACGCGGCGCTCGCGCGCTCCTACCCGGTCGCGCTGCGCGGCGACGGTGAGCGTTTCGCCGCCTATCGCGAGCGCTTCATCGGCAATGATCCGGCGTCCTATGCCGCGGCCAACCGGCTGCTGGCCGCGACCGATCTCGGTGAGGTCGTCGCCGGGTTGGACAGCCCTTGCCTGGTGCTGGCCGGAACTATGGATCCGCTGCGGCCGGTCGACGAACTGCGCGCGCTGGCCGCCCGGTTCCACCATGGCCACTTCGCCGCCGTGAATGGCGGCCACCTGATGGCCGTCCAGGCGCCCGACGCCGTGGCGGGTCATGTCGAGGCTTTCGTCGCGGCGCAGGTGCAAGCCGCCCGTCCGGCCCGCGGCGCGTGAGGCGCGACATGTCCCCCGACAAGGCCCTGCTGCTCGTCATGATGGAACCTCCGGCGACGCTCGAGGAGGAGTTCAACGACTGGTACGACATGGAACACTTCCCGCAACGCTGCGCCCTGCCGGGTTTCGAAACGGGTCAGCGCTTCGTCTGCCTCGATGGCTGGCCGCGCTGGCTGGCGCTCTACGACCTCGCTTCGGAAGCGGCACTCGAAACGCCCGACTATCGCGCCGTCTCCGGCGACAACGCCACACCCTGGAGCCGCCGCATCCTGCCGCGCATGCGCGGCCGGCAACGGATCGTCGCCCGCCAGGTCTTACCCGGCAATGCCGCGCTCGCCGCGTCGCCCATCGCCCGGTTGGCCCTGGCGAAATATCCCGGCATCGGCAGGGCCGACGAACCAGCCGCGATCTCGGCACTTGGCAGACGCCTGGAGGCTCTTGCCGGCGCGCAGATCCGCGCCTTTCGCCCCGCGGCCGATGACGGCGACGACCTGTGGCTGGTGTCGGCCTTTGATCGTCCGCTCGGCGCCGCCGAACTCCGCCACGCGATCGGCCACGTCGATGGCCGGGGCGCCGAGATTTTCAATATCTACGCACCCTACCGGCGCGGCTGATGGAAATGGGTGCCGGGAGGAAGACGGTGATGCGACATCGGATCATCATGACGATCGCATCGGCCCTGCTGGTCGCCCCGGTTCAAGCACAGGTCGCCCCGCGCGCCGAGGCAATCGGCACGCAGGTGCGAGAGGTGATGGAGGACATGTGATGCGATTGACGACCCCGGCTCCCGAGGCCATGACATCAGAGCAAAGAGCGGTCCATGACGAGGCGGTCGCCGGCAAGCGCGGCCGCATGCCGGCGCCGATGCGGGCCTGGATCGAGAGCCCGGAACTGGCGCGCCATGGCCAGCGGCTCGGCGCTTTCCTGCGCTACGATACGACGCTGCCGCCGCGGCTCTCGGA
Organism: Phreatobacter sp. GW821-FHT04C01; assembly: GCF_059420385.1. Taxonomy (NCBI): domain Bacteria; kingdom Pseudomonadati; phylum Pseudomonadota; class Alphaproteobacteria; order Hyphomicrobiales; family Phreatobacteraceae; genus Phreatobacter; species Phreatobacter sp. GW821-FHT04C01. Next base: position 1,284,964 of record NZ_JBWKTP010000001.1, on the reverse strand, counting down.
ACTGGCGATCCTGGTCACCGCGCGCCACTGGACCTCGCAGTACGAATGGTACGCCCACAGGACCGAGGCGCTGAAGGCCGGGCTCGAATCCGAGATCGTCGCCGCCATCGCCGAACGGCGCCCGCCGCCGTTCAAGGACGAAGCCGCGCGCATCGTCTATGATTACGGCCGGGCCTTGCACGAGACGACCGTCGTGCCCGAAGGCTTGCATGCCGAAGCGGTGCGCGTTCTCGGCCAGCGCGGCGTGGTCGAACTGGTCGGCGTGCTCGGCTATTACACGCTCGTCGCCATGACGCTGAACGCCTTCGAGATCGGCCTGCCCGCGGGCGAGAACCCGGAGCTCCGGCGATGAGCGGGCGGCTGCAGGGCAAGGTCGCCATCGTCACCGGCGCCGGCTGTGTCGGCCCGGGCTGGGGCAATGGCCGGGCGACCGCGGTGGCCTTCGTCGAACAGGGCGCCAATGTCTTCGCCGTCGATCGCGACCGCATGGCGCTGGACGAGACCATCGCGCGCGCCGGCGATCTCGCCGACCGGATCACGCCCCATGGCTGCGACGCAACCAAGGCCCGCGATGTCGCGGCCATGGTCGCCGCCTGCCTCGCCCGCTTCGGCCGCATCGACATCCTGGTCAACAATATCGGCGGCTCGGCCGCCGGCGGCCCGGTCGAGCTCAGCGAAGCCGCCTGGGACGCGCAGATCGACCTCAACCTGAAGAGCGTCTTCCTCACCTGCAAGCACGTGCTGCCGGTCATGGTCGCCCAGCACGGCGGCGCCATCGTCAATACCGCCTCGACCTCCGGCCTGCGCTGGACCGGCGCTGCCCAGGTCGCCTATGCCGCGGCCAAGGCCGGCGTGATCCAGTTCTCACGGGTGCTCGCCGTGCAATATGCCGAACACGGCATCCGGGTGAACACCGTGGTGCCCGGCCAGCTGCACACCCCGATGGTCGAGGCACGCCTTGCCGGCCAGCGCGCCGGCGGCAATGTCGAGGCCTTGCTCAAGCAGCGCGTCGCCCGCATCCCGCTCGGCTTCATGGGCGACGGCCGCGACACGGCGAATGCGACGCTGTTCCTGGCCTCCGACGAGGCCCGCTTCATCACCGGAACCGAAATCGTCGTCGACGGCGGCATGACCGCCCGTTGCGACTAGAGGGAAATGCTCCCCGATGGAAACATCCGTCTCTGGCACATCGGTCGGCCGTCCTTCGAGGCTCGCTGCGCTCGCGCCTCCACGCAAAAGCGGAGCTTTTGCGTCGGGATGAGGTGGGAGGCTGAGCTGCATGACCGTTGCTCATGAAGCGAGAGGCGATGCGCATGCGGCACCGCCTCGGATGCAGGTCTCAGCACCACCTCATCCTGAGGCGCGAGCGCTCTTGCGCGAGCCTCGAAGGACGGCCGACCGCACTGCAAGGCGGTTCGAATGTTTGGCACTAGGTCTATTTTGCTCCGAAAAATCCCGAGAACCTGCCATGACCGACACGGCCGCCGCGTCGCCCGAACCGACCATTCCGCCACCCTTGACCGCGCCGCGCCGGCCGCGCCTGCGGCTGCCGCCGGGAAGCTGCGATTCCCATTGCCATGTCTTCGGCCCGCATCACCGCTTTCCCTATGCGGCGGGGCGCAGCTTCACGCCCCATGACATGCCCGAGGCGCGGCTGCGGGGGCTGCACGATCATCTCGGCTTCGACCGCGCGGTGATCGTCCAGTCGGCCTGCCACGGCACCGATCATGCTGCCCTCGTCGATGCCCTTCGCACCGGCGCCGGCCGCTATCGCGGCGTCGCCCTGCTCGGCGCCACCGCGACCGCCGGGGAGGTTCTTGCCCTGCACGAGGCCGGCGTGCGCGGCGCGCGCTTCAACTTCCTGCCGCATCTCGGCGGCTATCCGCCGGAAAGCCTGATCCGCCATGTCGAGAGGCTGGTTGAGCCGCATGGCTGGCATTTCGCTATCCATGTCACCGGCGCCGACCTGATCGCCTGCGAGGCGCTGATCCGGTCGATCCGCGCGCCCGTGGTGATCGACCACATGGCGCGGTTCGATATCCGCGATGGCCTGGCGGGCCAGGCCTTCACCACGCTCCTGCGGCTGCTCGACGGCGGGCGGATCGCGCTGAAACTCAGCGGCATCGACCGCCTGTCCCGGCAGGGCCCGCCCTATGACGACGCCCTGCCCTTTGCGCGAGCGCTCGCGGCGCATGCCCCCGACCAGGTCGTCTGGGGCACCGACTGGCCCCATCCCAACCTGCACGGCCCGATGCCCGACGACGGCGAGCTGGTCGATCTCATCGCCGAGATCGCGCCGGACGAGGCGGCACGCCACAAACTTCTGGTCGCCAATCCGGCGCGGCTGTTCGACTTCGACTGACGATCGTCACGGCCTGACCGCGATCACGCCTTCGGGCGCCAGGCGGACGGTCACCTTGGCGCCGACATCGCGCGGCGCCTGATGGTCGTGGCAGGTGGCGAAGAGATCGCCGAGCGGCGTCGCCAGGTGATATTCCATATGCGAGCCCATATAGGTGGCGCGCGCAACGGTGGCGGCGAGCCCGGCCTGACCCGGCTCCCCGAGACTGATCGCCTCGGGCCTGATCACCACGTCGACCGGTCCCGGCGGCAGGCCGCGATGCGGCAAGGTCAGTCGGACATCGTCGAGGGCGACGATCGCCACATCGCCCGATATCGCCTCGATCCGGCCCTTCACCGCATTGGCCTCGCCCATGAAGGTCGCGACGAAGACATTGTCGGGCATGGCATAGAGCCCCGCCGGGCTGCCGGCCTGGGCGATCTCGGCATTGCGCATGACCACGATGGTGTCGGACACGGCGAGCGCCTCCGACTGGTCGTGGGTGACATAGACGACGGTCAGGCCGAGGCGCTGCTGCAGCGCCCGGATCTCCTCGCGCATCGAGCGGCGCAGGCGGGCATCGAGATTGGACAAAGGCTCGTCGAACAGCAGCACGTCGGGTTCGAGCACCAGGGCCCGGGCAACCGCCACCCGCTGCTGTTGCCCACCGGACATTTCCGACGGCAGGCGCCCGCCGAAACCTTTCAGGCCGACCGTCTCCAGCGTCAGCTCGGCGCGGGCATGGGCGTCGCGCTTGCCCATTCCCGACGAGATCAGCCCATAGGCGACATTGTCGCGCACGCTCATATGCGGAAACAGCGCATAGCTCTGGAACACCATCGAGACATTGCGCTCGCCGGCCGAGAGCAGCGTCACGTCCTTGCCGCCGATGAACAGCTTGCCTTCGGAGGACTGTTCGAGCCCGGCGATCATCCTGAGCAAGGTGGTCTTGCCGCAACCCGAAGGGCCGAGCAGCGTCACAAGCGTGCCCCCTTGAATGACCAGGTCGAGCGGCTTGACCGCGGTCACCTGGCCATATCGCTTGGCGATGCCCTGAAGGCGAACTTCGGCGCCCGTCTTGTTCGTCACGCCCGACCTCCGACAGCCACCGGCGCGGCGCCACGCCGTCCGAGCTTCCTGTTGCCGACAAGCAGTTGAATGATCCCGACCGCCGCCATCATCAGCACGATCAGCACGGCGCAATAGGCGATGGCGAGCCCATAGTCGCCATTGATCACCCGGTTGATGATGAACACGGTCGCCATTTCATATTCCGCCGAGACCAGGAAGATGACCGCCGAGACCGTCGTCATGGCGCGCACGAAGGCATAGACCAGCGCCGTGACGATGGCCGGCTTCATCAGCGGCAGCACGACGGTGCGCAGCGTCCGGAAGGTCGAAGCGCGCAATGTGACGGCGGCCTCGTCCAGCGACTTGTCCAGCTGGCTCATCGCGGCGACGCCCGAGCGCACGCCAACAGGCAGATTGCGGAAGACGAAGCAGGCGACCAGGATCGTCGCGGTGCCGGTGATCTCCAGCGGCGGCACGTTGAAGGTCAGGATATAGGCAACCCCGATCACCGTGCCGGGCACGGCGAAGGTCAGCATCAGCGCGAATTCCAGCGCCGTGCGGCCGGCGAAACGCTGCCGGCTCAGCACCCAGGCCGCCAGCAGGCCGATGCCGGCGGTGATCGGCGCCGCGATCGCGGCGAGCCCGATCGTGGTGCCGAGCGAATGCCAGGCACCGCCGGCGAGCAGGATGGTGCCGTCGCGCGCCCATTCGACCGCGAAGGCCCGGCGGAAATGGTCGAGGGTCAGTGTCCAGTCGCGGCCCCAGACCTTCACGAAGGCGCCGGCGAGCGCCATGCCATAGACCGTCAGCGTCAGCACGGCCCAGGGCACCGCGATGGCGAAGGCAGCGCGCCTGACCGGCGCCGGCAGCGGCGTCGGCAGGCCCGTGTCGCCCTTGCCGGTCATCGACACATAGGACCGTGTGCCGACGATGAACCGCTGCAGCATGAAGGCCATGAGCGCCATGACCAGCATGATGCTGGCGAGCACGGCGGCGCGGCCGAAATCCTGCTGGGCGCCGACGACAGCGAAGAAGATCTCCGTCGACAGCACCCCGAAGGAACCGCCGAGCACGATCGGATTGCCGAAATCGGCCAGGCTCTCGACGAAGACCACCAGCCAGGCATTGGCGAGGCCTGGCAGCATCAAGGGCAAGGTGACCGTATTGAAAGTGCGCATCGGGCTGGCGCGCAGCGTCTGCGAGGCCTCTTCCATGCTCGGCGAAATACCTTCGACCACGCCGATCAGCACCAGGAAGGCGGTCGGCGTGAAGGAAAAGACCTGGGCGAGCCAGACGCCGTTGAAACCATAGATCCAGCGGCCGAGCTGCAGCCCGCTCACGGCCTCGACCAGCTGGTTGAGCACACCCGACCGACCGAAGATCAGGATCAGGCCGAGGCCGATGACGAAAGGCGGCGTGATGATCGGCAGGACGGTCAGAAGGCGCATGGCCCGTCGTCCCGGAAAGCGCGAGCGTGTGACGATCAGCGCGAAGCAGAGGCCGAGAACCGTCGCCGCGCTGGCGGTCGCGACGGCCAGCGTCAGCGTGTTCCAGAACACCCCGCAATTGGCGCCGCGGGTGACGCAGCCGAGGCCCCAGATCTTGCCGTCGAAAAGCCGGTCGGCAAAGGACGCGGCGATGCCGAGCTCACCGCGCGGCACGAACATCTGCCCGAGAATATTGCCGACCGGCCAGGCGGTGAAGACCGCGATCGACAGGACCAGCAGACCGACCGTGCCGGCGATGAAACGGTCGCCGCGGAACAGGCCCTTCAGCGCCAGCCCGTCGGTGAACAGCACGAGGAAGCCGATGACCGCCAGCGTGCCGCCGAGGCCGATGCCGAATTGCCGGTCGCCGAGTTCGCCGAACAGGGCTTCGAGCCAAGGCCAGGACCAGCCCTGGATGCCGATGGCGAGGCCCTGCAGGCCGATGGCCACGAGACCGAGGCCTCCGCCGGCGAGCAGCAATACCGCACGCCGGTCCCGGGACAACGCGGGCCAGCAACCGGGCAAGGCGAGGATCAGCGCCGCCACGACCGGCCAGAACCAGAAGCGCCGATGCGCCAGCGCCTGCCACAGGGCGGAGGCCGCTTCCGGATCGGACTGACCAAGCCCGAGGATACCGGAAAGCTCCAGCCCGGATTGCTGCATGTGCCAGGGCAACACGAGCGTGCCGAGCGCGGCGATCAGCCAGACCGGCAGCGAAGTCCGCGCGAACATCGGCCCGGCCCTCACCGCGGCAGAGAGCCGATCTCGCGGTCCCAGCGGTCGATCAGCCGCCGCCGCATCTGGCTCGCGCCATAGGTCGCGATGTCATAATCGATGAGCTTGATCTTGCTCATGTCGGGCACGCGCGGATCCGGAGTGGCGCCGCGATGAGCCGGCACATGCCACTGATTGGCCTTGGGCGCGATGTCCATGGCGGCCGGCGTCAGGTACCAGTCGTAGAAGCGCCGGGCGGCCGCGACATTGCGCGCGCCGCGGATGATCGAGAGACAGGCGACCTCGTAGCTGGTGCCTTCGGCCGGATAGGTGACGGCGACCGGGAAGCCTGCCTGGATCACCGATTGCGCCTCCATGTTGAAGGTGACCGCAAGCCCGGTCTCGCCGCGCGCCACCGCCTGGATCGGAGCTGCGCCCGAGCGGGTATAGGCGTTCACGTTGGCATGCAGCCGGCGCAGGTAGTCGAAGGCGCGATCCTCGTCCCAGAGCTGAACCAGGCCGGCGATGATGGTATAGGCGGTGCCCGACGAATTCGGATTGGGCAGCTGGATCTCGCCGCGATAGTCCGGCTTCAAGAGGTCGGCCCAGCTCTGCGCCACCGGCAGGTTCTTACGTGCCTGCAGCTCGGTATTGGCGGCGATCCCGATGGCGCCCGAGGACACCCCGACGCAGCGCCCGTTGGACTGCGCGTGGACGCGCTGCGCCCAGGGATGCAGCTCGGCCATGTTGGGCGAGGTATAGGCCTGCAGCAGGTTTTCTTCGGCCGCCGCGAAATGCAGCTCGGCCGAGCCGCCGAACCAGACGTCGGTGCGCGGGTTCTGCGCTTCCGCCCGCACCTGCGCCAGGATCTCGCCGGTCGACTTGCGCGTCATGTTGACCCGGATGCCGGTCTCGCGCTGAAACGCCGTGGCGATCGCTTCGCACCAGTCGGCCTGCGGCGCACAGAGCATGTTCAACTGGCCCTGGGCCCGTGCGGGCATCGCCTGCCCGCAGACCAGCGCCAGCACGACACCGAGGATCGATCGAAACAGCATGGGACGGCCTCTGTCGGAGCAGCGAAACGGGGCTCAGCGCGGCAGGCTGCCGACTTCGCGATCCCAGCGTTCGATCAGCCGGCGCCGTTCGGCGGAGCGGCCATATCGGGCGAAATCGTAGTCGATCAGCTTGATCCGGGTCAGGTCGGGAGCATTGGGCGGCAGCGGCGTCGCCCGGTTCGACGGCGTCTGCAATTGCAGTCCGACGTCATAACCGAGGCGCTGGACATTGGCGGTCAGCGCCCAGTCGTAGAAGCGCCGGGCCTGGGTCAGATTGCGCGCGCCGCGCAGGATTGACATGGAGCCGATCTCGAAGCCGGTGCCTTCGCAGGGCGTGGCATAGCCGACGGGAAAACCGGCATTGCGTTCGACCACCGCGTCATGGACGAAGGACAGCGACACGCCGGTCTCGCCGCGCGCCACCGCCTTGATCGGGCCGGTGCCGGTGCGTGCATAGGCGTTCACGTTCGGATGCAGCTGGCGCAAATAGGCGAAGGCCTGATCCTCGCCCATCAATTGCACCAGCGTGGCGATGATCACATAGGAGGTGCCGGAGGAGTTCGGATTGGCCAGTTGCACCTCGCCCTTGAAGCGCGGATCGAGCAGATCGGCCCAGCAGCGCGGGCTGGCGATGGTCTTGCGCCCGAGCAGCTCGGTGTTGAAGCCGAAGCCGATGGCTCCGGCATAAACCCCGACGGCGCGCCGATTGGACTGGCGCCACTGGGTCAGCGCCCAGGGCTGGAGCTGGGAATTGTTCGGGCTCTCGTAGTCCTGCGTCAGGTTTTCTTCGGCCGCGGCCAGGTGCGGGTCGCCGGTGCCGCCGAACCAGACGTCGGCGCGCGGGTTCTGCGCCTCCGCGCGGATGGCGGCGAGGTTCTCGCCCGAGCCGCGCTGGGTCATGCTGACCCGGATGCCGGTGTCGCGCTGGAAATTCGTCGCGATGGCCTGGCACCACTCGACCTGGACCGAGCAATAGAGGTTGAGCGCCCCTTGCGCGCGTGCCGGCGTCGCGAGCGCCGCGGCCAGCACGACGGTCGCGCAGGCAACCCATTTCATTCTCGTCATAGCGTCGCCTCCGCGGCCCTTTTTGATCGGGCCTTGACGCTAGGATTAGAATGGCACGGCGGCCTTGTCACGAAAATGTCACGCCAACGTCACAGGCGTGCGGCCGTCGACACCGGGGCGCCCCAACCGGTCGATTTGCCGCCGGCCAGCCAATCTTGCCGCAGGTTTCGCTCGTGCCGGCCGGCGGCTGCAGGAGAAGTCGCCGCCCCCGTCACACCGTCGAGCGGCGCGGCAGAGGCGGCGCCCGACGCGGCCGGCGACGGTGGAGTTGGCGGAGATGTCGTCGGTCGTGCGGGAGGCGAGCGCGTGAAGACGCCCATGCGGCAGGGCCAAGGGATGATCGCGAACCGCCCCTCAGTCGTCGTCACCTGCAGGCTTTGAATGGGTCTGGCTGAACTGGACGTTCGAGCCCATCGCAATGGACTGCGCGGCGTTTGGCACCGGCAAGCTGTTCGCCGCGCTGGGCTCGGCCGCGGAACGCGCGCCGCTCTCGCCAATGACCTCGCCGCCGGTTGCCGCGGCAAGGGTCAGGCCGCCCTCGCCATCGGTATGGATTGCGCCGGGCGCGACCGGGGTCGAACCGACCTGCGCCACAAAATCGGAACGGCTGTTGTCGTCGCAGACGGCGGCACCACCGGCCGGCCGGCCAAGGGACCGCTGACAATCCGCCTGCTCGAGCCTGCGCTCCCGGGCTTCGCGGTCCGTCCGCGCATGGCGCCGGGCCTGGCTCTCGGGCCGGCCTCGGGCGCGACCGTGAAGCGACATGTCGATCTCCTCGTCGAAGACGGAGACACCAGGTCCTCGGCGCCTGACCGCGTCTCTTCTGGGTCGCGGCACAAGAACTTCGGACCTGTGTGCCCCATTTCGACGTCTGGACATGGAGCGTTATGCAATGCCATCAGGAACAAGGTGATTTGCTGATCTGGTCCTTCGTGGCTACCCGGACATGGCGACCTCCCTGGTTTGACGGAACGGGCAAATCTCCGCCGTCGCCGCGGCCGGATGTCATCCGCCGCGACATCACGACAAACAGATACAAGGCGTCGGAGAACGCATTGCCCGCCAAGTCTGCGTCCACGGATCAAGTCTTCGTCCGCGGATCAGGTCTTCGTTCTCAGATCAAGTCCTGGCTCGCCAACTCCTTACGCTCGAGCCTGACGTCTTGATCTGAGCGCCGAATGCGAACGCCGTGACCGCCGCAGGTTCCAGGGCACCTCGGGCGCCGGAACCGCGACTGACATCCGATCTGGTGTGGAAGGACTGGAAGACGTCCGGGGCGGAGAGCCACCGGTCGTGCTGGGATCGCCGCTACCCGACAGCCCCGATGAACCGAGCCCAGGACATGACACTCTCCCTGTCTCGACGCACCCTGGCTCGACGCCTTGAGCTTCTGCCGAAGCACGCCGGCAGCCGCGTCCAAACCAGCGCGACATTTCGAACCAAACGCCGCAAAAAATGCTCGCCTGCCAAGGGACCGGATGATGGGTGGCGGCGGGCAATTCCGTCAAGTTCTATAATCGCCACCAAGGGTCGAGCCAGTCATATCCGAACCACAACCCAGCTTGTGTAAATGCGTACTATAAGCGTCACCCCTCGGTAAAATTATGGACCTCGCGGTCATCATCATGTAATAGAACAACAATTGAGGCACCATGATACCTACCTTAATGAGCCTGGCGCCGCCGCGCTGAAACGCAGGCGGGGGAGCCCCACGAGAGATTCTTCGGCCAGACCAACCGAAGCACGAGGCCGAAAGAATCCAGCAAAGACGCGGCGAGCCGGGGGCACAGCTCGGCGCCACGAGGTCGTCGAAAGCGACAGCCGGGCACGAGGCTGGCCACGATCGACCTTGGAGCATGATCAGATCCGTCCGGCGCCAGGGGTCCGCTTTGGCGTCGCGAGATCTGTTTTGTCCGCGCACCTTTCTACAACTCCCAAAGCCGGTTGACCTGATCGCTTCGGCAATCGGGCCCTTGTCGGTTTCACCAGCCTCGGCGCGCTTGGCTGCCCGTCCGCGACCGGTGATGCCCCGCGCTGCGGCCTCGATGTGGTCGACGATGAGCACCTCTGGAGCACCGCGGTCATACCTGGATATCGTCTCCAATTGGGATGGGGATCGTAATGCCGATCAATCTCGAAGACATGCAAGATGAAGACGCGGCCTGCCGGTTCCTGGAAAACTGTCTCGGCGCGGAGAACCTGAATTGCCCGCATTGCGGCGAAACCAAGCGCATCGGACGGCTCGAGGGCAAATCGACGCGCAAATCCACCTTCAAATGTTACGCTTGCCGCAAGTCGTTCTCGCTGCGCGCCGGCACGATCTTCGAAGGCAGTCACATCCCGCTGCATATCTGGCTGCAAGCGCTCTATTTGACGGTCGCCTCGCGCGGCCGGCTCGGCGCCCACAATCTGGAACGCCTCCTGCACGTCTCCTTGATGTCGGCCTGGAGCCTGAAGCGCAAGATCGTCCACGCCGTCGGCTGGGACCTGATCTGCCCGGAACGCGACGCCAAGGACGGCACGGCCGGGCCGCCGATCCGCTGGCCCGCGGTTCCCGATGCCCCGGACGGCCAGCGCAAGCGCACGGTCGCGCAGCAGCGCATCGAGAACCTGCGCATCGCCTCCGAGATTTTCGACGACCCGGACCTCGCCGAGCGTTTCGAGAGCGCCATTGTCCGGCTGCTCGCCTTCAGCCCCCGCGACAGCGCGCGCCCGGACCTCGGGCCTTGCGGCAATCTGGAACCGCAAGGGCAGTTCGACCTGTTCATGCGGGCCGACAAATAGGCGGGGCCACGCATGGGCCGCCGCTCGACGGGCGAGGCGGTCGGACCTGGTCCTCGCAACCCGCGCCCGTGCTGCCCCGCCTTCCGGATATCGGCCGTCCGGTCCGTTCGGACCGACCCTCGGTCGATCCATCGCAGGTTTGGATGATGCCCCCGTCATCGCTCCCGCCACGCCCGGACTTCGCGGCCATCGAGGCGGCTGCCGCGACATCGGCCGAACGGCGCAGGACCATCATGGCGCTCATCGGCGATCTCAACTTCAGCTGGAGCAACGACGAGAGCCTGTTCATCTATGTCCTGAGATTGCTCCTGGCCACGGACGACATCTCCGCCGCCATCGTCTTCTCGACGCTCAACACCACCCGCGCCCGCCTCGACCTGGTGACCCGGCTGGCCAAGGTGCATGTCGGCGAAGCCCGGCTCCGGCGCGAGATCGGCCGGATTGTCGAGGCCTTTGCCCGCTTGACGCGCCTGCGCAACGAACTCACCCATTGCATTTTCGTGGTCGACGCGCATGGCGTGATCACCGATACCCAGACCATGAAGATCGAGGAATCGCGCGGGCGCATCCGCTTCGGCGTGCGTCATCCCTTCGATGAGGCGCGGATGCGGCAGCTCGCCCGGGCCATTGCCGAACTCAACGACCTCAATCGCGCGATCTGGGATCTCCTGCCGCGGCTGGAGGCCGGCGGCGACGGCTCCGCCGGCCAGCCCGCCCGGCCCGGACGCGGCATTCGGCCGGCCCCCGGAGCCGAACCGCGAGCCGGATCCTGACCTGCCACGGAAAGCAGTCCCAACCCGGTGCAAGCCGTAGCAATGCCACGCCCGGCGACCGCGGTCTAAGCATCTCCTCAACAGCGCCCGACGCTGTCCAGCCAAGAGGAGATCGTCATGTCGTTCAATCGTTTTCGCAACACCACCATCGCCGGTCTTGCTCTCGCCGCCGCCCTGGTGGCCGGCGCCGGCGCCGCCAGCGCCTGTGATCGTGGCGAAGAGGCCTGCTCGTTCCGCCTGGTCAACAATACCGGCGTCGAACTGCACTCGTTCTGGGCATCGCCGCCCAGCGTCTCCAACTGGGAGAACGACATTCTCGGCGACAACACGCTGGGCGCCGGCCGCAGCATCAACATCAACATGACCGATGGCCGGCCCGATTGCATCTACGACTTCAAGTTCAAGTTCGCCGACGGCGATATCGTCGAGAAGCGCCGCATCAACATCTGCCGGCTCGGCCGCTACACCCTGAACGAGTGACGCCGGCAAGCGCCGCGCCACGACCGGCGCCTGTCCCTCCCCCCGACCCAGCGACCCGCCGAGGCTGCCGCCCGGCGGGTCGCAGCCGTTCCGGCCGCCCCTTCCGGTCATGGGAACGCCACCGCGCGAAATCCCCTTCAACCCGCTGCAATCCCGCGCAATGCCGCAAGCCCGGCCATCCCGCTAAGCCCGTCCTCATCGACCCACGCTTTCGACGTGGCCAGGACCCAGCGAGATCGCGCCATGACCACCACCCAGCAACCGAAGGCAGGCATCATCGGCCGGATCGATCCGCGCCGCGCCTCGTTCCTGTTCGCCACGCTGGCCAGCCTGGCTCTCGTCACCGGCATCCTCACCTCGGCCCATGGCGAAGCCACGGCCATCCACCACGGCACCGCCAGCCACCCGGTCGTCGAAAGCCCCGACGATTACCGCCTGGCGACCGCCAGCCCGCGCGCGCAGCGCCTGCCGCGCAGCCCGCAGCGCTTCATCGGCACCGCCGAAGCCAAGCGGATGCCCGAGCGCTTCCAGACTTTGGCTCCGGTTTGACGAGGTCACGACAGGGCAGGACACGGCGTAACCGGCCGAGCATGGGACGCATCGAAGGCGGCCGAACCGGACAGGTCGTTGAATCGGCGGGGCGGGCGATCTATTCTTGATGCCCTTCGGTCAGTTGCGACCCCATGTGCCATGCCCCCTCGGTTCTTCGGTGACGACGATTCAGGTTGGACAGCCCCGGCCGCCCCCGCGTCGCCGCGGGTTGCGCTGGTCGTCGGCAATGGCGCCTATCGGACCAGCCGCCTGGAGAACCCCGCGCGTGATGCGCGGCTGGTCGCCTCGGCCCTGGATCAGCTGGGTTTCGATACCGAACTGGCGATCGACGCCGGCAAGACCATTCTCGAGACGGCGATCGTACGGCTCGGCGAACGCATGGAGAAGGCGGGCCCCGAAGCCGTCGGCTTCTTTTATTTCGCCGGCCACGGCATCCAGCACCAGGGTGCCAATTACCTGGTGCCGATCGATGCCCATATCCCCGACACGCGCTACCTGAAAAGCGGCGCCATCCTGGTCGACTATCTGGTCGAGGAACTGGCCCGGACCCGGTCACTGGCCAATGTCATCGTGCTCGACGCCTGCCGCGACAGCGCCGTGCGCGATACCGGCGGCGGCCTCACCCAGGGGCTGGCCTCGATCCAGAACCTGCCCGACGGCACGCTGGTGGTGTTTTCCACGGCCGCCGGACAGGTCGCCGACGACGGCTCCGGCGACAACAGCCCCTATGCCGGCGCGCTGGTGCGTCACCTGCTGCAACCCAACCGGCGGCTCGAAGAGATCTTTTTCTCCGTGTCGCGCGACGTCGCCCAGACGACCGGCAACAGCCAACGGCCGGCGCTGTTCGTCCAAGGGGCGATTGCCCCGCTCGTTCTCATGCCGGTCGCGGAGGCACCGCCGCCCGCCCCGCCTCCGGTCGCCGAAGTCGCGCCCCCGCCGCCCCAGCCCGCACCGCCGCAGGCGGCGCCGGCGGCCGTCGAGATGGCACCGACGCGCGGAGCCGTCGCAACACCGGTAGCCGAGCCGGGGCCGTCGCTGGCTGGTATCGGCACGATGGCGAGCCTCGCCACGGCCGCGACCCTTGTGCCGGCCCCGATCGCCCCGGAACCCGTCCCCCTGATCCCTGCCGCGCCGGCGCCTGCGCCGACTCTGCCGGCCCGCCTCGTCAGCCAGGTTCCCCAGCCCTTGAGTCCGATCGAAGCGGATCGGGGCGGGCGGCTTTCGGGGGCGCGCCCTGTCCTGATGGCCGGGGCGGCCTTGCTGGTGGCCGGCCTGGCCGTCGGCTACGCGCTCTGGCCCGCCAGGCTCTCCGTCGATGCCGGCAATCCCGAATCCTGGCCGGTCGCCGCCGACGAGGCGCTGATCTGGCGCGCGCAGCCGGGCCAGCCCTGCCGCGACGGCTGGACCCGGGTGCTCGACGGCCTCTACTGCCTCAAATCCGGCCAGCCCATTGGAGCGATCTGGGACAGCGGGCGCCTGACGGCACCGCTCGCCGGTGCCGTCGACCTGAAGGTCACGGCCAAGTCGGGCGAGCGCTGCCCCGCCACCGCCCTGTTCGAGGCCGAGGCCGCCTGCCTTGCCCCGGCCAGCCCGCCCTGGCTGACCGCCGCGCCCGGCACCACCGGCCTGACCATCACGGGCGCCGCGACCGGTACGGCAACGCTGGCGCCCAAGACCTCGGCCGACTGCGCCGCGTCGTCGGCGCAATTTCCGTTCGCCGGTTACTGCCTGGCCGGCGCCGGTAATCTCGGCCTGGTGACGCCGACGGCGCTCGGCCACGAGCGCCTGTCCAGTCCCGATACCGGCACCGGCCCGATTTCGCTGACCGCCTATCGGCGGCTGACCGCCTGCCCGGCCGAGACGACGGTGCTGGAAAACGCCGATTACTGCCTTGCCATGGCCTTATGGTGAAAGGCCCCGCGGCGACGTGCCGCGAGGCCTCTTTCGTTTGCGCCTGGTCGTTTCAGCGCCATTCGGCCATGCCGTAGCGGCCACCGGAGCTGAGCGCGCTGCGCCGCTCGGCACGCGAACCGTCGCGGTCCTGCACCGAAGCCACGTTATATTCCCACGCCCGGTTCCCGGTCTGGCCGGATGAGCGGCTGACATTGATGTCGCTCTCGGCCGCCCGGGCCACGGGCTGGCGCGGCTGGCGCTCGAGCGACGCCATGCGGCCGTCGCGCCGATCGAAGGAGCCCCGCTCCTGGTCGGCGAGGAAAGCCACGACCGGACCGGCGGCGCGGCGCTCGAAATGGATCGGGCGCACCAGCGAGGAACCTTCCCACGGGTTCTGGGCGCTGGCGCCGCGGCTGGCGACGCGCTGCTCGACCAGAGCCCGGGTCTGCTGGGTCAGGTCGCGCACCTCGATGCGCTCGTTGCGGCGCATCACCTCGAGCAGCGCCGAGGTATAGAGGCTCAGGCCGATCGAGCCGCCCCAGTCCTGCGACAGTTGGCCCGAGGCCGACGCGAAGCTGACCAGGGCATTGGTGGCCGGACGGCGGCGCTCGGCGCGGCCGGCATTGGCGGTCGCCAGCGCGGTGCGGCCATCGGCGTCCAGGAAGGGATTGCCGCGACAGGCGTCGACGATCACGAACTTGAAGTCGACACCGGCCGCCTGCAGCCGATCGAGGATGCCGTTGACGGTGAAATCGTCACGCTGGAAAATTTCCGGACGGTCCGCGCGGGTGTCGCTGGCCATCATGTAGACCTCGCCATTGACCTGCAGGCCATGGCCGGAGAAATAGACCACCGCCGCCTCGGCGCCGCGCGCCTTGGCGACAAAGGCATTGACCGCGGCCTTGAAGTCCTCGGAATTCGGGTCCTTGGCAAGCGTCACCGAAAAGCCGAAGCCGGCCAGTGTCTGGGCGACTTCGGTGGCGTCCTTCACCGGGCTCGGCAGAGGCGAGGAGCGATAGGCGGAAACCCCGATCGCGAGAGCGACACGCTCGCCGGCAAAGGCGCCGGGCGCGGCCAAGACGAGTGACAGGGCGGCGAGAAGCGCTACGATAAGGCTACGACTGCGCATGTTCGGAACTCCATCCTGGTGCGACAGGCGTCGTCGCTGTCTGGACGGACGATGCCGCGGGGAGCCCCCGGCCGGAATTGCGGCGTCTTGCAGTGTGTTGCGGCGCCTTGCCTTCGGTCTTTTCCGCGGGCGTGAGATCTGGCTGATTGGGGGCCGTGAACCGGAGACGAAACGATGGCCAACGCTATTCCCAATCTTTTTCTGAAATGGCTTGCCGTCCGCGAGCTCCTGCGCCTGCCGCAATCCAATGCCGAGATCGCCACCAGGCTGTGGGGGCCGGACGACGGCCCGTCCAAATTCTCCAAGATGCTGCGCGGCGACTATGGCTGTGAGCCCGATGTCGCGGGCGAGCTCGCCGATGTCGTGAACAAGCGGGTCGCCGTCGTGCGTGGTGCGGCCGGCCGGTCGGAACCGGCGGGTTACGCCTTCCGCCCGCATGATTTCGAGGCCCCGGTGCTGTCCTTCACCCGCCAGCTGATCGACACGACCGAGGTCATCGACCAGGACGTGCTCGATCGCACCCACAAGGCGCTGGTGCGCGAATTCTCGCCCGATGCCCCCAATGCGCCCGGCAGCCTGCAGGTCGCCATCGAGCAATATGGCTCGACCCGCTTCTTCGAGGGCGCCTCGGCGGCGGCATCCGGCCCTCCGGTGTTCGAGATCGGCCGGCACAAAGGGCTGTTCGCCATTGACGGCATTCCCGCCGATGCCGGCGCCCTAAAGGTCTATGTCATGTTCTCGCGCGATCCCTCCATGCTCGGCGGACGGATTTGGGACATGACCTTCCAGGACGTCGTGCGCTGGCTGCCGTCACCGTTCGAGCCCTCGGTGGAGGCCGGCCGCATCCTGCTGATGCGCGAGCCGAAGCCGGTGCAGCCCATCCCCGGCCGGTTCCGGCTGACCGCCATCGTGGTGCGCAATCCGGACATTCTGGGCCGGCTCGATCCGCGCGGCGGCAATCCGCAGGCAGCGCCTCTCGACGAGGAGGAGACAGCGCGCTTCCTGACCAATCTCGCCCGCCTGACCAAGAGCCACGCCAATGCCGTCGGCTTCTGCGGCAGCGATTATGTCGTGCGCGAGGCCAAGGTCGCCTGAACGCGCCTGCCTGACCGAACCGACCGGCCTGTCGAGGGCCTCGCCGATGTCCCGATGGATATCAGCGAGGCCCTCGGCTTTTGCCGGCTGAGCACCACCGGTCGCAACCATCAGCAACACCCAGCAATGCCCAGCCGAGGGGCTCCCGCCTAATCAGGTCGCAAGCGGTTCGACCGCCTCGACCCACGGGAGCCTGTCATGCGGATCACTGCCCTTCTCGCCTTCGCGGCCGCCCTGCCATGGATCGTCGCGATGGTTGCGCTCTGCCATCGCCGCCCGCAGCGGCGCGTCCCGGTCCTGGTGCATTGCGCCCTGCAGGCCCGCTCGGCACGGGCCTCGGCCGCCACCGGCCGGCGTGCGGCCACCATCCCGTCGGCCCATCGCAACCCGTCGCAACGTTGTGCAATGCCGCACATCGCGGCCTCTCGCTAACCCCTAAGCAGACGGAGCGGATCCCCGATCCGCCCTGACCAGGGAGCAGGACATGTCGGCCATCTTGACGCTTCTGACCACGGTCGCGATCGCCTCCGGCTTCGCCGCCGCTCCGGTCGAGGCCGGCCCCTATCGCCAGGACCAGGTTGTCCAGGCCCTCGTCAACGACCGGATCCATGACCTGTTCCAGCAGACCAGCGCATCGATTCGGAGCGAACGAACCAACTACCTCGCCGGCTTCACCCTCTGGTACGACAGCAATTGCGACTTCCTGCCGATGCCGACCTTCGAAGCCATCCGGCTGCGGGTGAAGAACGCCAACCAGGCGCGCGGCCCGCAGGGCGCGGCCGCGGCGGTCGAGGCCGGCTACCAGGATGCCAAGGCCTTTCTCGCGGAGAAGGGCTGCGCCGGCGGCGAAGCGACCGCCGCACGCCGCGCGCTCAGCCGTTTCTGGGACGGCACGACCCAGCCGCCCGCCGGCCCACGCAGCATCGAGCGCGCCAATGACGCCGCACGCTACTGACAGCCGATGCGCCCCAGTCCGGCCTGCCCGGACGTGCCTGCGGCAGGCCGTGACAGCGGATGGCGCGGCGTCTAAGTTCAACCACCGATCAACAGATGGCATTCGTCGATGCGGTTCGCGCGCGTCCTGAGCACTTTTGTCGCAATTGGCCCGACCATGGCGGCCTTGCTGAGCGTCGCGGCGCTGCTGCCGCCGTCGGCGAGCCATGCCCAGCAGCGCTCCACCGACCGCAACAATCCCGACGTCTTCGTCATCAACAGGTATTCGGCCGCCATCACCCGGCTCTACGCCTCGCCGGTCAGCGACGACAATTGGGGGCGTGACCGGCTCAATGGCGGCACCATCGCCGCCGGCCAGCGCGGCGAGCTGCGGCCCGAGCGAGGGCGTGGCTGCATCTGGGACCTCCGGGTGATCTACCAGAACGGCCGGGAGGAGGAGAAGCGTCGGCAGGAGCTCTGCGACATCAGCGAAGTGGTGTTCGACGGCACCAATGCGACCTTTCCGCAAGGCAACCAGGCGATCAACCCGCCCCAGCCGAATCAGCCCACCCAACCTGCGCAGCCGACCCAGCCGCCGCAGCCGACCCAGCCGATCCAACCACCGCAGCCGCCACGCGCCGTCGATACGATGATCATCAACCAGGGCCCGGCGGTCATCGTCGCGCTCTTCGTGCAGGCCACCAACACCGTCGACTGGGGGCCCGACCGGCTCGGCGCCGGCACGCTGCGCGCAGCCGGCCGGTTCCACCTGCGGCTCGCCAGCGAGCACGGCTGCACCTGGAACCTGCGCTTCGTCTTCGCCGGCGGCGGCGTCGACACCCGCCAGGCCCAGAACCTCTGCGAACAACCCGAGCTGACGGTCGCCGCCCGCGCCCAGCCAGGTCAGGTCATCTCGTCGGGAACCGGCTTCTATGTCAGCCGCTTCGGCCATGTGCTGACCACGTTCCATTCGGTGCGCAACTGTTCCACCGTATCGATCGCGCGGCCGGGCGGGCAGCGGGTCGCCATGGTGCGGGTCGCAGAGGATGCCGAATTCGACCTGGCCCTCTACCGCGTGCCCGATCTGACCAGCCCGGTCGCCCCGTTCCGGCTCGGCTCGGCCGGATTGCGGGTCGGCGAGAACCTGGTGATCGTCGGTTATCCCGCCCGGCGCACGCTCGGCGCGGTGGCTGTCGTCGGCAGCACGGTTACCGCGACGACCGGCTCCGGCAGCGACCCGAGCCGCTTCCAGTTCCAGGGCGGTGCGGTCGAGGAACCCTGGGGCGCGCCGATCTATGACGGCAGCGGCCTGGTGGTCGGCATCGCCAACGACCCGCAATTCACCGGCCGGCCGGGAACCGGCATCCAGCGTGACGTCATCGCCCGCTTCCTGCGGCGCAACAATGTCGAGATCACCGAAGTCGCCCAGGGCGAGACGCGCCGCCTGCCGACCATGCAGGACTACGCCTTTCCGGTGGTGCTGCCGCTCGACTGCGTGCAGTAGCGGCCGCGGCTGGCGCAATGCTGACGCAATGCCGTGGTGCTACCGGCCGTCCGGGGCTGCTCCGCGGCGAAGGAATTGATTGTGCGTGTTCTGTTGGTGGACGACCAGCCGGAAATGGCCTCGGCACTTGGCGCGGCCCTGAAACGATACGACATGATCGTCGACCATGTGGCGACGCTGACCGACGCCCACGCGGCGATCGCCTCCTGCGTCTATGGCGCGATCCTGCTCGACCGCCAATTGCCCGACGGCGAAGGCCTGACTCTGATTCCGACCCTGCGCGCCAAGGGCATTTCGGTTCCGATCATCGTTCTGACGGCGCGCGGCGACCTGGCCGACCGGATCGCCGGGCTGGACAAGGGCGCCGACGACTATCTGGCCAAGCCCTTCGCGGTTGAGGAATTGCTGGCGCGGCTGCGGGCGGTGCGCCGGCGCTCGAGCGAATTGTCGGCCGATATCCTGCGCGTCGGCCGCTTGTCCTTCGATTTCAGCCACCGCGAGGCGAGCATTGACGGCGTGGTCTTCGAATTGCCCCGCCGCGAGCTGCTGGTGCTGGAAACCCTGCTGCGCCGCATGGGCCGCACCGTCCAGCGCTCCTCGCTC
The DNA here is from genome assembly GCF_059420385.1 of Phreatobacter sp. GW821-FHT04C01. Lineage (NCBI taxonomy): Bacteria > Pseudomonadati > Pseudomonadota > Alphaproteobacteria > Hyphomicrobiales > Phreatobacteraceae > Phreatobacter > Phreatobacter sp. GW821-FHT04C01. Next base: position 1,265,485 of record NZ_JBWKTP010000001.1, on the reverse strand, counting down.
GAGGAAGCCGTCTACAGCATGGATGACGAGATCCAGTCGAACGCGCTCGACACCCATGTCTCCCGGCTCCGCCGCAAGCTCGCCGACGCCGAGGCGGGCGTCGCCATTCACGCCATTCGCGGCATCGGCTATCTCCTGAAACACGCGCCATAGGCACGAAGCGACCAAGGCCGCCACGATGACATTCGGCCCCGTCCGATCCCTGAAATGGCGCCTGGTCTGGCGGCTGGTCCTGCTGCAGGGCGCCATGCTGGCGCTCCTGCTCGTGCTCGCGGTCGGCACGCTCTGGGCGGCTGGCTATCTCATCGACGAACCCGACGAGGACGCCGTCTCCGACGCGGTCCAGGTGGCCCTGACGCGTGATGCCGAGGGGCGCCTCATCCTGCGCCGGACCGAGGACCTGGCCCGGCTCCGGCAGGACAGCCCCAATCTCTGGTTCGTCGTCCGCGACCGGCAGGGCCAGGTCCTGTCGGAGGGACAGGTGCCACCGGAATTCGACCGCATCGGCGACGCGCTCGATCATATCAGCCAGGCCCGCCTCGGCTGGCAGATCGGCGACGACCCCGAACTGCCCACGGCGCGGATCAAGCGGGTCGATACGGCGGCCGGCAACGTCCAGATCATCTCCGGCTCGGGCGGCAAGCTGCTGCTGCGCAAGCTCGTGCTCGGCGCCTCCATCCTGTTCCTGAGCGCCATCCTGCCCAATCTCGTGCTGATGACGCTTGCCACCGTCATCGCCACCTCGATGGTCGTGCGCCGGTCGCTCGCCGGCATCGGCGAAGCGGCGGCCGAAGCCGAACGCATCGACAGCAATCAGCGCGGGACGCGCCTGCCCGTGGAGACCGTCCCGACCGAGGTGGCGCCGCTGGTCCGGGCCGTCAACGACGCGCTCGGCCGCCTCGACGAAGGTCACGAGCGCCACAAGCGCTTCCTGGTCGACGCCGCCCACGAGCTGCGCACGCCGATCGCCATCCTGCAGACGCGCCTGGAGGCGCTTCCGACCACCGCCGACAAGACCCGGCTGCTCGAGGACATGGCCAGGCTGTCCAACCTCGCCGAGCAATTGCTCGACCTGCAGCGCCTCAATCAGCGGGTCGATCATTTCGCGCCGATCGACCTGGTGGCGATCGGCCGCCGTGTCGCCGTCGACCTCGCGCCGCTCGCCATTGCCGCCGGTTATGAATTGTCGTTCGAGACCGAGGCCCAGAAGGCCCAGGCGATCGGCGATCAGGCCGCCCTCGAGCGCGCACTGACCAACCTGGTACAAAATGCCATCCAGCACGGCGGCCGGCGCGGCACGATCACCATCGCGGTGACCAGGGACGGTTCGATCGAAGTCTCCGACGAAGGCGACGGCATTCCGGCCGATCAGCACGAGCGGATCTTCGAGCCGTTCCATCGGCTGAAGCCGCTCGATCGCGGCGCCGGGCTCGGCCTCAACCTGGTCCGCGAAATCGCCGACATGCATGGCGGAACCGTCGCCGTCTTCGAGCGGCCGGGCGGCGGCGCCTGTTTCAGGCTCGCCGTGCCGCTGGTCGCCCACGCCTGAGCGCGCCGCGCCGGGAGGACGACGGCGCGACAAACACCCTGGCGACGTCGCGATTTTTCGTCTTCGTGCGAGAGCGCAATGCTAGCGCAATTTTCACACGGCACTCTCCGCGTTGAAAGACGTATTCGCTAGCGGAAGATCCGCCGGTGAATGCCATTCGCGTGGACATTGGCCGTCGTGATATTGTCATTATTCTCCGATATTGGCGGCGAAACGACGTATCACCCCATTCGACTCAGACAACGACTGTCCACGTTCAATCGGTCGAACCGAATATTCGCCAGCCTGACCATTATCTTTGCCTTGCTGCTTTCGGCCTGCGCGAGCCTCGATATGCGGCCGGCCAATGGTCCCTTGACCTCGGCCGCCGCGGCGGCCCAGCCGGGGCGCGCCTCCGGCGGCGAAACCGGCATCGTCATGGCGTTTTCCGGCGGCGGGGCCCGCTCGGCCGCCTTTGGTTATGGGGCGTTGCAGGTGCTCGCCGAGCAGGCCTCCGCGACGGGACGCGGTCGGAGCCTGGCCGATGACGTCGTGGTGGTATCCGGCGTCTCGGGCGGCGCGATCCTGGCCTCCTATTTCGCCCTTAACGGGCCGCCCGGCCTCGGCCGTTTCCGGCGCGGATTTCTCGACCAGGATGTCGAGGCCGCGCTGCACACCGCGTTCACCCCGACCAATCTCGTACGCGCCTATCAAGGCGGCGCAAACGACCTGTCCGGACTGCCGGCCTGGCTCGACGCCAATCTGTTCCACGGCGCGACTTTCGGCGATCTCGACCGCGCCGATCGCCCGAGGCTGGTGGTGCATGCCACCGATCTCTACAACCGGGCGCCGTTCATCTTCGACCGGCCGTCGTTTTCGGCGCTGTGCAGCGAGCTCGACAGCTACCCGCTGTCCCATGCGGTGGCGGCTTCGGCCGCCGTGCCGGTGGTGTTCTCGCCCATCGTCTTGCGCAATTTCAACGGCGCCTGCCCGGTCCCGCCGGCCATGCAATGGCGGCAGTTGAGCGCCACCCGCAGCACAGACCCCACCTTGACCGAACGCGACTATCAGGACGCGCTCGCTCGCTACCGCACCGAGCCGGACCTGAATTTCCTCAAACTCTATGACGGCGGCCTGGTCGACGGCCTGGGCACGCAAAGCCTGGTCCACCTGATGCGACGGACAGCGCCGGAACCGCTCTCGGCGGCCCAGGCCATGCGCCTTCAGCGCGTCGTCTTCATCGTCGTCGACGCCTCGACCCGGATCGGCGGCGACATGTCGCAGACCGCCGCCGCTCCGAACGCCATCGAGGCGATCGTCGGGGCGACCGACGCGATGATCGACAGCGCCAGCCGCCACGGCGTCGATGCCTTGCGGGTGGAGGCCCGGGCCTGGCGCGACAAGGTGGTACGCTGGCGTTGCACCCAGCGCCTGCCGGCCTGCGCGCGTTTCGACGTCGAGGTCATCCGGATCGCGCTGGCCGATGTCACCGATCATGAGCAGAGACGGCACATTCTCGCCCTGCACAACAAGCTGACGCTGAAGCCGGACGACGTCAGCCTGATCGTCGGGCTCGGACGCGGGCTCCTGTCCGCCCATCCGGCTTTCCGGCGCAGCCTGACCAGACCGCCGCGGGGCCTTGCGGGCCCGGCGATCGCCCAGCGCTAGCATCGTTGCGCCGTGATCTTGACCGGTTGATCCTGGTGCAAACAATTCGTGGATATCAGGGACAAGCCCGGACAAGACGAGAATTGTCCTTGGAGCGACAGCTGCCGGATCGACCGGTTGCAAAACCCGCACCGTCGCCCTGCACATGGCGAGGTCGACATATCGTCCTGCCCGGGCTTGTCCCGGATATCCACGAATTTATCCACGCGCGGAAATCAAGCCATCACAATCGCCGTTCGACAGCACGAGGACGTCGACCTCAGAACATGCCGTTCGAATTGGCCGCGGTTTCCGGGATCGGCTGGATCACGTCCCAATGTTCGACGATCTTGCCGGCCTCGAGCCGGAAAATATCGACGATCGCGACACCCCGCTCCGACGGCTCGCGTTTCGAATGGACATGCAGAGCGACGAGGTCGCCGTCCGCGATCACCCGCTTGATCTCGTTATGGGCATTGGGCATGCGCTCCCGGCGGAACGCTATGAACTTGCGGAAGCCTTCGATGCCATCGGCCGCGGTCGGGTTGTGCTGGATGTAGTGGCCACCGAAATGTTTCGCCGCCGCCTCGAAATCCTTCTGATTGAGCGCTTTCTCGTAGAAATCGAGCACCACCTTCTTGTTGGCCTCGAGCGGCCCCTCGGTCTCGGGCCCCGGCGCCGCGGCCGCAAGAGCGGGAATGGCGGCGGCGGGCGCCGCCGCGAGAGCCAGGCCAAAGCTTCGTCTGTCCATGGGAGATCTCCGGCATCACGGTTCAGCGTCATTCAGGCTGCGGAGCGCAAGCTACACCGCGCCGGGCGAACCGGCGCCGGGGCCGGCGGTCAACACATGGCACATTCGCGTGATGGCCAAGGGCCGGCGAAACATCAGTCCGCGGGCCGCGGTGCCGCCGGCAGCAGGACGTCCCAACCGGCCATGGCGCAATCGACCACCGCCTTCATCGTCTCGGGGCGTGCGCCGTCACGGGCCTGAATCGACAGACCCTGGAGCACGGTCGAATAGAAATCGGTCAAGGCCGCGGTGTCGGTCCCCTCGGGCAGATCGCCATCGGCGATGCCGCGCCGCAGACGCTGTTCCAGGGCCGCGCGCGACTGCCGGCGCAGCTCCATCAGGAACTGGCACACGGCGTCGCTCTGGGAACTGGAGGCAGGAGCTGCGAGCGTCACCATGCAGCCGGTCGGATGGCCCGGGCGCACGAATGCTGCGGCATTGCTGCGCAGCATGGTCTCGACCGCCTGGCGCGCCGTCGCCGCGTCCCGCAGCGCCAGGGTCGTCAGATTGCCGTCGGTCTCGCCATAGAGGGCAACCGCATCGCGGAACAGCTGCTCCTTCGAACCGAAGCAGGCATAAAGGCTCGGCGAGTTGATGCCCATCGCCGCCGTCAGGTCGGCGAGCGACGCCCCGTCATAGCCGCGCCGCCAGAACAGCTCCATCGCCTTCCGCAGCACCTCGACCCGGTCAAAACGGCGCGGACGGCCACGTTCGGCCATGGCTCTCCCTTTCTGTGACGATCGATAAATAATTCTGTTGACGCCGCGGCGCAACTGCGTTCTTAAATATGTATCGATCATCACATAAATGGAGTTCCCCATGAGCAAGCTCGCTGGCAAGGTCGCCCTGGTCACCGGTGGCAGCCGCGGCATCGGCGCCGCCATCGCCCGGCGGCTGGCCGAGGACGGCGCCGATGTGGCGCTGACCTATGTCAGTTCCGCCGCCAAGGCCGACGCCGTCGTCGCCGAGATCAAGGCTCTCGGCCGCAGGGGCCTGGCGCTGGCCGCCGACAGCGCCGACGCCGCTGCCGTGGTCAGCGCCGTCGAGCGCACCGTCGAGGTGTTCGGCCGGATCGACATCCTCGTCAACAATGCCGGCATTTTTGTCGGCGGCTCGCTCGACAACGACACGATCGAGGACATCGACCGCACGCTGGCGGTCAATGTCCGCGCCGTCTATGTCGGCTCGCAGGCGGCCGCCCGGCACATGCAGCGCGGTGGCCGGATCATCTCCATCGGCAGCTGCCTCGCCGAACTGGTCGGCGATTCCGGCATCACGCTCTATTCGCTCAGCAAGGCCGCACTGGTCGGCATGACCAAGGGCATGGCGCGCGATCTCGGGCCGCGTGGCATCACCGTCAACATCGTCCATCCCGGTCCTGTCGATACCGACATGAACCCGGCCGAAGGCGCCCATGCCGACAAGCAGCGGTCCCAGATGCCGCTCGGGCACTATGGCAAGACCACCGATATCGCGGCCGCCGTTGCCTATCTCGCCGGCGACGATGCCGGTTTCGTCACTGGCGCGGCCCTTGCCGTCGATGGCGGTTTCGCCGCCTGAGCCTCCGCCAGATCAGACAGGTCGATCCCCATGTCCGTTCAGACAGTGGCCCGCCAGGGCTCCGCTGACAAATTGCTCGTGCTCGCCGCCGTCTGTTTCGCCGGCCTGACCATGCCACTCAGCTTCACCGCGCCGAGCGTCGCCTTGCCGGCGATCGGCCGCAATTTCAACGTCAGCCCGGTGGAGCTCGGCTGGGTGATGAACGCCTTCATCCTGGCCTTCGGCTCCACCGTGATGGCGGCCGGCGCGCTGGCCGACCGCTATGGCCGCAAGCGCATGTTCGCCATCGGCATGGCCGCCTTCACGGCGATCTCGGCGGTGGTCGGCTATGCGCCCAACCTGCTCGCCCTCGAGCTCCTGCGCGCCCTGCAAGGCATTGCCGCCGCGCTCACCATGGCCGGCGGCGCGGCCTCGCTGGCGCATGAATTCGATGGTGAGGCGCGCACCCGCGCCTATGGCCTGCTCGGCACCAGCTTCGGTATCGGGCTGGCCCTCGGCCCGGTCTGGGCCGGCTTCCTGATCGAGACCTTCGGCTGGCGCTCGGTGTTCCTGACCGGCGTGGCGATCGGCCTTCTGGTTCTGGCCTTCGGCGTGCCGCGCATGAGCGAGTCGCGCGACCCCGACGCGACCGGCGTCGACCCCTGGGGCACCGCCACCTTCACCGCGACGCTTCTCCTGTTCACCTTCGCCATCATGGAGGGGCCGTTGCGGGGCTGGTCCGATCCCTGGATCCTCGCGATGCTGGGAGGCGCGGCTGTCATGCTCGGCCTGTTCGTGCTGGTCGAGAAGCTGCAACGGCGCCCGATGCTCGACCTCGGCCTGTTCGCCTATCCGCGCTTTCTCGGCGCCCAGGCCCTGCCGCTCGCCACCGCTTTCGGCTTCGTCGTGCCGCTGGTCATCCTGCCGGCCCGCTTCATCGGCGCCGAGGGCATGACCGAGATCGAGGTCGGCCTGATGCTGCTGCCGCTCTGCCTGCCGATCGCGATCGTGCCGCTCGCCGGCGCGATGCTCACCCGCTGGATCCCGGCGGCGACGCTCGCGGCTGTCGGCCTCGCGCTCGCCGCCGGCGGCCTCGTCTGGCTCGCCACCATCGCCCCCGGCGCGGCCCGCACCGCCTTCATCCTGCCGCTGGCGCTGATCGGCATCGGCAGCGGCCTGCCCTGGGGCCTGATGGACGCCCTGGCGGTCAGCGTCGTGCCGAAGGAGCGCGCCGGCATGGCCACCGGCATCTTCACCACGGTCCGGGTCGCCGGCGAAGCGCTGGCCCTGGCCGCGACCAGCGCCGTGCTGATGGGGCTGACCAAGGCGGGCCTCGGCCAGGTCGCGGGCACTCATCGCGGCGAGGCGCATCTGGCCACGCTCGCCAATGAACTGGCCGGCGGCGGACTGGCGCGGGCGACCATGCTGGCGCCCGACCTGGGCCGCGCCGCCCTGCTGCTGGTCTATGGCGATGCCTATCGCACGACGTTTTTCGTGCTGGCCGCGGTCAATCTGGCGACGGCGGGAGTAGCGCTGGCGACGCTCCGGCCACGACGCGTGGTCAATGCCGGCACGCACCAGGCCTGCCAGGCCTGACGGCGGTCGGACCGGCGCCGCCTACACGACGACGCCGGCCCGGACATGCCTCATCCCGTCACGTGCTGACATAGCCGGAGGCGCGTTCGGAGGCCCGCTCCGCGTCCGCCGCCTGCCGCGCCTTGTCGCGCGCGGCATCCTCCATCAGCTCGTACCACATGGCATTGAGCACGGCGAAGGCGGCGGCCAAGGGCAAGCCGAGAAGCCAGGAAAAGTACCACATCGTTGCGCTCCGTCGTTCAATAGGCGTGGCCGCCATGGTCGGTGATCGAGGCTTCGTCGACCTTGCCCCAGAGCACCCAATAGACCCAGCTGGTGTAGGCGATGATCAGCGGCAGGAAGATCGCGCTGACCACCAGCATGATGAACAGCGTCAGGTGGCTCGACGACGAATCCCACACCGTCAGGCTGGCGCGCGGATCGATCGACGAGGGCAGGATGAACGGGAACATCGAGACACCGACCGTGGCGATGACGCCGGTGACCGCCAGCTTGCTCGCCACGAATGTCGTCAGCTCGCGCCTCGACCTCAGGCCGAAGAAGGCACCGAGGGCGCCGAGGAAACCGAGCGCCGGCACCACCAGCAGCCAGGGCCTGGCGGCATAGTTGGCAAACCAGGCGCCGTGTTCGCGGGCCGCCGTCTTGAACAGCGGATTTGACGGACCGTCGGTGACGACGGTGCCGGTGATGCGATAGCCGTCGATGAACAGCCAGAGCAGCAGGCCGCACAGCGCGAACAGCACGATGACGGCGAGCGCCCCCAGGCTGCCATAGGCACGCGCCCGGTCGCTCACCGGCCCGTCGCTCTTGAGCGCCAGCCAGGCGCCGCCATGCATGACCATCATGGCCACCGAAAGCAGGCCGCACAGGAGCGCGAAGGGGTTGAGCAGGCCGAAGAACGAACCGTCATAGAAGATGCGCAGATCGGCGTCGAAGCGGAACGGCACGCCCTGCAGCACATTGCCGACGGCCACCCCGAAGATCAGCGCCGGCACGAAGCTGCCGACGAACAAGGCCCAATCCCAGGCCTGCCGCCAGCGCAGATCCTCGCGCATGCTGTGATATTTGATCGAGACCGGACGCAGGATCAGGGCCGCCAGGATCGCGAACATGGCGAGATAGAAGCCCGAGAACGACACCGCGTAGAGCGGCGGCCAGGCGGCGAAGATCGCGCCGCCGCCCAGGATCAGCCAGACCTGATTGCCCTCCCAGACCGGGCCGATCGTGTTGATGGCGACGCGCCTTTCGAGATCGTTGCGGCCGACGAAGGGCAGCAGGATGCCGACGCCCAGGTCGAAGCCGTCGGTGACGGCGAAGCCGATCAGCAGCACGCCGAGCAGCACCCACCAGATCAGGCGCAGGGTTTGATAGTCGATCAGTTCGTGCAGGATCATGGTCTTCACTCCGCAGGCACGACGAGGGGCGACAGCAGGACCGCTTCCGGCTCCTGGTCGGGCTCGGGACCGGCCTTGATCGCCCGGACCATCAGCGTCATCTCGATCACGATCAGCACCGTGTAGATCAGCGCGAAACAGACGATGGTGAGCAGCACCTGGCCGATGCCGAGGCTGGACACCGCCGCCGCCGTCGGCAGCACGCCTTCGATCACCCAGGGCTGGCGGCCGACCTCGGCGACGATCCAGCCGGCCTCCGCCGCGATCCAGGGCAAGGGAATGGCGAGAACCGCGATGCGCAGCAGCAGGGGATAGCGATCCAGCATGCGCCGCGCCGACAGGACGAAGAAGGTCGCGGTCAGGAGGATGAAGAACATGCCGAGCCCGACCATGATCCGGAACGCCCAGAACAGCGGCGCCACCGCCGGCACCGTGTCCCAGGCGGCCTTGTCGATCTGGGCCTCGGTGGCAAGGCGCGGATCGTCGACATAACGCTTCAGCAGGAGCGCATAACCGAGCTCCGCGCCATTGGCCTCGAAGGCGGCTTTGACGTCGGCGGGGATCGCCGCGGTGCTGCCGGCCGCCCGGATCTTCTGCAGGGCGTCATAGGCGATCAGCCCCTGGCGGATGCGCAGCTTGGCCCGGTCGACGAGATCGACGATGCCCGGGATCTCGGTGGTCAGCGAGCGGGTGCCGATCAGGCCCATGACCCAGGGGATATGAATGGCATAGTGGGTCTCGCGCGCCGCCTGGTCAGGAAAGCCGATCAGCGTGAAGGCGGCGGGCGCCGGTTCGGTCTTCCACATGGCCTCGATCGCAGCGAGCTTCATCTTCTGATGCTCGGTGGAGAGATAGCCGCTCTCGTCGCCGAGAACGACGACCGACAGCGACGCGGCGAGGCCGAAGGAGGCGGCCACCGTCATCGACCGCTTGGCGAGATCGATGTGCCGGCCCTTCAACAGGTACCAGGCGGAGACGCCGAGCACGAAGATCGCCGCGACGACATAGGCCGCCGAGACCGTGTGGACGAATTTCGCCTGGGCCACCGGATTGAACAGCACCGCGAAGAAATCGGTGACCTCCATGCGCATGGTCTGCGGGTTGAAGGCGGCCCCCACCGGGTTCTGCATCCAGCCATTGGCGATCAGGATCCACAGGGCGGAGAAATTCGAGCCGGCGGCGACCAGCCAGGTGACCACCAGATGGCCGACCTTGGAGAGCTTGTCCCAGCCGAAGAAGAACAGGCCGACGAAGGTCGCCTCGAGGAAGAAGGCCATCAGGCCCTCGATCGCCAGCGGCGCCCCGAAGATGTCGCCGACATAGTGGCTGTAATAGCTCCAGTTCATGCCGAACTGGAACTCCATCACGATACCGGTGGCGACGCCGAGCACGAAATTGATGCCGAACAGCCCGCCCCAGAACTTGGTCATCTGACGCCAGACGACGCGGCCGGTCATCACATAGACCGTCTCCATGATCGCCAGGATCACGGCCAGGCCGATGGTCAGCGGCACGAACAGAAAGTGGTAGAGCGCCGTCAGCGCGAATTGCAGCCGCGACAGCGCGACGATGTCGAGTTCCATCCTGTTACCGCCGAGGGAGCCCGGCGTCCTCTGCTGGGGCCGGCGCCATCAAAGGCGGAGCCGGCCAGTCAATCGACAGGGCCTCACTCAATCCGGCCGCAGGCCGGCGAGTGCGGCATCGAAACCGAGCTCGCCGCGTTGCGGCGACGCGACGATGCAACCCATTTCCAAGATCAGCAAGCGGTCGGCGCCTGCGGCCTCGCGCCTCAGGTGCGTGACGACGATGAGCGAGCGCCCGCCGAGCCGCCCGGTGAGGCGTTCGAGCACGTCGCGGGCGGTCTCGCGATCGAGCCCCTCGGTCGGCTCGTCGAGGAGCCAGAGCGGCGAGGCGCGCAGCAGCAGCCGCGCCAAGGCAAGCCTCCGGCCTTGGCCGCCGGACAGGCCGAGGCCGCCTTCGCCGACCGGCGCATCGAGACCGCGCCCGCTGGCGCGCAGGTCCGGCCCCAGGCCGGCCGCATCCAGCGCATCCCACAGGCTGGCGTCGTCGGCGGCCGGGTCGGCGAGAGCGAGGTTTTCGCGCAGGCTGTCGTGAAACAGCTCGCTGCGCTGCGTCAGCAGCGTGCTGCCGACCGCCTCGACCACACCGCTCGCCGGCGCCATTTCGCCGGCAATCAAGGCCAGCAAGGTCGATTTGCCGGCGCCGCTCGGGCCGATGACGGCAATGCGCTCGCCACGGCGGATCGTCAGCGACAGGTCCTGGAAGAGCGGCCGTCCGGACCCCGGATAACCGGCGGAGACGGCGGTGAAGCGGACCGCGCAGCCGTCGGGAGGCGGCGATGGCCGCGCCGCGGCGGGCGCCGGCGCGAGCCGCGGCGACAGGCGGCGCGCGGCGAGCAAGGTGCGGCCGAGTTCGACCGCGCCACGGCGCAGGCCGGCGAAAGGCTCGACCGATCCAAGCGCGATCAGCAGGCCGAGCGCCGCCACCGGTGCGCCGATCGTCCCCGCCTCGGCCAGCGCCGCCACGCCCAGGAGCGTGCCGGCCAGCGCCACGGCCGCGGCGGCACCGAAACCGGCCGAGACCCCGGTCTCGATCCGGTTCAGCCGGTCTTCCGCCGCCATCAGACGGCGATCGGCGGCGCGCGTGGCCGCCAGCTGGGCGTCGAGCCGTCCGGCCATGACGAGCTCGGTCTGCCCGGCGACCAGATCGATGGTGCGTGCCCGCAAGGCCTCCGCCGCATGGGCGCGCCGGCGCGCCCAGGGCAAGGCCCGACGCGCCGCCCATGCCGGCAGGCCGAAGCCGGCCAGGAGCAGCCAGCCGCCGAGCGCGAGGCCTAGCCAGGCCTGCATCAGCCCGAGCGCCACGCCTGCGGCGAGCGCCGCCGCGACGGCCGCCCCGGCCGGCACCAGCAGGCGCAGATAGAGCGAATCCAGCGCGTCGATATCGGCGGTCAGCCGGAACAGGAGCTTGGCCGGCCGGACCAGCAGCGATCGTGCCGCCTCGGGCTCGGCCCAGCCGCGAAACAGCCGCTCGCGCAGGGCCGCCAGGATCCTGAGCGTCGCCTCATGGGTCACCAGGCGCTCGCCATAACGCGCGCCGGTCCGCGCCAGGGCCAGGAAGCGGATGCCCGCCGAGGGCGCGAAGACATCGAAGGCCAGCGCCGCCGTGGCCGACATGCCGGCCAGCGCGGTCGCGGTGATGAACCAGCCGGAAAGCCCGAGCAGCGCGACCCCGGCGAGAATGGTCGCCGCGGCGAGCGCCATGCCGCCGGCCATCAGGCCGCGGCGCTCGGCCATGAACAGCGCCAGCACCGGGCGAAGGTCACGCCGGATGGTCATGGCTTCACCTCCAGCCTGATGATCCGGTCCATTCGCGCCGCCAGCACCGGATCATGGGTCGCGAGGATCAATGTCCGTCCCCGGGCGACGGCGATCAGGCCGTCGCCGACTTCGGATGCGGTCGCGCCGTCGAGATGGGCGGTCGGCTCGTCGACCAGCAGGAGGTCGGCCCGGGTATCGGCCGCGGCGCGGGCCAGTGCCAGCCGCAGGACCTCGCCGCCGGAGAGCCCGGCGCCGCCCTCGCCGAGCTCGGCGCCGGACCGCCGCGCGGCGATGTCGCCGAGCGCCACCACGTGCAGGGCCGCAGCGACGTCATCGGCCGGGATGCCGGCGCGCCCGAGCGTGACATTGGCCCGGATCGAGCCGGCGAAGATGAACGGGCGCTGGCCGATCCAGGCCATGCGCCGGCGCTGCATCGCCGCCGTTTCCGCGCTCAGCGCGATGTCGCCGACGGTGATCCGGCCGCCGGTCGTGGGGGCGAGGCCGGCGATCAGGGCCAGCAGTGTCGACTTGCCCGATCCGCTCGGACCGAGCAGGGCCACATGCTCGCCCGGTCGAACGGCGAGGTTGAAACCGTCGAACACCGGCGTCGCGGCGCCGGCGTGGCGATAGCCGAGATTTTCGATCCGGACCGACGGCGGCTCCGGCCGCCGGATCGCCGGCTGCGCCGCATCTGTGGCCGCGCCGGGCAGAACCAGGCGGCCGACGCTCAGCCGGCGCAAGGCGCCGATCGCCGCCTCGCCGGCCGCACGATCGTGCCAGACCGCCGAGAGGTCGCGCAGCGGCTCGAAAAAGGCCGGGGCCAGCAGCAGGATGAACAGGCCCTGCGCGAGGCTGAGCCTCGTGCCCCAGGCGCCGAATTCGAGTTGGCCGAGCAGGTGAAACCCGACATAGACCGCGACCATGGCGACGCCCAGCGCCGCGAACAGTTCGAGCACCGCCGAGGACAGGAAGGCGATGCGCAGCACCGCCATGGTGCGCCGCCGGAGCGCTTCGGCATTGGCCCTCAGGCGGCGCGCGGTCAGGTCGACCGCGCCGAGCCCGCGTATCGTCGCCAGTCCACGCAGCCGGTCGAGCAGGAAGGCATTCATGCCGCCGAGCTCGACCATCTGGGCTTCGCTCGCCGCCTTGGCGCGCCAGCCGATCAGCGCCATGAACACCGGGATGAGCGGGGCCGCGACCAGCAGCACCAGCGCCGCCGCCCAGGACAGCGGCAGGACGACCGCGAGGATCACCAGCGGGACGACGGTCGCCTTCAGCCGCGCCGGCTGGAACCGGGCGAGATAGGGCGTCACGGCGTCGGCCTGTTCGGCGATGACACTGGCGGCAAGGCCGGAAGCCGGACGGCCGCTGTCCAGCGGCGAGCCGGCGCCGAGCGCGGCCAGCGCATGGTCGCGTTGCTCCGACAGGGTCTCGCGTGCCGCGCGGAAGGCCAGGCGGCTGCCGGCGGCATCGAGGGCCGCGCGCATCAGCCCGAGCCCGAGCACCAGGACGGCCGGCCAGAGCACGGCCCTGATGCCGCCGCCATCGGCGATGCGACCGACCGCCAGGGCCAGCAGGGCCGCCTGCGGCAGCCAGACCAGCGCGGCTGCGATCTGCAGCAGGCCGCCGCGTCGAACACCTCGCCCATGCCTGGCATCGCTTTCGGCTCCCGGCACCATCACCGCCTCATTCGAGACATCGGGTGGAGCGACGCCATCCGGTCTTGCCCGGCGCGCGTCCAGGTGAAAACCCTGGCCGGCGACGGCGGCCTGCTGTTCCGCTCCGGTCGGGTCGACATCGGCGGGCGCGCTCCGGTCCACGCCATCACCCCTTGTCGCTGATGCGCTTGGAGCGGCCGAGCGAGACGATCTTGTCCTTGGTCTCGAGGAGGCGCGTGACCTTGGCGCCGAGCGTCAGAAGCGTGGTCAGGCGCGCCGTCTCCAACTGCTTGACCTCGTCATACCAGGTGGTCAGCCGCTCGATCAGGGCGTGCATTTCGGCCATGCGCTCCTGGGCATGGCGTTCCGCATCGCTTGCCGGCTGCTGCATCAGGATCTCGCGCAGGACCGACAAGGTCGGGTCGACCTCGCGCTTCTTCCGCTCTTCGGCGAGCGTCCGCAGGATCTGCCAGACGTCCTCGGGCGTGGTGAAGAAATCGCGGCGGTCGTTGGGCAGATGTTTCAGGAGCACCAGGTTCCACGCCTGCAGCTCCTTGAGGCTCATCGAGACATTGGAGCGCGAGATGCCCAGCGCCGCGACGATCTCGTCGGCGCATAGCGGCGCCGGCGAGACATAGAGCAGGGCATAGACCTGCCCGACCGTACGGTTGATGCCCCACCGGCTGCCCATTTCGCCGAAATGCAGCACGAAGGCCTGGACCAGCGGCGGCAGGTTCATCGTTGTTTTTCCTGATATCGGTTATTTCAGTAATTTCTGAAATCACCGTACAAACAGGCGCGAAGCCCGGCAAGCGACGCATTGCCGCAGGTGGGCGGGACGAGACTTGCAGGTCGGATGGCGACAACGCCCAATCGGCCTTCTCCCAGAGGGAGAGGGTTGATTTGGTTGAGCTTTTCGCCGAAATCAATGCCCGCGCCGCTACCCCCGGCGCAGTTCCACGGCCCGCGCATGCGCCGCACGCACCGTGCCCTCCAGCAGCTCGGCGAGCCCCGGCTTGCCTTCGAGCACGTTCAAGCCCGCCTCGGTGGTGCCGCGCGGACTGCACACGGCGCGCTTCAGCGCCGCGGCTTCCGTGCCCGGCTGGTTCAGCAGAGCCACGGCACCGGCAAGGGTCGCCCGGGCGAGTTCGGTCGCGAGCGCCTCCGGAAGGCCCGCCGTCATGCCGGCGGCCGCCAGGTGCTGGGCAAAGGCGAAGACATAGGCCGGGCCGCTGCCGGACACCGCGGTCACCGCGTCGATCAGCTCTTCCCTGTCGACCCAGGCGGTCGCGCCGACCGCCGTGAAGAAACCCTCGGCGCGTTGCCGGTCGGTTTCCGCCAGCCCCGCCTCGCCATAGAGCACGGTCATGCCCTGGCCGACGAGCGCCGGGGTATTGGGCATGGCGCGGATCACCCGGGCCTCGGGGCCGAGATGCGACCGGATCGTGCCGTGGGTCACGCCCGCGGCGATGGAGATCACCAGCGCACCGGCGTCGGCGTGGCTGCGGTAATCGGCCAGCACCGCCGGCACCAGCGCCGGCTTGACCGCCAGCACGATCATGGCCGGCACAGCTGTTATCGCCGCGGGCGACTCGACCAGCGCTATCGCCGAACCCGCCGGCAGGCGCTCGCGCGCCCGCTCCGGCGCCGGATCGACCACCGTGACCGCGGCACCGGTCGCGGCAAAACCCACCGCGAGCGCCAGGCCCATATTGCCGCCGCCGACAATGACGACGCCGTCGCCGTGATGCTGCGATTGGACCGCCATCGATGCCTACCCGATGCTCATCAGGCTGGCATTGCCGCCGGCCGCCGCGGTGTTGGTGCTGATCGCCCGTTCGCGCAACAGCCAGACGATCGGGTAGTCCTCCGTGCCGGCAGCGAGCGCCTCGCGCGCCACGCCGAACACCGGCACGATGGGGCCGGACAATCCGGCAAGCTTGATGTTGAGCTCGCGCAAATTGTCGCTGTCGCCTTCGAACAGCGCCGCGCCGAAGGGTTCGGCGGTGATGTCGGTCACCGGTGCGATCCAGGCCTTCAGGTCCTTGGGCAGCGATGCCCTGAGCGGCGCGAACAGCGCTTCGGCACCGAGCACCGCGGCGCGATTGCCGGTGGCGATCGCCGCGCCGATCTGGGCAAGCAGGCCGGTTTCACTTTGCGGCACGCAGAGCACCGTGCCCCGGCTTTCCAGCACATAGAGGTTCCGCTCGCCGACCGGACCGGGAAGCTCCTGCATCGCACCGACGCGCGAGCGCTCGTTATAGGCGGCGAAACGCACCGATGCCTCGCGAAAGCCCTTGCTGTCCAGCCAGGCCTGCAGGGCCTTGGCGGCCGGAGCGGCCTCCGCCGCGCGCGGCAGGGTCTCACGGTCGGCCGGATAAGCGGCGACCAGGCGGCGGAGATAGAGCGGTCCACCGGCCTTCGGGCCGGTGCCCGACAGGCCATGGCCGCCGAACGGCTGCACGCCGACCACCGCGCCGATCATGTTGCGGTTGACGTAGATATTGCCCGCCTCGACCTTGCGGGTGACATGGGCGATGGTCTCGTCGATGCGGGTGTGCAGGCCGAAGGTCAGGCCGTAGCCGGTGCGGTTGATGTCGGCGATCAGGCCGTCGAGCTCCGGGCGGCGATAACGCAGCACATGCAGCACCGGGCCGAACACCTCGCGCTCGAGCTCGGCGAGGCCGCCGATCTCGATGACCGTCGGCGCGACAAAGATGCCGTTCCGGCATTGGGCCGGCAGGTCGAGCGCATGGATGCCGTGCCCCTTGCCGCGCATCGTCTCGATATGGGCGGTCAGCCGCTCCTGCGCTTCCGTGCTGATCACCGGGCCGACATCGGTCGACAGCCGGTCGGGATTGCCGACCGACAGTTCGGCGAGCGCGCCCTTCAGCATGGTCAGCACATGGTCGGCGACCTCATCCTGCAGGCACAGCACGCGCAGCGCCGAGCAGCGCTGGCCGGCGGAATCGAAGGCCGACAGCAGGACGTCCGCCACCACCTGCTCGGCCAGCGCGGAGGAATCGACGATCAGCGCATTCTGCCCGCCGGTCTCGGCGATCAGCGGGATCGGCCGGCCATCCGGGCTGAGGCGCCCGGCGAGCTCGCGCTGGATCAGCCGGGCGACCTCGGTCGAGCCGGTGAACATGACGGCGCGCACGCGCGGATCCGCCACCAGCGCCGCGCCGACATCGCCGGCGCCGGGCAGCAATTGCACGGCGCCCGCGCCGATGCCGGCATCGCGCAGGATGCGGATCGCTTCCGCCGCGATCAGCGGGGTCTCCTCCGCCGGCTTGGCAATGACCGGATTGCCGGCGGCGAGCGCCGCGGCAACCTGGCCGGTGAAGATCGCCAGCGGGAAATTCCACGGGCTGATGCAGACCACCGGGCCGAGCGGGCGATGCGTGTCGTTGGAAAAGCCGGCGCGCAGCTCGGCGGCGTAATAGCGCAGGAAGTCGACGGCTTCGCGCACCTCGCCGACCGCGTTGGCGAGCGACTTGCCGGCCTCGCGCACGATCAGCCCGAGCAGCGAGGGCATGCGCGCTTCCAGGAGATTGGCCGCGCGGTCGAGACAGGCGGCCCGCTCTTCCGGCGGGGTCGATTGCCAGATCGGCGCGGCGGCGACGGCATGGCCGAGCGCTGCCTCGATATCGGCGGGCGTCGCTTCCAGCACATGGCCGACGAGATCGCGCAGATCGGCCGGATTGAGAATGTCGCGGCCCTGGCCGTCGCGTTCGCCATCGGCGAGCATCGGCGCGGCACGCCAGGGCTCGGCGGCATTGAGCAGCAGCGCGGCCGAGAGCGAGGCCAGCCGCTGCTCGTTCGACAGGTCGATGCCGGCGGAATTGGCCCGCTCGGCACCGAACAGGTCGGCCGGCAGGGCGATCTTGTCATGCGGCGCACCCAGAGGCTCGACCGCGCGGACGATGTCGGCGGGTTCGGCGATCAGCTCGTCGATCGGCAGCGACAGGTCGGCGATCCGGTTGACGAAGGAGGTGTTGGCGCCGTTCTCCAGCAGCCGGCGGACCAGATAGGCCAATAGCGTCTCATGGGTGCCGACCGGCGCATAGATCCGGCACGGCCGGTTCAGCTTGTCGCGCCCGACCACCTCTTCGTAGAGCGGTTCGCCCATGCCGTGCAGGCACTGGAACTCATACTGGCCGGAATAGAAATTCTCGCCGGCCATGGAATGGATAGCCGCCAGCGTATGGGCGTTATGGGTGGCGAATTGCGGGAACAGCGCGTCCGGCACCGCCAGCATCTTCTTGGCGCAGGCAAGATAGGACAGGTCGGTATGCACCTTGCGGGTGAACACCGGGAAACCTTCCAGCCCGTCCTGCTGGGCGCGCTTGATCTCGCTGTCCCAATAGGCGCCCTTGACCAGGCGCACCATCAGCCGGCGGCCGCTGCGCCGCGCCAGGTCGATCAGGTAGTCGATCACGAACAGGGCGCGCTTCTGATAACCCTGGACCACGAAGCCGATGCCGTTCCAGCCGGCGAGCTCCGGGTCGAAGCAGATCGTCTCCAGGAGATCGAGCGACAGTTCGAGGCGGTCGGCCTCCTCGGCATCGATATTCAGGCCGATATCGTAGCGCCGCGCCAGCACGGCGAGCGTCTTCACCCGGGCCAGCAATTCGCTCATCACCCGGTCGCGCTGGGCGCGTGAATAGCGCGGATGCAGCGCCGACAGCTTGATCGAAATGCCCGGGCCTTCATAGATGCCGCGGCCGCCGGCGGCCTTGCCGATTGCGTGAATGGCCTGTGTATAGTCGGCGAAGTAACGCTCGGCGTCGGCCGCCGTCATCGCCGCCTCGCCCAGCATGTCATAGGAATAGCGGAAGCCCCTGGCCTCCATCTTGCGGCTGTTGGCGAGCGCCTCCGAGATCGTCTGCCCGGTGACGAACTGCTCGCCCATCATGCGCATGGCGATATCGACGCCCTTGCGGATCACCGGTTCGCCGCTGCGGCCGATCAGCCGCGTCAGGGCCGAGGACAGGCCCGTCTCGCTCGACGTCGAGGTCAGATGCCCGGTGATCAACAGGCCCCAGGTCGCGGCATTGACGAAGACCGACGAGCTGTGGCCGAGATGCGATTTCCAGTCGCCGCTGCTGATCTTGTCGCGGATCAGCGCGTCGCGCGTCGCCCGGTCGGGAATGCGCAGCAGCGCCTCGGCGAGGCACATCAGCGCCACGCCCTCCTGGCTCGACAAGGCATATTCGTGGATCAGCCCCTCGACGCCGCCGCGCTCGCCTTTGCGGCGCAGGGCCTCGACCAGGCTGCGGGCGAGCGTGCGGGTCGCGGCGACCCGCTGTTCCGGCATGGCCGCTTCGGCCAGCAGCACCGGCACGCATTCCGGTTCGGGCCGGCGGTAGGCCGCGGTGATCTTGGCGCGCAGCACGGTCTGCGGCTGGACCGATTGGGCGAAGGCGAGGAAGGGTGGCGCCGGGACCGGTTCGCCCTCGGCGGCGCCGGTTGCGCCGCCGATGCCGGGGAAATTCGGCAAGGGCTCGCCGCGATCGAGATGTTCCAGCACCGACAGGATCGAGTGTTTGATCAGCGAATGGGGCGACCGGCCCTGACTTTCGGCCGCGGCCTTCAGCCGATTGCGCAGGTCTTCGTCGATCTTCACACCAATCGTCGTATTGGCCATGGCGATGCGTCCCCGTATCGGCGAATGAAGGTATTGGCTCTGATAGCACCGGGTTGCGCCTCGGCGCAACCCGTCGAAAGACGAGGCGCAACCGAACCCGTCGTCACGGTGCGCCATGCGCAGTTTCACGGGGACATCAAGCGTTGCCGGCTTGCGGCATTCTTGCCAAGCTCGGCCCCGGGATCGGCACGCCGCGGCAAGATTGGCCCGACCGCTCCCGATGGGGGACGCATGGCGTTTTGGCCGGTGTGGAGACTGTTTGTCCGCCTGATCGGGGTCGTGCTTTTGCTGGTCGCCGGCGCGGCCATGCCGGTTCAGGCCGGCAAACGCGACAATACGCTCACCTGGGCCACCACCGTCGCCCTGCCCTCGGCCGAGCCCTATTACAATATCTCTAACGACGGCGCCCTGGTGATCAGCCAGATGGTCTGGGATACGCTGATCTATCGCGACCCGGACACCGGGCAATACAAGCCGCTGCTCGCCGCCGCCTGGCGCTGGATCGACCCGCTGACGCTGGAACTGGACCTGCGCCGCGATGTCCGCTTTCACGACGGCCGGCCGTTCTCGGCCGACGACGTCGTCTACACCATCAATTTCGCGCTCGACCCCGCCAACAGGGTCAGCCTCCCGAGCAATGTGAACTGGCTCCGAGGCGCCGAGAAAACCGGCTCGCACCAGGTGCGCCTGCTGCTGCGCGCACCCTTCCCCACCGCGTTCGAATATCTGTCCGGCCCGATCGCCATCATGCCGGCCGGTTTTTACCAGAACACGGATGCCAATCGCGGACCGCCGGCATCGCGCTATCCGGGCACCGGCCCCTATCGCCTCACCCGCTGGGAGCCGGGCCGGGAGGCCCAATTTGACATCAATCCCGACTATATGGCCGGCAGCCCCAAGGGCCGCCCGTCGATCCCCCGCCTGATCATGCGTGTCGTGCCCGATGCCGACACGCAGGTGACCGAACTGACGGCCGGCCGTCTCGACTGGATCGGCCAGGTGACCGAGACCGCGGCCCGACGGCTTGGCGCCGCGCCGAATATCAGGGTGCTGACGGCCCAATCCATGCGGATCGCCTTCCTGCAGTTCGACGTCCAGGGCCGCTCCGGCCCGAACCCGTTCCAGAACTTGAGAGTGCGCGAGGCGGTGGCCCACGCCATCGACCGCGACGCCATCGTCAGGACCGTGATCGGCGCCGGTTCGCGCAGCCTCCAGGCCTTCTGCTTCCCGTCCCAGTTCGGCTGCACCGACGATGTCAGGCGGATCCCCTACGACCCCGCGAAGGCCCGCCAATTGCTGACCGAGGCCGGTTATCCCAACGGCTTCGACACCGAGATCATCGGCTTTCGGGCCCGTCCGCGGGTCGAGGCGCTGAGCGGCTTTCTGAGCGCCTCGGGAATCCGCGCCCGCCTGGCCTTCATGGGTTACGGCGCGGTGCGCGAACGCCAGCAAAAGGGCCAGGTCCAGCTCCTCGACACCTCCTGGGGTTCCCTGTCGATCAACGACGTCTCGGCCCTGATCACCCCGTTTTTCACCAACCGCCTCGGCGACATGGTGCAGGACGCGGAGATCAGGAGCTGGGCCGCGGCGGCGGCGATCGCGATCGATCCGCAGGAGCGGCGGCGGCTCTATGGCCTGATCCTGCGCAAGATCGCCGACAATGTCCTCGTCCTGCCGCTCTACACGCTGCCCTCGGTGACGGCCTTCGTTTCCGACCTCGCCTATCGGGCCTGGCCGGACGAGAACCCGCGCTTCTACATGCAGCGCTGGCGTTGAGGCATCAGTGGATCGCGGCCCGCGCCGGCCTCGAAGCCCGCCCAGCCGGGCCCCGAGCAATGCGCTGGCCGGCGTTGTCGCGGCAGGCCTTTCTTGCCATGCTCGCGGCCGAAACCGGCACGCCACGTCAAGAATGGCCAGGCCGTTGCACGGGGGGGACGGTATGAGAGCCTTTTCGACGAGGCAGCGGCGGATGAGCCTGACGGCCTTCCTGTTGGCATTCGCGATCGCCTGGGCCGCGCCGGTCCAGGCCGGCAAGCGCGACGATACGCTGCGCTGGGCCTCCACCTTCGCCATTCCCTCGGGCGAACCCTATTACAACTCGTTCCGCGAGGGCGTCCTGTTCATCGGCCAGATGGTCTGGGACACGCTGATCCATCGCGACCCCGACACCTCCGAATACAAACCCCTGCTCGCCACCGCCTGGCGCTGGATCGACCCGCTGACGCTGGAGCTCGACCTGCGCCGCGACGTCACCTTTCACGACGGCCGGGCCTTCTCGGCCGATGACGTCGTCTACACCCTCAATTTCGTCATCGACCCCGCCAACAAGGTCAACAATCCGAGCAATGTGAACTGGATCCGCCACGCCGAGAAAACCGGCTCGCACCAGGTTCGCCTGCTGCTGCATGCGCCCTTCCCGGCGGCGATCGAATATCTCTCCGGCCCGATCGCCATCATGCCCGATGGTTTTTACCGCGATGCCGGCGCCGGCCGCATGGTGCCGGCGAACCGGCTGATCGGCACAGGCCCCTATCGCTTCACCCGCTGGGATCCCGGCAAGGAAGCCCAGTTCGAGATCAATCCGGCCTATATGGCCGACAGTCCCAAGGGCCGGCCGTCGATCCGCCGGGTCATCATGCGTGTCGTGCCCGACAGCGGCACCCAGATGGCCGAGCTGATGGCCGGCGGCATCGACTGGATCAGTCAATTGCCGGAGGAGACGGCGCAGAAACTCGCCACCGTGCCCAACATCTCGGTGTTGTCGGCCGAGACCATGCGGATCATCTTCCTGCAGTTCGACGTCGAAGGCCGCTCCGGCGCCAACCCGTTCCAGGACCGGCGCGTGCGCGAGGCGGTTGCTTACGCGATCGACCGCGACGCCATCGTCAAGAACCTGATCGGCGCCGGCTCGCGCAGCTGGCACGCCTTCTGTTTCGAGACCCAGTTCGGCTGCACCACCGATGTCCGCCGCATTCCCTATGACCCGGCGAAAGCCCGCCAGCTGCTGGCCGAGGCCGGTTATCCCAACGGCTTCGACACCGAGATCCTCGGTTTCCGCTCGCGCCCGCGCATCGAGGCGCTGAACGGTTTCCTGACCGCCGCCGGCATTCGCCCGCGCCTCGCCTTCATGGCCTATGCCGCGGTGCGTGACCGCCAGCACAAGGGCCAGGCGCGCCTGGTCGACACGTCCTGGGGCTCCTATTCGCTCAACGACACCGCCGCCATGGTCAATCCGTTCTTCACCCACCTGCCCGACGACATGGTGCGTGATGCCGAGATCAAGGCCTGGGCGGATGCCGCCTCCACCGCCATCGACCCGGACGAGCGCAAGCGGCTCTACGGCCTGATCCTGCGCAAGATCGCCGACAATGTCTTTGTCCTGCCGCTCTACACCAACCCGTCGGTGACCGCCTTCACCAGTGACCTCGCCTATCGGACCTGGCCGGACGAGAACCCGCGTTTCTACATGCAGCGCTGGCGCTGACGCGCCATCCGCATCACCGAAGGAAAGAGCCAGCCATGGACAATGCGATGGTCGTTGCCGCCCAGCCCGAAGCGGCCGAAGCCGGCGCGCTGATGCTGATGCACGGCGGCAATGCGGTGGACGCGGCGGTCGCCGCGGCGCTCGTCCAGACCGTGGTCGATCCCTTGATGTGCGGCATTGCCGGCTTCGGCAGCATGGGCATCTACAAGCCCGGCAAGAGCCACGACTATATCGACTTCCACGCGCCGGCGCCGCTGAAAGCCACGCCCACCATGTGGCAGGATCTGATCGAGGGGGAGACCCGCGACGGTTTCGGCTTCATCCTGAAGGGCGGCGTCAACGATGTCGGCTATGGCTCGATCGCCGTGCCCGGCACCCTCAAGGCGCTCGACACCGCGCATCGCGCGCATGGCCGCCTGACCTGGGCCGAGGTGCTGGCGCCGGCGATCCGCTTCGCCGAGGACGGCTGGCTGGTGCGGCCGGCGGTCGTCTCGTTCTGGACCGACGAAGGCAGCATGGGCCGCGCCTCCAACCAGGACCGGGTCAATTACACCGCCGCCGGTCGCGCGCTCTACCGCCGGCCGGACGGCTCGCCGAAGCGCCTCGGCGAACTCATCCGCAATCCCGACTACGCCGCGACGCTCCGGCGCATCGCCGCGGCCGGCGCGCAGGATTTCTACACCGGCGAGATCGGCGGCAGGATCGCCCGCGACATGGCCGCCCATGACGCCTTGATGGGCGCCGAAGATCTCGCCGCCTTCGAACCGGCCGTTCAGGCGCCGCTGGAGGGCAGCTATCGCTGCCGCCGGATCACCACCAACCAGCCGCCCGGCGGCGGCATCATGCTGGTCCAGATGCTCAACATCCTGGAGAATTTCGACCTACGCGCGCTCGGCCACAACAGTCCCGAATATATTCGGGTGGTCTGCGAGACGATGAAGCGCTCGACCATCGACAAGGATCGCCATGTCGGCGATCCCCGTTTCGTCGACATTCCCGTCGAGCATCTCCTGTCCAAGCGTTATGGCCGCGAGGCGGCGGCCGAGATCAAGGCCGGGATCAAGGCCCATGTCACCCGCTACCAGGCCTCCGAAGTGCCTAGGGATACCACCCATGTCAGCGTGGTCGATGCCGAGGGCAATTGCGTCACCGTCACCCATTCGCTCGGCATGCCCTCCGGCGTGATCACCGAAGGGCTGGGCTTCATGTATAATGGCTGCATGGGCGTGTTCGACCCGCGCCCGGGCCGCGCCGGCAGCATCGCGCCCGGCAAGAGCCGGTTCAGCGCCATGTGCCCGACCATCGTGTTCAACGAAGGCAAGGTCGAGCTGGTGATCGGCGCGCCCGGCGGCACGCAGATCGTCATGGGCGTGCTGCAGGCGATCCTCAATGTCGTGGATTTCGGCATGGACATGCAGCAGGCGGTGAGCGCGCCACGCTTCTCCGCCACCAGCAACGCCATCGACGTCACCAACCGCATCCCGCGCTGGACCACCGAGCCGCTCGAGGCGATGGGCTACGAGGTCATCCGCAATCCAATGAGCCACTATTTCGGCGTGGTCCATGGCATCCGCGTCACGCCCGAAGGCCGTCTCGAAGGCGGCGCCGACCCCGGTCGCGACGGCGTCGCCTACGGCGTCAGCGTCACCTAGGCTGATCGCGGCACGGCGAGACGGCCGCTTCATGTCTTGACATCGCCCGCGATTTAGATCGTTCTAATAGCCAAGAACGAGCGGATCGCGCTTCGCTGGAGCCGATACCGCCGCGAGATCGCCAAGGGAGAGCCGGCGCGCGACAGCGCCTGGCGGAAGTCGAGGACAGGGCATGGCCCAGCACCCATCACAGGTCGCCTTCGTCACCGGGGCCGGACGCGGTATCGGCCGCGCCATCGCGCTGGCCCTGGCCGATCGCAAGTTCAGTCTTGTCGTCAACGATCTCGCCGCCTCGCCCGATCTCGACGAAACACTCAAGGCCATCGAGGCCCGCGGCGTCGAGGCCAGGGCCGTGCCCGGCGACATCGCCGACCTCGCCGGCCAGGGAGTTCTGGTCGAGGCGGCATGGTCGGCCTTCGGTCGCATCGACTGCCTGGTCAACAATGCCGGCATATCCGTGAAGACGCGCGGCGACATTTTCGACGTCTCGCCCGACAGTTTCGACCGGCTGATCGGCACCAACCTGCGCGGCCCCTTCTTCATCACCCAGGGCGTGGCGAAGCGGATGACCCAGTCACCGTCGGGCGGCTTTCGCAGCATCATCACCATATCCTCGATGAATGCCGAAGCCGCCTCCCCCGACCGCGCGGAATATTGCATCTCCAAGATCGGGCTCAGCATGATGAGCAAGGTCTATGCGCTGCGGCTCGCGGGCGAGGGCATCCACACCTACGAGGTCCGTCCCGGCGTCATCCGCACCGGCATGACCGCGGTCGCCAGGGAACGTTACGACCGGATGTTCGCCGAGGGCTTCTCGCCGATCGCGCGCTGGGGCGAGCCCGAGGATGTCGGCCAAGCGGTCGCGACGCTGGCCAGCGGCGCCCTCGCCTATTCCACCGGCGAAGTCGTCCATGTCGACGGCGGATTGTCCATTTCCAAGCTGTGACGGGGACTGCCATGAGCACGGAACAGCCGAGGCTGCTCGCGCCCGGCGAATACTGGTTCGAGGACCTCGATGTCGGCGACCACTACCGGACCGGCCACATCGTCATCACCGATGCCCATATCGTCGGTTTCGCCGGTCTCTCCGGCGACTTCTTCGACCTGCACATGGACGACGAATTTGCCCGTTCACAAGGCTTCCAGGCACGCGTCGCCCATGGTCTGCTCGGCCTCGCCATGGCCGACGGGCTGAAGAACCGCTCGTCGGTGCGCATCATGGCGGTGGCATCCCTCGGCTGGAACTGGAACTTCAAGGGCCCGATCCTGGCCGGCGACCGCATCGGCGTCCTGGTCGAGGTCAAGGCCAAACGCCTCACCAGCAAGGGCGATCGCGGCATCGCGACGCTCGGCTTCACGGTCACCAATCAGCACGGCACCGTGGTCCAGGACGGCGAGACCGCGTTGCTGACCCGGCTGAAGCCGCAAGGAGAGACGCCGGCCTGAACCGCGCCTGTCCTGCCTGTTGTCCTTGCGTCATCGCGCGGATTGACGGCAGCGGCGACCCGACGCAAAGTTCGCGTCCCATGTCGGCGACGGCGGCAGAGGACTTTTTCGCGCCGTCGATTTAGATCGATCCAAAGAATAACCGCCGCCGGGCTCGAACCTTGGCGCATCAACACGATCCAGGGAGAAACGATAATGGCCTTCGATAAGGGTTGGATGACCAAGCGCGAGCTGATGAAGCTGCTCGGCATTGGCGGTGCGGCGATCGCGGCGGGCCTGCCCGAGCGGGTCTATGCCCAGACGCGCAGGAACACGCTGGTGATCGGCATCGACATCAGCGACACCATTACCCTCGATCCGGCCCGCCAGGCGCAATATACGCCGCCGATGACGCTGCTCGCCGCCTACGACATGCTCGTCACCATGGCGCCCGGCGACTACATCACCATTCGCCCGTCGCTCGCCACCAAATGGGACCGCACGCCCGACGGCAAGGGCTGGCGCTTCACGCTGCGCGAGAACGTCAAATTCGCCAGCGGCAATCCGATGACCGCCGAGGACGTCAAGTGGTCGATGGACCGCGTGCTCCATCTCGGCGACCAGACCTCGCAATATATCTCGCATGTCGAGCGCACCGAGATCGTCGACGCCAAGACCGTCGACATCATCCTGAAAGACCCGACCCAGCCGCTGCTGACCATCATCGCCGCGCCTGGCTTCGTCGTTTATGACCGCAAGCTGGTCGAGCAGCATGGCGGCGACGCCAGCCGCGAGGCCAAGACCAAGGACAAGGCGACCACCTGGCTGAACGAGAATTCGGCCGGCACCGGCGCCTACCGGCTGACCCGCTGGGAGCGCGGCGCCCAGATCCAGTTCACCCGCAACGACAATTACTGGCGCGGCAAGCCGCCGTTCGAGCGGGTGATCATCCGCCATATCGGCGACAGCGCGGCCCAGCTCCTGTCGATCCGCCGCGGCGATATCGACATTGCCTTCAACCTGATCCCCGAACAGGTCTCGACCATCAAGGCCGATCCGAACCTGCGGCTGGAAGCGCTCACCAGCCTGGACTTCGTTTACATGGCGGTGACCCAGGAGGTCGAATACAACAAGGCCCTGGCCCAGAAGGGCGCCCGCCAGGCGATCGGTTATGCCATCGACTATGATGGCATCATCAAGAACCTGCTCGGCGGCGCCGCCCTGCACCCGGCCCATTTCCTGCCCATCGGCGTCTCCGGCTCGACCGAGGAAATCGCCAAGCAGATCGGCTTCCGGCAGGATCTCGACAAGGCGAAGCAATTGCTGCAGGGCGCGGGCCTGGCCGACGGTTTCGAATTCGAGATCGCCTATGGCAATGCCGCGATCGCCGGCGTGACCTATCAGACGCTGGCGCAGAAGATCCAGGCCGACCTCGCCCGGGTCAATATCCGCGCCAAGCTCAATCCGATGGACCAGGTCAACCTGCGCACCACCTATACCGGCAACAAGGCGCAGGGCGGCCTGCTGACCTTCTGGAACCCGCCGGCGGTGGAAAACCTGCTCTGGGCGGCGGCGACCGTCGAGCGCGTCGCCAAGCGTGTGCACTGGGAGGTGCCGGCCGACGTCACCAAGCTCGTCCGCGACGCCGCGGCCGAGACCGACGCCAAGAAACAGGCCGATCTCTGGGTGGAATATCAGAAGCGGCTGGTCGATCAGGCCAACCTGATCATGCTGTTCCAGCCGATCTACCAGATCGCCGTGCGCAGCAACCTGTCGAAATTGCCGCTGACCGCGGCCGGCTGGATGCTCGACATGTACGACGTGAAACCGGTCTCGGCCTGATCGGCCGGCCCGGCTCTCGGCCAGAGGGTCGGGAGCCGGTGTTTGGCTCCGCCAAATCGACCCTCTCCCAGAGGGAGA
The DNA here is from genome assembly GCF_059420385.1 of Phreatobacter sp. GW821-FHT04C01. NCBI lineage: Bacteria > Pseudomonadati > Pseudomonadota > Alphaproteobacteria > Hyphomicrobiales > Phreatobacteraceae > Phreatobacter > Phreatobacter sp. GW821-FHT04C01. The sequence goes on along the minus strand of NZ_JBWKTP010000001.1, from coordinate 1,237,861 downwards.
GGGTGGCAGCGTCAGCTGCCGGGTCAGGGGTCGTCCATCTCCGGAAAGGGCAGCATGCGGCGGGTGCGTTGGCGCTGACTTCCAACGCTCACGCCCCTCACCCGGCGCCTGACGGCGCCACCCTCTCCCTCTGGGAGAGGGTTGATTTGGTTGAGCTTTTCATCGTGCTCATGGGAGAGATCGGCCCGGCCAACCTCACTCGATCCTGACCTTCGTCTCCTCGACCACCTTCTTCCAGAACACGATCTCGTCCTTCAACACCGAGGCAAACTCGGCCGGTCCCTTGTTGACCACGTCGAAGCCGACATCGGCGAGGCGCTGGCGGGTCGCCGGCTGCTGCAGGAACTCGGCGATCTCGCGGTTGATGGTCGTCACCACCTCGTCCGGCGTGCCCTTGGGCGCCATGATGCCGACCCAGGTGTCGCCGGTGACCTCGGGAAAGCCTTGCTCGGCCATGGTCGGCACGTCGGGCAGGAGCGGTGAGCGCGACTGGCCGGTGACGGCCAGCGCCTTCAGGCGGCCGCCGGCGATCATCGGCCCGGCGGACGCCATGGTGGTCCAGGCATTCGAGATCTGGTTCGAGACCACCGCCTGGATCGCCGGCCCGGCGCCGGGGAAGGTGACGGCCACCAGGTCGAGATTCTGCGTGACTTTCAGGCGTTCGGCGAGCAGATGGCCCTGCGTGCCGATGCCGCCATGGGCATAGTTCTGGTTGGGTCTTGCCTTCAGGTCGGCGACGAATTCGCGGGCGCCCTTGGCGGCGACCGACGGATGGGCCGAGACCACATGGGTCGAGGACACCGACAGGTTGATCGGCACGAAATCGGCGACCGGATCATAAGGCAGGTTGCTGAAGATCGACGCGTTCACGGCATGGGTGCTGAGCGCGAACAGCAGCGTATAGCCGTCGGCCGCCGATCGCGCGGCCTGCGCCGTGCCGCGATTGCCGGTGGCGCCGGCGACATTCTCGACGACGAATTGCTGGCCGAGCTTCTGCGACAGGTGCTGGCAGGCGAGCCGGGCATAGACATCCACCGTGCCACCAGGGGCGAAGGTGACGATGGCCCGCACCGGGCGGGCCGGGTAGGCCTGCGCGGCGGCGATGCGCGGTGCCGCGACCAGCGCCGCGGAACCACCGACGAGGCCCGCAAAGCGCCTGCGGCTGATGGCGGCGTGACCGGTCGTTTCGGACGGTGGCGTGGACCGGCCACGATCGGAAGGCTTGCTCATCTGTCCGTTCCCCTGCTCTTTCCCGAAGGTTCGTTATGCTTGGCGGTTCAAATGCTCCGGGCCGGAAGTCTAGTCAGTTTGCGCGGCCGGCGTCACGCAAGTCTCTCCTGCTAGAAGCCGTAGACCTCCGCGGGATTGTCGACCAGAATTTTGCGACGGTCGGCCTCGTCGGGAGCCCAGTCGGCCAGGATATCCAGAAGATGCGCCTCGTCCGGCCGTGGGTTCATGCCGGGATGCGGCCAGTTGCTGGCCCAGAGCATGCGCTCGGGCGCCGCCTTGACCAGCGCCCGGGCCAGCCGGCTGACATCCTCGTAGCCGGGCGCGCCGGTCTTCGACACCTCATAGGGCGCCGACAGCTTGACCCAGACCCGCCCACTCCCGACCAGATCGAGCAGCAGCCGGAAAGCCGGGCCGTCGACCGGCACCGGCTCGAGGAACTTGCCGACGTGATCGATGACGATCCGGCCCGGCCACGACCGGATCTGCGCGATGCGCTCATGCAGCAGCCGGCCGTCCATCTGCAACTGCACGTGCCAGCCGACGTTCTGCACCTTGGCCGCGATCCGGTCGAGCTGGTCCCAGGGGATGGCGCCTCCCGGCATCATGAGGAAGCGCGCGCCGCGCATGCCGCCGGATGTCAGCATCTCCAGCACCTCGTCGGGCACCTGGTCGTCGACCACGGCGACCCCGCGGGCGACCGCGCCGCCGAGCGCCTTGATGCCGGCGAGCGTGCAGGCATTGTCGGTGCCATAGACCGAGGGCTGGACGATCACCGCCCGGCTCAGCCCGAGCCGGGCGCGGACCGCCTTGTAATGTTCGACGCTCGCCTCGGCGGGCGGCTTGCTCGCGGCGTTCGGCGCCAGCGGATAACCGGCATCGTAGACGTGCAAATGGGTGTCGGTGGCGCCGGGCGGCGCCTTGAGGCCGGGCATGCCGCTGCCCTCGGTCGCGGTCATGATCGCCTCCCCTATTTCAGCCGGCCGAGCCGCGCCGCGGCGTCGCTATTGACCGCGCCCGGCGGCACTTCGCCAGCGAGCAATGCACGCACCTGGCCGACCGTATCGAAAGCCTGATGCTCGATCGCCGCCGGCGTCAGCCCGCCGGTATGCGGGGTGGCGACGACATCCGGCCGGCGCGCGAGTTCCAGCGACGGCATCTGGTCGGGCGCGCGGCCGACATCCATGGCCGCCCCGGCGAGCTGCCCGGCATCGAGGGCGGCGGCGAGCGCCGTCTCGTCGACCAGGTTGCCGCGCGACAGATTGACGAAGAAGGCCGACGGCTTCATCCGCGCGAAGGCCGCGGCGTTCATCAGGTTCTCGGTCGCATCCGTTGCCACCACCAGGCAGATGACGAAGTCGGCTTCGGCCAGCAGGGTCTCGAACGACACCTGCTCGACCCCGTCCTCGTCGATCGTCTTGTAGGGATCGCTCGCCAGCACCCGCATGCCGAAGGCCCGGCCAAGGTCGGCCATGGTGCGGCCGATCGCGCCATAGCCGATGATGCCGATCGCCGAGCCGCGCAATTGCCGGCCGGTGCGCGGCACCGGTGCCAGTCCCGCGCGATAGCTGCCGACCGCAGCCGAGACGCCACGGGCGAGATCGATCATCATGCCGAAGCCGAGTTCGGCGACGGATGCGATGAAGCCCGGCGTCGCGCGGGTCACCAGAATGCCCTGCCGGCTTGCCTCGGCGACATCGACATTGCGGATGTCGACCGCGCAGCGCAGGAAAGCGACAAGGTCGGGCGCCTTCTCGAAGAAGGCGCCGTAGCCGGGCGTCAGCCGGTCGGAGACGATGATGGCGGCGCCCGCCGCCGCCTCGACCAGAGCCTCGGCGTCCAGCACCCGGCCGGTGGGATTGATCACCACCTCGGCCATGTCGCGGAGCGCCGCGACGGCGCGCGGGCCATAATAATTGGCCAGCATGTCGGGCGTGTGGGTCAGGAAGACACGCTTGTTGGTCATGGGATGTCCCGTGTTGCGCCGGCGCCCGCGGAGGCCAGCAGGCCGTCGATCAGATGGTGGACCTTCAGCGCCTCGCGCCCGCTGACGGCGGGATCGCGCCCGGCCTCGATCGCGTCCAGGAAGTCGGTGATCACCGCCTTATGCGCCTCATGCGAAAAGGCCATGGGGTCGGCACCGCCACTTTTCGATTCGCCGCCCTCATGGACGACCACCCGGCCGTCGCGGAAATAGACCTTGAGCGTCTCGGCCTCCAGCACCGCGGTCGCATGCTCGCAGGCGAGTTCGATCCTTTCGGCAAAACCCGGAAAAGCCACAGTGGTGGCGTCGATCGCGCCGATCGCACCGTTCTCGAAACGAACTGCGGCGGCGACGATGTCTTCCGTATCGATCGCCCGCGACGGCGAGGTCCTGGCCATGGCCGAGACCTGCGTGATCCGGCCGGTCAGGCTCTGGAACAGATCCAGCGTATGGATCGCCTGCGTCAGCAGCACGCCGCCCCCGTCGCGCGCCTTCATGCCGCGCCCGGCCTGGGCGAAATAGTCGGGCGACCGCCACCAGCGGATCGACGCCGAGCCCGAAACCAGCGCCCCGAATGTGCCGCTCCTGACCATCGCGGCGAGTTTCAGCGAAGCGGCCCGGAACCGATGCTGCAGCACCACGCCGAACCGGCGATCGGCCGCCGTCATCGCGGCGACCGAGCGTTCGGCCCGCTCGACGGTCACGTCGAGCGGCTTTTCCAGCAGCACATGCTTGCCGGCGGCGGCGCAACGCGCGGTCAGGTCGAGATGGGTCATCGGCGGCGTCAGCAGGATCACCGCGTCGACCGCCGGGTCGGCCAGCACCGCGTCGAGATCGGCCACCACGGGCAGGTCCGGATGGGCCTGCGAGAAGGCCTGGCGGCGCTCGGCGCTCGGCGCCTGGCAGGCGACGATCCGGGCGCGGTCGCCGAGCTCCCGGAGGCTCTGGATATGCGGCTTGTGGGCCATGCCGAGGCCCACGACGGCGATCCCGAGGGTCATTGCTTGAACTCCGCGTCGCGCTTTTGCTGGAAGGCCCGGATGCCCTCCATGTGATCGCCCGCCGCGAAACACAGCGTGTTCATCTCGTTTTCGTAGCGCAGCCCGGCGGCGAGCGTCGAGGCCAGCGCCATGCGAACCGAGGCTTTGACCGCTTCGACGGCGACCGGACTGAAGCCGGCAAATTTCCGGCAGAGCGCGCGCGCCTCGGCCTCGACCTTGTCATCGTCGACCAGATATTCGACCAGGCCGAGACGATGCGCCTCCGCCGCGTCGATCGGATCGCCGGTCAGGAGCAGCTTCATCGCCTGGCCGTAGCCGATCAGGCGCGGCAGCATCTGCGAGGCGCCGCCGCCACCGACCCAGCCCCTTTGCACTTCGGGAAAGCCGAGGCGGGCGCCGCGCCCCATCACCCGGATATCGGCCGACAGCGCCGTCTCCGCGCCGCCGCCCAGCACCCAGCCGTGCAGCGCCGCCACCACCGGCTTGCGCATGTCGCGCACGGCGGTCGCATATTCCACCCGGTTGCGGAAAGCCCAGGAGCTCGGATATTCGGCCAGCGCGTTGAGGTCGCTGCCGGCGCAGAAGGCCCTTGGCCCGGCACCGCGGATCAGCACGGCGCGCACCCCGTCGTCGCGATCGATCTCGCGGCAGAGGCGCTCCAGCCGCGCCGCCATGGCGGGGGTCACGGCATTCAGCTTGGCCGGGCGGTTGAGCACGATTTCCGCGACGAAGCCGTCTTTTATCAGTAGAACCTCATCTTCCATCGCGCATTCCTTTCCAATAAGGACAGATTTGGGATTGGCGCCCGGGGGCACACGACAAGGCATGAGCGGTGAGCCGAAAAGCGTCGTGAGACCGCAGCGTGTGACGTTGCACGACCTGGCGATCCATGCCGGCGTGTCGCGCGCCACCGTGTCGCTGGTGCTGCGCAAGAGCCCGCTGGTGGCCGAGAAGACGCGGCTCAAGGTGCTCGAATCCTGCCGGGTGCTCGGTTATGTCTACAACCGCGGCGCGGCCAACCTGCGCACCCAGCACACCCACACCATCGGGGTGTCGATCAACGAGATCACCAACCCCTATTTCACCGAGCTGACGGCGGCGATCCAGCGCTCGTTCCTCGATCTCGGCCGCACCGTGTTCATCGCCAATTCCGACGAGGATCCGGCCCGCCAGGACCAGTTCATCGCCACCATGCGCGAATATAACGCCGACGGCCTGGCGATCTGCCCGGCCCAGGGCACCTCGCGCGACACGCTTCGCCGGCTGAAGGAACAGGGCGTCGCCTGCGTCCTGATCTCGCGCGACATCGCCGGCTCCGGCCTCGATTATGCCGGCCACGCCAACCAGGCCGGCATGCGCATGGCGACCGCCCATCTGATCGGGCTCGGCCATCGCCGGATCGCCATGATCGGCGGCAACGACCTGGTCTCGACCGGCGCCGAGCGGCGCGCCGGCTACCGCCAGGCGCTGACCGACCACGGCATCGCCATCGATCCCGCCTTGATCCAGCCCGGACCGGCGACCCGCAGCTTCGGCGCCCAGACCGTCAAGGCCCTGCTGGCGCAGCCCGACCCGCCGACCGCCGCCGTCTGCTTCAACGACGTCCTTGCCTTCGGCGTCATGCTCGGCCTGCGCCAGATCGGCCAGGAACCCGGTCGCGACTTCGCGGTCGTCGGCTATGATGACCTCGCCGAAGCCGAATTGTGGATGCCGGCGCTGTCGACCGTCGAGATCGACTCGGTCGGCATCGGCCATGCCGCCGCCAAGCTCTTGCTCGAACGGATCGAAGATCCCGATGCACCGGCGCGCCGGGTCATTTTGCAGCCGAAGCTGATGTTGCGGGAATCGAGCGGTCCGCCGCGCAAATAGCGCCCGCCGAGCCCCGGCGGAGACACCGGCCCGGCCCCGATCCTGCTGCTCCGCCGCGCGCGGCCGACCCGCCATGCCTCCCCCTCGTCCCGGCCTTGTTTTCAGATGCGCCGGGCTGATTTCCGGATACACTACGTTGGGATTGACACCGCGTCATCCGGAATTTAGAACGATCTAAATAATAAAAATACCGGAGGAAACATGCTCGCCCGCCCCATGCGCGGCTTATCGGCTGCTGCTCCCCTGTCTTCCCGCGCCCGCCTCGGGCGCCCCTGTTCCCCCAGGTTCGCGGGGAGCTAGCCCATGGTACGCTTCATCGTTTCGCGACTGGGCATCACCGTCATGATGGCGATCATGGCGACCCTGGTGATCTTCTTGATTTCCAACATGGTGCCGGGCGACCCGATCCTGGCGCAGCTCGGTGACATCGCCGCCTCCAACAAGGAATTCGTCGCGGAATGGCGGGCCAAATGGGGGCTCGATCTGCCGCTCTGGGAGCGCTACCTGATCTTCCTGAAGGGACTGGTCCAGGGCGACCTCGGCGTCTCCATCGCCTCGCAGCGGCCGGTGCTCGAGGACATCGCGCAATTCGCCCCGGCGACCCTCGAACTCGCCACCATCAGCTTTCTTCTGGCCCTGGTCACCGGCATTCCGCTCGGCATCATGGCCGCCGTCTGGCGTGATACCTGGATCGACCACGTGGCCCGCGTGGTCTCGCTGGTCGGCGTGTCCTCGCCGACCTTCTGGCTCGCCTTCATCATGCTGGCGATCTTTTACGGCGGGCTCGAAATCGCCCCCGGTCCCGGCCGGCTCGACGCCATCGCCCTGCCGCCGCCCACCGTCACCGGCCTGCTCCTGATCGACACCATCGTCGCCGGCGACTGGGAGATGTTCCGCGACGCCGCGGCCCACCTGGTCCTGCCCTCGATCGTGCTGGCGGCAGCAACCCTCGGCCTGATCACCCGCACCATGCGCGCCAGCATGCTGGAGAGCATCCAGCAGGACTATGTCCGGGTGGCACGCGCCAAGGGGTTGAAAGGCTTCACCGTCATCGTCGGCCATGTCCTGCCGAACGCGATGATCCCGGTGGTCACGCTCGGCGGCCTAGCCTATGCCAACCTGCTCACCGGCGCCGTCATGACCGAGACGGTATTCTCCTGGCCGGGGCTCGGCCGCTACACCTTCCGCAGCGCCGCCACCCTCGATTTTCCGGCGATCATGGGCATCACCCTGATCGTCGCCCTGGTCTACCTCCTGGTGAACCTGATCATCGACATCAGCTACGCGCTGCTCGACCCGAGGGTGAAACGATGACCGTCACCGCGGATCACGAGGCCGCGACCGCCCGCGTCATCGCACCGGTCGCCACCAAGGCGCAGCGCTGGCGCCGCCGCTATGGCCTGGCCGCCATTGGCGCAGCCATCGTCCTGCTCTGGGTCGTCATCGCCCTGGTGGCGCCCTGGCTGACGCCCTACAAGCCCGACGCCGTCGACGTCACCAACCGGCTGCAGCCGCCCTCCTGGCAGCACTGGCTCGGCACCGACGTGCTGGGCCGCGACGTGCTGACGCGCCTGCTCTACGGCGCCCGCATCTCGCTCACCACCGGCTTCGTGGTGGTCATCGTCGGCGCCGTCTTCGGCACGCTGGTCGGCGGTTTCGCGGCTTATGCGCGCGGCCGGACCGAGGAGGTGATCATGCGCATCACCGACCTCGTGCTGTGCTTTCCGCCGATCATCCTGGCACTGGCCATCGCGGCCGCGCTCGGCATCGGCACGCTCAACACGATCATCGCCATGCTGGTGGTCTGGTGGCCGAAATTCGCCCGCCTCGCCCACAGCCTCGTGCTGGTCCAGCGCTCGCAGGAATATGTCGAGGCCGCCATGGTCATCGGCCTCAGTCCGGCACGCATCCTGATCCGCCACATCATCCCGAACTCGATCGGGCCGCTGATCGTGCTGGTCACCCTGGACGTGGGCAACGCCATCATCACCTTTGCCGGCCTGTCCTTCCTGGGGCTCGGCGTGGTGCCCCCGACCCCCGAATGGGGCTCGATGGTGGCCGAGGGCCGCGAGCTGGTTCAGCAATGGTGGGTCGCCACCTTCCCCGGCATCGCCATCCTGACCATCGTGCTCGGTTTCAACTTCCTCGGCGACGGCGTCCGCGACTGGCTCGATCCGCGCGCGAGAAAACGGTGAGTGGCCCGATGAACATGAACATCAAGCCACCGGACGGCCAGGCCGTCACGCCGGCCCTCGAAGTCACCGACCTGCACACCCAGTTCTTCACCGACGAGGGCGTGGTGCGCGCCGTCGACGGCGTCAGCTTCTCGGTCGCCGCCGGCGAAGCGCTCGGCATCGTCGGCGAATCCGGTTCGGGCAAGAGCGTCACGGCGCTCTCCCTGATGCGGCTCCTGGACGAACCGAGCCGCATCGTCGGCGGCGAGATCCGCTTCCAGGGCAAGGACCTGCTGAAGGCCTCGGCGGAGGAGTTGCGAAACCTGCGCGGCGACCGCCTGGCCATGGTGTTCCAGGATCCGATGACCTCGCTCAATCCGGTGATCAAGATCGCCAAGCAATTGATCGAGACCATGGTGGTCCATGGCCGCTATACGCCGGAAGAAGCGGGCAAGCGCGCTGTCAACCTGCTCGGGCGCATGGGGGTGAGTGCGCCGGAACGCGCCGTCGACAGCTATCCGCACCAGTTCTCCGGCGGCATGCGCCAGCGCGTGATGCTGGCGCTCGGCATGAGCAACGAGCCGGCGCTGCTGATCGCCGACGAGCCGACCACCGCGCTCGACGTCACCATCCAGGCGCAGATCCTCGACCTGCTGCGCGAGCTCAACCGCGATTTCGGCACCGCCATCGTGCTGATCAGCCATGATCTCGGCGTCATCGCCCGGGTCTGCACCCGCACCATCGTCATGTATGGCGGCGAGGTGGTCGAGGAAGGCCCGACCGAAGGCCTGCTGAAAGACCCGCGCCATCCCTATACCTGGGCGCTGATCAACGCCGTGCCGCGCATCGACGAGACGACCTCGGGCGACCGCCGGCTGACCACCATCGATGGTCAGCCGCCGGATCCCTTGAACATGCCGGCCGGCTGCCGTTTCGCGCCGCGCTGCCCGTTCCGGGTCGCGCGCTGCGACGAGCATCCCGATCTCGGCGAGGTCCTGCCCGGCCGCAAGGCCCGCTGCTGGGTGACCCAGGGCGGCGAGACCCTCGCGCTGAAGCAACGTCACGCCACTGCAGCCCAGGCGCCCGGCACGCCGTCGGCGCGCCGGGCCGGGCCGAAACACGAGGGCACGCCGATCCTCAGGGTGCGCGGGCTGGTCAAGCACTTCGCCCTGCCGAAAAGCGGCTTCTTCGAGCCCTATCGTTATGTCCATGCCGTCGATCATGTCGATCTCGACGTCTATCGCGGCGAGACCGTCGGCCTCGTCGGCGAGTCCGGTTGCGGCAAGTCGACGCTGGCCCGCGTCGTCATGCGCATCCACCAGCCGAGCGCCGGCGAGATCAGCTTCGACGGCACCGACATCGCCCAGGCCAAGCAGAGCCAGATCCGGCCGCTGCGCCGGCGCATGCAGATGGTGTTCCAGGACCCCTATGCCTCGCTCAATCCACGCATGAGCGTCGCCGACATCCTGGGCGAGCCGCTGCGCTTCCACGGCCTGACGACCACAGCCGCCGAAACCCGGGAGCGGGTCGAGGACCTGCTCGCGACCGTCGGCCTGAGCCCACGCTCAGCCGAGCGTTTCCCGCATGAGTTCTCCGGCGGCCAGCGCCAGCGCATCTCGATCGCCCGGGCGCTCGCGGTGAAGCCGGATTTCATCGTGGCCGACGAACCGATTTCGGCGCTCGACGTCAACATCCAGGCCCAGATCATCAACCTGATGCTCGATCTGCAGGATCGCTTCGGGCTGACCTATCTGTTCATCGCCCATGACCTGGCGGTGGTGCGCCACATCTCCGACCGTGTCGTCGTGCTCTATCTCGGCAAGGTCATGGAAGTGGCTCCCGCCGATGCCGTCTTCGACCGGCCGCTGCATCCCTATACCCGCTACCTGATCTCGGCCGTGCCGATCCCGGACGCCGCGGTCGAACGCGGCCGCTCGCATCTGAAGCTCACCGGCGAACCGCCGAGCGCCGTCGACCCGCCGTCGGGCTGCCGCTTCCGCACACGCTGCCCTCTCGCCAAGCCGATCTGCGCCAGCGAGCCGCCGGCGCTCGTCGAACATGCCCCCAACCATCTCGTCGCCTGCCATTTCGCGGGCCAGCTGTCGTGAACATCAGGAGGGTACCGTGCAACGCGTGAGCGCGGACGAAGCCGTCAAACTGATCCGCTCCGGCGACACCATCGTCATCGGCGGTTCCGGTGGCGGTCATGCCGTCCCGGAGGCCCTGATGGCCGCCGTCGAACGCCGTTTCCTGGCCGAAGGCCTGCCGCGCGACATTACCGCCGTGCATCCGGTCGGCCTCGGCGACGGCGCCAACCGGGGCGCCGGACATTTCGCCCATGAAGGCCTGTTGAAGCGCATCGTCTGCGGCACCTTCGTCAATTCGCCCGGCATTTCCGACATGGCCATCGCCGACAAGGTCGAGGGCTACACCTTGCCGCAAGGCGCGCTCTCGCAATTGATGCGCGAGATCGCCGCCGGCCGGCCGGGCCTGATGACCAAGACCGGCCTGCACACCTTCGTCGACCCGCGCCACGGCGGCGGCCGGCAGAGCCGTTGCGCGCCCGAAGGCGTGGTCGAGCGGGTCGATTTCCGCGGCGAAGACTACCTGTTCTTCAAGTCCTTCCACATCGACGTCTGTTTCCTGCGCGGCACCACCGCCGACGAGGACGGCAATATCAGCATGGAGCAGGAGGCCGTGTTCCTGGAAATGCTGTCGGAGGCCCAGGCCACCAAGCGCTGCGGCGGCCTGGTCATCGTCCAGGTCAAGCGCATCGCCAAGCGCGGCACGCTGCCGCCGAAATCGGTCAAGATCCCAGGCATCCTGGTCGACCTCGTCGTGGTCGAGCCGGGCCAGTGGCAGACCTATCTGGTCGAATACAGCCCGTCTTATGCCGGCGAGCTGCGCATGCCGCTGTCGGACATTCCGGTTCTGCCGCTCGACGCCCGCAAGGTCATCGCCCGGCGCGCCGCGCTCGAACTGTTCCCCGGCGCGATCTGCAATCTCGGCTCCGGCATTTCCACCGGCATCGCCAATGTCGCGGCCGAGGAGGGCGTGCTCGACGAGGTGTGCCTCACCAACGAGCAAGGCCTGATCGGCGGCGCGCCGGCATCCGGCGGCGACGCGGGGGCTGCCCGCAACTACATGGCGATCGTCGACCAGCCCTATCAGTTCGATTTCTATGACGGCGGCGGGCTCGACCTCGCTTTCCTGTCCTTCGCCGAGGTCGACGCCTCCGGCAATGTCAATGTCAGCCGCTTCGGCGACCGCATCGTCGGTCCGGGCGGCTTCATCAATATCAGCCAGAACGCCAAGAGCGTGATCTTCAGCGCCACCTTCACCGCCGGCAAATCCGAGATCGGCTGGGGCGACGGCGCCATGCGCATCGTCAAGGATGGGCCCCAGGCCAAGCTCGTCGAGGCGGTCCAGCAGATCACCTATAGCGGCCGCTACGGCGCCGAGCGCGGCCAGCGCGTGCTCTATGTCACCGAACGCGCCGTGTTCCGGCTCGGTCCCGACGGCGTCGAGCTGATCGAGATCGCTCCGGGCATCGACGTCGAACGCGACGTCATCGGCCGCATGGGTTTCCGGCCGCGCGTCTCGTCCGAGCTGAAGCTGATGGACCAGCGGCTGTTCCGGCCCGAGCCGATCGGGCTCGCCGGTCATCTCGGCGGCCGGCCGCGGCGCGCGCCGCCGGCCCATCTGGCCGAGGCCGAATTCGCGCAAGTCGGCACCCGCCAGGTGGCGGCGGAATGACGGTGGAGGTCATGACCAATCCCCTGAACCAGCAAGTCCTGATCGACGGCGCCACCCGGCTCTACGCCATTATCGGCGATCCCATCGCTCAGGTGAAATCACCCGGCGTGTTCAATCCGCGTTTCGCCGCCGCCGGCATGAACACGGTAAAGATTCCGGTCCATGTCCACCCCGACCGCTTCGAGGAAACCGTCCGCGGCCTGATGGCGATCGGCAATCTCGACGGCATGATGGTGACGGTGCCCTATAAGGCGCGGGTCATCCCGCTCCTCGACCACGTCCTGCCCATGGCGGCCAAGGTCGGCGCGGTCAACGCCATGCGCCGGGAGACCGACGGCAGCTGGACCGGCGACATGTTCGACGGCCGAGGCCTCATCCGGGGCTTGAGCGAACGCGACATCCGGCTCGGCGGCCGTCGCATCATGCTCATGGGCGCCGGCGGCGGCGGCAGTGCCGTCGCCGTGGCGGTGGCCGATGCCGGCGCGGCAAAGCTCAGGATTTCCGACGTCGACCCCGCCAAGGCGGCAGCCCTCGCCGATCGTGTCGCCAAGGCCTATCCGGCCTGCGAGGTCAGCGCCGGCGCGCCCGAGATCACCGGCCACGACACCCTGATCAACGCCACGCCGATCGGCATGGCGCCGGGCGACGGCTTCCCCACGCCGCTCGACGGCCTGACCGCCGATATTCTGGTGGTGGATATCATCATGAAGCCGGAGGTGACGCCCTTGCTCGCGCATGCCCGTGGCCTCGGCTGCGTCGCGCTCGGCGGCAAGGTCATGCTGGAGGGCCAGGCCGAGGAAGTCGCGCGCTTTTTCGGCATCGGAGGCCGCGCATGAACACGACCCGCCTCGAGATTGGCGAGACCGCGACCTTCGCCAAGACCATCACCGAAGCCGACCTGGTGCTGTTCTCCGGCCTGACCGGCGATTTCGATCCGATCCACGTCAACGAAGACTATGCCCGCAAGACCGCCTTCGGCCGGCGCATCGCCCATGGCGCGCTGGTCATGGGGCTCCTGTCGACCACCGCCTCGATGATGTCGCGCCGCTCGACCGAGCGCGGCTCGACCGGCGTCTCGGTGTCGCTCGGCTATGACAGGATCCGCTTCCTGAAACCCGTCTTCATCCAGGACACGCTGACCGCCCGCTACACGATCGAGGAGATCGACGAAGCCAAGGGCCGCAGCAGGTCCAAAGTCGAGGTGACCAACCAGGACGGCGAGCTCTGCCTGGCCGGCACCCACATCATGAAATGGGTCGCGGCTGCGGGCTGAGGCCTTTCCTGTTGCAGTTCGGTTGGCCGTCCTTCGAGGCTCGCAAGAGCTCGCACCTCAGGATGAGGATCGTCGAGAATTGCAACAGTGGCGGTGCAAGGCGTGCATCATCCGTTCCGCCGCATGAGCAACGGCAATGCAATTCCCCAACTCCCCTCATCCTGAGGTGCGAGCGAAGCGAGCCTCGAAGGACGGCCAACCGGAATGCAGCGCCATTCGAATGCTTCGTCCGTCCTAGACACCCGAAAGCCCCCACCATGCAACTCTCCGAAACCCATCAGGAAATCCGCCGCACGGCCCGTCGCTTCGCCGACGAGGTCATTCGCCCGCAGGCCGAGGCGCTCGACCGCGACGAGGCCTTTCCGCGCGACATCTACCGGCAGATGGGTGAGCTCGGCCTGTTCGGCATCACCACGCCGGCCGAGCTCGGCGGCGCCGGGCTCGATCCGCTGGCCTATGCGCTGGTCATGGAGGAATTGTCGCGCGGTTATGCATCCATTGCCGACCAGTGCGGCCTCTACGAGCTGATCGCCACGCTCCTGTCGGTGCACGGCACCCCGGAACAGCAGGCAAAATGGCTCGGGAGCCTGCTCAAGGCCGATTTCCGCCCGGCCTATTGCATCACCGAAGCCGAGGCCGGCACCGATGTCTCCGGCATCAAGACCACAGCCGAACGCACGGCCACCGGCTGGCGCCTCTCCGGTTCCAAGCTGTGGATCCACAATGCCCCGGTCGCCGATGTCGGCTTCGTGCTGGCGCGCACCGACAAGGCCGCCGGCAAGCGCGGCATGAGCATCTTCATCGTCGAACTCGACCGGCCGGGCGTGTCGCGCGGACCCAAGGAACACAAGATGGGCCAGCGCGCCTCGCAGGTCGGCGGGCTGCAGTTCGACGGCGTCGAACTGCCGGCCGATGCCCTGCTCGGCACCGAGGGCCGCGGTTTCCACATCATGATGAGCGCGCTCGACAAGGGCCGTGTCGGCATCGCGGCGCTTGCCGTCGGCATTGCCCAGGCGGGCCTGGAGGCCGCGCTCGACTATGCCAGGACGCGCCGGCAGTTCGGCCAGGCGGTAGCCGAGTTCCAGGGCCTGCAATGGATGCTGGCCGACATGGCCAAGGAAATCACGGCGGCGCGGCTCATGGTCCACAACGCGGCCGAGGCGCTCGAGACCGGCCGGTCGGCGACGATCTACTGCTCCATGGCCAAATGCTTCGCCGCCGACATGGCCGTGGCCCAGACCGCCAATGCCGTGCAGATCTTCGGCGGCAGCGGCTATATCAGGGGCTTCGAGGTCGAGCGGCTCTATCGCGACGCCAAGATCACCCAGATCTACGAGGGCACCAACCAGATCCAGCGCTCGATCATCGCCCGCGAGCTGCTGAGCCACGGAGTGCCCGGCTGAAGTCCTTCTTCAGCCCGGCTGAAGTCCTGCTTCTTCAGCCCGGCTGAAGCGCGGCAACTGTCGGCCCGGGCGGCTCCCTCACCCGCGCCGGGCTGATCCGCATTCTCTCCGGCAGTCCGCCGCGCGGCCTCGCGCTAACGATAACGGCACCGACCGCCCGCGCCCGGCCCGCCGAGGAGAGCTCGCATGACCACGCTTGAACACCGCATTCGCCGCCTCGAAGACGTCGAGGCGATCCGGCACCTCAAGGCGCGCTACGCCAAATATGCCGACGAGAAATATACCGACGACCACCGGCGCAAGCCCCAGGACGAACTCGACCGGCTGGCCGAGCTGCAGGCCGGGCTGTTCACCGAGGATGCGATCTGGGACGGCGGCGAGCATTTCGGCGTCTTCACGGGACGCGCGGCCATCCACGCCTTCGTGCGCAAGGGCGGCTGGAGCTTCGCCATGCATTACTTCCTGAATCCGCTGATCGATATCGACGGCGACGCGGCGACCGGCCGCTGGATGCTCTGGCAGGCTTGCACCCTGACCGAAGGCGACACGCCCTCCTGGATGTCGGCGATCGAAGACGACGACTATGTGCGCACCGCCGACGGCTGGAAGATGAGCCGGATGACCTTCCGGCTGAAATTCATGACCCGTTTCGACGTGCCATGGACCGCGGTGCGCAATCTGCCTTTCACGGCACAGAGCGTCGATGCGCCGCCGAAGGCCTGAGACATCGTTCGAGCGATGACACGGCAGGCAAAAAAATGGCGCCGCCCGAAGGCGGCGCCACTCATCCACGCGCTGCGGCCGTCACTGCGGCTGTTGTTGAGGCTGCTGCGACTGCTGCTGTTGCTGCTGCTGCGCCAGGAGATCGGTGATCCGGCGCACCGTGACGCGGCGGTTCTCGCGTGACGGCCCCTGCGTCTGCACCTTCAGATATTGCTCGCCATAGCCTTGAGAGGTCAGGTTTTCCGGCGGCACATTGAAGTTGCGGGTCAGGATGGTGGCGACCGCCTGCGCCCGATTGTCGGACAGCGACAGGTTGTCGACATCCGTGCCGACCGCGTCGGTATGGCCTTCGATCAGGAACACCTCGTTCGGGTTGCGCTGCACCGCCTGGTTCACCGCCTGGGCGAGAGCCGCCAGGCGCTGGACCTGATCCGGCGACACCGTCCATGATCCGGTTTCGAAATTGATCGTGTTGATGTCGACGCTGCGCGTATAGGCGCGCACCGCCGGGCTGTAACGCACCTCGTCCAGCGTGTAGCGCCGCGGCAAAGGCGCGACCGGAGGCGCCGACAGCGTTTCGTAGATCAGACCCTCGTCGGCCTCACCGGCATCCAGCACATAGCGATCCTGAGGGATCTCCATGCGCGGCGGCGGCAGCACGATGACCTGCTCCTCGAAGGTCCTCGGCGGACCGCGATAGCTGTTGTCGATCAGGATCACCTCACGTCCGTCGGGGAAGCGCCGGATGCGGCGGAGCAGCTGGCCATTGTCGTCGGTGACGGTGATCACCTGCACGCCGCCCGGACGGTCATAGACCGAATAGATCTGGCCGTTGCGCCGTTCGGTCCGGATGTCGCCGCCGAGATCGCGGAACCGGGAGGTCTCGTCATGGCGCATGAAGATGCCGTCGCCGTCACGAACGATCGTGCGACCCGGCTCCTGGATAACCATGACCCCGTCGCGGCTGAACTCCTGCCGCTGCTGGCGAACCTCGTCGATATTGCCGCGGGTGCCGCGGCTGATCAGGAAGCCGCCGACCAGGCCCGCCGCGCCGCCAATGGCGAGCGCGCCGGCCGGGCCGATCCGCGAGCCGGTGCGCGGCGGCGGGGCACCGGGCGGCACGCCCGGAGGTTGTCCAGGACCACCGAAGGGCGGTTGGCCGGCGAACGGCGGTTGGCCGGGGCCACCGGGGCGCTGGCCGAACGGAGGCTGGCCTTGCGGGATCTGGCCTTGGCCCGGAACCTGCGGCTGGCCCACCTGCGGCACCGACGGCTGGCCGGGTCCCGGCGGACGGCCGGTGAAGCTGCCGGGCGGCGGCAGGCCCGGTTGGCCCGGCTGCCCCGGAATCGGCGGCTGGCCGGTGACCGGCGGGATCGGCGGTTGGCCAGGAACGCCCGGACGCTGGCCGACCGGCGGCTGGCCGGGGATGGGCGGCAAGCCTGCGCCACCCGGCTGGCCGGGCAGACCGGGGCGCTGGCCGACCGGCGGCTGGCCCGGAATGGGCGGCTGGCCGGTGACCGGCGGCTGGCCCGGAACACCCGGGCGCTGGCCAACCGGCGGCTGGCCAGGAATGGGTGGCTGGCCCGTGACCGGCGGCTGGCCCGGAACACCCGGGCGCTGGCCGACCGGCGGCTGGCCAGGAATGGGTGGCTGGCCGGTGACCGGCGGCTGGCCCGGAACACCCGGGCGCTGACCGATCGGCGGCTGGCCAGGAATGGGGGGCTGGCCCGTGACCGGCGGCTGGCCCGGAACACCCGGGCGCTGACCGACCGGCGGCTGGCCGGGAATGGGTGGCTGGCCGGTGACCGGCGGCTGGCCCGGAACCCCCGGGCGCTGGCCGACCGGCGGCTGGCCGGGAATGGGCGGCTGACCGGTGACCGGCGGCTGGCCCGGAACACCCGGACGCTGTCCGACCGGCGGCTGGCCGGGAATGGGCGGCTGGCCTTGCGGGGGCCGGCCGGTGAAGCTGCCGGGCGGCGGCAATCCGGGCGTGGCCGGCCGCTGCGTCGCGGGCGGCTGCGCCACCGGCGGTCGCGGCAATTGCGGCTGGGCAGCGGGCGGCACCGGACGCGGAGCCATGGCCGGAGGCGCGACCGGCGGGCGCGGCTCGCGCGGCTGGGCCGCAGGCGGCACCGGGCGCGGTTGCTGCGGTTGCGCGGCGGGGGGCATCGGGCGCGGCGCCATGGCCGGCGGACGCTGCTGTTGCGGCTGGGCCGCGGGCGGCATGGGCCGTGGCGCCATGGCCGGCGGCGGAGCCTGCGGACGCGGCTGTTGCGGCTGGGCGGCTGGTGGCATGGGCCGCGGCGCCTGGGCCGGCGGAGCCTGTGGCCGCTGCTGCTGCGGCGGCAGCCCCGGCGGGCGCGGGCGGCGTGGGTCCTGCTCGTTTGGCGCCTGCGCCAGGATCATATGTCCGGGAACCGCTTGCGCGTTCGCCAGGCCCGGCTGGGACAGCATGAGCGCGGGCACCATGGTGCCCGCGAGCAGCAGTTCTCTGGTCTTAGACATGTTTCCCCTTCTCGCAGCGACGTGTCGCCGGATAACTCGAGAATTAACCCCACCTCTGCATCGCATATGGCAAACGCGGCGTCATCAGGGTCAGAACACGATGAGGTTGTGGCAGAACCCCGGCGCGGCGAAATCGCCCGACGCACCGGTTGACCCTGCCAAACTCCCCGCTCCGACCGCCTCTTGCGCTCCGACAACCGCATCGGCCAGTCAATCCTGGCCCCGGCGCCGGTACCGCCCGACATCAACGCCCGCGGGCCAGACGGGTTCCCGCCGGGAGCACTTCGGCGTCACGACCGCTCGGCGGCGAGGCCTGCAATCGGTGGAGCCTTCCGACGGCTGAACCTGAGGCGCAGGTTTTCGAGTGCGAGATAAAGCGCCGGCGTGGTGTAGAGCGTCAGCACCTGGGAGACGACCAGCCCGCCGATGATGGTGACGCCGAGCGGCTGGCGCAGCGCCGATCCCGGACCGTGGCCGAGCGCCAGGGGGAGCGCGCCGAGCATGGCGGCGAGCGTCGTCATCAGGATCGGCCGGAAGCGCTCGTGACAGGCCTCCAGCACCGCCTCGCGCGGCGCCAGGCCGCGATCCCGTGTCGCTTCGATGGCGAAATCGACCATCATGATGCCGTTCTTCTTGACGATCCCGATCAGCAGAATGATGCCGATCATGGCGATGACCGAGAGATCCATGCCGGCGCCCCACAGCGCCAGCAGGGCGCCGAGCCCGGCCGATGGCAAGGTCGACAGGATCGTCAGGGGATGCACGAGGCTCTCATAGAGCACGCCCAGCACGATATAGATGACCAGCAGCGCGGTGATGATCAGCATCGCCTGGCCGCTCGAGTTCTGGGCGAAATCCTTGGCGTCGCCGGCGAATTCGGTGCGCAGCCCCTGCGGCGGGTGCAGGTCGTCGACCGCCCGCCTGAGCGCCGCCATGCTCTCGTCGAGGCCCGCGCCTTCGGCCAGATTGTAGGTGATGGTCACCGACGGGAACGGCCCCTGGTGATTGACCACCAGCGGCGCGGTGGTGGTGTTCACCTTGACCAGCGCCGACAGCGGCACCTGCACGCCGCCGGTGCCCGGCACATAGATCCTGGAAATGTCGTTCGGCGAACGGGCGAAGCGCGGCTCCACCTCCAGGACCACCTTGTACTGGTTGCGAGGCCCGTAAATGGTCGCGATCTGGCGCTGCGAGAAGGCACTCGCAAGCGCCGCGTCGATGCTGCTCACCGCCACGCCCAGTCGCTGCGCGGCCATCCGGTCGATGTCCAGATTGGTCTGCAGTCCGCCGCGCTCCTGATCGGTCGAGATATCGACCAGTCCCGGCACCTTGCGCACCGCCTCGACGATCCGCGGCACCCAGGCCTGCAATTCCGCGTAGTCGGCATCCCACAGCGTGAACTGATATTGCGACTTGCCGGACCGCGCGCCGACCCTGAGATCCTGGGCCTGGACGATGAACACGCGCATGCCCGGGATATTGGACAGCGCCCGGCGCAGACGCGCGATCACCGCGGATGTCTCGACCTGCCGCTCCGCCAGCGGCTTCAGCGAAATGAACAGCCGTCCGTTATTGACCGAACCGCCACCCCCGCCGCCGACGGACGAGGCCGCGCCGGCGATCGCCGGATCATTGGCGATGATGGCGTTCACCTGGGTCTGCAGCTCGCGCATGGCCGGAAACGAGATCTCCGGCGACGCCTCGGTCCAGGCGATCAGCAGGCCGGTATCGTCCTGCGGGAAATAACCCTTGGGCAGTTTCTGGAACAGGAAGATCGTGCTGGCGATGGTCAGCACCAGCACCAGCGACATCGGGCCGGGATGGGCGACCACCGGCCTGAGCGTGCGCAGATAGGCCCGCGTCATGGCGTCGAGCGCCGCGTCGATGGCACGGCCGATGAGCCAGGGCCTGGCGTCGCCGGCCGGTTTCATGCGGGCGATGATCATTGGCGTCACGGTCAGGGAGACAACCGCCGATACGGCGATGGCGAACACCATGGTCCAGGCGAATTCGCTGAACAGCCGGCCGATCACGCCCTGCATGAACAGCAGCGGAATGAAGGCGGCGATGAGCGAGATGCTGATCGACACGACGGTGAAGCCGATCTGCCGCGCGCCGTCGATCGCGGCCTGCATGGGGCTGAGCCCCATGGCGGCGTGCCGGTCGGCATTCTCGATCATCACGATGGCGTCGTCGATGACGAAGCCGACCGCCACGATGATCGCCATGAGCGACAGGATGTCGATCGAGAACTTGGCGAACCACATGCAGGCGAAGGCGCCCGCCAGCGACAGCGGCACGGTGATGCCGGCGGCGATCGTCGCCCGCGCGCGCCGCAGAAACACCAGCACGACGGCCATGACCAGCACCACCGAGATCGCCAATGTCCGATAGAGCTCGGTGACGCTCGCGCGGATCGTCGTGGTGCGGTCGTTCATGATGGAGATGTCGATGCCGGCCGGCACCCAGCGCTTCAGCTCCGGCAGCAGCTCACGCACCCTGTCGACGGTTTCGATGACATTGGCGCCGGCCTGCTTGGTGATGATCAGCACCACCGACGGCTTGCCGTTATACCAGCCGGCCGCGCGCGAATTGCGGGTCGAATTGCGCACGTCGGCAATGGCGCCGAGGCGAATGACGTCGCCATTGGCGGCGAACAGGATCAGCGCCTTGTAGTCTTCGACCTTGGTGATCTGGTCGTTCGCCGCCAGGGTGTAGGACGTGCGGTCGCCTTCGATCGATCCGGCCGGCGACAACGTATTGGCATTGACGATGGCGGTGCGCACCGCGTCGATGCCGAGCCCGAGCGAAGCGAGCACACCGGGATCGACGCGCACGCGGATCGCCGGCTGCTCGGCGCCGGTGACGGTCACGTCGGCGACCCCGGGAAGCTGCGAGATGCGCTGCGCCAGGACGCTGTCGGCGGCGTCGTAGAGCGCGCTGGTCGGCAAGGTGTCGGAGGTGAGCGCCAGGATCAGGATCGGCGCGGCCGCCGGGTTGACCTTACGGAAAACCGGCAAGGACGGCAGGTTGGGCGGGAGATCAGTCGCGGCCGCGTTCAGCGCCGCCTGAACGTCGCGCGCCGCGCTGTCGATGTTGCGGCCGAGCTCGAACTGCACGGCGATCTGGGTCGAGCCGAGCGAGCTGGACGAAGTGATCTCGGTCACGCCGGCGATCTCGCCGAGCCGTCGTTCCAGCGGCGCCGCGACGGTCGCCGCCATGATCGCGGGATCGGCGCCCGGCTGCGATGCCTGCACCCGGACGGTCGGCAGGTCGATGCTCGGCAGGCTGGACACCGGCAGGAAGATATAGGCGACGATGCCGACCATCAGCAGCCCGACCGCGAGCAGGCTCGTCGCGACCGGCCTCAGGATGAACGGCGTGGAGAAGCCCATCGCTCACTCCCCCGGCTTGATCGCGGGCTGCTGACCGGGCACGTGCGTGGTGCCGCCCAGCGCCAATCTCAGCCGCTCCAGCTCCAGGTAGATGACCGGCGTCGTATAGAGCGTCAGCAACTGGCTGAGCAGCAGGCCCCCGATAATGGTGATGCCGAGCGGAATGCGCAATTCCGAGCCCGTGCCGTGCTGCAGGGCGAGCGGCAGCGCGCCGAACAGGGCCGCCAGCGTCGTCATCATGATCGGCCGGAAGCGCAGCCGGCAGGCCTCGATGATGGCCGAGCGCGGGTCCATGCCGCGTTCGCGCTCCGCGTCGAGCGCGAAGTCGATCATCATGATGGCGTTCTTCTTGACGATGCCCATCAGCAGGACGATGCCGATCAGGGCGACCAGCGAGAGGTCGTTGCCGGTCAGCCAGAGCGCCAGCAGCGCGCCGATGCCAGCCGACGGCAAGGTGGAGAGAATGGTGATCGGATGGATATAGCTCTCATAGAGCACGCCGAGCACGATGTAGATGACCACCACCGCGGCCAGAATCAGCCAGGGCTGGCCGGCGAGCGAGCGGGCGAATTCGGCGGCCTCGCCGGCGAAATCGCCCGACACGGAATCGGGCACGCCGAGCTCGGCGCGGGCCTGCGCGATGGCGGTCACCGCATCGCCGAGCGCCGCACCGGTCGCCAGGTCGAAGCTGACCGTCGCCGACGGAAACTGCTCCTGGTTCGACAGCATCAGCGGCGCGGTGCCCCGCTCGATCCGGGCAACCGACATCAGCGGTATCGGCACGGTGGCGCCGGTCGCCTGATTGACGGCGGGAACATAGAGACGCGCGATCGCGGCGGGATCGCTGGCCTGGCTGGGATCCGCCTCCAGGATGACCCGGTACTGATTGGTCTGCGCATAGATCGTGCTGATCTGGCGCTGGCCATAGGCATCGTAGAGCGTGTCGTCGATCCCCTGGATCGACACCCCCAGTCGCGCTGCCGCATCCCGGTCGATCTGGATCGTGAGCCGCCCGCCGCCCTCCTGGATCTCCAGCGAGACGTTGCGGAACTGGGGCTCGGTCTCGATGCGCTCGGCGAGCCGCCGGGCCCAGCCGACCACCTCCGGGCGTGACGCCCCGACCAGCGTGTACTGATACGCCGCCCGGCTTTCGGTCGAGCCGATCTGGATGTCCGACACCGGCCGTACCGTCACCACCAGCCCGGTCAGATCGCGCAGCGCGGCGCGCTGCAGGCGCTCGGCAATCTCGCTCGCCGTGTCGGAGCGGTCGTCGCGCGGCCGGAGAATGATCTGCATCCGCACCATGTTGGTGGTCGGATTGGAGGCCGCGGCGCCGGCCACCGAGACCAGCCCGGTCACGTCGCCATCGGCGCGGAACAGTGTCGTCGCCTCCTCCTGCAGCCGCTTCAGTTCGGGAAACGACGTGGTCGGCCCGGCCTGCAGGATCGCCGTCAGCACGCCGGTATCCTGCGGCGGCAGGAACCCCTTGGGCATGACGACATAGAACCAGACCGTGATGCCCAGCGTCAGCGCGGTCAAAAGCAGCATGCCGGCCGGCCGGTCGACCACCCAGGCGACACTGCGCCCATAGGCGTCGACCAGACGCGTGCTCCAGGTCGCCTTCTGCTCGCCCTCGCTCTCCGGCTCGTGCTTCAGCAACCGGCTGCACATCATCGGGCTGAGCGTGAGCGACACGACCGCCGAGACGACCACCGCGATGGTCAGCGTCAGCGCGAATTCGCGGAACATGCGACCGACCAGGCCGCTCATGAACAGCAGTGGGATGAACACGGCGACCAGGGACACCGTCAACGACACGATGGTGAAGCCGATTTCCTTGGAGCCCTTGAGCGCGGCCTCGAACGGCCCCTCGCCCCGCTCCATGCGCCTGACGATATTCTCGATGATGACGATGGCGTCGTCGACCACGAAGCCGGTGCCGATGGTCAGCGCCATCAGCGACAGGTTGTCGAGCGAGAAGCCGACCAGCGACATCACGGCAAAGGTGGTGACCAGAGACAGCGGCAGGGCGACGCCGGCGACCACGGTGGCGCGCCAGGACCGCAGGAAGACCAGCACCACCATGACCACTAGGCCGACGCTGATCGCCAGCGTCAGCTGCACGTCGTGGATCGAGGCCTTGATCGTTCCGGTCCGGTCATTGACCACGACCAGCTTGGCCCCGCTCGGCAGGGCACGCTCCAGGCGCGGCAGCTCGGCCAGGATGCGCTCGACGGTCTTGACCACATTGGCGCCCGGCTGGCGCTGGATCGACAGGACGATCGACGGCTTGCCCTGGTACCAGGCGCCGACCCGCGTGTTTTCCAGGCCGTCGGTGACGCGCGCGAGATCCGACAGCAGCACCGGCGCGCCGTTGCGATAGGCGATGATGACCGCCTTGTAGGCGGAGACCGCCGTCACCTGATCGTTGGCGGCGATGGTGAAGGACTGGCGCGGGCCGTCGAGCGAGCCCTTCGGGCCGGCGACATTGGCCGCGGTGATCGCGGCCCGGACATCCTCCAGCCCGATCTGGTAAGCGGCCAGCCGACTGATATCGGCCTGGATGCGGACGGCGGGTTTCAGGTTGCCGGCGACCGAGACACGGCCGACGCCGGAGATTTCGCTCAGCCGCTGGGCCAGAAGCGTATCGGCGATATCCGCGAGGCGTTCGAGCGGCGCGGTCTCGGACGTGATCGCGAGCGTCACCACCGGCGCGTCGGCGGGGTTCACCTTCGAATAGGTCGGCGGATAGGGCAGCGTGCGCGGCAGCACCGAGCCGGCCGCGTTGATCGCCGACTGGACGTCCTGGGAGGCTGCGTCGATGTCGCGGTCAAGGTCGAACTGCAGCGTCACCTGCGACAGCCCGAGCGAGCTCGACGAGGTCATGCTGGCAAGCGAGGGAATCTGCCCGAGCTGTCGCTCCAGCGGCGCGGTCACCAGGGCCGCGACGGTGTCTGGATTGGCACCGGGCAGGAGGGTGGTCACCTGGATCGTCGGGAATTCGACCTGCGGCAGCGACGACACCGGCAGCCTGAGATAGCCGAGCACGCCGGCCAGCACGAGAGCGAAAGCCAGGAGCGACGTGGCGATCGGCCGGTGGATGAAGGGCGCGGAGACGTTCATGGCGTCGCCGGAGCTCCGCGGGGCTGGCCTCCGTTTTCGGCCCGGCGCCCGCGCCGTCCCTGCTGCGGCTCTGCGGGCGCGGCCGGACCGTCCTGTGCCGTGGGGTTGCCGGGCGCCGGTGTTGTCTGCGCCGCCGGAGCATCGGTGGGGCTGGTCGGCGCGGCCGGGGCCGGGGCGCCGCCCTGGCCTTGCGCCACGCGCACCGCCGCGCCGTCGGCGAGCCTGGCGAAGCCGATCGTCACGACCCGGTCCTCCGGCGTCACGCCCGACAGCACCGCGAGCCCCTCGGCCTCGCGTGTCACCTGCACCGGCCTGACCCCGACGCTGGTCTCGCCCTTCATCACATAGACGAAGGTGCCGTTCGGGCCGCGTTGCACCGCTTCGCCCGGCACCACCGTCACGCCCTTCAGGATGTCGACTTCGAGCCGTATCGCAACATATTGACCGGGCCACAGATGCGCGGCGTCATTGCCGAAGATGGCCTTCAGCTTCACCGTCCCGGTGGTCTGGTCGATCTGGTTGTCGACGACTTCCAGTGTGCCGGTCTCCTGCACCCGTCCGCCTTCGGCACTGACGATTTCGGTCTTCGGTCGGCCGCGCGCCAGCGCCGCCACCACGGTGCGCAGCTGCTGCTGCGGCACCGCGAAGGTCACCGCGATCGGATTGACCTGGGCCACCACAACCAGTCCGGTGGTCGAACTCGCCTGGACGAAATTGCCCTCGTCGATCAGGCGGATGCCGGTGCGGCCGTCGATCGGCGAGACGATCGTGGTATAGGACAGGACCGCCTTGGCATTGTCGATCGCCGCCTGGTCGAGCCGGACCTGGGCCTCGTATTGGGCGACCAGCGCGCGTTGCGTGTCGGCCTGCTGGCGCGAACCGGAATTGTCGGTGGCAAGCCGGGTGTAGCGCGCGAGATCGAGCCGCGCATTGGCCAGGATCGCCTCGTCCTGGGCCTTCTTGGCGACCGTCTGGTCATATTGCGCCTGGTAGACGGTCGGATCGATCCGGGCGAGCACGTCGCCCGCCTTGACCGTCTGGCCCTCGCGGAAAGTCACCTCCAGCAGCCGCCCGTCGACCTGCGGCCGCACCGTCACGTTGCGCAGCGGCAGGACCGTGCCGACCGCGTCGATATGAACGGGCACGTCGGTGATACGGGGCGCCGCCACCACCACCGAAGGCGGCGGATCGCCGGCAAAGCCGCCGCGCCGGCCACCGCCACCACCGCCGCGCGGGCCGGCGCCGCCGCCCGGATTGGCCGCACCCGGCGCCTGCACCGTCTGGGCCGGGCGATAGACGGTCCACCAGTAATAGCCGCCGCCCGCCGCGGCGGCGGCGAGAACCAGCAGGAAAAAGCCGGACGTCCGCTTCATGGCGTGCGCCTCCATTCGGCGTCCGCATTCGGCACCACGGCCGTATGTGATGTCTCCGGCGTCCATCCGCCACCCAGCGCCTGGAACAGCGACACCGAGGCGAGCGCCCGCGCGAGCCGCGCCTGCGCCAGGGCGTCCTCCGACGAGAACAGGGACTGCTGGGTGTTCAGGAGGGTCACGATATCGATGACGCCGGCGGTGATACGGTCATCGGTGATCCGGAAAGCACGCCTCGCCGCCGCCACCGCCTGCGCCTGATAGCGCACCTGCTCGGCCGTCTGCCGCGTTCCCTCGAGGCCGTTGCTGACATCCGACAGGGCGGTCAGCACGGTCTTGCGGTAGGTCTGCAGCGATTCGTCATAAAGGCCGCGCTGCAGTTCGAGATTGCCGCGCAAGGTGCCCGTGTCGAAGATCGTCTGGGTGGCGCTGGCCGCCACCGAATAGATCGCCGAATGCGGCTGCAGCAGCAATCCGAGCGCGGCGCTCTGGAACCCGCCCTGGCCGGTCAGGCTGATGGTCGGGAAATAGGCGAGCCGCGCGGCACGGATATTGGCGTCGAGCGAAGCCAGCCGGATCTCGGCTTCCTTGACGTCGGGCCGGCGCTGCAGCAGGTCCGACGGCAGGCCGGGCCGCACCGCCGGGATCGACAGGTTCGCCAGCGAACCGCCGCGCGGGTCGAACTGTTGCGGCACGCTGCCGACCAGAATGGCCAGCGCGTTGCGCGTCGAAACCACCTGCTGGCGCAGGCTCGGCACGACCGCGCGCAGGTTCGCGGCGAGAGCCTCCTGTTGCGAGATCTCGAAATCCGACACGGTGCCGGCGGTGGCGCGGGCCCGGATCGCACCGAGAATGCGGCTTGCCGAGGCCGCGTTGCGCTCGGCGATGCCGACCCGGTCCTGCAGCGCCAGAAGCTGGAAATAGGTCGAGGTCACGGTCGCCGCGGCGACCAGCGCGACATAGTCCTTGTCGACCCGGCTCGCGGCGGCGGTCGCCTGGGCCGCCTCCAGCAGCGTGCGATTGCGGCCGAAGACATCGAGAATGAAGGTCGTATTGACCCCCAGCGCGAATGAACTCGTCTCGAATCCGGCCCCCGACGACCGCGCGCGGCTGCCGCTGGTCGTGCCGTTGAGCGTCGGCAGCAGCGGCGCCCGCGCCGTCATGATCTGCGCCTCGGCCTGCCGGATGCGCGCGATCGCCGCGTTGATGTCGAGATTCTTCTCGAGCGCGGTCTCGACCAGCTGGGTCAGCGCCGGCAACCGGTAGGCGCGCCACCAGTTCGCGCTGATATGGCCGGTCTGAGGTAAGGCCTCGGTATAACGGGCCGGCATCTGGAAGCCGAGCTCCCGTGTCGGCGTATCGGTCGAGCAACCACTGATGGCCAAACCCGCAACGGTCATCATGACCGCGCGAAATACCCGCGATTCTCTCTTCGAATATCGGTCTATGCGTTCAACAATCGTCGACATGATGCAGTTCTGTTATAATCAAAACCAGCCGGTCCGGGGACGGCTGGTCAATCAGCAAGTCATCCGCCGCCAGTCGGGACGGGGATGCGGTCTCGCGAGAGTGCACTGATCCCATCTGTTTGTGTCATTACAATTTGTCCATGGCGCATGGTGTATCATTACGTTTCCCGTTGTCATTGCGCGGCGACGGGCTGTGCCGTCTTTCCTGGCATCCGCCATCATTCGTCCACAGCTTTGCAGGGACATTGCGCCGGCGGTTCGGGACCGGCTCAGGGGCGCACGGCGGGAGTCTCGACCGGCATGCCACGCGCCCGCGTGGCCAGATAGAGTTCGAGCGCGATCGCTTCCGCCGACCCCGCCGCGAAGGGCTCGGCCCTGACACCGACCATGCAGTTGCGCAGGCGGCGCGCCAGCGAACCCATGCCCTGCCATTCGAGCCGGTAGATCGGATAGCCGGTCGGATGGGCCTGCGGGATGATGCTGCCGCCGAGCCGGCGTCCCCAGTTGTCGTCGTGACACTGGCTGCAGGACAGATCGAGCTGGCCCATGCGCCGCCGGAACAGGTTCTCGCCATCGGTCCGGAAGGATGCGAGCCGGGCGTCTTCGGGCGGCGCGACCGCCATGCCGCGCGACTGCCGGCCGACAAAGGCCGTCAGCGCCAGCATTTCAGCGGATTCGGGCGGCAGCGGCGCGACACCCTGGCGCTCGCTGCGACACAGGTTGATCCGGCCGGTCAGGTCGATCGGGCGGCGGCTGCCGGCGTCGAAGGCCGGATAGCGGGCCGCGACGCCGCGCATCGAGGTCGTGGCGTCCCCATGGCAATCGGCGCAGGCGCCGCTGGCCGGTCCGGCCTTGGCGTTCCACAAGGCCTCGCCCGCGCGGACCGCCAGCATGCCTGGATTGGACGTGTCCTCACGCTGCATGGCCTGGGTTTCCGGCTGCATCTGGTCGAAGCCCGAGAGACGTTCGGCCGGCGCGATATCGCGGGCCGCCAGCGGCAGCGAGGCGAGCCCCAGGATCACCAGCGCGGCGGCGGAGCGCATCGTCATGCCACCGTGATGACCGCAGTCTCGCGCCAGACCTGGCCCTTCTCGTCGGTCCATTCGAATTCGACCGTGCCGGTCCGGGTCGCGACGGTGGAGAAGACGATGAAGGGATTGGAAGCGATGGCCTGGGTCAGTTCCATCCGGAACACCTCGGCGCCGTCATAACGGCAGGTGAACAGGCTGATAATGTCGCGCGGCACCGGCTGGCCGCTGTCGTCCCTGTTGTAGCCGGTATGCATGGGGTGCGAGATCAGCGTCTTGATCTCGATGATCTCGCCGGCTCTCGCCGTTTTCGGAACATTCAGGAGGGCGGCCATGGTCATCCCTCCAGGCAGGCGGCGAGCGTCACGATCACCTCGACGGTCGCCGACCAGAAGGTGCCGTCGCTCAATCGGGCGACCGCGGTGACCTGTTGCGTATCGGCAAGCCGGATCCGCGTCTGGAACCCGGCGCGGCCCGAACGCGGCCCGAAATAGCCGGTCGCGACATTGGGCTGCGGGTTCTTCTCGTTGAACACGGCGATCGCCGTGACGTGGTCGGCGGCGGTCATCGGACTGTCGACGCTGACCGCCAGCGGCACGGCATTGCCGTTTTCGACCAGTGGCGGAATGTCGAGCCGGACGCGTCCGATGGCCACCGCATCGCCGCCGGTGAAACGCCTGATCGCCTCAGCCATTCCGGCCGGCGTCGCGCGAGCCTGGGGCACGACCATGACCGAGACGAGGCCGGCGGCCGCGGCGAGGCAGGCGCGGCGCGACGGCAAGGCGTGGTCGATCGTCCCAGGCATCGGTTCAATCCTTGAGGCTGACGAGATAGGCGACGACATCCTCGATCTCCTGGGCGGTCAGGATGGTCCGGCCGCGCAGGGCCGGCGCCAGCCGCTCGAACCCTTCGGTCCGGAAATAGGACGGCATGATCGTGTCGGGGTTGAGACGCGAGGCGTCGATCAGCCGGCTCCGCAGCTCCGCGGCGCTCCAGCGGCGGCCCGCGCCGTCGAGCGCCGGCGCGAGATTGCCCATGAAGCGCTCCTCCGGGATCGGCCCTGGATGGCACAGCAGGCAAAGGCCCTTGCGCCGGTCGGCGACGATGGCCCGGCCGCGCACCGCATCGCCCGGCATGTCGGTAAGCGCGGCCGCGCCGGCCCCCGGTCCGGCCGGCCACCGGGCCGGCCCCTGGGCCGCCGCCCCGGCCAGGCCCGCCAGCATCATGCCGAGAACCAGCATTCCTCTAGCCATAGACGTCGCTGGTAATGGTCTGGAACCAGGCTTCGGCATAACGCGCCTCGGCACTGCGCTGCTCGCGCGGGGCGTCCAGCGGGCTGGTGCCGCCGGCACCCTCGATATCGGCCAGCAGGCCGTTGGCCGGCCGGTAGACGCCGGCGACCGAAATGCCGTAGTCGGGCGCGACCAGGCTGTAGCAGGTGTTGATCAGCCGGACCGGCGGCGGCTCGGCGCCGCGCAGCATGGCCGCCACCGCCAGCGCGCAGGCCTTGGCCTGGGCATTGGCCGAGAAGGCGGATTTCGGCATGGCGCCCATGATGCCGGCATCACCGACGACGTGAATGCCCGGCTGGCGCCGCGCTTCGAACGACACCGGGTCGACCGGGCACCAGCCGCTGCGATCGGTGACGCCGGCGAGCTCGGCGATGCGGCCGGCACGCTGCGGCGGAATGATGTTGACGACATCGCCCCTGTGCCGGCCGAAATCGGTGACCAGCGTCTTTTCGCCTACATCGACCGAGGTCACCGTGCCGCCGGCCGACTGGCCGACCCATTCGACCAGCCCGGGATAGAGTTCGCTCCAGGCCTTCTGGAACAGCCGCTGCTTGGAGAAGGTGTCCTTGGCGTCGAGCACGATCAGTTTGGAGCGCGGCTTGTTCGCCTTCAGGTACCAGGCGATCAGGCTGGCACGTTCGTAGGGGCCGGGCGGGCAGCGATAGGGATTGGCCGGCACCGACATGACCACCGTGCCGCCATCGGCCATCGCTTCGAGCTGGCGCGCCAGCAGCACCGTCTGCGCGCCGGCCCGCCAGGCATGCGGCAGGACCTCGGCGGCTCCGGCACCGTATCCCTGGACGGCGCCATAGTTCAGCTCGATGCCCGGAGCCAGGATCAGCCGGTCGTAACCGAGCACGGCACCGCCCGCCAGCGTCACCCGCCGCGCCGCCGGATCGACACCGGTGGCCGTGTCGATGACGAGCTTCACCCCGGCGGCGACAAGCCCGTCATAACCGAAGCGCTGCTGATCGAGACGGCGCAGGCCGACCAGAACGGCATTGCTGAACGGACAGGCGAGGAAAGCCGCGTCACGCTCGACCAGCGTCACGGCATGGCCGGTGCGGGCGAGCATCCGCGCCGCGGTTGCGCCGCCGAAACCGCCGCCAATAACCACCACCGCGGGCCGCGCCTGGGCCCGCACCAGCCGCGGCGCCGCCAGACCGAGGGCGGTCGCCATGCCGGCGCCGAGCACGGCCCGCCGATCCGGACGGGATGGCGTCATGGCGGTTTCTCCCGGGCGAACCATGCGGCGAGCGCCTTGATCTCGTCTTCCGAAAAGCCCTTGGCGATGCGGTCCATGACGGTGGCCGGCCGTGTGCCGGCGCGAAAGGCCAGCATGGCCTGGGTGATGCCATCGGCCGGCATCCCGGCAAGCGACGGGACCAGCCCGCCGGGCGCGGCCGGATGGCAGCCGCCGCAGGCGAGAGCCCCCGGCGGCATCGTTTCTCCTGGCGTGCCCTGGGCGCGAGCGGCGAGCGAAGCCCCCGCCAGAACCGCGGCGGCGAGCCCCGCCGCGACGGCGCCAGATCCACGCATGACCCGTCGGCTCCTGCCCACCTCAGGCCAGTTGCTGGTTCTTCAGCGGGATCGAGCGGATACGCTTGCCGGTCGCCGCGAAAATGGCATTCAGCACCGCCGGCGCCGCCACCGCGATCGTCGGTTCGCCGACCCCGCCCCAGAACCCGCCCGAGGGCATCAGCACGGTTTCGACCTTCGGCATCTCGTCCATTCGCAACACGTTGTAGCTGTCGAAATTCTCCTGCTCCATTCGCCCGCCCTTGACGGTGCATTCGCCGTAAAGAAGCGCCGAGAGCCCATAAGCGAAGGAACCGGCGATCTGCGCGTCGACCTGCTGCGGATTGACGACATAGCCGGGGTCGGTGCTGGCGACGATGCGGTGGATCTTCAGCCGTCCCTTGTCGACCGAGACCTCGGCGCAGGCGGCAATATAGCTGCCGAAGGCCATGAGATGAGCGAGCCCGCGGAACACGCCGGCCGGCGCCGGCGTGCCCCAGCCGGCCTTTTCGGCGACCGCGTTCAGCACCGCGAGATTTTTCGGGTTGCCGCTCATGATCTCGCGCCGGAACGCCAGCGGATCCTTGCCGGCGGCCTTGGCGAGCTCGTCCATGAAGCACTCGACATAGATGGCGTTCTGATTGGCATTGACGCCGCGCCAGAAGCCCGGCGGCACATGCGGATTGCGCATGGCGTGGTCGACCAGCAGGTTCGGGATGGTGTAACCGAAGGCCGCCTCGCCACTCGGCGCGACGCCCTGGAACACCACGCGGTCGACGCCGTTCTGCATGTTCTGCGGCGCGAGACCGGCAAGGATCGACTGGCCGGAAATGCGCATGTGCAGGCCGACCAGCTTGCCGTTGGCGTCGAGGCCGCCGACCATCTTCGCCTGCGTGATCGGGTGGTAGCGCCCGTGCAGCATGTCCTCCTCGCGCGACCACAGGAGCTTGATCGGCGTGCCCGGCATCTGCCTGGCGATCAGCACCGCCTGGCGGACGAAATCATGGGTCGCCCCGCGCCGGCCGAAGCCGCCGCCGAGATGAAGCTTGATGACGTCGCATTTCTGCACTGGCAGTTCGGCCGCGGCGGCGGCCGCCGCCAGCGCCGCCTCGCCGTTCTGGGTCGGGCACCAGACCTCGCATTTGTCGGCCGTGAACAGCGCGGTGGCGTTCATCGGCTCCATCGTGGCGTGGTTCTGGAACGGATAATTATAGACCGCCTCGACGGTCTTGGCCGCCCCGGCAATGGCTTTGCGAGCATCGCCCGCCTCGTTGCCGACAAAGGCCTGGGGCGCGTCGAGGCCCTCCTTCAGCATGGCGTCGATGGTGGCGCTGCTGACCTGGGCATTGGGTCCCTCGTCCCAGACGATCGGCAGGGCCTCGAGCGCGGTCTTGGCGCGCCACCAGGTGTCGGCGACCACCGCCACCGCGCTATCGCCGACCTGCACCACGCGCTTGACGCCGGGCCTGGAAGCGATCGCCGCCGCGTCGAAACTCCTGACCCTGCCGCCGAAGACGGGGCAATCCTTGATCGCAGCGTTCAGCATGCCCGGCAGCACCAGGTCGGCGCCATAGACCTGCCGGCCGTTCAGCTTGTCGGCGGTATCCAGCCGCATCACCGGCTGGCCGGCGATGCGCCAGTCCTTCGGGTCCTTGAGCGGTACGTCCTTCGGCGGCTCGATCCGCGCCGCCGCGGCCGCCACCTGGCCATAGCTGACCGAGCGGCCGGAGGCCGCGTGGCTGATCCGGCTATTGGCGGCCCGGCATTCGGAGGCGGCCACGCCCCATTGCTGGGCGGCCGCCTGGATCAGCATGACGCGCGCCGCGGCGCCCCCCTGGCGAACATAGTCCTGGCTCTCGCGGATGCCGCGGCTGCCGCCGGTCGAATAATTGCCCCAGACGCGGTTGCGCGCCAGGTTCTGGCCCGGGCTCGGATATTCGGTGGTCACCTTCGACCAGTCGCATTCGAGCTCCTCGGCGACCAGCTGGGCGAGCCCGGTCAAGGTGCCCTGCCCCATTTCCGAGCGGGCGATGCGAATGACGACGGTATCGTCGGGCTTGATGACGACCCAGGCATTGACCTCCGGGGCGATGCCCTGGGCGAGCGCCTCGCCCTCGAAGGGCACATGGAAACCAAGCGTGAAACCGGTGGCGGCCGAAGCCACCAGGAACGAGCGGCGTGAAACATCGAGCGTTGTCATGGCAATCCCCTGTTTCCGCCGTCAGCCGCGCCGCACGCCGCCATCGGCGGCCAGATGGATTGCCGCACGCACCCGGTTATAGGTGCCGCAGCGACAGATATTGGTCATTTCCGTGTCGATATCGGCGTCGGTCGGCTTCGGATTGGCGGCCAGCAGCGCCGCAGCGGCCATGATCATGCCCGACTGACAGTAGCCGCATTGCGGCACGTCGAGTGCCGCCCATGCCTTCTGGACCGGGTGCGAGCTGTCCGCGGACAGGCCCTCGATGGTGACGATCTTCTGCTCGGCGGTGACCGAGCCGACCGGCATCGAGCAGGAGCGCACCGGCTGGCCGTCGATATGAACGGTGCAGGCGCCGCATTGGGCGATGCCGCAGCCATATTTGGTGCCGGTCAGGCCGACCTGCTCGCGCAGCACCCAGAGCAGCGGCGTGTCATCCTCGACCGTCACGTCGACGGCCTTCCCGTTGATCATCAGTCGCGGCATGGTGCTTCCCCCTTGTCGGCAAGGCTCTTGGGCTTGGTGCTTGGGCAAGGCATTTGGCGACAGGCCACGTGGCCTCTCGAGACGCTCGGCCATTCCCGCGGGCGGCCGCACGCCGAAATCCCCGATAACCCTGGCCCAACAGAACAGAATGCTTCCAAAGTGTGGGACGGCCGGTGGCGAAGCGTCAATCGGCAGTAGGCATCAATGAATTGTGATGAACGCCGGTGGTGGCATCGGGCAATCCGGCCCCGGGCCGCTCCGAAGCCGGCAAAGCCTGGGGCCCACCTCAGGCTCTCCCGGTCCGCCGGCACCACTCAGACGGCAATCCGGCCGCCGAGTTCATCGGCGATATGGGTCTGGATGATCGCCGCGAAATCGCGGTCGGCGACGAAGCCGAGATCGAGCGCCCGCTTCGGGGTGAACTTCCAGGCGGCGCCCGCGACGATGCGCTGAATCGTCGCGTCCGGTTCACGCCGGATGCGCGCCACCACCCGCTCGCCGGCGATGGCGCCCAAGGCCGCGATCTGGTCGCCGACGGTGCAGGAAACGCCGGGCATGGTGATGTTGCGGCGCGGCCCGACCACGGTCCTGTCGAGACCGGCCGCGTGGATCAGGAAGCCGATCGCGGCGCGCGGCGAGGCGTGCCACATGCCGACCTCGTCGCCGACGGGCAGCACCGCGTCTTTGCCGGCCAGCGGCTCGCGGATGATGTTGGAGAAGAAGCCCGTCGCCGCCTTGTTGGGCTTGCCGGGACGAACGCAAATGGTCGGCAGGCGAAGGCCGATGCCGTCGAAGAAGCCTCTGCGGCTGTAATCGGTCAAAAGCAGCTCGTCGATCGCCTTCTGGGTGCCGTAGGAGGTCTGCGGCACGGCATGAAACTCGTCGGTGATGGTGTCCGGGAAAGGCCCGCGAAACACGCCGATCGACGACGAGAACACCAGTCGCGGCGCGAACTCGGCATGGCGGATCGCCTCGAACAGCTTCAGCGTGCCGTGCAGATTGACCCGATAGCCCTTGTCGAAATCGGCCTCGGCCTCGCCTGAGACGATCGCCGCCAGATGGAAGATCAGGTCCGGCCGGCCGGCAATGGCCGCCTCGGCGACGCCCGGCTCGGCGAGGTCGCCGACCGCCGTGGTCACCGGGAACGGCGCGGTGAGCACCGCCGGTTCGACGATATCGTGAAGCAGGATGCCAGTGATCGCCCGGCCGTCGAGCGAACCGTCGGCGACGAGCCGCTCGGCGAGTTTGCGGCCGAGCATGCCGGCGCCGCCCAGGATCAGAATGCGCATGTCAGGGGTTCCCTCGGTCGTCACGCTTGCCGGTCCGGACCGAACCGCCGCGCGCCCTTGTTGGCCGCCACCCGTCATTGGATATGATCGGCGGGTCGTTCGGCCTGCTTTTCGAACGCGCCGGCCGCTGGCGGCGGCCGGACGCGCCCGAGGGTTGCACAGCGGCGGCGGCAGTCAAGCCAAGGCGGGAGCAGGCGAACCGGATGCGCGATTTTCCACCCCGGCGGATCGTCTGCCTGACCGAGGAAACGGTCGAGACGCTTTATCTTCTCGGCGAACAGGACCGGATCGTCGGCGTCTCCGGTTATGCCGTGCGACCGCCCGAGGTCCGGCGCCAGAAGCCGCGTGTCTCGGCCTTCACGACGGCCGACCTGCCGAAGATCCTGGCGCTCGAACCCGACCTCGTCCTGTGCTTCTCCGATCTGCAGGCGCCGATCGCCGCCGATCTCGCGAAGGCCGGCCTCGCCGTTCACCTGTTCAACCAGCGCGACGTCGCCGGCATCCTGGCGATGATCCGCCTGCTCGCGGCCCTCGTCGGCGTTGCCGCCAGGGGAGAAGTACTGGCCGACGGCCTGGCGCGCCGGCTGGCCCTGGTTGCGGCCGGTGCCGGGCGGCGCGGACATCGCCCGCGCGTCTATTTCGAGGAATGGGACGAACCGATGATCTCGGGCATCGGCTGGGTTTCCGAGCTGATTGGCATTGCCGGCGGCGAGGATGTCTTCGCCGCCCTTCGCCACGGGCAGGCGGCCAGGGACCGGATTGTTTCTTCCGAAGCGGTCATCGCCGCCGCGCCCGACCTCATCCTGGCCTCCTGGTGCGGCAAGCGGGTTGCGATCGACCGCATCAGGCAGCGCCCGGGCTGGCACGCCATCCCCGCGGTTCGCGACGGCCGGATCGTCGAGATCAAATCGCCGCTGATCCTGCAGCCCGGCCCGGCGGCGCTGACCGACGGGCTCGACGCCATCGTCCGGGCCATGGACGGCATGTGATCCAGCGTCTGGCTCGCCGACGTATTGCCCCTAATATGAACCGATTAAAAACGACAGGGATTCGGCCGTGCAGCGTATCACCATCAGCATCGACGACGATCTTCTGGAGACGATCGACCAGCTCAGCGAGCGGCGCGGCTATACCAGCCGTTCCGAGGCGCTGCGCGACATCGTGCGCGAGGCGGTGACACGGGAACAGGCCGCCTCCGACAACGATACGCCGTGCATCGCCGCGCTGACCTATGTGTTCGAGCACGACACCCGCGACCTCGCCCGGCGCCTCACCGAGACCCAGCACGAACATCACGACCTCTCGGTCGCCTCCCTGCATGTCCATGTCGACCACCATGACTGCCTGGAAGTGGCGGTCCTGCGGGGTCCGGTCAACGCGGTCAGGCGCTTCGCCGACGGTGTCGTCACCCAGCGCGGCGTCAGGTTCGGCAACCTGCAGGTCATTCCGCTCCGGCACGGCCACGGGCCGGGCGGCCACAGCCACGACTGACGGCGGTCGCCGGCGCTCAGATCGCGTCGCGGACCCGCACCAGCGAGGCGTCCAGGTGGCGGCCGATCACCTCGGCGAGCCCGTCGCCGTCGCGCCGCATCAGGGCCTCGACCATTTCCTCGTGCTCGGCCACCGCGCCCGCCCATTTCTGCGGCTCGCCATGCCCCAGGAAGCGGGCGCGCTTGATGCGCGACTGCAGCATGGTGTGGGTCTCCGCCAGGACCTCGTTGCCGGAGGCGCGCACGATGGCGCTGTGGATGGCCTGGTTGAGCTTGAAATATTCGAGCCGGTTGCCGGCCTGGTAGAGCGCGATCATGCGCCGGTGCAGCTCGGCGATGCCGGCGATCGTCGCCTCGTCGGCGCGCTCGCAGGCGAGCCGCCCGCCCAATTGCTCGATCGATTTCAGCACCTCCAGGATCTGGGACAGATCCTGTTCGCTGAACCGCCGGACGACGGCGCCCTTGGCCGGCACCACCTCGACCAGCCCTTCGCTGGCCAGCGTCTTGATCGCCTCGCGCAAGGGCGTGCGCGAAACGCCGAGCATGGCCCCCACCTGCACCTCGTTGATCCGCGCGCCCGGCGCCAGCCGGCCTTCGATGATCATGTCGCGGACGTGATTGACCACCTCTTCATGCAGGGTGCGGCGGGTGATGCGCGGAATCTCACCGAAGACCTCGGGCGGCTGCGCGCTGCTGTGTGGAGGTTCGCTCAATGGACCCTCTCCTCGATGGCTGTCTTCAGCGCCCAGGCGCCGCGTCCAAGCTTTAGCAGGCTGCTGAAGAAGTCTGTAGCGGCGCGGCGTTTGCCATGATTCATGCCGCTTGGGAAGTTGGCCGGAGCTTTCCTCCGCCGGCCCGGACCTCCAGATCCGCATCGAAGATCCGTTTGGCCACGGAACGGTCTTGCGGATCCGGCCTCCGGCGTCGCCGCCAGACGATCCGGCGCCGAACCCGAAAGATTCAAAGCCCGGAGCCGGCCGCGGCCAGCCCGCGGCGGCGCGCTCGCCGGGCGCCGCCGTCAGTGGCCGACGCCGAGATAGGCTTCGCGGATCCGGGGATCCCGCATCAATTCGCGCCCGGTGCCCGACATGCTGATGCGTCCGGTCTCCAGGACATAACCGCGGTCGGCAATGGCCAGGGCCAGATTGGCCATCTGCTCCACCAGCAGGATCGTCATCCCGCTGTCGCGCAGACGCGCGATCGCCCGGAAGATGTCCTTGATCACCAGCGGCGCGAGGCCGAGCGAGGGCTCGTCGAGCAACAGCAGCCGCGGCCCGGCCATCAGCGCTCGGCCGATCGCCAGCATTTGCTGTTCGCCACCCGACAGGGTGATCGCGACCTGGCTGCGACGCTCGCCGAGCCGCGGGAAGAAGCGGAACTGATCGTCGATCTCGCGCGCCAGGGCGGACGGCGATAGCCGCCGCGCATAGGCGCCGAGCGCCAGGTTGTCGATGACCGACTGGTTGGGGAAAACCTGCCGCCCCTCGGGCGATTGGGCGATGCCGGCCTGCACGCGCTTGTGCGCGGGCATCGCGGTGATGTCGTTGCCTTCGAAGCGGATCCGGCCGGCTTTCAGGGGAATCAGGCCGGAAATCGCCTTGAGCAGCGTCGTCTTGCCCGCGCCATTGGCGCCGACAATGGCGACGACGTCGCCACGCCGCACCTGGAGGGTCGCGCCGCTGACCGCGTCGATGGGGCCATAGGACAGGCAGGCATTGTCCAACTCAAGCATCATGTCGCTCATGCCGGAACACGCTCCACGGGACGCGCCAGATCGGCGATCTCATTGTCGTCGGTGCCGAGATAGGCCTCCACGACCCGGCGATCGGCCTGCACCAGCGCCGGCTCGCCCTCGGCGATCTTTGCGCCGTAGTCGAGCACCAGCACGTGATCGGAAATGCGCATGACCAGGTCCATGTGGTGCTCCACCAGCAGGATGGTGAGGCCCTGATCCCGGATGCGGAGCAGCAACTCACCGAGTTCCGCCGTCTCCTGGGGGTTCAGTCCGGCCGCCGGCTCGTCCAGCAGCAGCAGAACCGGCTCCGTCGCCAGGGCGCGGGCCAGTTCCACCCGACGCTGAAATCCATAAGCCAGGCTGCCGGCGCGCGCATCGGCCAGGTCGGCCAGATCGACGAAGCGCAGGATGTCGAACGCGCGGCCGCGCGCCGCAGACTCCTCCCGGCCGCCCAGCCCGAAGAGCGACCGGAAGAAGCCGTTCTTCATGCGGCTATGGCTGCCGAGCAGCACGTTGTCGAGAACCGTCAGATCCTTGAACAGCCGCAGGTTCTGAAAGGTGCGGGCGACGCCGAGCTCGCAGATCCTGTAGGACGGCCGATCGCCGAGATCGTGCCCAAGGAAGGCGATGTTGCCCGTGTCCTTGCTCACGATGCCCGACAGCATGTTGATCATCGTGCTCTTGCCGGCGCCGTTCGGGCCGATGAGCGCGTGGATATGGTTGGCCTTCAGCGCAAAGGTGATGTTCTGCGCCGGCTTGATGCCGCCATAGGATTTGCAGACGTTCTGGGCGGTCATCACAATGGCGTCGTCCGGCAGCGCGCTTTTGCGTCGCGGCAGCGATGCGGCGGCGGCCGGGATTGGCGCGGCCGTCCGGCCGCTGGCGCCGCGCGGAAAAAGGCGGGTTTTGAGGCTGGACAGCATGCCGGCGACGCCGCTCGGCATCACATAGAGCGCGAAGAGGAGGAGCGCGCCGTTGACCAGATGCTCGATCCAGGTCCACCGCGCGAGCAGGCTCGACAGCAGCGTGAGAATGACCGCGCCGAGGAAAGGTCCGCCGAGCGAACCGCTGCCGCCGAACAAGACCAGGAGCAGGATGAAGATCGACAGGTGGAAGGTGATGAAGTCGGAATTGATATAGGCGTTCTGCTGGGCGACGAGCGCGCCGGCCAGACCGCAGGCGGCGGCCGCGATGACGAAGGCCAGGACCTTGTAGCGCACCACGGGAAT
This sequence comes from Phreatobacter sp. GW821-FHT04C01, assembly GCF_059420385.1. Classification (NCBI taxonomy): domain Bacteria; kingdom Pseudomonadati; phylum Pseudomonadota; class Alphaproteobacteria; order Hyphomicrobiales; family Phreatobacteraceae; genus Phreatobacter; species Phreatobacter sp. GW821-FHT04C01. The sequence goes on along the minus strand of NZ_JBWKTP010000001.1, from coordinate 1,198,322 downwards.
GCCGACGGCGCCCGCGGCCACCTCGTCGGCCTGGATCGAGCGGAACGCCCGGCCGAAGCGGCCGACGAGAAGATTGCGGATGAGCAGGTGCGTTGCGAGACCAAGCGCGATGGTGAGCCACACCCATTGCGCCATGGTCAGCGGCTCGCCGCCGATCGTCGGCGGCTTGATGTCGTAGATGCCCATGGCGCCGCCGAAGATCTCGGTCGCCTCGGTGACGAGCTTCTCGATCACCACGCCGAAGGCCAGCGTCACCATCGCCAGGCTGGGCCCGCGGACCCGCAGCGACGGCACGGCGATGAGGACGCCGCAAAGCGCCGAGATGAGTGTGGCCAGCACAAGCGCGGCCCAACCGTTCATCCCGGCCGAGCTCGTCAGCAGCGCCGCCGAATAGGCGCCGGCCGCGAACAGTCCGGCTTGCCCGAGCGATTTCTGTCCGGCGTAGCCGAGCAGCACGTTCATGCCCGAAGCGCAGATGAAGTAGGTGCCGATCGAGAACAGGATGCGCAGGTAGAAGTCATTGGTCAGGAACGGCACCAGCAGCGCGGCGCCGATGGCGATGACGACGGCGAAGGCGATATCCTTCATGGCGTCAGACCTTGTCCAGCGACCGGGCGCCAAACAGGCCGTTCGGCTTCACGGCGAGCACCAGAATGATCAGCACGAAGATCACGATCTCGCGCCATTGGGCATTCCAGAGGGCGACGCCGGACTCGAGAAGCCCGAGCACGAAGCCGCCGAGGATGCAGCCGCGCGGATTGTCGAGACCGCCGACAATGGCCCCCGAGAAAGCCTTGAGTGCGATCCCCAGGCCGAGGAACAGCGAGGCGGACGCGATCGGCGCGGCCAGAAGGCCGGCAAGCCCGGCCAGCGCCGCGGAGAGTGCGAAGGCGCCGATCATCATGCTGGAGACGTCGATGCCCATTAGCGCCGCGGCCTGAGGATTGGCGGCGACGGCGCGCATGCCCTTGCCGACGCGTGTGCGCCGCATCAGCACGTCCAGCCCAATCATGAGAATGAGCGCAACGATGAGCACGAGGATCTCCTGCGGCCGCACACCGGCGCCGGCGATGCGGATGACGTCGTCGCCGAGCGGCGACGGCAGGTTGACCGGCGCCGGCCCCCAGATCGCAAGCCCGATGCTTTGCAGGATGATGCCGAAGCCGATCGTGCTCATCACCCAGTTCATTCCGGTCTTGCCGGCGAATGGCCGGACCGCGAGGACGAACAGCAGGATCCCGAGAACCCCGAACAGCACGGTGACGACGAGCGCGGCAGCGGGATAGGTGAAGCCGTTCGACGTCGCTGCCGGCAGCGAGTCGAAGGATACGGTTTCGCCGGCCATCGTCGCGATGACATAGAGCACGGTCACGCCCATGAAGGCCCCGATGCCGACGAACTCGCCCTGGCCGAAATTGAGCGACGTCGTGGTCGTGAAGGTAATGCTGAAGCTGAGCGCGATCAGAGCATAGACCCCGCCGATCGCCAGCCCGCTGACCAGGGCCTGCAACAGTGTAGACATCATTGGCGTGCCGTCTCCCACGCAACGCGAAACCGCCCGGCGAACCGGGCGAAGCTCCGCTTGCGAAATCCTTGAAACCGGTGAGGGGCCGGCCGGCCACGGCTGCGAGAGCCCCGCTGCGGCCGTCCGGCCGTTCGTCAGCCCTTGAAGTCTTCCGGCTTCAGCGACGTCACCACCGCGTCCGTAAAGGAGGCGAGTTTGCCGCCGCGCCAGCAGGTCCATTGCTGGTCGGCGGGACCGAGCGCCTCGTGCCGCTCGCGGGTGAACGGCGGGTGATAAGTCTTGGCAATGCCTGCATAGGGCTTGCGCTGGTTCTCGAGCGCCTCGCGCAGTGCCGCCCCATCGGTCGACCCGGCCTGTTCTATCGCCAGCGCGACCAGTTGGGTCGCGTCATAGGCGTGAACCGCGAAGGCAAAGGACGAGGCATTGTCGAGCTTGGGCATGAACCGATCGAAGAAGGCCTGCTGGTGCGGCGTGCGATCCTCGGACACCGTCTGCAGGAAGATCGGCTTCTCGGCCAAAGCCGGGCCCGCGGTATTCACGAAGCTGAGGTTGAGCGCCGCCCAACTGGTCAGGACCGTCGGAAAGTAGCCGATCTTGTCCATGCTGCGCATGAGCTGGCCGGTCGGCGTGCCCTGCGCCCAGATCAGCACGGTATCCACCCGGGCATCGCGCAGCTTGCTGAGCTGCGAGGTCATGTCGGTGTCCGCGACACCGAACTTCCCGCTCGCGGCCGGCGTAATGCCTTGGGCTGCCGCAACCTCCTCGAGATCCTTGAGCCCGGCCTGGCCATAACCCGTGGTCTCGGTCAGGAAGCCGACGACCTTGGTCGCGGGATTCTTGCGGGCATAGGTGGTCAGCGCCACGACCTGGAAGCGGTCCACGCTGCCGACCCGGAACATGTAGTTGTCGGCCGACGGGCTGGTCGGCTTGGTGATATCGGTCGCCGAGGCAAGGCAGCCGATGACCGGGATCTTCTTGCGATTGGGGATGTGTTTCCAGGCCAGCGCATTGCCGGAATTGGTCGGGCCGAACACCGCCACGACGCGTTCGTTGTCGATCAACTCGCTCATGTTGTTGATCGACTTGGGCGGCTGCGAAAGATCATCGCGAACCACAAGTGTCAGCTTCCGGCCGAGCACGCCGCCCTTGCCGTTCAGATCGTCGAGCGCGGCCTGGATTCCGACGATCGCCGCGCGCCCCGACTGGGCGGAGGGCGAGGCCGAAAGGTCGCCGTTGAAACCGAGCTTGATGTCGTCCGCCGCCCATGACGGACGGACGAAGTCGACGAAGGGCGCAGTCGCGCCCAAGACGGCCGCGCCGCGCAGAAAGCGCCTCCGCGTTCCTGAAAATTCGTCCATTCCCACCTCCCTATGGTCCGCGCGGGCCGTCGCGATGCAGAACACGACAGGCTCCGGCGCGGCTCCTCCAGCTTTGGTCGTGCCGGCGGCGCGCTTGGCTTTTTCGGTTCGCCGGCAGACTGAAAAAAATTAGCTCACAACGAAGCGATTAGCAACAGATGAATTTCGGCAAATTCGCTTGTTGTGAATCGATTCGTTACATGCGATTGGTCGAAGGAGACGGCCGGCGTGTCCTCGCGGCACGCCGCCGATCCGACGAAGGGGAGCGTTCCCATGCGGATGGACAGCAACGACACCGCTTTGACGGCCGCCGACGCCGCCCGGCGACGCCGGCAATCCTCGTCCCTGAGCCAGTCGATGTCCTTGAGCGGAGCTTCCTCGTGACCACCGATTCCACCGGAAAGGCCGGCCAGTCCGTGCTGTTCTCTCCCCTCGCTTTGCGCGATCTGGTCCTGCCGAACCGCATCGTCATCTCGCCCATGTGCCAGCACGCCGCCGACGACGGCCGCGCAAGCGACTGGCACCTGGTGCATCTGGGCAAGTTCGCGCTCGGCGGGGCCGGCCTGATCTTTGCCGAGAGCACGGCCGTGTCGCCGCATGGCCGGGTCGGCATCAACGACCTCGGCTTGTGGAAGGACGATCAGGTGGCGCCGCTCGCCCGGGTGGTTGATTTCATTCATGCGCAATCGGGCCTCATCGGCGTCCAGCTCGCCCATACCGGGCGCAAGGCCGGCAGCTTCCCCGTCTGGGAGGGTGGCCAGCCGTTCACGGCAGCCGATCTCGACCGCTTCGCCGGCGCCGAGGGCTGGCGGCGCATCGGGCCGAGCGCGGTCTCCGCCGGCCCGACCTGGACCGTGCCCGAGGAGCTCGACCGCGCCGGCATGGAAGAGGTTGCCCAACAGTTCGAAGCAGCCACGCGCCGGGCGCTCGCCGCCGGCTTCGATGCGGTGGAGCTACATTTCGCCCACGGCTATCTGATCCCGACCTTTCTCTCGTCGCTGGCCAATCGTCGCACCGACGAGTTCGGCGGCCCGATCGAGAACCGGATGCGCTACCCGCTCGAGATCGCCAGCCGGGTCCGTGCCGCCTGGCCGGCGGGGCGGCCGCTGTTCTGCCGGATCTCGGCCGTGGATGGCGCGGCCGACAGCTGGGACCTCGCGGATTCGATCATCTTCGCCCGCGAGCTGAAGGCGGTCGGCGTCGATGTCGTCGACGTCTCCTCCGGAGGTCTGTCCGAAGAGGTCAGCCGGATGAACGTGCCGCGCGGGCTGGGTTTCCAGCTGGAGTTCGCCGAAACCATCCGGCGCGAGGCGCAGGTCTTGACCCAGGCGGTCGGCATGATCGTCGACGGGCCGCAGGCCGAGGAGGCCTTGCGGTCGGGGGCCGCCGATCTCGTGGCCATTGGCCGCGCCGCGCTCGAAGACCCCTATTGGCCGCGTCGTGCGGCCGAACAGCTCGGACACGGGCCGGACTATTCCGCCTGGCCGGTTCGCCACGGCGCCTGGCTCACCAAGCGCGAGCAGAGCCTCGGCACCGCGCTCCGCGAGCGCAAGGACCTGCTGTCGGCCACGCGCCGCGGCGTCGACATCAGGAACTGACGGTATCGCGACATGATGGACAATTTCGACTGCGACGTGCTGGTTGTGGGCTCGGGCGCCGGTGGCTTTGCCGCGGCGGTCACCGCCGCGGCCAAGGGCCTGACGGTGATCGTCGCCGAGAAGGACCATTGGGTCGGCGGCACGACCGCCTTCTCCGGCGGCTTCATGTGGGTACCGAACAATCCCGTGTCCCGCCGCGACGGCGTGGAGGACACGGTCGATGCCGCACGCACCTATTTGCAGAACGAGGCCGGCAACCACTTCAATCCCGACTGCGTCGACGCTTTTCTGCGCACCGGCCCGGAGGCGATCACCTTCTTCGACAGCCGGACGTCAGTGACGTTCGAGCCGGCCTCGGCCTTTTCCGACTATCATCCAACCGTGCCGGGTGGGCGCTCCGGCGGCCGGTCCATCAAGGCGCAGCCCTTCCGCGGCGAGAGGCTGGGCAAGGAGCTCAAGCGCCTGCGCCAGCCCCTCCCGGAACTGACCTTCGTCGGGCTGATGATCGGCTCCGGTCCGGAGCTGAAGCATTTCTTCAACGTCACGCGCTCGCTCAAATCCGCCATCTATGTCGCCAAGCGGCTGGCCGCCCATGCCGGCGACCTCGCACGCCACGGGCGCGGCATGTTGCTGACCAACGGCAATGCGCTGGCGGGGCGGCTGTTCCGCAGCGCGCTCGATCTCGGCGTCGATGTCTGGACCGATGCGCCGGTCTCGCGGCTGCTCGTCGAGGCCGGCGCGGTTCATGGCGCGGAGGTGGAGAAGAACGGCCGGACGGTGACGGTGCGCGCCCGTTGCGGCGTGGTTCTCGCCGCCGGTGGCTTCCCGCAGGATGCGGCGCGACGCCGCGCCATGTTCCCCCACGACGCCGACAATAACGGGCATTTCTCGCCCGCGCCGGCATCGAACACCGGCGACGGCCTGCGTCTCGGCGAGGCGGCCGGCGCCAAGGTCGAGGACAGCTATCCGAACGCCGCCGCCTGGGTGCCGGTTTCGCGGGTGCCGCGCGCCGATGGAAGCTTCGGCGTATTTCCCCATTTCATCGACCGCGCCAAGCCCGGGCTGATCGCGGTGCTGCCGAACGGCAGGCGCTTCGTCAACGAAGCCAATTCCTACCATGATTTCGTGCAGGCGCTGTTCGCCGCGCGCGGCGATGGCGCCAAGGGACCGGCGCGGGCCTTCCTCGTGGTCGACAAGCCCTTCCTGAAGCGCTTCGGCCTCGGCTTCGTCAAACCCTTCCCCGTGCCGGTCGGGCCGAACATCCGGTCCGGCTATCTCAAGACCGGCAAGACCATCGCCGAGCTGGCGCGCAACGCAGCAATCGACGCGGCGGGCCTGGAGGCGACCATCGCCGCCTGGAACCGCGACATGGCCTCGGGCGAGGACCGCGCCTTCGGCAAGGGATCGACCGCCTATAACCGGTTCAACGGCGATCCCGAATTCCAGCCGAACCCTTGCCTCGCGCCGATCGACACCGGGCCGTTTTACGCGGTCGAAGTGGTTGTGGGCGATCTCGGAACCTTTGCCGGGCTCCGGGCCAACGGCAACGCCCAGGTCCTCGACCAGGATGGCCGGCCGATAGCCGGGCTCTATGCCGCCGGCAACGACATGGCCAGCATCATGGGTGGCAACTATCCCGGCGGCGGCATCACGCTGGGGCCCGCCCTGACCTTTGGCTACATCGCCGGCAGGCATCTGGCTGCCACGCGTGGCGACACCTCGGGTGGTGGCGCCGATGGGCGCAGCCCCGTCGCCAGCCCGGCCTGAACCCGGCGGCCGACAGCCGGGACCCCGCATTTTCAAGGACATGACATGACCCAGCCCAGCTTTGCCTCCACCGCCGATACGGCGGGCAAGACCATCTCCTTCGACGAGATCGGCTCGGGCCTCTATGCCTTCACCGCCGAAGGCGACCCGAACACCGGCGTCATCATCGGCCGGGACAGCGTCATGGTCATCGACGCACAGGCGACGCCGGTGATGGCGAAGACCGTCGTCGAGAAGATCCGGACGGTGACCGACAAGCCGATCAAGCACGTCGTGCTCAGCCACTACCACGCGGTGCGCGTGCTCGGCGCCAGCGGTTTCGGTGCATCGGAAATCATCGCTTCCAAGGCGACCCGCGACCTGATCGTCGAGCGCGGACAGGAGGACTGGGACAGCGAGCTCGGTCGCTTCCCGCGCTTGTTCCAGGCCGCCGAAACGGTTCCGGGCCTGACCTGGCCGACGGTCACCTTCCAGGACCGCATGTCGGTCTGGCTCGGCGACCGCGAGGTCCGGCTGATGCATCTCGGGCGCGGTCATTCCGCCGGCGATATCGTCGCCCATGTGCCCGACGCCGACGTGGTCTTCTCCGGCGATCTCGTCGAATATCACTCGGCCTGCTACTGCGGCGACGCGCATTTCGCCGACTGGCCGGCGACGCTGGATCGCATCGCCGAACTGAAGCCCCATGCCCTCGTTCCCGGCCGCGGCAGCGCGGTGGTCGGCGAGGACGAGGTGCGGGCGGCACTCGCCAGCACCCGCGACTTCCTGACCACCCTCTACGCTTCGGTGTCGAAGAGCGCGGCGCGCGGCCTCAGCCTCAAGCAGAGTTTCGATGCATGCCGGGCGGTGATGGATCCGAAATTCGCCGGCTATGCGATCTACGAGCACTGCATGCCGTTCAATGTTGCCCGCGCTTTCGACGAGGCGCGGGGCGTCGACCGGCCGCGCGTCTGGACCGCCGAGCGCGACCGCCGCATGTGGGCCGACCTGCAGGGTTGATCGACGAGCCGACGGCGGCGCGCCCGCGCTCGCCCGCGCCGCCGGACCGATGATTTCGCCCCGGCGAGAAAGCCGCCGGATCGCGGGTTAGGCCGCGCTGCCTACGACTGGAGGACGATGATGATAAGCCGCCTGGGCCTGCTTCGACGCAAAGCCGACCTCACCGACACGGATTTCGCCACGCGCTGGCACGATGCCGGCCCATCCGTCGTCACCCGCCTGCCCGGACTGCACGGTTATCTCCAGCATCGTGTCACCGATCCGGGGCCGCGCGGCGACTGGAACATCGACGGCATTTCCGAACTGCAATTCTCCGATGCCGACGCCATGCATGCCGCGGTCGCATCGGAAGCCTTTGCCGCCGTCACGACGGCCGCCGCGCAATTTCTGGACCGCGCCGACATTGTCGTCTGCGAGAAACACGCGGCAATTCCGCTCGCCGCCGGCGCCGGCCCGATGGTCAAGCGCATGTCGATCCTGCGCCGCCGGCCGGAGGTCTCGGCCGAGGAATTCCGGCGCGAATGGCTCGGGCGCCATGCCGAGCTCGTGAGGACCTGGCCAAAGCTGCTGGGCTACACGCAGAACCTCGTCATTGCCCGGCACAGCGCGGGCGTAAGCGACGCCTCGCATGACGACATCCTGGTCGATGGCGTCGTCGAGCTGTGGTTTCGCAGCAAGGAAGACGCCGCCGCGGTCCTGACCACCGCCGCCTTCGCGCGGACCAAGGAGCACACCGACACGATCGTGGCGGGCGTCGCGCCCTATTTCGTCGAGACCACGCAGGTCGCCTAGCGCGAACCGCCGCGAACCAGAGGATGCAGCCTGTGATCGACCTCTATGCCATGGCCAGTCCGAACGTCCAGAAGATCTATCTGATGCTGGAGGAGACCGAGCTTCGTTATGCCGCGCATCAGATCAACATCTGGAAAGGCGAGCAGTTCGCGCCGGAATTTCGTGCGCTGAATCCGAACGCCAAGGTTCCGGTGATCGTCGACCACGACGGGCCCAGTGGTGGCGACTATGTGGTCTTCGAGTCGGGGGCGATCCTCCTTTATCTGGCGGAAAAGACCGGTGCGCTGCTGCCCGCGGATCCGCGCCGGCGCAGCGACGCGCTTCAATGGCTGATGATCCAGCTGACCGGCATCGGCCCGATATTCGGCCAGTTCAACCACTTCAACCGCTTCGCCGCCGAGAACGACTATGGCGTGTCGCGCTATACCACCGAGGTCAAACGGCTTTACCGGCTGATCGACGACCGGCTGGCCAAGACCGCCTTCCTCGGCGGTGACGACTATTCGATCGCCGACATCGCAACCTTTCCGTGGTTCCGCACCGAGGCGCGGATGTTCGGCGAGACACATCCGTTCACCGCGGAGAATGGCGAAAGCTATCCCCATCTCTGGCATTGGTATCGGCGGATCGCCGAGCGGCCGGCGGTCATTCGCGCGCTGGCGAAGATCGACGCGCACCCGTCCACCTTCGCCACCGCGACCCCGGCGGAGGTGGATCGCGTCCTCGGCCGCGGCCCCCATGCCGCTACACGCTGACCCCTGCCCAAGCCGGTGCGAGATCGTCGTTTTCCGGCTTGCGCAGCCCATCGTCCGGCGCTATCAAATAGCGAATAGATTTGCAGATAACAAACGACGAATGACACGCCACTGGCGGGTTTCGTTTCGGAGAGGAAGCGGTGATCGATCAGGCCGGGAGCCAGAATCCCACAGGCCGACCGGCCATCCGTCCGCACAAGGGAGCTAATTTCAATGTACCCACTTCTCGACGGCAAGCTCTGCGTCATCACGGGTGCCGGGCAAGGCAATGGCCGCGCGCTGGCGGTCGGCCTGGCCAAATGGGGCGCCAGCATCGTCGCGACCGATGTCGATGAGGCGCTGGCCAATGAGACGGCCGAGCTGGTGCGCGCCGAGGGCCGGGCGGCGCTGGGGCTGCGCTGGGACGTCTCCAGCCGCGAGGACGGCAAGCACGTCGCGGCGCGGATCGCAGCCGAAATGGGCGATGCGTCGATCCTGATCAACAATGCCGGGATCATCTTCCGCGGCGACAGCGACAGCGAGCAGGCGCTCGATGCCTGGCAGCGGATCATCAACGTCAACCTGACCGGCGTCTATTACGCGACGGTGTCGCTGCTCGATCAGCTCAAGCGGACGCGCGGCACGGTCATCAATATCGGTTCCCTGCAATCCTTCCTCGGGCTGGCGACCAAGGGCGCGGCCTATGCCTCGTCGAAGGGCGGCGTCCTGCTCCTGACCAAGGAGATGGCCGTCGAATTCGCGCCCTTCGGCATCCGGGTGAACGGCATCGCCCCGGGCACGATGCGGACCCCGATGAACACCTGGATCGGCGTGGACCACGCCAAGATGGAGATGCTGGTGAAGCGCATCCCGATGGGCCGCGTGGGCGAACCCGACGAACTCGTCGGCACCGCGCTGTTCCTCGCATCGGATGTGCTGGCGAGCTACGTCAACGGGGTCATGATCCCCGTTGACGGCGGATTTCTTGCGATGTGAACGGAGAGGGCCAACAATGGCAAGGATACAAGGAAAGACGGGCGTCCCGGGCAGCGAATTCCGCCAGATCATGGCGCTTCGTCCGGAGATCGCCAAACCGTGGAACGCGCTCGACGAAGCGATGCGCTTCAGCGGCGTCGTCGACGCCGGCCTCAAGGAAGAAGTCCGCCGGATGGTCGCGCAACATTCGGGCTGCGCGTTCTGCGCCTCGCTCGGCGCGCCGAGGGGCAGCTATGACGATCCCCGCTGGGCAGCCGCCGTGGCTTTCGGCAAGGCCGTCGCGACCAACCCGACGGACGTGCCGGAACAGGACTGGCAGGCCCTGAAGGCGCATTTCTCCGACGAGGAAATCGTCGAGCTGACCGCCTGGATCACCTTCATGTTCGCCAGCGAGATGGTGGGCGCGGTGATGAAGCTGCAGCCGGCCTCGCCTGATATGAAGACCATGTACAACAACTGGATCCGCAACGGGATCGAGAAGGCCGCGCGCACCGCGTCCTGACCTGCCGCAGCATCGAGCCCGCCAGCGCGACCATCGTCCGATGGCGCATTGGCGGGCGTCCATGCTTCGGCCGGCTGACCTTGCAGGGTGCCCCCGCGGCTCGGCCGCCTTTGCTTTTCCCGTCAGACCGGCCCTTCGCCGCCCAGCAGCCGGTTCGGATCATAGCCGAGATCGGCCGACAGCTTCGCGCAGAAGGCGACGGTCGCCGCCACGAACGGGCTTTCGGCGGCGACACTCATCCCGCCGACGGGTCCGATCAGCGTGATCGCCAACTGCATCCTGCCGGCACTGTCGAACACCGGTGCGGACACCGCATTGATGCCCGGGATCGGCACGCCTTCCGTCGTCGCATAGCCGGCGGCGCGCACCATCTTGTTGGAGGCCGCGACCGCGCGGAGCGAGGCCGGCGCCCCAACCATGAACTGCGAGGGACCCTCGGCGATCTCGGCCTTGATCCGCACCCTGGCGACGCTGTCCGCCAGATAGGCCGAGAACACCCGGCCGCTGGCCGTTCCCATCATCGAATAGAGCGTGCCGGCACGCACGTTCACCTGAATCTGGTTGGCGCCTTCTTCGACATAGACGACCGTGGGGCCACGGGTGCCGAACACCAGGATCGTCGCCATCATGCCGGTCTCTTCCGCAAGCTGCGACAGGCGCTGCATGGCCAGCTTCAGCGGATCGGAGCCCCACATGCGGGCGATGCCGAGGGTCAGCGCGAAGGGGCCGACGCGATAGCGGCCGGCTTCGTCCTGTTCCACCAACTCGAGCCGGCGGAGCGACAGCAAATAGGCATGGGCCTGCGCCGGGGTGAGCTTGGCGCGATGGGCGAGGTCGCGCAGCATCATCGGCCGCGCCTCGGAACCGAGGACGACGAGAATGCGGCCGCCGACCTCGATCGACTGCACGCCGCGCCCCTTGATGCTCATGCCCCCGGGATCCCGTAAAATTGTCGAATCGGCAGCGAGCCCGCCACCCCGCCGGCTATAGCCGAGCCCAGGAGGCACCTCAAGGCACGGCGCCTCGCGATGCGCCGGCCGGCCGAAGCGCGCGCCGGCGGCCTCGCAACGGGTTCCTCGGGGCCTGCCGCGACGCCGTCGCCCGAGACGGGCGCTATTCCGCGTCCGGCTGGCGCGACGGGTGAGCCTTTTGAAAGGCGGGATGTTCCGCCGCGATGCGCTCGACCCGCACGATCCGGGGATAGTCCGCCAGGTCCACCTTGAACCGCCGCGCGGCATAGAGCTGCGGCACGAGATAGACGTCGGCGAGGCTCGGCTCCGCGCCGAAGCAAAATCCGTCGCCGCCGATCATCGTTTCGATCGCCGCGAAGCCCTGCCGCGACCAGGTGGAGATCCAAATACCGACATCCGCGTCCGAGCCGCCGAATTCCCTCCGGAGGTGGTTCAGCGGACCGACATTGTGCAGAGGATGGATATCGCAGCCGATGATCGCCGCGACGGCCCGGACCTTTGCGCGTGCGACGGGGTCCGCCGGCAGGAGCCTCGGATCGGGATAGACCTCCTCGAGATATTCGAGAATGGCCGGCGATTGCGTGAGGACGGCACCGTCGTCGAGCGCAAGCGCCGGAACCCGGCCCTGAGGGTTGATCGCCCTGTAGCTTTCGCCATTCTGCTCGCCACCGTTGCGGACCAGGTGCACAGGGCAATGCTCGACCTCGACGCCCTTCAGCGCGAGGCCGATCCGCAGCCGATAGGACGAGGTGGATCGCCAGTAGGTATAGAGTTTCAAGCTATCGCCTCGCTCTTCAGGACATTCGCGATCGCACCGCGACAGGCGGCGGATCGCCGGCGCGTCACCGCGCCGGCATGATGGTGGCGCGACACTCGCCGAAGCCGATCGCGGCGAAACCCTCGCGGCGGCCGCGCGCCCGCAGGATCACCTCGTCCCCGTCCTGCAGGAAGCGACGCTCTTCACCGGAAGCGAGCACGATGGGATTTTTCCCGCCGAGCGTCGCTTCCAGGATGCTGCCGCAAGCCGTGGCGTCCGGCCCGGAAATCGTCCCGGTGCCGAGGAGGTCGCCCGGCCTCAGGTTGCAGCCGTTGCAGGTGTGATGAGCAATCATCTGCGCGACCGTCCAATACATGTGCCGCGCGTTGGAAAGGCCGAGCCGATGCGCCGCTAGTCCCTTGGCCCGCAGGCCGGGCGTGAGCAGCAGGACCTCGAGCTCCAGATCGAGCGCGCCTTCGCGTTGATCGGCCTGGTCCAGCAGATAGGGCAGCGGCACGGGATCGTTCTCGGGCCGCGGCGGCTGGGCGATACGGAACGGCGCCAATGCCTCCGGCGTCACCACCCAGGCGGAGATCGTGCTGGCGAAATTCTTGGCCAGGAACGGCCCCAGCGGTTGATATTCCCACGCCTGAATATCGCGTGCCGACCAATCGTTCAGCAGGCAATAACCCGCGACATGCTCGCTCGCCGCGGCAATCGGGATCGCCTCGCCAAGGGCATTGCCTGCGCCGATCCAGACCCCCAGCTCCAGCTCGTAGTCGAGCCGCTGCGTCGGACCGAAGCTCGGGCCGATGGCGTCCGGCGGTTTCGATTGGCCGTTGGGACGGCGGACGGGCGTCCCGGATGGGCCGATCGAGGAGGCCCGGCCGTGATAGCCGATGGGAACGTGCTTGTAGTTGGGCAGCAGGGGATTGTCGGGCCGAAACTGCTGGCCGACATTGGTGGCGTGATGGATGCCGACATAGAAATCGGTGTAGTCGCCAATGGTGGCCGGCAGGTGCACCGTGCAATCCGCGGCGGCGTGCAGGCATGGTTCGGCCGCGCCCTGCGCGGCGCTGCCGAGGGCCAGGATCTCCGACAGACGGGCGCGCAGCCTTCGCCGCGGCTCCGCGCCCAGAGCCAGAAAAGCATTGAGCGTCGCGCCTGAAGCAGCTTCGGCTGCCTTTCGCGCCTCGCCCTCGAAAAGGTCCGCGGCCAGCGCGGCGGCAAGGTCCAGGATTGCGTCGCCAATGGCCACGCCTCCCCTGGCCCCCCCGCCGGGCGGACTGAAGATGCCGAATGGCAGATTCTGGATCGGGAAATCCTGATGGCCATTGGCCGACGGCAACCAGCTCCGGAGCGTCCGGTCGTGCGTCTTGTCGATCTGCTGCATGATCCGGTTATCGCTGGTTCGGGTTGAAGTGCTTCTTCAACTGGTGCCCGTAGGCGCCATAGTCCTTCTGCAGCGCCGCGGAGCCGGCCGCATAGGCGGTGACCCGCTGGGGGAACCGCGTCTCGAACATGAAGGCCATGGTGCCCTCGAGCTTGTGCGGCTTGAGCTCGACATTGCTGGCCTTTTCGAAGGCCTCGACATCGGGGCCGTGCGGCAGCATCGAGTTGTGCAGCGAGACCCCGCCCGGCACGAAACCCTGCGGCTTGGCATCGTATTGGCCATAGACCAGCCCCATGAACTCGCTCATGACATTCATGTGGTACCAGGGCGGCCTGAACGTATTCTCCGCGACCAGCCACCGGTCGGAGAAAATCACGAAGTCGATATTGGCCGTGCCCGGCGTCTCCGAGGGCGATGTCAGCACAGTGAAGATCGAGGGATCGGCGTGGTCGAAGAGCACCGGGCCGACCGGCGAATAGCGGCGAAGATCATATTTGTACGGCGCGTAATTGCCATGCCAGGCGACCACGTCGAGGGGCGAATGGGCGATGTCGGCGGCCCAGATCGCCCCACCCCATTTCACATACATGCGCGACGGCGTGTCCTTGTCTTCGTAGGCCGCGACAGGCGTCAGGAAATCGCGCGGATTGGCCAGGCAATTGGCGCCGATCGGCCCGCGCTCCGGCAGCGTGAAGGCGCCGCCATAATTCTCGCAGAGATAGCCGCGCGCCGGACCGTTGCGGAGCTCGACCCGGATCTTCACGCCCCGCGGGATGACCGCGATCTCGCCGGGTTCGATCTCGATAATGCCGAATTCGGTCCAGAGCCGAAGGTCGCCTTGCTGGGGAACGAACAACATCTCGCCGTCGGCATTGTAGAAATACTCGTCCGTCATCGAACGGGTGATCAGGTAGACATGCGCGCCCATCCCCGCCTGGGTGCCGCCGTCGCCGGCCGTGGTGATCGTCCGGACCCCCTCGACGAAAGACAGCTGCTCGTTGGGAATCGGGATCGGGTCCCAGCGCAGCGGGCCAATCGGCAGCTCCGATTGCTCCCCCGGCGCGGTCTGCCAGAGGCCGGCATCCAGCTTCCTGAACTGGCCCCAATGCGCCACGGTCGGGCGGATCCGATAGAGCCAGGAGCGCTCATTGGTGGTCCGAGGCGCGGTAAAGGGCGAACCGCTGAGCTGTTCGGCATAGAGGCCATAGGCGCATTTTTGCGGCGAATTGCGACCGATCGGCAGCGCGCCCGGAAGCGCCTCGGTCTCGAAGCCATTGCCGAAGCCCGACATGTAGCCGGCCTGCAGCGTCGACCCGCCGGTTGCGGTCGATTGCACCGGAAACGAGGATTTTTCCATGGTCGTCATCCCGTCTGAACGATATCTGTTGCATTTGTAACCGTTGCTTTTGTAACTAACAATCCATGACCACCCTCGCGCTCGAACGATTTCTCCCCTACCGGCTCAGCCGGATCACGAGTGCCGTCTCGCTCGAGTTCAGGACGGTTTACGGCGCCCACCACGATCTCACCGTGCCGGAATGGCGGGTCCTGGCGACATTGGGCCAATTCGAGAAGATGGGCGCGAAAGCGATCGGCACCCATTCATCCATGCACAAGACCAAGGTGAGCCGCGCCGTGCGCGCCCTGGACGAACGGCATTGGCTCAAGCGGTACGAAAGCGATACCGATCGCCGTGAGGAAATCCTGACGCTCACGACACTCGGGCGCCGCGCCTATACCGACCTCGTTCCACGGGCGCTGGCATTCGAACAGCGCATCCTGGCTGCGCTCGGCCCCGAGGCTGACAAACTCATCGCCTCGCTCGACAAGCTCGAGAAGCTGTTCCGGGTGTGACGGCGCGCGGCGCCGGCTTTTTTCGAGTCCGGTCGGATCGGCGGCGATCGGCGGCGCTTGCCAGGATGCGAGGCCGCCGGGACGGCCCCCGCAGGCCTCAGGCGAACAATTGATCCTGCCGCAAACGCAGGCCGAAGAGCCGTGACTTTTCGTCCATCGCCACATCGCCGAGCCGGATCGGCTCACCGGCCTTGACCGCGCGCGCCAGCGGCCGGTCGGCCACCAGGTAGAACGGCGCCGGCTCGCCGGCGGCGAGCGCGGCGGCGGGCCGCATCTCCGCCCGCACTCCGTCGATGGTGTGGTGGTGTCCGCTGGCGGTCAGCACGGTGCCCGCCGCCAGATCGCGCACGGCGACGGCCACCAGGTCGATGCGCGGCCGGTAGTCGTCGCCATAGCCGGAGCGGCCGAGGCCCGCGGCATCGAGAATGCTGGTCGCCGCCTCCAGTCCCAGGATGTGGCGCGGCAAGTAGAGCATGGCGGTCTCGCCGGAGGCGCTCACCGCGTGGCCCTTCCTGGCCAGCATGTCCCAGCTCGTCTTGTCCCGGCACTTGACCACGATGAAGACGCCGCCGGCAAAGCTCGCCTCGTCGGGCGCGCGCAGATGATGGAACACATCGAGCCGGCCCATGCCGTCCATGAGGCCGCCATCGGCGCGTTCGGCGAGCAGGCCGGCGACCTCGGGGATGCGGGCCACCGGCGCATGGAAATCGGCACGATCCGGGATGAAGCCGGTGGCATTGGCGACCAGTGTCAGCTCGCACAGATCCGGCACGGCACGCAGCGGGAACTGTCCACCGATGAGCCGCTCGCGCGCGGCACTGACCGCTTTCAGGTCGCGGGGGCCGACGTCCCAGGCGCCGGCGAGTTCGGGCAGCGGCCGGCTCACCTCGTTGCTGGTCACCGTGCCAGCGGCACGATCGAAAACGAAGTCATATTCGCTCGACTTGCCCGCGGCGATGATCTCCAGGCCCAGCACCTGGCCCCAGGTGATCAGGCCGATCAGCAGGCTCGGCTGGTCGCCGTCGACCGGCGTAACGATCAGGCCGCGGTCGCGCGCCAGCCGCGCCAGGCCCGGGCCGCAGACGCTGTCGGTCTCCTTCGAGACCAGCGCGACATGCCGGCCGGCTTCGATCGCCAGCAGCGCATGACGGGCGGCCGCCTCCGGATGGCCGGTCGCCTCGACCAGCACCTGGAACGGCAGGTCGATGACCGTCTCCAGCGAGCCGGCGGCGACGAACAGTCCGTCCTTCCAGGCCGCCGCGGCCGCCCGCGTGTCGGCGCAGACGCGGATCCGGTCGGCCGGGATGCCGGACAGGCGGAGCGCCTGGGCCGCGGTCTCGGCATCGCGATCGACCGCGATCCGCGCGCCCATCAGGCGCACGTGCTGGGCCTGCGCGATGAAGCTCTGGCCGAAGCCGCCGCTGCCGACGACGCAGGTCTCGATCGGCGTGGCGATGGCGGCGTAGGTTGTGTGGAAATTCATCGTGAGCCCAGCGTCCTCTGCGTTCCGTCCACGGAGGTGGTTTGACCCGCCCCTTGACCTTTGCGCTGAATATTGCATACAGAATACTGAGTGTGCAACGTCTCCTCGGCGAGACGGATCAAAGAGGCGCGACATGACAGCCACGGCCGCGACAGAGCTGCCCACCATTGCCGTCGCCATGGGCGACCCGGCCGGCATCAGCCCGGAATTGCTGGCCAAGCTCCTGGTCGAACCCGACCTCCGGTCGGCCGCGCGCTTCGTGATCTTTGGCGACAAGCGCATCCTCGATGGCGGCGCCGCCGTCGCCAAGGTCGACCCGGCGGTCGAGGTCGTGGCCTCCGAGGACGCGGCTCAGCCGGAGCCCGGCCGGCCCATGCTGGTCGATCTCGGCCATCTCGGCATCGCCGATGTCACGCCGCGCACCGCGACGCTCGCCGGCGGCCGTTTCGCCACCGAGAACTTCCGGCGCGCGCTGCGCCATGCCGCCGGCGGCCGCGCCGACGCGGTGTTCTTCACCCCGTTCAACAAGGCGGCGATGCGCTTTGCCTATCCCGGTTACGACGACGAGATCCGTTTCGTTCGCGACGCCATCGGCTATGACGGCCCGGCGAGCGAATTCAACATCCTCGAAGGCCTGTGGAACGCCCGCGTCACCTCGCATATCCCGCTGAGCGAGGTTGCCCGCAACATCAGCGAGGACCGCATCCTGCGCGCCCTGGCGCTGGCCGACGGCGCCATGCGCGCCGCCGGTTTCGCCTCTCCGCGCATCGCGGTGGCCGGCCTCAATCCCCATGCCGGCGACGGTGGCAATTTCGGCCGCGAGGAGATCGAGATTCTCGAACCGACGGTGGCCAAGGCCAAGGCCCAGGGGTTCAACGTCCAGGGCCCGTTCCCGTCCGACACCGTGTTCCTGCGCGCCAAGAACGGCGATTTCGACGCGGTCCTGACCATGTATCATGACCAGGGACAGATCGCGATGAAGCTGATGGGCTTCGACCGCGGCGTCACCCTGATCGGCGGCTTCCCTTTCCCGATCTGCACGCCGGCCCATGGCACGGCCTATGAGATCGCGGGCGAGGGCATCGCCAATCTGGGCGCCAGCCGCGCCGCGCTCAAGCTCGCCATCCGCATGGCGACCGAAGGACTGAATCGCCGCAAAGTCGCGGCCTGACGCTTCACCAACCATTCCGGACGGCCGATCCAACGGCCGCCGGCGGGCAGGCAACATCAGGGAGAAGGCCTCATGCTCAAACTGGCTCAACGCATTGGTTCGGCGATCCTCGGCATCGCACTGACGGCAGGCGCGGCCGAGGCCGCCTGGCAGCCGTCGCGCCCGGTGGAATTCGTCGTGACCTCGTCGCCCGGCGGCGGCACCGACAATTTCGCCCGGGTCATTCAGGCGATCATCACCAAGTACAAGCTGTTCGACCGTCCGGTCGTGGTGGTCAACAAGGGCGGCGGCTCGGGCGCCGAAGGCTATATCTATGCCCGCACGGCCGCGAGCGACCCGCACAAGCTGATTTTCGGCACCAACAACGCCTATCTCCTGCCCTATGTGGCGAGGCTCGCCTACAAGCTCACCGACCTGACCCCGGTCGCCGGCATGGCGCTCGACGAGTTCCTGCTCTGGGTCAACAGCAATTCGGAATATCGCACCGCGCGCGCCTTCCTGGACGCGGTCCGGGCCCGCCCGGAAACCATCAAGATGGGCGGCAGCCAGTCGCGCGACACCGATCAGACGCTGACCAGCATGATCGAGACCGCGTCGGGCGTGAAGTTCATCTATGTGCCGTTCCAGGGCGGTGGCGCGGCAGCCAACCAGCTCGCCGGCGGTCATATCGATTCCAACACCAACAACCCGAATGAGAATATCGGCCAGTGGAAGGCCGGCCAGGTGCGGCCGCTCTGCGTGTTCTCGCAGCAGCGCCTGGCCTCGGGTCCCCGGGTCACCGCCGACATGGGCTGGGCCGACATTCCGACCTGCCGCGAGGAAGGCATTCCGATCGAACGCTTCCAGATGCCGCGCACGGTCTGGCTGCCGGCCAATGTTCCGGCTGATGCCGTCGCCTTCTATGCCGATGTGCTGAAAAAGGTGAGCGAGACGCCGGAATGGCAGGACTACATCACGCGCACCGTCCAGACCGGCACCTTCATGGCCGGCGACCAGCTGCGCGCCTTCATCGCCGATGACGAGGCGAAGAACCGCGCCGTCTTCGAGCAGCAGGGCTGGACCGCCCGCTGACCTCTCCGCCGCGGCCCGTCCCACGGGCCGCGTCCTTCCCTTCCCCCTCCCCTTGCCGCTCCGGGAGACAGCGATGATTACGCGCTTCGCCGCAGAGATCGCGACCGCCTGCGTGACCGCCGCCTTCGGGCTCACCATTGCGGTCGGCGCGCTGGAGTTCGGCGTCGGCTGGGGGCCGTCCGGTCCCGAAGCCGGCACCTTTCCGCTCTATATGGGGCTCGTCGTGACCGCCGCGAGCCTGGTCATCGCCGGCCAGAGCGTGGCCCAGCGCGCCGGCCTGACCGCCGACTTCCTGAGCCGCGAGCAGTTCAGGTCGGTCATGGGCTTCGTCATTCCGATGATCACCTTCGTCGCGGTCGCCATGCTGCTCGGGCTCTATGTCGCGACCGCGCTCTACCTGTTCGCCACCATGGTGTTCCAGAACGGCTATCGCCTGCCGGCCGCACTCGCGGTCTCGCTCGGCATACCCGTGTTCCTCTATCTCGTGCTCGAATACGCCTTCAGCACGCCGCTCCTCAAAGGGCCTCTCGAGGCCGCTCTCGGTCTCTAGAGGACGCTTGTCATGGATGGCTTGAACGCATTGATCCACGGCTTCAGCGTCGCGCTGACCAGCTATCACCTGATGCTGATGGTGGTCGGCGTGCTGCTCGGCATCCTGGTCGGCGTGCTGCCCGGCCTCGGCGCGCCGAACGGCGTCTCGCTGCTGCTGCCGCTGACCTTCACCATGGACCCGGTGGCGGCGATCATCCTGCTCACCAGCATGTATTGGGGCGCCCTGTTCGGCGGCTCGACCACCTCGATCCTGTTCAATATTCCCGGCGAGCCGTCATCGGTCGCCACCACCTTCGACGGCTATCCCATGGCCAAGAAGGGCCAGCCGACGGCGGCGCTCAGCTACGCCTTCCTGTCGGCCGGCATCGGCGCCTTCTTCGGCATCATCCTGATCACCACCTTGTCCGGCACGGTCGCCCGTTTCGCGATGAAGTTCTCCTCGCCGGAATTCTTCGCGGTCTATTTCCTGGCCTTCGCCAGCTTCGTCGGCCTCGGCAACGCCACCGCCATGAAGACCATCGTCTCCATCGGCGTCGGTTTCGCGCTCGCCGCCATGGGCATGGATTCGGTCTCCGGCAGCCTGCGCCTGACCTATGGCTTCGACAGCCTGATCGCGGGCGTCAGCTTCCTGGTCGCGGTCATCGGCCTGTTCGGCCTCGGCGAATTGATGATCACCATCGAGGAGGGCATGAAGCTCGACGGCATCCGCGCCCGCGTCTCGGCGCGCGACGTCTGGAAGACCCTGCTCAGCATGCCGCGCTATTGGGTGACGCTGCTCCGTTCCGCCATTGTCGGCTGCTGGATGGGGATCACGCCCGGCGGCCCGACGGCGGCGTCCTTCATGAGTTACGGCCTCGCCCGCCGCTTCTCGAAGAACCGCGACAAGCTCGGCACCGGCGAGCCGGACGGCATCATCGCGCCCGAGACCGCCGACCACGCGGCCGGCACCAGCGCCATGCTGCCCATGCTGGCGCTCGGCGTGCCGGGCTCGGCCACCGCGGCGGTCATGCTCGGCGGCCTGATGATCTGGGGCCTCAATCCCGGCCCGATGCTGTTCGTCGAGCGGCCGGATTTCGTCTGGGGTCTGATCGCCTCGATGTATCTGTCCAACATTGTCGGCGTCGTCCTGGTGCTGGCGACCGTGCCGCTGTTCGCGGCGATCCTGCGCATCCCCTTCGCCATTATCGGCCCGGCCATCGTCGCCATCTGCTTCATCGGCGCCTATACCGTCGCCGGCCGGCCTTTCGACCTCTGGCTGGCGCTCGCCTTCGGCTTTGTCGGTTATGTCTTCAAGAAGCTCGACTATCCGATCGCGCCCCTGGTTCTCGCCATGGTGATCGGCGACAAGGCGGAAGATGCCTTTCGCCAGTCGCTGATCATGTCGAAGGGCTCGCCGGCGATCTTCTGGGCCAATCCGCTGGTCGCGACCCTGATGGCGCTCGCCTTCCTGCTGCTGTTCTGGCCGCTGGTCACCCGGCTCGCCGGCTGGCTGCTCAGCGCCTTCAGGCCGGCCGCCGAGACCCGCTGAGGCCCGTTCCCCAGGCCACGCTTCCTCCACCCCGCATCCACCTTCTTCGAAAGTCCCACCCCATGAGCTCGACCAGAAAGCTGCGCAGCCAGGAATGGTTCGGCCGCCAGGACAAGATGGGTTTCTATTACCGCTCCTGGCTGAAGAACCGCGGCTTCCCGGCCGACCAGTTCGATGGCCGGCCGGTGATCGGCATCTGCAACAC
The DNA here is from genome assembly GCF_059420385.1 of Phreatobacter sp. GW821-FHT04C01. Lineage (NCBI taxonomy): Bacteria > Pseudomonadati > Pseudomonadota > Alphaproteobacteria > Hyphomicrobiales > Phreatobacteraceae > Phreatobacter > Phreatobacter sp. GW821-FHT04C01. The sequence goes on along the minus strand of NZ_JBWKTP010000001.1, from coordinate 1,177,066 downwards.
CTGGTCCGAGCTCACCCCTTGCAACTCGCATTTCAAGACCATTGCCGAGCACGTCAAATATGGCGTGCTGGAGGCCGGCGGCTTTCCGCTGGAATTCCCGGTCATGTCGCTGGGCGAGACCCAGCTGCGGCCGACCGCCATGCTGTTCCGCAACCTCGCCTCGATGGATGTCGAGGAATCGATCCGCGGCAACCCGCTCGACGGCGTGGTGCTGCTGATGGGCTGCGACAAGACCACGCCGGCTTTGCTGATGGGGGCGGCTTCCGTCGACCTGCCGACGATCGGCATATCCGGCGGCCCGATGCTGTCCGGCCGCTACAAGGGCCAGCTCATCGGCTCAGGCACCAATACGATCTCGATGTCCGAGCAATTGCGCGCCGGCGAAATCACGCTGGCCGAATTCCATGAGGCCGAGCAGGCCATGCATCGCAGCCAGGGCCATTGCATGACCATGGGCACGGCCTCCACCATGGCCTCCATGGTCGAGGCGCTGGGCATGGGCATGCCCGGCAACGCCGCGATCCCCGCGGTCGACGCCCGCCGCAACCTGCTCGCCCGCGAGGCCGGCCGGCGCATCGTCCAGATGGTCAAGGACGATATCAGGATCTCGCAGATCCTCACCCGCCAGGCCTTCGAGAACGCCATCCGCGCGCTGGCCGGCATCGGCGGCTCGACCAATGCGGTGATCCACCTCCTGGCGCTGGCCGGCCGCCTCGGCGTCGAGCTCAACCAGGACGATTTCGACCGGCTCGGCCGCGAGGTCCATTGCCTGGTCAATATCATGCCCTCGGGTTCGTTCCTGATGGAGGATTTCTATTATGCCGGCGGCCTGCCGGTGGTGCTCAAGCGCCTGGCCGAGCAGGGCCTGCTGCACAAGGACGCCGTTACCGTCAACGGCCGCTCGATGTGGGACAATGTCCAGGGCGCGGAATGCTGGAACGAGGAGGTGATCCACGCCTTCGACAAGCCGTTCAAGGCCAATTCCGGCATCGCCATCCTCAAGGGCAACCTCGCCCCCGACGGCGCGGTGATCAAGCCCTCCGCCGCCTCGCCCCATCTCCTGAAAACCACCGGCCGCGCCGTGGTGTTTTCCTCGATCGAGGACCTGCACCATCGCATCAATGACGACGCCCTCGACATCGACGAGAGCTCGATCATGGTGCTGCAGAATTGCGGCCCCAAGGGCTATCCGGGCATGGCCGAGGTCGGCAACATGCCGCTGCCGCCGAAGCTCCTGAAAAAGGGCGTCAAGGACATGGTGCGCATTTCGGATGCCCGCATGTCCGGCACCGCCTATGGCACCGTCGTGCTGCATGTCGCGCCCGAGGCCGCCGCCGGCGGCAACCTGGCACTGGTCAGGAATGGCGACCTGATCACCCTCGACGTCGCCGAGCGCCGGCTGCACCTGCATGTCGACGACGCCGAACTTGCCACGCGCCGCGCCGCCTGGACGCCGCCCGAGCCGCCGCTGCACACCGGCCGCGGTTATGCCAAGCTTTATGTCGACACGGTCATGCAGGCCGACAAGGGCGCCGACCTGGACTTCCTGGTCGGCCGGTCCGGCTCGGCCGTGCCGCGCGACAACCACTGACGTTCAAGATCCCAGGGAGCAGAAACGCATGTCGGCCTTCCCCGTCTACAAGGGCGTCCATCCGGTCGCCCCGACCCCTTTTCTCGACAATGGCGACCTCGACCTCGCCGGCATGCGCCGGGTACTCGACTGCATGATCGACCAGGGCGTCGACGGCATTTGCATACTGGCCAATTATTCCGAGCAGTTCGTGCTGACCGATGTCGAGCGCGACCAGCTGACCACGCTCTGCCTGGACCATGTCGCCGGCCGCGTGCCGGTCATCGTCACGGTCAGCCATTTCTCCACCCGCATCGCCGCCGAGCGTGCCGCCAAGGCCTATAAGGCCGGCGCCAAGATGCTGATGCTGATGCCGCCCTATCACGGCGCGACCTTGCGCGCCGACGAGGCGAGCATGGTCGAGCATTTCGCCCGCGTCGCGGAAGCTGCCCCCATCCCGATCATGCTGCAGGACGCCCCGCTCTCGGGCGTCGCGCTGCCGGTGCCGGCGCTGGTCCGCCTCGCCAAGGCCGTGCCGGCGGTCTGCTATTTCAAGATCGAGATCGCCGGTACCGCGGCCAAGCTCCGCGGCCTGATCGAACAGGGCGGTGCCGCCATCGTCGGCCCCTGGGACGGCGAGGAATCGATCACCCTGATGGCCGATCTCGACGCCGGCGCCACCGCCACCATGTCGAGCGCGCTGCTGCCCGACCTGATCAAGCCGGTGGTGCAGCATCACGCCGCCGGCCGCCGCGCCGAAGCCGCCGCCCATTACGCCCGCATCCTGCCGCTGATCAACTACGAGAACCGGCAATGCGGCCTGCGCGCCACCAAGACGGTGATGCAGGCCGGCAAGGTGATCGCCTCCGACCACGTCCGCCACCCGCTCGACGCCCTGCATCCGGCGACCAAGGCCGGGCTCCTGGAGCTCGCCCGCGAGGTCAACCCGCTGGCGCTGCGCTGGGGGCATTGAGGCAGATAAATCAACCCTCTCCCGAAGGGAGAGGGTGCCGCCGTCAGGCGCCGGGTGAGGGGCGTAAGCCCTCAGAACTGATGCCGATGCGCGCCGCGAATACTGCCCTATCCGGAGAGGGACGACCCCTCACCCGACAGCTGCCGCTGCCGCGCTCTCCCTCTGGGAGAGGGTCAATTGACGCGCCTCACCCGCCCCCATACGCCGCCACCAGCCGGCCGAAATCGGCGACCTTGGCGCTGTCGCCCTCCCAGCCTACGTTAGCTTGCGACGCTCTCCCGGGGGGCCATGAATGACCGAGTTTTCGATCGACTGGATGGATGGCAATTGCCCCGTCCAAGCGGAAGGCCGCATCGACGGCAAGCCGTTCTATTTTCGCGCCAGAGGGCAGCAATGGAGCTTTGAAGTCTACCCAGGCCCGAACGTCTACCCCGCCGAGTGGCAATACGAGGAACCGTGGGGTGAAGCTCCCTATGACGCGGGCTGGATGCCGCAGGACACAGCCCGCGAGATGATTGCGAGAGCTGCCGGCATCTATCGCCAGCGTGCTCAGATACCGCCGTGAGAAAAGGCGCCACCAAATCAACCCTCTCCCGGAGGGAGAGGGTGGCGCCGTCAGGCGCCGGGTGAGGGGCGTAACCGCTTAGAACTGATGCCGATGCGCGCCGCGAATACCGCCCTATCCGGAGAGGGACGACCCCTCACCCGGCAGCTGACGCTGCCACCCTCTCCCTCTGGGAGAGGATCAGTTAAGCCTCCCCCTACGCCGCCACGAGCCGGCCGAATTCGGCGACTTTGGCGAGGTGGTGGTCGGCATCGCCGAACAGCGTGTCGATCATGGTCAGGCGCTTGAAATAGTGGCCGGCCTTGTACTCCATGGTCATGCCGATGCCGCCGTGCAGCTGGATCGCGCCCTGGCCGATGATCCTGGCCGAGCGGCCGATCTGAACCTTGGCGGCCGACGCCATGGCCTGGCGCTCGACCGCGTCCGGCTCCTCGCTGGTCATGGCCGCGAGCATGGCCATGGAGCGGGCCTGCTCGAGCGCCACGAACATTTCGGCCGCGCGATGCTGCAGCGACTGGAAGGCGCCGATATTGACGCCGAACTGCTTGCGCGTCTTGAGATAGTCGACGGTGATCGCCTGCAATTCGTCCATGGCGCCCACCGCCTCGGCCGAAAGCGCCGCGATCGCCTCGTCGGCCACCCGCTCGACGACCGCGAGGCCGCCTTCCGGATCCCCGATCACGCCTTCGGGCCCGACCCGCACGCCCGACAGCGTGATCTCGGCCGCATGGGTGCCGTCCTGGGTCGCGGTATCGCGCCGGGTAACCCCCTTGGCGTCGGCCGGAACCAGGAACAGTCCGATGCCGCCCTTGTCGCGGCGCGAGCCGGCGGTGCGCGCGGTGACGATGACATGGTCGGCTGTTGCGCCATTCACCACCACCGCCTTCTCACCGTCGAGCACGAAGGACGCGCCGTCCTTCTTCGCCGTGGTCGAGACATCGAACAGGTCGTAGCGCGAATGCCGCTCGGTGGTGCCGAGCGCCAGCGTCCGCGTGCCCTCGACGACGGCCGGGATATGGGCCGCCTTCTGTGCGGCCGAACCGGCATGACGCAGCACGCCGCCGCCGAGCACGATCGTTGCGAGATAGGGTTCCAGTACCAGCGATTTGCCCAGCGCCTCCATCACCAGCATGGTTTCCACCGCGCCGCCGCCGAAACCGCCATCGGCCTCGGCGAAGGGCAGGCCGAGCAAGCCGAGCTCGGCGAATTTCGCCCAGATCTCGGGGCTGTAGCCGCCGGCCAGCGCGGCGTATTTCTTGCGCGTCTCGAAGTCGTAGCTGTCCGTCAGGAAGCCGTCGACCGAGTCTTTCAGCAGGCGCTGTTCTTCCGTCAGATCGAAATCCATGTCTTGCGATCCTGTTGCCCTGAGCGGGACTGATGTCGGTTGATCGGCGTGAGACCTGCGCATCGCGGCCAGCCGCAACCGGCCGCGAGCACGCTCACGCCCTGAAACCCGTCAAAGCCCGAGAACGGCCTTGGCGATGATGTTCTTCTGGATCTCGTTGGATCCGCCATAGATCGAGACCTTGCGCACGTTGAAATAGGTCGGCGCGATGGTCTGGGCCCATTCCGGGCCGATCGGCGGTTCGTTGGAGCCGTGATCGTCCTCCGGCGCATAGGGCGCGGCATGCGGCCCGATCACCTCCATGAGGAGTTCGGTGGTCGCCTGCTGCAGCTCGGAGCCCTTGATCTTGAGCACCGAGGAGGCCGGGTCCGGCCGGCCCTTCTCGCGCTTGGATTCGGCGGCGATGACGCGCAGCTGGGTGATCTCCAGCGCCTTCAGCTCGATCTCGACGGCGGCGATCTTCTCGCGGAAGCGCTGGTCCTCGATCAGGGGACGGCCGCCGCGCTGCTCGATCGCCGCGAGCTCCTTGATGCGCCGAATGCGCTGCTTGGAAATGCCGACCCGGGCAATGCCGGTGCGCTCGTTGCCGAGCAGGAACTTGGCATAGTCCCAGCCCTTGTTCTCCTGGCCGACCAGGTTCTCGACCGGCACCCTGACATCGTCGAAGAACACCTCATTGACCTCGTGGCCGCCGTCGATGGTCTGGATCGGCTTGACCGTGATGCCCGGCGTCTTCATGTCGATCAGCAGGAACGAAATGCCCATTTGCTGCTTCACCGTCGGGTCGGTGCGCACGAGGCAGAAGATCCAGTCGGCATATTGGCCGAGCGTCGTCCAGGTCTTCTGGCCGTTGACCACATAGTGGTCGCCGTCCTTGACCGCCTTGGTCTTCAGCGAGGCGAGATCCGATCCCGCGCCGGGCTCGGAGAAGCCCTGGCACCACCAGTCGTCGAGATTGGCGATGCGCGGCAGATAGCGCGCCTTCTGGGCAGCGTTGCCGAAGGTCGCGATGACCGGCCCGACCATGTTGATGCCGAAGGCGAGCGGCGGCGGCGACGGCGCCATCATCATCTCTTCCTGGAAGATATATTGCTTGATGGCGCTCCAGCCGGTGCCGCCATAATCCCTAGGCCAATGCGGCACGCCCCAGCCATGAGCGTTCAGCGTCTTCTGCCAGAACACGATGTCGTCGCGGCTCGGATGATGGCCGGCGGCGAGTTTCTCGCGCAGCGCGGTCGGCAGGTGCTTGTCGATGAAGGCGCGGACCTCCTTGCGGAAAGCCAGTTCCTCATCGGTGAACTTGAGTTCCATCTCGTCCTCCTTCGAACTATCGCGGCCCGGCCGCCTCACGGCATCGGGCTGATCGTTTCCTCATGCCCGGGCCGACATACCCGCGCGAATGTTTGTTGGCGCATTCAACCGTCATGCGGCCGCCATGGCAACAGGAACCTGGGATCGCCCTTTCAGCCGAGGGGCGGAGCCAGCGTCATTGGAAGGATCGCCGAGGCCTTTGGAGAAGTCCGGGGTTATGATATTCTTACATTTCTTTGATCGATAGGGAAATTGCCAGAAATGACCGCTCGCGCGAAATTGTCGGCCAAATTCCAAATCAGCATCCCCAAGGAAGTCCGCACTGCCCAGCAATGGCATGCGGGCCAGGAGTTTGTTTTCATTCCCAAGGGCAAGGGTGTCATGGTGATGCCGGCGCCGGAACTTGCCGATCTTGCGGGCATCGCCCGGGGGGCCGACGACAGGGGTTATCGCGACCGAAAGGATCGTGCGTAATGCGGGTCGTCGATACCTCCGCCTGGATCGAATGGTTGAAGGCAAGCCCAACGGCTGCGGCCTTGGCCGAACATTGGCCGAAGGTCACCGACACGGTGGTACCGACACTTGTTCAGCTCGAACTCGTCAAATGGCTGACACGAGAGGTTTCCGAGGAAGCCGCCGATCAAGCGATCGCCTATACGATGGGATGTCTGGTTGCACCGCTGGAAACACGCATCGCATTGCGGGCGGCGGAGATCTGTCGCACCCATAAGCTCGCAACGGCCGATGCGATCATTTATGCCACCGCACTCGATCTCGGGGCGGATTGCCTTACCTGCGACAGCCACTTCGAAGGCCTTCCCGACGTGATTCTGGTGCCCAAGACCAAATCGGGATGATGGCGAAGGCAAAGCGGCCAAACCATCGATGCAAGACCTAGGGCTTCGTAGAGAACGCGGTCGCTGCAAAGGAACCAATTGCAAAAGCGCGCCTGCCCCGCGCGCAGGCCGGCCTTTCAGCCCTTGCGGCGCACGCCGCCACGGCTAGGCTCGCGAACCCACCAGGGCGCCCGGGTCGTCGGACAATACGCATTATCGCCATCCGCCACATCGTCGACGTGACGAGGCCGTGCCCCGCCGCCCGCCGGCGGCGCAACTCACCCCTTACCAAACCCACCAGGAGTGCATCATGAGTTTCGATTTCAAGGGCAAGCGCGTCGTCGTCGCCGGCGGCAGCCGGGGCATCGGCCGCTCCATCGCGCTCGGCTTCGCCGAGGCCGGCGCCAGCGTCTCGATCTGCGCGCGCGGCGCCGACACACTGAAGGCGACCGCCGCCGAGATCGGCCGGTTCGGCGGCACCGTGCATTTTGCGCCCTGCGATCTGGCGAGCGCGCCTTCCATTGCCGGCTATATTCCCGACGCCGCCAAGGCGCTCGGCGGCATCGACATCCTCGTCAACAATGCCTCGGGCTTCGGCCAGGGCGACACCGAGGAGGGCTGGGAAGCCGGCATGCAGGTCGACATCATGGCGGTGGTCCGCGCGAGCCGCGCCGCCCTGCCCTTCCTGGAACAAGCCAAGGGCGCGTCGATCATCAATATCGCGTCGATCTCGGGCTTCCGTCCGTCGCTGCGCACGGCCGCCTATGCCGCGGTGAAGGCCGCCGTGATCAATTACACGACGTCGCAGGCCGCGGCCCTCGCCCGCAAGGGCATCCGGGTCAATTGCGTCGCGCCGGGCTCGGTCGAATTTCCCGGCGGCACCTGGGAGGCGCGCAAGACCACCGATCCGACGCTCTACAACCGCGTGCTCGGCTCGATCCCCTTCGACCGGCTCGGAAGACCTGAGGAAATCGCCAATGTCGTGCTGTTCCTGGCCTCGCCTCTGGCCAGCTGGGTGACCGCCCAGACCGTCATCGCCGATGGCGGCCAGCTGCTCGGCTGATCCGCGGCGCGGCCGGCGGCGGCCGATACCCCGCCGCCGGCCGGCCCGTCCCGCCGACCCCGTCCCGCGCGCCACCGCCATGATTGACGTAAAGGCACGAGCGACCGGACGACGCAGTTACATCACGGCGCATGTTTAACCTTGCGTTCGGCTTCGCCCGATGTCGTATATTGAACAGATGACCCGCAAAGAGGTCTCGACATCAGGGAGCGGAGCACCATGGCACTACAAGAGTCAGCACAATCACGCCGTAAATTCCTTCGCGGATCGGCACTCGCCGCCGCGGCGACCGTCGTCGCACCGACCGTCGCCAAGGCCCAGGGGCCGATTTCGATGCGGTGGCAGAGCACCTGGCCGTCCAAGGACATCTTTCACGAATTCGCCGTCGATTTCGCCAAGAAGGTGAACGACATGACCGGCGGCGACCTGAAGATCGAGGTGCTGCCGGCGGGCGCCGTCGTGCCCGCCTTCGGCCTGCTCGACGCCATCTCGCGCGGCACGCTGGACGGTGGCCACGGCGTGCTCGTCTACCACTACGGCAAGCAGACGGCGCTGGCGCTCTGGGGCTCCGGCCCCGGCTACGCCATGGACGCCAACATGCTGCTCGCCTGGCACAAATATGGCGGCGGCAAGCAATTGCTGGCCAAGCTCTACAGCTCGATCGGCGCCAATGTCGTGTCGTTCCCCTACGGCCCGATGCCGACCCAGCCGCTCGGCTGGTTCAAGCGGCCGATCACCAGCGTCGACGACCTGAAGGGCCTCAAGTTCCGCACCGTGGGCATTTCGATCGACGTGTTCAGCGCCATGGGTGCCGCGGTCAATGCGCTGCCTGGCGGTGAGATCGTCGCGGCGATGGATCGCGGCCTGCTCGACGCGGCCGAGTTCAACAACGCCTCGTCGGACCGGGTGCTCGGCTTCGCCGACGTCTCCAAGGTCTGCATGCTGCAGAGCTATCACCAGAACGCCGAGCAGTTCGAGATTTCGTTCAACAAGGCGAAATTCGACGCACTGCCCGACCGGATGAAGGCAATCATCGAGAACGCCGTCGAGGCGGCCTCCTCCGACATGTCCTGGAAGGCCATCGACCGCTATTCGCAGGACTATATCGAGCTGCAGACCAAGGACCGGGTGCGGTTCTACAAGACCCCGGACACGGTGCTGCGCCGCCAGTTGCAGGTCTATGACGAGGTCATCGCCAAGAAGTCGGCGGAAAACCCGCTGTTCAAGGAAATCCTCGAATCGCAGCTGGCCTTCGCGCGCCGTGCCACCCAGTGGGAGCAGGACACGGTGGTCAATCGCCGCATGGCCTATGACCACTATTTCGGCGCCAACGGCGTCGCAAGGCAGCGCTGACCCGACAACGCCGGCCCGTTTGCTCCCCGCGGGCGAATGGTGCCGGCTTTGTCTTGCCCTTGTCCTGGCCGATGCGCGCCGCCGGCCGCGTGCTCCAACCCCGGTTTGCCATGACGGTTCAACAATTCCTGCATGCGGTCGACGGCATCAGCACCTGGGTCGGCAAGGCTGCGGCCTGGCTGATCGTCATCCTGATGCTGCTGGTCTGCGGCGAAGTGTTCAAGCGCTACGTCCTGAATGCCCCGACCGCCTGGATCTTCGACGCGAGCAACATGCTCTACGGCTCGACCTTCATGTTGTGCGGCGCCTATGCCCTGGCCCAGAACGCCCATGTCCGTGGCGACTTCCTGTACAGCTCGATGCGGCCGCGCACCCAGGCCTCCCTCGATCTCGTGCTCTACCTGGTGTTCTTCTTCCCCGGCATCCTGGCGCTGATCTATGCCGGCTATCATTATGCCGCCGATTCCTGGCGCATCGGCGAGCACTCGAGCGTCACCGCCGACGGTCCGCCGATCTATCCGTTCAAGACCATCATCCCGATCGCCGGCGCACTGGTCATGCTGCAGGGCTTCGCCGAAGTCGTGCGCTGCGTCGTCTGCCTGAAGACCGGCGAATGGCCGAGCCGGCTGAAGGACGTCAACGAGATCGACGTGGTCGAGCAGCAGCTCGCCCAGAGCGAATATGTCGACGACGAAACCCGCAAGCTGGCCATCGCGCAGGCCAAGAACATCGACGAAGCGGCCCATCAGCGTGGCCTCGGCGGAGGCCCCCAGCTATGAGCGATCCCGCCCTCGGCCTCCTGATGTTGGGGCTCATCGTCGTCGTCATCATGCTGGGCTTTCCCACCGCCTTCACGCTGATGGGGCTCGGCATCGTCTTCGGCTTCATCGCCTATTTCAAGTCCGGCCAGGCCTGGACCGACAATCTCGTCTTCGACCTGATGGTCCAGCGCACCTACGGCTCGATGACCAATGACGTGCTGCTGTCCATCCCGCTCTTCGTGCTGATGGGCTATGTGATGGAGCGCGGCGCCCTGGTCGACAAGATGTTCTATTCGATCCAGCTGGCCTTCAGCCGGGTGCCGGCCTCGCTGGCGGTGGCGACGCTGATCGTCTGCACCTTCTGGGGCATCGCCAGCGGACTGGTCGGCGCGGTCGTCGTGCTGATGGGCGTGATCGCCTTCAATCCGATGCTGCGCGCCGGCTACGATGTCCGGCTGGCGGCTGGCGTCATCACCGCCGGCGGCACGCTCGGCATCCTCATTCCGCCCTCGGTGATGATCATCGTCTATGCCGCGGTCGCCGGGCAGTCGATCGTCAAGCTTTATGCCGCGGCCATGTTCCCAGGCTTCTTCCTGGCCCTGCTCTATCTCGTCTATATCGTCGGCTCGGCGCTGATCAATCCGAAGCTCGCCCCGCCGCTGCCGCCGGAACAGACCAAGGTACCGGTGCCGGATTGGCTGACGCGGTTCCAGGAGGCCTATTCGAAGAACATTCTCGCCGGCCTGTGCAAGGCGCTGGTCTCACCCGCCAAGGCGCGCGCCATCACCGTCGACGGCCGGCCCATGGGTTACGCCGCCCTGCTGCAGAATCTCGGCTACGCGCTGGTGCCCTTCGCGCTGACCGCCGGCACCTATGCGCTGATCTGGTGGTATGTCGCCATTCACCTGCCGGCCGGCGCGGTCGAGGCCGGCCCGGCCGGGCTCGAACAGCTCGGCTCCGCGAGCGTTTCAGCCGAGCCGACCAGCGCCGCCGAGAAGGGACCGTCGCGTGCCTTCTATCTCTGGTTCGCCGGCCTCGCCTCGACCTCGGCGCTCATGCTCGCGCGCTATTACTGGCGCATGACGGCGGACCGGTTCGAGCTGGTCAAGCTGCTCACCACCTCGATCCTGCCGCTCGGCATCCTCACCGCCGTCGTGCTGGTGGTCATCCTGTTCGGCATCACCACGGCGACCGAATCGGCCGCGGTCGGCGCCGCCGGCGCCTTCCTGCTGGCGCTCCATGCCGGCACGCTCAACTGGTCGCGCACCAAGGAGGCGGTGTTCCTCACCGCCAAGACCACCTCCATGGTGTGCTGGCTGTTCGTCGGCTCGGCCCTGTTCTCGGGCGTCTTCGCCATTCTCGGCGGCCAGGCCCTGCTGGAGCGCTGGGTGCTGTCGCTCGACCTGACCCCGATGCAGTTCATGATCCTGTCGCAGGCGATCATCTTCGTGCTCGGCTGGCCGCTGGAATGGACCGAGATCATCATCATCTTCGTGCCGATCTTCCTGCCGCTGCTCAAGCATTTCGGCATCGACCCGATCCTTTGGGGCGTGCTCGTCTTCGTCAACCTGCAGGCGGCCTTCCTGTCGCCGCCGGTGGCGATGTCGGCCTTCTACCTGAAGGGGGTCGCGCCCAAACACGTCACCATCAACCAGATCTTCGCCGGCATGATGCCCTACATGCTCATCGTCGTGCTGTGTATGGTGATCATGTACGTGTGGCCCGGCCTCACCGTCTGGCTACCCAATTTCCTCTATGGCGGGTCCTAGGTTGGGGACTGAGCGAGCAGCGATGACGCATGACCCCTTGACCGGGCTGACCGCGACCGCGGCGGCCGATCTGATCCGGCGTGGCGAGATCACCTCCGAGGCGCTGGTCGGCGCCTGTCTCGACCGGATCGCGGCCCGCCAGGACGCGCTCCAGGCTTTCGTCCATATCGATCCCGACCATGCGCTGAGGGCCGCCCGGGCGGCGGACCAGGCGCGGATCGAAGGCAAGGGCACCGGCCCGCTCCACGGCGTGCCGGTGGCGGTCAAGGACGTCATCGAGACGGCGGATTATCCGACCGAACATGGCTCGCCGGCCTTTGTCGGCAACCGGCCCGAGACGGATGCGGCCTGCGTCGCGGCACTCCGGGCCGCCGGCGCCGTGATCATCGGCAAGACGGTGACGACGGAGCTTGCCGCTCGCCATCCCGGCCCGACACGCAACCCGCACAATCCCGCCCATACGCCCGGCGGCTCGTCTTCCGGTTCGGCGGCCGCCGTCGCCGACACCATGGTGCCGCTGGCGCTCGGCACCCAGACCGCCGGCTCGGTGATCCGTCCGGCCTCGTTCTGCGGCGTCTACGGCTTCAAGCCGACCTTCGGCCTCATCCCGCGCCCGGGCGTGCTCACCCAGGCGCATTCGCTCGACACCGTCGGCGTCATGGCCCGCTCGGTCGATGACCTGGCGCTCGCCGGCGATGTGCTCCAGGGTTATGACCCGCGCGACCCGGCAAGCCTGGCGCAGAGCCGCGCCGGCCTGGTCGGGCTCGCCACCATGGACTGGCCGATCCCGCCGATCTTCGCCTTGGTCAAATCGCCGGCCTGGGGCGCCGCCGCCGCGTCGATGCGCGAGGCCTTCGGCGAGCTCGCCGAGGTGCTCGGCCACCAGGTCGTCGAGATCGACATCGACCGGTCGATCGAAGCGGGCCTCGCCGCCGCCCGCGTCATCCAGCTGGTCGAGCTCGCCTATCATTTCGGCCCGCTGTTCGACCGCACCCCGGCGCTTGTCTCGGCCGAACTCGTCGTGATGATCGAGGAAGGGCGGGCCTTCAGCGGCGTCGATTACGCCGCGGCGCTCGAGCGCCGCGAGACGCTCTACCGCACCATCGAGGCACTGTTCTACGACCATGGCACGATCCTGACGCCCGCCGCCGCCGGGCCGGCACCGTCAGGCATCGATTACACCGGCGATCCCGTGTTCAACGCCTTCTGGACCTGTCTCGGCGTGCCGGCGGTGACCTTGCCCCTGCTCGAGGCCGACGGCCTGCCGATCGGCGTGCAGCTGGTCGGCGCCCGCCGCGATGACGGCCGGCTTCTGCGGACCGCGCGCCTGCTGGTCGAGCAGCTGGCGCGCGAGACCTGAGACGCCTTTCGCCCCGTCCTGAAGAACAGGCACCGCGGCGGATTGAGCCGCGCGCCCATCCTCCAGCTCAGGCGCCGCGGATCGTTCCGATACCGGTCACTGCCCTTCCCGCCTGATGCCCATGGCCGCGGCGAGTTCGGCGAAGGCCTTCACCTCGCGCTCCATCTGAGCGCGTGCCGCATCCGGCCCGAGCCCGGTCGGCTGGGCGCCGAGGGCCGAGAACCGCGCCTGCATCTCGGGATCCGCCATGACCTTGTCGCATAGCGCGGCGATCTGCTCGACGAGCGCCCGCGGCATGCCGGCGGGGCCCGCCAGTCCGAACCAGGTGTCGGAGCGGATGCCCGGCAGCCCCGCCTCGTCGAAGGTCGGCACATCGGGCAGGAAGGCCGTGCGCTTCTCGGTCGCCACCGCCAGCGCCCTGACCGAACCGGACTGGATGAACGGCAGCGCCGAATTGACCGAGGAGAACACCATGGGCAGCTCGCCCGCCATGACCGAGCGGATCGAATCGGCCGAGCTGCGGAACGGAATGTGGCGCATGCGAATGCCGGCCGCGCGCTCGATCATGCCGGCCATCAGGTGCACCGTCGTGCCGAGGCCCGACGAGGCATAGGCGAAGTCCTCCGGCGGTTTGGCGCGGATCGCGGCCAGCAATTCCGCCACGTCGCGCACCGGCAGATCCGGCCTGACCACCAGCACGTTGGGGGAGGTTGCGTAGATGGTGATCGGCTCGAGATCGCGCAGCACGTCGATCGGCAGGTTGTTCATCACCGAGGGCACGATGGTGATGGTGCCGGGCACGCCGAGCAGCATGTAGCCGTCGGGAGCGGCACGTGCCACCACGCCGGCGGCGATCATGCCGCTGGCACCGGCGCGGTTCTCGATCACGATGGGCTGTGCGATCAGCGGCCTGAGCCCTTCGGCGAGCAGGCGGGTCGCCACGTCGCTGACGCCGCCGGCGCCGAAACCGACCAGGATCTGGATCGTCCGGCTCGGCCAGGCCTGTGCCCTGGCTCCGCTTGTTGCGGCGAGCAGCGCGGCGCCCGCCCCCAGGACGGTGCGCCGTGGTATCAGGAAATCCGGCATTTCTCTCTCCCTGTCTTTTTTGTCGTCACGCTTGGATTTACGGTCTTGCGCCCGGCGCGGCGCGGCGCGCGGCGGTGGCCGCGACGTCCAGCCGCCCCTCCGCGGTCAGCAGGACGCCATAGCTGGCGGCAGCCTGCTCCACGCTTACATAGCCGGCTTCGATATCGGCCAGGACACGCTCCGGTTCACGCTCGAAGGCCGGTCCGTAGCCGCCGCCGCCGCCGGAGACGACCCGCATCCGGTCGCCGGGGTCGAGCGCGAAGGTCCCTTTCCAGGCACGCAGGCTCTCACCATTGGCCCTGGTGATCTCGACGAAGCAGGTCTCGCCGGCGCCGCCGCCCGCCAGGCCCCAGGGTGGGCACTGGCCGCGCTCGAACTTGAGGCCCACCTTGCAGGGCGCGACAATGCGATAGTCCTTCTCCACGCCCAATCCGCCACGGCGCCGGCCGGGCCCGCCGCTGTCGGGCCGCAGGGCCTTGCGCATGAGCAGGAAGGGGTAGAGCGCCTCCTGCATCTCGACGGGAATGTCGGGCACGTCGCCATGGGCGTTGGAGCGCAACGGAAACGCGCCGTCCTCCTCCGCGGTCGCGCCCCAGCCACCCGTCACCGTATCCAGATTGGTGAAAAGTTCGCCGGTTTGCGGCAGCCGGCCGAACAGGGTGTGGACACCATAGGTGCCATGGTGGGCCGCGGCGACATGCGAGGGCAGCGCCCCGCCGATCGCCCGGAGGATGGTGTCCACGACGGTCGGTATGGTGTTGCCCGAGCCGCCAATGGGCGCATCGGGGCTCGCCGTCAGAAAGGTGCCGTCGGGCGCCTCGACGTCGAGCAGGTCGAAATCGCCCTGGCTGACCGGCTCCTCCGGCGTCAGCACATATTTGGCGGCGATCCGTGCCGCGGCGACCGCCCCGCCGTTGCGGCCGGCATTGGACGGGCCCGCCATTTGCGGCCCGAGGCCCGAGAGATCGACCGTCAGCCGCCCGTCCGCCGCGTGGACCGCGACGCGGATCGGCACGCTGACGCCCTTCTCGCCGTCGAGGAAACTCTCCGCCTCATAGATGCCGGCCGGGATCGCGGCGATCACATCGGCGGCCGCCTCCCGCGCCTGGCGCCGCATCGTCTCGACGGTCGCGCGCAGCATGGCCGCACCGCGCCGGCGCGCGATGTCGAGCACCATGTCGCGCCCGAGCAGGCAGCCGGCGAGCTGCGCCTCGAGGTCGCCGAGCAGAAGCCGCGGAAAGCGGCTGTTGGTGGCGCAGAGCCGGAACATGTCCTCGACCCGACGGCCGCCATCCAGCAACCGGACGCAGGGCAGTTGCAGCCCCTCCTGCCAGACATCCGTCGTCTCGGTGCCGGTGCTCGATCCCGGCGCCGAGCCGCCGACATCGATCCAATGAACCAGCACGGCGAAAAAGCCGAGCAGGGCGCCATTGGCCTCGCCGCCCTCGCGCACCGGCGTGAGCAGGACGACATTGTTGAGGTGCTGGCCGAGCGTTGCCGCCGAATTGGTCAGTATCGCATCGCCGTGGCGGAGCGCACCCGCGCCATGCACCGTGATCGCCTCGCGCACGCCGGTGCCCAATGCATTGGCGACGAAAATCGGCAGGCTGCCGCGCGACTGGGCGATCAGTGCCCCCTCGGGGTCGACCAGTCCGACCGAATAGTCCTTATATTCCTGCACCAGCGGACTGAATGCGCTGCGCTCGATATTGCGCTCGATCTGGTTGGGGATCGACAGGATCTCGTGGCGCAGGATCTCGATCTCGATCGGGTCCTGCGCCATATCGGTTTCCGGCAATGCGTCGCTCACGGACAATTCTCCTCAATCGATCAGGCGGATGGCGATCTCGCCGAGGGCGCCGATCGTCGCGACGTCGCCGGCGCCGATCAGCGTGGTCGAGCCGTATTCCTCGATCACCGCCGGACCGGTCAGGGTGAAGCCGGCTGGCAAGGTGTCGCGCCGCCAGACCGGCGCATCGACCCAGCCACCCGGGCGCAGATGCAGCGGCCGATGGGCAACCGGCGCCGGTCGCGTCCCGGCCGCGGCGGCCGGCGCCAGCAAGCCGAGGTCCGGCCGGTCGCCGGGATTTTCGGCGGTGACGCGCAGCCCGACGATCTCGGGCGCGAAGTCCTCGCCCAAGGTGCGGCCGAAGCGTTTGCCGTAGCCGGCTTCGAAAGCCGCGCGCAGCCCGTCGGCGGTCGGCACGCCCACGAAATCGACGGGAATGCTGTGGCGCTGGCCGCGATAGCGCATGTCCGCCTGCCAGTGCAGGAGGACGTCGCGGCCGGCGAATTCCCGCGCCGCCGCCGCCAGGGCCTCGCCCTTCAGTTCCGCCAGGGCGGCCTCGAGCATGGCCATGCCGGCGGCCGAGAGATCGGTTACCAGGCTGCGCGCCACATCCAGCCGGGCATTGGCCAGCAGCATGCCGACCGCCGAGAAATTGCCGGGTTGCGGCGGTACGATGACCTGCCGGATGCCGAGATGCCGCGCCAGCTCGACGCCGAAGATCGGGCCGCCGCCGCCGAACACGAAAAGCGTGAAATCGCGCACATCGTGGCCGCGCGCGACCGTCACCTCCTTGACCGCCCCGGCCATCAGGGTGGTCGCCATGTCCAGGATGCCATGGGCGACCCGCGTGGTCGCCGCCTCGCCGTCGCCATAACCGAGCGGCACCGCCGCGCGCCCGGCGATCGCCGCATGGGCCGCCTGGGCATCGAGCGCCAGCCGTCCGCCGAGAAAGCTCTGCCCCCCGATACGTCCGAGCCTGAGATTGGCATCGGTCACCGTCGGCTCGCCGCCGCCCCGGCCGAAACATGCCGGACCCGGCTCCGAGCCGGCGCTGCGCGGCCCGACTCGCAGGCGCCCTTGCGGATCGACCCAGGCGATCGAGCCGCCGCCGGCACCGACCTCGACAATGTCGAGCACCGGGCTCCTGATCGGAAAGCCGCGGGCATAGCCGCCGACCCAATAGGTCGGCTGCACGGCGAAGACCCCATCCTCGACCAGCGCGCATTTCGCCGTCGTGCCGCCCATGTCGAAGGCGATCATCTTGCCGAGGCCGAGCGCGCGCGCATAGGCCGCCGCCGCGATCACACCGCCGATCGGCCCCGACTCGACCAGCGCCACCGGCCGCTCGACCGCGGCCTCGAACGGCATGACCCCGCCATTGGAGCCCATCATCGCCAGCGTTCCGGCAAAGCCCCGCTGGCTCAGGCGCCGCGAGAAGCCGCCGGCATAGGCCGCGATCGCCGGGCCGACGAAGGCATTGGCCGCGGCGGTCGCGCTGCGCTCATATTCGAACCATTCCCGCGTCAGCGCGGTGGCCGCGGTGACATAGACACCGGGCAGGCGTGCGCTCAGGATCGCGGCGGCGCGCTGTTCATGGCGCGGATTGGCGTAGGCGTTGAGGAAGGAAACGGCGACCGCCTCGGCGCCGGCCGCGATCAGGACGGAAGCGAGCGCCTCGACCTCGGCCTCGTCGAGGGCCTCGATGACGCTGCCATCCGCACCCACCCGTTCCGTCACCTCGAAACGCAGCGCGCGCGGCACCAGCGGCGGCTCACGGCGCGAGCCGGTGTCGAACGGCACCGGCCGGTTGCCGCGCCCGATCTCCAGCACGTCGCGGAAACCGCGGGTCGCGACCAGCGCGGCCTTCGCGCCGCGCCGCTGCAGAAAGGCGTTGATGACATGGGTCGTGCCATGACGCAGCGCCGCGGTGTCGCCGATGTCCCCACCCGCCTCGTCGATGCCGGCGACGACGCCGTCGATCAGGTCGCGATAGGTCGTCAGCGTCTTGCCGAAGCGGATCTCGCCCTTGACCGGATCGTAGACCGTCACGTCGGTGAAGGTTCCGCCGGTATCGGCGGCAATGAAATGCGGCACGTTCGTTCCCTCACCCGTCAGCTCTTGACACCGAGAGTGAGCCAGGGACGGCGGCATGAGTAGCCGGCGCGCATGATTTGGGTTCGTGCAGATTCTGCACGAATGAGTCCCCGCCGAATGGCAAGCTAGCCGCGGATGCGGCGATGGTTGGCCAGCAAGCCTTCGGTCAGGTGATCGGCCAGCAGGCGCGTGCGCAGCGGCAGATCCTTGTGGGCGGCCAGGACCCACATCGCCGGCGGATCGCCGTCGGGATAGACCGAGCGCAGCTCGCCGAGCAGGTCGACGAGCCGGCCCTCCGCGATCCCGTCCCGGACCAGCGAGTCGGAGAGGCGAGCGACACCGGCGCCGGCAAGCGTCAGCGCCAGCAGCATGGTCCAGCTGTCGCAAGCCAGCTGCGAATGGATGCGCAGGGCATGCAGGCGGCCGTCCGCGGCCTCGAAATGCCATTCCGCCGGCTCGCTCACCGTATGAGTCAGGCAGGTGTGGCCGGCGAGTTCGGCAAGCGTCCTCGGCGTGCCCCGGCGCGCCAGATAGGCGGGCGAGGCGACGATCCGCCGGCTATATTCATAGATCCGGCGGCCGATCAGCTCGGCATCGGGGCGCCGGCCGGCGTGAATGGCGAGATCGCAGGCGCCGTCGAGCAGGCGGGCCGGCTCCTGCGCGATCGAAATCACGATGCGCACGTCCGGCTGGCGCTCCGCGAAGCTCGCCAGCAGCGTCGGCAGATAGGCGGAAGCCGCATAGTCGTTGGTGGCGATGCGGACGAGGCCCGAGGCCCGGCCCTGCATGGCGCCGATCTCATCGCGGATGCGGGCCCAGTCGGTGACCGCATGGCGCGCCCAGCCGAGCAGGGCGGTTCCGGCCTGGGTCGTTGCGATCGAGCGTGTCGTGCGCAGCAGAAGCTTTGCGCCGACATCCTGCTCCAGCGCCGCGATGCGCCGGCTGGCGAGCGACGGTGAAATGCCGAAGCTGCGCGCGGCCGCGGCGATGCTGCCGTGATCGACGACGGCTGCGAACAGGCGAAAGGCGTCGAGTTCCATGGCAAGTCCTACCGCGCCGGGACAACGGCACGCAGTCTTCCGCGCCGGCGGCTCCGGCGCCAGTCCCCGGCGCATATCGCGTCATGTGGCCGGGGCGCGGCACCTGGCCCCGGCCGGGAGGGCGGGCCGAACAGCATTGCGCCCCGGCGGGCGGTCCTGCGTGGACGGCCGGCCGGGGCGCAAGCGATGCGCTGCAGGAGCGGCGAAAGCCCGGGCCTGGTCGGGCCCGGGCAGTCACGGGCCAGGCTCAGGCGAGCGTGTAGCTGGTCTTCACCGTGGTGTAGAACTCGCGGGCATAGGCGCCCTGCTCGCGCGGGCCGTAGCTCGAGCCCTTCCGGCCGCCGAAGGGCACGTGATAGTCGACGCCCGCCGTCGGCAGGTTGACCATCACCATGCCGGCGTCGGAATTGCGCTTGTAGTGGGTCGCGTATTTCAGCGACGTGGTGCAGATGCCCGAAGCGAGGCCGAAATCGGTGTCGTTGGCCACCGCCAGCGCCTCGTCATAGTTCTTCACCCGGACCACCGCCGCGACCGGCCCGAAAATCTCCTCGCGGGCGATGCGCATGTCGTTGGTGACGCCGGTGAACAGCGCCGGCTGCAGGAAGAAGCCAGGCGTGTCGCGGTTCAGCCGCTCGCCGCCCCAATGCAGCTTGGCGCCCTCGTCGCGGCCGATGGCGATGTATTTCTCGTCCTGGCCGAGCTGGCTCTCGTCGACCACCGGGCCGATATGGGTGCCGGCCTTCAGCGCGTCGTCGACCACCAGGCCCTTCATCCGCTCGGTCAGGGCGTCGACGAAGCGGTCGTGAATGCCCTCGGTGACGATCAGGCGCGAAGACGCCGTGCAGCGCTGGCCGGTGGAGAAGAACGAGCCGTTGGCGGCAACCTCGATCGCGACGCCGAGGTCGGCATCGTCGAGCACCACGAGCGGGTTCTTGCCGCCCATTTCGAGCTGCACCTTCTTCATCGGCGTCGATGCGACGCAGGCCGCGGCCACCCGCCGGCCGGTCGAGACCGAGCCGGTGAACGAAATCGCCGCCACATCGGGATGTTCCAGCATGGCCTGGCCGACCACCGAGCCGCGGCCCATGACCAGGTTCAGCACGCCCTTCGGCAGCCCGGCACGGTTGAGGATGTCGACCAGCGCCCAGGCCGAGCCCGGCACCAGATCGGCCGGCTTCAGCACCACGGTATTGCCATAGGCGAGCGCCGGCGCCAGCTTCCAGGCCGGAATGGCGATCGGGAAGTTCCAGGGCGTGATCAGGCCGATGACGCCGACCGGCTCGCGGGTGACCTCGATGCCGACGCCCGGACGCACCGAATTGACCAGCTCGCCGTTGAGGCGGAGCGCCTCGCCCGCGAAGAAGGCCAGGATCTGGCCGGCGCGGGTCACCTCGCCAATGCCCTCGGGCAGGGTCTTGCCCTCTTCGCGCGACAACAGCTTGCCGAGCTCGTCCTTGCGCGCCAGCACTTCGTCGGAAGCCTTCTTCAGGACCTCATAGCGCTCCTGCGGGGTCGAGCGGCTCCAGGCCGGGAAGGCGGCCTTGGCGGCGGCGACCGCCGCTTTCAGGTCGTCGGCCGAGCCCTGGGCATATTCGCCGACGACATCGCCGGTATTGGACGGGTTCAGGTTGGGCGAGGCCTTCTCAACGGCGACAAACTCGCCTGCGATGAAATTGCGGAACACGGTGGTCATGGCGTCGCTTCTCCGAGATTGCATCGATCCGGACGGGGATACCGGATCGCGGCCTGTAGTCGGGCTTGGGTGCCGCTCAGCACGACCAAGGCCCTGATAGGGCCGGCATGGTTTGCACATTCCGGCGCGTGAAACCAGAGCAAGCCGCCCGCATGGCAGGGTCGCCGGCCGGCCGGCCCGATCGCGGCCGGTCGACCGCGGCCCGTCCTGGGTCTACCATCGGATCCCGACAGTGAGCCTGAGACATCAAGACATGCATGACCCCGCTTCCAACGCCGCCCAGCTCGCCTCCCCCTCCTATGTCCTGCCCGCCCTCGACCAGGATTTCCTGCTGGCCGAAGCCCAGCGCGGCGTTCGTTTCCTGCTCGAATACGAAAAGGCCGAACAGGCGCTGCGCCGCTGGGCCGTGCGCTCGACCATCGTCGTGTTCGGCAGCGCGCGGGTGCGCGAGGACGGCCCGGGGCGGCAAGCCGCGTGGTATGCGGCGGCACGCGAATTCGGCCGCCTGGCCTCGCTGAACGGCGGCGCCCTCAGGGCCAATCAGGGCGGTCGCGACAATGTCATCGCCACCGGCGGCGGCCCCGGCCTGATGGAGGCCGCCAATCGCGGCGCGGCCGATGCCGGCGCGCCCTCGATCGGCTTCAACATCCGCCTGCCGCACGAGCAGGAGCCGAACGCCTATTCGACCCCCGACCTGACCTTCCTGTTTCACTATTTCGCGATGCGCAAGATGCATCTGGCCATGCGCGCCAATGCCCTGGTGGTGTTTCCCGGCGGCTTCGGCACGTTCGACGAGCTGTTCGAGGTGCTGGCACTGATGCAGACCAACAAGATGCGCGCCATTCCCGTCGTGCTGTTCGACGAGCAATATTGGCGCTCGGTCGTCCATTTCGACACCCTGGTCGAAACCGGCATGGTCAGCCGGGCCGAACTCGACCTCCTGAGCTTCGCCGATACGCCCGCCGCGCTCTGGGACCTGATCGCCAAGGCCGACGGTATCGCCCCGCCATCACCGAAGGGAGCCGCCTGATGTCGATCCGCTTGCATGTTCTGGGCGCCGCCCGGGTGGTCACCGGCTCGTCCTATCTGTTCGAGGCCAATGGCCGGCGCATCCTGGTCGACTGCGGCATGTTCCAGGGCTCGAAGACGCTCAAGGCGCTGAACTACCGGACCTTTCCGTTCCGCCCGGCCGACCTGCACGCGGTCTTGCTGTCCCACGCCCATATCGACCATTCCGGCCTGCTGCCGAAACTCACCAAGGCCGGCTTCCGCGGGCCGATCCACGCCACCCGTTCGACCGTCGATCTCTGCTCGATCATGCTGCCGGACAGCGGCCATATCCAGGAAATGGAGGTCGAGCAGCTCAACCGGCGCAAGAGCCGCAAGGGCGAGGCCAAGGTCGAGCCGATCTATACGGCGGCCGACGCGGTCGCCTGCCTCGACCAGTTCCGCGCTGTCGACTACGGCAAGTGGCTGCCGCTCGGCGCCGGCATCCGGGCCCGCTACTGGAATGCCGGCCATATTCTCGGCTCGGCCTCGATCGAACTGGAGTTCACCGAAAGCGACGGCACAGCGCCGGTCCGGGTGCTGATGTCCGGCGACCTCGGGCCCGACGCCAAGCTGTTCCACCCGGATCCGAACGGCCCGGTCGATCTCGACCTGGTCGTCTGCGAGGCGACCTATGGCGACCGCGACCGGCCGGCGACGACGGTGAGCGGCCGGCGCGCGGTGCTGGCCGCCGAGGTCAATGCCGCGGCCAAGCGCGGCGGCCCGCTGCTGATCCCCTGCTTTGCCGTCGAGCGCACCCAGGAAATCCTCGCCGACCTCCTGTCGGCAATGGAACAGGGCGAGGTGCCCGAAGCCCAGATCTTCGTCGACTCGCCGCTCGCCATCAAAGCCACCGAGATCTTTCAGAGCCATGCCGGCGAACTGGAAGACAATGGCGGGCTCGAACGGCTGGCCAATTCGCCGCAGGTGCGCTTCACCGAATCCGCCGACCAGAGCCGCTCGCTCGAACGCCTGCGCGGCTTCCACATCATCATCGCCGCAAGCGGCATGTGCGACGCCGGCCGCATTCGCCACCACCTGAAGAACCATCTCTGGCGGCCGTCGACCACGGTGCTGATGGTCGGCTATCAGGCCGAGGGCACGCTCGGCCGCATCATCCTCGACGGTGCCCGGACGGTGAACATCCAGGGTGACGAGGTCAAGGTGCAGGCGACGATCCGGATGATCGACGCCTATTCCGGCCACGCCGACCGCAGCGAAGTGCTCGACTGGCTCGCCGCGCGCAAGCCGATCCGCTCGGGCGTGGTCCTTGTCCATGCCGAGGAACGGGCGCTCGCGGCTTTCGCGCCGACCGTCGGCGAACGGATCGTGCCGCCCGAACAGGTCATGGTGCCGCATCTCGACGACACCATCGAGATCGCTGCCGGCCAGGCCCGCATCCTGGCGCCGGTGCCGACCCGCCGGCTCGAGCCCGACCGCGTGGTCGGCCACGACTGGCACAACGATACCGCGGCTTTTCTGCTCGACCTGCGCGCCGCGCTCGACAAGGCCGCCGACGACCGCTCGCGCAACGTCATCCTGCGGCGGCTGAAGCGCGCGCTCGCCGGCGAAGACTGAAACGGCTGTCCCGACAATCCGAAGGAGACTGAGATGGACATCAAGCGGTCAGGATCCCGCCCCTCGACCAGGCCGTCGAGCGACTATTTCACAGGCAGCGTCAGACAGGACCCGATCGTCGAGGCCCCCGCCCCGGCCAGGGTCCGCGCCCTCAACGTCACCTTCGAACCCGGCGCCCGCACCGCCTGGCATACCCATCCGCTCGGCCAGACCCTGATCGTCACCTCCGGCTGCGGCTGGACCCAGACCTGGGACGGCCCGATCCAGGAGATTCGCCCGGGCGACGTCGTCTGGATCCCTCCGGGCGAGAAACACTGGCACGGCGCGACGGCCACCACCGCGATGACCCATATCG
Source organism: Phreatobacter sp. GW821-FHT04C01 (assembly GCF_059420385.1). Lineage (NCBI taxonomy): Bacteria > Pseudomonadati > Pseudomonadota > Alphaproteobacteria > Hyphomicrobiales > Phreatobacteraceae > Phreatobacter > Phreatobacter sp. GW821-FHT04C01. Next base: position 1,153,478 of record NZ_JBWKTP010000001.1, on the reverse strand, counting down.
CCATCCAGGAGAGCCTGGACGGCAAGACGGTGGATTGGCTGGAACAGGTGTCGGAAGAGCAGTACGGGCCGCGGGCCTGAATTTGAAAAGCGACGATAAATCAACCCTCTCCCAAAGGGAGAGGGTTGATTCAGCTGAGCTTTCTGCGCCCCGCCTCACTCGAAAAGATCGGCGAATTTCAGCTCGATGCCGGCGACCGCGCGGAGAATCTCGTTGAGGTGATGGGTCATCGCCGCGACCGCTGCCTCGGCATTGCCGGCTTCGACCGCCTCCAGGATCGCCCGGTGCTGCGCCACCAGCGGCTCCATCGTGCCGATGCTGTGCAGGGTCAGGGCGCAGACCCGGTCCATATGGGCCTTCTGCTGCTCGATCGCCGCCCAGGCCGCGAGGCAGCCGGCGCCCTCGGCGAGCGCCACGTGGAACAGCGTGTCGAGCTTCTGGAAGGTTCGGTGATCGTCGGCCTCGACGGCCTTGGCCTGGGCCTCGATCAACGCATGGGCACGGTCGCGGTAATGCGGATCGAAGCGCTCGCAGGCACGCCGGATGATCGCCAGCTCCAGCGCCTCGCGGATGAAGCGCGCGTCGAGCATGCGGCGCACCGACAATTTCACCACGACGGTGCCGCGCTGCGGCTGAACGTCGAGCAGGCCGGCCCGCATCAGTGCGATGAAGGCCTCCCGCACCGGCTGGCGCGAAACGTGGAAGCGCTCGCCGATTTCGGTCTCCGACAGGCGTTCGCCCGGCTTGATCGTCAAATCGATGATCTGCATCCGCAATTCACGTTCGATCCGGGCCGCGGCGCTTTCGACCGCGCGGGGCGAACCGGATTGAAGAGGCGCGAGATCGAGCATCATTGGTCCTGGGCTTGAACTTCCATACAAGTGCATACTAGACTATCCGGCGAAGCGAAACCCCATAAACGCGGGCGCGCTTTGAATGTTCCCCGTCGCCAGAAGGGAACATGACGGCCAACCGGGAGGAAACCATGCTGTCACGCCGGACGCTCATGTCCACCGCCGCCGCGCTTGTCGCGACCCCCGCCCTCACCGGCCGGGCCTTTGCCCAGACCGTGACGCTCAGATCCACCGACATCCATCCCGATGGCTATCCGACCATCGAGGCGGTCAAGTTCATGGGCAGCCTGATCGAGCAGCGCACCGGCGGCCGCATCAAGATCAACGTGTTTCATTCCGCCCAGCTGGGCCAGGAAAAGGACACCATCGAGCAGACCCGCTTCGGCGTCATCGATATGAACCGCATCAACATGGCGCCGTTCAACAATCTGATTGCCGAAACCAACGTGCCGTCGCTGCCGTTCCTGTTCCGCTCGGTGGCGCATATGCAGAAGGTGATGGACGGCGAGATCGGCGACGGCATCCTGAACGCCTTTTCCGCCCATGGCCTGGTCGGTCTCGCCTTCTACGATTCCGGCGCCCGCTCCTTCTACAATTCGAAGCGGCCGATCGCGACGCTGGCCGACATGAAGGGCATGAAGATCCGGGTCCAGCAGTCCGACATGTTCATCGACCTGGTCAATGCGCTCGGCGCCAATGCCACGCCGATGCCCTTCGGCGAGGTTTATACCAGCCTGCAGACCGGCGTCATCGACGGCGCCGAGAACAACTGGCCGAGCTTCGAATCGACCCGCCATTTCGAGGTCGCGAAATTCTATTCGCTGACCGAGCATTCGATGTCGCCGGAAGTGCTGGTCATGTCGAAACGCTCCTTCGACAAGCTCAGCCCCGGCGATCGCGACATCGTTCGCGCCAGCGCCAAGGAATCCGTGCTGAAGATGCGCGAGCTCTGGCAGGCCCGCGAGAAGAGTTCGGAGGCCACCGTCCGCGGCCGCGGGGCGCAGGTCAATCCGGTCGAGAAACAGGCCTTCATCGACGCGATGAAGCCGATCTACGACAAATATGTGAAGGATGCCGGGCTCAAGGCCATGGTCGCGAAGATCCAGGCGGTCACCTCGGCCTGATCGGGCTGGGCCGGGCCGGCGCGGCCGACGCGCCGGTCCTTCGACTTCTCCATTCCACGAGGCTTTCATGCGTCAAACCGCGGCGGCACTTTCGCGCGTGCTCGCGCCGATTTCGAGACTTGCGCTGTGGCTCTCGGGCATCGGCCTTCTGGTCATGACCGCCATGGTCGCCTGGCAGGTGTTCGGCCGCTACGTGCTCAATGCCTCGCCGAGCTGGACCGAGCCGGCGGCGCTCCTGCTGATGAGCTGGTTCATCCTGCTCGGCTCGGCCGTCGGCGTGCGCGACGGCACCCATATGGGTTTCGAGATCGGCCTGCATTACGCCCCGCCGACGCTGAAGATCGTGCTGATGCAGACGACCAATCTGCTGATCATCTGCTTCGGCCTGTTCATGGCCTGGTACGGCTACGAGCTGACCGTCGAGACCTGGGCGGCCAAGATGCCCGGCATCAACCTGCCCCAGGGCGTCGACTACATGCCGCTGGCCGGCGGCGGGCTGCTCATCGCCCTGTTCTCATTCGAAAAGCTCGTGCGCGTCATCGCCGATCCCGACGCCGCCATCAAGGCGGTCGAAGCCCCCAAAGTGGAGATCTGACGTCGTGGAACTCTGGATTCTCTTCGGCGTGTTCGGCGGTCTCCTGCTGATCGGCACGCCCGTCTCGTTCTGCCTCGGCATCGCCTCGCTCGCCACCGTCGTCTATATGGGCCTGCCGGCGATGGTGGTGTTCCAGCAGATCAATTCCGGCATGAACGCCTTCGCCATGCTGACCATCCCCTTCTTCATCTATGCCGGCGACCTGATGATGCGCGGCGGCATCGCCGACCGGCTGATCGCCTTCGCGGCGACGCTCGTCGGCCATCTCAGGGGTGGGCTCGGCCAGGTCAACGTGCTGGCCTCGATCTTTTTCGGCGGCATTTCGGGGTCGGCGGTGGCGGATGCCTCCGCCATTGGCGGCATCATGATCCCGCAAATGGCCAAGCGCGGCTATGACCGGGACTATGCGGTCAATGTCACCGCCAATGCGGCGATCATCGCGCTGCTGGTGCCGCCATCGCACAACATGATCATTTATTCGCTCGCCGCCGGCGGCAATATCTCGATCGCCGACCTGTTCACCGCCGGCATCGTGCCGGCCCTTTTGCTCGCGCTGGCGCTGATGATCACCGCCTATATCGTCGCGGTCCGGCGCGGCTATCCCGCCGAGTCCTTTCCCGGCGGGCTGGCGATCGCCCGCGCGCTGGTCGTCGCCATTCCCGGCCTGCTCTTGATCGGCATCATCTTCGGCGGCGTCCGCTCGGGCGTGTTCACCGCCACCGAGAGCTCGTGCGTCGCGGTCGTCTATGCGCTGCTGCTGACATTCGTGGTCTATCGTCAGCTCGGCTGGCGCGAGTTCGTCGATGCGACCCTCGGCGCCGTGCGCACCACGGCCATGGTGCTGCTGGTCATCGGCACGGCCGGCGCCTTCGGCTGGCTGATGGCCTTCCTGCAGGTGCCGGCGGCAACGATTGCCTTCATGCGCCAGCTCTCCGACAACCCGATCGTCATCCTGCTCTTGATCAACATCGTGCTGCTGGTGCTCGGCACCTTCATGGACATGGCGCCGATGATCATCATCTGCACGCCGATCTTCCTGCCCGTGGTGAAAGCCTTCGGCATCGACCCGATCCATTTCGGCGTGATCCTGATCCTCAATGCCGGCATCGGCCTGAACACGCCGCCGGTGGGCTCGGTGCAATTCGTCGCCTGCGCGATCGGCAAGGTGACGATCGCCGAGAGCATGCGCACCATCTGGCCGTTCTACGGCGCCTCCGTCGCCGTGCTGCTCCTGATCACCTACGTCCCGGGCTTCTCGCTCTGGCTGCCCAACCTGTTCCGCTGATTTCAGCCTCACCGCATCGGGGATTTCGATGACCATCGACATTCGTCAAGCCTCTCACCCTGAAGCCGCCGCCGGCTACGACACCGCCGCGCTCCGCCGCCACTTCCTGATCGAAAGCCTGTTCCATCCCGGCGAGATCAAGCTGACCTATTGGCATGTCGACCGGCTGGTGGTCGGTGGCATCACCCCGACGGTGGCGCCCCTGAAGCTCGAAACCGCCAAGGCGATCGGCACCGAGACTTTCCTGGAACGGCGCGAGCTCGGCATCTGCAATATCGGCGGCCCGGGCCGGGTCACCTGCGACGGCGAGGCTTTCAAGGTCGACCTGCGCGACATGCTCTACGTCGCCATGGGCACCAGGGAGGTGCAGCTCGAGAGCCTGGATGCCGCCCATCCCGCCAAGTTCTACCTGCTGAGCACGCCGGCCCATGCCCGCCACAAGACGGTGCTGGTGCGCGAGGCCGACGCCAATGCGATCGAGCTCGGCAGTCAGGAACAGGCCAATACCCGCACGCTGCGGCAATATATCATCCCTGGCCGGGTCGCCTCCTGCCAGCTCGTCATGGGCCTCACCACACTGAAACCCGGCAATATCTGGAACACCATGCCGAGCCACGTCCATGACCGGCGCTGCGAGGCCTATCTCTATTTCGATCTCGCGGCCGACGCCCGGGTGTTCCACATGATGGGCGAGCCGACCGAGACGCGCCATCTGGTGGTCGCCAACGAACAGGCGATCCTCTCGCCCGGCTGGTCGGTTCATTCCGGTTGCGGCACCGCGGCCTATTCCTTCATCTGGGCCATGGGCGGCGACAACCAGGACTTCGCCGACATGGATATGGTGCCCATGGCGGACCTTCGGTGATCGCCATGACGAACCCGGTCAATTTTTCGCTTGCCGGCCGCCGCGCCCTGGTGACCGGCGCCAATACCGGCCTCGGCCAGGCGATCGCCATCGCCTTGGCGGTCGCCGGCGCCGACATCGTCGCCGTCGGTCGCTCGGCCATGGACGAGACCGAGACGGCGGTCACCGCGCTCGGCCGCCGGTTCCTGGCGATCAAGGCCGATCTCGCCACCATCGACGTGATCGAGCCGGTCGTCGCCGAGGCCTCCAGCCAGGCCGGCCCGATCGACATCCTGGTCAACAATGCCGGCATCATCAGGCGTGCCGACTCGCTCGATTTCACCGAAGCCGACTGGGACGACGTGATGAACGTCAACCTGAAGTCGGTGTTCTTCCTCAGCCAGGCGGTGGCCCGCCGCATGGTCGCCGAGCACCGCCGCGGCCGGATCATCAACATCGCCTCGATGCTGTCGTTCCAGGGCGGCATCCGCATCCCCTCCTATACCGCGTCGAAAAGCGGGCTTGCCGGCCTGACCCGTCTGCTCGCCTGCGAATGGGCCGCCAAAGGCATCAATGTGAACGCCATCGCCCCGGGCTATTTCGTCACCAACAATACCCAGGCGCTACGCGCCGATCCGGAGCGCAACGCCGCCATCCTCGCGCGCATTCCCGCCGGCAAATGGGGCGATCCGGGCGAACTCGGCGGCGCCGCCGTGTTTCTCGCCTCCGATGCCGCAAGCTATGTCCATGGCACCGTGCTCGCCGTCGACGGCGGCTGGCTGGCGCGTTGACCGGGAGAACCGACATGATCGGCAGCGACATCTATCTGCATGACGGCGACGTGCCGTGGCAGGATCTCGGCGGCGGCGTGAAGCGCAAGATCCTGTGCTACGACGCCACCGTCATGCTGGTCCGGGTGGTCTTCGAGACCGGCGCGGTGGGCGCTGCCCACCACCATCCGCATATCCAGTGCACGCTGGTGGCCAGCGGCCGGTTCGAAATGACCATTGGCGGCGTCAAACGCATCCTGAAGGCCGGCGACAGCTTCATCGTGCCGACCGACGTGGTGCATTCGGCGCTCTGCCTGGAGGCCGGCGAGCTGGTCGATACCTTCGCGCCGATGCGCGCGGATTTCATCGGCTGAGGGCGATGCAAGGCAGCCTTGGCCGCGCCACTCTTGGACCTCGGCCTCATCTCGGCCACTCTCGCGGGTGATTTTGGCAATCAGCATCGAGAGTGATCGTGCAAGCGCTTTTCATCGGGCAGACCTATATCGACGTGACCATGGTCGCCGACGCCATTCCCTCCGGCGACGACAAGGCCGTGGCCAGGGACTACGCCATTTCCTTCGGCGGCAACGCGGTGACCGCCGCCTTCGCCGCCGCCAAGCTCGGCGTCGCGCCGGACCTTCTGGCCTCGCTGGCGCATGATTGGCTCGGCCGGATGTTCTCCGACATGGCGGCCCGCTACGGCGTGTTCCTGCATCCGCGCCCGGTGAAACGCTCCTCGCTCTCCTTCGTCATCCCCAATGACGGCAAGCGCGCCATCCTGCGCGCCCGCGACGACGACTATCTGCATCCCTTCCCCAACCTCAATCTGTCCGGCTGCCGCATCCTGCATCTCGACGGCCACCAGCCGGACGCCGCCATCGCCTATGCCAAGGCCTGCCGCCATGCCGGCATCGCCACCTCGCTCGACGGCGGCGGCCTGCGTTCCAACACCCATGAACTGCTGGAATTCATCGATATCGCCGTGGTCGCCGAGCGGCTCTGCGAGCAGATGGAGCTCACGCCCCGGGAAATGCTGACCTATCTGCATGCCCGGGGCTGCCGCATCGGCGCGGTGACGCTCGGCGAGCGCGGCCTGATCTGGATCGACGAAAAGGCCGCTACCCACGCCATGCCGGCGCTGGCGGTGCCCGCCATCAGGGTGATCGACACCAATGGCGCCGGCGATATTTTCCACGGCGCCTATGTGGCATCCTGGCTGGCGCATCCCGATGCCGGCTGGGACGAGCATTTCCGGTTCGCCCGCGCGGCCTCCGCCTATTCGGTCCAGCATCTCGGCAATGAGACGAGCCTGCCGACATTGGCCGATATCGCGGCGGTGAGGAAAGAATTCGAAACGGCTGGCTGAGACGCGCAATGCGACGTCAGGCCCGGCTCCTCCGATCGCTCGAAAGCAGGCCGTAGACGAGATCGTCGCGCCAGAGGTCGCCGACGCGCAGGTTGTCCCGCAACAGGCCTTCGCGGCGGAAGCCGAGCTTTTCGGCGAGCGCGATCGAGGCGCTGTTGTCGGGGTGGATGAAGGCCTGAAGCCGGTGCAGGCCGAGTTCGCCGAAGCAGAAGTCGAGCATGGCCGAAACCGCCTCGGTGGCGATGCCCTGCCGGTGGCGCGCCGGATCGATCATATAGCCGATGCTGGCGCGCCGGCTGCGAATGTGGCCGTCGTGATAATTGACGAGACCGAGACAGCGATCGGTCCCGGCATCGGCCACCGCCCAAAAGCGATAATAGGACGGTGTGCAGTCGATGAAGTTGCGTACGCTACGCTCGGTTTCGATGCGCTTCGTATAGACCGGCTGGTTCCAGAAGCGCATCGCCGCGGGATCGGCGAAACATTCATGCATCGCGTCCGCGTCCTCGGCACGAAACTGGCGCAGGCGCAGGCGCTGGGTCGAGAGGATCGGGTGCGGGATGGACTGTTTGGCCATGTCGGGCGCATCCTGTCAGGGCAGCCAGCAAAGCGGATTCGAGACCGGCGTCACAGCCCTTGAAACCACCGCGCGCGTGAGATCGGGCCGTGGGGGACGGTTGTCGCCGAAAGCGCGGCGGGGGTGACCGACGCCGGCCCGGACGCCCCGACACCCTCCGTCTCGCATCGGGTCTGCCAACGGCTCGGCTTGCCGGTCGCGACCAGGGCACCGTCGCGGATCGAGTAGTTGCGGGTTCCGACCGCGACATTGTCGATCACGCGGATGCGCCCGTCATCCCCCCTGGTCAGGGTGAACCTGCGGCGCTGGTCGCCATCCGGCAACCGAATGACGAATTCGAACCGTCCGTTCGCCAGCACGCGTGCCGACAGCACCTGCAATTCGTCGCGAACGTCGCCGAAATCGCGCGGATGAACCAGGCGGCCGTCGCGAACCGCATAGGTCAGGCTGCCATTGGCCCGGCTCGGCGGCGCGGCGCAATCGATCCGCCAGGTGCCGAGAATATCCCAGGCCCGCGCCGCGGCGATATCGTCGGCCGGCCGCGCGGCGGCCGGAACGACCATGGTCATCAGGGCCGCGACCAGCCCGGCCAGGGTGCGCATCATGCTATCGGCTGGCGCCATGACGAACCGGCTCCGTGAGTCGCGACAGATCTTGCGACGCTAGGCCGCCCCGGGAAAGCCGGTCAATCGCCGTTTCCGTGGTCACACGGGGTTGAACCCGCGGACGATCGCCCGCACTGTGCGGCAGCACCCAGAACAATGGAACACCCCGCATGACCGCCGGCCGGCGCCCAAAATCCGTCATCACGCCCATTCTCGCGCTTGTCGTCGCGGTCATCGGTACCTTTGCCCCCGGGCTGATCAATGCCATTCCCGGCACCGCCGTGGTCTGGCCCCTGATCGAATTCGCCGTGCTGGTCGCCGCCGTCTTCGCCGCCATCCATCACGCCGACGTGGTCGCCCACCGTACCGGCGAGCCCTATGGCACGCTGGTGCTCACCCTTGCCGTCACCATCATCGAGGTGGCGCTGATCGTCTCGATCATGCTGGCCGGCGACGGCAGCCCGATGCTGGCGCGCGAAACGGTCTTCGCCGTGGTCATGGTGGTGTGCAACGGCCTCGTCGGCATCTGCATCATTCTCGGCGGGCTGCGTTATGGCGAACAGGGCTTCCGCCTGCCCGGCGCCAGCGCCTATCTGGTCGTGCTGATGCCGCTTGCGACCCTGACGCTGATCCTGCCCAATTACACGACCAGCGTGCCCGGGCCGTTCTTCAACGTCTCCCAACTCGTTTATGTCGGCGTGGCGACGCTGGTGCTCTACGGCGTGTTTCTCTATGTCCAGACCGTGCGGCACCGCGACTATTTCCTGTCGGATTCCGGCGTTTCCACGCCCGACGAACATGCCCATGTGCCCGACAATCGCGCGGTCGCCCAGAGCGTGGCACTGCTGACGCTGGCACTGGTCGGCGTGGTGCTGCTCGCCAAGCATTTCGCCGCATCGGTCAAGATCGCGGTCAACTTCGTCGGCGCGCCGATCGGCGCCATCGGCCTGCTGGTCGCTATGCTCGTGCTGCTACCGGAGAGCATCGCCGCCGTCCGCTCGGCCAAGCGCAACGAGCTGCAGAAGAGCCTCAACCTGGCGCTCGGTTCATCGCTTGCGACCATCGGCCTGACCATTCCCGCGGTCTGCCTGGTCGCCATCGTGCTCAACCAGCCGATCGGCCTCGGCCTCGACAACCGCGACATGGTGGTGCTGATCCTGACCTTCGGCGTCAGCCTGGTCACCTTTGGCGGCGGCCGCACCAACATCCTGCCGGGCGTGGTGCACCTGGTGCTGTTCGCCACCTATGTCTTCCTGATCTTCGCGCCATAAGGGCGCGAAGGCGGGGAATCACGAGGTCAGACCGTCACTCTGCCGCCATCGGCAGCTGCAACTGCCCGATGGGCGCCGGCGCCGCGGAGGTTTCCTGCTTGTGCGCCGGCTTGACCCGGAACCAGACCGCATAGAGCGCCGGCAGGAACAAGAGCGTCAGGATGGTCGCGCCGAACAGGCCGCCGGCAATGGTGATCGCCATCGGCCCGAAGAACAGCGAGCGCGCCAGCGGGATCATGGCCAGGATCGCGGCGAGCGCGGTCAGCACCACAGGACGGGACCGGCGCACCGTCGCCTCGATGATCGCGTCGTGCAGCGAATAGCCATTGGCCTGGTCCTCGTCGATCTGCTGCACCAGGATGACCGTGTTGCGCATGATCATGCCGGCGAGCGCGATCAGGCCGAGCAGCGCCACGAAACCGAAGGGCGCGCCGGTGACGTTGAGCGCGAAGGAGGCGCCGACCAGGCCGAGCGGCGCGGTCGAGAACACCAGGAACAGCCGCGAGAACGACTGCAGCTGCAGCATCAGCACGCTCAGCATGGCGAGCAGCATGACCGGGAACAGGATGAAGATCGAGCTGTTGGCCTTGGCCGATTCCTCGACCGCGCCGCCCTGCTCGATGCGCATGCCGACCGGCAATGTGGCGATCACGTCCTTCAGCGCGGCCTGCACCTGGGCACTGACGACCGGCGGCTGAATGCCGTCGCGCACGTCGGAGCGCACCGTCATGGTCAGGTCGCGGTTGCGCCGCCACAGGATCGGGTCTTCCTGCTCGAATTCGATGCGGGCGACCTGGGCGAGCGGCACCGGCACGCCGCCGCGGGCGATGATGGTGAGATCGCCGATACGGCCGAGATCGACGCGCTCCGGCCCGACGGCACGCGCCACGATGTCGACGCGCTCGGTGCGGTCGCGCACGCTGGTGACCGTGACGCCGGACAAAAGCGTCTGCAGCGTCTGCGCCACGTCCTGGACATTGAGGCCGAGCGAGCGGGCGCGGTCCTGGTCGACCACCAGCTTCACCGAGGGCGACTGCTCGTTCCAGTCGAGATGGGCATCGCGGGTATTCGGATTGGCGCGCATGACCTCGCGCACCTTGATCGCCACGTCGCGCACCGCCTGCGGCTCGGTGCCGATCACCCGGAACTGCACGGGGAAGCCGACCGGCGGGCCGAAATTGAAGCGGTCGACGCGCACCCGCGCCTCCGACAACTTGCCGCTGGCGACCTCGGCCTCGAGCCGCGCCTTGATGCGCTCACGGGCTTCCAGGTCTTTTGAGATGATGACGATCTGAGCGAAGGATTCGTCCGGCAGCTGCGGATTGAGGCCGAGCCAGAAGCGCGGCGAGCCCTGGCCGACATAGGTCGTATAGGTCTCGATATCGCTGTCGCCCTTGAGCATGGCCTCGGCCCGCTTGGCGGTTTCCAGCGACGCGGTGATTGCCGTGCCCTGCGGCATGCGCATCTCGAAGAACAGCTCGGGCCGCTCGGAGATGGGGAAGAACTGCTGCTGGACACGGCCGAAGGCGACCACCGAGGCGACGAACACCACCAGCGTGCTGGCCACCACGAAGAACTTGTGGTCGACCGACCAGCCGACGGCACGGCGCAGGATTCGGTACATGCGGGTTTCGTAGATCGCATGCGGGTCGGAATGATCCGGCCGCGGCGGCGCCGGCTTGCCGCGCTTGGCGGCGCGGGCCGCCGCGCGCTCATATTTGCGCTGCTCCAGTTTGTGGAAATCCGGCAGCAGCTTGGCGCCGAGATAGGGCGTGAAGATCACCGCGACGAACCAGGAGACGATCAGCGCCAGGCCGACCACCCAGAAGATGCCGCCGGCATATTCGCCGACCGATGAATTGGCGAGGCCGACCGGCAGGAAGCCGATGGCCGTCACGAGAGTGCCGGTCAGCATGGGAAAGGCGGTCGAGGTCCAGGCATAGCCGGCCGCCGACAGGCGGTCCCAGCCCTGCTCCATCTTCACCACCATCATCTCGACCGCGATGATCGCGTCGTCGACCAGGAGGCCGAGCGCGATGATCAGCGCGCCGAGCGAGATGCGATGCAGGTCGATGCCGAGCGCGAACATGGCGATGAACACCACCGTGAGCACCAGCGGCACCGACAGCGCCACCACGATGCCGGTGCGCCAGCCGAGCGACACGAAACTGACGAAGAGCACGATCGCCAGTGCCTCGAGGAAGGAGCGGGCGAATTCCGAGATCGCGTGCTCGACCACCTTGGGCTGATCGGCGATCTGGCCGAGCTCGATGCCGACGGGAATATCGCGGCGGAATTCGTCGCGGGCCTTGGCGAGCTCCTCGCCGAGCGTCGTGATATTGGCGCCCTTCTGCATGACCACGCCGACCAGCAGAGCCTGCTGGCCTTCCTGCCGGATCAGGAAGGTCGGCGGGTCGACGAAGCCGCGGGTAATGGTCGCGATGTCGCCGAGCCGGAAGATCCGGCCATTGACCTCGACCGGTGTCGCCGCCACCGCCGCGACGCCGTCGAGCGCACCGGTGACGCGCAGCGGCACACGCACCGAGCCGGTGTCGATGGTGCCCGCCGGCACCACCGCATTCTGCCGCTGCAAGCTTTCGAAAATGGCCGAGGCCGGTACGCCCAGGGTGGCCAGCTTGGCATGGCTGAACTCGACGAAGATGCGCTCGTCCTGGGCGCCGTAGAGATTGACCTTGGTGACATTGGGCACGCGCAGCAGCCGGCTCTTCAGCCGCTCGGCGATGCGCTTCAATTCGGCATAGTTCGCGCCGTCGCCGGTCAGCGTGTAGAGCACCGAATCGACGTCGCCATATTCGTCGTTGACGTTCGGGCCGATCAGGCCGGCCGGCAGCTCGCCGCGCAGATCGTCGAGCTTCTTGCGGGTCTGGTAGAACAGGGTCGGCACGTCGCGCGCCGGCGTATTGTCGCGGAACACCAGCTGCATCGCGGTGAAGCCGGGCTTGGTATAGGTCTGCACCCGCTCGAACCAGGGCAGCTCCTGCAGCTTCTTCTCGATCCGCTCGGCGACCTGGTCCTGCATCTCGCGCGCCGTGGCGCCCGGCCAGACGGCGGTGATGACCGCGACCTTGATGGTGAAGGACGGGTCTTCGGCGCGGCCGAGCCGGAAATAGGAAAAGGCCCCGCCGGCGACCAGCGCCAGGATCATGAACAGGACCAGCGCCGGATGGGTCACCGCCCAATGCGACCAGTTGTTCCGGGTCAGGGACGGATCATGGGCGTCGTGTGCGGCGGACATGGGGCCTCTCCCGCGAAACTCGGGCGCTGACTGGGATGATGCGACGGATGCTCTGACGGGGCCGTCCGGCCCTCTCAGTTGCGGGTCTCGACCACCCGCACGCGCTGGCCGGCATCGAGCTTGTGCACGCCGAGCGCGACAACCTTCTCGCCATCGGCCACGCCGCCGGCGATCAGCACGTCGCGGCCGTCATAGCCCTCGACGGTGACCGGCTTCAGCGTCAGTCCTCCGGTGGCCGGATCGACCACGAAGACCGACGCGCCGCGCCCTTCCGAATAGAGCGCGGAGATAGGGAGGCGAGCCACGCGGGCGGACGCGGGCTCGCCGACCGTGACAGTCGCCGTCATACCTATGACGACGCCATCATCGGCATCTTGAATGGTGAAGCGGGCCTGGAAGGTCCGCGTGGCCGGATCGGCGGAAGCGGCGAATTCACGCAGCTTGGCGCCGTAACGCTTGCCGGCATTCGACCAGAGCGAAACCGTCGCCTGGCCGGTGCGCACGCGCTCGATCAGCGCCTCCGGCACCGCGACCACTGCCTCGCGCTCGCCGGCGCGTGCCACCCGGACCACCGGCGTGCCCGAGGCCACGACCTGGCCGGGCTCGGCCAGCGTCGCGGTGACCAGACCGTCGACGTCGGAAATGAGGGTCGCATAGGCGAGCTGGTTGACGGCGAGGTCGAGCGCCCGCTTGGCGCGGTCGAGCCGGCCACGCAGGTCGGCGGTGCGGGCGATCTGCTGGTCGACGGTTGCCTGCGTCGCCCAGCCGGCGCGCCTCAGGTCGAGCGAACGCTTGTCCTGGGCTTCGCTGGCGTTGAGATTGATTTCGGCCGCCGCCAGTTCCGCTTCGGCCTGCTGCTTCTGCAGCGCGAGATCGGCCGCGTCGAGCCGGGCCAGCGGCTGGCCGCGGCTGATCCGCTCGCCCTGCTGGACCAGGCGCTCGGCGATCTTGCCGGAAACGCGGAAACCGAGATCGCTCTCGATGCGCGGACGGACGCTGCCGACGAAGCTGCGCTCGCTGGTGCGCGGCTGGAACCGCACGGTCTCGACCACGACGGCGCGGGCATCGCCCTCGCCGGCGCGCGTCTCGGTCTTGGCATTGCCGTCATTGCAGGCCGCGAGCCCCAGGCCCAGCAGCGAAACGGTGAGAAGGGAGAGAACGCGGTGACGCATGGCGGCGTTTCCTCAGGCTTTCAGCGCGCGAAGCGCAAAACGGGTCAGGCGGCGGGCCTGCTCTTCCAGGTCATCGATCATGTCCAATCCGGCGCAATGCGCGATCAGGGTCGGATGGAACACGGTCACATGGGCCTGCTTGAACGACAGGGCGGCTTCGATCGGATCTTGAATGGCAAATTCACCCGCCACCATTCCCTCGCGGATAACGTCGGCGAAGATCATGGTCAGGCCTTCGAGATAGGCCTTGATGACGCCCCAGCTCTCCACCATGGCGTGCTCGACCATGTCGTGGAGCCGGCGCTCCTCGGTCAAATTGCCCTTGTTGTAGCGGTGGATGGCCAGGACCATCTCGCCGAGACGATCGGCGGCGGAGGTCTCCCGCGCGGCAATGGCGCGCACCTCGGCGGTGCTTTCCGCGAGCAGGCGCTTAGCGATTTCCTCGCAGATCGCCGATTTGGTCGGGAAGAAGCGATAGACATTGGCCGGGCTCATGGCGAGCGCGCCGGCAATGTCGGCAACCGCGGTCTTGGCATAACCGACACGCCGGAAATGCTCCTCGGCCACCTCAAGGATGCGCTCGCGGGTCTCTTCCGGGGTGAGGCGTGCTTTGACCGTCATGACACCTGATTCTTGATGACTGATGATTTTGGATATTTATCAGTTATCAGAAATCGGTCAAGCGGGAAGGATGATCGGAACGCCGCCCTGGGTTAACAAATCCGTGTGGATGGACGTGGGAGGCCATAGTCCGGAGCCAGGCCGGCGCGAGGAGCGGACAAAAAGCGCGTCCAATGGGCGTCACGGGCCATCCACGCATCGCCGCGACGATGAAGACGTGGATGGCCGGGACCAGCCTGGGCAAGACGAGCTTGCCCCTTTTCCGGAATCGGTCGGGGCGCCTGCACCCGAGGCCATCGGGCACCAGGCCGCCGCATGGCTCAGCCAGCGCTGTTTTGAAGGATATCCAAGGGCCGCTCAGATAAAGGCCTTCCCGTCGTAAAAGGCCTTCCTCCAACGGGTAATGACCGGGTTCTTATAGAGCCCGCCCGTGTAGAATGGATCCGCCTTCACGAAATTCTCGGCCTCCTCCCTGCTGTCGATATCGAGCAGGATCAGCCCGCCCAAGCCGACCTCACCGGGGTCGTCCAGCAGTCCTCCACTGGCGAGCACGCGCGCGAGGTTCTCGCGCATATAGTCCAGGTGCGCGCCGCGCAGCTCCAGGCGAAGCTCCGCGGTTCCCGGCTCGTCCATCCAGCTGATTGCATAGGGCATCGATCATCTCCATTGACGTCTTGACGGCGCGGGACGTGCTCAGACTGCCGCCAAGCTTTTCAGAACCGCTCGGTAAGCGAACACGACCGCGGGACCGAGGGTGATCCCGCCCCCCGGATAGAAGCCGCGCATCGACGAGGCCAATTCGTTCCCGCAAGCGAACAATCCCGGGATGACGGCCCCCGATGCGTCGAGCACCTGCGCGTCGCCGTTGGTCTTCAGGCCCACTGCCGTGCCGAGCGTCGCCGGCAGGATCGGGAGGGCGACGAAGGGAGCCTTCACGATCGGCGTCAGATTGGGATTGGGTCCCGCGGCCGGATCGCCCCAGACACGATTGAACGAGGTCGACCCCTTGCCGAAATCGATATCCTTGCCGGTCTGGGCGAACCCGTTGTGACGCGCGACGGTCGCCGTGAGGGCCGCGGGATCGATACCCAATTTGCGCGCAAGCTCCGGCAGGGTCCGAGCCGTGGTGATGTAGCCGTTCCGAACGAAGGGCGACAGACTGGGCGACCATGGCCAGGGCCGGATCGCGCCCAATCCGTTCTTTCGGACAAAGGCCGCATCGCAGATGAAGTGGAAGCGGGCATTCGCGGCGGCGCCGAGCGATGCCCGGCGTTCGAACAGAGCCGCCACGATGTCGTGGTACGAATTGGACTCGTTGACGAACCGGCGCCCTTCGGGATCGACCGCGATGATCCCGGGGCGGCCCCGGTCGAGATAACCGTAGATGACCGGGACGTTCTTCCCGTCACGTTCCTTCAGCAAAGAAGAAGGGGTCCAGAGGCAAGGGCTGCCCAGTTCCGTGTCGACGACCGCACCGACGGCGCGCGCCGCACGTTGGCCGTCGCCGGTGTTTCCTTCGAACGCCATCGAGTGGTCGTGCGGGAAAGAAGCCGAGAGCTCGCGGCGCAGCGCGGGGTCCTGAGGGAACCCACCGGTCGCCAGAACGACTCCCAACCGCGCATGCACCCGAACCAGGCGTCCATTCCTTTCAACGATCGCCCCTTCCACGCGGTTGCCGGTCCGTATCAGCTCCTTCAACGGCGCATCGACCCAGATGTCGGCCTTGTGCATCCTGAGGCTGTGCAGCAGCCTCGCGACCAAGGCATTGCCGTTGCTGACCTGTGCACCCCGTCGATATCTGAGCCGGTCGAGGCCGTGCCGAGCCAGCCTTGCCACGACGCGCCTGAAGTTCGCCACGGAGGCGAAGGGTCTGACGAAGGCGGGAATCTCGTCCGGACCCACCATCATGCCGCCGCAGACCATGAGCCTGTCCATCGGCGGACGCACCAGCGCGAAATCCGCTCCCAGCCGATTGCCATCGTAGCGGCGCGCCATGATCGAGCGCCCCTTGTCGACGCCGCCCGGGCTATCCGGGTGGTAGTCCGGCGACGCGATCAGGTCGAATGCGACCGACGTGCCGTCCTCGATATCGTCGATTGCCGGGCCCGCGCTCTCCAGGAAGGCCTCGGCGAGATCTTCCCGATAATAGTTGCCGAGCTCGTGTCGCAGGTAAGTGCGGGCGTTTTCGATCGTATCGTCGATCCCCGCCTCCCGCGCCTGACGATTGCCGGGCACCCAAAGCACGCCCCCCGACGTCGCGGTCGTGCCGCCGAGCAGGCTGGACTTCTCGCATAGCAACACCTTCAGGCCGCGCTTGGCAGCAAACAGGCTCGCCGCCAATCCGCCGGCCCCGCTGCCGAAGACGAGGATGTCCACGGCCTCCTCGGCCGCCGCCTGGCCGTTTGAGATGGCGTGCATCAGACCGATTCCGCTTCCGCCTGGGCGTAGGGCTCGGGCAGGAACTTGGTGCTGGACCAGCCGCCGTCCACGGGCATCACGATGCCCGATACGAAACTTGCCGCATCGGACGCGAGGAAGGCACACACTTCCGCGATCTCCTCGGGGCGGCCCGGGCGGCCCAACGGACAATCCTCGATCATCGACCGTCGAAACCACGGGTTCGTTTCCAGCCGCTCGCGGACCAGCGGGGTGGCGATGAGCCCCGGTGAAACCGCATTGACGCGGATGCCATCTCGGCCGTACTCGGCCGCCAACTGCCGCGTCAGCCCTGCCAGACCGGCTTTCGTCGCAGCATATGCAGAGGCGCGAGCTGTTCCCAACATCCCGAATACCGAGGCGATATTGATGATATTGCCGCCCTTGCCCCTCATCACGGCGATCGCCGACCGGCAAAGCGCGAAAGGCGCCGCGATATTCACGCTGAGGTAGCGCGCCAGGTCCTCGTCGCTGGTATCGAGGACCGGTCGGGAGTTGCCGATACCGGCATTGTTGACCAGCACGTCCACGCGGCCGTGCTTTGCCATCGCGTCGGCAATGACGCGCTCGGGCGCTCCTGGCGAGGTGAGATCCAGCTGGAGCGCTGCGAAGTTCTTCGTCTCGGCGAAATCGGCCGGCGGTGGGGTCAGATCGACGCCGAGAACGACGGCACCCTCGCGCAGAAAGGTCTTCGCGGTGGCGAGACCGATACCCGAGGAGCTACCGGTGATGACGGCAATCTTATCTTTCAACTGAAGCATTTCTGGATCCTCTGCGACGTACCGCGCGGGTACGTTTGCGTATCCTGGGAGTCACATGGGGAACTGAATTCGTCTCTCAGGTCGCGAGCCCGCCGAGCGAGCGCCCGCCATCGACGAGGATCGTCTGACCGGTGATGAATTCGGTCTTCGCCGAGGCGAGGAACGAAACCATCGCCGCGATGTCCTCGGGGCGCCCCAGACGACCGACGGGTTGGGCGGTGGCAAGCTTGGCCCTGGCTTCATCGCTCCAGGCGGCGAGGATCGGGGTGTCGATGACGCCGGGCGCAACGGCGTTGACGAGGATGCCGCGCGGCGCCAGTTCCAGCGCCAGCGCGCGCGTCAAGCCAACGACGGCGGCCTTCGACGAAACGTAGTGAGCATAGTCAACCGCGCCGAGATAGGCGCGGGACGCGATGTTCACGATGCGCCCGCTCGATGTCATTCGGGCAGCGGCACCGCGCGCCAGCACGAACATTCCGATCACGTTGATGTCGAACATGCGCCTGAAGTCGTCGGTCGTCAGCTCGGCCGTCTTCTTGACCTCGAAGACCCCGGCATTGTTGATCAACGCATCGATGTGCGTGAACCGGTCAAGGAGGGCCTCGCAGGCCCTCTCGTCCCGGATGTCGAGTTGATGCGCCTCGACGGATGGCGCGCCTGCCTGCGAAAGGGCCGTCGCCGATGCTTCCAGGGTTTGCCGGTCGGCGTCCGTCATGACGACGTGAAAACCGTCGGCCGCCAATCGCTTGGCGGTCGCAAGTCCGATACCCCTGGCGGCGCCCGTAACAAGGACGATGGGCATGTCGGTTTGCTGGCTCATTTTCTGTGCCGCTTTCATGGTGAAGGTGAATGGGAAAGGGCCCGACGGAAGCGATCCTCCCTCCGGCCGTTCGCGCTCATGGGGCGGCTACAGGCCGAGCCGCCCGCCGGCGACGTCGAAAACCGCGCCGGTGGTGAAACTGCAGGCCGGCGTCGCGATCCAAGCCACGGTGGCCGCCACTTCTTCCGCCTTGCCCAGACGTCCCATCGGCACCCGATCGGTCGCCTTCTGAATGAAGTCGGCCGACATCTGCAGCTTGAGGTCCGTATCGATGAGCGCCGGAGCCACGCAGTTCACCGAGATGCCGTCGGCCACCAGCTCTTTGGACAACCCGACGGAAAAGCCGATCACCCCGGCCTTCGATGCGCCATAGGCCGATCCGTCGGTCAGGCCGCGTATCCCGGCGACCGAAGCGATGTTGATGATCCGCCCGGACTTCCGCTTTTTCATCCCCGGCACGAAGATCTTGCTGACCGCGTAGACAGCGGTGAGGTTGACCGCGATGACACGATCCCACGCGGTCCTCTCATAGTCCTGGAGCGGGACCGTCGGGCCCTGGATGCCCGCGTTGTTCACCAGGATGTCGGGCGTACCAATGAGCGACGCGGTTCGGGTTTCGGCGGCCTCGATCGCTTCCTGGCTCGTCACGTCGACGGCGATGGCGTCGAGCTTGCCAGGCATCGTCTCGACACCGGAGACGTCCTGATCCCACACGACCACGCGACACCCCAGCGCCATGAGTTCGCGAACGATGGCGGCGCCGATGCCTTTGGCACCCCCGGTGACGACCGCCGTTTGATTCGCGAGCGAATATCGCTCTGGCAACCAACCCGTCGTGGCTTGATCGGAATTCGACATTTGATTTCTTTCCTGGGGCTTTGTGCGCGATCGTGCTGAACCGGGGTGCGGCTAGCGTCCGCCGTCGTCGTAGCCCGGCCGCGGGACGTGGATCATCGAGGTATGCGAGAGCCCGCCATCGACCACGAGGTTGTGGCCGTTGACGTAGCGGGCGAAGCCGCTGGCGAGGAACATGACCGAATGGGCGACGTCGCGCGTCGACCCCAGGGAGCGCAGAGGCACGAGCTTGCTGCGCTGCTCGGTCACGCCTGGAACCGCGTAAAATTCGGTATTGAGCGGGGTCGGTATGAAGCCGGGGCTGACGGCGTTGACCGTAACGCCTGACGGCCCCCACTCCAATGCCAGTTGCTGCGTCAGCATGACCACCGCCGCCTTGCTCACACTGTAGGACCCGCAATAGGGATGGGGTTCGGTGGCTGCGATCGACGCGACGTTGACGATCGCTCCCGATCGGCGCTGCCGCATGCGCTCCCCGAAGCGCTGGGCGCAAAGCAGGTAGCCTTTCACGTTGACGGCGATCGTCTGGTCCCACGTTTCCGGAGCGACCGTTTCCAACGGACCGAAACGGAGGATGCCGGCATTGTTGACGAGGATGTGGCAGTCCCCGAATGCTTCTTTCGTCCGGTCGACGGCCCGATCGATCGCGGTCGCATCCGTCACGTCGGCAACGATCGAAATCGCCGTTCCGCCGGCGTCGCGGATCATCGTCTCCGTCGCCTCCGCCCCCTCCCGGCTGTGATCGAGAACGACGACTTTCGCTTTCGAGGCGGCGAACGACGCCGCGATTTCCTGCCCGATACCTCCGCCGGCTCCGGTGACCACGCAGGTCTTGCCCGAGAAATCCAACCACGCTTCGCGTTGAGCACTCATCAGCCGCTTCCTACCTTCGTTTCCGGTGACCGGCTGCGAGGCCGCCCACGTCTCGCGCCCCGTCACCGAAGACAGGGCAATGGCCGAACATTCGTTCGCCCGAACATTATTTTGAACACGACATCGAATACTTGCGCGCCGGCCGACCCTGCGCGCCACCTCGTTGACAGCCCTCGGGAGGTGTGCGACCGTATTCTCGTTATATGCGAAGTTTGATCGCACAAGAAAACCATCGGCACAAGGGGGAGGAGCCACGAAATGACCCATACCGCCCATGCGGAAGGCGGCTGAACCGGAACATAAATCCCTTCTCGATCAATTGATTAGCTCTGCGAGCGATCGCCGCATCGCGCCCGGCTCCCGATGGTTTCGGGTGCGCTTCGACGGGGCGACCAGCGACCGAGCGATGGCGATCGAGATCTGACGCAGCGAATTCAATCATCACGAGCCGACCTGGCTCGCGGGATGATTTCGTGCGCCTTCTTCTTCTCAAAAAAAGCTTATAATACGATGCCCAAGGAGTATTCGATGAAAAAATACCTTCGCTCGGCCGCCATCGCTGCCCTGTGCGCCTTCGGCAGCGCCACGGCGCATGCCGAACCTCTCAGGATCGCCGTGATCGAGGCGTTCTCGGGGCCGAACGCTCAAACCGCCATCCCCTTCGTCGAAGGCGTCCGTTACGCCATCGCAAAGCTGAACCAGCAGGGTGGCTTCAACGGCGAGCCGATCGTCGTCACCGAATATGACAGCCTCAATCAGACCGCAGGCGCCGCCGAGAAGCTGAGGGCCGCCATCGCGGATGGCGCGCGTATCATCATCCAATCGACCAATTCGGCTATCACCGCGCAGATCTCCGAAGACATTCGCAAATACAACCTGCGCAACAGGGGCAAAGAGATCCTCTTCATGATGGAGGGATCCGAAGCCGCGGAATTCACCGCGGACAAATGCCATTTCTGGGCGTTCAAGGTCGCCAGCAACCCGTTCATCAGGATCAGGGCGCTCGTGACCGCGATGCGGGATACGGGCAGGCTGGGAAGCAGGGTCTATAGCATCAATCAGAACTACTCGTACGGCGTCGATCACGAGAGGGCACAGGCGCTCAACGTAAGGGCCGCCGGCGCGCAGATCGTCGGCTCGACCTTGCACGACACCGCGAGGATCCAGGACTTCTCACCCTACGTCGCGCAGATCAAAGCCTCGGGCGCGGACACGATCCTGAGCGGGAACTGGGGCAACGACATCATCCTGTTCATGCGTGCGCTGGGCGATGCCGGCCTCAAGATCAACGTCGGCAATACCAGTCTCGATACGACCGGGGCGTTGAGCACGATGGGGCCCTCGGCCTTGGGCGCCGTCCTGGTGAAGCTCTACAACCTGGAGGCTGGTGGCAGGGCCGGTGAAGCCTTCGCCGAAGACTTCAAGGCGGTGATCGGCCATTACCCCTACAACGAAGAGCCGACGACCGCGTTCGGGACGCTGCTTCTGGGCGAAGCCCTGAAGAAGGTCAGCACGCCCGGTGGGAATGTCGACATGCGGGCCATCGCCCTGGCCCTCGAGAATGCCAGCTACGAGAGCCCGGCCGGCCGTTGGTCGTTCAGGAGAGAGGACCACCAGGTGCTTCTCCCCGTGACCGTGTCCGAGGTCTCGAGGGAGGCTCGCTACAAGGTCGACGGGACCGATATGGGCTTCAGGCTCCTGAAAGTCGTCTCGCCCGAAGACAGCGCGGTGCCTGTCGATCCGCGGTGCCGGATGGAACGTCCGTCGTAACACGCCAGCGTTCAAGGCGATTTGGACGCCGGCTTCCGATGTCAGGGAGCCGGCGTTCTCGACAAGGGTAACCCGGCATGGAATTCATCGTAATTTCGACGCTCAACGGCCTCGTCTACGGCCTGCTTCTCTTCATGATTTCGGCAGGCTTGACGCTCATTTTCGGCATGATGGGCATCGTCAACTTCGCACACGCGTCCTTCTACATGCTGGGGGCCTATCTCTCCTTCACGATCGCCCGAATGTCCAATTTCTGGCTGGCCCTGCTGATCGCGCCCTTGATCGTGATGGCCACGGGGATGTTCATCGAACGCTTCATGCTGAGGCGGGTCCATGGCTTTGGGCATTCGCAGCAACTCCTCCTGACCTTCGGCGTCGCCTTCGTATTCGAGGAACTGACCAAGCTCTTCTGGGGCAATTTCCCGGTCGCCTATCGTCCTCCCTCGCTCTTGAGCGGCCCTGCTTTCTCGCTGTTCGGAACCAATTTTCCCTCCTACCGGGTCTTCGTCGCCGCAGTCGCGATGGTGCTTCTGGGGTTACTCTACCTGCTGCTCCAAAAGACCCGCATCGGCATCGTCGTTCGCGCGTCCGTCGAACGCCCGGGCATGGTTTCCGTGCTCGGCCATAACGTCCCCCTGGTCTTCTTGGGGGTCTTCGGCGTCGGCGCGTGGATGGCGGGCCTGGCGGGAGCGGTGGGCGGCGCTCTCCTGACGACGAGCCCGACAATGGCGGCGGAGATGAGCGTCATCGCCTTCGTCGTCGTGGTCGTGGGGGGCCTCGGCTCACTTCTCGGCGCCTTCATTGCGTCCCTGCTGATCGGCCTCCTCACCTCGTTCTCGGTCGGGTTCCAGGTCTCGCTCGCGGACGTCGCGCAGATCTTTGGCTACGGCGAGCAGGCCAGGCAGATCGGGGGTCTTCTCACCCTGAAGATCTCGTCGCTGTCCGCCTCCCTACCCGCGCTGCTGATGCTCGTCGTGCTGCTGACGCGGCCCGCCGGCCTCATGGGCGACAGGAACTAGAACATGCTCAGGATCGGAAAACTGGCTTCGGTCGTCGTCCTGCTTCTCGGCGCGCCCCTCGTCCTCAGCGGACACGTGGTCGGCGTGCTGACGACAGCGCTGATCGCCGTCCTGTTCGCGATGGCGTTCAATCTTCTGAGCGGCCGCGCCGGCATGCTCTCCTTCGGCCACGCGGCCTATTTCGCCATCGGCGGGTTTGCCGTCATCCACGCGATGCAAGCGGTCGAGAAGGGTACTCTCTGGCTTCCGACACCGCTTCTGCCGCTCGTCGGCGGCGTCGCCGGTCTGATCGGCGGACTTTGCGCGGGATACTTTGCCACCTTGAGGAGCGGCGTCTACTTCTCGATGGTGACGCTCGCCCTGGCGGAGCTGCTCCATGCGCTCGCGCCCAATCTCGGCGGGATCTTCGGCGGCGAGGTGGGACTGACCACGATGCGGATGCCCTGGTCGGCGTTCGACTACGGCAACGAGGTTCACGTCTACTATACGGTCGTCGCCTGGACCGTCCTCTGTATCGGCCTGCTCTACGCCTATAACCAGACGCTGTTCGGCCGTTTGACCCTCGGATTGAGAGAGGCCGAGCGCCGGGTTTCCTTCCTGGGCTACAACCTCCATCACACCAAGGTCATCGTGTTCGGCGTGTCGGCCATGTTTTCCGGCATCGCCGGCGGCCTTCTGGCGTTCACCACGGAAAGCATCAACTACTCGATGCTGGGCATGGGCCTGTCGGCCTCGGTCGTCCTGCACACCTTCGTCGGGGGTTCAGGCGTGTTCTTCGGCCCGGCGGTCGGTGCCTTCGTCTTCGCGCTGTTCGGCAGCCTGGTCTCCGACGTGACGAAGAACTGGCTGCTCTATCAAGGCATCCTTTTCGTCATCATCATGATGTTCATGGGTGACGGCGTGGCCATGCTTTGGCTGAGGGTCGTAAGCGAGTTCAAGGAGCGCAACTGGGGCGCCCTCAAGCTGCGGGCCCTCTTGTTCCCGCCGGGCTTGCTCGCCGCGGCGGGCGTCGTCACCCTCCTCGAACTGACCTCCCGTATCCTCGACCAGCGCTATTCCGCAATCGTCGCCAGAACCAAGGCCTGGCCACCCGTAACGCTCTATGGCCTCAGCTGGGATCCGACCGCCGTGTCGACCTGGCTTGTTCCGCCCCTGGCGATCGCCGCCGGCGCCGGCCTCCTATGGCTGGTGCTGTCCCGGACCGGTCGCCGGACATCTCCGACGGCCGCCCTCGCCGAGGAGCACACCCGATGACCAACGACATCATCCAGCTGGTCGGCCTCAGAAAGCGTTTTGGCGAGAGTGAGATCATCCGGGGCGTCGATCTCGACGTGAAGCCGGGCGAGCGACACGCCCTGATCGGCCCCAACGGTGCCGGAAAATCGACGCTCTTCCATTTGATCTCGGGCCTGTACAAGCCATCGAGCGGCGATATCCGGCTGAACGGCATCTCCATCGCCGGGCTGGCTCCTCACCTGATCACCCGCCGTGGATTGTCGCGATCGTTTCAGATTACGACGATCTTCCCGCGCCTCAGCGTGTACGAGAATCTTCGGATCGCGGCGATGGCCAAGCACGGCCGACGTTTTGCCTTGTTCTCGCTCGCCGCCAGGGCGACCGCAGTCAACCGCGACACCGACGCGTTGCTGGAATTGGTTCGCCTCACCCATGCGCGGGACAAATTCGCCGGCGATCTGACCTATTCGGAGCAGCGCGCCCTCGAGATCGGAATGGCGATCGGACCGGGCGCCGACGTGATCCTTCTGGACGAGCCTATGGCCGGCATGTCGCGCGAGGAAACGCACTACATGATCAATCTGATCCGAGACATCACGTCCGGGAAAACGCTCCTCGTCGTCGAGCACGACATGGAAGTCGTCTTTTCCCTCTGCGACCGAATATCGGTCCTTGTCTATGGCGAGATCATCGCGTCGGGTACGCCGGACGAGATACGTGCGAACAGCCGGGTCCAGGAAGCCTATCTCGGCGAGGTGGCCGCATGACCCTGCTATCCGTGACCGACCTGCACAGCCACTACGGCAAGAGCCACATTCTGCACGGAATGAGTTTCACCTTGGCGGCCGGCGAGATGATCGCCCTGCTCGGCCGCAACGGGTCGGGCAGGTCGACAGCCATGAAGGCCATCATGGGTCTGGTCCCACCGACCCGCGGTTCGATCAAATTGGGCGCGAACGAGCTTGCCGGGCTTCCGTCCCACAAGATCAACCGCGCCGGCATCGCCTATGTCCCGGAAGAGCGACTGGCGTTCAGCAACCTCACGGTCGAGGAGAACCTGCAGATCGGTATTGCCGCTCCCCGGCCGAACGCCAAGACGTGGAGCCTCGAGGAGATGTACGGCTTTTTCCCTCGCCTCAGGGAACGCCGTAACGTCAAGGCGGGATCGATCTCGGGCGGCGAGCAGCAGATGCTCACCCTGTGCCGTTCGCTGCTGGGCCAACCGGCGGTCATCCTGATCGATGAACCGACCGAAGGTCTCGCGCCCAAGATCGTTGAGCATCTCGCGGACGTGATGCGAGACATCAACCGACAAGGCGTGGCGTCGGTCCTGGTCGAGCAGAAAATGACGATCGCCCTGAAGCTCTGCAGCCGATGCCTGATCATGGGACATGGCGCCATTGTCTTCGAGGGAACGCCGGAAGAGCTGCTCGCGACACCGTCAGTGCGTCGGGAATGGCTTGAAGTCGCCTAGGCATCGGGTCCTCGCACCTGTCTGCGCGGCGAACCCCGGCCGCAGGAGCTGCACGTGACGGCATCGAAATACTTCATCTACCTGACCGGACGCGATCGCAGCCGAAAGGCGGATTTCCAGGCGGAGTACCTGCGCGCCGCGCGCAAGGTCGCCGCAGCGGCTCCCCAAGGCGGGCAGCTGATCGTCAACCTGGTCGAGGAAACGCCTGCAGGGGTTCCGTTTCGTCCCGTGAATCTGGACCATAAGGAGGACGATGCGATCTACGACGTCATCGTCGAGCTCTCCCCTCCGGTGGACGAGGCGGAGCCTGGGCTCGAGGCGCTCGTTTCCTGTGTCGACGACGTCGCCGCGGCCGAGATCTATCAGGTCGAGGAGATCGTACAGCTCGACCGGCAGGTCGTGGCGCTCGGGGAGCGATCGCCCGGAATAAAATACATTGGCCGGCTGAACTTCCACCCGGACCTGCCCGCATCGGCGGCTCGGCGCAGCTGGGATATCCACGTTCCGCTTGCCCTGCGCGTGCATGTGGGAATGGACAAATACGTCAGAAACTGGATCGTCGATGCTTCACGAGGACGCCCTGCTGGCGGGATCGCCGAGCTGAACTTCCCGACATTCGACGACATGTTGACGAGATACTTCGACAGCGATCGTGGAAAGGAGGAAATCATGCACGACATATCTCACTTCATCGCGAGCGGGACGCGTTTCTTCGCGGGCGAATTCGTTCTTCGAAAATAATCGCCATGACGATTCGCTATAGTTTGCGCAATTTGATTTTTTGCCGGCCTCCGTTAACACAGAACGCTACGTCGTCGCATGACGAAACGAGAGAATGCTGATGCCTCCTGCTAAGTCGCAGAACGAGACCTCTGTACTTAAGCGCGTCGCCGAGATCTTGAATCTGTTCTCGGAGAATTCGCCGACCATTTCAGTCGCAGACGTCGAATCGGTCCTGCAGGTCAGTCAGGCGACGGCCTACCGGTATCTGCACGACCTGCACGAGATCGGGCTGCTTTCGCGGATTTCCGGGCGGTACGCACCCGGGCCGACGGTCATGGAGCTCGAATTCATCCTCTCGAACTTCGATCCGATCCTGCTCGCCGCCAAGGAAGTGATGGAGGCGCTTTCGACGAAACTCGGCGTCCATACCTTCCTGTGCAGGATGTACCAGGACCGCGCCGTCAACGTCTATTCAACGCGGCCTGAGAATTCCTCCGAAATGCCGCTCAAGCCGGGAAGGCGTCTTCCCGTCTTCAGAGGAGCCCAGGCGCGCATCATCCTCGCCCACCTCGACAGGCGGCGCCAGCGACGGATTTTCGAGCGCTCCGAGGGCGATCCCGGTCGAGATGCGATCGGGGCCGACTGGACCGCCTTCGGCGCGGCGCTTCAGAAGAATCGCAGGGACGGTTACTACCTGTCCCGCGGCGAAATCTCCGAGGGGCTCGTGGGGATCGCGACGCCCGTGTTCGACGAGAACAACGAGATCATGGGCGCGATCTCGTTATCCTATCCGACGCTGAGCCCCCCGCCGGTCACCGAGGCCCAGTTGATCAAGCTCGCCAAGAAGGCGGCGAAGGACATCACGCTGCGCGTCGCCGAACTCGCCGACGGCAAGAAGAACCTGGATGCGGCCGAGTAGAAACTTGGGCGTCGCCGATCGGTTCGACTTGGGCACAGGTCCAGGACGCCTCGCCGTTGATCGGGCCGTTCAGCACCCAAGGCGCGCCGGTCCGATCACGGCGAAGGGCTGCAATGAAGGTCATGGTCTTGCAGGGGACGCGTGCGACGGGCCGCTTGTTGCGTTTCCCCTGGCCCCGCGTCTCAGCGCCGCCCGGCCCTGAGCCGGCCGACAATGCCGGTCGGGAAGAAATAGACGCTCAGAACGAACAGCACGCCGAGAAACAGCAGCCAGCGATCCGGGTGCAGCAGCTTGGACAGGAGCGGAACGCCCTCGGTGGCCGCGGCCCCGCTCGCCATCAGCTTCTGCAGGTAGTTCTGCGCGACGATGAACAGGGTGGCGCCGATCACCGCGCCATACATCGTGCCCATGCCGCCGATCACCACCATCAAGAGGATGTCGAGCATGATGGCAAAGGACAGCGTGGTGTCGGGACCGGTATAGCGCAGCCACAAGGCGCTCATGGCGCCGGCGCAGACCGCCATGGCGGCGGCGAGGCAATTGGCGACGGTGCGGTAATAGACCACGCGAAAGCCCAGCGCCTCGGCACGCATGTCGTTTTCGCGAATGGCCTGCAGCACGCGGCCGAAGGGCGAGTTGACCACCCTGAGTGCGCCCAGGAACAGCGCCAGGGCCGAGATGAAGATGAGGTAATAGGCGACCACCCGGCCGGTGATATCGAGGCCGAACAGCGGCGTGTCGATCAGCTTGAAGCCCGGGCGGAGCATTTCGGGCACCCGGAACGACCGGCCGTCCTCGCCGCCGGTATATTCGGAGAACTGGGTTGCCAGGATGGTCACGGCGGAAGCCACCGCCAGCGTGATCATCGCGTAGAAAATGGCGCGCACCCGCAGCGACAAGAGGCCGATCAGGAAAGCGAGCACCACCGCGACGGCCAGCGCGATCACCAGCCCGATGAAGACGAGCGGCCAGGTCGGGCCGAAACTGTACATGGCCAGCCCG
This sequence comes from Phreatobacter sp. GW821-FHT04C01, assembly GCF_059420385.1. Classification (NCBI taxonomy): domain Bacteria; kingdom Pseudomonadati; phylum Pseudomonadota; class Alphaproteobacteria; order Hyphomicrobiales; family Phreatobacteraceae; genus Phreatobacter; species Phreatobacter sp. GW821-FHT04C01. The sequence continues at coordinate 1,125,250 of NZ_JBWKTP010000001.1, read as the reverse complement.
ACGCCATAGCCGCCAATGCCGAAGAACATGGTGTGGGCGAAGGAGACGATGCCGGTATAGCCGAGCAGCAGGTCGTAACTCGCCACCAGCACGATGAAGATGCAGATCTTCGCCGCCGTGTTGATCGCCGCGGCGCCGCCGAACAGGAAGGGCGCGAAGGCGAGTCCGATCAGAATGGCGGCGAGGATAACCGAGAGGATGCGGCTCTTCGGCAGGTCGTCCGACAGGATGGCGTTGAGCATGGCGCTTATCTCTTGGCGACCGGATAGAGGCCCTGCGGGCGCCACATCAAAATGGCGACCATCAGCAGGATGTTGGAGGCAAGCGCCACTTTCGGCACCAGGAAGGCGGTGTAATTGGCCATCAGCGCCACCAGGATGGCGCCGAGGAAACAGCCGCCGACCGAACCGAGCCCGCCAATGATGATGACGATGAAGACCAGCACCATGACGTCGCCGCCGATCGCCGCCGTCAGGGTTTCCCGGTAGAGCGCCCAGAGCACGCCGCCGAGCCCGGCCAGCGCCGAACCCGCGACGAAGACGCCGACGAACAGCCGGCGGATGCGGTAGCCGAGCGCCTCGACCATTTCGCTGTTTTCGACGCCGGCGCGGATCAGGAGCCCGATCTTGGTGCGGTTGAGCACCAGCACCATGGCCGCGAAAACGACGAGGCCGACGACAACAGCCAGCAGCCGGAACTTCTCGAAGGCGATGTCGCCGACGATGAAGGCGCCGCGCAGGCCCTGCGGCAGCGGCATGGCCTTCTGGTCGCCGCCCCAGATCACATGGATCATCTGCTCGGCGACGATCAGGCCGCCCATGGTGATCAGGATCTGCTTGAGATGCTGGCCGTAGACCGGCTTGATGATGACCCGCTCGAAGGCCCAGCCGAGCAGGCCGGTGCCGATCATGGCGATCGCGGCGGCAAGCCCCAGCGCGGTCAGGTTCCAGGCGAGCGAATCGACCTGCATCCAGCCGCTGAGCAGCGCCAGCACGCTCATGGCGATATAGGCGCCGACCGCGATGAAGGCGCCATGGCCGAAATTCAAGACGTCCATCAGGCCGAAGACCAGGGTCAGGCCGCTGGCGATGACGAAGATCATCATGCCCATGGCGAGCGCGGCAATCGTCAGGGCCACCCAGGTGCTGGGATTGCCGACAAAGGGCAGCGCCGCCGCCGCCAGCCCGATCGGCAGCAGGATCGGCAGGAGGTCGCGGCGGACCGCCGGCAAGGTTTCGGCCGGGGCGGTCGTCGGAGCAACAGGCGTGGCGATCGTCATGGCGCGCCGGTTCCTATTGGTGAGCATCGAGGGAAAGGCCGAGGAGCCGCGTCTGCAGCGCCTCGTCGCCGGCAAGCTCGGCCATCGAACCGCGATGGACGATGCGGCCGTCATCCATCACGGCGACCTGATCGCCGAGGCTCGCCGCGAAACGGAAGTTCTGCTCGACCAGCAGGATCGTCGTCTCCCGCTTCAGCTCCGCGAAAGCCAGGATCATCGCCTCGATGATGGCCGGCGCGATGCCCTTGGTCGGCTCGTCGATCAGGATCAGCCGGCGCGGCTCGGCAATGGCCCGGGCAATGGCCAGCATCTGCTTCTGCCCGCCGGACAGCACGCCGGCCGGCAATTGCCAGAACTTCTTGAGCGCCGGAAACAGCCCGAAAATCCAGTCGAGACGCGCCTGGTCGATCGGCCCGTCGCGCGCCGCCAGGATCATGTTCTCGCGCACCGACAGGTCGGAAAAGACCGCCATGGTCTCCGGCACATAGGCGATGCCGGAGCGTGCGATGTCGGGTGTCGGCAGGCCGCCGATCAGCCGGCCGTCGAAATGGATCGACCCTTGCGACGGTGCCCAGAGCCCCATGATGGTGCGCAGTGTCGTGGTCTTGCCGGCACCGTTGCGGCCGAGCAGCACGGTCATGCCGCCGCGCGGCAGCACGAGGTCCACCCCCTGCAGGATATGGTACTGGCCGATATGGGTGTGCACGCCCTGCAGCGTCATCAGCGGATCAAGGGTCGCAACATCAGCCATGGGCGGCCTCCGCGGCGCGCTTCGGCGCCTGGCCGAGATAGGCTTCCTGGACGACCGCCGAGGCGATCACCTCGGCCGGCTCGCCATCGGCGACCAGGCGGCCATTGTGCAGCACGATGATCCGGTCGGCGAGCGAGCGCACCACGTCCATCTTGTGCTCGACCAGCAGGATGGTCTTGTCGCCGCGCGCTTTCAGCTTGTGGATCAGGTCGAGAATGACGGGCACCTCGTCCACCGACATGCCGGCGGTCGGCTCGTCGAACATGAAGACGTCGGGCTCCAGCGCCATCATGATCGCCACCTCCAGCTTGCGCTTGTCGCCATGCGGCAAGGCCGCGGCCACGGTGTCGCGCACGGCGCCGAGATTGACCTCGGCGAGATAGATCTCCGCCTTGTCGATCCAGTCGACATGGCTCGCCCAGCGCGACAGAAGGCCGGCGGCACCACGCGCCTTCGCCTGCACGGCGAGCCGGACGTTCTCGATGACAGAGAGATTGGGAAACAGGCTGGTGATCTGGAAGGCCCGGCCGATGCCGCGCTTGGTCCGTCCCGCGGCGCCGAGCCCGGTAATATCGGTGCCGCGCAGCAGCACCTGGCCCGAAGTGGCGGCGAGCTGGCCGGAGACCAGGTTGAAATAGGTTGTCTTGCCGGCGCCGTTGGGGCCGACAATGGCGGTCAGCTGGCCGGCATGGAAGGCGCAGCTGACGCTGTCGACGGCGACGTGGCCGCCGAAGCGGATCGTCAGGTCGCGCGTTTCCAGGACGGGTGTGGACATGGATATCTCAGGCAGGACTTGAATGTCTCGACGGGATCGAACCTGAACCAATTCGTCATGCCCGGCCTTGTGCCGGGCATCCACGACTTGTCCGCCGGATCGAAGGCGTGGATGGCCGGGCCAGGCCCGGCCATGACGACGGTGGCGCGCCTCAGCGCCGGTTGGTGATCGGCAGCGGCATGTCGGCGGCCGGGATGGTCGCGACCAGATCCAGGAGATCATTGTCGCGGGCATTCGGTCGGATGCGGAAGTGATACATGTCCTGCAGCGCCTGATGGTCTTCGCGGCGGAAGGTCATCGGGCCCTTGGGGGTCTGGAAGGTCAGGCCCTCGAGCGCGGTGATCAGCTTCTCGGTATCGGGCGAGCCGGCCTTTTCGAGACCTGCGACGACCGCCGCGGCGGCCGCGAAACCGCCGGCCACGAAGAAGTCCGGCGGCGCGTTGAAGCGCTTCTGGTACTCCGCCTTCAGCCAGTCGTTCAGCGGGTTGCGCGGGAAGTCGTGGTAATAATAGATGCCGCCCTCGGTGCCGGCGAAGGCCTTCCAGGCGTTCATCGCCGGCAGGATATTGCCGCCCGGCGCCAGCGCGATGTTGAACCGCTCCGGACGCATGTCGACGAATTTCGCCATCGGGTGGGCACCGGCCCAGATGAAGCCGATGATCCGCTTGCCCGGCCGGTCGCGCAGGCTGGCGAACAGCCGTTCGGCGAAGGGCGCGAAGTCGGCGGTGTTGCCGGCGGCATATTCCTCGGCGACGATCCTGGCGCGCGGCCGGATCGCGGCGAGAGCCGCCTTGTAGGCGGCGACGCCGTCGCGGCCGAAGGCGGTGTCGAGGCCGAGCATGCCGATCGACACGTCCTCATTGGCCGGCACGGAGGCGGCCGCGGCAAGCGCGTCCTGATAGGACGAGCGGCCGGTGCGGAAGATGTAGCGGTTCCAGCGCTCGCCGGTGATGCTGTCGGCCACCGCCGGCTCGACGATCAGGATCTTCTTGGCCTCTTCGGCGACCGCCAGCATGGCCAGCGCGACCGGCGAACCGGTGGTGCCGACGGCGATATCCGCCTTGTCGTCGTTATAGCATTCCTCGAGCAGCGCCTTGCCGCGATCGGGCCTGAGCTGGTCGTCCTTGACGATGACCTGCAGGCGCATGTTGCCGACCTGCATGGTGCCGCGCGTCAAGAACTCCAGGCCCATCATGAAGCCGGCTTCGGTCTGCTTGGCATAGGCTTCGAGCGGGCCGGTGCGGCCGGCGATCAGGCAGATTTTCACGTCGCGCACCTGCGCGCTCGCCATGTCGCTCATGCCGGTGAGCGCACCGACGGCCAGCGTCGCCGCGACCATCGCATATTTCAGCTTCCCCATGGGATCCTCCCTGATCCGGACCATCCAACCATCAACACCACCACCCGGTCCGGATCATCATTCGATCCTGGCATCACCGGTTGATGACATCAAAACTGACACTTGAGTCATGTTTCATGTCACGCTAGCTTGAGCATCGAAATGCGTCAAGCGCGAAGGCCGCCGACAAGCGCCCGAGCGCCGCCACACCAGCTTGAGACGGCCATGTCCTCGCCCCATCCCGCCGGCCCGCTGCCCGTCCCGAAAACCAAGCGCGGCGAGCGAACGCGCCAGAACATTCTCGATGCCGCCGAACGCGAGATCGGGGTGAAAGGCTTCGCCGAGGCCTCGATCGCCACCATCACCGCGGAAGCCGACGTCGCCCAGGGCACTTTCTATCTGTACTTCCGGTCCAAGGAGGACGTGCTGCGCGAACTGGTGCTGCGCATGGGCCGGAAGCTGCGCCGCCATCTCTCCCTGGCGATCGTCGACGCGACCGACCGCCTGGACGCCGAGCGGCGCGGCCTTCACGCCTTCCTGGCCCTCGTCCGCGACAATCCGAACCTCTACCGGGTGGTGGCGGAATCGCAGTTCGTCGATGCCGCCATTCACCGGCAATACTATGTCGACCTCGCTGCGACCTACACGGCGAACCTGGAAGCGGCCGTCGGCCGCGACGAGCTCTCGCCCGGCCATGCCGAGGTGCGCGCCTGGGCGCTGATGGGGGTCGCCGACATGGTCGGCCGCCGCTTCGCCATCTGGGACGATGCGACGCCGCTCCACGACATCGCCGAAGCGGCCTATGATTTCATCGCCCATGGCATGGGGCCGCGGCGACATGGCTGAACCGCTGGTCTATCTGCGGATCGACGACCGCGTCGCCCGCATCGTGCTGAACCGCCCAGAGCGGCACAACAGCCTGGTGCCGGAACTGCTGGCCGAACTCGACGCGGCGCTGGCCCTTTGCACCGGCGCCGATCTCGCTGCGGTGGTCCTCTCCGGCGCCGGCCGCAGCTTCTCCACCGGCGGCGATGTCGCAGCCTTTGCCGGCCGGCCACGCGTCGAGCGGCGGCTTTATGCGGCAGCCCTGATCGGCGCGCTCAATGCGGTGATCCTCAAACTCCTCGACCTGCCCTGCCCGCTGATCACGGCGCTCGCCGGCCCGGTCACCGGCGGCTCCTGCGGCCTGGTCTTCGCCGCCGACCTCGTCGCCATGGGCCCACGCGCTTTCATCCAGCCCTATTATGTCGAGGTCGGCTTCGCCCCCGATGGCGGCTGGACCGCTCTCCTGCCCGAACGCATCGGCCCGGCGCGCGCCGGCGCCATCCAGGCGCTCAACCGCCGGATCGGCCCCGACGAGGCGGTGGCGCTCGGGCTCGCCACCGAGGCGGTCGCCGAGGACCGCCTCGTGCCGACCGTCGAGACCTGGCTCGCCGCTCTGCGCGCGAAGGTGCCGTCGAGCTTGCGGGCAACCCGGTCGCTGCTCATCGGCGCCGAGCGCCACGAGACCATTGCCCGCGGCCTCGAACGCGAGCGCCAGCATTTCCTGGCTTTGATCGAAACGCCCGAGACCGAGGCCGGCATGGCCCGCTTCCTGTCGAGGACCGCATGAAGACCGTTCCCGATCTCTGCCGCCGCCGGGCCGAGTTGACGCCGGACGCCATCGCCTTCGCGGAATTGGCGACCGGCCGCAGCTGGACCTTCGCCGATGTCGACGGCCATGCCGAGCGCGCCGCGACCTTGTTCGAAGCCATGGGGCTTGGCGAGGGCGAGCGTGTCGCCGTGCTCTGCCACAACACCGCGATCTTCTTCGAGATCCTGTTCGCCTGCGCCAAGGTCAAGCTGATCCTGGTGCCACTCAACTGGCGCCAGACCGCGGCCGAACTCGCGCCGATCCTCGCCGACAGCGGCGCGCGCCTGCTGCTCGCCGACAGTGCGACCGCCGAGCTTGCGGCGGCCCTCGCTGGCGACCGGGTACCGCTCCTGAGCTTCACCGACTACGAGGCAAGGCGCGAAGGCACCGTGCCACGCGGCCGGCCCGGCACGCCCTGGGAAACCGACCGCCCCTGGTATCTGCTCTATACCTCGGGCACGACCGGCAAGCCGAAAGCGGTGATCCAGACCGCCGGCATGGCGCTGGCCAATGCCGTCAACGTCCAGCAGGCGACCGGCGCCTCGGCCAGCGACCACGTGCTGAATTTCCTGCCGCTGTTCCACACCGCCGGCATCAACCTGCACAGCCTGCCGGTGTTCATCGCCGGCGGCACCTCGCATATCATCCCGAAATTCGACGCCGATGCGGTGATCACCCTGGTCGCCGAGGCCAAGCTGTCGCTGTTCTTCGGCGTGCCGGCGATCTACCAGGCGATCAGCCTGCATCCGGCCTTCGCCACCACCGATTTCTCCGCCGTGCGGCACTGGGGCTGCGGCGGCGCACCCTTGCCGGAAAGCCTGATCCGCGCCTTCCTCGAACGCGGCGTCGTGGTCTGCAACGGCATGGGCATGACCGAGACCGGGCCGACCGTGTTCTTCATGGACCGGCCCAATGCGCTGGCCAAGATCGGCTCGGTCGGCAAGCCGCAGCTGATGGCCGAGGTGCGCCTGGTCGACCTCGAGGACCGGGATGTGCCGCAGGGCGCATCCGGCGAGATCCTGTTCCGTGGCCCCGGGATCACACCCGGCTATTTCGGCAATCCGGACGCCACCGCGAAAGCCTTCGCGCCCGGCGGCTGGCTGCGCTCCGGCGATGTCGGCCGGCAGGACGAGGACGGCTATTATTTCATCGTCGACCGGATCAAGGACATGTTCATTTCCGGCGGCGAGAACGTCTATCCGGCCGAGGTCGAGATCGTCCTGCACGCCCACCCGGCGGTGCTGGAGGCGGCCGTCCTCGGCGTCGCCGACCCGCGGTGGGGCGAGGTCGGCCACGCGGTCGTCATGGCGCGGCCCGGCGTAACCATCGATATCGAGGCGCTGCGGGCCTATGCCCGCGAAAGGCTCGCCGCCTACAAGGTGCCGAAACACATCACCCTGGTTCAGGACTTCCCGCGCACCGCGGCGGGCAAGGTGCAGAAACACGTGCTGCGCGCCATCGTCGCCGACGGGGCCAAATCATGACCGGCAGTCCCGCAGCCGGCCCGCCGATCGCACTCGGCCCGCTCTTCGCCGAAACCGTGACCCTGTCCCAGGCCGATTTCGACCGCTTCGCGCGGGTCAGCGGCGACGACAATCCGATCCATGTCGATCCGGACTTCTCGCGCGCCACCCGTTTCGGCCGCACGGTCTCCCACGGCATGCTGCTCTATACCGTGCTCTGGGGCCTGGTGCGCCGGCATTGGCCCGCGGCGCGCCAGACAGGCCAGACCCTGATGTTTCCGGCGCCTGCCTTCGCGGACGAGCCGCTGGTCTTCTCCGGCGAAGTCGAAGCGGTCTCGGTGGCCGGCGCGCGCCTGGCGTTCCGGGTCACCCGCCTCGCCGATGGCGAGACCGTCTGCGAGGCGACCGCCGACATCGCGATCAGCGGAGGCGGCCATGAAGGTCGGTGACAGCGCCAGCCTGACCCGCTGCTATACGCCCGAAGACATCGCGGCCTTTGCCGGCCTCGCGGGTGTCCCGCCGGCGAGCATCACCCATGTTCCGGAGCCGCTGATCGCGGCGCTGTTCTCTTACCTCCTCGGCGTCGAATTGCCCGGGTCCGGCACCAGTTATCTCAAGCAGGAGCTGAGTTTCGCCGCCAGCCCGCGGCTCGATGAAAAGGTCACCGCCACCGTCGCCATTATCAGGCTGCGCCCCGACAAGCATCTCTGCGATCTCTCGACCACGCTGACCGGCGCCGACGGCCATGTCCTGGCGACCGGCCGCGCGCTGGTCCTGGTGAAGGACGTCGCCCGGTCGATGGAGACCTGACGCGTGGCGGTCTTCACCCATATCGACGATGTCGGGCAGGGCCGCCCCCTGGTCTTTCTGCACGGCTGGTCGGCCAATGGCGCCTTCTTCGTGGAACAGGAGAGCCTGGCGGCGCGGGGTTTTCGCACCATCGCGCCGGACCTGCCCGGCCATGGTTCCAAAGCCCGGCCCGACCCACGGCTTTCGATCGCGGATCTCTCAGCCGCGCTCGCGGCCTATCTCGACGAGACCCGGCTGCACGACGTCGTTCTCGTCGGCTGGTCGATGGGCGCGACAGTCGCTTTCGACCATATCGCGCGGCGCGGAACGGCGGGACTTGCCGGACTTGTCGTGGTCGACATGACGGCCAAGGTCGCCAATGATGCGACCTGGCCGCTCGGTCTCGCCAATGGCCAGACGCTCGCCGAGATGCTCGGCGCCGCCGACCGGATGGCCGACGCCTGGCCGCGCTATGCGCCGAAGATCGCTAGGGCGATGTTCTCAGCCAGCCTCGATCCCGCCGGGGATATCTATCGCGGGACGGCCCTGGTGGTCGAGACCAGCGACGGGCCGACCATGGCGAGCCTCTGGCGCTCGCTGGCCGCGGCCGATCACCGCGAGACGGTCAGGCACCTCGACCTGCCGCTGCTGGCGATTGCCGGCGCCGACAGCCAGCTTTATTCGCCCGCGGTGTCCCGATGGATCGGCGCAAACGCGCCGCGCGGCCGCGCCGTCAGCCTGGCCGGCGCCGGCCATGCCCCGCAGCTCGAACAGCCCGAGGCCTTCAACGCCGCGATCACCGCCTTCGCCGATCTCCTCTGATCAAAACAAGCTGTCATGTCTGCTGCCCTCTTCCTGACAGGCGCCATTCGATCCTAGTGTGACGCCCCGAAGGAAGTGCCGCCAGCCATGACCCGTCCGCAGCCGTCATCCGCCTTGTCGAACCTGAAGGTCCTGGACCTGACGCGGGTGCGCGCCGGCCCGACCTGCTGCCGGGTGCTGGCCGATTTCGGCGCCGACGTGATCAAGATCGAGGCCCCGCCCGGCGTCGACCCCAATGAGGGCATGTCGGGCGCGCGCCACGGCTTCGACATGCAGAACCTGCATCGCAACAAGCGCTCGCTGACCCTCAACCTGAAAACGCCGGCCGGCCACGCCGTGTTCATGAAGCTGGTCGAAACCGCCGATATCGTGGTCGAGAACTTCCGGCCCGACGTGAAGGACCGCATGGGCATCGGCTACGAGGCGTTGAAGGCGGTCAATCCGCGCGTCATCCTGGCCTCGATCTCCGGTTTCGGCCAGGACGGCCCCTATCGCACCCGCGCCGGCTTCGACCAGGTCGCCCAGGGCATGGGCGGCCTGATGGCGATCACCGGCCATCCCGGCGAGGGCCCGATGCGCGCCGGCATCGCGGTCGCCGACAGCGCCGCCGGGCTTTATGCCGTGACCGGCATCCTGGTGGCCCTGGCCGAGCGCGAGCGCTCGGGCGAGGGCCAATGGGTGCATACCTCGCTGCTGCAGGCGCAGATCGCCATGTGCGACTTCCAGGCCGCCGTCTACACGGTCGACGGCAAGGTGCCGCCGCAGAACGGCAATGATCATCCCAATTCCACGCCCATGGGCGTGGTGCCGACCAAGGACGGCCATATCAATGTGGCGGTCGGCGGCGAAGGCCAGTGGAAAGCCTTTTGCCGCGCCATCGCCCACCCTGACCTCGCCGCCCATCCCGACTTCGCCTCGGCGCCCAAACGTTTCGCCAACCGCCCGAAGCTGCGCGAAATTCTCGAGGCGATCTTCCGCGCCGAGGTCTCGGCCGTCTGGCTGGAGCGGCTGGAGGCCGAGGGCGTGCCGGCCGGACCGATCTACCGCATGGACGAGGTCTTTGCCGATCCGCAGGTCCAACACCTCGAAATGGCCGTGCCGGTCACGCATCACGCGCGCGGCGATATTCGCCTGATCGCCCAGCCCGTGGTGCTGTCGCGCACGCCCGCCGGCATCGCCACGCCGATCGCCGAGGCCGGCGAGCATACCGACGAGATCCTGCGCGAGGCCGGTTTCGACGCGGCCGCCATCGCACGGCTGAAGACCGACAAGATCGTTTGACGAGATCGTTTGACAAGATCGTTTGAGAGGGCATCCCGTGGACCAGGCATCGATCCATTACGAGGCGGCCGGCGGCATCGCCCGGCTGACCATCGATCACCAGGCCAAGATGAACGCCATGACCTTCGACATGTGGTCGAGCGTGCCGGCGCTGATCAAGCGTGCCGAGGACGACAGGTCGGTGCGGGTCATCGTGCTGCAGGGCGCCGGCGAAAAGGCCTTTTGCGCCGGAGCCGACATCTCGCAATTCGGCGCCAGGCGCACCGGCGAGGACGCGGTGAAGGCCTACGACAAGGCAGTCGCGGCCGGCATGGCGGCGGTGCATGACGCGGCCAAGCCGACGGTCGCCGTCATCCGCGGCATCTGTTTCGGCGGCGGCTGCGCCCTGGCTCTGACCTGCGACCTGCGTTTCGCCACCGCCGACTCGCGCTTCCGCGTGCCGGCCGCCCGCCTCGGCCTCGGCTACGGCTTCTCCAACATGCGCATGATGGTCAACAAGCTGGGCATCGGCCCGGTCGCCGACATCATGATCTCGGCGCGCATCCTGGACGCGGCCGACGGCCAGCGCCTGGGCGTGATCAGCCGCGCCTGGTCGCGCGAGGCCTTCCAGGCCGAGGTCGACGCCTATCTCGGCACGGTGGCCGCCAATGCGCCATTGACGCTCGCCGCGATCAAGCGCTCGCTGATCGAGCTGTCGCGGCCGGAGGCGAAACAGGATCCGGCGGCGGTCGAAGCCCTGATCGCCAAATGTTTCGACAGCGCCGATTACAAGGAGGGCCAGAAGGCCTTCCTGGAAAAGCGCCTGCCGAACTTCATCGGCGAATAGCAGGCAAGACAGGGAGACCGGCCCATGGATCTCAGATTGAGCGGCAAGACCGTCCTGGTCACTGGCGCCTCCAAGGGCATCGGCCTGGCTTCGGCAGAGGTCTTTGCAGCCGAAGGCGCACGCGTCATCATGGTGGCGCGCGACCAGGCGAGGCTGGACGCGGCCGCGGCCGACCTGCGCACCCGCCACCAGGGCCCGATCGAAACGGTGGCGGCCGACCTGTCCAAGGGGCCGGAGCGCGAAAAGCTCTGGGCCGCCCAGCCGGCCGTCGACATTCTCGTCAACAATGCCGGCGCCATTCCCGGCGGCGGCCTGCTCGACCTCTCCATGGAGCAATGGGAGGAGGCCTGGTCGCTCAAGGTCATGGGTTATATCCACCTGACCCGGCTCGCGCTCGGCACCATGAAGACCCGCGGCTCCGGCGTCATCGTCAATGTCATCGGCATGGCCGGCCGGTCGCCGCGCTACGGCTATATCTGCGGCGCCACCGGCAATGCCGCGCTGATGGCCTTTACCGGCGCCGTCGGCGGCAAGTCGCAGGAATGGGGCGTGCGGGTCTTCGGCATCAACCCGGCGGCGACCCGCACCGACCGGATCGTGTCGCTGTCGAAGCAGCGCGCCAAGGCGACCTTCGGCGACGAGAGCCGCTGGGAAGAGATGCTGGCCGACCTGCCCTTCGGCCGGCCGATCGAACCTGCCGAAATCGCCAATGCCGCGGCATTCCTCGCCTCTCCCGCCTGCGGTTATGTGTCCGGCGCCGTCCTCGATGTCGACGGTGGCGGCGCCTTCCGTGGCGCATGATGATCGAACCGTGCCGGCCTGTCCCGGCGCGGTTCCAGCACTGCCTTTCCCTATCATTCAGGATAAGACCTTGAGCGCCCCCCGTTTCACCACCCGCCCCGAGATCGACGGCACCTTCGGTGTCGTCACCACGACCCATTGGATCGCCTCCGCGGTCGGCATGGGCATCCTGGAGCGCGGCGGCAATGCCTTCGACGCGGGGGCGGCCGCCGCCTTCACGCTGCAGATCGTCGAGCCGCATCTGAACGGTCCCGGCGGCGACGTGCCGGTCATTCTCTATGACGTCAGGCGCCAGCAGACCGAGGTCATCTGCGGCCAGGGCCCGGCGCCGGCGGGGGCCACCATTGCCCATTACCGTTCGCTCGGCCTCGATCTCGTGCCCGGCACGGGCCTGCTCGCGACCTGCATCCCCGGCACTTTCGACACCTGGATGCTGATGCTGCGCGATTACGGCACCATGCGGCCCAGCGACGTGCTGGAGGCGGCGATCGGTTATGCCCGCCACGGCTATCCGCTGGTCGAACGCATCACCGAGACGATCCGCACCGTCGAGCAATTGTTCCGCGACCATTGGCTGACGTCGGCCGCGGTCTATCTGCCTGGCGGCCGGCTGCCGCAGCCGGGCGAAATGTTCACCAATGTCCGGCTGGCCGAGACCTATGAGCGGATCCTGCGTGAATGCCAGGGCGGCACCCGCGAGCAGGAGATCGAACGCGCCCGCCATGTCTGGTCGCAAGGCTTCGTCGCCGAGGCGATCGACATGTTCTGCCGCACCCAGGACGTCTTCGACGTCACCGGCCGGCACCATCGCGGCGTCCTGACCGGCCACGACATGGCTCATTGGAAGGCTTCCGTCGAAGCGCCGATCCACTATGACTACGGCCGCTACCGGGTGTTCAAGCCGACCACCTGGAGCCAGGGCCTGGTCTGCCTGCAGCAGCTCGCCTTGCTCAAAGGGTTCGACCTGGACAAGCTCGATCCGGCCGGCCCGGACTTCGTCCATCTGGTGGTCGAGGCCGCCAAGCTCGCCTTCGCCGACCGCGAGGCCTTCTACGGCGACCCGGCCTTTGTCGACGTGCCGATCGAGACCCTGCTGTCGGAAGCCTATAACTCCGAGCGCCGCAAGCTGATCACCGACCGCGCCTCGCTGGAGCTTCGCCCCGGCACCATCGCGGGGGCGGGCGGCAAGGTCGAGGCCCGGGTGTCGGCGGGCAAGCGCGTGGCGGTCGGCGCGACCGGCGCCGGCGAGCCGACGGTCGGCGAGATCGAGACCTTCACCAGCGGCAATACCCGCGGCGACACCGTGCATTTCGACATTATCGACCGCTGGGGCAACATGGTGTCGTCGACGCCTTCGGGCGGCTGGCTGCAATCCTCGCCGGTCATTCCGGAGCTCGGCTTCTGCCTCGGCTCGCGCGCCCAGATGTTCTGGCTCGACGAGAGCCATCCGGCCGCGCTCCAGCCGGGCAAGCGGCCGCGCTCGACGCTCACCCCCACCATCGCCTTCCGCGATGGCGAGCCCTACCTCGCCTGGGGCTCGCCCGGCGGCGACCAGCAGGACCAGTGGATCCCGCAAATGTTCCTGCGCCACGTCCATTCCAATATGAATCTTCAGGAGGCGATCGACGCACCGGCCTGGCACACCGAGCATTTCCCCGGCTCGTTCTGGCCACGCGAATCGCGCCCGGGCGTCGTCGTGGTGGAAAACCGCCTGCCGCGCTCGACCATCGAGGAGCTCGACCGGCGCGGCCATAAGGTCGAGATCGGCGGCGACTGGTCGGAAGGCCGGCTCACCGGCGCCAGCCGCGAAGGCGTTCGGCTGAAGGCCGCCGCCAATCCGCGCGGCATGCAGGGATATGCGGTCGGCCGATGACCTGGTCCATCATCGCGCGAGATCATGAAACGGGTGCGATCGGCATCGCCGTGGCGACCCGTTTCTTTGCCGTCGGCGCGCTGGTGCCCCATATCGACCCGGCTGCCGGCGCGCTGGCGACCCAGGCGCTGACCAATCCGACCTATGGCGCCCGCGGGCTGCGCCTGCTGCGCGACGGAGTGCCGGCCGAGGACGTCGTCCGCCAGCTCACCGGCCCGGATGCCGGCGCCAGCCAGCGCCAGCTGCATGTGCTGGACCGGAGCGGGCGCTTCGCCGCCCATACCGGCGCCGATTGCGTCGGCTGGCACGGCCACCTGATCGGCGACGGCTTCTCGATCGCCGGCAATATGCTGGCCGGCCCCGGGGTCATCGACACCACCGCGACCGCACTCCGGGCCGGAGGCGCCCTGCCCTTCGCCCGCCGGCTGATCGAGGCCATGGCGGCAGGCGAGGCCGCCGGCGGCGACAAGCGCGGCCGGCAGTCGGCGGCACTGCTGATCCACACCACCGAGGATTATCCGGCACTGTCATTGCGGGTCGACGACCACGCCGATCCGCTCGCCGAACTCGCCCGCCTCGAGCGGGTCTCCCATGAGCGCTATGTCCATTTCGCCCGGTTCTTCGCCACAAAGGCGGATCCGGTCGGCGGCATCGACCGCGATGTGATCAACGCCGCCATCGCGGCCGCTGTGACAAAGGAAGCATCCTGATGAGCGCGCCGCTCGCCCCGTCCGCCTCGGCTGCCGGCGCGGCGACCGGTCCGCTCCTCGATGTCGGCGAGCTCTCCGTCACCTTTCACGGCCAGGACGGCCGGCGCACCCATGCCGTCGACGGCGTCTCCTTCACCCTGGAGGCCGGGCGCACCCTCGGCATTGTCGGCGAATCCGGCTCGGGCAAAAGCGTCACCTCGCTGTCGATCATGGGCCTGTTGCCGCCGGGCGCGGCGGAGGTGACCGGCGCCGTCAGGTTCGAGGGCCACGAGCTCCTGCACATGCCGAAGGACGGCTTGCGCGACCTGCGTGGTGACCGGCTCGCCATGATCTTCCAGGAGCCGATGACCTCGCTCAATCCGAGCTTCACCATTGGCGACCAGATTTGCGAGGCAGTGATCCGCCACCGCAAGGTGTCGCGCGAGGAGGCCGCCCGGCGCGCCATCGAGATGCTGCGCCGCGTGCGCATCCCGACGCCCGAGGCGCGCTTCCACGACTATCCCCACAAACTCTCCGGCGGCATGCGCCAGCGCGTGATGATCGCCATGGCGCTCGCCTGCGATCCGCGCCTGCTGATCGCCGACGAACCGACCACCGCGCTCGACGTCACCATCCAGGCACAGATCCTGGAGCTGATGCGCCAGTTGCGCGAGGAGACCGGCACCGCGATCATCCTGATCACCCATGATCTCGGCGTGGTCGCCGAGGTCTGCGACGAGGTGATCGTTCTCTATGCCGGCCAAGTGGTGGAACGCGCGCCGGTCGCCGAGCTGTTCCGCAATCCGCAGCATCCCTATACGGTCGGCCTGATCGGCTCGATCCCGCGGCTCGACATCCGCAAGGACCGGCTTGCCGCCATCAGCGGCAGCGTGCCGAACATGACGGCGCCGCCCAAGGGCTGCCGTTTCGCGCCGCGCTGCCCCTTTGTCGAGCCCGCTTGCCTCGCCGCACCGCCGACACTCGCCGCCATTGGCGCGGGCCATTCCTCGCGCTGCCGGCGCGCGCCGCTGGAAAGGCTGGTGGCATGACCGCGCTGCTCGAAACCCGGGACCTCACCAAGCATTTCCCGGCCAGGACCTCCGCCTTCGGCCGGGTGCTGGCCAAGGTTCACGCGGTCGACGGCGTCAGCCTGAGCATCGCCGCCGGCGAGACCCTGGCGCTCGTCGGCGAGAGCGGTTGCGGCAAGTCCACCGTCGGCCGGCTGGTGCTGCGGCTGATCGAGGCGACCGGCGGCCAGGTGACGTTCGACGGCGATGACCTCGCGACCCTCGGCGCCACGGCGCTGCGCGAGAAGCGCCGGCACGCCCAGCTGATCTTCCAGGACCCCTTCGCTTCCCTCAACCCGCGCATGACGGTCGGCGACATCCTGGCCGAGCCCTTGATGCTGCACGGTATCGTGCCGTCGTCCGAACGGCCGCGGCGGGTCGGCGAATTGCTGGCCGAGGTCGGCCTGCAGCCACACCAGGCGCTGCGCTACCCGCATGAATTTTCCGGCGGCCAGCGCCAGCGCATCGCCATTGCCCGCGCCATCGCGGTGGAGCCGAAGCTGATCGTCTGCGACGAGCCGGTCTCGGCGCTCGACGTGTCGATCCGTGCCCAGATTCTCAATCTGCTGCGCGACCTGCAGCGCCGGCGCGGCCTGGCGCTCCTGTTCATCAGCCACGATCTCGCGGTGGTCAAACATATCGCCGACCGGATCGCGGTGATGTATCTCGGCCGCATCGTCGAGACGGCGCCGACCGACACGCTGTTCGCCGAGCCGCGCCATCCCTATACGCGCGCCCTGCTCTCGGCGATCCCCGTGGCCGCGCCCGGCATCGCCCGCGACCGGCAGCTTCTGGAGGGCGATGTGCCCTCGCCGCTCGATCCGCCGACCGGCTGCCACCTCAACACCCGCTGCCCCCACGTGATCGACCGCTGCCGGAGCGAACGGCCGGCGCTGACCGGCGCGAACCACGCCACCGCCTGCCATCGCTGGTCCGAATTGCCGCCGGCCGGCGACATCGTGCCGCGCGAGGCGGTTGCCGATCTCAGACTGGAGAGGCTGATCGCCGCCTTTGCGCGCGAACCCGAAACGGCCGGCTGAACCCCGGCTGCGAGACGACCCGATTCAAGAGCGCGAACGCGCCTGAACACCAGAGGATGGGACCGATGAAAAAAATCACCAGATGGACTGCCGCGGCCTTGCTGCTTGCCGCTTCGATGACCGCCGCGAGCGCTCAGCCGACGACGCTGCGCATCGGCCTTGCCGAGGATCCCGACGTGCTCGATCCGACGCTGGGCCGCACCTATGTCGGACGCATCGTCTTCGCGTCGATCTGCGACAAGCTGTTCGACATCGACGACAAGCTGCAGGTGGTGCCGCAACTGGCGCTGTCGCAGGAAACCGCCGCCGACGGCCTGTCGATGACCATCAGGCTCAGGCCCGATGTCAAATTCCACGACGGCGAGCCGATGGATGCCGAGGCGGTGAAGTTCTCGATCGAGCGGCACATGACCTTGCCCGGCTCGTTCCGCCGGCCGGAGCTCGCTTCCGTCGACAAGGTCGAGGTGGTCGATCCCCTGACCGTCCGCCTGGTGCTGAAACAGCCGTTCTCGCCGCTCCTGTCCCAGCTCACCGACCGCGCCGGCATGATCATCAGCCCGAAGGCCGCGCGCGCGGCCGGCGAACGCTTCGGCGCCCGGCCGATCTGCGCCGGACCCTATCGCCTGGTCGAGCGCGTCCAGCAGGACCGCATCGTGGTCGAGCGTTTCGCCGATTACTGGAACAAGGATCAGGTCAGGATCGACCGGATCGAATACCGGCCGATCAATGATTCGACCGTCCGGCTCGCCAATCTGCGCGCCGGTTCGCTCGACCTGATCGAGCGCGCCTTGGCGACCGACGTCGCCGAGATCCGCGCCAATCCGCGCCTCCGGCTGTCGACCGCCATCGACCTCGGCTACCAGGGCGTGACGCTCAATGTCGCCAAGAGCGATGCCGCCAAGACCGCCTTCGGCCAGGATCCGCGGGTCATGCAGGCCTTCTCGCTGGCGATCGACCGGGTGGCGATCAACCAGGTGGTGTTCAACGGCCAGGCCGCGCCCGGCAATCAGTGGATCAACCCGCAGAACCCCTATTATCAGAGCCGCTTCCCGGTGCCGCTGCGCGACATCGAGCGGGCCAAGCGCCTGCTGCGCGAGGCCGGCATCCGCACGCCCATCGCCGTCGACTTCATGGTGCCGAACAATCCGGAGGTTCGCCAGGTCGCCGAGGTGCTGCAGGCGATGACCGCCGAGGCCGGCTTCGACCTGAAGATCCGCGTCACCGAATTCGCCACCTCGCTGCAGGAGGCAGAGCAGGGCCGCTACCAGGCCTATATGCTCAACTGGTCGGGACGCACCGATCCGGACGGCAACCTGTTCATCTTCCACGGCTGCAATCAGCCGCAGAACTATGGCGGCTATTGCAATCGCGAGGTCGACGCGATGATGCAGGAGGCGCGCGCCAAATCCGACCCGGCCGCCCGCAAGGCGATCTATGAGCGCGTCACCGAGCGACTGCTGACGGAGGGATCGATCGTCTACCTCTATCATCGCCCCGTCATCATCGCCCACACCGTCAGGCTCGAGGGCTACCGGCCCATGCCCGACGGCCTGGTCCGGGTCATCGGCCTGACGCTCAAGCCGAACTGACGGGCGGCCACCATGCTGACCCTCATCGGCAAGCGGATCGTCCAGCTGGTCCCGACCCTGTTCTTCGTTTCGGTGATCATCTTCCTGCTGCAGCAACTGCTGCCGGGCGATCCGGCGCTCGTCATGGCCGGTGAGGACAAGGACCCGCTGGTGATCGAACAGATCCGCCAGCGCTATCGCCTCGATCAGCCGCTGCCGGTCCAGTATCTTGCCTGGATCGGCGGCGTCCTGTCCGGCGATCTCGGCGAAAGCATGCGGTTGAAGGAACCGGTGGCCCATCTGGTCGCCCAGAAGCTGCCGGTCACCGTCCAGCTCGCCGTCATGGCCATGCTGTTCACACTGGCCATCGGCATCCCCGCCGGCATCATTTCGGCGGTCAAGAAGAACACGGTGTGGGACTACGCGGTCAACGTGATCGCGCTCTGGGGCATCTCGACGCCGAATTTCTGGCTCGGCATCATGATGATCTTCCTGTTCTCGGTGCAGCTCGGCTGGCTGCCGGCCTCCGGCTACGTCTCGCCCTTCGAGAATTTCTGGGGCTCGATGGCAGCCACCGTCATGCCGGCCTTCGTGCTCGGCAATTCCTTCGCCGGCGTGCTCATGCGCCACACCCGCGCCGCCATGCTGCAGGCGCTGGAAAGCGACTATGTCCGCACCGCGCGGGCCAAGGGCCTGGCCGAGGAGCGGGTGATCCTGAAACACGCCCTGCGCAATGCGCTGACCCCGATCATCACGCTCGGCGCGCTCGAGTTCGGCACGCTGCTGTCGGGCGCGGTGCTGACCGAGCAGATCTTCTCGGTCCCCGGCTTCGGCAAGCTGATCGTCGATGCCGTGTTCAACCGCGATTACGCCGTGGTCCAGGGCGTCGTGCTGGTCACCGCCACCACCTATATCGTGCTCAACCTCCTGGCCGATATCGGCTATATCTTCGCCAACCCGCGGCTGAGGAGCTGACCCATGGCCTCAAGCCAAGGCATTCTCGCCGCCATCGCCGCGGCGGAAGTCGAGAGCCCGGCGCGCCGGGCCTGGCGCCGCCTGAAGGCCCGGAAGGGCGCCATGGTGGCGCTCGCCGTCCTGGTGCTGATCGTCGTCGCCGCGATTTTCGCGCCCTATCTCACGCCCCACGACCCGATCCAGCAGAGCTGGCGCGCGGTACGCCAGGCCCCGTCCGCGGCCCATTGGTTCGGCTCCGACGAGGTCGGCCGCGACGTCTTCGCCCGTGTCGTCTTCGGCGCCCGCGCTTCGCTTGCCGCCGGCGTCGTCTCGGTCGCCATCGCCATTCTCGCGGGCGTGCCGCTCGGGCTCACCGCCGGCTATCTGGGCGGCTGGACCGACGGGCTGATCTCGCGCTTCACCGACGCCATGCTGGCCTGCCCCTTCCTGATCCTGGCGATCGCACTCGCCGCCTTTCTCGGCCCCTCGCTGCAAAATGCCATGATCGCCATCGGCATCACCGCGACGCCGGTCTTCGTTCGCCTGACGCGCGGCCAGGTCATCGCGGTCAAGACCGAGGACTATGTCGAGGCGGCCCGCGCCGTCGGCAATCCGCGCTGGCGCATCGCCGTGCGCCATATCCTGCCGAACATCCTGCCGCAGTTGCTGGTTCAGGCGACGCTGACGGTGGCCACCGCCATCATCGCCGAGGCCTCGCTATCCTTCCTCGGGCTCGGCCAGCAGCCGCCGACGCCGTCCTGGGGCTCGATGCTGAACGCGGCCCAGCGCTTCCTCACCCAGGCGCCCTGGATGGCGATCTTCCCCGGCCTTGCCATCTTCGTCACCGTGCTGAGCTTCAACCTGCTCGGCGACGGCCTGCGCGACGCGCTCGATCCGAAAGCCAAATAGGCGATCTCAAGCGCCGGCATCGCCGGCGTTCGGGAAGAACAGCTGCTGGCCCTCGATCTTGTAGTCGGCGATCGCCTTCTGCCCCTCGGCGCTCAGGACCCAGTCGATGAAGGCCTGGCCGTCGGCCGCCTTCACATGGGCGTGGCGCTGCGGGTTCACCAGCATGATGCCATATTGATTGAACAGCCGGCGGTCGCCTTCGACGACGATCTCCAGGTCGCCGCGATTCTTGAACGACAGCCAGGTGCCACGGTCGGTCAGCACATAGCCGTTCATCGCCGAGGCGGTATTGAGGGCGGCTCCCATGCCTTGGCCGATCTCGCGATACCAGGGCCCGCGTACTGCCGCGAGATCGATGCCGGAAGCAGTCCACAGCGCCAGTTCGGCCTGGTGGGTGCCCGAGCGGTCGCCCCGCGACACGAAGGGCACGGCCTTGGTCTGGATCGCCTTGAGGGCCGCGGCGATGTCGCGGCTGCCGCGCACGCCGGCGGGATCGGCCTTCGGCCCGACCAGCACGAAGTCGTTATACATGACCGGCCGGCGCGGCCCGCCGAACCCCTCGGCGACGAACTTGTCTTCCGCGGCGCGGGCATGAACGAAGACCACGTCGGCATCGCCGCGCCGGCCGGTGTCGAGCGCTTGGCCGGTGCCTTGCGAGATCACCCGAACCTCGATGCCGGTCTTCGCCTTGAACAGCGGCAGGATGTGGTTGAACAGGCCGGAATCGACCGTCGACGTGGTCGAGGCCACCGTGATGAAGCGCCCGGCCGCCGGCGCCGGCGCGGTCTGGCCGAAGGCGACGTCACCCAGGGCGGCGGCCACGCCGAGACCGAGGAGAAGACGACGGGTCGTGATCATTGGACGGCTCCTTGAGCGGATGGGGGTCACCACAAGAGTTCACCTGCGAGGAAGGCGCGCGCCTCCGGGGTCGCCGGTGCTGCGAAAAAAGCTTCAGCCGGGGCCTGCTCGGCCAGGCGGCCGCGATGGAAGAACAGCACCTGGTCGGCGAGCCGGCGCGCCTGGCCGAGATCATGGGTCGCCATGACCAGCGTCACGCCTTCGGCGGCCAGCGTCTCGAGCATCGCCTCGACCTGCCGGGTCGCTCCGGGATCGAGCTGCGACGAGGGCTCGTCGAGGAACAGGAGCTCCGGCTTGAGAGCCCAGGCGCGCGCGATGGCGAGCCGCTGCTGCTCGCCGCCGGACAGGAGCCGGGCCGGCCGGCTTGCCAGCGCCGCCAGGCCGAAGCGCTCCATCGCCTGGCGCGCCAGCCCCTGGCGCGATCGCCAGGGCACCCCGCCGGCGGCCAGGGCATGGACGATATTGGCCTCCGCCGAGCGCCGCAGCATGACCGGCTTCTGGAACACCATGGCATGGCGCTTGGCGCCACCGGCATGGGCCCAGGCGACGCGGCCGGTGCTCGGCGTGAGCAGGCCGTGGCAGAGCCTGAGCGTCAGCGACTTGCCCGAGCCGTTCGGCCCGAGCAGGACGGTGATGCCGCCGCGCGCCACGACGAAGCCGACATCGCCGACGAGTTGCTTGCCGCCGGCCTCGTAACCGAGCCCCTCCACCGTCAGCGGCAGGATCGACACGGTGTCACGCATGACCGTCACCCCACATAGCGCGCGCCGATCCGGCTCGCGCCATAGGTGACCGCATTGATGGTGAGCGTCAGCCCGATCAGCACGATGCCGAGGCCGAGCGCCAAGGGCAGGTCGCCCTTCGACGTCTCCAGCGCGATCGCCGTGGTCATGGTGCGGGTGTAGCCGGCGATGTTGCCGCCGACGATCAGCACGGCGCCGACCTCGGCGCTGGCCCGGCCGAAGCCCGCGAGCAGCGCCGTCGCCAGCGCGAAGCGGCCGTCCCACAGCAGCGTCGGAATGGCTCGCCAGCCGGTCAAACCGATGGAGGCGAGATGCTCGCGATATTCGCCGTGCAGATCTTCGACGATCTGGCGCGTGATCGCCAGGATGATCGGCAGCACCAGCAGGGCCTGAGCCGCGACCATGGCTGATGGCGTGAACAGGAGGCCGAGGCGCCCGAGCGGACCGGACCTGGACAGGACCAGGAAGATCATCAGGCCGGCGACGACCGGCGGCAGGCCCATCAGCGCATTGACCACCACCACGACCACGGACCGGCCGGGGAACCGCGCCAGCGCCAGCAGCGCGCCGAGCGGCAGGCCGATGACGGCGGCGATCAGCACGGCGGTCAATGTCACCGTCAGGGACAGGCCGACAATGGCGAGGAAGCCCGGATCGAGCCCGAGGATCAGGCCAAAGGCTGCGGCGAAGGCGGCGCTGACATCCAAGAGCGACGGTCCTTCCTCTTGAAGACCTTCATCTCGATTGCATTGGTTATGGAGCCGGGCCTATGATTTTCAACAATGGAATTCCTGCATGAAGGTGCAGCTCAATGCATGGGACCAGCTATCTGACAACCGATGAAGCCGCGGCCTATCTCAGGCTCAAGGACCGCAAGCTCTACGACCTCGTCGCCCAGGGCGCCGTGCCCTGCACCAAGGTGACCGGCAAATGGCTGTTTCCCCGGGCGGCACTCGACCGCTGGCTCGCCGCCGGGCTTGCCCGGCCGGCCGGTTTCGTCGCTGAGACACCGCCGCCGATCATCGGCGGCAGCCACGATCCGCTGCTCGAATGGGCGGCGCGGCAGTCGGGCTCCGGCCTTGCTTTGCTGGCCGAGGGTTCGGAAACCGGTCTCGACCGCCTGGAGCGCAACGAGGTGGCGGCCGCTGCGATTCACCTGCACGGCCCTGATCACGACGGCGCGAGCAATCTCGCCGGCGTGGCCGCGCGCTCCGGCCTGCACGACGCGGTGGTCATCGCGGTTGCTCGCCGCGAGCAGGGCCTGGTGGTCGCGGCCGGCAATCCCCTGGCGCTGGAAGACCTCGCCGGCGCGGTCAAGGCCGGCGCGCGCTTCGCGCTGCGCCAGGCCGGCGCCGGCGCGCAATTGCTGCTCGCCGCCATGCTCGACCGGCTCTCGGTGCCATCAGACAAGCTGAACAGCGCGGCCGGCCCCTATCCGACCGGCATGGACCTGGCGCTCGCCATACGCACGGGCGAAGCCGATTGCGGTATCGCGACACGCGCGGTGGCCGCCACCCATGGGCTCGGCTTTCTGCCGGTCATCTGGGAGCGTTTCGATCTCGTGCTGCGCCGGCGCAGCTATTTCGAGCCGGGACCGCAGAAACTTCTGGCTTGCCTGCGTCATCAGGACTTCGCCCGTCGCGCCGGCTCGCTTGGCGGCTATGATGTGACGGAAGCCGGCCTGGTCCGGCTCAACATGTGAAGCCGCAGCCGATGACCGAGCCGCCTCGCCTTGTTTCGGTTGCCGATGCGCTGGCCCCGCTGCTCGCGGATCTGAGGCCGGTTGGCGCCACCAGGATCGCAATGGCCGAAACGCTCGGGCGTGTCGCGGCCGAGCCTGTGCGGGCTCCCGGCCCGGTGCCGTCAGATGCGATCGCCATGCGCGACGGCATCGCGGTGGCGGCGGCAGACCTGGTGGGAGCGTCACCCTATGCCCCGGTGGTCCTGGCCGAGGCGCCGCCGCCCATCCGGAGCGGCGAGGCCCTGCCGCCGGCAACCGACGCGGTGATCCCGGCCGCCGCCGCGACCATGTCCGGCCCCTTCATCGAAATCGGCCAGGCCGCCTATCCCGGCGAGCAGGTCGCCCTGGCCGGCTCCGACCTCGCCTGGGAAGCCCTGATCCTCGAACGCGGCGCCACCGTCACGCCGGAGATCCGGCTCGCCCTCGCCATGGCCGGCATTGCCGAAATCGCCGTGCTGAGCGGGCATTTCGCCATCGTCTCGTCCGGCGATCCGGCCACCCGCCGCTGGCTTGCCGCCCGCCTCGGCGCGCTGGGCCTCGTCGAGGTTCAGCCGGCCGACGCTGATCTCATCCTTTGCCTCGGCGAAGGCGATGTCCCCGCCGCCGGCCCGGCGGCGTCATCGGCCGTTCGCGGCCTCGCCTTGCGCCCCGGCGAAGCCGCCGGCACAGCCGTGCGGGCGGACGGCTCCCCCGTCATCCTCTTGCCCGGGCGCTTCGACGGCGCGCTCGCGGCCTTCTACGCCCTCGTCCTGCCGGTCGTCGCACGCCTGACCGCCCGCGCGATCAACGCCCGCACGCTGCCACTCACGGCCAAGATCAGCTCGGCGATCGGCTGCACAGATGTCGCATTGCTGCGGGTCGTCGCTGGCGGCTATGAACCTCTCTCGGTCGGCCAGGTGACGCTGCAGGCCCTGCTCAGGGCCGAGGCGGTCGCGCTGATCCCGCCGGAGAGCGAGGGGGCAGGCCCCGGTACGCCGCTTGCCGCCATTCCCATCGACACCCCGCTGATACCTGGACCAGACGCATGACCGAACGTTCAAGCCTCGACCAGGATCAGTTCCTCACCGTGCTGACGCGCGCGGAGGCGGTCAGCCGGTTCGGCGCGGCGCTGGCGCCGCGGCCGCTCGGATCGGAATCCGTGCCGCTCGATCGGCTCGTCGGCCGCGTGCTCGCCGCCGATATCGCAGCCCCGGTCGATACGCCGCCTTTCGACCGCTCGGTGGTCGACGGCTTCGTGGTGCAGGCCGGTGACGTCGCCACCGCCTCGGAGGCGGCCCCCGCTCTTCTCACGCTCAACGGCGAGACCATCGCCTGCGGTTTCGCGCCCAGGCTCGCGGTTCTCTCGGCGACCGCCACGCCGATCGCAACCGGCGGCCCGATCCCGCGCGGCGCCGATGCCGTGGTGATGATCGAGCATACCGATATCGCGGCCGACGGCCGGCTCATGGTCAGGCGCGCCCCGGCGCCCGGCCAGAACATCGCCTTTGCCGGATCCGATATCGCCCGCGGCGAGACCTTGCTGCGCCGGGGCACCACGGTCGGTGCGCGCGAGATCGGCATGCTGGCCGCCGTCGGCCTTGCCGAGGCCGAGGTCTGGCGGAAGCCGCGCGTCGCGGTGATCTCGACCGGCGACGAACTCGTGGCCCCCGGCGAGCCGCTGCGCCCCGCCGCGATCTATGATTCCAACGGCGCCATCGTCGCCGCCGCGCTCGAGGAGAATGGCTGCGAACCGGTACGCTTCGGCGCCATAGCCGACGACGCCGCAAGGCTCGAAGCCGCGATGCGCGAGGCCCATGCCAGCTGTGACGCGGTGATCCTGTCGGGCGGCACTTCGAAAGGCGCCGGCGACCTCACCTATCGCATCGTCGGCTCGCTCGGATCGCCCGGCATCGTCGCCCATGGCGTCGCGCTGAAGCCCGGCAAGCCCCTGTGCCTTGCCGTCTGCGACGGCAAGGCGGTGGTGATCCTGCCGGGCTTTCCGACCTCGGCCATGTTCACCTTTCACGACATCGTCGTGCCGGTGCTGCGGGTGCTGGCGGGTCAGCCGGCGCGCCAGGATGTCGAGCTCACCGCGCGCGTGCCGGTGCGCGTGCCGTCCGATCTCGGCCGCACGGAATTCGTCATGGTCGCGCTGTCGGCGAGCGCCGAGGGCCCCGTCGCCTATCCGATCGGCAAGGGCTCCGGCTCGGTCACCGCTTTCTCCCAGGCCGACGGCTTCGTCACCATCGCGGCGCTGGCGGAAGCCATGCCGGCCGACACCGTGACGCCGGTGACCCTGTTCACGCCGCATGTCCATGTGCCCGACCTCGTCATCATGGGCAGCCATTGCGTCGGTCTCGACGCGGTGATCGGCCGCCTCGTCGATCACGGCCTGAGCGCCCGCTCGCTGGCGCTCGGCAGTCTCGGCGGACTTTCGGCGCTCCGGCGCGGCGAATGCGATCTCGCACCGATCCACCTGTTCGA
Source organism: Phreatobacter sp. GW821-FHT04C01 (assembly GCF_059420385.1). Taxonomy (NCBI): domain Bacteria; kingdom Pseudomonadati; phylum Pseudomonadota; class Alphaproteobacteria; order Hyphomicrobiales; family Phreatobacteraceae; genus Phreatobacter; species Phreatobacter sp. GW821-FHT04C01. The sequence goes on along the minus strand of NZ_JBWKTP010000001.1, from coordinate 1,099,586 downwards.
TCCGAAGAGTGGCATCTACAACCGGCCCTTCCTCGACCACGCCATGACCTTGATTGCCGGCTGGCGGCGCATGCAGGGCATTGTCCATGCCTTGGGAGATCCGCGCTTCGCCGGGATCACCGAAGCCCGGGAAGCGGTGGAACGGGCCCTGGCAGATCCCGCCTGCCTGATGGTCAACCGCAACCAGGGGGCCGGCACGCGCATCCTGCTCGACCAGTTGCTCGCCGGCCGCAAGCCTCCGGGCTATTGGAACCAGCCCCGGTCGCACAATGCGGTCGCAGCCAGCGTCGCCCAGGGGCGGGCCGACTGGGGCATGGCGATCCGCCAGGTGGCGGAGGCCAACGGCCTCGGCTTCATTGCCTTCGCCGAGGAACACTACGATTTCGCCGTCGCGGTCGAACCGCGCAAGGCGGCGGCGATCGAGACCTTTCGCAGCGCGATCGCCGAGGCGGGCGCGGCGCTCGAAGCGCTGGGCTTCACCCCGGCCGACCACGGATCCCAGGCATGACCGATGTTTCGACGCCCACCAGCCTCACCGGCACCCATCTCGTGCCGAAGGGCAAGCTGACCGCCGCTGTCACCTGGCTCGGCATGACCGCGCCGCCGCCGCAGGCCGCCTTGCCCGACGAGCCGAGGCTGCGCCGGATCGCCGCGCCCGAGCTTGCCGGCTATCGCACCCTGTTCCGCCGCGTCGGCGACGACTGGCTCTGGACATCGCGCCTGGTGCTGTCCGATGCGGCGCTCGCCGCGATCATCGGCAACCCGCGGGTCGAGGTCTATGCGGTCGAGCGCGACGGCGCCGAGATCGGCATGGTCGAGCTCGATCTGAGATCCGACGGCGAAGTCGAGATCGTCTATTTCGGCCTGGTCGCGGAAGCCGTCGGCCAGGGCCTCGGACGTCTCGTCATGGCCAAGACGCTTCAGAGCGCCTGGCGCCCCGGCATCGCCAAGGTCTGGCTGCACACCTGCACGCACGACCATCCCGGCGCCATGAAATTCTATACCGCTTGCGGCTTCGTGCCCTATGCCTTCGGCATCGACATTTTCGACGATCCGCGACTGACCGGCCTCCTGCCGCGCTCCGCCGCGCCGCACATTCCGCTCATCGACTGAAGCTGTCCGGCACCGGTGTCCAGACGACCTCGTCGATCGACCGGGCGCCGGCCGCCAGCATCACCAGCCGCTCGAAACCGAGCGCGATGCCGCTGGTCGGCGGCATGACGGCAAGCGCCGCCAGCAGATCGTCGTCGATCGGATAGCGCTCGCCATAGACGCGCGCCTTCTCGGTCATTTCGATCTCGAAGCGACGGCGCTGCTCGACCGGATCGGTCAATTCGCCGAAGCCATTGGCGAGCTCGACGCCGCAGGCATAGAGCTCGAACCGCTCGGCGACCCGCGGATCGGCGGGTTTGGGGCGTGCGAGAGCCGCCTCGCTCACCGGATATTCACACAGGATGGTCGGCCGGCCGAAACCGAGCTTCGGCTCGATCCGCTCGACCAGCACCTTGGAGAAGATGTCGGCCCAAGTGTCGTCGTCGGAGACGCGGATGCCGGCCGCGCGTGTCCGGCCGGCGAGATCGTCGCGATCGGCTTCGCCCGACGCCGCGATGGTCGCCAGGAGATCGATGCCGGCATGGCGGTCGAAAGCCTCGGCCAGCGTCACCCGTTCGGGTTCGGCGAAGGGATCGGCCACCGCCTCGCGCCAGGTCAGTTGCGTCCGGCCGGCGGCCTCGCAGGCCAGCGCCAGGATGGCGGCGCAATCGGCCATCAGTTGTTCATAGGGAGCGCCGACCCGATACCACTCGACCATGGTGAATTCGGGATGGTGCAGCGGGCCGCGCTCGCGATTGCGGAACACCCGGGCGAAATCGACGATCCGGGTCTCGCCGGCGGCGATCAGCTTCTTGGCGGCGAATTCCGGCGAGGTGTGCAGGTAGAGCGGCGCGCGGCGGCCGTCGATGGCAACCGCTTCGGTCGCGAAGGCGTGCAGATGCGCCTCGTTGCCCGGCGACACCTGCAGCAGGCCGGCCTCGACCTCGGTAAAGCCCTCGGCTTCGAACCACCGGCGCAAGCGCTGCTTGATCCTGCCGCGCGCCACCAGGAACGGACGGCGGTCGGCATGGCGGTCCTTGGCCCACCAGGGAGAGGATGTCATTGGCGTCTTGACCGCTTCGGGGTGGCGCTTTTCGGAAACTTCGTCTATGCGACGGCGGAACCGATTGCGAGGGGCGACCGCCCCATCCAAGCTGCACCCGCCAATCCAAGGACGACATCCGTGCCGAAGGTCATCGCCTCTTCCGTCCGCAAGGGCAACATCCTTGAAGTCGACGGCAGGCTCTATCTGATCGTCACCGCCCAGAACATCCATCCCGGCAAGGGCACTCCGGTGACCCAGGTCGACATGCGCCGTCTGTCCGATGGCGTGAAGGTGTCGGAGCGCTGGCGCACCACCGAGATGGTCGAGCGCGCCTTCGTCGAGGACCGGCCCTACACCTATCTCTACTCGGATGGCGACGGCAATCACTTCATGAACAAGGAAACCTTCGAGCAGATCGGGGTTCCCGACGACATCCTGGGCGATATGAAGCCTTATCTTCAGGAAAACATGGAAGTGAAGCTCTCCGTCTATGAGGGCAATCCGGTCGGCATCGAACTGCCCCAGCGCATCACGCTGGAAGTGGTCGAGACCGAGCCGGTGACCAAGGGCCAGACCGCGTCCTCGTCCTACAAGCCGGCCATCCTGTCGAATGGCGTGCGCACCCTGGTGCCGCCGCATATCGGCGCCGGCACGCGCATCGTCGTCAACACCGAGGACGGCGCCTATTACGAGCGCGCCAAGGACTGAAGCAAGAACCAAGGCAGGGACTCAGGAGCGCTTCGCGACGCTCCGGCCCGGTTCGGATCATATGAAAAAAGGGACGGCTTCGGCCGTCCCTTTTTTTATTGCGCCGAACCGTCGCCAGGCCGGCCGCTTCGGACGCCGGCCAGGTGCCTGAGCAACGCCCCGCGCGGTTCCGGCCGCTCCGAACAGGCGCGGCGCTTGACTCAAATTTCGTCATATGGAACGATCTAAATCAAGACTGGAACGTTCCAGAAGCCCAGTCGTTGGAAACGCAGACGAGGAGAGTCTTCATGGACGACCACAATCCGTCACGCCGCCTCGCATTCGGCGCTCTCGCCATCGGCTCGGTCGCGACAGCCGCCGTCATGGCCAGCTCCGAGGCCGCCGAGGCCTCGACCCCGGAAGAATTCACCAAGCGCGGCAGCATCGCGATCGGCGTCGTTTCCGGCGTACCGCCCTTCGGCAGCGTCAACGAGCGCGGCGAGCCGGTCGGCTACGATGTCGACGTCGCCAATCTCATCGCCAAATATATGGGCGTGAAGGCCGAGATCACGGCTCTTGCGCCGCCGGCGCGCATCCCCGCGCTCCAGTCGAAGCGCGTCGACCTCTTGATCGCCACCCTCGGACCGACACCCGAGCGCGCCAAGACCATCATGTTCCCGATGCCCTACAGCACGTTCCGCACGTCGATCATGGCGGCCAAGGACCTCGCCGCCACCTCGCTCGCCGACCTCGCCGGCAAGCGTGTCGCGGTGCCGCGCGGCAGCCCGCAGGACACCACCCTCACCCGCATGGCCATGGCCGGCACCAATATCGTGCGCTTCGACGACGATGCCACCTGCGCCCAGGCCGTGTTCAGCCGCCAGGTCGATGCCGCGGCCATGCCCGACACCACCATCACCCAGATCCTCGGCCAGAACCGCGGCGCCAATGCCGAGCTCAAATTCGTCTTCGCGCTGCAGCCCAATTCGATGGCGGTGCGCAAGGACCAGTTCGAGCTGCACCAGTGGCTGAACAACACCATCTGGTGGATGAAGAATTCCGGCGAACTCGACGAGATCTCGAAGAAGTGGCTGAACGCGCCGCTGCCGGAACTGCCGGTCTTCTGATCCCGCAAAGCCGGCGCGGCCGCCTCGGCCGCGCCGGCTCGACCGCCTTTTCATCGCTCAGAACGGCATCGTCATGTTCCCGGTCCTCGTCTTTTCCGACGTTTGGGCGCAAGCGGACGCGCTCCTCAACGGCCTCGTCCAGACGGTCTGGATCTCCGCCGTCGCCATCCTGCTCGGCGTCGTCATCGGCACGCTCTGCGCCATCGCGCGCACCAGCCGCAGCCGGGTCCTGTCGATCCTGGCCGGAGCCTATGTCGAAGCCATCCGCAATACGCCCTTCCTGGTCCAGCTCTTCCTGGTCTTTTTCGGCCTGCCGGGAATCGGGCTGCGCATATCCGCGGTGACGGCCGGGCTGATCGCGCTCACCGTCAATCTCGGTGCCTATTCCGCCGAGATCATTCGCGCCGGCATCGAAGCGACGCACAAGTCGCAGATCGAGGCCGGCGCCTCGCTCGGCCTGACGCGCCGCGACATCCTGGTCCATGTGGTGCTGCTGCCGGCGCTCGAACGGGTCTGGCCGGCGCTCTCCAGCCAGTTCGTGCTGACCATGCTCGCCTCCTCGATCCTGTCGCAGATCTCGGTCGAGGAGCTGACCTCCGCCGGCGCGCTGATCGATAGCCGCACCTATCGCTCGATGGAGATCTACATCGTGCTCGCCGGTCTCTATCTCGGCCTCACCGTGCTGTTCCGGCTGAGTTTCAACCTGGTCGGCAAACTCCTGTTCGCGCGCCGCCGCGCGGTGGTGGTGCGCCGATGATCCGCGCTTTCGGGCCCGCCGAATTCACCTTTCTGGTCGAGGCGGCACGCTGGACCATCCTGTTGTCCTGCCTCGCCTTCCTCGGCGGCGGCATGGTCGGCCTCGTGGTCGCGCTGATGCGGGTCTCGCGCAATGCGGTGATCCGCGGCCTTGCAGCCGGCTGGATCGGCATGGTGCAGGGCACCCCCGTGCTGATCGTCCTGTTCCTGGTCTTTTACGGACTGCCGGCCTTCGGCTGGCGCTTTCCGCCGCTGGTCGCCGCCGCGCTGGGCATGACCGTCTATGCCAGCGCCTTCCTCGGCGAGATCTGGCGCGGCTGTATCGAGGCCGTGCCGCGCCAGCAATGGGAGGCCGCCTCGTCGCTGGCGCTCTCGCCGATGCAGCGCATGGTCTATGTCGTGCTGCCGCAGGCGGTCCGGCTGGCGGTGGCGCCGACCGTCGGCTTCATGGTCCAGATCGTCAAGAACACCTCGGTCGCCTCGATCATCGGCTTCGTCGAGCTCGCCCGCGCCGGCACCCTCATGAACAACGTGACCTTCCAGCCCTTCTGGGTCTTCGGCTCGGTCGCCCTGCTCTATTTCGCCATGTGTTGGCCGCTCAGCGTGATGAGCCAGCGGCTCGAGAGGAGGCTCCATGTCAGTCGTCGTGGCTGAGGACGTCCGCAAGTCCTTCGGTTCGCTGACCGTGCTCGACGGCGTCTCGCTGTCGGTCGCCGAGGGCGAGCTGATCGCGGTGATCGGTCGCAGCGGTTCGGGCAAGAGCACCTTCCTGCGCTGCCTGAACGGCCTGGAAACGCCCGACTCCGGCAAGGTGACCATTGCCGGCCACCAGCTCGCCGGCGACGAGCCCTCGCTCCGGGCGCTGCGCCAGGATGTCGGCATGGTGTTCCAGTCCTACAATCTGTTTCCGCACCTGACCGTCGGCAAGAATATCGAGCTCGCCCCGCGCCTGGTGAAGAAGCTGAGCCCGGCGGAAGCCCGCGACACCGCCAAGGCGGTGCTGGCCGAGGTCGGGCTCGCCGAGAAATACGACGCCTTCCCCGAGCAGCTCTCCGGTGGCCAGCAGCAGCGCGTGGCGATCGCCCGCAGCCTGGCCATGCGGCCCAAGGTGATGCTGTTCGACGAGGTGACCTCGGCGCTCGATCCGGAACTGACGGGCGAGGTGCTGAAGGTCATGGAAGGCCTGTCGCGCTCGGGCATGACCATGTTGCTGGTCACCCATGAAATGGCCTTCGCGCGCCGCGCTGCGAGCCGGGTGGTCTACTTCCACCAGGGCCGCATCCACGAGGAGGGCGCGCCCGAAGCCTTCTTCGGCCAGCCGCGCACGCCCGAGCTCCAGCAGTTCCTGGGGGCCGTTCTGTGACGACCACGCGGCCGACGCTGATCGAGGTCGCCGAGCAGGCCGGCGTGTCGAAATCGACGGCTTCGCTGGCATTGCGCGGCGCGCCGGTCTCGGTCGAGGCCCGCGAGCGGGTCCATCAGGCCGCGTCGCAGCTGGGTTATGTCTATGACCGGGCAGCGGCCGCCATGCGCGGTGCCCGCTCCGGCACGATCGGCCTGATCGTCTTCGATCTCGCCAACCCCTTCTATTCGGAATTGGCCGCCGGCGTCTCCGAGGGCCTGGAGGCGGATGGCGCCCTGGTGCTGATCGCCGACTCCCAGGACGATCGCGACCGCCAGTCGCGCATCCTGGCGCGCATGCGCGAGCACCGCCTCGACGGGCTGATCCTGTGCGCCGCCGCCGGCAGCGCGGCCGCCGATCTCCGGGCGCAGATCCCCGCCGGCCTGCCCTTGGTGCAGATGTTGCGACGGGTCGACGACCTGACCTCCGACTATGCCGGCGTCGAGAACGAGCCGGGCATGCGGGCCATTGGCGATCATCTCATCGCGCTCGGCCACCGCCACATCGCCTTTGCCGGCCATACCGGCGAAACCTCGGTCCAGCGCGAGCGCTCGGCCGGTCTTATCCAGGCCATGGCGGCGGCCGGGCTTGCCCGCCCCGCCACGATCGCCTGCCCGCCGACACTGGCCGGCGGCCTCGCCGCGACCGAGACGCTCCTGACGCTCGTGCCGCGACCGACCGCGCTCGTCTGCTTCAACGACATCGTGGCGATCGGCGCGGCGCTCGCGCTGGCCCAGCACGGCCTGACGCCCGGCCGCGACCTCTCGATCACCGGTTTCGACGACATCATGGAAGCCGCCTTGCGCACGCCCGCCCTGACCACCGTCGCCAGCGAGGCGCGTGGTCTCGGGCGCAAGGCCGCCGAACTGATCCTCGACCGCCTCAGGCTGCCGGACGCCCCGGCCCGGGCCGCCCTTCAACCCGCCCGCCTGGTCGTCCGCCATACGACCGGCGCGCCTTCAGCCAATGGACCTCGCCATGTCTAAGTCGGTCATTTCAGCGCAGGCCGCCGCGCGCCTGGTCCCGGACGGCGCCGTCGTCACGGTGTCCTCCTCCTCCGGCCTGAACTGCCCCGATGCCGTGCTCCAGGCCATCGGCGAGCGTTTCGCGGCGGAAGGCCATCCGCGCAACCTCACCACCCTGCATCCGATCGCCGCCGGCGACATGTATGGCATTGCCGGCATCGATCATCTGGCACAGCCCGGGCTGATCAGCGCCGTGCTCGCCGGCTCTTATCCGTCAGGCCCGTCATCGCTGCCCTCGCCGCGCATCTGGTCGATGATCGGAGCCAATGAAATTGCCGCCTGGAACGTTCCATCCGGCATTCTCTTCGACATGCACCGCGATGTCGCCGCGCGCCGCGCCGGCGTGCTCACCAAGGTCGGGCTCGATACCTTCGTCGATCCGCGCCGCCACGGCTGCGCCATGAACGAGGCCGCCCGCGCCCGGCCGCCGGTGGTCAAGGTCGTCGAATTCGGCGGCGAGGAGTGGTTGCACTTCCCCAATATCGTGCCCGACGTCGCGATCATCAGGGGCACCACCGCCGACGAGCGCGGCAATATCAGCATGGAACATGAAGGCGCGCCGCTCGGCGCCCTGGACCAGGCCATCGCCGTGCGCAATCACGGCGGTATCGTCATCGCCCAGGTCAAGCGGGTGGTGGCCGGCAATTCGCTGCCGACGCGCCAGGTCGTGGTGCCCGGCCATCTCGTCGACCATGTCGTCGTGGCGGCCGACCAGCGCCAGACCACCGGCATCGACTACGACCCGGCGATCAGCGGCGAGATCCGCCTTCCCGTTTCCGCCTTCGAGATCCCCGAATTCGGCATCGAGACGGTGATCGCGCGCCGCGCCGCCATGGCGCTGAAATCGGGCTGGGCGGTCAATCTCGGCTTCGGCGTGTCGGCCGTGGTGCCGCGCGTGCTGCTCGCGGAAGGCCAGGCCGACAAGGTCACCTGGGCCATCGAGCAGGGCGCGGTCGGCGGCATGCCGCTCACCGGTTTCGCCTTCGGCTGCGCCGCCAATGCCGATGCCATCCTGGCCTCGCCCCAGCAATTCACCTACTTTCAGGGCGGCGGCTTCGACTGCGCCATGCTGTCCTTCCTGCAGGTCTCGGCCGATGGCGACGTCAATGTCTCGCGGCTCGGTTCCAGGCCCTACCTGACCGCTGGCGCCGGCGGCTTCGTCGATATCACGGCGCACGCCAAGCGCGTGGTCTTCAGCGGCACCTTCACCACCGGTGGGCTCGACGTCGCCATCGCCAATGGCGGCCTGTCCATTCTCAAGGAAGGCAAGCTCAGGAAATTCGTGCCGGAAGCCGAACACGTCACCTTCTCCGGCCGCCGCGGCCGGGCGGTCGGCACGCAGGTGCTCTACGTCACGGAACGCTGCGTGCTCCGCCTCGGCGCGGAAGGCCCTGAAATCATTGAGATCGCCGCGGGCATCGATCTCAAGCGCGACATTCTCGACCAGGCCGAGATCCCGCTGAAGGTCGCGAGCGACCTGAAGCCGATGGATCCGCGGCTGTTCGACCCGGCCCCGATGGGCCTCGATCTCGGAGCACAGGCATGAACGACGAACTGCTGTTTTCGGTCAGCGGCGCCATCGCCACCATCACGCTCAACCGGCCGGCCAAGCTCAATGCCCTGACGCTCGCGATGCTCGACGGGCTGACCGGCGCCTGCGCCGCGATCGAAGCGGCATCCGACATCCGTGCGGTCATTCTGCGTGCCGAGGGCAAGGCCTTCTGCGCCGGCGCCGATATCCATGCCTGGTCGGGGCTGAGCGCGGTGGAGATGTGGCAGCGCTGGATCATTCCGGGCCATGCGGTGTTCGGACGGCTCGCCGCCTTGCGCGTGCCGACCATCGCGGTGATCGAGGGCGCCTGCTTCGGTGGCGGGCTCGAGCTCGCGCTTTGCTGCGACATGCGTTTCGCCAGCCGGCAAGCCATGTTCGCCATGCCGGAAGTCTCCATCGGCACCTTCCCCGGCTGGGGCGGCACCGGCCGCCTGCCGCGCGCGATCGGCCTGCCGCGCGCCAAGCAGATGATCTTTTCCGGCGATCGGATCGATGCCGGCCGGGCGGAGAGCTGGGGGCTGGTCAATGAGGTGTTCGACGGAGCCGACGCAGCGGCCGAGGCCACGCGCCTTGCCGAGATGATCGCCGGGCGCGCGCCGGTCGCGGTCGCCGCCGCCAAGCTGGCGCTCGCCGCGCATGACAATGACGGTCCGTCGCGCGCGCTCGAGGCACTCGGCGGGGCGATCGCTGCCGCCACCGACGACGCCCGCGAAGGCATCGCCTCGTTCCGCGACCGGCGCCCGCCGGTCTGGCAAGGACGCTGAATCATGGCCATTGCCAGCGTCACCGGCGCCGCCCGCGGCATCGGGCGCGCCATCGCGGTCGCCCTCGCCGAGGCCGGCCACGATCTCGTCCTGAACGACCTGGACGAGGCCGCTCTCGCCGAGACGGCCGAGGCCGTCGCGACGCGCGGCCGAAAATTCGCTTTGGTCGCCGGCGACATCGCCGCCGATCCCACCACGATCGGCGCCCGGATGGCCGTTGCCCTCGGGCCGCTCGCCTGCCACGTCAACAATGCCGGAATTCCCATGCGGACCCGTGGCGATCTCCTGCAGGGCGATGCCGCGGAATTCGACCATGTGCTCGGGGTCAACCTGCGCGGTACCTTCCTGCTGACCCAGGCGGTCGCCCGCCAGATGGCGAGCGAGCCGGCTCCCTCCGGCCCGCCGCGCTCGATCATCTCGATCACCTCGGCAAGCGCGGCGCTGCCCTCGCCGGAGCGCGGCGCCTATTGCATGTCCAAGGCCGGGGCATCGATGATGGTCAAGCTCTTCGCGCTCAGGCTCGCCGAGCTCGGCATCATGTGCCACGAAGTGCGCCCGGGCGTGATCCGCACGCCGATGACCGCGCCGGTCGCCTCCCGTTACGACGCCCTGATCGCCGACGGCCTGACGCCCGTCGCCCGCTGGGGCGAGGCGGAGGATGTCGGACGCACCGTCGCCTCGCTTGCCTCGGGCGCCCATCCCTTCAGCACCGGCGACGTCTTCCATGTCGACGGCGGTTTGCATCTGCACCGCCTGTGACACCGGCCCGGCGCCATCCTCGTGGTCAAGTGGGCGCTGTCGACTGAAGCGAAGGCGGCGGCCATTGCCGCTCGTGGGAGCGAGCCCTCGGTGTCGCCGTCGCGTCTCAGCGATACATTTCAGCGATGAGGGTCGCGAATTTCTCGTGCACGAACTTGCGCTTGAGCTTCATGGTCGGGGTGATTTCCTCGTCCTCGGGGGTCAGGACGCGATCGATGATGCGGAACTGCTTGACCTGCTCGACGCGGGCGAACTGGCCATTGACCCGGGCGACCTCGCCCTCGATCAGCGCGACGACTTCGGGCGCCCGCGTCAGGCTCGCGAAGTTCGAGAACGGGATGCTCTTGTCCTGGGCGAACTTGGCGACGTTGTCGTGGTCGAGCATGACCAGGCAGGTCAGGTAGGGCTTGCGGTCGCCGATGACGATGGCATCGGAAATATAGGAGCTGAACTTCAGCTGGCTTTCGATTTCCGACGGGGTGATGTTCTTGCCGCCGGCGGTGATGATGATGTCCTTCAGCCGGTCGACGATCCTGAGCAGGCCATCATCGTCGAAGCGGCCGACATCGCCGGTGCGCAGCCAGCCGTCCTGGATCGCCTCGGCGGTCTTGTCCGGCTTGTTCAGATATTCGCGGAAGACGTTGGGACCGCGCGCGATGATCTCGCCTTCAGGCGACAGCTTCACCTCGCAGCCCGGGATCGCCTTGCCGACGGTGCCTGGACGGGCGACGTCGGCCGGCGTCACGGTCAGGAAACAGGTCGATTCGGTTTGCCCGTAAGCCTCCTGCATCCTGAAGCCCATGCTGCGATACCAGCGGATCAGGTCGGGTGAGATCGGCGCCGCTCCGGTCAGCAGGCTGCCTGCGCGGGACAGCCCCATCATGCGCTTCAGGTTGCGCAGGACCAGCCATTCGCCAGCCGCGAAGACCAGACGGTCGCGCAGCGCCCCGGGACGGCCCTGCTCGGCGGCCAGCGTGATCCGCTCGCCGGCGGCGCGCGGCTGCTCGTAGAGCCAACGCTGCAGGCCGACGCCCTCCTTCAGCCCGACCACGACCTGCGAATGCAGCTTCTCCCAGATCCGCGGCACGGCCAGCACGAAATGCGGCTGCACCTCCCGCAGGTTCTCGGGCACCGTCTCCATGCTCTCGGCGAAATAGAGCACGTTGCCGCACATGATCTGCAGGTAGGAGCCGCAGATGCGCTCGGCCATGTGGCAGAGCGGCAGGAAGGACAGGAGCGTGGCGCCCTCTGGCCGCTCGAGGCACTGGCGCACGCTGTAGCAGATGAACAGAAGGCTGCGATGGGTCACCAGCGCGCCCTTCGCCGGCCCGGTCGTTCCCGAGGTATAGACGATGATGGCGGGATCGTCGGGCGATTGCCTGGCCGCGGCATCGTGCCAGGCGCCGGGATGGCCCATCTGGTGGTCGCGCCCGAGCGCCAGGAAGGCCTCGAACGACATGACCATGGGATCGCTGAAATGCGACAGGCCCTTCATGTCGAAGACCACGACCGCCGTGAGCTCCGGGCAGTCCGTCCGCCCTGCCAGGACCTTGTCCAGCTGCTCCTCGTCTTCGACGAACACCACCCGGGTGCGGGAATCCTTCAAGAGGTAGCCGACCTGAGCAGGTGAATCGGTCGGATAGATGCCGCTGCAGATGCCGCCGATGCCGAGCGTGCCCATGTCGACGGCGACCCAGTCGACCGCGTTCTGCGCCAGTACGCTGACCACCGCGCCCTTGCCCAGGCCGAGCGCCAGCAGACCGTGGCCGATCTGCGCGGCCCGCTCGGCATAGCCCCGCCAGGTCGTTTCCTGCCACAGCCCCAGGCGCTTTTCGTAGAGCGCCGGGCGATCCGCCGAGGCCTGCGCACGGGCCAGGAACAGGTCGGTGAAATTGCGCAGGAAGGACGGCGCCTCGGTCCATGAGGCATCGTCGAAGGCCGTGCGGGGTGGCTCGTGCGGAACTGCGTTCATCGGTGCCGGTGCTCCGCTCAATGCCACATCTTCTTGCGCTTCCAGCGCCGCTCGCCGCGCACGCCCTGGTCGGCGAGCCCGAGGTAGAACTCCTTGACGTCGGCGTTTTCCATGAGCTCGGCCGCCGGCCCCTCCAGCACGATCCGGCCGAGCTCCAGCACATAGGCGAAATGGGCGGTCGCCAGCGCCTGCCGGGCGTTCTGCTCGACGAGCAGGATGGTCGTGCCGAAGCGCCGGTTGATGTCGCCGATGATGGCGAAGATCTGCTTGGTCAGCAGCGGCGACAGGCCGAGCGAGGGTTCGTCCATCAGCAGGAGCGACGGCTTGCTCATCATGGCGCGGGCGATGGCGAGCATCTGCTGCTGGCCGCCGGACAGGAGCCCCGCCGGCTGGCGCGCCCGTTCGCCGAGGATCGGGAAGGTCTCGAACCAGGCGGCGATCTCGCGCTCCACCGCGTCGCGATCCCGGCGCAGATAGGCGCCCATCAGGATGTTCTCGTGGACCGTCATGAACGGGAAGATCTCCCGGCCCTCGGGCACGTGGGAAATGCCGCGGCGGACGACCTCGGCGCCTTCAAGGCCGGTAATCGGCTGGTCCTGGAAGGTGATCGTGCCCTTGCGCGGCGCCATGATGCCGGAAATCGTCTTGAGAATGGTCGACTTGCCCGCGCCGTTCGATCCGAGGATCGTCACGATGGCGCCCTCCGGCACCGCCAGGCTGACCCCGCGAACGGCCATGATGCGCCCGTAGAAGGTCTCGACATTCGACAGCGACAACAGGGTGGAGGTCATGGCCGGTCTCCCTCAGTCGCCGAGATAGGCGCGCACGACACGCGGATCGGAAATCACCTGGTCGGCGTCGCCCAGCGCCAGCACGCGGCCCGATTCCAGCGCCAGAACGCGGTCGGAGACACGCCGGACCAGTGTCATGTCGTGCTCGACCATGATCACCGTGACGCCGAGATCGTCGCGGATGTCGCGGATCCAATGCACCATGTCCTCGGTCTCTTCCGGATTGAGCCCGGACGACGGCTCGTCGAGCAGCAGGAGCTTCGGCCCGAGCGCCAGCGCCCGGCCGATCTCGACCACCTTGCGGATGCCGTAGGACAGCGAGGCGATCGGCGCGTCGCGATGGTGCTCGAGCTCGAGGAACGCGACGATCTCCTCGACCTTGCGGCGGAAATCCATTTCCTGGCGCCGCACGGCCGGCGTGAACAGCAGCTCCGACAGAAGCCCGCTGCGGACCTTCACGTGACAGCCGACCAGGATGTTGTCGATCACCGAGGCATGGTCGAACAGCTCGATGTTCTGGAACGTCCGGGCAATGCCGAGCCGTGCGACCGCCTGCGGCGCGACGCGGGTGATCGCCTCGCCGCCATAGAAGATGTCGCCGCCGGTCGGATCGTAGATCCGGCTGACCAGGTTGAAGATGGTGGTCTTGCCGGCGCCGTTCGGCCCGATAATGGTGAAGATCTCGCCGGGCTGCACCGTGAAACTGACGTCGTCGACCGCCTTGATACCGCCGAAGGCCACCGAGAGATTGCGCGCCTCCAGCAGCATTACCAGCGCTCCGACTTGGCGAAGCTGCGCTGCCGGCTGAACATGCCCTTGCGATAGAGCGGCGCCAGCTTGACGTAGTCCACCGCCTTCTCGACCAACCCGTTGATGCCGCGCGGCTCGAACCGCATGACCAGGATGAGCAGCAGGCCGAAGGCGAGCGGCCTGAGCGCCGGAATATTGCCGCCGGGAAGCAGCTTTTCGAGCTCGGCCAAGAGCTCCGGCATGGCCACCAGGAAGACGGCGCCGAACACCACGCCGCGCAGCGAACCGACACCGCCGATCAGGATCATGATCAGCAGGTCGATCGAGATGGCGAGCGTGAACTGGTCGGGGCTGATGAAGCTGAGCTTATGCGCCATCAGCGCGCCGGCGATGCCGGTGAAGAAGGCGCTGAGCGCGAAGGCCTTGGTCTTCACGCGCGCCGCCTCTACGCCCATCGACTGCGCCGCGATCTGGCTGTCGCGCACCGCCACCATGGCGCGGCCGGTCGGTGAGCGCAGCAGGTTGGCGGCGATCCATAGCGACGCCAGCAGGAGGCCGAGGCAGAGGAAATAGAGCGGAACGTCGCTGCCGAGGCGATGGCCGAAGACCGAGATGGGCGGAACCGACAGCCCGGAATTGCCGCCGGTCACCGTCGTCCAGCGGGCAGCCCCCTCCTCGATGATGAAGCCGAGCGACATGGTCGCCATGGCGAGATAGAGGCCCTTCAGCCTGAGCACCGGCACGCCGAGCGCCGCACCCGCGGCAGCCGAGATCAGCGCCGCCGCCGGCAAGGCCAGCACGAAGGGCACGCCCCGGCGCTCCAGGAACACGCAGGCATAGGCGCCGATCGCCAGGAACCCCGCCTGCCCCAGCGAGATCAGGCCGCAGAAGCCGAGCATGATCTGGAAGCCGATGCCGGCGATCGCGAAGATCAGGACGAAGGTGAGCTGGCTGACGTGGTGGATACCGAGAACGGCAGGCGCTGCGAGCGCTGCGGCCAGGATCGCGAGATACCAGCCATATTGCGGCAGTCCCTCCTTGAACAGGCGCGTATCCTGGCGATAGCTGGTCCTGAGGATATAGCGCATTGGCTCACACCCGCTTCTGGATCTTTTCGCCGAACAGGCCCTCGGGGCGGAGCGCCAGCACCACCAGGACCAGGATGTAGCCGGCAATGTCGCTGAAGCCCTCGGGCAGATAGAAGCCCGCCAGGCTCTCGCAGATGCCGAGCGTGATGCCGCCGACCACCGCCCCCGGCAGGCTGGAGAAACCGCCGATGATGGCGGCCGGAATGGCCTTCAGGCCGAGCAGGCCCATATTGACGTGGATGAAGGCGATGGGCGCGAGCAGCAGGCCTGCGATCGCGGTGATCGCACCGGCGATCGCCCAGACCAGCGTCGAGATCGAGCGCGTCCTGACCCCCATATAGGTCGCCGCCAGCTGGCTCTGCGACACCGCCTGCATGGCGAGGCCGGCGCGGGTCCGCCGGAAGAAGACGAAGAAGCCGCCGACGATCGCAACCGTTGCCGCGATGACCGCGAGGTGATCGGCCGACACGACGATGGACCCGACCCTGAGCACCGATCCGCTGAGCGGCGTCGTGATCCTGACGGTCTCGCCCGACCAGGCCGGGACCATCAGCGCCACCGAGCGGATGCACAGGCCGAGGCCAATGGTGACGACCAGCACGGCGAAGGCCGGCTCGCCGACCATCGGCCGGAGGAAGACCCGCTCCAGCGCCGCCGCCAGCGCCGCCGTCGCGGCGATTGCCGCGATCGCGGCCAGCCAGAGCGGCAGCGCATAGATCGAGATGAAGGTGAAGCCGAGAAAGGCGCCGATCATCATCAATTCGCCGGCGGCGAAATTGACGGTTTCGGTCGCCTTGTAGATCAGCACGAAGGCCAGCGCGATGAGCGCGTAGACGCATCCGACCGAGACGCCGGACACGATCTGCTGGAGGAACTGGGCCAAGGGGCACCACCTGCCGGTTGGATCAAGAGGCTGGGAATGGCATGAGGCAGCCCGGCCCCCGCCGGGCCGGGCCTGACGTCTCGGCCGCCGGTCAGTTCATCTGCCGGATCAAGGTCCAGGCGCCGTTGCGCACCTGCAGGGCAAAGGTGGCGCTGGAACCGAGGCGCTGCTGAGGCGTGAAGGTCATCCGTCCAAAGCCCGCGCCGACCGGAAAGTCGCGAACCTGCTCCATGCCGGCGACGAAGCTGTTTATGGTCAATTGGCGGCCGGCATGGCGCGCGCCTTCGGCGAACAGCATGACCGCGGCATAGCCGGTCAGGAAGAAGTCGTCGGGATTGTCGGTCCGCCCGCTCCGCTCCTTGAAGCGGCGGATCGCCTCGGCGACCTTCGGTTCATCGGTCACCAGCGGAATCGGCAGCGACGGGGTAAAGCCATAGAGCCCTTCGGCCGCCTTGCCGGCGAGCGCGATCACCGACCGCGCCACGCCGCCCTGCGGCGCGAACAGCGGCACGTCCCAGCCGATCTTCTCGCGCTCGAGAGCGGCAGCCGCCGTCTCGCGGGTGATGGTTCCCAGCATGACGACGTCGCAATTGGCGGCCCGCATCCTGGCGAACTGCGCGCTGAAATCGGTCGCGCCGCGCTTGTAGGTGGTCTTCTCGACCAGGGCGAGCTTCAGCTCGGCAAGCTTGCGCTCGACCCCGGCCAGCGCCTGCTCGCCGGACTCGTCGTCCTGGTACATCATGCAGAAGCGGCGCTTGCCCAGCTCGTCATGGGCATATTTCGTCGCCGCGCTCATCTGGATGTCGTAACCGGTGACGAACCCGAACGACAGGCGCTGCGGCGGATCATAGACGACCCGCGTCGGCGCGCCCGGAAACAGCATGGGCAAGCCGCGCTCGGCGGTGATCGGCAAGGCCACCTGGGTGATGGCCGACCCCAGCAGGCCGACGATGCCGAAGACCCGGTCGCGGGTCGCGAGCTTCTGCACCGCCAGAATGGCGCGGCGGGGATCGTAGCCATTGTCCTCGACGATCACCCGGATCCGGCGGCCGTGAATGCCGCCCGCCTCGTTGATCATGTCGGCGGCGATCTCGAAGCCGGCTTTCATGGGAACGCCGATGGCCGCCACTGGGCCGGTGAGATCGACCGACGAGCCGAGCAGGATCTCGGTATCGGTGACGCCCGCGGTCTGCGCCGCCGCCGGAACCGCGGCGAACGCCAAGGCAGCGATGAGCGCCGCCGATGCGAAGCGGGACGTGGCCAAGCGTGAAGTCATGATGTCCTCCCTCTGTCGTTTTTTTTGAAGGCTACCAGTGGATCAGCGTATTTACCAACGGGTAAGTTGGGCGCAGAAGGGTGGCCATTCGACAGAGGAGCCTGCTAGGCAGGCGCGCTGCCTGACGCGGCCCGAGGAGCTGTTTCGTGGGGACATCGACATCGCCGATGCGAGCCTCGCCCTTCCTGTCCGCCGAGGACAGGGATCGCGAACGCCGGCAGAAGAAGGAGGCCGTACTGCGCGAGGCCGCCCGGCTGTTTTGCCACAAGGGCTATAGCGAAACACAGATGAGCGACGTGGCGAGCCAGCTCGGCGTCACCAAGCCGACGATCTATTATTACTTCAAGAACAAGGAGGAGGTTCTCGTCGGCTGCTTCGAGGTCGGCTTCGAATTGATCGAGGCGACGCTGAAAACCGCCGAGAACACCACCCGCAGCGGCGCCGAGCGACTGCGCAACGCGCTTCAGGCCTATGCCGAGATCATGACCCAGGATTTCGGCAAATGCGCCGTCCGCGTCTCGATCAGCGGCCTCAGCCAGCAGAGCCGCGAGAGCATCGACTTCCATCGCCGCAGGATCGATACGCGCATCCGCGCGCTGGTCGTCGAGGCCATCAAGGACGGCTCGATCCGCCCCTGCGATCCGAAAATCGCGACCTTCACGATGCTCGGCAGCCTCAACGGCATCGGCCGCTGGCACAAGGCGGATGGCGAGCTTGGCCCCGCGGAGCTCGCGAAAGCCGTGGTCGCCCAGGTCTTTGCCGGGCTCGAGCCTCTGCCTGCGCCTTGACGGGTCAAATCGACGCCTGCGCGAGACCGTGCGCGGAGGCGCCGAACCCGGCCGAGGCCACAGCCTATTCGGCGGCCTGCCCGCGCGAACGGCTGGAAGCGTCTTCCACCGCCTGTTCGGCCGCGTCCAGGGTCTTCAGGGCCTCCGGATGCGGCATGGAGACGATGTTGTAGCCGGAATCGACATAGTGGATCTCGCCGGTCACGCCGGTCGACAGGTCCGACAGGAGATAGAGCGCCGAGCCGCCGATCTCATCGATCGACACGGTGCGCCGGAGCGGGGCGTGACGCTTCTGGAAATTGAACATCAGCCGCGCGTCGGAAATGCCGGCGCCGGCCAGCGTCCGCACCGGACCCGGCGACAGCGCATTCACCCGGATGCCCAGCGGGCCGTAATCGGCCGCGAGATAGCGCACCGAAGCCTCAAGCGCCGCCTTGGCAACGCCCATGACGTTGTAGTTCGGCATGACCCGGGTCGAACCGCCATAGGTCAGCGTCAGGATCGAGCCGCCCGGCTGCATCAGGGCCGCGGCGCGCTTGGCCACTTCCGTGAAGGAGAAGCAGGAGATCACCATGGTGCGCGAGAAATTCTCGCGCGTGGTGTCGGAATAGCGGCCCTTCAGCTCGTTCTTGTCGGAGAAGCCGATGGCGTGAACGATGAAGTCGAGCCCGCCCCAGGTCTCGGCAATCGTCGCGAAGGTCTGGTCGACGGTCGCGATATCCTCGACATCGCAGGGCAGCACCAGCGACGAGCCGATGCTGTCGGCCAGCGGCCGCACCCGCCTGCCGAGCGCTTCGCCCTGATAGGTGAAGGCGATCTCGGCGCCATGGGCAGCGAGCGTCCGGGCGATGCCCCAGGCGATGGAGTGATCGTTCGCCACTCCCATGATCAGGCCGCGACGGCCCTGCATCAATCCCGTCACGCGCTTGCTCCTCGGTTGACGACCGGCCGTGCCACCGCGTTCGACGAGGTGAAGGTGGGGATGTGCGAAACGGTCCGTCCACATGGCCTTTCGCCCTGGGATCCTGATCTTCCCGCATCTTCCACGAGTCTGCGACCGCCCGGTGACATTAAACTCATCACGATTGGATACGAATTATGAAAGCGAACCGCGCCGCCTCAGGCATCGACGTGCTTCATCACGATGGTGGCATTGGTGCCGCCGAAGCCGAAGGAATTGGACAGGACGCAGCCGAGCTTGGCATCGTCGATCCGCTTGCGCACGATCGGCATGTCGGCGACGTCGGGATCCAGCTCTTCGATATGAGCGCTCTCGCAAATGAAGCCGTTGTTCATCATCAGCAGCGAATAGACCGCCTCCTGGACCCCGGTCGCGCCCAGCGAATGGCCGGTCAGCGATTTGGTCGCCGAGATCGGCGGGCTCTTGTCGGCACCGCCGAAGACCTCGCGGATCGCCTCGATTTCCTTGAGATCGCCCACCGGCGTCGAGGTGCCGTGCGGGTTGATATAGTCGACCTTGGCCTTCACGCCCTGCAGCGCCATGCGCATGCAGCGCACCGCGCCTTCGCCCGACGGTGCGACCATGTCGTAGCCGTCGGAGGTCGCGCCATAACCGGCGATCTCGCCATAGATCTTGGCGCCGCGCGCCTTGGCGTGCTCGTATTCCTCGAGCACCAGCACGCCGGCGCCGCCGGCGATCACGAAGCCGTCGCGATTGGCGTCATAGGCGCGCGAGGCGGTGCTCGGCCGGTCGTTGAACTTTGACGACATCGCGCCCATCGCGTCGAACAGTACCGACAGGGTCCAGTCCAGCTCTTCGCAGCCGCCGGCGAAGACGACGTCCTGCTTGCCCCACTGGATCAGCTCATAGGCATTGCCGATGCAGTGGTTGGAGGTCGCGCAGGCCGACGAGATCGAATAGTTGACGCCCTTGATCTTGAACCAGGTGGCCAGGGTCGCCGAGGCCGTCGACGACATCGCCTTCGGCACCGCGAACGGCCCGACGCGCTTTGAATTGCCGCTCTCGCGCGCCTTGTCATAGGCATCCACCAGCGCCCGGGTCGACGGGCCGCCCGAGCCCATCACGATACCGGTGCGCTCGTGGCTGATCTCGGCCGCTTCGAGACCGGCATCGAGGATCGCCTGGTCCATGGCGACATGGTTCCAGGCCGAGCCGCCGCCATGGAACCGCATGGCGCGGCGGTCGAGGATGGTCGCGGGATCGAGCGTCGGCGCCCCCGACACCTGGCAGCGGAAGCCGTGCTCGACGAAGGACGGCGCCAGCGCGATGCCGCTCCTGGCCTCACGAAGCGAAGCCAGGACCTCGTTGGAATTGTTGCCGATGGATGAGACGATGCCCATTCCGGTGACGACGACGCGGCGCATAGGCGGCCTCTTCGGTTAAATGTCGCGGGTATCGTGCCGCGAGGTTGTACTGACGAATCAGGCGATCAAGCGGCGGCGTTGAACAGGCCGACCCGCATGTCCTTGACCTCGTAGATGCGCTTGCCGTCGGCTTCCAGCCAGCCGTCGGCGATTCCGAGCACCAGCTTCGACTTGAAGACACGCTTGAAATCGACGCCATAGACCACCTTCTTGGTGGTCGGCAGCACCATCTCGGAGAACTTCACCTCGCCGACCCCGAGCGCCCGGCCGCGCCCCTGGAGACCTTGCCAGCCGAGATGGAAGCCGGTCAATTGCCACAACGCATCCAGGCCGAGGCAGCCGGGCATGACCGGATCGCCCTTGAAATGACAGGGGAAAAACCAAAGGTCGGGCTTCACGTCGAGTTCGGCCGTGACATGGCCCTTGTTGTTGGCGCCGCCATCTTCGGCGATCGAAGTGATGCGATCGAACATCAGCATGGGCGGAAGCGGCAACTGCGCGTTCCCGGGGCCGAACAATTCGCCCCGCCCGCAGGCGAGAAGCTCTTCATAGGTGAAGCTCGACTTGCGCTCGCTCATTGCTTTGTTTCATCCGCCTCTTGTCGCGGCCCCTCCGCCGGGACCATTGCGGCGCCTCTCTAACACAGGGGTTCGGGTGGGGCAAAAGGAGACGAGATCCGAATTTGGCCTTTCCGGACAGGTCCTTTGACCGGCCGCCGCGGCGCTTCCCAGTTCATCAACCTTCTGCGCTGCGAATGGGTTGCAGAACCGCTGGGGAATTCCTAAAATAGAACCAATGACGATCCGGACACTCATCGACCTCACGCATCACGAGCCGCCCCTTTCGGCGGACGGGAAGTTGTCGGCCCAGGAGCGGGTCAGCCTGCTGCAACGCACGGGCTGCCCGATCCATGACGTGCGCACCATGCTGCGCGAGGTCGGCCTCAGGCCCACCCGCCAGCGCATGGCGCTCGGCTGGATCCTGTTCGCCAAGGGCGACAGGCACGTGACCGCGGAAATGCTGTTCGACGAGGCGGCCAAGGCGCGGGTGCCGGTCTCGCTGGCCACCGTCTACAACACGCTGCACCAGTTCACCGAGGCCGGCCTGCTGCGTGAAATCGCCGTGGACGGCTCGAAGGCCTATTTCGACACTAACCTCGCCGACCACCACCACTTCATCGTCGAAGGCGAGACGACGGTCTTCGATATTCCCGGCCCGCATATCGCGGTCGACAAGCTGCCGCAGACGCCGGAAGGTTATGAGGTCGCCCGCGTCGACGTGATCGTCCGCCTGCGCCGCAAGGAAGCCTGAGCCAAAAGGCTCCGGCACGCCGCTCCTCAAAGACGATCATTCCAACGCCGCCGGTCAATCGCCCGCCGCGAGCGTCGACGCGCCGATGCTCAGTGTCGTCGCCGCGCCGAGGAACCCGAGCGCCTTGGCGAGCCCGGCGGCGAGCGCAGGTGGCCAAAGGCCCGCCGCTTGCCCCAACAGGCCCCCGAGGACGGTTGCCAGCGTCCCGACCACGACGACCACGCAGATGACCGCCGCTGCCCGGGTCGAGGCGCGGTTCAAGGCGCTGGTCGCCTGCGCGAGACCGACGCGCGCGCCGGCCGACGAGCCGGCAAGAGCGGTCGCCGCGATCAGCAAGATCATGATGACGCCGAGCGCCGTGGCGGTCGCCACCGCCCGCGCCAGGATCCACGGCCAGCGTTCGTCGAAACTCGCATCGGCAAGATTGACGGCCAGGTCGATCGCGCCGGTCAGTGCCAGTCCCGCGACCAGCGCCAGCAGGAGCATGCTGGCCGTCTCGAGCGTGATCCGCCAGGCCGCGCCGACGTGATGGCGCGCCGACGGCACGTCGAGACCCTGCTGGACCAGGCGTCGGAGCGTCGCGACATAGGCTCCGAGCATGACCGCCAAATGCAGCGAGCCGAGCACGCCGAGCACCAGCGGCAACTTCCACACCGCCGCCACGCGCAGCCTGATGATCATCTCGGCGACGATGCCGGCGAGCAGCGCATAGGGCAGCAGATGCAGCGCCACCCGCCAGCCCGCATCGACGAGCGCGAGGCCGTAGCGGGCGGCGAAGGACGACGCGGCGGGTGCGGGCAATTCGGTCACGCCCGGATCATCGCTGAATCGCGGGCGTGACGCGACCGGTTCAGCACAGGACCTCGATCAGGAACGGCCCCTTGCGCTTGGCGGCCGCGGCGAAGACGTCGGCGAAGGCCTCGGCCGTATCGACCCTGGTCGCTTCCACGCCCATGCCGCGGGCAAGCGACACCCAGTCCAGGTCGGGATCGCCGAGGGAGAGCATGTCATGCGCTTTCCGGCCCGGATTTTCCGCGCCGACATTGGCGAGCTCGAGCTTCAGGATCGCATAGGTCCGGTTCGCCCAGATGCAGACGACCACGTCGAGCCTTTCGCGCGCCATGGTCCACAAGGCCTGCAGCGAATACATGCCGGAGCCGTCGGCCTGCAGCGACACGACCTTGCGATCCGGGCAGGCGACCGCCGCGCCGACCGCCAGCGGCAGGCCCTCGCCGATGGCGCCGCCGGTCAGCTGCAGCCAGTCATGCGGCGCGGCGCCGTAGGAATGCGGGAAGAAGCCGCGGCCCGTCGTCACCGACTCGTCGACCACGATGGCGTTTTCCGGCATCAGATTGCCGATCACCCCGGCGATCGTATCCGGGTTGAGCGCGCCCTTCGGCAGCTCGGTCCGGCGCGGCGCCGTCAGCAGGGGCTCGGTCTTGGCGGCGCCCAGCCGCTCGGCCAGCCGCTCCAGGGCATCGACCGCGTCCTCGGCCGGGGTCGCCAGCGTCACCACCTCCGCCTCCGGCGGATAGAGCATGGACGGCTTGTTCGGATAGGCGAAGAAGGCGACCGGCGCCTGCGTGCCGACCAGGATCAGATGGGTGATCCCCTTGGTGGCGGCGAGCGCACTGTCAACCGGATAAGGCAAGCGGTCGAGGGCCACGCGGCCGGCGCCGCGCTCCATGCGGGCAACCGAGGTCTGGCCGAGGATGCGCGTCCCGGTCTTCTGCTGGATGCGCGAGGCGAGCGCCGCCGCCTTTTCGCGCACGCCGTCGGTGCCGAGCAGGATCATTGGCTTGCCGCCGGCGAGGATCGCCTTGGCGGCCGCTTCGATGGCGGCCTCGGCAACCTTGGCCGGGGCGGCGGCGGCGGCGACCGGCGCCGGACCCGAGCCGACATTCCAGGCGGTATCAGCGGGCAGGATCAAGGTGGCGATCTGGCCCGGCGGCTGGCTCGCCGCGGTGATCGCGGCGGCGCCGTCGGCGGCGACATCGGTCGCCGAGACCGAGGTCTTCACCCATTGCGACATCGAACCGGCAATGCCCTCGATGTCGGAGGTCAGCGGCGCGTCGTAGACGCGGTGATAGGTCGCATGTTCGCCGACGATATTGACCACGCCGGAACGCGCGCGCTTCAGGTTGTGCAGGTTGGCCAGTCCATTGGCGAGGCCGGGGCCGAGATGCAGCAGGGTCGAGCCCGGCTTGCCGGTCATCCGGTAATAGGCGTCGGCCGCGCCGGTCGCGACGTTTTCATGCAGGCAGAGCACGCAGCGCATGCCGTCGACGCGATCGAGCGCCGCGACGAAGTGCATTTCCGACGTGCCCGGATTGGTGAAGCTCACCGTCACGTCGCCGGCGACGAGGGTGCGCACGAGGCTCTCGGCCCCGTTCATGGACTTGGTCATAAGAGCTCCGGAAACGGCCGTCACTTCAACGGCGAAAAGGCGGTGGGGACGAGGATCCGGTTCTCCATCTTGAGGAGAAGCGGCGTCCCGGTATCGAGATAGGCACCCCAGCCGGGCGCCGTCGCCAGCCTGGCGCGGCGCTGCTCGCGGTCGGCCATGCTGTCATAGCGCCACATGTGGACCACCTGGTTCAGCTCGCCGACCTCGGTGACGAAGAAGCCGATGGGATCGCCGAGGATCGGCCATTGGATCGGCCGGGCCAGGCGCTCGTAGATCTCCAGGAAGGCCTTCACCTTGCCGGGCAGCGTCGTGTAGGTGCGTTCGTCGATGATCATGGCGTGGTCCCTAGTCGAGTTTTCGCTGCCGAGCTATGCCGCGTGCGATTAGACGCCCCGCAGCCCGATGCGATGTCCGCCGTCGACGGTGACCACGGTGCCGGTCATGAACCGGCCGGCTTCGGAGAGCAGCAGCAGCAGCGCGCCGTCGAGATCCTGTTCCTCGCCGAACCGCCCGACCGGAATGTCGCGCAGCATGGTCTGGCCCTTGTCGCTGGTCAGGTAGTCGCGGTTGATGTCGGTGATGACATAGCCGGGCGCGATGGCATTGACCCGGATGCCCTTGAACGCCAGCTCGTAGGCCATGGCCTGGGTGACCTGCGCCACCGCCGCCTTGGAGACCGCGTAGGACGCCGTGCCCTTGCTGACGCCATAGCTCAGGATCGAGGCGATGTTGACGATGGCACCCGGCTTGCCGGCGGCCAGCAGGCGCTGGGCCGCCTCGCGGCCGGTGAAGAACACGCCGTCGAGATTGGTCGCCATCACCGCGCGCCAGTCGGCGTCGCTGGTTTCCACGGCCCGGCCCGGAATGGCGATGCCGGCATTGGCGACGACCGCGTCGACCGTTCCGAAGGCCTGTTCGGCGGCATCGAAAGCCTGCTTGATCGAGGCCGGGTCGGTAACGTCGCCGGCGACCGCGATCGCCTTGCCGCCCGCGGCGCGAATGGCCGCCGCCACGCTCTCGACCTTGTCGGCGCGCCGGGCGACCGCGGCCACCGCCGCGCCATGCTCGGCCAATGCCGCGCAGAAGCGCGCACCCAGGCCCGTGCCGGCGCCGGTCACCAGCGCGACGCGCCCGGTCATGTCGAGAAGATCCCTGGGGGCCATTACGCATCTCCACTGATTGCCGCGGCACACTGGCAAATCGGCGGCCCTGTCTGCAAGCCGGCGACGCGATGAGCTGCGATGCAGATGCATCCGTTTGCGTGTGCCCATATACCTCCCTCTTGACGGTTTCATGCCTTGGGGTCATGACCCCAGGACGCCTCCTTCGGCGTGCGCGTGTTTCTGCCGAGAGGCTTCATGAGTCTGCCGATTTTCGCCCGCCGCGATGCCCTGAAGCTGCTTGCCGCCGCGGGCATCGCCTGGCCCGCCGCCGCCAAGGCACAGACCGGCCAGACCCCGCCTCCGGCATCCGCCACGCCGCAGCCGACCGCACGCTTCGGTTATGAGGACGTGGTGCGCCGGGCCCGTGAACTCGCCGGACTGGCCTATGAGCCGCCGCGGCCGCAATTGCCGCCGGCGCTCACCACGATGAATTTCGATCAGTATCGCGAAATGCGCTTCCGCCCCGAGCGGGCGCTGCTCGGCCAGGCCAATGGCCCGTTCCGGATGCAGATGTTCCATCTCGGCTTCATCTACCGCGACCCCGTGGTGGTGAACGTCATCCGCGACGGCATTCCCACGCCCGTGCCTTATGCCGCGGCATTGTTCGACTACGGCCGCAACCGCTTCGAACGGCCGCTGCCGGTCGATCTCGGCTTTGCCGGCTTCCGTATCCACTATCCCCTGAACGATCCGCGCGTGCAGGACGAGCTCATCTCGTTCCTGGGAGCGAGCTATTTCCGCTTCCTCGGGCGCGGCCAGAAATACGGCCTGTCGGGGCGCGGCATCGCGGTGAACACCGCCGGCCCCGGCCAGGAGGAATTCCCGATCTTCCGCGAATTCTGGGTCGAGACGCCGACCGCGGATGCCGCCTCCTGCACCATTTTCGCCCTGCTCGACGGCGAAAGCCTGACGGGTGCCTTCCGCTTCACTGTGTTTCCGGCCCAGGAAACCGTGCTCGACGTCCACTGCACGCTGTTCCCGCGCCGCGCCATCCCGAAGCTCGGCGTCGCGCCGCTGACGTCCATGTTCTTCTACGCCGAGAACGACCGCCGGGCCTTCGACGACTTCCGGCCGGAACTGCACGATTCCGACGGCCTGCTGATCCATTCCGACACCGGCGAATGGATCTGGCGGCCGCTGCGCAATCCCAAGGCCCCCGAGATCTCGCAATTCGCCGACCGCAATGTCCGCGGTTTCGGCCTGATGCAGCGCGACCGGATTTTCGAGCACTACCAGGATCTCGACCTCAATTACGAGATGCGGCCGAGCTATTGGGTCGAACCGCGCGAGGGTTTCGGCGACGGTCGGGTCGAGCTGGTCGAATTGCCGACATCCGACGAGACCAACGACAATATCGTCGCCTATTGGGTGCCGAGCCGCCCGGTCGAGCAGGGCCAGACCCTGACCTTCGCCTATCGGGTGGTGTCGACCACCAACGAGGCCAGGCTGCATCCCGGCGCCTATGCGCTGAACACCTATCGCACCAAACCGGTCGCGCTCGGCTCGAGCGAGGCGCTGCCAGCCAATGCCGCCCGCTTCATCGTCGACTTCGTCGGTGGCGACCTGGAATATTACCTGACCCAGCCGGACCTGGTGCAGGTGGTGCCCACCGCCTCCAATGCCCGGATCACCCGCACTTTCCTGGTGCCGAACACCCAGACGCGCGGCTTCCGCGCCGGCATCGACGTGATCGGCGAGGCCGGCCAGACGGTCGACCTGCGCGCCTTCCTGCGCACTGGCACCAAGGCGCTGACCGAAACCTGGACCTTCCCCTGGAAGGTCGAGTAGCCGGACAGGAACCGCCCCCCGGAATCTATTCGATCCGGACATTGGCGGCGCGGATGACCGGGCCCCATTTGGCGGCTTCCACGCGCATATAGGCGTCGAATTCCTCAGGCGACGAGCCGACCGGCGTCGCCCCGATCGTCTCGAGCATGCGCCGGACATTCGGTTCGGCCAGGGCCGCGACGATGTCCTTGTGCAACCGCGCCTTGAGCTCCGCCGGCAGGTTGGCCGGCGCCAGCACGCCCCACCAGACGCCCGCCTCGAAGCCCGGATAGCCCGCCTCCGCCGCCGTCGGGGCATCGGGCAGGGCCGGCGAGCGGACGGCGCTGGTGACCGCGATGGGCCGGACCAGGCCGGACTGCACCTGGCCGAGCACCTCGACCAGCGGGTTGATACTCATCGGCAGGTCGCCCGAGATCACCGATTGCAGGGCTTGCGTACCCGACCGGTGCGGGATCGGCGTCAGCTCGACGCCCGCCGAGGAGGCCACCAGCAGGCCGGCGAGATGGGCCGAGGTGCCGAACCCCGAGACGCCGTAATTGAGCCCGCCGGGGCGGCCGCGCGCGCCTTCCAGGAAGCGCTTCAGGTCGGGCGCGGCATCCTTGGCGCTGACGGCGATGACCAGCGGCGACGAGGCGATCTGGGTGATCGGGGTGAAGTCGGCGAAAGTGTCGTAGCCGAGCCTGGGATAGAAGAACTGGTTCAGCGGATGGCCGCTGGCGACGATCAGCAGCGTTTGGCCGTCGGGTGCGGAGCGGACCAGCGCCTGCGACGCGACCTGGCCGCCGGCGCCCGGACGGTTGTCGACCACCGGCTGCTGGCCCCAGCTCTTGGCCAGCGCATCGGCCAATGTGCGGGCGATGACGTCGACCGCGCCGCCGGCGGCAAAGGGCACCAGTATCTGCACCGGCCGCTGGGGAAAGGCCTGGGCCGCCGCCGGCGACGGTTGCGCCGCGAGGCCGATGAGGGCGGCGAAAAGGGCTGCGAGGCGCGCCATGGGCTGTTTCTCCGACAGTCGTCCAGGCGGCGAGGATGGCGAGCGGCGGTCACCCGATCAAATGAGTTCTATGGCTGGACTGCTGAGCCGGGCTCACCCCGGCGGCCATGCCAAACCGGTCATTTCCGGTCGGAATGGCCGAGATCGCGCTCCGGCCAGGCCAGGTCCCTCACCCGCTGCTTCAGCACCTTGGCTTCGGGAAAGCCGCCGTCGCGCTTGCGCTCCCAGATGAGCGCGTCGTTGACCCGCACTTCGAACACGCCGCCGGTGCCGGGGATCAGCGCCACCTCGCCCAGGTCCTGGCCGAAGGACGACAGCAGCTCCTGGCCCATCCAGGCGGCGCGCAGCAGCCAGTTGCACTGGGTACAGTAGAGAATGGCGATGCGCGGCTTGTCGGTCATGGTGTCAGACGATGGCGAGGAAAGGGCGCGCCGTCCAGCGTGACGCGGACCCGATCGGAACCGGTCGGCTCAATTGGCCTTTCGGCGGGCGATCCAGGCCCCCCAGAACAGGCTGGAAAAGAACCGGGTCGGCGCCTCGAAACCCGCGCCGTGCAGGAGCGCGGCGATCGCCTCCTCGGAATGCGGCGGGTCGGCACCCTCGAGGATCTTGCCGAGCTTGGCCTCGATGTCCGCCGGTGTCGCGCCATGCATGCGCCAGCGCTGGCCCCAGGCCGCCAGCAGCAGCGGCTGGCTTTGATAGGCGAAGCGGTTGCCGGCGAGGATGAGCGGCGCGCCCGGCTGCAGCCGGGCCGCGATGGCCTTGAGGATCGCCTGCTTGGCCGCATCGCCGGGCAAATGATGCAGGACGCCGATCAGCGTCGCCGCGTCGAAACGTTCATGGGCCGAGAGGTCGTCGACATAACCGAGATGGAAAGTGGTCCGCTCGGCGAGCCCCTTGGCCTCGACCCGCGCCACCGCCAGCTCCATCATCGGTTCCGACGGATCGACCGCGACGAAGTCCCAGGCCGGCTCGAGCGCGCCCGCCGTGACGATCTCCTGGGCGCCCCCGCCCGCCCCGACCACCAGGACGCGGGCGGCCTGGCCGCTGCCGAGCGCGGCGGCCAGCATGCAGGCCGACAATTCGTGGCAGGCGTCATAGCCGGCCAGGGCAATGCGGCTCTGCTGCTCGTATTCGCCGGCCCGGGAAGGATCGAATTTCGCCGCGGGATCATTGCTCATGTCGGACCGATGCCTCCTGCCACGCAACAAGGACCAGAGCCTGGGCCATTGAGCAATGACCGGCCGGCAGGCCAGCCATCCGGCCACGCCATGTCGGCCCGACGCCGGCCGGCCGAAGCGCTTGCCCTCAGGTCTCCCGGCCCCGGCGCGCCAGCCACCGGTAGCGCAGCTGCCCGGCGATCAGCGTCAGGCCGAGCACCAGGAGATAGCCGCGCATCAGGCCGGTCTGCCAGGCGGCGAGGCCCGGCCGCAGCCCGGCCGCCGGCTGCCGCAGGGCCACCGCGACCGGGCTGATATCGACCTCGCTGGCCATCCTGAAGAAACCAAGCGCGGCGACGAGCGGCATGGCGACCACCAGCGCGATCAGAACCGGCTTCGACCGCTGCGCCCAGGCCAGGCGCCTGAGCGAGATCCACAGGCCGAGGCAGCCATGCAGCCAGCCCGGCGCCAGCAACGCCAGTTGCCAGCCCTCGGACCCGGAGGCGACCAGCAAGGTGACGATGCGGCCATAGCTCGGCGGGATCTCGAAGAAGGCGGCGGAGACGCGGGTCGCCACCACATGGCCGATCAGCAGCAGCGGCAAAGTGAAGCCCGAGGCCAGCCGGACGATTTCGATCGGCGGCAGGTTCCAGTGGCGGCGCAGGAACACCGTGCGCAAGGCCAGGATGAAATGAACCGCGGCGGCGCCATAAAGCAGCACGGTGCCGGGCCGGCTGTGCCAGACGGCCACGGCAAGGCCGAGGCCGCGCTCGGCGAGATCCAGCGAGATCACGCCGAGCGCATGATTGATCAGGTGCAGCGTGATATAGGCGAAAAGCACCAGGCCGGAGGCGAGCCTCAGCCGGCGTATCGCCGTTTCGGTCACGCGACGCAGGCCTCGAAGCCCGATTTGATCTTGTCGATCGGCAATTCGCGGCCGATGAACACGACCCGGCTTTCCCGCGCCTCATCGTCCTTCCAGGCGCGCTGGTGATCGCCGTCGAGGATCATGTGCACGCCCTGGAACACGAAGCGGTCCGGGTCGTCCTTGAACGCCACGATGCCCTTGCAGCGCAGGATCTTCGGGCCTTCGACCTGGGTCAGGTCCTGGATCCACGGGAAGAACTTGTCGGGATCCAGCACCTTGTCGGTCCGGAACGATACCGACTGCATGTCCTCGTCGTGATAGTGCTTCAGGCCGTGGCTCGGATGGTCGCAATCGTCGCCGGTATGGTCGTGATCGTGGTGATGATCGTGGCCGTGGTGGTGGTGATGACCATGGTCATGGCCATGATCGTGATCATGGTCGTGATCGTCGCGCTCGAGGAAGGCCGGCTCGATCTCCAGGATGCGCTCCAGGTCGAAGGCGCCCCGGCCGAGCACGGCGTCGAGCTCGACGGCGCATTTCTGCGTCCGGTGCAGCACCGCATAGGGGTTGATGGCACGGATGCGCGCCTCGACCTCGCGCAGCTGCGCCGGGCTGACCAGGTCGGTCTTGTTGAGCAGGATCACGTCGGCGAAGGCGATCTGGTTCTTCGCCTCCGGCGCGTCCTTCAGCCGGTCCAGGAGCCATTTGGCGTCGGCGACCGTAACCACCGCGTCGAGCATGGTCTTGGCGCCGACTTCCTCGTCGACGAAGAAGGTCTGCGCCACCGGGGCGGGATCGGCGAGCCCGGTGGTCTCGACGATGATCGCGTCGAACTTGCCCTTGCGGCGCAGCAGGCCTTCGATGATGCGGATCAGGTCGCCGCGCACGGTGCAGCAGATGCAGCCGTTGTTCATCTCGAAGACTTCTTCGTCGGCGCCGACCACCAGGTCGTTGTCGATGCCGATCTCGCCGAATTCATTGACGATCACGGCGAAGCGCTTGCCGTGGTTTTCGGACAGGATCCGGTTGAGCAGCGTGGTCTTGCCGGCGCCGAGATAGCCGGTCAGCACGGTCACGGGGATCTTCTGGAGAGCTTCGGTCATGGGTCATCCGTCGGGGGACAAGCGTCGGCAATAGATAGGGTACGCAAGCGCGCTGCAAAAGGCGCGTCAGCTTTGCGCCAATGCACCGCTGATCTGTCGGATATTGTGGCGCATCATGGCGAGATAGGTGGCGGCCGGGCCGTCCGGGCCCGACAGCGCGTCCGAATAGAGCCGGCCGCCGAGGCGCGCGCCGGTCTCTGCGGAAATGCGCTGCATGGCCCGGGGATCGGTGATGTTTTCCATGAACAGCGCGGTGATCCGGCCCTGCTTGATCTGCCGGATGATCTGCGCGAGCTCGCGCGCCGAGGGCTCGGCGTCGCTCGCCACGCCGCGCAGCGCCACGAATTCGATGCCATAGGCCTTCTCGAAATATTGGAAGGCATCATGGGTGGTCAGGATGCGCCGGCGCTCGGCCGGAATGCGCGCCGTCTCGGTCTTGATCTCGGCATCCAGCGCATCGAGCAAGGCCGAGGAAGCGGCGGCGTTGCGGGCGAACAGCTCGGCGCCCGCCGGATCGGCGGCGGTCAGGGCATCACGGATATTGGCGACATAGCGCTTGACGAACAGGGCGTTCTGCCAGGCATGCGGATCGTTCTCATTGTGGCTGTGGCTGTGGCCGCTCCCATGGCCATGCCCATGGTCGTCTTCGGCCTTCAGCGCGGCGACACCGGTGCTCGCGGTGATCACTTTGGCGCGGGTGCCCGACGATCGGATCAGCCGGTTGATCCACCCCTCGAAGCCGAGGCCGTTGACGAAGACGAGCTTGGCCGCGGCGATCGTCCTGGCGTCGGCCGGGCTCGGAGAATAGGCATGGGCGTCGCTGTCCGGGCCGACCAGGCTGGTCACCGCGACCCGCTCGGCGCCGACCGAGCGCACCAGATCGGCCAGGATCGAGAAGGTGGTCACCACCGGCATCGCGCCGGCGGCGGCGGCCGCAACGGGCGCCTGGGCCAGCGCGGTCGAGGCAAAGCCCGGCCCCAGCAGCAGCGTCGGCAAGAGCAAGCGGCGCGTGATCATCCGCGGCATCCTTTTCGCGAGTTCAGGCCTCGCGATGGCGCGCGGGCCAGTAAGTGGGCACCAGACCACCGCGCGGCCCGAACACGAGGGACACCGCATAGACCAGCCCGGCCATCAAGACGATGGAGGGCCCCGATGGCGTCGCCATGTTATAAGATAACACTAATCCCGCATAGCCCGAAACCACGCCGAACAGCATGGCGATGGCGCAGAGCGCCGTGACATCGCGTCCCCAGAAGCGCGCGGCGATCGCCGGAAGCATCATCAGCCCGACCGCCAGCAGCGTGCCGAGCGCATGAAAGCCGGCGACCAGGTTGAGCACCACGAGGCCTAGGAAAACCATATGGGCCGGCGCTCCGGCGCGGCTGACCGAGCGCAGGAAGCCGGGATCGACGCAGTCCAGCACCAGCGGCCGCCAGAGCACGGCCAGCGCGATCAGCGTCACCGTGGTGATGCCGGCGAGCAACAGCAGCGTCGGGTCGTCGAGCGCCAGCACCGTGCCGAACAGCACATGCATCAGGTCGACATTGGAGCCGCGCATCGAGACGATGATGACGCCGAGCGCCAGCGAGATCAGGTAGAAGGCGGCGAGCGAGGCGTCTTCCTTCAGGGCGGTGAAACGGGCGACAACGCCGGCCGCGAACACCACGGCCAGGCCCGCGACGATGCCGCCGACCGTCATCGGGATGAGCTGCAGCCCGAACAGCAGGAAGCCGACCGCCGCCCCCGGCAGGATCGCGTGCGCCATGGCATCGCCCATCAGCGACATCCGCCGGAGCATCAGGAACACGCCGATCGGCGCCCCGCCGAGCGACAGCGCGATGGCGCCGACCAGCGCCCGGCGCATGAATTCGAACTCCACGAAGGGTCCGATGAACATGTCATACATCACGAAACCGGCCCTCAGGCTGCCACGGCGCAAACCGCCGCGTGGTCGTCGAAGGCCTCGGTCATGCGCCGCGCGGCGGTGAGGTTTTCCGCGGTCAGCACGTCGACTGTGCGGCCCCAGGCGATCGGCCGGCGCGCCAGCAGCAGCGCCTGGGGAAATGTCGCGCGCACCGTTTCCATGTCGTGCAGGACGGCCACGATGGTGCGCTTCTCGGCATTCCAGCGGCAGACGAGAGCCAGCAGATCCGCCGTCGTCTTGGCGTCGATGGCGGTGAACGGCTCGTCGAGCAGGATCAGCTGGGCGTCCTGCACCAGGAGGCGGGCGAACAGCATGCGCTGCAATTGTCCGCCCGACAGCGTGCCGATGATCCGGCCCTCGAAGCCCGTCAGCCCGACGGCGGCCAGGGCATGGTCGATCGTGTGGCGGTCGGCGCGCGACAGGCCGCCGAACAGGCCGCTGCGCCGCCACAGGCCCATGGCGACCAGCTCGAACACAGAAATCGGGAAGGAACGGTCGATTTCGGCGGCCTGCGGCAGATAGGCGACCTTGCCGCGACCGGCATCGCTCAGTTCGATCGCCCCGCTGAGCGGGCTGATGGCCCCCGCCAGGCCTTTCAGCAGCGTCGACTTGCCGGCGCCGTTCGGGCCGACGACCGCGAGCATGTCGCCCGCCTGGATCGTGCCGTCGAGGTGATGCACCGCCGGATGGCGATCATAACCGAGGGTGAGGTTGCGAAACCGGACAGCGGACATGGCAGGGGATGACACCGTTTTTCGCCTCAGACCAGAGCCCAGGCAACCAGCGCCCAGAGCACTGCCACGAGACCCACCGCCACCCCGAGCCGCGCCGGCACCGACATCAGCAGCACGGAAACGCCCGATGGGGCCGCCGGCGCCGCGCCATGGCGGTGCGGCGCGGCGGCATGCGCAACGGGGGAATGGCTGTGCGAAGCGTGGACGTGATCGTGCATAACGCGGACCGCAGTTTCAAACGATCTTGTTATAGTATCACAGAAATCATGTCCAGAATGCGCCGGTCCGGCAAGGCCCGGGGCACCATGCCCTGCCCCTCGTCACGCCCGGCCAAACGCCGAAAGCGCCGGCGCCCGGTCGGGCACCGACGTAACGAATGCACGGGGCATTAAGGATTTATTGACGATATTGTTGGATGCGGGTGGTGCGCAGACCAGCAAGACCATGGCGGTCGATGGAATGTTGCCAGTTCAGGAACTCCTCGACCGTCAGCGTATAGCGTTTGCAGGCCTCTTCGAGGCTCAGCAAACCGCCACGCACGGCGGCAACAACTTCCGCTTTCCGCCTGATCACCCAGCGATGGGTGTCGGGCGGTGGGAGATCCGCGATCGTCAGCGGACTACCGTCCGGACCGATCACATATTTCACCCTCGGACGCATGGGTTCGGTCATAGATACTCTCACACAACGCACGCGACTGACCACGTCATGAAGCGAGAGTACCGACCGGGGGTTAAATTTGGCCTAAATGGGATCCGTACAAACAAGCGATCGTTGTAGCTTCTCCGAATCGCCTGCAAACGCGCGAGGACGCGTCCCGGAAATGGCCTCAGGAGAGCGCTCGCCGTCATGGCCCGACACCTCAGAGCGAGATCGTCTTGATCTTGCTGACCGGCACTTTCTGCGTGCCCACGGTCACGGTGACCTCGCTGCCCGAGGTGTCGACCGATGAGACCTGGCCGTTATTGACGACGCCGACCTGTTTGGCATTCGACCCGCTGCCCTGCCACAGCTCCATCGTGTAGGTGCCGGTGCCGACCGGGGAGCCGTCGCTGCGGACATTGTCCCAGGTATAGCTCGACGCGGTGCCGCCGGTGATGCTGGCCGTGGTCTCCTTGACCAGCGTGCCCGCGGCATCCCGGACGCGGATCGTATAGTCGCCCGACGTCGGCGCGGTGAAGGTCCAGGACGTCGACGCCGTGCCGGGCGTCGCCTGGCTCGCGTCGAAGGACACCTTGGTGCCGAGATAACCGAGCGCTGTCGTCGTCTGGCTGTTCTGCGAGTTGGCGATCAGCTTGTCCAGCTTGTCGTTGGTCGCCAGCTGCTGCTCGATCTGGGAATATTGCACCAGCTGCTGGGTGAACTGGTTCGCGTCCATCGGCTGGGTCGGA
Organism: Phreatobacter sp. GW821-FHT04C01; assembly: GCF_059420385.1. Lineage (NCBI taxonomy): Bacteria > Pseudomonadati > Pseudomonadota > Alphaproteobacteria > Hyphomicrobiales > Phreatobacteraceae > Phreatobacter > Phreatobacter sp. GW821-FHT04C01. Next base: position 1,064,640 of record NZ_JBWKTP010000001.1, on the reverse strand, counting down.
TCCTGGTTCTTCAACTGCGTCGTCAACATCATCAGGAAGGTGTCGAAATTGGTCGACAGCTTCTGCCTGGCGCCGCTCGTGCCCGACGTATTGCTGGCGCCGGAGGCCGATGAGGTTGCGTCCACCATTGCTTCGTTCCTCTCAAATTCGGATATCGACGCCACCGCGGGCTGCGGCGAGACGGGCATAGGTCGCGGCCGAGGCCTGCTGGACGGCCGCGCCGTTGGGATCTTCGACAAGCGTCTGCCAGGTCCGCGTCTGGCCGGGGTTCGACTGGTCGCGCGGCGAGCCCTGATTGCCCTGGTCCTTCAGCGAGAACTCGAGCGAGCCCTCGGAAGCGTTCAGGCCCGCCTGGCTCAAGACCCGCTCCAGGTTGCGCTGGTCACGCTGCAGGAGCTCCAGCGTCTCCGGTTTCTCGGCGACGATCTTCGACTTGACGCGCCCCTCCCGGTCGAGCGTCAGGCTCACCTCGATGCGGCCGAGTTCGGCCGGATCGAGCTTGATGTCGAACCGGGTCGAACCGGCGGAGGCGCGCGCAGCGATGGTGACGGCGAGCGCATGGATCGGCACCACCGAGCCGGGCGCGGCCGTCTGGGCCGCCACCTTCTGGGCGACCTCGCCGACAAAGGACAGAGGACCGGAGGAGGCCGTGCTCGCCGCGGCCGGTGTCTGCGCGTCGGCCGGCGCCGCGGCCCGGGTCTCGGCCGATGTCGGCGCGGCTTGCGGCGCGGCGGCATCGGCTCGGATCTCGGCCTTGGCTTCCGACTTGCCGTCGGTCTTGGCTTCGGCCTTGGGGGCCTCCACCGGCGCGGCATGAGCCGCTGCGGCTGCGGGCGCGGCGTTGGCCGGCGTGGCGGCTTCCGCCTTGGCGGCATGCAATTCCGGCTTGACCGCCTCGGCCGCGGCCGGCGCCGCCTCGGTCAGAGCCGCCGCCAGCGCCGGGCCCTGCCCGGGCGCTTCCGTCGTGGCCTTGGCCGCGGCGGCCGCTGGCTGGCCCGCGGCCGCGGCGTTCGGATCGACGACCGGCGCGGCGTTGCCGATGGCGGCGACGGCCGTCGCGTCGCCCTCGGCGCTCGCGGCATCCGGCGCGGCGGCCGGCTGGCCCGCGACCGGCGCAACGGCCGCCGGCGTTGCGGCCGGGGCCTGCTGTGGCTGGGAGGCGTCGACGACCGCCGCATCCTTGGCAGGGGCGGCATCGTCCCTGGCCGGCGGCGCGGCCTTGGTCTTGTCGTCCGCCTTGGCATCGTGATCGCCGTCGCGTTCGGTCTTTGCCGCCTGGCGCTTCTCGGGAGCCGGCGGCGGGGCGGCGACCGCGTCCTGCGAGGCCGGCGCGACATCGGGGGCGGCCATCGGGCGACGCGGCGGCGGCCGCACGGGTCGCGCGCTCGGACGCGTCTCGTTCCTCTTGTCCTCGGCATCCAGGGCTTCGCTGAACTGCGGCGACGTCGCGTCGCTGGCACCGCCCTGGCCGGATCGGGTGCGGTTGTCACTGCGCGTGACCGGATTCGAGGTCGCGGTCGAAACCGTTCCTGTTGTCGTCGCTGCCACCGCGCATGCCCCCGTCGTCGGACCTGAAGAACCGCCGTCGGATCAGCAAGCTCCGGGCCAGGGGCCCGGCATCGAAAAGCCCAGCAATTTCAGCGAAGCAGCAATGCCGCCCGTTTTTCGCGCTCGGAATCCGCTGCCGGGCCCGGCAAGAATTGCCGGGTCGTCTCAAATAACTAAGATCGCAGCCCCGACCGATTCCCAAGGGCCCACACCATGCTTCTCGGCTGCATCGCCGACGACTTCACCGGCGCGAGCGATCTCGCCAACACGCTCGCCAAGGGCGGCATGGCCACCATGCAATTCGTCGGCGTGCCCTCGGGTGCCGCGCCCGCCGCCTGCGAGGCCGGCGTCGTCGCATTGAAAAGCCGCACCATCCCGGCCGGCGAAGCGATCGCCCAGTCGCTGGCGGCCTGCGAATGGCTGCTGGCTCAGGGCGCCCGCCAGATCCTGTTCAAATATTGCTCGACCTTCGATTCCACCCGGGAAGGCAATATCGGCCCGGTGGCCGAGGCGCTGATCGAGCGGCTCGGCGCCGATGTCGCGGTGGTTTGCCCGGTGTTCCCGGCGACCGGCCGCACGCTGTTCAACGGTCATCTCTTCGTCAATGGCCGGCTGCTCAACGAAAGCGGCATGCAGAACCACCCGCTCACCCCGATGAGCGACCCGGATATTCGCCGCTGGCTCGCCTATCAGACGCAGGGCGAGGTCGGCCTCGTGCCCTACGCGACCGTGCGCGGCGGCAGCGCGGCGATCGCGTCGGCGCTGGCCGCCGAGGCCGCCGCGAAGCGTCGCCTCGCCGTGGTCGATGCCGTGGTCGACGACGATCTCCTGGCCATCGGCGCGGCCATCGCCGACGCGCGGCTGGTCACCGGCGGCTCGGGCATCGCGCTTGGCCTGCCGGCCAATTTCCGTGCCGCGGGCCTGCTCTCCGGCAGCGGCACCAGCTTCTCCCAGGCGCAGGGGCCGGCCGCCGTGCTGTCGGGCTCCTGCTCGACCCAGTCGCGCGCCCAGGTCGTTGCCTACACCGCCAAACATCCGGGCCTGTTGGTGCTGCCCGACGAGGTGATCAGCGGCGCCATGACCACCGGAAAAGCCTTCGACCACGTGATGGGCCGTATCGGGCTTGCCCCCATGGTCTATTCCTCGGCCGATCCGGCCGAGGTCAAGGCCGCCCAGGAGCGCCATGGCACGGCCGAGGTCGCCGAGGCGATCGAAGGCTTTTTCGGCGAGCTCGCGGTGATGCTCGCCGATGCCGGGGTCGAGCGGCTGGTGGTCGGCGGCGGCGAAACCTCGGGGGCCGTGGTCACCGCGCTCGAGGTCGAGCGCTTCCATATCGGGCCGGAGATCGATCCCGGCGTGCCGGCGCTCGCGGCGGAAGGCCCCCGGCCGATCCGGCTGGCGCTGAAGAGCGGCAATTTCGGTGCCGTCGACTTCTACGACAAGGCGCTGGCCGCCCTGGGGACGCCATGAGCGCGGCCTGGACATCGGAGGAAACAACCGCGCGCGAGGGCCTGGTGCGCTGGGGCCGCTCGCTGTTCGAGCGCGGCCTGACACCCGGCTCGTCGGGCAATATGAGCGTCAGGCTCGCCGACGGCTTCCTGGTCACGCCGACCAATTCCTGCCTCGGCTTTCTCGATGCGGCGAGCCTCAGCAGGCTCGATGCCGACGGCAAGCACCTGGCCGGCGACGCTCCGACCAAGGAACTGCCGCTGCACTTTGCCTTCTATGAGGCTCGTGCCTCCGCCCGCGCGGTGGTGCATCTGCACGCGACCTATGCAACCGCCCTGTCCTGCCTCGCCGATGTCGATCCTGACGACGCCATCCCGCCGATCACGCCCTATGTGGTGATGCGCGTCGGCCGTGTGCCGGTCGTGCCCTATACCCGGCCGGGCTCCGCCGACGTCGCGCCCCTGATCCGCGCCACGGCGCCGGCCCATCCGGCGATCCTGCTCGGCAATCATGGCCCGGTGGTTGCCGGCACCAGCCTGGACGCGGCGGTCTTCGCCATGGAGGAGTTGGAGGAGACTGCCAAGCTGACGATCCTGACGCGCGGCATGGCGGTGCGCCACCTCGCCGCGCGGGAGATTGCCGATCTCGAAGCGACGTTCAAATTGAAGGGCTGACCGCCATGCCGCGTTTTTCCGCCAATCTCGGCTTCCTGTGGCCCGACCGGCCGCTCCTCGACCAGATCGAGGCCGCCGCCAGGGCCGGCTTCAAGGCGATCGAGCTGCACTGGCCCTATGACACCGATCCGGCCACCGTGCGCGCCGCTTGCGCCAGGCACGGCATGCAGGTGCTGGGCGTCAATACCGCGCGGGGCGATCTCGCCAAGGGCGAGAGCGGGCTCGGCGCACTGGCCGGCCGGCAGGCCGAGTTCCAGGCGGCCATCGACCAGTCCATCGCCTGGGCGGTCGCGGCCGGCGGCACCTCGATCCATGCCATGGCCGGCCTGGTCGCTCCGGCCGACATTCCCGTCGCCACCGCGGTTTTCGCCGACAACCTGCGGCTCGCCGCCGACAAGGCGGCGGCCCATGGCCTGACCATCCTGCTCGAACCGCTGAACCCGCGCGCGGCCCCCGGCTATTTCTATTCGACGCTGCGCGGCGCCGGCGAGATGATCGCCCGCACCGCCAGGCCCAATATCAAGATCATGTTCGACGTCTTCCATGTCGGCGTCGCCGAGGGCGACATCCTGACCAAGCTGGAATACTGGCTCCCGCATATTGGCCACGTGCAGATCGCCGCCGTGCCGAGCCGGGCCGAACCCGACGAGGGCGAGGTGCATTTCCCGGCGGTCTTCGCGGCCCTCGACCGGCTCGGTTATGCCGGCTGGGTCGGCGCCGAATATCGGCCGCGCGCCGGCACCGACAAGGGCCTGGCCTGGGTAAGGAAGCTCGGCGTCACGCTTTGACGGGACGCGGGCGTGTCCGATCGCCGGCGAGAGGAACCACCCACGATCGACCGCCGGCACACCGTTTTTCACTGCGTCATGGCCGTGCTTGTCACGGCCATCCACGTCTTCTCAGCCAAGGCAATACGTGGGTGGCCGGCACAAGGCCGGCCATGACGGACCGGGTGGTGAAGCCGGGCGTCCCGGCGCCGCTCACGCCCGGGCGATCGCCTGGGCGAAGGTGAAGCTGTCGGGATAGATCTCATAAGCCGCGACGCGGCCGTCTTCGAAGCGGAACAGATTGGCGGCGCGCACCTGCATCTCCTCGCCGGTCGCGCGCACCCGCCAATGGCCGTCGAGCACCAGCGCGACGGCGTCCGGCGTTTCGATCTTTTGGATCGTCGTCATGGACACGATCTCGAGATGCTCGGCGACCCGCTTGAAAAAGGTGATCACCTTGGCACGGCCTTGCCACAGGCCGGCCCAGGGCACGACCCCGACCGGGCCGTTCCAGCGGACGCTGACGTCCTCGGTGGTGACGGCGGCCAGTGCCCCGGCATCGCCGGCCTTCAGCGCTGCGTACCAGCGATCGAGAATCTCGGAGCTCATCGCGGTTTCATGCCCACCAAAACAAATCAACGCAAGATCCGGAACAGCCGCGTGACGTCGAGCAGCGTCACCAGGGCCGAGGCGACATAGGTGAAGGCCGCCGCCCTGAGTACCGATTTCGCCGCCGGCAGGTCGCCCGCCGGCAGATAGCCGCCCTTGTCGAGGATCGGCAGAGCCTTGCCGAAGCTCGCATCGAACTCCACCGGCAGGGTCAGCACATGCATGGCCAGGCGCGAGCCGAGCAGGATCACGGCGACCACGATCTGCAGGATCACCAGCGGCAGCGAGTGGACGAAAGCCAGCACCAGCGGCGCCGTGGCGAACAGCACGGTGGCGCCGATCTCCAGCGCCCGCGCACCCTCGGCCATCTTGATCCGCGCCAGCAGCAGGCGGTCGCCGTCGCGATGCTGCAGGGCATGGCCGACCTCGTGCGCCGCGACCGCGACCGCGGTGACCGAGCGGCCGCCATGGATATCGGGGCTGAGCCTGACCGCCCCGTCGATCGGATCGTAGTGATCGCCCCCGTCGGTCAGCTCGACCTTGATGCGCGACAGGCCCGCGCGCTCGAGCAGGTGCTCGGCAAGCTCGCCACCGGTGCCGGGAAAGTCGGCCCTTTCGGCCGCGTACCGGCGCATCTCCGCCTTGACCCAGAATTGCGGCCCGAAGATCAGGAGGAGCAGTGCGGCGATACCGAGAAGAATGATGAAGGGCATGGTCGAAAGCGCCGTTGACCGCCCCGGCGGGACACGAATCCGCCGCGGGCCAGGACAGCGAACATGGCGGCTCGCGATCGGCTATGCCAGCCAGCGCTTGCGGCGCTTGTAGCTTTTCACGTCGCGGAAGCTCTTCTTGTTGCCCTCGGCGACCCCCAGGTAGAATTCCTTGACGTCTTCGTTCTCGCGCAGCGACTGCGCCGTGCCGTCCATCACCACCCGGCCGGTCTCCATGATGTAGCCATAGGTCGCGTAGCGCAGCGCCATGTTGGTGTTCTGCTCGGCCAGCAGGAAGGACACGCCTTCCTTGGCATTGATATCCTTCACGATCTCGAAGATCTGCTCGACGATCTGCGGCGCCAGCCCCATCGAGGGCTCGTCGAGCAGGATCATCTTGGGCCGCGACATCAAGGCCCGGCCAATGGCGCACATCTGCTGCTCGCCGCCCGAGGTGTAGCCGGCCATGGACGTGCGCCGCTGCTTCAGCCTGGGGAAATAATTGTAGATCTTCTCCAGGTCGGCACGGATCGCCGCCTTGCCGTCGCGCCGGGTGAAGGCGCCGGTCATCAGGTTCTCCTCGATGCTCAGATGGCCGAAGCAATGCCGCCCCTCCATCACCTGGATGCAGCCGCGGCGCACCAGGTCGTTGGGTGAGAGATGATCCACCTGCTCGCCCTCGAACACGATCGAGCCCTTGGTCACCTCGCCGCGCTCGGCATGCAGGAGATTGGAAATGGCCTTGAGCGTGGTGGTCTTGCCGGCGCCGTTGGCGCCCAGGATCGCCACGATGCCGCCGCGCTGGACGGTCAGCGACACGCCCTTCAGCACCAGGATCACATGGTCGTAGACGACCTCGATATTGCTGACCGCCAGGATCTCGTCCTGCCCGGTTTCGGCGGCGATGCCGGCGGTGGTCTCGACGATCATGAGGCGGTCCGTCAGTCACCCTCCATGAACGCAGGAGGGGCGCCGCAAAGCGCGGGTGGATGGGGCTCGCCCCGGTCGGACCGGCGCCTGCGCGCGCCGCCCCGATCGGGCGAATGGCGGCAAGGGCACGGGTCCGGATAAGGCGGGGCCGCGACGGATCGCGGCCCCGGGATCTGTCGTCTTACGAGCGCTGGTCGCAGGCCTCGGTGCGCTGCGGCCACCCCTGGTTGGAGGCGGCATAGGCCCGCGCGGCCTCTTCCAGCAGCGGCCGGATGCGGGCGCGGTCCGGCGTGATCCAATCGGTCGCGCGCGCCCATTTCGTGCCGTCCCACTGGACCAGGAAGGCGGCCTGGTGGCCGTTATGGTCCTGGCAGGACAGCTTGACCGGCGCGGCGAAGTCGGGCGCGCCGAGCTCGGTCCAGCGGGCCGCCGAGATATCGAGCGATTCCAGGCCGCGCCGCATGTCGTCGGCGGTAATGGCCTTGCGGCCGGACAGGCGCTGGGCGGTGCGCATCGCCTCGGCGATCAGGATGCCCTGATAGACGCCGCGATTGTAGAGGTTCTCGCCCACCTTCTCGCGCGGCGCCTGCGACTGGCCACGATCGACGACGTGCTTGAGGATGTCCTGGATGACGGGGAAATTGGTGCCCACCTGGTGCCAGGAGATCGACAGATAGCCCTTGCCATCGGCGCCGGAGGGACGCGCGTCGTCATCGCCGCCGGCCCACCAGATGCCAAGCAGCTTGTCACGCGGGAAGCCGGCGCGGCCGGCCTCGCGCACCGCGGTCGGGTTCATCGCGCCCCAGCCCTGCAGCAGCACCCAGTCTGTCCGGTCGCGGCGAATGCCGAGCCAGGTCGACGACTGGTTCTGCATTTCGTTCGGATTGATCGGATAGAGCTTCAGCGTGAAGCCATATTCCTTGGCCAGCGCCTCGAGCACCGGGATCGGCTCCTTGCCGAAGGGGGCGTCGAGATGAACGAGGCCGATGGTCTTGCCGCGCAGCTTTTCCAGGCCACCCTCGCGGCCGGCAATATACTGGATCCAGACCGAAGCGCCGTCCCAATAGGTCAACGGCGGATTGAACACCCAGGGGAAGGACCCGCCGACGGAGGCGGCGGACAGGCCATAGGCCATGGCGAAGATCGGCATCTTGTCGATATGGGCGCGCGGAATGGTGGCGAGGGTAGCACCCGTCGACCAGGGCGCATAGAGCACCGAGCCACGCGACTTCGCCTGTTCCCAGCACTCGACCGAGCGGCGGGTGTCGTATTGCGTCTCGCATTCCTCGAACACGATGCGGGCGCCGCCGATGCCGCCGTCGCGGGCGTTGAGCATCATCAGATAGTCGCGCGTGCCGTCGGCGATCGGAATGCCGGAGCCGGAGAACGGGCCGGTGCGATAGGTGTTGTTGACGAAGATGATCTGGTCCTGGGCGGCGGCCGGCAGCGAGGCGAAGGCCCCGATGCCGGCGGCGAGCGCCAGTACGGTTCGAGTGAGCTTCATGGCATATCCTCCCTTGAGCGACGCGCTCGGTCTTGATTGTTCTGCCGGCCGTTGATCGTCCGGTCGTGAAGGGTTGGGGCGGTGGTTCAATAGGGGAACGGCCAGACCCGGAGCTTCTGCTTGGTGATCTGCCACAACCGGGCAAGCCCGTGCGGCTCGACGATGAGAAGGTAGATGGTCAATGCGCCGATCACCATGACCACCAGCTTTTCCGCGATCGATCCGGTAATCGCGATGCCGATCGCCGGCAGGCCGAATTTCAGGATCGTCGGCAGCGCCACGATGAAGCCCGCGCCGAAGAACGAGCCGATGGTCGAGCCGAGCCCGCCGATGATGACCGCGAACAGGATGAGGAACGACAGGCGGATGGAAAACTCGGTGCCGGCTTCCGCGCCGCCGAGATAGATGAACACGAAGAGCGCGCCCGATACCCCGCAATAGAAAGACGAGACGGCAAAGGCGAGGAGCTTCGATTCCAACAGCTTGATGCCCATCAGCTGGGCCGCGATGTCCATGTCGCGCACCGCCATCCAGGAGCGGCCGACGCGCCCGTGCACCAGGTTCGAGGCGACCCAGGTGAGCAGCACGACAAAGGACAGGGCGACCAGGTATTTCACCTCGACGGCCGCCGTTGGACCGGTGATCGCGACCCCGAACAGGGTGCGCAGCGGCACCTCGATCGCACCCGACGGATTGTAGTTGAACAGCCAGGGAATGCGGACGAAGGACCATTGCAGGAAGAACTGCGCGGCCAGCGTCGCCACCGCCAGATAGAGCCCCTTGATCCGGAGACTCGGCAGGCCGAACACCACGCCGATCGCCGCCGAGAAAAAGCCCGAGCAGAGGATCCAGACGAGGATATTCACCTCGGGCAGCAGGGTCGTCAGCTTGTAGCAGGCATAGGCGCCGACCCCCATGAAACCGGCCGAGCCGAGCGAGATGAGCCCGGTATAGCCGGTCAGGATGTTGAGCCCGATCACCGCGGGCACCAGCGCCATGAACGGCAGCATGATCGTCGAGATGACGAAATTGCCGGTGAACAGCGGCACCGCATAGGCGAGCGCGACGATGGCGGCGACGCCCAGGCGATCCTGCATGAGCGGGAAGATCGCCATGTCGGCCTGGTAGCTGGTCTTGTATTGTCCGGCCTCGCGGTAGAACACGGCTCAGGCTCCCGTCAGATGCGCTCGATGATCTTGTCGCCGAACAGGCCCTGCGGCCTGAACATGAGGAAGATCAACGCGATGATATAGGCGAGCCAGGTCTCGATGCCGCCGCCCATCAGCGGCCCCCAGTAGAACTCGCCGAGCTTCTCGCCGATGCCGATGATCAGGCCGCCGACAATGGCGCCGGGCACCGAGGTGAAGCCGCCGAGAATGAGCACCGGCAGCGCCTTCAGAGCGATGATCTCCAGCGCGAAGGACACATCCGATCGCGCCCCCCACATGATGCCGGTGACCAGCGCCACGATGCCGGCGGTGAACCAGACGATGACCCAGATCTGGTTCAGCGAGATGCCGACCGAGAGCGCCGCCTTGTGGCTGTCGGCGACCGCCCGCAGCGCCCGCCCGATCCGGGTATATTGGAAGAACAGGGCGAGGATGACGATCATCGCGAGCGCGATCACCGCCGCCGCGACGTCGAGATGCTGGACGCTGATCCGTCCGCCCGGCACGTCGATGCTGGACGAGCCGGTCGGCAGCCCCAGCTCGCTGGTGATCATCACCTTCGGATTGCCGCCGAAGACATATTCGCCGAAGCCGGTGAGGAAATAGGACAGGCCGACGGTCGCCATCAGCATGATGATGTCGGGCTGGTTGACCAGAGGCCGCAGCACCACGCGTTCGACCGCGATCGACAGCACCAGCATGATGCCGACGGCGGCGAGCGTGGCGAGCAGGGCGGCGACATGGCCCGGCGGCAGGCCGAGCTTCTGGGTCAGGAATTCATAGACCCCGACCAGCGACAGCGCGGCGAACACCACCATGATGCCCTGGGCGAAGTTGAACACCCCCGAGGCCTTGAAGATCAGCACGAAACCGAGCGCGATCAGGGCATAGAGGACACCCGCAACGAAACCCTCCCAGACCGTCTGGATGAACAGGTCGGGCAGGCCCCACATGGTGACGAAGGGGTCGACCAGGATCTTGTAGGTCCAGTCGGCCGGGCCGATCAGCCCCTTCAGGGTCGCGAAGGTCAGGCCGCCGACCAGCACGACCAGCACGGCCGCGGCGGTCAACCAGCCGCGCTGGCCCTCGGACAGGGTCGGCTTCGGGGCGATGCTCACATCGGTCATCGGGCCCTCCTCAATGCGCCACGCCGAGATAGGCGTCGATCACCCGCTGGTCGGCCTTCACCACGTCCGGCGTGCCGTCGGCGATCTTGCGGCCATATTCGAGCACCACCACCCGGTCGGACAGGTCCATCACCACGCCCATGTCGTGCTCGATCAGCGCGATCGTCGTGCCGTACTGGTTCGACACGTCGAGGATGAAGCGGCACATGTCCTCCTTCTCCTCCAGATTCATGCCGGCCATCGGCTCGTCGAGCAGCAGCACGTCCGGCTGCATGGCCAGCGCCCGACCGAGCTCGACCCGCTTCTGCAGGCCGTAGGGGAGTTTGCCGACCGGCACCTTGCGGACATGCTGGATCTCCAGGAAATCGATGATCTCCTCGACGAATTTGCGATGCTCGATTTCCTCGCGCATGGCCGGCCCGTAGCGCCACAGCTGCCAGAAGAAGTTCGAGTTCATCTTCAGCGTGCGACCGGCCATGATGTTGTCGAGGGTCGACATGCCCTTGAACAGCGCGACGTTCTGGAAGGTGCGCGCGATGCCGCCTGAGGCCGCCTCATAGGGCCGCATCTTCGGCCGCGTCTGGCCCTTGAAGGTGATCCGGCCCTCGGTCGGGTAATAGAAGCCGTTGATGCAGTTGAGCATCGAGGTCTTGCCGGCGCCGTTCGGGCCGATGATCGCGCGGATCTCGCCCTTCTTGATGTCGAAGGACACGTCGGTCAGCGCCTTGACCCCGCCGAAGGCGAGCGAGACATGCTCGACCGCCAGGATCACTTCGCCGGCGGCGATGTCGGTTGGCGACGGCCCCCTCATTCCGCGGCCTCCTGGAACGATGTCGCGGCAGCCGCGTGGAGATCCATGTCGATGACGGCCAGGTCGCCTTCGATGATGCCCTTGCGGCCATCCTCGAAGGTCACTTCGGTCCGGATATGCGCCCGCTTCGATCCATCATAGAGGCCGGTCACCAGCGACTGGTAGCGATCGGCGATGAAGCTGCGCCTGACCTTCTGGGTGCGCGTCAGCTCGCCGTCATCGGCGTCGAGCTCCTTGTGCAGGATCAGGAAGCGCTTGATCTGCGCTCCCGCCATCAGGGGCTCTTCGGCGAGCGACCGGTTCACCTCGTCGACATGCCTGGCCAGCATCGCGATGACGTCGGGATGGCCCGCCAGCTCCTGATAGGAGGCGTAGTTGACGTTGTGTCGCTCGGCCCAGGAGCCGACCGCGGTCAGGTCGATGTTCAGGAAGGCGGTGACGAAGTCCTGGCCCTGGCCGAAGGCCACGGCCTCCTTGATGTTCGGATAGAATTTCAGCTTGTTCTCGATATATTTCGGCGCGAACAGCGCGCCGGACTTCAGTTTGCCGACATCCTTGGCGCGATCGATGATGCGCAGATGGCCGGTCTTGGGATCGAAGAAGCCGGCATCGCCGCTCTTCACCCAGCCGTCCGGCGTCTTGGTTTCGGCTGTCTTCTCGGGATCCTTGAAATAGCCCTGGAACACGCCGGGCGAGCGGAACAGCACCTCGCCGCTGGGGTCGATCTTGATCTCGACATCGATATTCGGCTTGCCGACCGTGTCGGCATAGATCTCGCCGTCCGGCTGGGCGGTGATATAGACGCTCGCCTCGGTCTGGCCGTAGAGCTGCTTCAGATTGATGCCGAGCGAACGGAAGAAGCGGAAGATCTCCGGGCCGATCGCCTCGCCCGCGGTATAGGCGACGCGAATGCTGCTCAGGCCGAACCGGTTCTTCAGGGGTTCGTAGACCAGGAACCGGCCGAGCGCATAGTTCAGCCGCGCGGCGATCGGCACGCTCTCGCCATTGAGGATCTTCTCGCCCCACTGCTTGGCCACGCCGAGATAGTAGTGGAACATCCGGCGCTTGAAAGCACTGGCATCCTCCATCCGCACCATCGTCTGGGTCAGCAGCGTCTCGTAGATGCGCGGCGGCGCGAAGGCATAGGACGTGCCGATCTCGCGCCGGTCGTCGGTGACGGTTTCGGCATTTTCGGGGCAATTGACGCAGAAGCCCGCGACATAGGACTGGGCATAGGAAAAGATATTGTCGCCGACCCAGGCGAGCGGCAGATAGGCGATCACCTCCTCGTTCTCGTCGAGCCGGTCGAACAGGTTGCCGTTGCGCGCGGAGACGATGAGATTGTCATTGCTCAGCATCACGCCCTTGGGCCGGCCGGTGGTGCCCGACGTGTAGAGCATGATGGCGAGATCGGAGCCCTTGGCTTCCGCGATCGAGGCGGCCAGCGCCGCTGCCTTGGCCGGGTCCCTGGCCACCGCGCGGCCGATCGCCTGGACCTGGTCGAACGAATGCATGCGGGAATGATCGTAGTCGCGCAGGCCGCGCTGCTCGTCATAGATGACGTGGCTGAGCTTGGTCAGCCGATCCGACACCGACAGGACCTTGTCGACCTGCTCCTGGTCTTCGACGATGGCGATGGTGGTCTCGGCATGCTCGAGCACATAGGCCATCTCTTCGGCCACCGAGTCCGAATAGACCGGCACCGGCACCCCGCCCCACGACTGGATCGCCGCCATCGACCAATAGAGCCGCGGCCGGTTGCGGCCGACGATCGCGACCTTGTCGCCCCGCGCCAGGCCGAGCTCGCGCAGGCCCAGCGCGAAATCATGCACCTCGCGGGCGACCTCGGCCCAGGACCAGCTGTGCCAGATGCCGAGATCCTTGTGGCGCATGGCCGGACGCGTCGCGAACCGCGTGGCGTTCAAGGCCAGAAGCTTCGGAAACGTATCGCTCGCGCCGGAAACGGCACGCGCGTCGGCGTGGTTTGCCACAGCCGGCGTCCTCCCTGGTTTCCTGGCGGCGCGGCGCGAGGCCACACCATCCATCCCTCTGACCGACCCGGTTTTCCGGGTTCGTGGCGACCGCTCGCACGACCGCGGGCCGTCTCGTCAGGACAGCCTGGGCGGATAGTTGAACGCGCGGTCGATGAAATCAAGGGGTCGAAAGGAGGAGGAGCGATGAGACGGAAGTCGTAGGCGGCGAACGGGCGCGACGCGGGCGGCCGTCACGGCGCGGCGATCCATGCCGATTTCGTTCAAGAACCGGGCCGCGGGCGTGGTAGACAATGCCCATGGACGGGCCGATTACCCAGGTCGAAGCGCTCGGCGCCCTGCCGCTTGGCGAGGGCGAGGCCGCGCGGTTCTTCGCCGCGAGCCGCTTCGGCGGCATCGATTGCCTGCGCGCGACCTTCGTCCACCATGCCTATGCGCCGCATACCCACGACACCTACGCGATCGGCAATATCGAGGCCGGCTGCGAGACCTGGAACGCCCGTGGCCGGCGGCATTTCGCCGGTCCCGGCGACCTCGTGTTCAACAATCCGCTCGACGTCCACGACGGCGCGCCGGCCTATGGCGGCTATTCCTATCGCATGACCTATCCCGGGATCGATTTCATCCGGCTCGTCGCCGGATCGATCGCCGGCCATGTCGTCAACGACACGCCGTTCTTCCGCGAGGCGGTGGTCCATGATCCCGAGGGCGCGCGGCTGTTCGCCGCCGCCCATGGCGCGCTCGAGCGGAACCAGGACGGGCTGGCCGGCGAGGAGCTGCTGCTGCGTGCTTATGGCCGCATGCTCGTGCTGCATGCCGAGCTGCGCGAAGGCCCCCTCGGGCGCGAGCCGGGACCGGTGGCACGCGTCCGCTCGCTGATCGAGGCACGCTATTGCGAGGACCTCAGGCTCGACGACCTCGCCGCCACCGCCGGCCTGTCGACCCATCACCTGATCCGCGCCTTCCGCCGCGAGATCGGACTGACGCCGCACGCCTATGTCATCGACGTCCGGGTCCGCCGCGCCCAGGACAGCCTGAAGAACGGCACAGCCCCTGCCGAAGCGGCGGCCGCCACCGGTTTTGCCGACCAGGCCCATCTGACCCGCGCCTTCAAGGCGCGGCTCGGCGTGACGCCCGGCGCCTACCGGCGCTCCGTCGCCGAATAGGCCCGGGCGAGCCGAAGGCCCACCCCATGCCGATTTCGTTCAAGAGCCCGAGACCACCGCGCGCCATGATGGCGCGATGACCGATCTGCCGGCCGAGCCGATGTCCAGACCCCTGTCCGAATTCCGCGATGCCATCGCGGATGTGTGGCCCGCCATGGTGGCCGCCGCCCCAATTGGCTTGCTCTACGGTGCGATCGCCACCACCAAGGGCCTGTCGCCGCTCGAAGTGGCGCTGTCTTCCGCGTTGGTCTTCGCCGGCGGCGCACAGCTCGCCGCGATAGAATTGTGGACCGTGCCGGTGCCGGTGGCCGCGCTGGTGCTTTCAACCCTGCTGATCAACGCCCGCTTCCTGCTGATGAGCGCCTCGCTGGCGCCCAAGGTGGCGCAACTGCCGCTGGTCGGCCGGCTGCTGGGCTTTCATGTCCTGGCCGACGAGAACTGGGCGCTGAGCGAACGGCGCGCCGCGCGCCGGCCGATCACCGCCGCCTATTTCTTCGGCATGGGCGCGGTGTTTTTCGTGAACTGGGTGCTCTGGTCCTATGCCGGAACCATCGTCGGACCGCTGCTCGGCGATCCCCGGCGGTTCGGCGCCGATTTTGCCTTCACCGCCATCTTCATCGGGCTGGTCGCCGGTTTCGTCACCGGTCCGCGGACCGGGCTGGTGGTGGTGACCAGCGCGGTCGCCGCGACCGGGGCCTACCTCGCCCTCGGATCCCCCTGGCACGTGCTGGCCGGTGCTGTCGCGGGAATGGCCGCCGCCGTGCTGGCTTATGGCGGGGACGGCGCATCCGAGCCCCCTGCCCCGAACGGCACGGCCTCAAGAGACGTGGCCTCAAGAGACATCGCCTCAAGAGACATGGCCCCGAAAGACATCACCTCATGAAGCTCGACCTGATGACCATGCTGGCCATCCTGGGCATGGCGGCGGTCACCTATGCCTGCCGCCTCGGCGGCCTGGTGATCGCCGATCGCATCACCTTTACCGGTCGCGCCAAGGCGGCGGTCGACGCCATTCCGGCGGCCGTGCTGACGGCGGTGATCGCGCCGACCCTGCTCGCCACCGGCTGGGCGGAAACCTGCGCCGGGGCCATCACCATCCTGGCGGCGATGCGGCTGCCGCTGATCGGCACCATCGCGACCGGCGTCGTCACCATCGTGGTCTTGCGGGCTGTGCTGGGTGGCTGAAGGCGCTGGCGCCCTGCCGGCGCGCCTGTCCCTCCGCCACCGCCTGATCGATCCAGGCGATGATGCCGTCATGCAGGCGGCGATCCTTGTCGATGTTCAGATGATTGAGCCCGCCGCGGTCGCGAAGGTCCTCGTTGACGAAGTCGCCGGTGAAACCCGGCCCACGGCGCAGCGGCACGGCCCAGCCATTGTTCGACTGGAACAGATTGACCAGCCGGCGGGTGCCACCCTGCACCTCCTGCCGCGACACCGGATCGAAAGTGACGACCAGGGCCAGCGGCGCCAGGCCTTCGCGCGCCACGCGATTGGCGATCCTGACCGCCGCATCCGCGCCGAGCGAATGGCCGATCACCACGATCTGCTCGCTGGGATCGGCGCGGCGGCGCTGGACGATTTCGGCCGCCACCGCTTCCCAGCTGGCCACCCCCATGGTGCGTGCGGCATAGCCTTTGCGGCGCAGTTTGCCGCCGAGACTGTCGATGCCCAGCGAAAACACGTCGAACAGGCCGCGAAACAGGTAGATCCGGGCGGCCGGAGCCGCGACGGCGGGCGGGTTCTGCTGAACGCGCCCCGCCATCTGGAGCGTCGGCGCGGCATCGGCGCGACCGGCGGCGCCGGCCACTGCAAGGCTCAAACACAGCGCCGGGATCACCAGCGGAAAAAATCTCATCTCAGTCCCGTCCGGCGCATCCGATCATCAAGGCCGGTCTATCTGAAGCCGCCGAACAGGGCGTGAATTGGGCGATCCTGGCGCGTTTGCATGGCTCGGGCCGCATCCGCGCCTCAGGCGACGCCGGCCCGCAAGAGATCGTGGACATGCAGAATGCCGACCGGCTTGCCGGCCTCCAGCGCGAACAGAGCGGTGATCTTGGTGCGGTTGAGCAGGTCCAGCACCTCGCTGGCGAACTGGTCCGGCCGCGCCGTCTTCGGCGCCTTGGTCATCACCTCCTCGACCGGCAGGGCCAGGAGATCGGCCTGCATGTGGCGGCGCAGATCGCCGTCGGTGACGATGCCGACGAGCCGGCCGCCGCGGTCGACCACGCCGCAGCAGCCGAAGCCCTTGGCGGTCATTTCCAGGATCACGTCGGTCATCGGCGCACCGAGCCCGGCGAGCGGCACGGCCTCGCCGGTATGCATGACGTCCTGGACCAGGGCCAGCACGGCACCGAGCTTGCCGCCGGGATGGAAGGTGCGGAAGTCGGCGGCGGTGAAGCCGCGCTCCTCGAGGAGCGCGATGGCCAGGGCGTCGCCAATGGCGAGCTGCATCAGCGTCGAGGTGGTCGGCGCAAGTCCGTTGGGACAGGCCTCTTCGGCGCGCGGCAGATCCAGGCACACGTCGGCTGCCTTGCCCAGCGCCGAATCGGCGACCGAAGTGATCGCCACCAGCCCGACGCCGAACCGACGGGAGAAGCCGACGAGGTCGCGCAGCTCCACGGTTTCGCCGGACCAGGACAAGGCCAGGATGACGTCATCCGGCGTCACCATGCCGAGATCGCCATGGCTCGCTTCCCCCGGATGGACGAAGAAGGCCGGCGTGCCGGTCGAGGCCAGGGTCGCGGCGATCTTGCGGCCGACATGGCCGGATTTGCCCATGCCGGTGACGATGACGCGGCCCTTGGCCTTCATCAAGAGCGATACGGCGGCGGTGAATGGCGCGCCGAGCCCGTTCGCCAGCGCGTCCTCGAGCGCGACGATGCCCGCCGCTTCCACCGACAGCGTACGCAGCGCCGAGGTGAGAATGGTGTTGGTGGCCGGGATGGAGGATGTCATGAAGCCTGTCCGCTGACGAAGGCTGGTCGCTCTACCACGGCTGCGTCCCGAGCGCACCCCGCCCGGCTCGGGCGGTTCGTTGCGTGAACAGGCACCCGCGCATCAACCCGACGTTAACCACGGCTCTTTACCTCTTGTTGAGGAAATTCGTGCCGGAAGGGTCATCTTTGGGTCGCGCCGCCCGCCACCTTGCAACCGTGAGCATGATCGCACTCGTCCTGGCAGGGGCGGGCGCGGCCGTGCACGGCCAGGCTTTGCGCGGTTCGACCCCGTCCCCGGGCGCCGCGCCGCTGGTCGACGACCCCGGGCAGAACGAGGGCTGGCGCGGACTGGCACCGATCGAATCGGACAGGGACGCGACGGCGCGCGGCGGTGCGTCCAGCGATGCCGACGCCGCCGGCCTGCGCACGGAAATGGCCCCGGCGCCGGGCGCCGAACGGACCGACGCCGCGCGCCGCGACCGGCAACGCACGCAGAACCGCCGCGCGCCCTGGATCGACCCGACCCCGCCCCGGCCCGGAACGCCGCCAGCAGCGGGCCTTGCCGCGCCCGCCCCGGTGCCCGCGGCGACGCCGTCCCGCCCGATGACATCCCGGCCGGCGCTGGTCGCCAACCGCCGGACCGGCCGGATGCCGCGACGCCCGGCGCCGCCGGATCCGGCCGCGACGCGGCAAGCCGCAGGGCTGCCGACGCCGGCGCGCCGTCCGCCGCAGACATCCGTGATCAATCTGTCGCGCGAGGATCGCCGGGCGCTGGGCCCGGGTGGCCGCGGCGTCGCCACGCCGGTCCAGCCGCTTCGCCCGGTCGACGTGCCCCTGGTCACCGACCGCACCCAGGCAACCACCGGCCGCGCCTTGCCCAACGCCAATCCGCTCGGCCGCAATGCGGTGATCGATCCGGTGACCGGCGAGGTGATCTCGTTTGCCCGCACCCCGGCTGTCGAGGCCGATCCCTTCGCGCCGGTTGGCCTGAGGCTCGGCAGCTTCGTCGTGACGCCCACCGCCGACCTGACGCTCGGTTACGATTCCAACCCGCGCCGCCTGCATGACGGCGCCCAAGGCTCCCTGTTCACCCAATCCTATGGCGAGGTCCAGGCGCGCTCGGACTGGTCGCGCCACGAACTGACGGCACGCCTGCGCGGCACCTATTCGGCCTATTTCTCGGATCCGGACGTCAACCGCCCGGAGGTCAACGCCGTCGTCACCGGCCGTGTCGACCTGGCGCGGACGACGCGCATCGACACCGAGGCGCGCTACAACCTGACCGCCCAGTCACCGGGATCGTCGAACCTGCCGTCGGACCCGGGCTCGTCGCTGAAGAGCCTGCCTTTGGTGCGCCAATATGGCGGCACGGCGGCCCTGGTGCAGGATGTCGGCCGGCTGCAATTGACCCTGCGCGGCGCGGTCGACCGCTATACTTATGACGATGCCGTCACCAATAACGGCACGATCATTCCGCAGGGCAACCGCAATTACAACGCCTACGGCCTGAGGCTGCGTGCCTCCTACGAGCTGACGCCGGGCCTGCGTCCCTTCGTCGAGGTCGGCGTCGAGCGCCACGGCTTCGACACGCTGGTTTCACCGAGCGGCCTTCTCCAGGGCTCGACATCCACAAGCTACCGGGTCGGCTCGACCTTCGAGCTCAGCCGCCTGATCACCGGCGAGGTCGCGGTCGGCTATCTCGTCCGCGACAATCTCGACCCGACGCTGGTCGACATTCGCGTGCCGACCTTCGATGCCGCGCTGATCTGGACGGCCACGGCGCTCACCACCGTGCGTTTCGGCGCCAAATCGGTCATCGACGAGACCTTCACCACCGGCGCGGCCGGCATTCAGCGGCGCGATTTCTCGGTCGAACTCGAGCATTCCTTCAGGCGCTGGCTGATCGGCACGGCGCGGCTCGCCTATGGCCAGGACGTCTATGTCGGCGATCCCCGGGTCGACCAGCGGCTGATCGCCTCCGTCAACCTGATCTACCGCGCCTCGCGCAACCTGCAGATCCGCGGCGAAGCACGGCGCGAGATGCTGATGTCGAACCAGCCCGGGCAAAGTTACTCGGCCAACATCTTCCTTCTCGGCCTCAGGCTGCAGCGCTGATCGCCACGCCGTCGCCTCGGAACGCGAGACCACCCCCTCAAGCGTCCGCTCGATCCCGGGAAGTCATCGCCTCGGCCAGCGCTGCATTTTCGCTCCCGATGTCTTTCCATGGCCAGCTTGCATTTAGCTGACAGCTCGATCATTTCCTTACGTAAGCTTCCCGCAAATTCAACGCCACCAAATAAGTCCTGTATCCATTTTTTTGATCAAGGATTGGAAACGTTCGGACCGCGAGAACCAAGTTTGCCAAACCTTTCAAAAGCCAGAACGAACTGTCTTCGTTCGACGGATACCACAGATCGATGGAGCTAAACCGAATTAAACGACAAACCATTACGTTACGTAATATATGTTTAGAGAACATGATTCAGAAATTATTTAATTGTCTCAAGCAATGTTCTCGGCATGAGCAAGATCTGGAAATTGTTGCGGCCTTTCGCCCGACGCCAGGACGGCGCATCGGCGGTCGAATTCGCGATCATCGTACCGGTGTTCCTGATGATCCTGTTCGGCATCATCACGTTCGCCGGCTACCTCAGCGTCGTGCAGAGCGTGCAACAGCTCGCGGCCGAGGCCGCCAGGGCATCGGTCGCCGGCCTGAGCGACACCGAACGGGCCACGCTGGCCTCGAACACCATTCAAACGCAGTCGGGCAATTACCCCTTCATCCAGCCGAGCCGCCTGGTTCTGGTCGCCGCCGCGACGGATCCGACGACCAGCACCTTCACGGTACAGCTGAGCTACGACGCCAGTCAGAGCTTCATCTACAGCCTTCCCAATCTTGTCCCGATGCCGTCGCCGCTGATCGTCCGGTCGGCCGCCATTCAACGCGGTGGCTACTGAGAGGAGCCAAGCATTGTTCCCGGCACTGCGTTCCTTCTTTCGCGAAACCAAGGGCTCCGTGGCGATCATCGCCGGCCTGATGACCACCGTGGTCATCGGCATGAGCGCCCTCAGCGTCGATCTCGGCAAGATCTATGTCGACAAACGCAAGGCGCAGAGCGTGGCGGACCTGTCGGCGCTGGCGGCGGCGAGCGACCTGACCCGCGCCTCCCGGGCGGCCAATGCCACCGTCCAGCGTAACGCCATCACCGTCGACAGTCCCATCACCGTCGAACTCGGCACCTACACGCCCAATCCCGCCACCCAGATCAACAACCGTTTCCAGCTGGCCGGCACCACTCCCAACGCCGCACGGGTGACGATCAACTCGCGAACCAACCTGGTGTTCGGCAGGGTCATCACCGGCCAGGACTATTTCGTGATCCGGTCGACCGCGACCGCCGCGACATCGTCCTTCGCCTCCTTCGCCATCGGCTCGCGGCTGGTATCGCTCAATGGCGGGCTGCTGAACCAGTTGCTCGGATCGCTGCTCGGCACGAACATTACCCTGTCGGTGATGGATTATCAGTCCCTTGTCGACGCCCGCATCGACCTGTTCAAGTTCATGAACCAGCTCGCCACCACGGCCCAGCTGACCGCGGGCACCTATTCGCAGCTGCTGAGCTCTAACCTCAAGGTCGTCGACGTCGTCAATGCCCTGGTCGCCTCCACGCTCAATTCGCAAGGCGGCGCGACCAATGCCAGCCGCGCGCTTTCCAGCATCTCGCAGTCGCTGAACGCCTCGACCAGCAGGATGGCGCTGAGTTCGCTGATCGATGCCGGGCCCTACCAGACCTTGCCGATCGGCCAGGGCTCCAATCTCGGCATCAATGTCGCCGCCTTCGACCTGCTGAACGCGACGGCCCAGATCGCCAATGGCAACCGGCAGGTGCAGCTGGCCCTGGGCCTCAATGTGCCGGGCATCGCCACGGCGTCGCTGACGCTCGGCATCGGCGAGCGGCCGGTGGGCACGAGCTGGATGACGGTGGGCAATGTCGGCGCCACCGTCCACACCGCGCAAACCCGGCTGCTGCTCAACCTGCAACTGCTCGGCTCGGGTTCGATCGCCTCGGTCAACCTGCCGCTCTATGTCGAGGTCGCGGCCGCGACCGCGCGCCTCAACGCCATCAACTGCACATTCCCCGACGCCAGCGGCTCGACCATGACGCTCGGCGTGACGCCCGCCGTCATCGACGCCTGGATCGGCAGCGTCTCGATGGCCAATTTCAACAATTACAGCGCGCCGGTCGCCCCGATGGCGGTCGCGCTGGTCGACACGCCCGTGCTGTCGGTGCTCGGACGCGCCCATGTCCAGGTCACCAACATGACGGCGACGCCGGTCACCTTCAACATGACCGAGATCAACAACCAGACCAAGAAAACCGTCGGCACGACGAATTTCACCCAGTCGCTGCTGAGCGGTCTGGTCAATACCCTGCAGCTCGACATCTCCGTGCTGGGCCTGCTCAACCTGGGCCTCGGCGGCGCGGTCGGGCCGCTGGTCAGCGGCATCATCTCGGGCGCGACGCCGTCGATCGACCAGCTCCTGTCCGGTATTCTCCAGTCGCTCGGCATCGGCCTTGGCCAGGCCGATGTCTGGGGTATCGGATTGCGCTGCGACGGCGCCGTCCTGGTCCAATGACCGCCGGAGCGGGGCGCGCCGCTCAGCCGGCGGCGAGCCGGCCGAGCTCCGCCCTGAACGGCCCGCTCAAATCGTCGCGGCGCAGCGCATAGGCGACATTGGCGGTCAGGAAGCCGAGCTTCGTTCCGGTATCGTGGATCTCGCCGTCGAAGGTAAAGCCGAAGAACGGCTGCTTCTGCTGCAGCTTCAGCATGCCGTCGGTGAGCTGGATTTCACCGCCCGCGCCGCGCTCCTGGGTCTCCAGGATCCTGAAGATCTCCGGTTGCAGGATATAGCGGCCGGAAATCGCGACATTCGAGGGCGCCGTGCCCTTGGCCGGCTTCTCGACCATCTGGGCGATCTCATAGGCGCCACCGGCGGCCGGCTTGCCCTTGCCGATAATGCCATATTGATGGGTCTCGCTGTCGGGCACTTCGTAGCCCGCGACATAATTGCCGCCGGTCGCCTCATAGGCGTTCAGCATCGCGGCGATACAGCCTTTGCCGCCGCGCCTGGCGAGATGCAGCATGTCCGGCAGCAAGAGCGCGAAGGGCTCGTCGCCGATGATGTCGCGCGCGCACCACACCGCATGGCCGAGCCCGAGCGGTTCCTGCTGGCGGGTGAACGAGGTGGCGCCAGCCGCCGGCAGGTCGCGCCGGAGTTCTTCCAGGACAGCGGTCTTGGCGCGTGCCTCGAGCGTCGCGTCCAGCTCGAAGGCCTTGTCGAAATGATCCTCGATCACCTGCTTGTTGCGGCCGGTGACGAAAACGAAATGCTCGATGCCGGCCTCGCGCGCTTCGTCCACCACATGCTGGATCACCGGACGGTCGACGACGGTCAGCATTTCCTTGGGGATCGCCTTGGTGGCGGGCAGGAAACGCGTGCCGAGGCCAGCGACGGGGAAAACGGCCTTGCGAATGCGACGAACCATGGATCAAGAACCTCGTCTGATTGGTGCGGTGCCTCGAGACATAATGCGCAATTTCTGAACGGCGTGTGACCAGCCTTATCTTTGGATCTGGGCCGCGCCCGGCGCGGGCGGCTCCGCCCGGAAGGCGTTGAACACCATGTCGGGCGCCGAGGTATTGTGCCTCGACGGCACCAGCCGCCCGGCCCACAGATCCGTCGCATTGCCGCGGCGGAACGGCAGGATCGCCTCTTCGCGCCAGCCTGCGGCATCCTTTTCGCGCAGCGCCACCCGCGCCACGTCGGCGTTGAACTCGGTGACATACATGGAACGCAGCGCCGCGAAAGGCCCGCCGGCGATCGGCCGCGCGAAGGCCACGTCCAGGCCGATCAGTTCCTGGTTCAGCGTGGCGAGGCGCACGGTCGCCGAATTGCCGTCCGGATAGGCCAGGGTGAAGGTCTTGGTCGCCGGGTCGAAGGCGATTTCCTTGATCTTGACGATCGGCCGCTCCTCGACCACCACGGGCCCGATCAGGAAGGACGAGCCATAGGCGGTCCAGCGCAGATTGGCCGGGGGCAAAGGTCGGGCGCGCCAATAGCCGTCGGTCGGATAGACCACCAGCACCTCCTCGGCGCGGTCCTGGAAGCGATACCAGATCTGGATCAGGTGAATGTTGCGCTCGGTGCGGTCGCCGACCCGGACCACCGTGTCGGACGGCCGCCAGAAGCCCTTCTCGCGATAGCCGATGACCTGCCACTCCACCGTCTCGTAGAGCGTGATGCGATCCGGCATCGGCTGGGCGAGCGCGGCCTCCTTCATCGGGCAAGCGGTCCAGTCGGCGGCGAAGCGGTCGACGCTGAGCGCGCCGATATAGGCCGGATGCGCCGCCTCGATGCGGAACGAGCGCACCGCCGGATTGGCCAGGTTGAGCGTGACATTGTCCTTCTCGGCGCAGAGCACCGGCTCGGATCCGTTGGTGACGTCGACGGCCAGGCCGTCGAGCGTAGCCGCCCGTGCGGTCGTGGCGAGGAACAGGGCGGCAAGGACGGCGGCGAGCTTCATGCGTTCACTCCCAAGATTCATGCGTCATTCCCTTGAGAGCACGGCGTAGACGTCGCCCGAATTGGCCTGGTGCGGCAGTCCGCTCAGATGCGCCGCCATCTCGTCCTTCGAGACGAAACGGCCGAATGTCAGCCGCTGGCTTTCGCCGAGCGCCAGGTCGAAGCCGTAACCGCCCAGCGTCGCCAGCCGGTCCAGGCAGGCGAGCGCGACGCCGCGCTGAATGGTGGTGAAC
This sequence comes from Phreatobacter sp. GW821-FHT04C01, assembly GCF_059420385.1. Taxonomy (NCBI): domain Bacteria; kingdom Pseudomonadati; phylum Pseudomonadota; class Alphaproteobacteria; order Hyphomicrobiales; family Phreatobacteraceae; genus Phreatobacter; species Phreatobacter sp. GW821-FHT04C01. The sequence continues at coordinate 1,040,430 of NZ_JBWKTP010000001.1, read as the reverse complement.
TCGAAGGACAAGGCCGGCAGCGCCCGGGTCAGCCCGGCCAGCACGTCGGCCTCGAAACCTTCGACGTCGATCTTCACGAAGCCAGGCACGCCGTGGTCGCGGATCAGGTGGTCGAGCGTCGTCGCGGCAACCGTGATTTCGCGATCCCAGACCTGGCCCTCCCAACCGCCGGCGCCGGCGGCGGAGGCGATGAAATCGGCCGAAGCGGTCGAGACCGTCGGATTGTCGCTGTTGACCTTGAACACCAGCGTGCCCTCGGTCGCGCCGCAGGCCGCGCGGACCAGCGTCACGTCCGGATCGTCGCCGAACAAGGTTTCGATCACCCGCGCCGGTCCCGGTTGCGGCTCCAGCGCCACCACCCTGGCGCCCAGGCGGCGAAAGCTCGCGACACGGTCGCCGACATGGCTGCCGATGTCGAAGGCGAGGCTGCCCGGGCCGACGAAACCGGCATAGAGCCTGTCCATTTGCGCGGCCTTGGCGGGGTCGCCGTGATAGGTGACGACCGAGCGCGCCACGGCGACGAGCTCGGCGATCCGCTGCTGCGGCGTCATGACGCCTCCCCGGCCCGGGCCGAAACGATCTCGTGCGGCGGATTGAACTCCTCCGGCACGCCGCAGAGCCGGAGTGCGACGAACACGCGCCCGAGCAGCGGCGAGGCGGTCAGCACCGCGAACGGGATCGCCACCAGGAAGCCGAGGGTGAGCGGCAGCGACCACCACGCCGCGCGTGGCGAGCCGAGCCACAGCAGGCCGACGACCAGTACGCCGAAGGCCATTTGCGGCCAGAACGCATCGAAGGCCTCACGCCAGCTCAGCGCCATGGCGTCGCGCTGCTGCCCGCCCCAGACGACGGAGCGACCGAGTGCCAGGCCGATCATGAACACGGTGATGCGGAACGAGGTGAGCGCGCCGAGCAGGAACGAATAGAAAAGTTCGATCACCACCGCCGCGGCGAAGCGCAGGCCGCCGCCATATCGCGTGGTGCCGCCGGGCGTCAGCAGGATATCGGCGATCCCCGCGAATTTCGGCATCAGGTACATGATGAAGAACAGGATGTAGATGAAGATCGCGAACCCCGCCGGGAAGGTCACCCGCGACGGCCCGTGCAGCGCCAGGAACGGCGACAGCGCGATCATCAGGGTCCAGGCCGGCACGCCGACGAACATCAGGACGGCCCAGAGCAGCTGGAACCGGCTCATCGGCTCCAGCCCCTTGACGTCGAACAGGTTCAGATACTGCATGTTGCCCTGGCACCAGCGCACGTCGCGGCGCGAGAATTCCAGGATGGTCGGCGGGTTCTCCTCCCAGGAGCCCTCCTCTTCGGGAAGCACGCGCACCTCATAGCCGGCGCGGCGCATGAAGGTCGCCTCCACCTGGTCATGGCTCAGGATATGGCCGCCGAGCGGCGGCTTGCCCGGCAGCACCGGCAGGGCGCAATGATCGACGAAGGGCTTGATCCGGACCAGCGCGTTGTGGCCCCAGAACGGGCCGCATTCACCGACCCACCAGGCCTGTCCCATCGTGTAGGAGCGCATGCCCTGGCGCATGCCGAACTGGAAGATGCGCGCGAAGGCCGATGACGAGGGCATGCCGACGACCAGGCTCTGGAGGATGCCGATCTTCGGATAGGCCTGCATCATCCGGACATGCCGGACGATGGTCTTCCCGGCCATCAGGCTGTCGGCGTCGAGCGGCAGCATCAGCTCGTAGCGCATGCCCCAGCGCTCGCAGAAATCCCGGACATTGCCGGCCTTGAAACCCTGGTTGTCGGTACGCCGCCGATAGACGACGCGGTCGGCGCCGGCCTCGGTGGCGAAGGCGGCGGCGAGCGCCTCCTCCTTTGCCGCGACTTCGGGCTGATTGGTGTCCGACAGGATGAAATAGTCGAAGCGGTCGCCGAAGCCGGTGGCGTCGACGCTCTGCTTGACGATCCTCAGCCGGGCGATGGCCCGCGCCGGGTCCTCGTTGCGCAGCGTCATGAAGATGGCGGTGCGAATGGTGATCGGCACGTCGGTGTCGCCGGCCGCGGCGAACGGCGCCACCTGTTCGAAACCATCTTCCACGCCATGCAGCAGCCAAAGCCCGATCACCGCGTTCCAGAAGCCGAGCACGGTCCAGGGCGTGGCGATCGCGAAGGCGATGGCCAGCACGACATCGACAGGGGTCCAGCCGCCGGCGCCGAGGATCGACCAGGCCGCCCAGTTCAGGATGAACCAGGTGCCGATATTCAATCCCAGCACCAGCCGGCGCCGGTCGCGCAAGTCGGCCATGGACTGAAGCCCCGCCGGCGTCGTAGAGCCTTGATCCGCAGGACGGCCGCCATCGTTCGAGACGGTGGGCATGAGCTCGTTCATCAACGGACCTCCGTCGCCCCATCGGGCGGCGCCAAGGGAGAAGACATCATGGCTTTGGCCGCCCGCGCGCTCTGGTATGCCTCGCGCCGCCATGTCGAGCTGCGCGAGACCATGTTGAGCGAACGCGGCGAGACCGAGGCGCTGGTTCGCATGCTGTATAGCGGGGTGAGCCGCGGGACGGAAAGGCTCGTGTTCAACGGCCTGGTCCCGGCGAGCGACCGCGACCGCATGTGCGTGCCGCTGCAGCAGGGCGAATTCCCCTTCCCGGTCAAATATGGCTATTGCGCCGTCGGCCAGGTCGAGGCCGGCCCGGAGACGCTCGTCGGCAAGACCGTGTTCACCCTGGCGCCGCACCAGGACCGCGTGCTGGTGCCGCTCGACAAGGTGCCGCTGGTGGTGCTGCCCGCCGATGTGCCGGCCCGGCGCGCCGTGCTGGCCGCCAATATGGAAACCGCGCTGAACGCGGTCTGGGATGCCGGCGTCGGCCCGGGTGACCGGATCGTCGTGGTCGGCGCCGGCCTTGTCGGCCTGCTCGTCACCTATCTCTGCTCCGGCATAACCGGCTGCGAGGTCACCCTGGTCGACGTCGACCCGGGCAGGCGCATCTATGCCGACCTGTTCGGCGTCCGCTTCAGCAAGCCGCTGGACGGGCCGGCCGACGTCGACATTGCCTTCCATGCCTCGGCGACGGCGGCGGGGCTCGCCTGCGCGCTCGCCTGCGCCGGCGACGAAGCCAGCGTCGTCGAACTCTCCTGGTTCGGCGACGAGGATCCGGCGGTGCCGCTGGGGGCCGCCTTCCATGCCCGCCGGCTCAGGCTGATCTCCTCGCAGGTCGGCCAGGTCGCGCCGTCGCGCCGGCCGCGCTGGACCTGCCGGCGCCGGCTCGAAAAAGCCGTGGCGCTGCTCGCCGACGACCGGCTGGACCAGCTGATCACCGAGGAGATCGCCTTCGACGATCTCGCCGGCGCAATGCCGCGCATCCTGGCGCCGGGCGCACCGGGCCTGACCACGGCGGTGCGCTACTGATCGCCGGCCGCGCGGCCTTCTCAGATCCGCACTGAATGACCTAAGGTCGCCCCGCCCGATCCGGGCCATTGCAAGGGAATCCCACGCATGTACAGCGTCGAAGTCCGCGACCGCATGATGATCGCCCATTCGCTGCCTGATCCGTTCTTCGGACCGGCCCAGGGCAAGCACGGCGCGAGCTTCGTCGTCGACGTCGCCTTTTTTCGCGAGACGCTGAACCGGCACAATGTCGTCGTCGATATCGGCGCGGCCCTGGACGTGCTGGGCAAGACCCTGAAGGAACTCGCCTATCAGGATCTCGATAGCCTGCCGCAGTTCAAGGGCAAGCTGACCACCACCGAATTCCTGTGCAAGCATGTTTTCGACGCCTGCGCGGCCGCGGCCAGATCCGGCACGCTCGGCGCCGACGGGGCAACCCTCGCCAGGATCAGGGTCACGCTGCACGAGCACGACCTCGCCCGCGCCAGCTTCGAGGGACCGGTCGCATGATCCAAGCGGTCTTCGCCATCCCGGGGGATCTCGACGCCCCGACCGGCGGCTACCGCTACGACCGCGAAGTGCTGGCGCGCGCACATGCCCATGGCATCGCGACGCGCCACCTGCAGCTTCCCGGCTCCTTCCCCTTTCCCACCGGCGATGATCTGGCGAAAACGGCGGCGGCGCTGAGTGCGGTCTCCGCCGATGACGTGCTCATCGTCGATGGCCTGGCCTTTGGTGCATTTCCCGCGGACCTGTGCGCGTCGATCAAGGCCCCCCTCGTCGCATTGGTCCACCACCCGCTGGCGCTGGAAAGCGGCATCGCTCCCGGTGTGGCGGCAGGGCTCCAAGTCACCGAGACGAACGCACTGCGGCACGCCCGTGCCGTGATCGTCACCAGCCGCGTGACCGCGCGCACCCTGGTTCAGGACTACGGCGTTCCCGCGGATGCCATCAGCGTGGCGGAACCCGGCACTGAGCCGGCGCCGCGCGCCGCCGGCTCGGGCAACGCGGTAAAAACCATCCTCGCGGTCGGCGCGGTCTCGCGGCGCAAGGGCTACGAGTTGCTGATGGACGCGCTCGGCCCGCTGAGCACATTGGCCTGGGAACTCATCATCGTCGGCGCGATCGATCGCGATCGCGACGCCTATGGCGCCGCGCACCGCGCCATGGCCCGCAATCAACTCGGGCGACACGTGACCTTTGCCGGGCCGCTCTCCGATGTGGCGCTGGCGCGGCTCTATGGCCTCGCCGACCTCTTCGTGATGCCCTCGCTCCATGAGGGCTACGGCATGGTTTTGGCGGAAGCGATGGCACGCGGGCTGCCGATCGTCACCACAACGGGCGGCGCTGCCGCCGAGACCGTTCCCGAGGGCGCGGCCCTGAAGGTGCCGCCCGGAGACGTCACGGCGCTGAAAGTCGCCATTGCCCGCGCTCTGGGCGACGGCGGGTTACGCCAGCAACTCTCCGACGCCGCCTGGACCGTCGGGCAAACGCTGCCGCGCTGGGACGACACCGCCCGCACCGTCGCCTCGGTCGTGCGCCGGATCGCCGCCGGAGACCAGCGAAGGAAGCAGACCGCATGAGTTTTTCCGCTGACTGGCTTGCCTTGCGCGAACCCGCCGATCATGCCGCCCGGTCGAAATCCTTGCTGGCCGAAGTCGCCAGGCATTTCGCCGGGCGCGCCGCGATCGACATCGTCGATCTCGGCTGCGGCGCCGGCTCGAACCTGCGCGGCACCGCCGAGGCCCTGCCGGATCGGCAATATTGGCGGCTGGTCGATTATGATCCGAAACTCCTCGCCGCGGCGCGTGGCCGGCTGACCGCCTGGGCCGACGGCGCTTCCAGCGACGGCGAGGTCCTGGTGCTGACCAAGGGCACGAAGTCGCTGCGCGTCAGCTTCACCGAAGCCGATCTCAACACCGATCTCGACCGGGTTCTGGCACCAAGCGCCGACCTGGTTACGGCCGCGGCCCTGTTCGACCTCGTCTCCGCGCCATGGATCGACCGTTTCGTCGCCGCCCTCGCGCTGCGCCGGCTGCCGCTCTACACCGTGCTGACCTATGACGGCACGGAGAACTGGGCACCGCCGCACCCGGCCGACCAGGCCATGCGCGAGGCCTTTCATGCCCACCAGGCGACCGACAAGGGTTTCGGCCCGGCCGCCGGTCCCGAGGCCGTGCCGATCATGACCAAGGCTTTCGCCAAGGCCGGCTATGCGGTGACCTGCGAGCCAAGCCCCTGGCATATCGGCACCGACATGGCCGGCCTCGCCAGGCAATTGGTCACCGGATTTGCCGGCGCGGTCGGCGAAACCGGGCATGTCGGACAAACCGAGATCGAGGCCTGGCTCGCCGCCCGGCTAACCGGCGTGACCTGCGAGACAGGCCACCAGGACCTGTTCGCAACCCCGCGCTGACCGGCCACCCGGCGGCTTCTTGCCCGGCGCGCGGGCGTCCGCGGAATTTGTGCGCTGCAGCAAGAAGACAAGTTTTCTCAAGCCTTTACGCAATCTCCTTGCGTCCACGCAGTTTAGAATGAAATCGACATAGCGTTTTCGGCGTGACAGCATCTGCGACCTAAGGGCCGGGCATTTCCTGGGACATTCAGGGGATCCACCGCGCCGGGGGGCGTGGCGCCGACGGCGCCGCAGGAAGACCAGGAGACCGCGATGGCCGAAACACCTGCGGACAACACGCCTGCGGCGGCCTCCCGTCTCGTCAACAGCCTGAGGCTCGACGATGTCAGCCTCGACGACAAGTTCGACCTGGCCAAGAAGGACATCTTCGTCACCGGCGTGCAGGCTTTGGTCCGGCTCACCTTGATGCAGAAGGAACGCGACCGGCTGGCCGGCCTCAACACCGGCGGCTTCGTCTCCGGCTATCGCGGCTCGCCGCTCGGCGGCCTCGACCAGCAGTTCTTCAAGGCGCAGCGCAACCTGCTGGCCAACGACATCGTCTTCACCCCAGGCCTGAACGAGGACCTCGCCGCCACCGCGGTCTGGGGCACCCAGCAGGCCGAGATGCGTGGCGAAGGCAAATATGACGGCGTTTTCGGGGTCTGGTACGGCAAGGGCCCGGGCGTCGACCGCTCCGGCGACGTGTTCCGCCATGCCAATCTCGCGGGCTCGTCGAAGAATGGCGGCGTGCTCTGCCTGATGGGCGATGATCACACCGCCGAATCCTCGACCGTCGCGCATCAGTCGGAGTTTCACTTCGTCGACGTGATGATGCCGATCCTCAATCCGGCCGGCGCCCAGGAAATCCTCGATTACGGGCTCTATGGCTGGGCTTTGTCGCGCTATTCCGGCAATTGGGTTGCGCTCAAATGCATGAAGGATACGGTCGAATCGACCGGCGTCATCGACGGTTCGATCGACCGGGTGAAGATCGTCATTCCGAGTGAAGCCGAATTCGCCATGCCGCCGGGCGGCCTGTCGATCCGCCCGGGAGACGACCGCCACGAGCAGGAGCTGCGGCTCCACATGTACAAGCGCGGCGCGGCGCTCGCCTTCGTCAAGGCCAACAAGATCAACCGTATCGTCACCTCAGGCGGCCGCAAGCCGAGGATCGGCATCATCACCACGGGCAAGAGCTATCTCGACACCCGCCAGGCCTTCGACGAGCTGGGCCTGGACGAGGTGAAGGCCAATGATCTCGGCATCCGCCTGTTCAAGATCGGCTGCACCTGGCCGCTCGATCCGGGCGAACTGACCGATTTTGCCCGCGGCCTCGACCTGATCATCGTGGTCGAGGAGAAGCGTTCGCTGATCGAGGTGCAGGTGCGCGAAGAGCTGTACGGCTCGGCCAACCAGCCCGTGGTCATCGGCAAGAAGGACGAAAAGGGCGAGTGGCTGTTCCCGGTCCATGGCGCGCTCGATCCCAATGACGTCGCCATCTGCATCGGCGAGCGCATCCTGAAACATTCAGGCCCGGTCGAAGAGATCGCCGCCAATGTGAAGCGCCTGAAGGCGGCCCAAGAGGTCCTGAAGGTCACGCCGTCGATCGCCGCCCGCGTGCCCTATTTCTGCTCGGGCTGTCCGCACAACACGTCCACCGTCGTGCCCGACGGCATGCGCGCCTATGCCGGCATCGGCTGCCACTACATGGCGCTGTGGATGGACCGCATGACCGAGGGTTTCACCCAGATGGGCGGCGAAGGCGCCAACTGGGTCGGCGAGGCGCCGTTCTCCAAGCGCGGCCATGTGTTCCAGAACCTCGGCGACGGCACCTATAACCACTCCGGCTATCTGGCGATCCGCTTCGCGGTCGCCGCCAAGACCAACATCACCTACAAGATCCTGTTCAACGACGCGGTCGCCATGACCGGCGGCCAGCCCCACGAGGGCAGCCTGACGGTGCCGATGATCGCCGCGCAATTGCGCGCCGAGGGCATCGAGCGGATCGCGGTCGTTTCCGACGAACCGGATAAATATGCCGGCACCGGCGCGGTCTTCCCCATCGGCACCACCTTCGACCATCGCGACGACCTGCAGGCGATCCAGATCGAGCTCGCCAAGCTGCCCGGCGTCACCGCGCTGATCTACGACCAGACCTGCGCGGCGGAAAAGCGCCGCCGCCGCAAGCGCAAGCAATACCCGGACCCGATCAAGCGGGTGATCATCAACGAAAGCGTCTGCGAAGGCTGCGGCGATTGCGGCGTGCAATCGAACTGCGTGTCGATCCAGCCGGTCGAGACTGAATTCGGCCGCAAGCGCACCATCGACCAGTCGTCCTGCAACAAGGACTTTTCCTGCGTGAAGGGCTTCTGCCCGAGCTTCGTCACCGTGCACGGCGCCGAGATCAAGAAGGGCAAGGGCCTGAGCGTGGCGGCCGACATTTCCGGCCTGCCCGAGCCGGTGATCCCGCAAATCGGCCACACCTACAACGTGCTGATCGCCGGCATCGGCGGCACCGGCATCGTCACCGTCGGCGCCATTCTCGGCATGGCCTGCCATCTGGAGAAGAAGGGCGTCGGCCTGATCGACATGGCCGGCCTTGCCCAGAAGGGCGGCGAGGTCTTCTCGCATATGCGCATCGCCCGCACGCCCCAGGACATCCATTCGATCCGCGTCCATGCCGGCTCCGCCGATCTCGTGCTGTCGGGCGACATCGTCATCGCCGGCGGCAAGAAGGCGCTGGCTTCGATGAAGCCGGACACCAAGGTAGTGGTCAACACGGTGGAGATGCTGCCCGGCCAGTTCACCCGCGACGCCAATTTCTCGCTGCCGTCCGAACGTTTGAAGCGCGCCATCATCGCCCATGCCAGCCGCGAGACGACCCATCTGATCGACGCGCAGCGGCTCGCGACCGCCTTGATGGGCAATTCGATCGCCTCGAACCTGTTCCTGGTCGGTTATGCCTATCAGATCGGCGCCCTGCCGCTGAGCGCGGCCGCCATCGAACGGGCGATCGAGCTGAACGGCGAAGCCGTGCCGATGAACGTCACCGCCTTCCGCTGGGGCCGGCTTTCCGCCCACGACATGGCGGCGGTCGAGGCCCTGGTGAAGCCGGCCACGAGCCCTTCGGCGGTCGAGCGGATCTCCGAGACGCTGGACGACAGCATCGCGCGCCGCGTCGCCTTCCTGACCGGCTACCAGAATGCCGCCTATGCCGCGCGCTATGCCGATATCGTCGCCAGGGCGCGCCGCGCCGAGGCCGACCGGACACCGGGCAAGCAAGGTCTGAGCGAGGCCATCGCCCGCTATCTGTTCAAGCTGATGGCCTATAAGGACGAATACGAGGTCGCCCGGCTCTATACCGACGGCACGTTCCAGAGACAGGTCGCCAAGGCCTTCGACGGCGACAACCTGCGCTTCGAGTTCCATCTGGCGCCGCCGCTCTTCGCCCGGATCGACCGCAATACCGGCCTGCCGCGCAAGATGAGCTTCGGCCCCGCCATGATGACCGGGTTCAGGATCCTGGCCAAATTCAAGGGCCTGCGCGGCACCGCCTTCGACGTCTTCGGCTACAGCCACGAGCGCAAGACCGAACGCCAGCTGATCACCGACTATCAGGCGCTGGTCGACGAGATCCTGGCGAAACTGACACCCGACAACCACGCGCTCGCGGTCGGCCTTGCCGGCATCCCTGAAAAGATCCGCGGCTTCGGCCACGTCAAGGCGCGCCATCTGGCCGCGGCCAAAGCCGAAGAGGCAGCCCTCCTCGCCGAGTTCCGCAGCCAGCCGAAACCGGCGGCGAAACTCGCCGCCGAATAGGGTTGCTCGCCCCCGACAGGACCGGCCTGTCGGGCGGCGGGCCCGGCGGAGGCCGTGTCAGATCTTGAGCGAGCGGCTCGGCTCGCGGCCGAAACCGCGGATGTCCAGCCGTTCGGCATGGACTTCGACGATCGAATAGGCCGATGTCGCCGGCGTATCGACCATGCCGCAGAAATTGACGAAATACTTGCCGTTGATCTCGCCGAAATTGCCGGCATGGTTGTGGCCGCAGAAATAGGCGACGAAATTGTCGAAGCCGGTCAACAGCTCGACCACCCGTTCGGCATCCCAGAGATTGTGGATATTGACCGGGTAGATTGGGTAGTGGCCCATGACGATGACTTTCTCGCCCGCGGCCTTGGCCTTGGCCATCGTCTCACCCAGCCAGGCGAACTGGACATCGCTCAACGAACCGTTCCAGCTCTGCGCGTTGACGGCGTTCTTCTGCTTCAGCGCGGCGAGCCGCTCGGCCGCCAGTTCCCGGCGCGCGTCGCCGCGCGGCGGCGCGAAAGTGCTGACGTCATTGCCGTCGAGCACGATGAAGCGATAGCCGGCGCCGGCAAAGTCGTAATAGGCCTTGGGCATGCCGGTATTGCGCACGACGGAAGCGAGATAGTCGTTGGCGACCTCGTAGTCGTGATTGCCGAGCAGGAAGAAGCGCTCGTGCTTCAATTGGTCATAGAGCGGCAGCACGTGACCGAAGCTTTCCCAGTGCCGGTCGATGATGTCGCCGAGGGTGGCGACGAAGCGCAGGTCCTCCTTGTTGAAGACCTCGATCGCCTCCGACAATTTCCACAGGCTGTTGGCGTAATAGCGGCCCATGCGGAGGTTCGGCACGACCGGCGCATATTGCGGATCGGCGACGATGCCGAAGCGGAACAGCGGCCCGGCCTGGCCGAGCGCCGGGCCAGCCATGAAGCCAGCAAAGGGGGCGACCAGCGTCGCCGCCGCGCCTGATGCCAGAAGGTTGCGTCGCGAGATCATCCAAGGCTCCGAATGCAAGGGGAGGTTCGCAGCGATCCTGCCCATCTCCGGCTACGTCATCATGACATCGTGCGAGGGAAGCCCGCGGCCCGCGACCGCGAGCCATCTTGATCCCGCCGGCTTTTGCCGTCAAAAGAACGATCGAAACCGTTTCTCGCCCTCGGGGCCGATGACTGGGACCGAAGACTCATGGCCGCTGCCGCCGACCGCCCGATCAACTGGACGAATGTCACCAATGTCGTCTGCGCGACCATCCTGATCGCCTGCGAGACCATCGGCACGGGCGCCGCCGGCGGCTGGGCGCTGGCCGGCCTCCTGAAGATGGGCGACCAGGCAATCCATGTCGCCGTCGGCATCGGCTCGCTGGCCGGCCTCGTCGCCACCATCGCCTTCTACCGCTCGGCCATCAGGGCCGAGCCGTTCCGCTGATCGGTCGCGCCTGCGCCACCGACGGCGCGTCTAGCCCAGCGTCTTCTTCATGTGCTGCGCCGCCCGGTCGGGCATTTGCTCGACATGGGTCGGCTCGAACCCCTTGCGCGCATACCAAGCGATCCGCTCGGTGAGCTTCACATGGGTGTAGAGTTTCACCGTCTTGGCCCCGAGCGCCCGCGCGCGCGCCTCGCAAAAGGCCAGGATGGCATCGCCGTAATGCTTGCCCTGCGCCTTCGGATGGACGGCAAGCGAATAGATCACCGGCTCGGGGCCCGGCTCGAACACCGCGCAGGCCGCCAGATGATCGTCGCCATCGGCAACCCAGATCTCATGGTTCGCCATCAGCGCGGCATAATCGGCCATGCGCGGCATGGAGGCGACGCCGATAATGGATTCATTGGGCAAATAGGCGGCCGTCTTCAATGCCTGGATGGCCGGCACGTCGGCAAGCGTGGCCCGGCGCAGCGTCAACGAGCCTTCGGTCGCGCTCAACTGGTTGAACACGCCGAGCGCCACCTTCTGCCGGCCGGCGGCGTCGAAATTGGCCGGATCCAGCCATAGCTCGAAGGCGAGCTTGCGCTGCGGCCATTCGATATCGAGCATGGAGAACCAGGCGGTGTCGCGGTTGCGCCCCTTGACGATGACGTGCTGGCGGAACAACCCCTCATAGGTGAAACCGAAACGTTTCGCCGCCCGCTTCGACGGCACGTTGAAATCGTTGCACTTCCATTCGTAGCGGCGATAGCCGAGCGTCTCGAAGACATAGGCCGCGATCAGATATTGGGCTTCGGTCGCGGCCGGAGTGCGCTGCAGCGCCGGCGTATAGAGGATCGAGCCGACCTCGATGACCCGATTGGCCAGGTCGATGCGCATCAGCGACAGCCAGCCGATGGCACGGTCATCGAGATCGATGATCGCCCAATAGACCGGGTCGGTAGTGCCGCCCGCGATCTTGGCGACATGGGCGGCGAATGCGGTCTTGTCGGGATAGGGCCCGGACGCCAGATAGGCCCACTGCGCATCCATCTCCGGTCCGTGCGACAGGGCGTAGAGGCCATCGGTGTCGCGCGCCGGATCGAGCGGCCGCAATCGGCAATAGCGCCCCTCGATGATGTGATGGGCCGGGCGTGGCGCCGGGGTCGCGTCGACGACCGGCCCGAATTTCAATGCAGTCACGTTGTCGCTCCAGTCATGCAGTGTCGGTGCTCGCCATCCCCTAGGATTTGGCGCCGTGTTCGCGAAAGAACGTGTTGAGCGCGCCGAAGGGCTCGCCCTCGCCCAGGGCATTAAATGTACCCGGCCCGGCGATCTCGCGCGCGGCCTTCAGGAAGCCGCCCCAGGCGGCGCGCGCCAGCGCCGAACCGACGCTGATGCGGCGCACGCCGAGCGCCGCGGCATCGGCGACCGTGATGCCGATCGGTCCGGAGATCAACAGGTTGACCGGTTTCGGCCCGGCCGCCTCGACCACTTCGCTGATATCGTCGGCCTTGCGCAGGCCCGGCGCATAGAGCACGTCGGCACCAACGGCGGAAAAAGCCTTGAGCCGCTTCACCGCCTCGGCCTGGGCATTCGGATAGCCGACGAGATGTGCCTCGCAGCGTGCGGTGAGCAGCACGCCCGTGCCCTTCAGCGCCGCGACCGCCGCGGCGACCCGCTCGACCGCCAGGTCGAAATCATAAAGCGGCTTGGCGGGATCGCCGGTATTGTCCTCGATCGACAGCCCGGCGACGCCGGTCTCGGCGCAGAGCCGGACATTCTCGGCGACACCTTTGGGATCATGGGCGTAACCCGACTCGTAATCGGCATTGACCGGCAGATCGGTCGCCCGGACGATCTCGGCGACATGTTCGAGCACCATGTCGCGTGGCACCGCCCAGTCCATGTCGGGCAGGCCGCGCGAGAACGAGAAGCCCGACGAGGTCGTGGCCAGCGCCTTGAAGCCGAGATGTTTCAGCATCATGGCCGAGCCGGTATCCCAGGGATTGGGAATGACGAAACAGCCGGTGTCGTGCAGGCGGCGGAAGGCTGCGCGTTTCGCTGCGGTGTCCATGACGTTCCCCATCGAGGCTTGATCGACGGCAGACTTCCGCCGAAAGGCCCGCCGCGCAAGACAATCCTGGTGATGCCGGGGATTGAAGGGACGAATAGGCGCCTAGCGCTCGGGCAGCACGGCGGCGATCTCGGCCTCGCCCAGGATGCGATAGCGGCCCGGCTCCAGGTCGTCGGGCAGCGCCAGCCGCCCCATGCAGTCCCGGTGAAGCGCCTGGACGTGATTGCCGACCGCGGCGAACATGCGCCGGACCTGATGGTAGCGACCCTCGTGCAGGGTCACCACCGCACTGGTCGGCGACAGGGTCTCCATCTCGACCGGCAGAAGCGGTTTCTCCTCGCCCTCCAGCAGCAAGGTGCCGGCGGCGAAGCATGCCGCCTCGTCGCCGCGCAAGGGCCGGTCGAGCGTGACGCGATAACGCTTGGGCACGTGGTTTTTCGGCGAAATGATCCGGTGCAAGAGACCGCCGTCATCGGTCAGCAGCAGCAGCCCGGAGGTTTCCTTGTCCAGCCGGCCGACGGTCGAGATCGCCGGGTCACGCCGGCGCCACCGGTCGGGCAGCAGCGAATAGACCAGCGGTCCCACTTCCTTGTGCGAGCAGGTGACGCCGAGCGGCTTGTTGAGCATCAGCACCACGCCGGGCGGCGGATCGAGCGGCCGGCCGCGCACCACCATGCGCTGCGACAGGTCGCGGGTCACGGCGATGCGCTGGTCGGCATCCTCGATCGCCACGCCGTCCAGCGTCACCAGCCCGGCATCGACGAAACCCTGCACCTCGCGGCGCGAGCCATAGCCGAGATTGGCCAGGAGCCGGTCGAGCCGGAGGGTGGGCGTCGGCTTGCTCATTTCTGCGCCTCATAGACCTTGTAGGCCCCGGTCTCGACCCGCATGGTCACGGTCTTGAACAGCGGCGCAAGGACCGCTTCGTAGGGCAGGTGCCGATTGGCGACAAGCCAGCAGGTGCCGCGCGGTTTCAGGAGGTCGGCGGCCCGGCGCACGAAGGCCTGGCCGAGTGCCTTGTCCTCGGTGCCGCCATCGTGGAAGGGCGGGTTCATCACCACGAAATCGAGCGCCTTCAGGTCGCCCGGCGGCTGGCGCAGGTCGGCCCAGATGCGGGCGACGCGCGCGTCGGCGACATTCTGGCGGGTCGCGTCCAGGGCCCGGCGATCGATATCGACCAGGGCGAGGCTCTGGACCGCCGGCGAAGCCAGAATGGCGCGCGACAGAAAGCCGATGCCGCAGCCGAGATCGGCGCCGCGGCCGGCCAGCTTCGGCAGGTGCGCGACCAGCAATGCGCTGCCCGGATCGGTCCGGTCCCAGGAAAACACGCCCGGCTGAGACTGCAGCCCGATCTCGGGCACGAGGCGCCGCGCGCCTTCGGCAAGCGCGGTTGCCAGGCCATCGAGGCTGGCCGGCCGCGCCACCTCGCAGATGCGATGATGCCGGCGCGCCGTTTCCCCAACGGAGCAGCCGAGATCCTCGAGCTCCCGGCGCAGACGCGAACCGCCCTTGTCCTTGGGCGCCAGCGCGATCAGCGTCGCACCGGGCTGCGTCGCGCGCAGGGCCAGCGCCAGGGTATAGCGGCGCTCGAGCGTCCCCGGCGGCGCCAGCACCACCATGCCGGCGAGCGAGCCCTCATCCTGCGCCTCGAGCGTCAAAGAACCCGGCATCAGCGGCGAGAACTGGAGCGCGCCAGCGGGGACTTCAGCGAGATCGTCGGGCGGCAGGCCATAGAGGCCGAAGGCGGAGGCGTCAGTGGAGCGGGATATTGTCATGGCGCGCTTCTTAACGCGCGGCCGGCCCCAAGACCATGGTGATGGGCCCAAATGAAAAGTGCTCCCCGCCGGCGAGACGGGGAGCACGGAAAGCCGCGCTTCGCGGCCTTAGTGATTGTCGCGCGGAATGCCCCGCTTCTGCGCGATCTTCTGATATTTGACCGCCGGTTTCAGCACCATGCCGTCGGACAGCTGGCTGACCATGGAGCGCTGGATCTCCTGCCAGGGCGTCTGGCTCTTCGGCACCTTGTAGCCGCCATTGGCCTTCAGCTCGGCCATGCGCTGATCGAATTCGGCCTCCGAGATCAGGATGTTGGCCGAGCGCTTCTTCAGGTCGACACGCACCTTGTCACCGGTCTTCAGCACGGCGAGCCCGCCATTGGCGCCGGCTTCCGGCGAGGCGTTGAGGATCGACGGCGAGCCCGAGGTGCCCGACTGGCGGCCGTCCCCGATGCAGGGCAGGTCACGAATGCCCTGTTTCAGCAGCGCAGCCGGCGGCTGCATATTGACCACTTCCGCCGAGCCCGGATAACCGAGCGGGCCGACGCCGCGCACGAACAGCACGCAGGTCGCGTCGATCTTGAGATCCGGGTCGTCGATCCGGTGGTGATAGTCCTCCGGCCCGTCGAACACGATGGCGCGGCCTTCGAAAGCTTCCATGTCTTTCGGGTTGGACAGGTAGCGCTGGCGGAAGTCGGGCGAGATGACGCTGGTCTTCATGATCGCTGAATCGAACAGATTGCCCTTCAGCACGATGAAGCCGGCATCCTTCACCAGCGGCTTTTCATAGGGGCGGATCACCTCCTCGTCGGTGATTTCCGCATCCTTGATGTTCTCGCCCATGGTCTTGCCATTGGCGGTCATCGCGCCGGCGTGGATCTTGCCGGCCTTGAGGAGCTGGTTCATCACCGCCGGCAGGCCGCCCGCGCGGAAATATTCCTCGCCGAGGAAGGCACCGGCCGGCTGCATGTTGACCAGCAGCGGCACCTCGTGGCCGACCTTCTCCCAATCGTCGATATCGAGCTTCACGCCGATATGCTTGGCGATGGCGTTAATGTGGATCGGCGCATTGGTCGAGCCGCCGATCGCCGAATTGGCGACGATGGTGTTCTCGAAAGCCTCACGCGTCAGGATGTCGGAGGGCTTCAGGTCCTCCCAGACCATGTCGACGATGCGCTTGCCGGTGGCATAGGCCATTTGCGGGCGCTCGCGATAAGGCGCCGGGATCGCCGCGCAACCGGGCAGCGACATGCCGAGTGCCTCGGCCAGCGCGTTCATGGTCGAGGCCGTGCCCATGGTGTTGCAATGGCCGATCGAGGGCGCCGACTTGGTCACCACGTCGATGAATTCGTCATAGCTGATCGTGCCGTCGGCCTGCAGCTTGCGCGCCTCCCACACGACAGTGCCGGAACCGGCGCGCTTGCCCTTCCACCAGCCGTTGAGCATCGGCCCGCCCGACAGGACGATGGCCGGGATGTTGACGGTTGCCGCCCCCATGATCATCGCCGGCGTCGTCTTGTCGCAACCGGTGAGCAGCACCACGCCATCCATCGGATAGCCGTAGAGGATCTCGACCAGCGACAGGTATTGCAGATTGCGGTCGAGCGCCGCGGTCGGCCGCTTCAGGGTTTCCTGGATCTGGTGGACCGGGAATTCCAGGGGAATGCCGCCGGCATCGCGAATGCCGTCGCGGACCCGCTGGGCGAGCTCGATATGATGCCGGTTGCACGGCGAGATGTCGGAGCCGGTCTGGGCGATGCCGATGATCGGCTTGCCGGAGCGCAGTTCCTCAACCGTCAGACCCCAGTTGACCGTGCGCTCCAGATAGATCGCGGTCATGCCCGGATTGTCGGGATTGTCGAACCACTGCCGCGAACGCAGGGCCTTGGGCATCTTCTTCCGGCGCGGGGCCATGCGGCTTCCTCCTGTCATGTGCCGTGCGACCCAAATCGATTGAACTCGCCCCGGCATCGTCGTTGAGAATGAGTTGAACCTGGGGGTTTCAGGAAATCAACGACGAAACGCGGAAGGCGCTCATGCGGGGAAAGACCGGCCAGGGAACGGGCAAACGAGCGGGCGGCCGTGACGATATCGCGGAAAGGCGGCTTCCGGATCGAATTTCTGAGATAAGAAAATTGAATGAGTGCGTATATTTCATTTCCACAAGCAATGGATAAAGTCCGGCGCCCGGGACACCGGCAGTCAAATCCTTATGAGACGCGACGATGCACTACAGTTTCCCCAGGATATCGCACATCGATGACATCGAGGGTTTCAGGTCGCAGGGCCTGATCCACGAGGCGTTCCGCAACTGGACCCGCGACAACGGCACGATCGTCTACGATTACAATTACATGGGCAACGACGTGTTCCCGCCGATCGGAGCCAATGACTTTGCGCGTTTCGCCCGTGAATTGCGCGGCATCACCTTCGATGCCCGGACCGGCGCCTTGCTGTCCCGGCCCTACCAGAAGTTCTTCAACGCCGGCGAGCGGGAAGAGTGCCTGGAGGCCAGGATCAATCTCGCCGACGAGCACGTCGTTCTCGAAAAGCTCGACGGATCGATGATCCATGCCTTCATCGCACCCGACGGCCAATTGGCTTTCGCGACCCGTTCGGGCGTGACCTGGCACGCGCGCAGCGCCTTGCAGTGGTTCACCGGCCAGGACGACAGCGGTTCGGCCCGCGCCGAAGTCGCGGCGCTGTGCCGCGCCGGCTTCACGCCGATCTTCGAATGGCTTTCGCCCGACAGCGTCGTGGTGGTCCAGCACCAGGCCCACAGCCTGGTTCTCACGGCCATTCGCACGCGGCTCGACGGCAGCTATGTCCCGGCGGCGGCTCTGCCCGAGCATGCCAGGCGCTTCGGCATCCCCGCCATCATGGCGATGGATCCGATCGAGGCCTGGGCGTCCTTCGCCGCGACCGCCCGCGCC
Organism: Phreatobacter sp. GW821-FHT04C01; assembly: GCF_059420385.1. Taxonomy (NCBI): domain Bacteria; kingdom Pseudomonadati; phylum Pseudomonadota; class Alphaproteobacteria; order Hyphomicrobiales; family Phreatobacteraceae; genus Phreatobacter; species Phreatobacter sp. GW821-FHT04C01. The sequence goes on along the minus strand of NZ_JBWKTP010000001.1, from coordinate 1,022,684 downwards.
GAGCGCACCGGCGAAGGTTATGTCGTGCGCTTCACCAGCGGTTACATGCTGAAGGTCAAGAACGAACTCTATTCGAAGATCCATGCCCTGAAGGCCTTGCTGACCAAGGAAAAGGACGCCTTTGCCATCGTGCTCGGCAACGACCTGGACGATCTCCTGCCGCATATGACGGAGGCGGAGCGCGCCAAGGTCGTCGATTTCCGCGAAGCCGTGCTGCGGCGGGTCCAGGACCTGGCCCGGCGGATCGACATGGCCGTCGAGGCCGCATCGAAGGCAATTGCAACCGACGACCCGCGTGAGCGACCGAAGCGGTTCTGGCTGGATCATGCCCAGCCGCTCGGCTCCGATCTCGCCGGCCTTGCCGTCCAGGTCTGGAACGGCAAGGCTGTCGCCTTCGATGCCGTCAGGGACCTGATCATCAAGGCGACGACGTCTGGCCCGCGTGCGGAAAGCCTGGCCGAGCGGCTGGAATTGCCGAGATGGGCATTCACCTTCGAGGCCGACGGATGATAGGAAGCGGCAACAGGAACCGAGGAACCGCCCGATGACATTCCAGACCGTCCCGCATTTCGATCGCATCGGCGAGGAGAACGCCTTCGCCGTGCTGGCGCGCGCCACGGCGCTGATGCGCGCGGGCAAGGATGTCATCAATCTCGGCATCGGCCAGCCGGACTTCGCCACGCCCGGCAATATCACCGAGGCCGCCATCAAGGCGATCCGCGACGGCCATCACGGCTATACCCCGGCCAACGGCATCCTGCCGTTGCGCGAGGCGGTCGCGGCCGATCTCGACCGCCGCTTCAAGGTCGAGGTCTCGCCGGAAGAGGTGATGATCGTGCCGGGCGGCAAGGTCACCATGTATATGGCGATCCTGATGTTCGGTGAGCCGGACGCGGAGATCCTCTATCCCGACCCCGGCTTTCCGATCTACCGCTCGATGATCGAATATACCGGAGCGACGCCGATCCCCGTGCCGATCCGCGAAGAGAACGGCTTCGCCTTCTCGGCGGAAGAGCTGCTGTCGCTGATCACCCCGAAGACCCGGCTGGTCATCGTCAATTCGCCAGCCAATCCGACCGGCGGCGTCACGCCCAAGGCGGAGATCGACAAGCTGGTGAAGGGTCTCGAAAAATGGCCCGACGTCGCCCTGCTGTCGGACGAGATCTACGACCAGATGGTCTATGACGGAGAACAGCATGTCTGCCTCCTGTCCTATCCCTCGATCCGCAACCGGACCATCCTGCTCAACGGCTGGTCGAAGACCTATGCCATGACCGGCTGGCGGCTCGGCTATTCGATCTGGCCGGGCAAGCTCTACGAATATGCCCGCAAGCTGGCGGTCAATTCGTTCTCGTGCGTCAATGCGCCGGCCCAATATGCCGCCCTCGAAGCCTTGACCGGACCGCAGAACGAAGTCGGCAAAATGGTTGCCGAGTTCGACACCAGGCGCAAGCTGGTGGTCGAGGGCCTGAACGGCCTGCCCGGTGTCTCCTGCATCGTGCCGAAAGGCGCCTTCTACGCCTTCCCGAACGTCTCGAAGACCGGCTGGAAGGCCAAGCCGCTGGCTTCCGCGCTGCTCGAGGATGCCGGCGTCGCCACCATTGGCGGCCCCGATTTCGGCGTATTCGGCGAGGGATATATCCGCCTCAGCTACGCCAATTCGGCCGAGAATATCCTGAAGGCGCTCGACCGGATGAAGGCTTTCCTGGAGCGGCGAAACGCTCCCTGACAAGGAGTGCATCATGACGACCTGGCGTCTCGCGCTGGTTCTCGGGCTGATGACCGCGGCTTCCGGTGGCGCCGGCGCGCAGGAACAGGGTGACCCCTGCGCCAGTGCGAGCGCCAATGCCGCGATCGGGGCCTGCTACGCCCGCGAACTGACCAATACCAACAACGCGATCGAGGCCAGGCTGCGCGAGCGCCTGGCCGAGGTCGACCGCAACGCCAACGTGCCGGCGGCCGAGCGCGAGAAATGGAAGCGAGCCATCCGGGCTGCCCAGCAGGCCTTCGTCACCTACCGGCAGAACGAATGCGCGACCCAGTCCTTCGAGATGTGGGGCGGCTCGGGCGCCGCCATCGCCGAGGCCAAATGCGCTTATGACATGGGCCAGGAGCGCCTCCGGCAGATCAACCCGAACCCCGCCGACTGAGCCTCACCCGTCCGCCAGGATCGCATCAAGGAACTTGGCCGGATTGTTCAGGAAGCGGCGCGTGACCTGGACATGTTCGAGCTCCTCGTAGCCGACCTCGCGCGGTCCGTTTTCACCGAACTCGTAGATCGTCGCTTGCGGATAGGCGAGCAGGATCGGGGCATGGGTCGCGATGATGAACTGGCAGCCCTTGGCGGCCAGCTCGTGGAGCCGGCGAAGGAAGCGCAATTGCCTTGACGGCGACAGGGCCGCCTCGGGTTCGTCGAGCAGGTAGATGCCGTTCGCCCGGAACCGATGCTCCATCAGCGCCATGAAGCTCTCGCCATGGGATTGCTGGTGCAGCGACACGCCGCCATAGGCATTGAGCGGGTTCGGCCTCGGCCCCGCCTCGGCGGCGGCGCGGTCCATGATCGAGGCGAAATTGAAGAAGCTCTCGGCGCGCAGGAAGAAGCCTTCCTTGACGATGCGCCGGGTGCGCTCGAGCCGCACGAACCGATGGAGCTCCGAATGAGCGGGGTAGCTTGCCGATTTCGCCTGCAGCGATCCGCCTTCGGCGCGAAAGCCGAGCGCCATGGCGACCGCCTCGAGCAGGGTCGACTTGCCGGAGCCGTTCTCGCCGACGAAAAACGTCACTTTGGGATGAAAGGTGAGGCCGGCGGTGTGCCGGACCGAGTCGAGGTTGAACGGATAGGCCTCGTCGTCCCAGCCGTCGGCATGGTCGAGCCGCGCCCGGAACAGGATCTGCGGGTCACGCCAGAGCCGGTCCAGCTCGGCATCCTCATCCTCGTCATAAGGCCCTTGCCGGCCGCGCCGGTCATTCGACATGGAGCCTCCAGGCCAGCTCGTCGCGCGAAAACCGCATTATACACCGCTTCGGCCCGGGCCGGGCGTGCAAGCGGGACCAGCCGGACCGGTTCGCCTCAACGCCCGCCGAGCAGCATCACGCCCCAGGCGGCGAGGAAGGGCAGCGGCAGCGAGGCGACGACCCGCAGCCATACCACCCGCGCCGGCATGACCGGCAGCTCCCAGACGAACAGCCGCTGCACGGCGAACAGCGCCCAGGCGGTCGCATAAGCGACCACCGGCACCAGTCCGGCACCGCTCTTCAGCGCGGTCGAGCCGATCGCGAAACCGACCACCGGCCCACCGGGCGTCAGCGCGCCGGCAACAGTGGCGAGCAGCAAGCCGCCCACACCGGATTCCGGGCCGAGCCAGGAGCGCACGAGATCGGGCGGCAGCAAGGCCGCCAGGAAGCCCGAACCGATGACGCCGATGGCGAGCCGCGGCAGCAGATGCAGGAAATCGAAGGTTCCACTTTTCACGCCGGCCTTGAGGACGTCCTCGCCGCGCCGCCAGGCGATCCAGACCAGCAGGGCGACGATGACCCAGAGCGCGACCGACAGAACAAAGACGATCACGCGCGCGGCCCTCCGGGCACCAGCTTCGCCAGGAAGTGGGCGCCGAGCCCCGCCAGGATCGGCAAGGGCAAGGAGGCGATCGTCCGCAGGATGACGAAATCGATGCCGAAAAACGGCACCTCCCAGATGATCGCCCGGTTCAGCCCGATCAGTGTCCAGCTGGTGACGAAGGCGACCGCCGGCCCGACACCGGCACCGATCGCCAGGAAGGCGCCGGCGAGCGGATAGATGGTGAAGGGGCCGCCGGGCAGGATCGCACCGATGGCTGTGGCGATGATCAGCCCGGTCAGCCCGGAATCGCCGCCGACCCAGCGCGACACCACTTCGCGCGGCAGCAGCAATTGCACGAAAGCGCCGATCAGGCAGCCCGCCAGCACTTTGGGCAGGATCTCGACGAACAGCCAGGCATCCTCGGCGAAGATCTCGAAAAGCCCATGCGCGCCTTCGCGGCGATAGACGAAGAACGCGCCGGTCAGCACCAGCGCGAGCACGACCAGGGTCGAGACGTCGACGATCTTGCGGGATTTTTTCGGAGGATCGGAAGAGGACAAGGAGGCTGGCCGAGCATGAGGCGGGCGGGCCCGAGGCCCGTCCGCACCCTAGTCGGCCGCGCGCCGACCGCAAGACACAGCTTGCGGAGCAGCCCTGCATACGGGAACCTGGGTCACCGTCAGGACTGCCCGCCCAACCGCGATCATCCGGCGCTGCGCGCCGCCTTGGCTTCCGCCGCCGCCTGGTCGAGATGGGCGACCAGCTGCGGATCCAGGCCGAGGGCGGAAGCGAAGTCCTGCAGGAACTTGTCTTCCGCCGGATTGTCCACGGTCATGCCGAGATGGGCGGCGAGATAGGCCTGGGCCTTCATCTCGTCGGTCGTGCACGAGGCGGCGATCATCCGGATGCTCAAGGGCGCCGCCAGCACACCGTCGAGATAAGATTTCTCGGCGGTCCCCAGCCCGAGCGAGTCGAGCTGGCCGACGATCATGGCGCGTTCTTCCGGGCTCAGCTCGCCGTCGGCATAGGCGCCGGCGACCATCGAGCGCAGCAGAATGGCCGCCGTCTCGTCGACCGTACCGGCCGCGTCCGAAAAGCCCTGCGGCGCCTTGCCGAGACCGAGAATGGCGCCGACATCGTCGATCGTGCTCTGCACCACCGGCTTGCCCTGCTGGAAATTGCGCAGCGCCACATAGGCGAGGCCGCCAATGGCCGCGAGGCCGCCGAGACGGGCCGCATGGCCGGCGATCTGGCGGCCGGCGCCAGTGCCGAGCAGAATGCCGGCAAGCGTGCCGGCGCCCGCGACGCCGGCGAAACCGCCGGTATTGGCCTGCAGCTTCTCCGCCTGCTCTTTCAGGAAGCCGCCCAGATTGCCTTCGGCCTGTGCTTTCTGCAGTCCGCTGGCGAGGTCGCCGAATATGCTGCCGGCCTGGGTCTGCACGGTGTTGGCGCCCGACTGGGCCGCCCCGGCGAGGCCGGTCAACAATCCGCCGAGACCGCCGAGACCGGCAAGACCACCGAGACCGCCCGCGGCACCGCCTTGCGCGCCCGGCGCCTGACCCGGACCTTGGGATCCGGCCTGTCCCTGCGCGCCCTGCAGCGCCCGGGTCAATTGTTCGAGCAGTGAACCGCCCTGGGCGGAGGCCGCCTGGCCGGCCTGGCCGGCTTGCCCCGCCATGCCCGCGAGTTGGCCGAGCAGTCCGCCGCCGCCGCCCGGCTGGGTGCCGCCCGACAGCATGGAGGTGAGAATCTTGGAAATATCAGTCACGTGACTTCTCCCTGAATGCCTAGCCCGGGGCTCATGATGGCATGCAGCCCGAATGCAGCAAGAGGGAGAACTACGCCCGTTTCGTGTCAGGCGCGCAAAGCGCTGGCCGCCCGCGCCAAAGCCTCGACGCGCGCGAAGTCGCGGGCCGCGATGGCGTCGTCGGGCACCACCCAGGATCCGCCGACCGCGCCGACATTGGCGAGCGCCAGGTAGGACGGCGCCTTGGCGGCGTCGATGCCGCCGGTCGGGCAGAAAGCCAGTCCCGGCAGCGGTCCGCCCAGGCTCTTCAGGAAGGCCACGCCGCCCGACGGTTCGGCCGGGAAGAATTTCAGGCAGGTGAAGCCGTGGGCCGCGAGCGCCATGGCTTCGCTGACCGTGGCGCAGCCGGGCAGAACCGGCACGCCGGATGCCGCCAGCGCCTCGGCCAGATCAGGCGGCGTTCCCGGCGAAACCAGGAACTGCGCCTCGGCGGCCAATGCCTTCGTGATGTCCTCCGGCCGCGTGATCGTGCCGGCCCCGACGATCGCGTCGGGCACACCGGCACGCATGGCGGCGATCGCGTCGAGCGCCTGCGGCGTGCGCAATGTCACTTCGAGCACGCTCAGGCCGCCGGCGACCAGCGCGCGGGCGAGCGGCACGGCGATCGCCAGATCCTTGATGGTCAGCACCGGAATGACCGGGCTGAGGGCAAGCAGCGGGCGGGCGTCGACGACGGACATGGGCGATCTCGCGTGAAGGCTCGACACGACTAGCATCAGGCGGGCGCCGCGTCGTGCGGGAAAATGCGCGTGAGGGCTTCAGCCGCGCAGTGCCGCCGGATCGTAGAAGAACCGCTCACGCAGGATCTTATCGCCGCGCCAGAGCTGCAGCGCCAATTCGTCGAGCCGGCGCGTCACGCCGTCGGCGCCGGTCATGTCGAACACCCAGTTGATCGCGACATGGTCGCCGTCGACCAGGAAGGTCGTCACCTTGTGCGTATGCATGCGGGTGCGCTTGAGCACCGCGGCTTCGTGCGCCACCAGCAGGTCGCGCCCGACCCGCGGCACGGCGGTGTTCTCCTGCATCGACGCGTCTTCGGCGTAGAATTGCTCGATGGCGCCGACATGGTCGTTGGCTTCCACCACGGCGATGAAGGCCTCGACGGTTTCACGGCTGGGCATGGTCTTGATCCTCGGCTTGTCGCTCGGCCGCAAGCCTCGCCGATGACGGGTCTCGCCGTATATCGGGAACGATGCGGACTGGCGGCCGCCGTCGCCTAACGCGACAGCGGCAGGCGCGGATCGTCCTTCAGGGTTTCCAGCACGATGGAGGAGCGCACCCGTGCCACGCTCTCATGCGGCAGCAGCACCTCGTTGACCAGAGCCGAGAGTGATTTCAGGTCGCGCACCACCAGCTTCAGGAGATAATCGGCATCACCGGTCATGGCATGCGCTTCCTGGACCTCGGGCATCGCCCGGACCAGATCGCCGAAACGCTTGGCATTCAGGCCGGAATGGGTGGCGAGCGACACGAAGATGAAGACGGTGACGCCGAAGCCGAGGCGCGTCGCATCGAGATCGGCGCGGTAGCGCCGGATCAGGCCGGTCTCCTCCAGCCGCTGGCGCCGCCGCGACACCTGCGAGGGTGACAGCCGGACGAGGTCGGCGAGCTGCTGGTTGGTTCGTGCGCCGTCGGCCTGCAAAGCATCGAGCAGGCGCAAGTCAAAGCTGTCAATCTCGATAGAAGCGCTCATACGGAGAGAGAGTAGCGCACGTTTCGTGCATGTCGAGGGCGGTTCCCGCCGTGCTTTTCACACTCCTTGCGCCCGATCTCGCCGACACTGACGCAATCGCACTTCCGCACAGGAGACCGCCATGGGCCCGTTCCCGCACGATGCGCCGCCTTCCGCCATCACCGAGCAGAACCCGATGGGGACGGACGGTTTCGAATTCGTCGAATTCGCCCATCCGGATCCGGCCGAGCTCGGCCGCGTGCTGGAGCTGATGGGCTTCAAGGCGGTGGCCAAGCACCGGTCCAAGAACGTCACGCTCTACCGCCAGGGCGACGTCAATTACGTCGTCAATGCCGAGCCGGATTCCTTTGCCCAGGCCTTCGCCGCCGAGCATGGTCCGTGCGCCTGCGCCATGGCCTTCCGCGTTCAGGACGCCAAATATGCCTATGAGCGGGCGCTGTCGCTGGGTGCCGAGCCGCATGTCGGCAAGGTCGGGCCGATGGAACTCGCCATCCCCGCCATCAAGGGCATTGGCGGCTCGCTGCTCTATTTCGTCGACCGTTACGGCGACAAGGGTTCGATCTGGGACGTCGACTTCGTCTGGACCGCCGAACGCGATCCCCATCCCGAGGCGGCCGGCCTCTATTATCTCGACCACCTCACCCACAACGTCCATCGCGGGCGCATGGATCATTGGGCCGGCTGGTACGAGAAGCTGTTCAATTTTCGCGAGATCCGTTTCTTCAACATCGAGGGCAAGCTGACCGGCCTGATCTCGCGGGCGCTCACCAGCCCTTGCGGCAAGATCCGCATCCCGATCAACGAGAGCCTCGACGACAAGAGCCAGATCGAGGAATATCTCAAGCAATACAAGGGTGAGGGCATTCAGCACATCGCCTGCGGCTCGCGCGATATCTATGCCACCGTCGAGGCCCTGCGCGCCAACGGCCTGCCTTTCATGCCCTCGCCGCCGACCACCTATTACGAGAAGGTCGATGCCCGCGTGCCCGGCCATGGCGAAGATGTCGCCCGCATGCAGAAGAACGGCGTGCTGATCGACGGCGAAGGCGCGGTGGCGGTCGGCGACAAGGAAGGCCGCATGTCGCGCGTGCTGCTGCAGATCTTCTCCGGCACCGTACTCGGCCCGATCTTCTTCGAGTTCATCCAGCGCAAAGGCGATGACGGTTTCGGCGAGGGCAATTTCCGCGCCCTGTTCGAATCGATCGAGGAAGACCAGATCCGCCGCGGCGTGATCGGCGGCAAGGCCGCCTGAGCCACGCGCGCCGCTGCTCAGACCAGCGGATAGACCGTACCGACCCAGGGAAGCGCTGCCGCGCTCGCGGCGGCAGCGGTGAGTTTGCCGTCGGACGGGTCGAGGTCACCGGCGGCGGTGACCGGACCCGACACCGCGACGATCTGGGCCTGGGTCAGCAGGATGAAGCAAAGCGCCAGGTTGCCGAGGTGCCGGGCATAGTCGAAGGTGATGACATTGGTCACGAGATAGCCGCCGAGCACCACCGCGGCGGCGGCCAGATAGGTCCGATAGGCCAGCGGGCGGGCGATCCTGAGCGGCCGGATGCGGCGCGCCAGAAACGCGATGACCGGCAGGTGGATCAGCACGATCGCCGCGTAGATCGGCAGCCGCTTCGCATGTTCGGGCAACATGCCGATCGAAATGCGGATCTCCTCGGCAATCGTCGAGTACCACATGAAGGCCTGCCGGTCGGGCACCGGCTGCAGGGCGCGCGCCCGCAGGCCGTCGAGAAATGTCTCGACCGGCACCTTGGCCGCCGTGCAGACCAGCAAATGCGCGAAGAGCGCCGCGAGCAGAGCGAGCGAACCGGTGATCAGCGCGGCGTCGGTGGAGCTCAGCCGGCCGCGCTCGCCGACCGCGCGCACCAGCAGGATGCCGTAGATCGTCGGAATATAGATGGTCGCATGGACATGATGGATGAACAGCAGCAGCGCGCTGAGCCCACCGATCAGGCCATAGGCCCAGAGCCGCAGCGGCAGCAGCACGGCCAGCATGGCGACGATCGCGCCCAGCACATCGAATTTGCCGAGATTGCCGATGAAATTCTTGAACAGCAGCGGCGACCCGAACAGGAAGCAAGCGAGTACCAGGGTTTCCAGCAGCCGGACGCGATAGGTTCTGGCGAAGATCGCGGCATAGAGGACCGCGGCGACAGCGATCGCCAGGAAACCCTCGATGCGGACGGCCCAGGGCGAAACCTCGAAGGTGAACCAGGAATAGATCTCGCCGACCAGGCCGCGGCGGATCAGCCCGTGCTCATAGCTCGCCAGCCTGTGCACATATTCGGAATCCGGCAGCGGCGTCAGGCAGCGATGGGCGATCACCACGGCGAATGCCACAAGGCATATCAGTAGAATAGAACGATAGACCGCAACCGCGCTGGTCGATGCCGAAACTACCGAAGTCATGCCGTGTCATCCATGACGCGGCACGTAACAATTTGTTTCTCAGGCCGCAAGCCTCCCCTCGGTCACGGCGTGACAGGCGACCGTGCCGAACGCATCGGTGATGGCCGCCGGCATCTCGGTCCGGCATCGGCCGTTGGCCAGCGGACAGCGCGGATTGAACGGACATCCCGGCGGCGGCGTGATCGGGTTGGGGATCTCGCCATCGACCGGTTTGCGCGCCCGGCCGGACATGTCGAGGTCGGGCACCGCGTCCAGCAGCATGCGCGTATAGGGATGGCGCGGCGCCTTGAACATCTGCTTGGCCGGCGCCACCTCGACGAGGCGGCCGAGATACATCACCCCGATCCGGCTCGCCATGTGCCGGACCACGGCCAGGTTGTGCGAGATGAACAGATAGGTCAGGCCGAACTCGTCCTGCAGGTCGCGCATCAGATTGAGGATCTGCGCCTGCACGGAGACGTCGAGCGCCGAGGTCGGCTCGTCGCAGACGATGAATTCCGGTTTCGACGACAAGGCCCGGGCAATGGCGATGCGCTGGCGCTGGCCGCCGGAGAATTCATGCGGATATTTGCCGCCGTCGGCCGGATCGAGCCCGACCGTCTTCAGCAGCCGGCCGACTTCGGCTTCGATCGCGCCATTGTCGCGGATCAGCCCGAAGGCGCGGATCGGCTCGGCGATGATCCGGTCGACCCGCCAGCGCGGATTGAGCGAGGCGAACGGCGACTGGAAGATCATCTGGATCTTCTTGCGCAGCTCCTTGAGCTTGCCCTGGTCGTCGCGCTTCCACATGTCGATGCCGTCGATCGTGATCGATCCGTTGGACGGCGGCAGCAGGCCCACCACCATATTGGCGACCGTCGACTTGCCCGACCCGGATTCGCCGACCAGCGCGAAGGTCTCGGTCCGGTCGATGGAAAAGGAAACCTCCTGCACGGCCCGGAGAAAGCGCTTCTCCTCGCGCTCGATCATCCGGTTCAGCCAGGGCTTCGACACATCGAATGTGCGCGACAGGTTGCGCACGGACACGAGCGGCTCGGTCACGCCACTTTCTCCTTGGGTTCGGCATAGAGCCAGCAGGCGACCGCGGTCGCACCCACCGGAATCGGATCCGGCCGCTCGACGCGACAGCGGTCGAACACTTTCGGGCAGCGCGGATTGAAGGCGCAGCCCCTGGGGATCGCGGTCAGCCGGGGCATCGAGCCCGGGATCTGCACCAGGCGGTCGGCATTGGTGTCGAGTGTCGGGATCGACCCCATCAGCCCCTCGGTATAGGGGTGGCGGGCACGCTTGATGACGTCCTGCACCGGACCGATCTCGGCAATGCGGCCGGCATACATCACCGCCACGCGATCGGCCGTTTCCGCGATCACCCCCATGTCGTGGGTGATCAGCATCACCGCCGTGCCGTGATCCTTGCAGAGCTTTTTCAGGAGCGTGATGATCTGCGCCTGCACCGACACGTCGAGCGCCGTCGTCGGCTCGTCGGCGATGACCAGTTCGGGCCCGGCGCACAGCGCCAGCGCCAGAACGACGCGCTGGCGCATGCCGCCGGAGAACTGATGCGGATAGGCGTCGATGCGCTTGTCCGGCGCGGAGATGCCGACCTCGGCCAGGAGATCGATCGCCTTGGCGCGCGCCTGCGCCGCCGACAGGGTCGAATGGGTCTGGATCGTCTCGACCAGCTGCTCGCCGACCGTATAGAGCGGGTTGAGCGAGGTCAGCGGGTCCTGGAACACCATGCCGATACGCTTGCCGCGCAGCTTGCGCATGGCCTCCGCCGGCAAATTGTCGATACGCTCGCCCCGCAGCAGCACCTGGCCGCCGGCAATGCGTCCGGGTGGCTCGAGCAGGCCGATCACCGCCGTGCCGGTCATCGACTTGCCGGCACCGGATTCGCCCACCACGCCAAGCACCTCACCCGGCTGGATGTCGAAGGAAATATGATCCACCGCGGTGAGGATGCCGCGGCGCGTCGGAAACTCGACGACAAGGTCGCGAACTGACAGGACAGGTGTCGTCATTTCAACTCGTCTACTCCGGGCGTGTTGTCAGTGATGGATCGGGTTTGACGGGCGCGATTTTGACCGAGGAGAAGGAGAATGAGGACGCAAGCCTTTCGGCTTGCGACGATATCCGACGCGCTCATCGGTCAAAAGCGCCCCGCCGTCGGAGGCGGTGAGGTGGAGAATGGACGAATGCAGCCTCGCATCGCTCGCTGATAGAAGAGTATCGGCGGCGCCATGCTCCTCCCCTTTGGCCATTTTTGACCTCATCAAGCTCCAATCCATCACTGACAACATGCCCTAACGCAGCCTGGGATTCAGAGCGTCACGCAGCCAATCACCTAACAGGTTGATCGACAAGGCCAGCAGCACCAGGGCCAGCGCCGGGAAGAACAAAATCCACCATTCTCCCGAGAAAAGATATTGCTGGCCGAAGCGGATCAGCGTTCCCAGCGACGGCTGCGTCGGCGGCACCCCGACGCCGAGGAAGGACAGGGTCGCTTCCTCGATCACCGCCAGCGCCAGGTTGATCGTCGAGATGACCAGCACCGGCCCGGTCACATTGGGCAAGACGTGGCGCAGCATGATGAGGAAAGGTGAGCGGCCCATGACGCGGGCGGCCTGGACATATTCCTTGTTGCGCTCGACCATGGTCGAACCGCGCACGGTGCGGGCATATTGGGCCCAGTGCGACAGCCCGATCGCCACGATCAGCACCCAGATCGCCACCTGCTCGTGGTTCGAGGCGGCAATCAGGCCGCGGGCGACGCCGAAGAACAGGAGCGCGATCAGGATCGCCGGAAACGACAGCTGAATATCGGCGACGCGCATGATGAAGGCGTCGATCCGGCCGCCGCGATAGCCGGCGACGAGGCCGAGCCCGACCCCCATGGTCACCGAACAGAACACCGCCGCGAAACCGACGAACAGCGAGACGCGCGAGCCGTAGAGGATGGCCGAGAGGAGGTCGCGGCCCTGATTGTCGGTGCCCAGCCAATAGACCGTGTTCGAGCCGAGGCCCGGCTCGCCCGGCCTGGTATAGGCGTCCAGCAGGTTGAGCACCGCCGGATCGAAGGCGTCCTGAGGCGCCAGATGGTTGGCGAAGATCGCCGCGAGCAGCAGGAGCACGGTCATCAGCGCGGCGATCATCGCCACCGGCGAATGCCGGAAGCTCCAGGCAATGTCGGAATCCCAGGCCTTGGCCAGCCTGGCGCGCAGGCCCGGTCGGGCCGGATGAGTTGAAATTGTCATGTCCGCCTCAATGCGCCGTGGCCGAACCGGCGCCACGCAGGCGCGGGTCGAGCGCGAAATAGAGCAGGTCGACGATCAGGTTGGTCACCACGAAAACAAAGGCGACGAACATCAGATAGGCCGCCATGACCGGGATATCGACGAACTGCACGGCGTTGACGAACAGCGCGCCGAGCCCCGGCCACTGGAACACGCTTTCGGTGACGATGGCGAAGGCGATGACCGAGCCGAGCTGCAGGCCGACCACGGTGGTGACCGGGATCATGGTGTTCTTCAAGGCGTGCTTGAACCAGATGGTGCGCTCCGGCACGCCGCGGGCGCGGGCGAATTTGACATAGTCGGTGCGCAGCGTCTCGAGCATCTCGGCGCGCACCAGGCGCATGATCAAAGTGAGCTGGTAGAACCCGAGGGTCAGCACCGGCATGACCAGCGACTTGAGCCCGGAGACCGTCAGCAGGCCGGTGGTCCACCAGCCGAACCTGACCACGTCGCCGCGCCCGAACGAGGGCAGCCAGCGCAGCTCGACCGCGAACAGCCAGATCAGCCCGATGCCGATCAGGAAGGTCGGCAGCGACACGCCGATCAGCGAGATCGACAGGATCGCATGCGACAGGAAGCCGTCGCGGCGGATCGCGGTGATGACGCCGAGCACGACCCCGACGACGAGCGCGAACAGCGCCGAGAGCACCGCGAGCTCGACGGTTGCCGGCAGCCGCTCCTTGATCAGGTCGATGACCGGCCGGCCCTGGCGATAACTGATGCCGAACTGCAGCTGCGCGGCATTGCCGACGAAGCGGGCGAATTGCACCGGGAACGGGTCGGCGAGACCGAGGTCGCGCGCCAATTGCTCGCGGTCGGCGATCGTCGTCTCCTGCCCGACCAGGTTGGACACGGGATCACCGACGAAGCGGAACATGGAAAAGGCCACCAGCGCCACGGCCAGCATGACCAGGACGGCCTGAGCGAGGCTCTTCACGGCATAGGCGAGCATGGTTCGATCCGTCCTGTCGGCAAAACGAAGCGCTCCGCCCGCCTCCGCGATGCGGAGGCGGGCGGCAACTCAGGAGCAGAACTCAACCGCAGGCGATCACGAGTTCACGAAGCGGAAATATTTGAACCAGGCCTGCGCGTCCGGATGCACCTGCATCTGCAATCCGCCGCGCATGGCATGGCTGATCGACTGGACATGCAGCGGCACATAGATCGTCTCCTCCTTGAGGATCCGCTGCAGGTCGGCGATCTCGGCATTGCGCCTGTTGACGTCGGGCATGGTCTGCAGCGCGATCATCCGCGTGTCGAGCGACGGGTTGGAATAACGCGTGCCGTTCCAGGTGCCGTTCGAGGCGGTCCGGGTGTGGAACATGAAGGTCAGGACATATTCGGCGTCATAGGTCGGGATGCCCCAGCCGACCAGGTAGAAGTCGAGCTCCTCGCGCTGCAGTTCGGGGAAATGCTGCGCCGCGGGCTTGGCGACCAGCGTCACCTTGATGCCGATCTGGCCCATCATGCCGACCACCGCCTGGCAGATGTTCTCGTCGGCGACGTAGCGGTTGTTGGTGCACTGGAGCGACACCGAGAAACGGGTATTGCCGGCATCCGCCCGGCGCGGATAGCCGGCCTCGTCGAGCGCCTTGTTGGCGGCCGCCACGTCGAGCCGCGGCACCGCCGCGATCTCGGGCGAGTAGCCGGAGATGAAATTGGTGCCGACATATCCGATCGGCACGCCCTGGCCACGCATGACCACCCGGGTAATGGCGTCACGGTTGACCGCGATATTGATGGCGGCCCGCACGCGCCGGTCGGCGAAGGGGTTCTTGCCCTTGATATCCGATGTCTTCAGCTCGGCCGGGCCGACATTGAAGCCGAGGAAGATGACGCGGTTTTCCGGACCGGTGCTGACCGTGACGCCCTGGCTCTGCTGCAGGCGCGCGATATCCTGCACCGGCACGTCGTGAACCACGTCGACCTCGCCCGACAGCAGGGCGGCGATGCGGGTGGCATCCTGCTGGATCGGCACCAGGATCAGCTCGGACACTTCGAGCGGGAACTGGTTGCGGCCCCAATAGCCCTCGAAGCGGCGCATCACGGTGCGCACGTCCGGTTCGCGCGAGACGAGCTGGAAGGCGCCGGTGCCCATCGCCTGCCGGGTCGCGCCATTTTCCTGGCGCTCGCGGATGTTCTGCGGCAGCGCCGCGTTGTTCGCCTCGGCCCAGGCCTTCGACATCATGAAGATGTTGGTGAGGTTCTCGAACAGCAGCGGGTTCGCCGCCTTGGTCTTGATCCGGATGGTGTGGGCGTCGACCTTTGTGACGCTTTCGATCGAGGTGATCAGGCCGCGGAAATCGGAGTTGGGCGAACGCGCGCGATCGAATGAAAAGATCACGTCGTCGGCGGTGAAGTCGGTCCCGTTGTGAAACTTGACGCCCTGGCGGAGCTTGACCTCCCACACCGTCGGATCGTCGGTCAGGTTGCGCCATTCGGTCGCGAGCGTCGGCACCAGCTTGCCGTCATAGCCACGATGGACCAGCGGCTCGTACAGCTGATGGGCGACCGCCGTGGTCGGGCCGATATTGGCCGACATCGGATCGAGGGTCTGGGCGTCGAGCGAACGCGCCCAGCGCACCGTGCGGGCCTCCGCGCCCGTCGTCGACAGGACGGCGCCGGCGATCAGCGCGCCGGCCAGCCAAGCCTTGCCGAAACGCCGGATTCGCTCGAGACGCCAAAGTCTTTCGAAATGCATGGACCCCTCCACCACACGACCATTTGCCAGGACGCAAGCCCGGCTGGTGGAGGGATCATAGCAATGCGTCTTGCGGAGTCACGGACGTATCGTGAGCGACAAATGGCCACGGAATAGGCAATTATTCTACCGCAGCGCAGCAATCGTCAGGGCTTTATTTCAATCTCGATGAACGCGTAGGGCTTGCCCGAGGCATTGATGATGTTGTGCTCGACGCCTTCGCTACGGAAATAGGGAACGTGGGCGGTCAGCACCGCTTCCGTCGACGTGCCGCCGGGCAGCTCGGCGACCAATTTGCCGTCGGCCAGCGGCACCACGACATAGTCCCAGCCATGGCGATGCCAGCCGGTCTCGGCGCCGTCGGCGAAGTTCCAGCGCGTCACCTTCACCTTGTCGTTGTCGACGAGGACATCCGGTTCGGCAGGGGTGCGGCAGGTGAACGTCATGTCTTGGATCCTTCCGTGGATTGAATGCCGGCCGTTCGGCCGGCGATGAGCCAGTAGAGAAAACCGGCGACCAGGCCGGCCACCAGATGGATCGAAAGGCGGTAGGCCGTGAAAGCCGGCTCCTCGCCGAGCAGATCGTCGACCGGTTCGCCGGCGGCTTGAAAGACCGCGTAGGCCAGCGCGCCGAGCGCCCCGACCAGACCGATCGCCAGGTGAAAGGCGGGCGCGCGCCAGCGCCTGACCTCGGCGACCAGTTCGACCACGAGCAGCGGCCACATGAAACCGGCGGCCTGAAACACCAGGAAGCCGACGATGAAACCGCCGGCGAGCAGCTCCGGGATCCTGCCCTTGTTGAGATCGAACACCAGCACGATCGCGCAGCCGACCGCCATCGCGACGGCGAAACCGAAGACGACGCGCAGCAGCCGAAGCAGGGAATGGGCGAAGCGATTCATGCGGCGACGTTAGCCGTGCGACCTGGGCGTTGGAAGCGCGCTCCGGTCACGGGAGCCCTACGGAGAGACCGGCAGACGCGCCCGGCCAAATCTGTCAGCCGCGGTCGCCGGGCTCGTCGCCGACTGGTTCGAGCCAGCCGCGATAGCGCACCGCCAGCCCGAACAGGCGGTGGCCGATTTCGACGTGAAAATGGAACTTGCCGTCGACGACGGTCTCGAAGGCTTCGCCGCCAGGGGCCAGCGCCAGCGGCATGGGAAGCCCGAGGATCGACCATCGCCGCGGGACCAGTTTGAGCCTGCCGGCCTCGACCACCAGGGCAAGGTCGAAACGCGCCAGGCCGAAGCGCTCGACCAGGAGATGCGCGGCCCGGCCGGTGCCGGCCTCCTGCGTGCTGGCGAACCGCCTGCCCGCGAATGTCCGGCGCCAGACCTCGCGCCCGGGCGTCCGCTCGAAGGCGACTTCGACCGGGACATCCTCGCCCGCCGCGGGAAAGCCGATCAGCGCCGCCACGACCCGTGCGAACAGGCCGGTTCCACGTTCGACCTTGGCGCGGCCCCTGGCGAGGAAGCGCGGCTCGTCGCCATGCATGGCGCGCAGCGGCGCCGGCAGCGCCGCGAAGGCCGATCCAAGCAGCCGTCGATAGAGCGACGTTGCCGCGGTCTCGGCGGCATCGTCGCGACAACCGTGCACGATGCCGCGCCCGGCAAAGGACGGTTCGTAGTCCGCGAGCTCCAGCGCGGTCGCCGCCGAGCGCGCGCCGGCCGGCGGCGTCCGGCCGTCGAGATGGTGGCGGATCAGCACCTCGGCGGCCATTGACGGAATGAACGGTCCGCCATCGCCTTCGGCCACCAGGTGCCAGGAGCGCGCGACCGGCCGGCCGTCCGGCGCCGTGCCGGTCATCTCCACGATCATGCCGCCGCGATGCTCGCCCCAGGCGAGCCGGTCGACGACCCCGTGGAACAGCGGCGCCAGGGCCGCCAGCGATGGCAGCACATGCCAGCGCACCAGCAAGGCCAGCAGGCTGAGCCCACGATGCCAGACCTCCGGCGCCGGCCCGGCCCCCATCCAGACCGTCCGGACCCCGGGCCACAGCCGCGGCAGCTCGCGCAGGTCGGGAACGTCGACCAGCGAGAAGCGCGTCGGGCGAAGCGGCAGGTGGCCGGGCGGCGCGATGGTGCGGTTCCAGACCTCTACCAGCGCATGGCCGTGGACGTCGCGACCATCGCGCCTCAGCCCGATCGGCTTGCCGGCATAGCTGGCGATGGCACGGATGACGTTCTCGCCGACGCCGGCATGGGGCGATGGCGCGACGCCGCCGGCGATCGTTCGAACCGCCGCCCCGTCGGCGGCGAGTTGGCGAACCACCGCGGCGGTCAGCACCGGAAAGCTGCTGGCCCCGGACAGCACGAAGCGGTTTTTCAGCTTCGCCTGCTCGTCGAAAGCCGTGATGCCATCGACGAATTCAGCGCCGTCGGACAGGTCGATATAGGGGATGCCGGCCGCTAGCGCCGCCTTGACCACCCGGTAGGGGTCATCGCCATAGGCCTGGAACGGGCCGGTGGCATCGACGACCATGTCGGCGGCGGCGCTGCCCAGCACCGCCGCGAGATCGCCGTCGCGGTCGCAGGCCAGCGGCTCGGTCCTGGCCCGGCCCATGAGCCCGGAACAGAAGGCCTCGGCCTTGGCGCGCGACCGGCCGGCAATGATCAGGGTCAGCCGCGGCTCGTCGAGCAGCAGCCGCGCCAGGCGACCGCCGAACGTGCCGTAGCCGCCGAGGATCAGGACACGCAGATGCTCGGGCCTCATGCCAGGAACCGGTCCTCGTCGCCGCGTTCGGTGAGATAGCAGCTGTCGCGCCGGCCGAGCCTGAAGCGGTTGCGCGCAATGACGTCATAGACCCGGTCGCGCCAGCCCGGCGGCAGCAACCGGCCGACCCGGATCAGCGACCAGGGCAAGCCCAGCGCCGCGAAGATGCGCAGGATGCCCTCCGACTTCAGGAAGGCGGCCCCGTCCTCGATCAGGATGCTGGTGGTGTAGTCGGCCGGATCGAGCTGGAAATGCCGGAACAAGGCCGCGCCGAGCGGTGACTGCGCCGGCAGCAGGCGGAAGCGCCGGGCCTTGTCGCGCTTGAGGATGAAGCGCGCCCAGCCCGAGCAGAACGCGCAATAGCCGTCGAAGACGATGATCGAACGGTCATCCGGAAAGGCCGGCACCGCCGGGTCGCGGCGCCAGCTGTAACGCTCCAAGGTCTCGCCGTCGCTCATCGGGCCAGCATAGGCGGCGGCCCGGCGGGCGGGCAATGGCCGTTGCTGTCACAGGCCGGGCGACGGCCCGGCCGGGTCGAACCGCCGGAGCCGCTCAGCGAACGACAGCGCCGTAGATCAGGTTCTTGAACAGCATGCGGGTATGCACCCGGTTGGACGGTCCCTGCGCCATCAGGATGCCGACGATCTGCTCGCGCGGATCGATCGTGAAACTGGTGCCCCAGGCACCGGCCCACATGGCATCCCCGGTCGAGCCCGGCGCGACCGCGAAACCCTCCTGCAGCCTGACGGCGAAGCCGAGACCGAAACCGTAGCCCGGCCCGGTCGAGGCCGCCGTGGTGCCGCCCAGGCCGACCAGGTGGTTCGACAGCATGAACTCGACCCATTTCTTCGAGACCAGCCGCTGGCCCTGGAACTCGCCACCGTTGAGGATCATCTGGGCGAACTTGAGATAGTCCTCCGCAGTCGAGACCATGCCGGCGCCGCCCCTGAAATACTGGCCGTTCTCCGCCGGGTTCTCGAAGATCCGGTAGGCCGGCCACATGATCGCCTTCTGCGGATCCTGGTCGAGCGTTTCGGCGAGCCGCGCACGCTGGCCCTGGGCGACGTACCAGGCGCTGTCCTGCATGCCGAGCGGATCGAGAATCGTCTCCTTGACCAGGATATCCAGCCGCTTGCCGCTGACCCGCTCGAGCAGCAGGCCGAGCACATCCACCGAGATCGAATATTCGAAGGCCGTGCCGGGCTGGTTGAACAGCGGGATCTGGCCGAGCCGGCGCAGCATCTCGTCGCCGGAAATATTGGCCTCGCGCCCCTCGATATTCTGCCGGTCGTAGAGGTCCTTCAGCCGCGTCGAGCGAACCGAGCCGGCGTAAGAAAAGCCCGACGTGTGGCGCAGCAGGTCCTGCACGGTGATCGGCCGGTCAAGCGCGACGTCCTCGGTGGTGACCTGTCCATCGGCGCCGGTCCGCCGGACCTCGGCCTTCAGATCGCGCAGCTCCGGCAGCCAGGTGGTGATCGGGTCGGAGAGCTTCATCTTGCCCTGCTCGATCAGCATGACCGCCGCGGTGGACACGATCGGCTTGGTCATCGACGCCAGCATGAACAGCGTGTCGCGGGTCATCGGCACGGTCTTGGCCGCGTCGCGGAAGCCATGGGCTTCGAAATGGACGATCCGGCCGCCGCGCGCGATCAGCGTCACGGCGCCGGGAAACATGCCGCGATCGACCTCGCCGCGCATC
The DNA here is from genome assembly GCF_059420385.1 of Phreatobacter sp. GW821-FHT04C01. Classification (NCBI taxonomy): domain Bacteria; kingdom Pseudomonadati; phylum Pseudomonadota; class Alphaproteobacteria; order Hyphomicrobiales; family Phreatobacteraceae; genus Phreatobacter; species Phreatobacter sp. GW821-FHT04C01. The sequence goes on along the minus strand of NZ_JBWKTP010000001.1, from coordinate 1,002,803 downwards.
ACGGGCGCGATCCGCGCCAGCCGCTCGCGCGACATGCCGAGCACCGTGCCGCCATCCGGCCCGGTTGCCCGGCCCCGCTCGCGGCCGCGGTCGAAGCCGGGCCCGCGCTCGAAACCCGGTCCGCGGTCGGGGCCGGGCCTGCGCTCGAAACCGTTGCCGCGGTCGAAGCCGCGGTCAGGCGGCGGGCCGAACTGCGCCAGCGCCGCCGCGGGCATGACAATGGAAGCAAGCGTCAGGGCGAGCGCTGTCGCGCTCAGGCGTGGAGACCGCATGAAATCCTCCCGGGATCGCGGATGGGACACCCTCCGGTCTTGCCGCCGGATCCACGCAACCTGACCATTCAGACCGCCGATGGGTCAAGCCGCGATACCGTATCGCGCACCGGCCTCAGGCCTGCGGCCCGGAACCGGTGCCGGCCGGCCCCAGCGCCTCGCGTCGCGCCTGCAGGAAGCGCCGCACGGCCGGATCGGCTTCCAGGCCGATCGCCCGGTCATAGGCACGGTTCGCCGCCGCCACGTCGCCGGCGCGGGCCAGCAGCCCGGCGCGCGCCGCCCAATAGGGCTGGTACTCGTCGAGACGCGCATCCCCAGCGGCCTCGTCGAGCGCCGCCAGACCCGCCGCGGCCCCCGCCGTCTCGGCCACGGCGACCGCTCGGTTGACCGCCACGACCGGCGACCCGGTGACCGCGCCGAGCACATCATAGAGGCTCTCGATCGCGCTCCAGTCGGCGCATCCCGTCCGCCGCCTGACCGCATGGGCCGACTGGATCGCCGCCTCCAGCTGATAGCGGCCGATCGTCGCCATCCTGCTGGCCCGCAGCAGCAGGGCCTCCGCCTCGTCGATCAGCGCCATGTCCCAGAGCGCCGGATCCTGTTCGGCCAGCGGCACATAGTCCCCCCGCGCGCTGCGCCGGGCGCCGCGCCGGGCTTCCGAATAGAGCATCAGCGCCAGCAGGCCGAGCGCCTCCGGCTCCCCCGGCAACAGCGAGACGACCAGCCGGCCAAGCCAGATCCCCTCGTCGGCGAGGTCGCGCCGCTTCGCCTCGGTGCCGGCCGGATCCGACCAACTTTCGGTGAAGGCCGTGTAGATCGCCGCCAGAACCGCATCCAGCCGTTCGGCGAGATCAACCTGGTCGGGCACGCGGAAGGGAATTCCGGCAACCCGGATCTTGGCCTTGGCGCGCGCCAGGCGCTGACCCATCGCCGCCGGCGAGACCAGGAAGGCCGAGGCGATGGTGGCCGCGTCGAGCCCCAGGATGGTCTGCAGGATCAAGGGCGCGCGAAGGTTCGGATCGATCGCCGGATGGGCGCAGGCAAACATCAAGGCCAGGCGGTCGTCGGGGATCGGCGTCCTGGCCGCGACGGAAGCGGCCAATTCCTCGGCCGCCAGCATCAGGTGGTCGACCGCGCGTTCGGCGCCGCGCCGGCGCCGGTCGTTGTCGATCATCCGGTTCCTGGCAACGGTGAGCAGCCAGGCTTCGGGATTGCGCGGGACGCCGGAGCATGGCCAGTCGACCAAGGCCTTGGCGAAGGCTTCCGACAGCGCGTCTTCGGCGCCGACGACATCGCGGGTGCGCGCCGCGAGGATCGCGACGAGCCGCCCATAGCTTCGGCGCGCCACCGCCTCGGCGATCTCGCGGCTGTCCTGATCCCGCGGCATTGGCGGACCTTAAGGGTATACGTCCCAGATCGGCCGGACCTCGATCGTGCCGAGGCTGGCGCCGGGACAGCGCGCCGCCCAGGACAGCGCCGCGTCGAGATCGGGAACATCGATCAGGCAATAGCCGCCGAGCTGCTCCTTGGTATCGGCATAGGGACCATCGAGAACCTGTTTCTTGCCGTCGGAGATCCGGACGCTGGTGGCGGTCGCCACCGGCCGCAGGCGATTGCCGCCGAGATAGTGGCCGGCGGTCTTCATCGCCTCGATATAGGCGCCATAGGCCGCGATCACCTCGCCGAGGGCGGCCTGGCTCGCACCTTTCCGGGCGGATTCATCTTCGTAGATCAGCAGCAGATATTGCATGGTCGTCTCCTGAGCCCAGCGCGGCGCGCCATGCGCCGCCGGTTCAGTGACGCTCTCGCCGGCCGGCTTTTGACATGCGGCGGAAAAATAATGCCGCCGCGCCGGGCCAGCCTCAAGCCGGCAAGAGCCGGACCGGGCGTTTGGCTCAGTCCACCATCGCCATGGCGCGGAAAGCGTCCTGCTCGCTCTTCGACATCAGCGCGGCGCGATCCTTGGCCCGCAGCTTCTCGGTCTCGCTCTTCAGCTGGCCGCAGGCGGCCTGGATGTCGCGGCCGCGCGGCGTGCGCACCGGCGACGAATAACCGGCATCGAACACCACGTCGGAGAAGCGTTCGATCTGCTCCCAGTCCGAACATTCGTAGCGCGAGCCCGGCCAGGGATTGAACGGGATCAGGTTGATCTTGGCGGGTATCCCCTTCAGCAGGCGCACCAGGCGGCGGGCGTCGTCGACACTGTCATTGACGTCCTTGAGCATCACATATTCGAAGGTGATGCGGCGGGCGTTCGACAGGACCGGATAGTTGCGGCAGGCGTCGAGCAGCTCCGCGATCGGATATTTGCGGTTGAGCGGCACCAGTTCGTCGCGCAGGGCGTCGGTCGCCGCATGCAGGGAGATCGCCAGCGACACGCCGGTCTCGGCGCCGACGCGCTCGATCATCGGCACGACCCCCGAGGTCGACAGCGTGATGCGGCGCTTGGAGAATTGCAGGCCGTCCTGGTCGAGCATGACCTTCAGCGCAGCCGTGACGTTCTCGACATTGTACAGCGGCTCGCCCATGCCCATCAGCACGATATTGCTGACGAAGCGGCCGCCGTCATCGGGTACGAAGGCGCCTTCCGGCGGCTCCTGGCCCGGCCAGTCGCCGAGCCGGTCGCGCGCCACGATGATCTGCGCGACGATCTCGTCCACCGTCAGGTTGCGCACCAGCTTCTGCGTGCCGGTATGGCAGAAGGTACAGGTCAGGGTGCAGCCGACCTGGCTGGAAATGCACAATGTGCCGCGATCGCGCGTCGGAATATAGACGGTCTCGATCTCGTGCCACTTCTCGCCCTCGAACTGCGGCGGAATGCGCAGCAGCCACTTGCGCGTGCCGTCGGTCGAGATCTGCTCGACCACCACTTCCGGCCGGTCCAGCGTATAGGCCTCGTCGAGCGCCGCGCGCAGCTGCTTCGAGACGTTGGACATCTCGGTGAAGGTCTTGGCGCCGCGCTGATAGATCCAGGACCAGAGCTGCGAGACGCGCATGCGCGTCTCCTTGCCCTCGATGCCGATGGCGCCGAGCGCCTCCTTCAGGCCGTCGCGGTCGAGGCCGACCAGCGAGCGTTTGACCGGCAGGGGCCGGATGGCTTCGACAGGCGGCTTGGCCTGGACGGGCTTGGCATTGGAAAGATCGAGCGTCGGCATCGGGTCAGGCCTCTGGCCACGGCATTGTCGAGCGAAATCGGCACCGGTTCGCCCGCGGGACATGCCATGGTGAAATGGGTTGCTGCATCGCTCCGCTGCGCGGAGCCGGTCGCGTTAGCCGGCGCCTATAGCACGAAAGGCTGCCCAAAGGCAGCCTTTCGAAAGAGCCCACGCCCCAGGGTGGGTTCAGGGGCGGGTTGGGGGGCTCAGCGGCATTCCTGCGCGACGCGATCGAGCGCCTGGGCAAGCCCGGTGAGCGAATAGGTGTCGGTGGTGACGTTGCCGCGCTGCGAGGTCGAGCGCACCGTCAATTGCGATCCCGAACGCATGCTGGTGATCACCCGGCCCTCTTCCGCCGGGTTCTTCACCCAGGCGCCCTTCTCCTGGGTCCACATGGCGAAGCTGGTCGGGCCGACCGCGACCGTCGCGTCGCCGCGCAGCGCGAAGCCGAGCGTCAGCGAGATCTCGTTGCGGACATTCTCGCCCGGACGCGAGGTGATGAAGAAGAAGGCCGGGTCGCGCTGCAGGTTGGCCGGCGCGCGCGTCTTCGGCTGCGAAGCCGCGTAACAGACCTTGCCGCGCGGCGTCGTCGAGGTGAACACGCCCCAGTCGCCGAACTGGGCAACGGCCGCCCCCTGCTGTCCGCCGGCCGCCGGCGCAGCTGCGGCCGGACGACCGCCGGCCGGGGCGCGTTGCGCCGCCGCCTGCTCGGGGAGAGCGACAGCCGCGATGGCCAGGAACATCAGGAAAGGAGTGGATCGCAGCATCGCATGACTCTACGGGTTCTTGGGCACCGGGCAGGATCGGCTCCGCCCCACATTCCCGTTAGCTTTCGAAGATCACGGTAAAGATGGGGTAAAGGACGAACCAGATCCATGATGAAAGGTGCGCGACAGGCAGGTGACGAAGCGGCGTCTCGCTTCTGGAGTGTGGTACACACCAGCCAATCCGGGCAAGACAATGGCAAAGCCCGGTGCTCGCAGCGAAACGTCTCGGTGTGCAGGCTATGGTCGCATGTTTCGGCCTCGCAGGCTCACCTTTGTTCGCCGCGGACCTGATGTAACCATGTTAAGAAACCATATACTATAATACCTCCCTCCCTCCACAACTTTTATGCTAGGTTAAGTTGTGCTCGGGGGTGCGGGGCGTCCCGTCTGCGAGAGGGTGGGTCCTTGGTATCGCGTGACCAACTGGCGGACTGGGTTGATGCGGTGGCTGCCAAACGCGACCGGCAAGCTTTCAGTGCCCTGTTCGATCACTTCGCCCCGCGGCTCGTCGGCCATCTCGTCCGGCTCGGCGCCGATGCCGCCACCGCCGAGGAGCTGACCCAGGAAGCCATGGTCACGCTCTGGCACAAGGCGGCTCTGTTCGACCGCTCGAAGTCGTCGGTCGCCACCTGGCTCTACCGCATCGCGCGCAACCGCAGGATCGATGCGCTCCGGCGCGACCGGACCGATCGCTTCGACGTCAACGAGCCGATGCTGATGCCGGCGGGCGAACCCGACATGGAGGACGCGATCTCGCTCGCCAAGCGCGAACAGAGCGTGCGCGTGGCGCTCGCCGATCTGCCCGAGGAGCAGCTCTCGCTGGTCCGCCTGGCCTTTTTCGACGGCCTGTCGCATTCCGAAATCGCCGGACAGCTGCACCTGCCGCTCGGGACCGTCAAGAGCCGGATCCGGCTGGCCTTCACCCGGCTGCGCCGGACGCTCGAAGCGAGCGGCATCAGGCAGGAGGCGTGAGCCTCCCGGCAAGCCCGATCTCGCGTTCCAGCCGTCCGTGCAGCGCGGCGAGCTGCGCGATCCGGCTGTTGACCCCCAATTCGTAATCGGCCGCGACGACGGCGTTGCGCTGGAAGCCGTCATGGCTCTGCACCGCCGCGGCGAGCGAATGGTGAAACGCCTGCAGGATCGGCGACAGCGTGGCCATGAGCACCAGCGTCGCCGTGTCGTAGCGGCGTCCCTCGCCCGCGAAGGCCGCCTCCAGCGCGCCGAGATCCGCGTCGATGCCGATGATCGCCTCGGAGACCCGGTTCTCGGCCAAAAGCCTGGCGCCGGCATTGGAGAAATCATGCGCCACGGTCTCGGCGCGGCCGTCGACGACGAAGCCGAGCGTCCGGGCGCCCAGATTGGACAGTTCCGACATGTACCAGGCGTGATCGTCGATCAGGATCCGGCGGAGCTGGGAGTTGAGCGATTGCTGCAGCGAGCGCTCATACTCGTCCTTCATGATCTTGGTCTGCGCCGCCTGCTGCTCCACCGAATTGCTGAGCTGGCCGACCTGCAGCAGCAGCGCCTCGCGGTTCAGCTTCAGCTCGGCGCGCTGCGCCTCGAGCTCGAATTTCTGCAGGAGGGCTGTCACCACCAGCCAGAGAAAGGCGATCGGCGCGCACAGGCCGGCCAGCGCGTCGCCGATGTCGTTCAGCCCGAGAGCCGGAATGCTGTCGCGTTTCAGGAAGGCGACGAGCGCGCCGAAAGCCAGCCAGATGCCGGTGAGCCAGCGGGCCCACCGGACCAGGCGATCGCTTCGATCATTGCCCTCGGGTGTCGCCACCCGTCACCCCCAGTGGCGCACGTCCACGAAATGGCCTTCGATGGCGGCGGCCGCCGCCATGATCGGCGAGACGAGATGGGTGCGGCCCTTATAGCCCTGGCGGCCCTCGAAATTGCGGTTCGAGGTGGAGGCGCAGCGCTCGCCCGGCTTGAGCTTGTCCGGGTTCATCGCCAGGCACATCGAGCAGCCCGCCTCGCGCCATTCGAAACCGGCGGCCAGGAAGATCTTGTCCAGGCCTTCCTGCTCGGCCTGTTCCTTCACCAGCCCCGAACCCGGCACGATCATAGCCGAGACGGTCGAGGCGACCTTGCGATCGCGAACGATGCGGGCGACTTCCCGCAGATCCTCGATGCGCGAATTGGTGCAGGAGCCGATGAACACCTTTTCCGGACGGATGTCGGTGATCTTGGTGCCGGGGGTGAGGCCCATATAGTCGAGCGCCCGCCACTTCGAGAGGCGCTTGTTCTCGTCCTCGATCTCGTCCGGGTTCGGCACCACGCCGGAAATCGAGATGACGTCCTCGGGGCTGGTGCCCCAGGTGACGATCGGCGGCAGATTGCCGGCATCGAGCACGACGGTGTGGTCGAAATGGGCGCCCTCGTCGGTATAGAGCCCGTCCCAATATTTGACCGCCATGTCCCAGGCCGCCCCCTTCGGCGACTTCGGACGGCCCTTCAGATAGGCATAGGTCTTCTCGTCCGGCGCGATCAGGCCGGCACGGGCGCCGCCCTCGATCGACATGTTGCAGATGGTCATGCGGCCTTCCATCGAGATCGCGCGAATGGCTTCGCCCGCATATTCGATGACCGAGCCGGTGCCGCCGGCCGTGCCGATCTCGCCGATGATGGCGAGAATGATGTCCTTGGCGGTGACGCCGTCCTTCAGCTGTCCGTCGACGCGGACCAGCATGTTCTTGGCCTTTTTCTGGATCAGCGTCTGGGTGGCGAGCACATGCTCGACCTCCGAGGTGCCGATGCCGTGGGCCAGCGCGCCGAAGGCGCCATGGGTCGAGGTATGGCTGTCGCCGCAGACGATGGTCGTGCCGGGCAGCGTGAAGCCCTGTTCCGGACCGATGACATGGACGATCCCCTGGCGGATATCCGCCGCGTCGTAATATTCGACGCCGAACTCCGCGGCATTGTTGGCCAGCGCCTCCACCTGCAGGCGGCTCTCTTCGTCCTTGATGCCGAGGACGCGGTCGCTGGTGGTCGGCACGTTGTGATCGACGACGGCGAGCGTCTTCTGCGGCGCGCGCACCTTGCGGCCGGTATTGCGCAGGCCCTCGAAGGCTTGCGGGCTGGTCACTTCATGGACCAGGTGCCGGTCGATATAGAGAAGGCAGGTGCCATCGTCCTGCTGGTCGACGACATGGTCGTCCCAGATCTTGTCGTACAGCGTGCGGGCCTTGGCCATGGCGGACCTCTTACGATCATTCCAACGTGGCAGGTCTCATATCGTCGAATTCGCCCAGTGAGAAGAGGGCGCGAACCCGACGCATGGCAGAACGCCATGAGCGATATGGCGAATTGGTGCGGCCGGCCGGCCGATGCCAGGGATCGCCGCTTTCCGAGACGCCATACCCATCAAGGATAGATGGCGAAGGGCGCGCCGCATCACCAGATGTTCCACGGGAAGACACGCGACACGGGACCGCATGATGATCCACCAGCTGCGCATCTACGAGATCTTTCCGCACAACAAGCCGGCATTCCATGCCCGCTTCCGCGACCATGCCGCGCGGATCATGACCCGCTACGGCTTCGACATCGCCGCCATGTGGGAGAGCGCCGGCGCCGACCGTATCGAGTTCATCTACATCCTGCGCTGGCCGGACGAGGACACCATGGCCGGCAGCTGGGCCGCCTTCATGGCCGATGAGGAACGGGCCGAGATCAAGCGGCGGACATCGGCCGAACACGGCAACCTGGTCGGCGCCATCGAGGACCGCGTCTTGCGCCTGACCGATTATTCGCCGCTGCCGGGTCGCCCGGCCTGAACGGCCGGGCGGGGTGCCGGACTTCGATGCCGGACGTGGCTGTCGTGGTCGTCGAACTGCGGCCTAGGCTCCGAAACACCAGGCCAGCACGCCCTTTTGCGCGTGCAGCCGGTTTTCAGCCTCGTCGAACACCACCGATTGCGGTCCGTCCATCACCTCGTCGGTCACTTCCTCGCCGCGATGCGCCGGCAGGCAGTGCATGAACAGGGCGTCGGACTTCGCCGCGGTCATCAATTGCTTGTTGACCTGATAGGCCTTGAGCAGGTTGTGCCGGCGGCCGGCATCCTCGTCGCCCATCGACACCCAGCAGTCGGTGACGATGCAATCGACACCTTCGACGGCGTGGTAGGGATCCGACGACCAGGTGACCTCGGCGCCCTCGCGCTGGGCCGCGGCGATCAATTCGCGGCGCGGCGCCAGCTCCTCGGGCGTCGCGATGTTCAGCTTGAAGCCGAAGCGCGAGGCAGCCTGGATCCACGAGCCCAGCACGTTGTTGGCGTCCCCTGCCCAGGCGATCGTCTTGCCCCGGATCGAGCCGCGATGCTCCTCGAAGGTCAGGATGTCGGCCATGATCTGGCAGGGATGCGACATCTTGGTGAGCCCGTTGATAACGGGCACCGTGGCCGCATCCGCCAGCTCCCTGACCGCATTGTGGTCGAGCATGCGGATCATGATCGCGTCGACATAACGCGACAGCACCCGCGCGGTATCCGCAATGGTCTCGCCCCGGCCGAGCTGCATCTCGGCGCCGGTCAGCATGATCGTCTCGCCGCCGAGTTCGCGCATGCCGACGTCGAACGACACGCGGGTGCGGGTCGACGGGCGCTCGAAGATCATGGCGAGCACCTTGCCGGCCAGCGGCTTGTCGGCCTTGGGCGTGCGTCGGACACGCTTCAGGTCGCGCGCGCGGTCGAGAATGGCCCTGAGATCGCTCCCGGCGAAATCGCTGAGGTCGATAAAATGCTTCGGCCGGTCCGCCGCGGGCCTGTCGCCCGCGCCGGTTGCCGTCTTGTGTGAAGTGGTCACTCGGCGGCTCCCTTGACGAGGGATGCCTCGAGCTGGCGCGCGGCCTTCTCGAGCTTGTCGACCGCCTGGCCGATCTCTTCATCCGACACGATCAGCGGCGGAATGAGTCGGATGACATTGTCGCCGGCCGGCACCACGAGCAGGTCGGCGTCGCGGGCGGCATTGGTGACGTCGCCGTTCGGCAGGGCGCATTTGACGCCGGTGAGAAGGCCGAACCCACGGACCTCCTCGAACACGCCGGGATGGCTGTCGACCAGGCCCGCCAGCTTCTGCTTGAACAGCAGCGCCTTGCGCTGGACGTCGTCCAGGAAGCCCGGCGCCAGCACCACGTCGAGCACGGCATTGCCGACCGCCATGCCCAGCGGATTGCCGCCGAAGGTGGTGCCATGCGTGCCCGGCGTGAACACCGCCGCGCATTTCTCCACCGCCAGGACGGCGCCGAGCGGGAAGCCGCCGCCGATACCCTTGGCGATCGACATGATGTCGGGCGTGATGCCCGACCACTCATGGGCGAACAGCTTGCCGGTACGGCCGATGCCGGTCTGCACCTCGTCGAGGATCAAGAGCAGGCCCTGCTGGTCGCAGAGCTCGCGCAGATAACGTAGCTCCTCGTTGGGCACGGCGCGCAATCCGCCCTCGCCCTGGATCGGCTCGATCATCAGCGCGGCCGTATCCGGACCGATCGCCGCCTTCAAAGCGTCGTGGTCGCCGAACGGCACCTGGTCGAAGCCTTCGACCTTCGGGCCGAAACCTTCGAGATATTTCTTCTGCCCGCCGGCCGCGATGGTGGCGAGCGTCCGGCCGTGGAAGGCACCTTCGAAGGTGATCACCCGGAAACGGTTCGGCTCGCCACGCGACGCGTGATATTTGCGCGCCATCTTGATGGCGCCTTCATTGGCCTCGGCGCCCGAATTACAGAACATCACGGAATCGGCGAAGGTCGCCTCGACCAGCCGGCGGGCCAGCCGCTCGCCATCCGGAATCTGGTGCAGGTTCGAGACGTGCCACAGCTTCTTGGCCTGTTCGGTCAGCGCCTCCACCAGGTGCGGATGGGCGTGGCCGAGCACATTGACCGCGATGCCGGAGCCGAAATCGAGGACTCGTCGCCCGCCTGCCGTCACCAGCCAGCACCCTTCACCCCGCTCGAAGGCGAGTTCGGACCGTGCATAGTTCGGCATCAAAGGCGTAATCACTTCGATTCCTCCTCGAGGACTCCATGGCGCAAAGAAAACGGCCGCCCCGGAGGGCGGCACGGCGGAAAGCTAGGACAGATCGGCGGAATGTCAAGGAACATGGCCCTGCCCGCCCCTGCCGCCTGCTGTCTATAGGGGCGGCGACGCCCGGCCAAGTCCGGTAAACCAGCCATGCAACGTGGCCGTGACAGCGGGGCGACCGGTCCGGCAGGACCGCCCGGCCGGCGCCATGCCGCGCTTGTCGCAGCGCAGGCTGGCAATGCCGAAACCGGCGAGCGTCACGGCGATCTGCCCGATGATGTCGGCGATCAGGGCCGGCGGTTGGTTGCCGTCCCGGTCTCTCGGGCCACTGCCCCGGACCAGCAGCACGGCCGGCGCCGGGCGATCTCCGGCCGTCGCGACCAGTTGCGGTGTTCCGGTGAGCCCAACCCCTCCGGATCCGCCGATCCGCACCGCGATCCCCCCGGTCCTGCGCCATGAGACACCGACATTTTTGCAACAGTCAGGGGCGATCGATACGCCCTTGGGCGCCGTGCCCACGTGCTGCGGCGGGGCATTCCGCAAGCGGTGCGGGCCGATCGAGAGAAAGTAAGGTCTTGTTATGACTCTGACTTCCACGCCCACATTAACGCCTTGTGGATGAATTTCAGGTCGCGGCGAAGCTTTTGGGGAAAACAACCCATTGATTCCCCGGACTCTTGCGTGAGATTCAACGAGTAGCGTAATGTCCGGCCGTCGGCATACGACATCTCGTGCGGCGAACCCGATCTCCCGAGTAGCGGCGTTCCAGCGGCAGCTTCTTCCGAGCTGACGCGGGCCGAGGGATTCAACCTGCGCGCGATGCCTAACCCAGGAGGAGACGACCAGATGCAGCAACTGCAGTGGACCGACGAACGGGTCGAGCTCTTGAAGAAATTGTGGAACGACGGCCTGAGCGCAAGCCAGATCGCCGGCGAGCTCGGTTCGGTCACGCGCAATGCCGTGATCGGCAAGGTTCACCGCCTCGGCCTGTCGGGCCGGGCCAAGGCGCCGTCATCCTCGACGCCGCGCCCGCGCAAGCCGGCCCGCGCCGCCCCGTCGGCCCCGCCGCGCCCGTCCATGCCCGCCTCGCGCGGCAATCTGGCGCTGAAGCCCCATGCCCTGCCCGTGGCGAGCCCCGATCTCGATCTCGCGCCCCTGCCGGAAATCGACAATGTCGTGCCGATGGGCGAGCGCTGCACGATCATGGAGCTGAAGGAATATTCCTGCCGCTGGCCGATCGGCGACCCCGGCAAGGAAGATTTCCGCTATTGCGGCGCCCGTTCGTCGACCGGCCTGCCCTATTGCGCCTATCACTGCCGCATTGCCTATCAGCCGGTCGCCGACCGGCGGCGTGACCGCAGCAAGACCGCCATCGCGCGCTGACCCGCGCGCGAAACGGCCTTAGAACGGCATGGTCCGCTCCATCACGAGATAGCCGGTCAAGAGCCCGGCCCCGAACAGGACGACGATCACCGCGGCGGCCACTTCCGCCGCGCTGAGCAGGACGGTGGTCAGCCCGGTTTGCGACCCGGCGAGCCGGACCGCCAGGCCCTTGGCGCCCGCGGCTATCGTCGCGATCGCGGCCACCGTGATCGCCGTGCCGATCGCCATGGCGAAGGCCGAGACGACGCCGGCATAGACGATGCCCTGGGCCATCGCGAAAACCAGCACCAGCACCGCTCCCGTACAAGGCCGCAGGCCGACGCCCAAGACGATGGCCATGGTTTCGCGCCAGGAATGGGCCCGCGCCACCTGCTCGGCCGCCGGCAGATGGGCGCAGCCGTCGTCGCAGCCCATGCCGGCCACCGGCCGGCCGGACCGCCACGACACGAAGCGCGCGGCAAAGGCCTTGCCCTTGGCCAAAAGCAGCCGCAGCCCGATCAGCACAATCAGCCCATAGGCGACGATCTCGATCCAGTCGACCACGCGGGTCATGGTGCGCGCGGTGGTGCCGAGCACCAGCGCCAGCACGCCGACCAGCGAAATCGCGGTCAACGCCTGAACCAGCGACGACAAGGCGGCGAGCGTCACGCCGCGCCTGACCGTCTCCCCGCTGGCGACGATGTAGGAGGAGATCACCGCCTTGCCGTGGCCCGGACCGGCGGCGTGGAAGATGCCATAAAGAAAGGACAGGCCGACCAGGGTCGCCAGCGCGCCCTGATTGCCGGCCCGGATCGATCCGACCGCGGCGGTGAGCTGGCGATAGAACAGCACCTGCCGTTCGATGATCATGGCGAACAGGCCCGAATTCGCCGGCGCACGCGCCGCGCCTCCGAAGGCCGAAGGCGGTGCCTGGGCAAAGGCCGGTTCCAGCACCAGCGGCGCCACGACGATCGCGGCGGACACCAACGCAATGGCGACGGCGGTCCGGCCGTTCAGACGGCTCAGGCTCACGGGCAGTTCACCGTGAAGCGGCCGGCAAATTGCTGGCCGAAATTGGCGCTGGCATTGAGCGACTGGAAGAAGCTTTCGGACAGATTGGCCGCCGCGCCGGTCGTGCGTGGAGGACTGTAGTCGAGCTTGCAGCCCTCCGGGGCGCCGACGAGACGCATCGGCTCACCGTCGGCCGGCTCGAAGGCGACGAAATATTCGGGGTCATAGACCTCGACGACAAGCGGCTTGCCGCCCGGCTTGAACGGCGTCACCACCGGCATGGTGAAATGCAGGGTCAGCTTGCCGCCCTGCACCTCGGACCAGGCATCGCGCGCCGGGCCGAACGAGACGAAGCGTCGCTCGTGCCGAACCACGGTGAAATATTTTTGCTGGCCGAGGTTTTCGACATTGATGGTGGTCAGTTCGGCGAGTTCCTCGCGCGAAAAATTGCCGTCCTTGTTGGTATCGAGGCCTTGGATCGCGAAGGCCGAATACATCTCGTCGAAGGTCCAGATCTGTTCCAGGGCCACCGCCTGGCCCTGGGCATCGAACATGACGCGGGTTTCGGTCTGCACGCTGACATGCGGATGCGCCCGGGCCGGGCTCGCCGCAAACCCGGCGGCGAAGACGCCGATCATGAATGGCAGCCGGAAGCGCGGCACGGCAAGATCCCCGGATAAAAAGACGGCACCACTCAAAGGCGGCGAAGGCGGCCAAGATAAGGCGAGCCTTACGGTTAACGAAACGTGCATGGCCGGCTTTTTCCTGCGGCACTTGCCTCGCACCGGCGCCAATGAAATGGTCGCGCCTTTGTGATCAACGCCTGACCGGAGACCCCATGAGCAACCTTACCATCGACGGCCAGCGGCTCTGGGACATGCTGATGGAAACCGCGGCCATCGGCGGCACGCCGAAGGGCGGCATCAAGCGCCTGAGCCTGTCGGACGAGGACCGGCGCGTGCGCGACTGGTTCAAGGCGCAATGCGAAGCGCTCGGCTGCGCCGTCCATCTCGACACCGCCGGCAACATGGTGGCGGTCCGGCCTGGCAAGGACGCTTCGAAAAAGCCGATCGCCATGGGCAGCCATCTCGACACCCAGCCGACCGGCGGCAAGTTCGATGGCGTGCTCGGCGTGCTCGGCGGCCTGGAAGTGCTGAAGACACTGCACCAGGCCGGCTTCGAAACCAATGCGCCGATCGCCCTGGTCAACTGGACCAATGAGGAGGGCGCGCGTTTCTCGCCCTCCATGGTCGGCTCGGCGGTTTATGCCGGCGCCTATAGCCAGGCCGAAATGGATGCCTTCAAGGACAGCGAGGGCGTCACCCAGGGCGAGGCGCTCGACACCATCGGCTATCGCGGCAAGGACAAGCCCGGCGCGCTCGGCTTCCAGGCCTATTTCGAATTGCATATCGAACAGGGCCCGATCCTGGAGGAAGAAGCCAAGACCATCGGCATCGTCACCGGCATCCAGGGCATCAAGTGGTTCAACGTGAGCATCACCGCGCGCGAGAGCCACGCCGGCACCACGCCGATGCCCTATCGGCGCGACGCTCTCGCCGCCTTCGCCGAGGCCGCCACGGCCATCCGCCAGATCGCGCTCGACCACGCGCCCAACGGCCTCGCCACCATCGGCATTGTTTCGGCCCATCCCGGCTCGCCCAATATCATTCCCGGCGAAGTCCGCTTCACCCTCGACATGCGCAATCCGAGCGACGACGACCTGGCGATCATGGTCACCAAGGCCAAGATCGCCATTGCCGAAGCCGCCGCGCGCCATCACGGCGCCCATGAGATCAGGCCGCTGCAGGACTCGCCCGCCACGCCGTTCGACAAGACCTGCATCGCCATGGTGCGCGGCGCCACCGAGAAGCTCGGCCTGAAGGCCCGTGAGATCACCTCGGGCGCCGGCCATGACGCCATGTATGTCGCCCGCGTCTGCCCGACCTCGATGATCTTCGTGCCCTGCAAGGAGGGCCTGTCGCACAACGAGGCGGAGAGCTCGACGCTCGAGGACTGCGCCCATGGCGCGCAGGTGCTGCTCGAGGCGGTTCTGGCCTACGACGCCCGCACCTGAACCGGACCCGAAGGGCGGCGCCTGCCGGCGCCGCTTTTCATTGGCTCGCCGCACTGCTAGACCGCGCCACGGGCTGTGCGGTCGCCTCGAGCCCCAAGATCTGCCCAAGCCCTGTGAGGAAGCCATGTCCGAGATGCGCCTGGTCGTCGCTGGAGCCGCCGGTCACATGGGCCGCGTCCTGATCCGCCTGGTCCAGGAGATGCCGGGCCTGAAACTGACCGGCGCGCTGGAACCGGCGGGCCATGTCGCGATCGGCGAGGATGCCGGCCTGATCGCCGGTGCCGGGCGCGCACTGGTGCAGATCAGCTCGGATGCCGACGCCGCGCTCGCGGCCGCCGACGGCCTGATCGATTTCACCATTCCCGCGGTCTCGGTGAATTTCGCCGGTCTCGCCGCCAAGCACCGCAAGGTCCATATTGTCGGCACGACCGGCTTCAGCCAGGCCGAGGACGACGCCATCGCCTCCTCCGCCGGCACCGCGACCATCGTCAAATCGGGCAATTTCTCGCTCGGCGTCAATCTGCTCGCGGCCCTCGTCAAGAAGGCGGCCCAGGCGCTCGACGAGGACTTCGACATCGAGGTCGTCGAGATGCATCACAACCGCAAGATCGACGCGCCCTCCGGCACCGCCCTGCTGCTCGGCGAAGCCGCTGCCCGCGGCCGCGACATCGCGCTGGCGGATCACTCCGAGCGCGGCCGCGACGGTGTGACCGGCGCGCGCAAGCGCGGCGCCATCGGCTTCGCCGCGCTGCGCGGCGGCACCGTGATCGGCGAACACACCGTCACCTTCGCCGGCCCGACCGAACGCATCAGCCTCAACCACATCGCCGAGGACCGGGCGCTGTTCGCCCGCGGCGCGTTGAAGGCTGCCTTGTGGGCCAAGGGCCGCCCGGCCGGCCTCTATTCGATGGCCGATGTGCTCGGCCTCTCCGATATCTGAGAACCAGGATCCCATGATGACCGAACGCCTTCTCGTGCTCACGCGCCACGGCGAGAGCGAGTGGAATTTGCAGAACCTGTTCACCGGCTGGAAGGACCCGGGCCTGACGCCGAAAGGCGTCGACGAGGCCCGCCGTGCCGGCCGCGAATTGAAGGCGCTCGGCATTTCCTTCGACATCGCCTTCACCTCGGCCCTGTCGCGCGCCCAGCACACTTGCGAACTGATCCTCGGTGAGATCGGCCAGCCTGACCTTGCCACCATCAAGGACTGGCGCCTGAACGAGCGCGACTATGGCGACCTCTCCGGTCTCAACAAGGCCGAGACCGCCGCCAAATACGGCGCCGAACAGGTGCATATCTGGCGCCGCTCCTATGACGTGCCGCCGCCGGCAGGCGAAAGCCTGAAGGACACGGTGGCCCGCGTCCTGCCTTATTATGTCGGCGAGATCCTGCCGCGCGTCATGCGCGGCGAGCGCGTGCTGGTCGCGGCCCACGGCAATTCGCTGCGCGCGCTGGTCATGGTCCTCGACGGCCTCGACGCCGAGACCATCCCGTCGATGGAGCTGAAGACCGGCGTGCCCCTGGTCTACAAGCTGAACGCCGATACGACCGTCGCCAGCAAGCAGGTCCTGGAAGGCTGACGCGGGTCCGGCGGCCGGCATCAGGCCGGCGCCGCACCGGCTCACATATAGCCGGCCAGGTTGCGCCGGATGCGCGCGAGCACCGGCCCGCTGGTCCCGGTGGGATCGAAGACCTGGCCGGTAATGGTTTCGAAGGCCTCGATATAGACAGCCGCGGTCGCCAGGATGACATCCTGGGGGATCTCGGGGATGGCGTCCTTGTAGGGGTCGCAGCGCGCCACCACCCAGTTGCGGACGAAATCCTTGTCGAAGCTCTCCGGCTTGTCGCCCTGCTCGAACCGCTCGCGATAGCTGGCGCGGCGCCAGTAGCGGCTGGAATCCGGCGTATGGATCTCGTCGGCCAGCACGATGCTGCCGTCGGGCGCCGTGCCGAACTCGTATTTGGTGTCGACCAGGATCAGGCCGCGCTCCTCGGCGAGCTTCTGGCCGCGGGCGAACAGGGCAAAGGCATAGGTCGACAGGGTCTGCCACTGCTCGGCCGTCAGCAGGCCCTGGGCCAGGATCTCGTCCGGCGTCAGCGGCTCGTCATGACCGCCGTCGAAGGCCTTGGAGGTCGGCGTGATGATCGGCTGCGGCAGGCGCTGGTTGGCTTTCAGACCATCGGGCAGCGTCACCCCGTACATCTGCCGCTGGCCCGCATTGTAGAGGGTGAGCACCGAGGTCGCCGTGGTGCCGGCGAGATAGTCGCGCACCACGATCTCGACCGGCAGGATGTCCAGCCTCTGCCCGACCACCACATTCGGGTCGGGATAGGCAATGACGTGATTGGGGCAGATGTCGCGGGTCTGTTCGAACCAGTAGCGCGCCGTCTGGGTCAGCACCTCGCCCTTGAACGGAATGGCGGCCAGGATGCGGTCGAAGGCGCTGATCCGGTCGGTGGCGATGATGATCCGGCTGCCGTCGGGCAGGTCGTAATTGTCGCGGACCTTGCCCCGGTAATGATTGGGCAGTTCGGCAATGGTCGCATCGTCGAGCACCTGGCCGGCATGCGCCTTCAGAGCCGTCACATCCATGATCCCGTCTCCTCGTCCATGCCCAGGCATGGATGACATCCGCCGCAGCCGGCGAACCCTGTCTTTAACCGGCGCGACAGCCCGCGTCGACCGGCTGAAACGAAGCGGCATCGCCGTCCTGCGACACTGGCGCGAAGCCGAAACGCTTGACCACCAACCTGCGATCGTCTTGGGTCGGCGGCCTGGATTGCTTGTCCGTGCCGTCGCCTGTGCAGGCTGGGCGCCTGTGAGAAATCCAAGCCAGCCTGTCGCCGCGAGATCGCAATGGACGTCCAGAGTTACATCGGCCCGCTCATCGAATTCGTCAAAGCCAACCAGGCCTGGGCACCTGTCATCATCTTCGCGCTGACCTTCGCCGAATCGCTTGCGGTCCTGTCGTTGATCGTGCCGGCCTGGGCGATGATCGTCGCCTTCGGGCCACTGGTCGGCGCCGGCGGCATACCGTTCTGGCCGATCCTCATCGCGGCGTCGCTGGGTGCGGCCTGCGGCGACTGGATCTCTTATTGGTTCGGCCGCTATTTCAAGGACAGCGTCGGCAATATCTGGCCGCTGTCGAAATATCCGGAAATGCTGCCCAAGGGCCACGCCTTCTTCGAGAAATGGGGTGTCTGGGCGATCTTCATCGGCCGCTTCTCCGGCCCCTTGCGCGCCTCGGTGCCGCTGATCGCCGGCATCGTCGCCATGCCGCAGCTGAAATTCCAGATCGCCAATGTGGTCTCGGCCTTCATCTGGGCCAGCGCGCTGCTGGCGCCGGGCAATTTCCTCGGCCAATACATGAATTGGCTCCACTGAGCCCGGCCCGCCTCAGACGGTCACGCCGGTTCCCAGCTTGTCGAGCGGGAACCGGTCGACATCGGCGAGCAGGGCGACGAAGGCAGCCGCTGTGAACGCGGTCGCCAGCCGGCCGCTCTCGGCGCTCGCCGCCGCCGCGTTGCCGATGGCGCCGGCCGTCGACAGGTCCTCGCTCACCCAGCCGAAACCGACCGGCGAGATGGCGCGCAGGTGGCTGTAGGACTGCTCCATCGCCACCCCCGCCGAGATGAAGTCGCGCGCCTTGTCCATCTGCACGAGGTCGGGACGGAAATGCAGCATTTGCGAGGTCTCGACCGCGCCGCCATGAATGCCGTGCCGCGCCTCCTCGGCCGAAAACAGCCCCTCCGGTGCGCCCAGCCGATGCCAGGACACCTGCACGGCGAGCATGCCGTGACGGACCCTGAGATCGCGGGCGACGATATCCATCGCCGCGACATTGCCGCCATGGGAATTGGCGATGACCAGCTTCTTCACGCCGGCCCTGGCAACGCTGTCGCCGATCTCGGTGAGCATGCGGATCTGCGTCTCCGCACTGAGCGTGATGGTGCCGGGAAAGTTGATGTGCTCGTTGGACTTGCCCATCCAGACCGTCGGCAGGAAGGTCACGGGGAGATCCACCGGCAGGATCCGGCGCACCGCGTCCACATTGCCCTCCGCGATCGCGGTGTCGACCAGCACGGGCAAATGCGGCCCGTGCTGCTCGACCGCCGCGACCGGCAAGACGGCGATCCAGCGCGCGGTATCGGCCGTGCGAAACTCCGCGGTGGTCATTTCGGCCCAGAGCTGTCTCGGCAGCATCGGATCAATCCAGCTTGGCCGCGACCACCTCGATCTCGACCTTGAACTCCGGCCTGGTGAAGCCGGAGACGATCACCAAGGTGGAGGCTGGCGGCGGGCTCGGCATGTGCCGGTCGCGCGAGGCCATGTAGCCGGCCATGTGGGCGCGGTCGGTGACGAAGGCATTGACCCTGACGATGTCGGCAAAGCCCATGCCGGCATCATCCAGCATGTGGCCGATCGCCTTGAAGCAGAGATCGGCCTGGGCTCCGGCATCCTCGGGGATCGCCCCGTCGGCACCGACACCGAGCTGGCCGGAACAGAACAGCATGCGGGTGCCGGCGGGCACGACGACCGAATGGGAATATTTGGCGAAGGGCGCCGGCATGGCCGGGGGCGTGCGTTTGTCGAGCATGATGGGATCGTAGCGCCTCTGCTTGGCCGGACAACGGGGAAAGTCGCAAGTCCGCGCCTACTTGTCGGCGCTCGACCTGACATGGAGCGGCAGGGCCGTGGTCTGCTTGATCCGCTCCATGGCGAAACGCGAGGTGACGTTCTTCAAGGGCGCCTGGGCGATCAGCCGCTTGTAGAAGCCGTCATAGGCATCCATGTCGGCGACCACCACGCGCAGCATGTAGTCGACATCGCCGGCCATGCGGTAGAATTCCATCACTTCGGGCATGGCCGAAACCAGCTCGGCGAAACGGGCGAGCCAGGCCTCGGAATGATCCGAGGTCTCGACCGAGACGAAGACCGTCAGGCCGAGGCCGAGCTTCTTCGGGTCGAGCAGCGCGACCCGGCCACGAATGATCCCTTCGGCCTCGAGCTTCTGGATGCGCTTCCAGGCCGGCGTCGTCGACAGGCCGGCGCGCGAGGCGATCTCGGCGATCGACAACGAGGCGTCGGTCTGCAGCACGGCGAGGATGCGGCGGTCGGTATCGTCCATTCGGCTTGGTCCCTCGAAGGCGGGCATGCGGGGCGGCTTGACGGCATTCGATTTAGCCGGTCAATCGACACTTTGCGAGCGGCTGCAGCGCCGGGCAGGAAATCGGGGAGCCAGGGATGTTCACTTTCAACACGGCCAGATCGATCGTCTCCGGCGCCGGCGCGATCGCCGAACTCGGCACGCTGGCGGCGCGGACCATGGGCAAGCGCGTGGCCGTCGTCACCGACAAGGGCATCGTCGCCTCCGGCCTCCTGGACCACGCGCTGAACAGCCTTGCGGCCGCCGGCTGCGAGGCCGTGGTGTTCGACAAGGTGGTGGCCGACCCGCCGGAGGCGATCGTGCTGAAGGCGGTCGCCACAGCGGTCGAGGCCAGGGTCCAGGGTGTCGTCGGCTTCGGCGGCGGCTCGCCCATGGATGTCGCCAAGCTGGTCGCCCTGCTGGCGCTGGAACAGGAACAGCTCGCCGGCATCTATGGCGTCGGCAATGCCAGGGGGCCGCGCCTGCCCCTGATCCTGGTGCCGACCACCGCCGGCACCGGTTCCGAGGTGACGCCGATCTCGATCATCACCACCGGCGCCCATACCAAGATGGGCGTGGTTTCGCCGGCGATCCTGCCCGATATCGCCCTGCTTGACCCCGACCTGACGCTGTCCGTGCCGCCGCACGTGACGGCCGCCACCGGCATCGACGCCATGGTTCACGCCATCGAGGCCTATACCTCGGCGAGCCCCAACAACAACCCGCTGTCGAAGGCGCTCGCCCGCGAGGCGCTGCGCCTGCTCGGCGGCGCCATCCGGACCGCGGTGAAGACCGGATCGGACCGTGCCGCGCGCGCCGACATGCTGACCGGCGCCATGCTGGCCGGCCAGGCCTTCGCCAACTCGCCGGTCGCCGCCGTCCATGCGCTGGCCTATCCGCTGGGCGGCCACTACCACCTGCCCCACGGCCTGACCAATGCGCTGGTGCTGCCTTATGTGCTGCGCTTCAATGCGCCAGCCGCGGCCGGCGGCTACGGCGAGCTCGCGCCCATCCTGTTCCCCGACCTCGCGGGCCGGCCGCTCGCCGCCGCCGCGGATGCCTTCGCCGATCGCATGGCCGCCCTGTCGCTGGAGCTTGGCCTTCAACCGCGCCTGCGCGATGTGAAAGTGCCAGAAGCCGATCTCGAAATGCTGGCGGCGGACGCGATGAAACAGACCCGCCTGCTCGTCAACAATCCGCGGCTGGTCACCGAGGCCGATGCCCTGGCGATCTATCGCGAAGCCTGGTGACGACTGCGGGCGCGCCCCCGCCGGCGCCCTTGTGCGGCGCAATATCGAGCGCTATGCCGGTCGCGCCTCCGGCCGCCCGCCGGAGCCTTGACGGAGGCTCGCTATCATGGCCACCCGCCGCCGCGTCCTCGCCGGCCTGACCGCCTCCATGCTGCCGGCGCGCCTCGCCTTCGGCCAGGGCCTGGAGCGCATCAGCTTCGGCACCAACTGGGTCGCCCAGGCCGAGCATGGCGGCTTTTACCAGGCCCTCGCCGACGGCACCTATCGCGGCCACGGACTCGACGTCACCATCGTCCCCGGCGGTCCGCAGGTGAACAACCGCCTGCTGCTCGCCTCCGGCCGGCTCGATTTCTACATGGGCGGCAACATGATCCAGGCCTTCGCCGCGGTCGACCAGAACGTGCCGACCATCGTGATCGCCGCGCTGTTCCAGAAGGACCCGCAAGTCCTGATCGCCCATCCCGGCCAGGGCATGGAGAGCTTCGCCGACCTGAAGCGGCTGCCGACCCTTTTCATCTCGCAGGCGGGCGTCGCCACGTTCTGGCAATGGATGAAGGCCGAGCATGGTTTTCGCGACGACCAGCTCAAGCCCTATACCTTCAACGCCCAGCCGTTTCTCGCCGACAAGCGCTCGGCCATGCAGGGCTACCTGACCTCGGAGCCCTATGCGATCGAGCGCGCCGCCGGCTTCGCGCCGAAGGTCTTCCTGCTCGCCGATTCAGGCTTCGACCCCTACGCCACCACGATCGAGATCCACCGCTCCATGCTGGCGGAGCGCGCCGCCACCGCCCAGCGTTTCGTCGAAGCCTCGATCATCGGCTGGTACAATTACGTTTATGGCGACAATGCCGCGGCCAATGCCCTGATCAAGCGCGACAATCCTGACATGGATGACGGCAAGATCGGTTATGCCCTCGCCCGGATGCGCGTCCATGGCATCGTCGATTCCGGCGACAGCCTGACGCTCGGCATCGGCGCCCTGACGGAAGCCCGCGTCAAAGGCTTCTTCGACACCATGGTCAAGGCCGGCATCGTCAGGCCGAACCTCGACTGGCATCGGGCTTTCGACCCGCGCTTCGTCAACAAGGGGCTTGGCCGCGCGCTCCGCAAAATGTGATGGCCGGATAGCAAAAAGCCGGCCCGAGGGCCGGCTCCTGTTGGCGTCGCCTCTTGGCTCAGTCGCGCGCGTAGAACGCCGCCGGCCACGGCCACTGCACCGTCCAGCCCGGCGCGCCCCAGAAACGGTCGGGGCCGGGCGTGCCGCGCATGCTCGTCGACATGACCGCGAGATCGCCGGTCGCCGAGACCGACGCATAGATCATGTCCGGGCGCATCGAATTGTTATTGCCCGGGAATTCGACCTTGGGCGTGACCAGCCAGCTCGGCCGGCTGACCCGGACTTCCGGAACGGCCCGGCGGCGCGGGCGCGCCTCGGCGTCATGGATCGCCGCCTCGACGGCGAAAACAGCGATTGCGGCGACAAGGCCGGCGGCGACGTTGCGGATCATGATCGACTCCCGATGCTGCAGGGAAGTCTACCTTTCCCTAGCGTTCCGGTCGAGAGCATGCCGGTCACAGATTGAGGATGTGTGACCGGCAAAGCAATCAAGTCTCAGGCGGCGATCCGGGCTTCCATGGCGATATCCCAGCCGCTCCATCGGGGTGCATCCTTGCCCGTCGCACCGACCAGCCCACCCACGCCGTCGAGCGCGCCTTCGGCCAGTTCGAGGCCGAGGAAGCGCCGGCGGTCGAGCGGGCCGGGCAGCCAGAGCCTGTCCAGTTTCGCGGTCGAAAAGCCGAAGCGGCGATAATAGGGCTCGTCGCCGACCAGGATCACCGCCTGGTGGCCCCGGGCCGCGGCCCGCGCCAGCGCCTCGTCCATCAGGCGCCTGCCGATGCCGGCTGTGCGCAGCGCCGGATCGACCGCGATCGGCCCGAGCAGCAGGGCAGGCCGGCCGGGGCCGAGCGTGACGTGCCAGAGCCGCACCGTGCCGACCAGCCGGTCGGCCATGGTCGCGACCAGCGCCAGGCCATCGGCCGGCAGCCGGCCTTCGCGCAGGCGCTCGGAGGTCTTGCTGCCGCGATCGACTCCGAAGGCCGCGTCGAGCAGCGCCTCGCGGGCGGCGACATGGTTGTCCTGTTCGTCGGCGACAACGACGGCGGAGCAAGCGAAATCGGTGACGTGCACGGTCATGGCCGCGGTCCTTCTCAAGGCTCGAGACAGACGACAGCCCTCGTGCCGGAAAGATCCGGCCGGTCGGGACTTTTTTGTCAGGGGAAACCCGCCCGGCAAACCGGGCGGGAAAGTCTCAGATGCAGACGCTGGCGAGCGGCGCGAAGCCGTTGAAACCGACCGTCGAATAGGTCGTGGTATAGGCACCGGTCGCCTCGATCAGCACCTTGTCGCCGATCTCCAGCGACACCGGCAGCATGTACGGCACCTTTTCGTACATCACGTCGACCGAATCGCAGGTCGGTCCGGCCAGCACGCAAGGCACCTTCTCGTCCGCGTCGTGATCCGTGCGGATCGGATAGCGGATGGCTTCGTCCATGGTCTCGGCGAGGCCGTGGAACTTGCCGATGTCGAGATAGACCCAGCGCACCTCATCGGCGTCGGACTTTTTCGAGATGAGCACGACCTCGGTTTCGATGATGCCGGCATTGCCGACCATGCCGCGGCCCGGCTCGATGATCGTCTCCGGGATGCGGTTGCCGAAATGCTTGATCAGCGCGTCGAAGATCGAGGCGCCATAGGCTTCCGCCGCCGGCACGTCCTTCAGGTATTTGGTCGGGAAACCGCCGCCCATATTGACCATCTTCAGCTCGATGCCGCGCTCGGCGAGCGTGCGGAAGATCGACGACGCGGTGGTCAGGGCCTCGTCCCAGGCGCCCATATTGGTCTGCTGCGAGCCGACATGGAACGACAGGCCATAGGCGGTGAGGCCGAGCCGATGCGCCAGTTCGAGCACGCGCGGCGCCATCTCGGCGGCGCAGCCGAACTTGCGCGACAGCGGCCATTCGGCGCCCACGCAATCCTGCAGGAAGCGGCAGAACACCTTGACGTCGCGGGCGCCCAGGAGCTTGGCCTGGCGGGCGATCTTCTCGACCTCGGCTTCGCAATCGACCGCGAACAGGCGCACGCCGTACTGAAGGGCGCGCGCGACGTCCTTTTCCTTCTTGATCGTATTGCCGAAGGAAATCCGGTCGGTCGAAACGCCGGTCGCCATCGCCTGCTCGATCTCGACCACGGAAGCGCAGTCGAAGCACGAGCCCATTTCAGCGAGCAGGTTCAGGATTTCCGGCGCGGGATTGGCCTTCACGGCGTAGAACACGCGCGTGTCAGGCAGGGCCCGGGCAAATTTCGTGAAGTTCTCGGCGACCACGTTCAGGTCGACGACGAGGATCGGTCCGTCCTCGCGGCGATGGCGCAGGAATTCGCGGATACGGTCGGTCATGAAAGCCTCCCCTCAGGTCCCCCTGGACCTGGAAAGGGTTGAACCCATGGGAGCGAATCGCTTCCCGGGTCCGCTTTGGAGACGGAACACCGGTGACGGTCACAACCCGATGACGTTCGCCGAGACGCCGCATCGCGCACCAAGCCGTTGCCGGCCTGCACGAAAAAAGACGCCTTCGCATGGCTTGGGAATGACCCCGAACCGCACGGCCGGCAAGAAGAACAAGCCTCTTCAGTCGCCGGCTCTGGACACCGGCTGAGACCAAAAAAGCCCGATCGTCGTTGCTTCAAGTCGCGTCCTCTGCGGAGGGCAGAGTTCGCCGGTTTGCCTCCGGCTGCCGGTTAGGTATCGAAGACCCCGCGTCTCACGACGCCCCTGGGATACGGCCCGGCAAAGCCGGTGCATCCCCAAGTCTTCGGGCGGCTGTCCGGCCTCTTGTCCGGATGCCCACCAACCGGCACGCAACCACAGGCACGTGCGAAATTGGGCGAGGCGACAGATAACAGATTCCGCCCCCCATGCAAGGCCTTTCTGGCCCCCTGCCGCCAAGAAATTTCGCCTGTCAGGTCATGGTGTTAACAACTGTTCAGAAAAGTGCCCGAACCGTGGCGGCAATGCGTCGCGGCGACCTGCGAGAGGTGGTTGGCGCTCCCGCATAAAGATTGCATAAAGATCGGCAGCGTCGCGCTAACCTCGGGGAATGGTGACTTGGCAGCAGCCGTCGATCTCGCCGCCTATAAGGACGTCCTGATCATCCTGGGCACCACCGCGGTCACCGTGCCCATTCTCGCCCGTTTCGGCATCAGTTCGGTCATCGGATTTCTCGGTATCGGCGCGCTGCTCGGCCCCTTCGGCGTGGGCCGGCTGGTCGACGGCCTGCCCTGGCTGAAATGGATCGCGGTCAGCGACAGCAGGGAGATCTCGGTCTTCGCCGAGCTCGGCGTCGTCTTTCTCCTGTTCCTGATCGGCCTCGAGCTCTCCTACGAGCGCCTGACCCGCATGAAACGGCTGGTGCTCGGGCTCGGCACCGCCCAGGTGGTCGCCTCCACCAGCATCATCGCCCTGGTCGCCTGGTGGTTCGGCCAGCCGGTCGCCGCGTCCATCCTGATCGGCGGTGCGCTGGCCCTCTCCTCGACCGCCATCGTGGTCGAGCAACTGGCCGAAAAGAAGCGGCTCGCCACCACCACCGGCCGCACCAGCTTCGCGGTCCTGCTCATGCAGGATCTCGCGGTCATCCCGCTGCTGTTCCTGGTCGGCGCGCTGGCCACCCGCGGCGGCGAGAGCGTCATGCTCGGGCTTGCCATCGCCATTGCCCAGGGCGTGGTCGCGGTGACCCTGGTGGTGCTGGTCGGGCGGCTCGTGCTGCGGCCTTTCCTGCGCCTGGTCGCCTCCGCCGACGGGCCGGAGGTGTTCATGGCCGCCACGGTCCTGATCGCCATCGGCATGGGCGTGGTCACCGCGGCCTTCGGCGTGTCCATGGCGCTCGGCGCCTTCGTCGCCGGCCTGCTGCTCGCCGAGACCGAATACCGCCGCGCCATCGAGGCGACCCTCGAGCCGTTCAAAGGCCTGCTGCTCGGCGCCTTCTTCTTTTCCGTCGGCCTGTCCATCGACCTGTCGCTGATCGCCAACCGGCCGCTCGCCTTCATCGGCGCGCTGGTCGTCCTGGTCGGCCTGAAGATCGCGGTATTGGTGCCGCTGGTGCGCGCCTTCGGCCAGAGCTGGACGGTGGCCGTGCGCAGCGCGCTGCTGCTCGGCCCGGCCGGCGAATTCGCCTTCGTCACCATGGGCCTTGCCACCGCCGCCGGCGTCGTCGCCGCCGAGACCGGCGCCTTCATCACCACCTTGACCGCTTTCAGCATGGCGACCGTCCCCCTGCTCGATGCCCTCGGCGCGCGTTTCGCCGAGCGCGTCAAGACCGCCGCGCCGGTCGATCCGGCCCTGCTGGTGACGCCGCCGGTCACCCCCGACAAGCGCGTCATCGTTGTCGGTTATGGCCGGGTCGGGCAGCTCGTCTGCGAGATGCTCGCCCGCCACAAGGTGCCCTTCATCGCCATCGACCGCGACGCCCGCGAGATCGCCGATCTCCGGCGCACCGGCCACGAGGTCTATTACGGCGACGCCAACAACCGCGCCTTCCTGGAATCCTGCGGCCTGCGCGAGGCCTCGGCCCTGGTGCTGACCTTGCACACGGCCGGCGCCATGGACGAGATCGCCGGCCTCGCCAAGTCGATCAGCCCGGAGCTGACCATTATCGCGCGGGCACGCGACGCCGACCATGCCAAGGCGCTCTACAAGCTCGGCGTCACCGATGCCGTGCCGGAGACCATCGAGGCGAGCCTGCAGCTGTCCGAAGCCGTGCTGTTCGATCTCGGCGTGCCGGCCGGACTGGTGATCGCCTCGGTGCATGAGCGGCGCGACGTGTTCCGCAAGGAATTGCAGGAGGCCGGTGCCGACGAGAGCCGCATCAAGCACGCGGTGCGCTCGCGCAAGACGCTTTGACAGCGGGCGCGGATCCGGCAGCGACCTCGCGCGGGATTGTCTTGCAGCCTTTACGTTCCTCCGCCATGATCAATTGCTCATTGACGGCCCTCCGCCAATCCCGACGGGGGGCCGTATCCGTTCCATGAGGCCATCGGGCCATCGAGGACAGGATGAGCGTCAACAAGTCCAGCCACATCCGGCTGACCTCCCATCCCGGCGCCGGCACGCCGTCGCGTTTCAGGATCGCCTGGGGCGCCAGGACCGCCGATGAGCGCGGCCCGGTCGTCGCCACGGTCAATGCCGGCCCCGACCGCAACGCCATCGGCACCCATGGCGGTTCCTATGCGCTCTACCGTGCGCTCGCCGTCTCGGCCGGCGCGCTCAATCCGATCCAGCGGCCGGACCTGACCAACACCCATCCGGTCGTGACCATCGGCCCCTTCCCGCAATGGTCAGAACCCGGCCGCATCGTCTCCATCGACCCCTGGGGCCATATGGTCGGCGAAGCCTTCCGGCCGCAGATCGCCGAAGGGGTCGATATTCGCCCGTCGATCGCCATCACCAAGGCGCGGCTGACGCTACCCGAGCTGAAGGAGCATATCGGCACGCGGCTGAAGCCCGACGGCACCATCGTGCGCGACAGCGGCGACATCGCCTGCGTCAAGATCGCCATCGATCCGGTCTGGTACCTGCCCGGCATCGCCGAGCGTTTCGGCACCTCCGAAACCAACCTGCGCCGCACCCTGTTCGAGCAGACCGGCGGCATGTATCCGGAGCTGGTCACCCGCCCCGACATGAGCGTGTTCCTGCCGCCCATCGGCAATATCACCGTCTATCTGTTCGGCGATGTCGCCAAGCTCGGCGACCCCAGGACCTTCATTTCCGGCCGCCTGCACGACGAGTGCAACGGCTCCGACGTGTTCGGCTCCGACATCTGCACCTGCCGGCCCTATCTGGTGCACGGCATCGAAGAGGCGGCCCGGGACGCCCAGAAGGGCGGCGTCGGTTTCGTCGCCTATAACCGCAAGGAAGGCCGGGCGCTCGGCGAGGTCACCAAGTTCCTCGTCTACAACGCCCGCAAGCGCCAGGAGGGCGGCGACCAGGCCGCCACTTATTTCGAGCGCACCGAATGTGTCGCCGGCGTCCAGGACGCCCGCTTCCAGCAGCTGATGCCCGACGTCATGCACTGGCTCGGCATCCGCCGCATCGACCGCTTCATGTCCATGTCCAACATGAAATATGACGCGCTGGTCGCCGCCGGCGTCGACGTGGTCGAGCGCGTGCCGATCCCCGACGATCTCGTGCCACAGGATGCGTCCGTCGAGATGGAGGCCAAGAAGGCCGCCGGCTATTTCACCCCCGAGGCCCCGCCGAGCCATGACGACCTGGCCAAGGTGGTCGGCCGCAAGATCGAAGACTTCTGAGCATGGCTTTCGCACAACTCGACGCGCCGCGCGCCGCGCGCGCCCTCCTGACCACCTCGGCGGTGCGCGAGCGGGCGGCCAAGATGCTGGCGCTCGGCCTCGACGACAAGCTGACCGCCTTCACCGTCGACATGGACCGGCTGTCGGCCGCGGCCGACCTGGTGGTCGAGGTGATCCGCGCCAATTATCCGAGCCTGGACATTCCCTTCCATGCCCGCTGGCGCCATTTCGTCGCCGCCGGCCGCGATCTCGGGCGCGAAGCGCTCGCATCCATCGCCGATCCGGCCGAGCGCGGCCGCACCGCCTTCGATCTCGCCATCGTCTCGGTGCTGCTCGACGCCGGAGCCGGCATGGGCTGGCGTTATCGCGACCAGGCCACCGGCGCCGACATGTCGAAATCCGAAGGCCTGGCGGTCGCCTCGCTGCGCATGGCCGAGGCCGGGGCCTTCGCCGACGACCGGCGCGGGCTGAGGGCGGATGCCGCCCGTCTCGCGGCCTTGACCGCCGGGGATATCGCCCACGGGTTCCAGGTTTCGGGCGACAATCCCCTGGTCGGCCTGGACGGGCGGGCGCAACTCCTTTGCCGGCTCGGCGAAGCCGTCGCCGCCAATCCGGCCGTGTTCGGAATGAACGATACGCCGCGCCCGGGCGGCCTGTTCGACCACCTGAGCGCCCGCGCCGAGGCGGGCGCCTTGCCGGCGACCGCCATCCTCGCCGCCGTTCTCGCCCATCTCGGCGCGATCTGGCCGAGCCGGATCTCGCTTGGCGGAATCGCGCTGGGCGATACCTGGCGCCACCCCTTGATGACGGCCGGCGACGCCAGCGACGGGCTGATCCCCTTCCACAAGCTGTCGCAATGGCTTTCCTATTCGCTGATCGAACCGCTGCAATGGGGCGGCATCACGGTCACCGGGATCGACGGCCTGACCGGCCTGCCCGAGTACCGCAATGGCGGCCTGTTCGTCGACATGGGCGTGCTGGCGCTGCGCGATCCGGCCGCTGCCGAGGCCGCCAACACGGTCGATTCCCCCCTGGTGGTGGAGTGGCGCGGCTTGACCGTTGCCCTGCTCGACCGTATCGCGCCGCTGGTCCGCGCGCGGCTCGGCGTCAGCGCCGAAGCCTTCCCGCTCGCCCGCGTGCTCGAAGGCGGCACCTGGTCGGCCGGCCGCAGGCTCGCCCGCGAGAAGCGCGCCGATGGCGGGCCGCCGATCCGGGTGGTCAGCGACGGAACCGTTTTCTAGATCTCATGGTAGCCGGCGAAAGACCGGGAGGGTAGCGATGAACAATGTCACCGTGGTCCAGCATCCGCTGGTGCAGCACAAGCTGACGCTGATGCGCGACAAGAGCCGGTCGACCAAGGGTTTCCGCCAGCTGCTGCACGAGATCGGCATGCTGCTCTGTTATGAGGTGACCCGCGACCTGCCGCTGCAGCAGGTCGAGATCGAGACGCCATTGGGCTCGATGATGGCGCCGCAGATCGGCGGCAAGAAGCTGGTCTTCGCACCGATCCTGCGCGCCGGCCTCGGCTTCATGGACGGCATGCTCGAACTGGTGCCCTCGGCCCGCGTCGCCCATATCGGGCTCTACCGCGATCCGCAGACCCTGACGGCGGTGGAATATTACTTCAAGGCGCCGGAGGACGTCGCCGACCGCCTGGTCATCGTCACCGATCCGATGCTGGCCACCGCCAATTCGGCGATCGCCGCGGTCGAGCGGCTGAAGGAACGCGGCGTCACCAACCTGCGCTTCGTCTGCCTGCTCGCAGCTCCCGAAGGCATCGCCAATTTCCATGGCCACCATCCGGAAGTGCCGATCTGGACCGCCTCGATCGACAGTCACCTGAATGATCACG
Source organism: Phreatobacter sp. GW821-FHT04C01 (assembly GCF_059420385.1). Lineage (NCBI taxonomy): Bacteria > Pseudomonadati > Pseudomonadota > Alphaproteobacteria > Hyphomicrobiales > Phreatobacteraceae > Phreatobacter > Phreatobacter sp. GW821-FHT04C01. Next base: position 972,534 of record NZ_JBWKTP010000001.1, on the reverse strand, counting down.
GTTATATCGTGCCAGGGCTGGGCGATGCCGGCGACCGGATGTTCGGCACCAAATAGCGGCCGGCGGGAGAAGGCGCCTCCCCGGCCGGCATGAGAATGGTGCGTCGCCTCGGCGCCCGGAGGCTGGTTGTCATGCCCTGGCTCCTGCTCGCCGCCCTCTTGCTCCTGACGCTCGGCGATCTCCGGGCGCAGGAACGGGTGAGCTTCCCTTCCCAGGACCGGACCGAAATCACCGGCGTGCTGTTCCGTCCCGCAGGTCCTGGTCCCTTCCCGGCGGTCGTCGGACTTCATGGCTGCGCCGGTCTCTGGCGCCGTGGCGAACTCGATGCCCGCTCGGCCGATTGGGCGGCGCGACTGACCGCCGCGGGCTTTGTCGTCCTGTTTCCCGATTCCTATTCGCCACGCGGCCTGACCGCGACCTGCACCACGCGCGAGCGCGCCATCCGTCCCCGCGGCCGGGCACTCGATGCCGCGGGCGCGGCCGAATGGCTGGCGCGCCAGGCCTTTGTCGACAAGCGCCGCATCGCGCTCATCGGCTGGTCCAATGGCGGTACGACGGCGCTTTACGCCACCGGCATGACGCCGCCCGCCGGCGTCGACTATCGCCTGGCGCTCATCTTCTATCCCGGTTGCCGCGGCTTCCTGCGATCCGGCTGGTCGCCACGCCAGCCGGTGACCATTCTGCATGGCGAGGCGGATGACTGGACGCCGGCCGAGCCCTGCGTCGCGATCGCCCGGACCGCCGGCGCGACCTTTGTCGGTTATCCCGGCGCCTTTCATGATTTCGACCATCCGGACCTGCCGCTCAGGACCCGGCGAGCCGCCTATGCGCAGCGCGTCGACGGCCAGGTGACCATTGGCACGAATCCCGCCGCCCGGCAGGATGCGATCATGCGGGTCATGGCGACGCTGCGGGGCATGTGACCGCACCGATCCGGCAAAGGAATGGTCTTCACGGCCATTGGCCCTCGCCTCGGCCGGCTTCGAACCGGCCGCACGTTCCATGGGCTTTCCACAGGATGCACAAAAAAACATCGAGACACTGGCATTAAGGCCTGTCTTATGTCAGCTTAATCTCAGCTTCGCCCTGTTAGGTTTTCTGTGCCCAACGGCCGCGAATCGCGGTTTCTTCCTCCCGATCTGCCCCGCTCCGCCCCCAACGGAGTGGGGTTTTTTCGTTGGGCCCTGATCACCTGCGTTCGAAGACCGATGGCTCCGCGGGCCATGTCCCACCTTTTCGAGCGCCGTCGCCGGCCGTGCCGCTCGATCGCCCGGGAAGATCTTTCGGCCATGACGGCAAAGCGGCGGTCAGTCCCTGCCGGCGAGGCTGAGCCGGAACAGCCAGTACCTGACCCCAAGGCGCGGTTCGAGCTCGCGCACCACCTCGAAACCCAGACGCTCATACATGCCGCGCGCGGTGATCATCAACTCGCTGGTGTGCAGGCCGAAGGTTTCGGCTCCCTCGGCGCGCGCCCGCCCCAGGCATTCCGCCACCAGAGCCTTGCCGACACCGCGGCCGCGCATCGCCGGCGCGACAGCAAGCATGCGAACGGAAGCCCATTCGCGCGGAAAGATCGCACCGTCGGACTGGCCGGGCTGGAAATACAGGATGAAGCCGCCGGTGGATCCATCGACCATTGCGACCAGAGGCAAGCCCTTGCCCGGGTCGCACACGGCGCGGCGGAGACCGCCTTGCATCATCGCCCAGTTGTCGGCCGTCAGCCTGTCCTGGAATTCGGCATAGCTGTCGACCACGAGCTGGGCGAGGGTCGCAGCGTCCTCCGGTCTCGCCGATCTGATGTCGATCACCGTCCCACTCCGTCCCACGTCTTTGAGCAGCCCTCGGGATGAAGCGGCGATCCGGCAGAAGCCGGGCCGGCCAGCGCTCGCCCGATCCGACGTCACACCATCATCCGGCAGGCCTGTCGATCCGATAAAGCACGTGCGGGCGCAACGCATCGCCGACCGGGACCGTGATGTCGTCGAAATCGGCCTCCGGCACATGGCGCATGCCGACCCGTTCCATGGTCCGCCGCGAGCCCATATTGACCGCCGAGGTATAGCCGATGACGGTATCGAGCCCGAACCTCCGCCAACCGGCATCGAGCCAGGCGAGGCTGGCTTCCGTCGCATAACCCTGGCGCCAATAAGCTTGGCCGAGGATCCAGCCGATCTCGACTTGATCATCCCCCGGAACCTCCGGCCCGGGCCGCGACAGCCCGGCGCCGCCGATCAGCGCGCCGTCGGATTTGCGTTCCATCGCCAGGAAGCCGAACCCGTCGGCGGCGAAACCGGTCATCGCCGCGTCAAGCACCGCGGCGCTTTCTCCAGCGGAAAGCAGGCTCGGATAATAGTAGCGGCGCACCTCGGGGTCCGCGTTGATGGCGGCGAACGGCGCCCGATCCCGGCCTTGCCAGGGCCGCAAGAGCAGCCTCGGCGTCTCGATCGTAAACATCGCGGCACTCCCATGACCACGATGAAGGCAATAGCGGCTTAGCCGGGCGCAAGGAACCCGCCGGCCGCTGGCCGAGGGGC